>NZ_KZ478000.1 GCF_002837185.1 Pseudomonas fluorescens | reverse complement strand
ATGGGCCATCCATGGCCCAGTGCGGCTAACCCGGCGTCCTGCCGGGTTACCCACGGATTCAAGCCTGCGTTCGGCCAGCGTGGTTTAACGGGGCGCCTAAGATCTAAAGCAGATCAAGATCAAGAGCGGCTCGCTTCGCATCGTGGTTAGCGTTGGGGGCTACAGCGTTGTGTAGATACCTATGGCTATCGGGGCAAGCCGAATCGATGAACCTTCGTGTCTTTCAGCGCTCACTTATGAGGTGGCACTGTTTTTCGTCGAAAGGAATCTGCATGCATCCCATCGCGGCAACCACCCCCGTAGAACGTGAACTCAGCCTGCGCGCGGTCATCACCGGCATCCTGCTCGGTATCCTGCTCACACCGTCCAATGTGTACGCCGGCCTCAAGATCGGCTGGTCGTTCAACATGTCGATCATCGCGTTGCTGATCGGCTACGCGATCTGGCAGGGCCTGGCCAAGCGTTCTGCTGCACCATTGCCGTGGACGCTGCACGAAAGCAACATCAACCAGACCGTCGCCTCGGCCGCCGCGTCGATCATTTCCGGCGGGCTGGTCGCGCCCATCCCGGCCTACACCTTGCTCACGGGCAACCAACTGGAGGCGATCGCGATGATCGCCTGGGTGTTTTCCGTGAGCTTCCTGGGTATCTGGATCGCATGGTACCTGCGGCCCTCGTTGCTCAACGACAAGGCACTGAAGTTTCCCGAAGGCATGGCCACCCTGGAGACCCTGCTGCATATCTACAACCACGGTCACGAAGCGGCGACGCGCTTGAAAGTGTTGCTCGGCGCCGCGTTGCTGTCGGGGTTGGTCAAATGGGTGGATACCTTCCTGTGGGCGTTCCCGCGCTGGTCGCCGACGGCCCAGCTCGAACGCCTGACGTTTACCACTGCCCCGTCGCTGTTGTTGCTCGGTTTTGGCGGCATCATCGGCATCCGCGTAGGCCTGACCTTGCTGCTCGGCGCCTTGCTGGCCTGGGGCGGGCTGGGGCCCTGGCTGTTGGCGCACGGGCTGGTGGACGTCGCGCCGGGCAGCAGCGGCCCGCAATTCGCCGCACTGGTGGAGTGGCTGCTGTGGCCGGGCGTGAGCCTGATGGTCTGTTCTACCCTGGCGTCCCTGGCCATTCGCTTGTGGGCATTGCACCGAACCACCCGCGCGGACGGCGGCACACCCTGGACCCTGCCGAAGCCGGGCCCGGCTGCCGGGTTTGCGCTGGCGATCATCCTGGTCGTGAGCCTGCAGGCGTTGCTGTTCGGCATCAATCCGTGGATGGCGCTGCTCACCATCCCCCTGGCCATCTGCCTGGCCGCCGTGGCCGCGCGCGTGGTGGGGGCCACCGGCATCCCGCCGATTGGCGCGATTGGGCAATTGTCCCAGCTGAGTTTTGGCATCGTCGCGCCGGGACAGGTGCCGATCAACTTGATGAGCGCCAATACCGCCGGCGGTTCGGCCGGGCAGTGCACCGACTTGATGAATGACTTCAAGGTCGGCAAGGCAATTGGCGCCACCCCTCACAAGCAGGTGATCGCGCAGATCCTGGGGATTTTTGTCGGCAGTATCGTCGGCGTATTCGCCTACCTGGCGCTGATTCCCGACCCACAGACCATGCTCCTCACCGAGCAATGGCCGGCCCCAGCCGTCGCCACCTGGAAAGCCGTGGCGCAAACCCTGACCCACGGGCTGGACTCGTTATCGCCGAGCATTCGCTGGGCCATCGGCATCGCGGGTTTGATCGGCGTATTGCTGGGTGTGCTTGACAGCACCTTGCCTGCGCATCGCAGCCGCTACCTGCCAAGCGCTGCCGCCCTGGGGTTGGCGTTTGTATTACCGGCGTCCATTTCGCTGATGATGGCTTTGGGAGCGGTGCTGACCTGGTTGGTCAGCTGTCGTTGGCCAAACCTTACCGAGCGTTTTGCAATTACTGCGGCGGCCGGGCTCATTGCAGGCGAGAGCATCACTGGCGTGGGGGCTTCCTTGTGGCAAATGATGGCGCAGGCGGGTTGATACGCGAATCGCGCTCCCATTGCCCGATGGAACTGTTGGTGGACGGCCGCCACTCATGTTTCGCCTCTCTCACATTCTCCGAGCGCGGCGCCAAGGGATAACTCAGGGACGCCAGTTATAACTCCAGAAGCAAGGCTGCTTACGCTTGAGGGCATGGGCTGTGAGTTCTGATATTGCGAAAACACTACGCGAAACCTTATTGGACCTTGGCGTACGCCCAGAACAAATCGGCTACTTTGATCGCCACTCGTCAATCGCGCTCAACTTTAAAATGATCAGCCCGATCATGCTCACTGCCGACCATCATGGCGTATGGATGTGGAGTGAGTTGAAAAATCTGAACAGCGCCACGCTGAATCTCCATGCGGAAAAACTGCTGCTTTTACTGCAGCACGCGTTGCCATCGGTGGTGACCGGCCAGCCCGTGTTGGGCAAAGGTCTGCGCGGTTACGAAGTCAAGGCCCTGCTGGACGATGCGTGCATGGGCTCAGCCAAAACATTGCAAGTCGCATTGGACGGGTTTTTCAATCTGATGACATCACTGCACAGCATTGTTGAATAAACCGTCGCGACGACACTTGCCACCTTACTCAAGACTACAGGCAACCACTATGCTGATCACGAATGATAGCGTCCCCAGCGCGGCGGCCGAGTTACAGGCTAACGCTGTTAACCAGGTGTTGAAGAATGTCGAGTTTGTGAAGAACTTCGACTATATAAAAAACAAACCTATTGAAGTCACTTCCAACGCCCTGCCCACCGTGACGCTCAAAGCCGACGGGCAGGAGCGCCCGGTCAGTTTTCTTTACGGCGGCACGCAGGTCGCGCAAATCAGAAACGGCGCTATTTATAACGCCGTGATTGACAGTGATATCGTGGAAAAACACTCACAGGACCGTATCGCGCCGGGCAAGGCGTCAATCAAGGACGGTGCGCTGAGCCTGGGTTTGAACAGGTTCAGGATCGCGGGGCCGGCTGAAACCGAAACCCAGAAGACCCTTACCCGATTGCGTGGCATCCCCGATCCAGAGCAGCGTAGAGCTGAGCTGACCAAGCTGGTCACCAACGGCTCGACGCAAGGTGCCGAAGGTTCGATGAGGCTGAAAATGGTCAACGACCCGGTACGGCGCGCGTTCGAAAGCTACTATGCCAAGCATGCCCTGCAAGATTATTTCCGCTCGCCGGATACCTATAAAACGTTTGTCGATATCTCAAACAACCAGGTCGATTACATCAAGAACAACTACGTGTCTGCGCAGTTGTTCGAGAAATACGAGGCGGCTTGGAAAAACCAGAGTTTCGACACAAGCATCGTCGGTTTGGATCAACTCCAGGGCTTCTACACGCGTGCCGAGAAAACCTTGGAAACCTTGAATATCTCGCCCGAGGCCAGGACGGCCTTGTTTGATATCTACAAACACCGGTATTTGAGTTACGCACTGAAGAATGAACCGGACGTCGAGGCAAAACTCCCGGCGGACCATTGGGACGGCGTGTTTGATCCCATCAAGGCACCCGGAAAAGGCCGTATTGAACTCAACGCTCGAGAAGGTAATTTGTTCAGGCAGGCAGACAGTCATAACGTTGGTATCTTGCGAAATATTGATGCGACACCCGCAGACCTGCGCCTGAATGACCCTTTCAATATCCAGTATGAAAACGATTACCAGAGCCAGTTGCTGGCCAGTGCCAGCACCCGTTGCCCCGACAGGCTTGAGATGCAGGATCCCGAGCACCCGGATGCATCCAAACCGGGTTCTTATCTGAAGACGTTTTTTGAAAAAGGCACAGGGACCTACGTCAACGGTCCGTCGGGTTCGATTGTGATCGAACAGGGGGCGGTGCGTGCTTGCAAGGATGTGCATGCCAATACCCGCCCGGACGACCTTGAAACCTATTTGGCCATTCAAGCCTTGCTGTTCATCTACGTGGATGGCGGGCATTCGATGGATGAAATCTCATACGCGCTGACCCATCCGACCGTGCAGGACAAACTGCGCCAGACCTTTTCCGAAAAGCCCGGCTTCGAGCACATCGGCGACAGGCTTTTCCTGAATCACGGCGCCCTGGAAAATGCCGCCAAGGACGCTGCGGTCTTCAATGATGCGCTCAAGGCCAAGGACGCCGTGCATCAACACATCACCCATGGCAACCCGGCGGGCCAGGCCGCTCAGACAACCACCCATGCGTTGGCGTAGGCACAGACCGTCGCGGCGAGAAACGTGCTCTACAAGCCCGGCGACGTCCTGACCCAAGAGCTGGCCGGTGCCGCCAGCGTCTTGCACCGTGTGGTGTCGAACCTGAGCCCGCAGCATCAGGGCATGCTGGGTGCTCATTTACTGGGGCAAGGCCGGCTGTTGGCGGGGAAAACAACGGACGACTTGCTGGCTGCATTGGCGCGCGCCGGTAGCGGGGCGGCAAGCGCCACTGATAGAGCGGCGGCCATCGCACTGATGGGCGATATCGGCGGGTTTTACACCACCCCCGGCAACGCAGACCAGGGGCTGATGACGGCGCTCAACCGTCAGCTTCAGGCACAGGGGCTGGAAGTGCCCGATGCCGCCGCCGTCCAGCGCATGCGGGAGCAGGGCGGCTCTGCGGTGGTAGGCCCGGATAAGCGCGCTGAACGAAAAGTCCGTCCGTTCAATTCGCCTGCCGACATACCTTTTCGAGCGGGCGTGCATAACAGCGGGCTGGAGGCGGATAAGGCGCTCAATGTGCCGGCATCCGAGCGTATTCCTGATAATCGCTGGGCGGTCTTCGATATCGGCACGGCCCGCATCAAGGAAACCACCGAGCCGCTTGTCGGGCATATGTCAGCGTCTCCGGTCGAGATTCTACAGGCCTGGGACATGCTGCGCGGAGTGAGCGCGAGCGATCAATACGTGGGCGCGCTGCCTGGTCAGGATAGTAGCAGGCTCACGCCTATGTCGGATTTGACACCGGCCGAGCAGGACCAGCGTTATGCGCGTGCGGCTGGGGCCGGCGCGTTTTTGGTCGGCTTGGGCTATCACAGCGCCGTCGAAGTGCTTGAGGGAACGCTGGTTTATACCGGGCAGAGCATCAGAGGCGAAGGCACGCTGGACCCCTCCCAGCGCGACTCCGCGCATGTCTTCGGGCACGGTGCGGCCACCGAACTCATGAGCGAACTATTCAAGGCCGGTACCGCAGCCTGAGGAGCGGTCGCGGGTGCAGACGCCGGTTCGCCAGTCGCCGCAGCCGATCGGCAAATGTCGAGATCAGACACGATGATGGCGTGCTCAGGCTACTTTGGCCCGGCGCAGCGCCCTTAAGGTGAGGGGCATTGGTCGCCTGAGAACAACAAAAACAATGAATAGCCTCAATTCCAACGATTCCAACGATTCCAACGGTCAGCTGGCGCAGGGTTTCAAACCGCGCCACGTCACCATGTTGTCCATCGCAGGCATCATCGGCGCGGGATTATTTGTCGGTTCCGGCCATGCCATCGCAGCGGCGGGGCCGGCGGTGTTGCTGGCGTATCTGTTCTCCGGCCTGCTGGTGGTGCTGGTGATGCGCATGCTTGGGGAAATGGCGGTGGCACGTCCCGACACCGGTTCCTTTTCAACCTACGCCGACCAGGCGATCGGCCGTTGGGCGGGCTTCACCATCGGCTGGTTGTATTGGTGGTTCTGGGTGTTGGTGATTCCGATCGAGGCGCTGGCTGCAGGTCACGTGCTCAATCAGTGGTTTCCTCAGGTCGATGCGTGGCTGTTCGCCTTGTTGTCGATCATCCTGCTGGTGATCACCAACCTGTTCAGCGTGGCCAAGTATGGTGAGTTCGAGTTCTGGTTCGCGATGGCCAAGGTCATCGCCATTATCGGGTTTATCGGCCTGGGTTTCAGCGTGCTGATGGGCTGGGTGCCTGATCACCAAGCCAGTGGCTTGAGCCGGTTGATGGAGGAGCACGGCGGTTTTGCGCCTAACGGTTTGTCGGCGGTGGTCGGGGCGTTCATTACCATCATGTTCAGTTTTATCGGTACCGAAGCGGTGACCATCGCCGCGGCCGAATCGAGCAATCCTGCGCAAAACATCGCCAGGGCCACGCGTTCGGTAATCTGGCGCATCGGCGTGTTCTACCTGTTGTCGATCTCGGTCGTCATTTCCGTGGTGCCCTGGAACGATCCGCTGCTCGCGTCCGTGGGTTCCTATCAGCGCGCGCTGGAGCTGATGAACATCCCCAACGCCAAATTCATGGTCGACGTGGTGGTGTTGATCGCCGTTGCCAGTTGCATGAACTCTTCGATCTACATTTCCTCGCGCATGCTGTTCTCCCTGGGTAAACGCGGCGACGCGCCTCGCGCCCTTAAACGCACCTCCGTGGCGGGCGTGCCCAGGGCGGCGGTGATTGCCAGCACCATCATCGGCGCGGGGGTGACGCTGCTGAGCTACTTCATGCCCGCCGGCCTGTTCCAGTTTCTGCTCGCCAGTTCAGGCGCCATCGCGTTGCTGGTGTACCTGGTCATCGCCATCTCGCAACTGAGAATGCGGCGCTTGCTGCTCAGGCAGAACGTCGAGCTGGCGTTCCGTATGTGGCTGTTTCCCTGGCTGACTTACCTGGTGATCGTGTTCATCTGCGCAGCATTGGCCGTGATGATGGTGACGCCGGAGCATCGCACGGAAGTGTCCTCGACGATTGGCCTGGCCTTGCTGATCTCCTTGATTGGCGTGGTCACGGCGCGCCAGCACGGGCAGTCGACCAAGACCGTTGTGGTTGAGCCCTCTTGAATACCAGTGCTGAGTATCGGTGATGGAAGCTGACGCGCCTGCCTGCAAGACCCTCGGCTTTTTGCTGCTGGACCAATTCACCCTGATATCGCTGTCCTGTGCGGTCGAGCCCTTGCGCATGGCCAATCAACTGGCCGGTGAAGAGCTCTATCGCTGGCGCACCCTCAGCCTCAACGGTGAACCGGTATGGGCGAGCGACGGGGTGTCGGTCACACCGGATGCGGTGGCGCATGAACAGCGCGAACTGGATGCCGTGATCGTCTGTGGCGGCGTGGGCATCCAACAGGCCGCCACACCCGCCCACATCACCTGGTTGCGCAGCCAGGCGCGTCTGTACTGCAACCGCCTTGGCGCGGTGTGCACCGGCAGTTGGGCGCTGGCCAAGGCGGGCCTGCTCGATGGCTTCCAGTGCAGTGTGCATTGGGAACTGATGGCCTCCATGCAGGAAGCCTTTCCCCGTGTCACGGTCAGCGCCAGCGTCTTCTCCCTCGATGGCAACCGCTTCACCAGTTCAGGCGGCACCGCCCCGTTGGACATGATGCTGCACCTGATCGGCCGCGATCACGGGCATGAACTGTCGGCGGCGATTTCCCAGATGTTCGTGTACGAGCGCATCCGCAATGAGCGCGATACCCAGCGCGTGCCGCTCAAGCATCTGCTGGGCACGCAACAGCCCAAGCTGCAGGAAGTAGTGGCCTTGATGGAAGCCAACCTGGAAGAACCCATCGACCTCGATGAACTGGCCGCCTACGTTCAGGTGTCGCGGCGCCAGCTGGAGCGCATGTTCCAGCGCTACCTGTACTGCACGCCGTCGCGCTACTACCTCAAGCTACGCCTGACGCGGGCTCGCCAGTTGCTCATGCAGACGCCTCTATCGATGGTCGAGCTTGCGGCGATCTGCGGCTTCGTGTCCACGCCGCACTTCTCCAAGTGCTATCGGGACTTCTTCGGCGTGGCACCCAGTGACGAACGCTCGGACATGCGCCTGCGCCTGCCGATTACGCCGCGCCCTGTGGCCAGGCCGGGGGCGCCGGCGAAGCCGAAGAACATACTGGAGCAGGCTCGGGAAGAATCCACCTTCGCCAGTGTGAAGATTCAGCGGCGTTGACGTGTGCGGTGCCGGCTGCGCTAGCCTTGGTCCAGGCGGCGAAACTATGACGTTGCCGCCGCCCTCGGCCCGCCATTACCGCACCCGCGTACGACTCTGCACCGCCAGGTCCAGCGCCTTTTGCATATCCAGCCGCGCCGAGCGTCCGACATCCTTGTCATTGAGCTGGTAATTGCGCTCCGACGGCAGGATCGGTGCCGTGAGGTCCTGGGCGTCGCTGCGTTCGAAGTCGTGATTATCGCCGATCGCCAGGGCGCTGCGGCGTAACAGCGTGCGCAGTTGTTCGGGCTGCAGTTGCGGGTTGATCGACAGCATCGCCGCCAGCAGGCCCGCGACCATCGGCGTGGCGTAGGAGGTGCCGCAATGCACGGCGCCTTCCTGGTCGGCGCCCGGCGTGGACGCGTGGGCACAGGCGGCGGCGGTGATGTCGACGCGCATGTCCACGTTCGAGGAGCTGCGCGTGACGGCGTAGGCCGGATCATCGACGGCGACGCCATCGCGCTCGTTACGCTGATGCCCACCCACCACCAGCAATTGCTCGGTGATGAACGAGGAGGGCAGGCGGTACTCGTCGCTGCCCGAGAAGGCCGAACCGTTACCGGCGGAGTTCACCACGATCACGTCGGGGTGTTCCTTGCGCAGCCACAGGAAAAACTCTTCGAGCAGTTCTTCGTAGCCGCTCATGGCTATCCCCGAGCGCACCAGCGAGTCGACGTCATGGCCGTTGACGTCCTTGGTGCCGACGCGATGAATGCCCCAGCTCCAGTTGAGCACGCGTACGCCGTCCTCCACGAGGTTGACCGACGCGGCGATGTTTGCGGTAATTCCGGCATCGGAGTTGCGCTCGACAATCACATCGAAGCCCCCGCCGGCCTTGTCCAGGCCACGCAAAAAGCCGGTGTTGCCACCGTTGTTCCAGCCTGCCGCAAGGATGCCGGCGACGGTGGTGCCATGGCTGTCCGCTGTACCCGTATCGCCGGCGTAGACGCAGGTGCGCCGGGGCGCGCAGGCGCCCAGGTAGTCTGCGAAATCGGCTGTGTCGAAATCCACGCCGCGCTCGATCACCCCAATGCGCACCGGTTGCGCGACGATGGGCGCGTGCTGGCCCGGAATGCGCCGCTGGTAATACGCCACGGCATCGAGAAAGCGGTTGGCGGCCCATTCGTCGGAGTCGGGCGACGGCTTCTTCGGCGCTTCACGACGAGGGGCGGCTTGCTCGGCCTCTTCGGCGGCCGACTCTTCGATGACCACCGCATCGACGCTGGTCTCGCTGCCCAGGCGCAGCACCAGGGCGTCGCGCTGTATCAGGTCGGTGGCCGGCAGGCGCAGCTGAAAAACGTTCAGCGGCGCGATACTGCCGACCACCGTCGCGCCGTATTTGCGCGCCAGGCGCTCGGCTTCCTGGCGTCCCTCCTGGTCTTCTTCGATCAGCACGCTGACCAGATCGACATAGGTGGTCAGGCCGTCCATGTTCTTCGCCACTTCGCTGGGCCCGGCGGCCACCACCTGGCTGTTGCGCAGGCTCAGCCAGGCGGCGTTGCTGGTGCGCGGGCCGTCTTCAAGCCACAGTGGGCCGCTCTGGTAGCGGCGGCTATCGAGGCGCAGGCGCAGTTGGTCGCCGTCGCGCTTCACGGCGTCTTGCGGCAAGACCTGGCCGCCCAGTTTCAATTGCGCAGGGGCGGCGCCCAGGCCACGCACGCGCAGGCACCAGTCCTGCTGTGCGTTCTCCAGCAGGTCACCGCAGCGTTTCAGCTGTTCCAGGCGCAGGGGTTCCTGGGAAGCGAGCGCCGTACCGGCGGCCAGGCTCAACAGCATCGTGAAAGCAGCAGGGTTCAGAGGCATCAGTGGGTTCCTTGCCGGGGCTTGATAGTGCGACTGCGCCATCCGCCCCTTCGTTCAGCGCAACCACGTTGAACTCCCTCTCAAAACACTCACTCATAACTGACAAGGCAGTTCACATAACGGATGTGACAATGACCCCACCCCACTCAAATACCCCTGGCGCGCTGTTCGAAACCGACCTGCCCGCACGCCTGGATCGGCTGCCCTGGGGCCGCTTCCACAGCTTGCTGGTGTTCGCCCTGGGCATTACCTGGCTGCTCGACGGCCTGGAAGTGACCCTGGCCGGTTCGGTGTCCGGCGCGCTGAAAAGCAGCACCGGCCTGAATTTCAGCAACGTCGACATCGGCCTTGCCGGGGGCGTCTACATCGCCGGCGCGGTGCTGGGCGCGCTGCTGTTCGGTTGGCTGACCGACCGTCTGGGGCGACGCAGACTGTTCTTTATCACGCTGTGGCTCTATGTGGGCGCCACCGCGGCCACGGCGTTTTCCTTCAACCTGGAAAGCTTTCTGTTGTTTCGTTTCTTCACCGGCATGGGCATCGGCGGGGAATACACGGCCATCAACTCGACCATCCAGGAATTCACCCCGGCGCGTTATCGCGGCTGGGTCGACCTGACCATCAATGGCACCTTCTGGCTGGGCGCCGCCCTCGGTGCCGGCGGTGCCATTGTGCTCCTTGACCCGCAGATCGTCGGCGGCGACCTCGGCTGGCGCCTGTGCTTCGGCATCGGTGCCGCGTTGGGCCTGGTTATTCTGGTGATGCGCCTGTGGCTGCCGGAAAGCCCGCGCTGGTTGCTGATCCACGGCCGCCACGCCGAAGCACAACGCATCGTCGACGGCATCGAGGCGCGCCTGCGCGAACAGGGCCATGCGCTTGCCCCCGCCACCAGCCCGCCGCTGCGTCTGCACGCCCGCGACCACACGCCCTTGGCGGAAATCTTCCACACCCTGTTCGTCAGCTATCGTCGTCGCGCCCTGGTCGGCATGACCCTGCTCACCGCCCAGGCATTCTTCTACAACGCGATCTTTTTCACCTACGCGCTGGTGCTCACCGACTTCTACCAGGTACCCGCCGAGCGCGTCGGCTGGTACGTGCTGCCCCTCGCCCTCGGCAACTTCTGCGGGCCGCTGTTGCTCGGGCGGCTGTTCGACGTGATCGGTCGACGCGTGATGATCAGCTTTACCTACGCCACCTCCGGGGTGTTGCTGGCGCTCAGTGGCTATGCCTTCCAGCAAGGCTGGTTCGACGTGACCCAGCAAGCCATCGCGTGGATGGTGATTTTCTTCTTCGCCTCGGCAGCGGCGAGTTCGGCGTACCTGACCGTGGCAGAGACCTTTCCCCTGGAGATACGCGCGCTGGCGATTGCGGTGTTCTACGCATTCGGCACGGGGCTGGGCGGGATCATCGGACCGACGCTGTTTGGCGAGCTGATCCAGACGCAACAGCGCGGCAGTCTGTTGATTGGCTACCTGATTGGTGCGGCGCTGATGCTCATCGCCGCGGTGGTGCAGGCAATTTGGGGCGTGGCGGCTGAACGCAAGGCCCTGGAACAGGTGGCGCGGCCATTGTCGCAGGCGGCTGAGTGAGGGGCATTCAAGCGACGGTTGCTTACAACTGTTAACGGTTTTCGCGGGCTATTCGATTTAGGCTGTGGTACGCGAATCCCATCTGCTACAGAGCGCACCCCCATGAACCTGCACGCTATCGCTGCCACGCTTCTCGTTCTCGCTGCCGCCCAGGCGCACGCCGCCACGCCGATCACCCATGTGGCAATCTACCGGGGCCCGGCAGGCTGTGTCGATTGTTCGCAAAACGTCAAAGCGGCGCTGCTGCGCCTGGACCCGCATTACCAGATCGATTTTGTCGGCGCCGGTGAACCGGTCGACATCACCCCGCAAACCCTCGCGCGCTACGACCTCTACGTTCAACCGGGAGGCGGCCAGGACATCCCGGCCGCGCTGGACAGCCTGGGCGACGCACGCGCCGATGCCATCCGCGATTACGTCGCCGGGGGCGGGCGCTACCTGGGGTTGTGCATGGGTGCCTACCTGGCCGATGACAACAACCTCGGCTTGATTACCCAGGACCTCGACAGCGAAGCAGGCCGGCCAGGCTTTGAAGTGAGCGGCATCGAAGACGCCGCCGTGCGCGTCACCTGGGACGGCAAGCCGGATACGGTGTTCTACCAGGATGGCCCGTACTTCCCCAAAGCCACCGCGACCTCCGCGTATACCACCCTGGCGACTTACCACAACGGCGATGTGGCGGCCGCACGTTACACCTACAAAAAGGGCGTGGTGGTGCTCAGCGGTCCCCATCCGGAAGCCGGGCAGGCGTGGTTCGAGGAGGCCGACATCCCCCTGGACAAGATGCCGCGCGGGGACCTGTTCGGCACGCTGATGCGCAGTGTGCAGGAGTAAGGCTTGCGCGCCCGAGCGGGCTAAAGATCGAGCCCTCTGCGTCGATAACCTCCGTGAACCCGCCAATCATGGACCGATTGAAATGTCACTCTCCGTCAGCGCTGCCCCTATAGCCCCAGCCAACACGCGCCTTGCGCCTTCCGAGCAGACACTCACGCCCCAGGCGCCGTCCGGGGCTGCGAGCCAGGCCTTGGCAAACGCCGGCCCGGCGGCCGTCTACCATCCCAGCGAAGCCGCCCTGGCCCTGCGCGGACCCGTGCAGGTCATCGACACCTGGGTCGGCCGCTCCGAATCACCTGAGTTTCCTCGCTTTGCCGAGCGTTTCAATGGTGCACAAGCGGTGCTGAAAAGCGCCTTCACCACGTTCGAATCAACCTTGGCCAGCACCGCGCCCGACCTGGCCGCAACCGATTATGGCTTTACCGTCGAAGCCGATGGCCGCCTGAAAGTACTCGACAAGGCCGGTCAGCTAAGCGAAGCGAATATCCAGCGCCTCACCGATCTGCTCAACGGCGCCGCCGAGCTGAAAACGGCCGCCGTGGCCTACCGCAACGCCACCATCGACATGACGGACGCCAGCTCGCCCTGGTCCGGCAGTATCATGGGCTACTACAGCGTGACCAACGAAAACTTCGCCACATCCATCGACCTGGCGCCGTTGCTCAGAACCCATGACCCTTCGGACATTAAGGGCGCCAAGGATCGGTTTCTTATCACTCAGTTGGCGTACAAGGGCGAGCGGGCGACGGAGGAGACGGAGAGGGCGATGTTTGCGCGGCGTGGGGGGAGTCTCCAGGGCTGAGACAGGCATGATCAAATGATTCCAGGTTTTACTTTTCCAAAGCTGATTTATTAAGGCGTGTCATGGTAATTGCAATTTGTATAACTGCTGTTGTTTTCGGTATTTTCATAGTGCGCAAACTCTGCATGGGAAAGTATTCCCACGTATCAGCAATTTCATCGTTGTTAACTTTTTTGGTTGCAGTGGCGGCGGCAGGTGTTGCTTACAATCAGCTGAATGAGTCAAGGGTTGCTGCCGCGAAGTCGATATACCGGGAGTATTTGAGTATGGCGTTATCCCATCCGCAGTTTTCGGCCGCCTCCTATCCGTTCAATGACCCTAAACTCTATAGCCTCAAGGCCGGCAAAGACCTTGAGCAGTACGAAAACTATGTCGCTTATCTGATTTTTTCGGCGGAGGAGGTTCTTGAGGTTGACGACTTAAGGGCGCAGCGTGGGTGGTGTGAAACTATACGAGATCAGTTCAAATACCATGCGCTTTATCTGAACAGCCCTATGGCTAATGCCATGCAATACTCCGGGGTTGTCGATAAGTTGGTCAGGGAAGGCATCAACATGTACCTGCTTGAAAAAGAAGTTGATGCTCCAAATGGAAGTCCCGCGGCAGGGATAATGCTTGAGCAGCTGCGAAGCGATTGCCAGCCGTGACGCTGCGCTGGCGCATTTGAAGGGCCGAAAGCGGCCCCTTTCTTCGCCAGCCGGTTTACCATGCTCGCCCCGGCAGTGGTTACACGCGCTACCGACCTCATTCTTAAAGGTACCGCCATGTCCATCGACCAAATCTCCCTGCCCAAAGGCGTAGGCCCGCACGCGGCCAAACTCCTTGACGCCATCACCGGCGCTGCCACCCACGAAGAACTCAACCGCGCCGGCGGCAAGGCCGAAGGGTTCGTGCTGGGCCTGGAATCCACCAAGGCCATCAAAAGCCAGATCGCCGAGGCGTTGTACGTGGCCTACGATGATGCGGCGAGCAATCGTGCCGGCGAGTTGAAGGGCTGAAGGTACGCCGGTCCTGATGCCGGTTTTTTCCGCCATCAGGGCCCCCACTCAAGGCAACGCTCACGTTGTCTGCCGGTCCTTGCAGTCCACGGCCAGCTCGGTGAGGGCGATCATGCGCTCGTAGCGCACAATCATGAATTGCACGTAGCAGCACATTACGAAGAAAAAGGTATTGGTCGCCGCTATCGCCAATAACCACTCCGTACGCTCGGCAATGCCGACCCTGACCAGCATATCGTCCAGACTTGAAAGGGCGACGATGAGCGCCAATAAGCCCGGGAGAATGCCGACCTTCTCCAGCGCGCCCGTCACCATATGCGTGCGTTTTTCCAGGCTGTCGCGCTCGCTTTTAAGTTCCAGCGCACCCAGCTTCAACGTCTCGCGCGAGAGGGCTGCCAGGTCCGGTAAATAGCGAGCCTCTACCTGCATCAGGGTTTTGACGTTCAATTCCAGCAAATTGGCGAAGGGCGCAGTGATCGCTTTTTTCAGCGAGTGGCGGTAGAGCAACACCCCCAGCAGCGGGTAGAAAAACATCGCCAGGTAAGATACCGCGATCAGTCCCGCACTCACGTTGTACAGCCAATAGGCTTGAGCCCATTTGCCAATAATGGTCAGCGGTATGGCCAGAATCGACGGCCCGACCAGGGCGAACCTGAAGTAGGCTCTGTCGAGCCGGGCATCCTTGCCTGCTCGAGTTTGCTGGCGTTTGTTGCGCAGCGCTTGTTTGTAGGATCGTTCGATCTCGGCGTTGATTTGCAGGTATTTTTCGATTTCGGCGGACATTGGTTTTCCTTCGTGCCTGCTCGGAGATAAGCGATCACATTTCTGAAAATCAGGGTCAGACCGGCATTATTCAAATCGGGTCGACTCGATTTTCACTAGCCTTCCAGCGTTCGCAGTTTTTCCTCGAAGTAGCGGATTTGCGCAACGTCTTCGGGGTCGACCTGCCTGAGTATCTGGAGCGCTTTTGTATAGGCCTCGCGCGCCTTGGCGGTGGCGCCTTCAGCCTCGTAGACCCGTGCAAGGTTGAAGTAGCGCAAAATTACTTTGGGGTGGTTCTCCCCGAACGTTGCGCGGTCACTGTTCAGCGCCTTGGTCAGGAAGGCTACAGCTTTGTCGTACTGACCCAGGCCGCGATAGGCGTCGCCGAGGTTGTTCCAGCGGATGGCGACCGTCGGATGCCGGGGGCCGTGCAGGGCCATGTCGATGTCCAGTGCCTGCTGAAAAAACGGCAACGCGGCCTGGTGGTTGCCCTGGAGGTTATAGGCATTGCCCAGGTTGTTCAGTGACACGGCGACCGAAGCGTCGTGGTCTCCCACTATTCGCTTTCTCAGCGCGAGATTTTTGCGCAGGTTTTCGAAGGCCTCTTCATATCGGCCCAGTTTGCTCTGCGCGGTACCGATGTTGTTATAGGTATCGGCAATCAGCAGGTCATCTGCGCCCAGGACCGCGAGGCGCATTTTCAAGGCTTTTTCATAGTAGCCAAGGGCAATGTCCAGATTGCGTTGTCGTTCGTGCAAATAACCGAGGTTGTTCCAATAGGTCGCCTGTTGTGCGATGGATACCTGGCCATTCTGTTGAGCCGCCTCCAGTGCCTGGGTAACCAGGCGGATCGCGGTGCGGTCATCGCCCAGCGCGGAGACTGCCAGCGCCTTGATATTCAAGACCTCGGGGTTGGCCGGGTCGGTTTGAAGCACGCGGTCCGCTTCCTCAATCGTCGCCTGGTATTGTTGTGCTTCGAAGAGGCTTACCGCTTTGTCGCTCGCAGCCACTGTGGCGGCGTCGGCGCAACACATCATGACGAGCAGTGACCACGGTAATAGAGCTTTCAGTCCATGAAGGTGCATGAGGGGCCTTTCAACGATCCGTTATTTGCATGGATGCTAAGGCGCTCATGGTTTACAGACAAATTGTTTAAGTCTGTTTTTGGAAGAACGCAGCCGCATTTGTAGACATTGGCTCTCCTTCATGCGGGCTCGCAGACAGGTGCTTGCGCTTCCCCTAGTCTCAGTAAAAATCATAATAAAACGCCCATTCCCCAGTCTCGACGTGCTTCCAGAACATCAGGCTTCCGTTGTCGACCACATTCAGATTGATCTTCGCATCCGACGAAATCTGGAAGACAAACTCGAAGCCTTCGCCCGGATCTACCCCTGACTGGCAAAACGACGGATAGCCGCCGATTTTGTGCTCGTAGGTGTGAGTGACCAGGTCATAGTAGCTCTGTAGTTCACCTGCGCGTTGCAGCTCGAGTATCGCCTGCTCAACATCAGCCGGCACACCGCCACCATCCCACAGCGGAAAGTCCTCCGGCACAACCTGGGCGTTCAGCGCGAAGGCTTTGAGAAACGCACCCTCCACCGGCAGCACTTTGCGCACCAACACATCCTGTGGCCCGTATTCGCGGATCACCCAGTTGTCGCCCATGGGCTCAAAGGGTTCGGGAAACGGGTTCGAAATAAATACCGTCAGCACACGCACTCCCGTCAGTAACGGGCTGATGAAGGGCAGGGCGGGCAGGTAGAGCTGGGCATAGGGCAGCAACGGTTGCCCTGCCTGATTGACCGGCACGCCTTCATCGGGACGGAACAGGAAGACATTACCTAGCCAGCTTTCTTCGTCGCTACCGAGAGGGCGGAAGCCCCCGGCGGTGAGTTTCAGTGTGGGGCGGGCCAGGTAGTGTTTGATTTGTTGGAGGTCCATGGGGGAGGCGTCCTTGCTATCAGCTATTAGCTAGGCACTCAGGCGTGCCGTCACTTCATTCAACTGCCCAGACAACCCGTGAAGGTTGTGACTTGCCGCTTCGGTGCGTTGCACATTGTCCAGGTTGGTACTGGCAATCGAGGTGATTTCGGTGAGGTTGCGCGAGATGTCTTCGGCCACAGACGTTTGCTCTTCGGCGGCGGTGGCAATCTGACGGTTCATGTCGCGAATGGCTTCTACCGCATGGGTGATGCGCTCCAGCATGGCGCCGGCCTGATTCACTTGCGCGACACTTTCTTCACTGCGCGTCTGGCCGCTTTCAATCGCCTTGGCCGCGTCTTCCGCGCCGGTTTGCACGGTCTGGATGATCTGATTGATCTCGATGATCGATGTCGCCGTACGCTGAGCCAGGCTGCGCACCTCGTCTGCGACTACGGCAAAACCGCGGCCTGCGTCACCTGCACGGGCCGCTTCGATCGCAGCGTTCAGTGCCAGCAAGTTAGTCTGTTCGGCGATGCCGCGAATGACCTCCAGCACCTTGCTGATGCGACCGCTGTCGGTTTCCAGACGACGAATAACGGTGGCGGTGTTGACGATCTCGCCACGCATCTGGGTGATGGTGTGAATGGTATTGCTCATGACTTTTTCGCCCTGCTGCGCGGACTGGTCGGCATCATCGGCCGCATGACGTGCCACTTCCTGGGCGGTGGCGGACATTTCGTTCATCGCCGTCGCCACTTGATCGGTACGGTTGAACTGCTCGTTGGTGCCGCTGGCGATGAGGCCGGCGATGGCGCTCAGCTCGCCACTGGCGCTGTCCAGGTCATGGGCGCTGCGCTGCAGGCGGCTGAAGGTTTCGGCAAGAAAATCGCGCAAAGTGTTGGCGGCCACGGCCAGTTTGCCTAACTCGTCTTCCCGGGCGCTGGCCACGCGTTCGGCAAATTTGCCGCGGCTCAGTTGCTCCACGTAGTCGATCAGCTTGCGGATGGGGTCAACCAGGTTGCGGTTGATCAACCAAAGGCTCAACAGGCCGATCAACAGCCCCGAAGCGAGCATCACGACAGTGCCCACCATCACCGTGCGCTCGGCTGCGGCGTTGATCAGCATCGATTGCTCGGTGCCCTGCTTGCGCAGTTCGCTGACCAGTTCGCTCATCTGATCGCTGGTGGCGCGGTCTACACCTTTGACGGCGGCGTCGCCTGCGGCGGGGTCTGCACCGGCGGCGATATAGGCATCGCGACCTTTCTGGTAACCGCTGCCCAACTGACGGTGTTCGTCACGCAGACGTTCGATGCGAGCCTTGAGTTGGTCGTCCAGGCCTTTCTGGCTGGCCAGTTCGCCGAGGATCCCCTGCACGTCGCGCTGACGGTCTTCGAATTGCTTCCAGCGTGAAAACGGGGTCAGACCACGATTAATAATAGTGGTCTGACCCCTGTTTTCTGTTTTTCTCTTCAAGGCTGGAGTTGTTCTGGTCTGTCGATTGACCGCATTCGGCCGAAAGCTGCCGCACTTGTGTCATTCGATCCCATCATTAAAAGCAAATCGCCGAGCCGTTGTACGTGATGTACAACGATTCGGCGAAGATGGTTTAATGTGGTCTGACCCTGATTTCCCTTACGATACTGATTTAACTCCAGCCCAATAAAAGCCGGACATAATGGCGAACGATATAAAGGAAGCAATCCCATAGGACTTCCAGCTAAATCTAGCGAACAGCAATACAAACCTGAAATATGAGATAGTGGCAATAAGTATTGACGGTAGAGCTATTGCGAAGCAAAAAAAGCCAGCAGCCACTGGTCCAAGGCTGCTTGCTATTTGTTTTGTGGATAAAAACAAAACGGTTCCTAGAAACCCGCCAAGTGCCTGTTCTCCCAAGAAATTTGAAATGGCCGGAAAATTAATTTTTGCATCAGCAGCTGGCAAAGCCAAGAAACTAACAAGCCAGCTTTCCTCGCTGAAACCAATTTTATTTGACAGATAGGGGAATAGTAAAAGAACGCCGCCTAAACAGTTCATCATAACTGCTGAAAAGAAAATTGCACTGCCATTTTTAGATAATGAATAAATCTGGAAAAATAGCACATCCTGAATGGCTAAAAAAAGCAGAACTACAATTGCAATCAATATCCCCCACGGTCCATATGCACCATCCAGCGATTGCTGATTATTTTCTGAGACATCAGCTGGCTGATTATTAGCTTCCATACATACACCTTTATTGATTTTAATATTAAAGGGGAAAGCCTATCAGGCTCCCCAAGCGGCGAAAACCTAGAGGGTGGGGTGGGCCTGGAAAATCCATCAAACCGATCAAAAAAAGCAAATCGCCGAGTCGTTGTCTGTAGCCTACAACGGCCCAGCGAGTATTCAATCTTTTGAATTAAACGCTGGAAAATCACCCAGAAAAAACGGGGTCAGACCACGATTAATAATAGTGGTCAGCCCCCTGTTTTCCTTTGTTCGTTTCGGCGCGTTGCAAAGCCACCGAAAGCGTCGGAATGAATACAACGCAAAGCGATTCCGTCATCTGTTGCTTGCCTCAATTTTGCGAGAAGGCCAAGAGCATCCATCGTCTGATGCCAGTTTTGGGTCGATTGCGGCCTCGTGCGGCAGGTAGATAGATCGGCACTCATGTTAAATGGCCGACACAAGAAAAGCCCACTTTGCGGGCCTTTTCGTACGCGGGGTAAAAGTGCTAATTACTTGTTCCGCAGTAGCACATATGCTTCACCGCCGTTGCGATCATGCTGAAGAATAAAGTTGTTGTCCTGGATACGCACCTTCGATGGCACACGATCTGCAACCGGCGTTTGCGAGTAAGTCTGCGCGGCGCTCAGCAGTTGGCGGGTCAGACTGTCGTCGGGTTGCTTCGGAGTGGTAACGACGCATTCCTTTTCGGAAAGTTGCACGGCGAGGTTTTTGTCTGCGGTGAAGCCGATGCGCGTGAAGCCCATGTCCTGGAGGTCGTTGATGCCGAACCGCTTGGCCGCTTCAGCAGAGCCGGCGAATGAGGGGGCGGTCTTCAGACAGATGTCTACGAAGGCTTCGATGGCCTTGGACGTGACAGGGATCGATACGCTTGGCGTTGCAGTGGTACAGCTGGCGAGCACTAACAGGCTGGACAAGGCGAGTGTGCGGAACAAAGTATTGGACATGAAGCGGGATCCTTCCATTGGAAATTCGGAGTGCAGGCGTGGGCTGAGCGGCGCCAGAACGGAACGCCTGTGAATGGTAAATTAAAATGGAGTACGGGGTTTACGACTTTGTGAACCACGGCGCTTGCTGGCAGTGCGCTCGCGACGTGAACGGGCGTGCGCCTAGGCCAGTCTGACGACGGTCGGCAAATTCGGTTACCAGCAGATTGCATAACAGCGACAGGCAATAGCCCCTTGATTTCAGTAAGTGCTGAACGGCTGCTATGGGTCGATAGCAGCGCTTCATTACAGGCTACTATCGATCCAAAGCGGCCGGTCGGAGAAGGCAGCAGCCCGCCAAAACCAGACGTTTAGTCTCACGTCTCAAGCATTCATAATGCTGCTCCGAAAAGTGCGAAAGTTAATGAATTCATGTTTGATCAATACTTGAAACGATGGGAACTGACCATCGACGGTGATGCTTTCGCCTCGCTGAATGGACATCTACTGCCCGTTCGCCACCACGGCCTACCAGCCATGCTCAAAATTTCGCAAGCGCTGGAAGAGCGGGCAGGCAATCTGCTCATGGCTTGGTGGGACGGTGAAGGAGCAGCTCCAGTGCTGGCACATGACGGTGAGGCCTTACTCATGGAGCGTGCGAACGGCTCGGTCTCCCTGGCGCACATGGTGAGCTGCGGCCAGGACGACGAGGCTACTCGTATTATCTGTGCGGTGGTCCGCCGCCTCCACATACCAAGTACAAAACCGCTGCCTGCTTTGGTCCCCCTGGTTAACCGGTTCGAAGCCTTATGGAGCGCAGCGGCAACGCACAGAGGAGTCTTTGAACAGTGTGCAGAAACCGCCCGCCAACTTCTAGGCGCACCTCGCGAAGTCACGGTACTGCATGGCGACATCCATCACGGAAATGTCTTGGACTTTGGCGCCAAGGGATGGCTCGCTATCGATCCTAAGGGACTGTACGGTGAGCGCGGCTTCGATTACGCGAATATTTTCTGCAATCCGGATAGCAAAAGCGCTTTGGCTCCAGGGTGTTTCGAGCGCCGTATAGGGGTCGTGGCACACGCCTCCGAAATTGATCGCCACAGGTTGTTGCAGTGGGTGCTCGCATGGGCGGGGTTGTCAGCAGCCTGGATGCTCGAGGACGACATTGAGCCGGATGCCCCCCTTGAGGTGGCGAAGCTTGCAGCGTTGGCGCTCGGTTTGTGAGTTTTACGGTAGGGCTAGGCCAGAATACTTTTCTGTCAACCTTGGGTTGCGATAGCTAATGATCTCGATAGACTACTTTTGGCCGTTTTCTGCCCATCGCTAGAGGCAGAAAACGACCCAAAGCGGACTTTGAAAGCCAGGCCTCCACCTCAGTCACTGCTGCTGCCCATCAGAATCCATCGCTTTCCATGGGCTTGGATATCGAAGGAAAAACCCGAGTACACCGGATTAGCCGGATGGCCCTTAACAAGCAAGAATGAAGTGATGGCTTTGGCTTGGTCGAGATTCACAGAAGTAAACAGGGACTTGGCCAGCTCTAGGATTTCTGAGCGTTTTGCAGCCAGGTCTATCGGGCCGTAGGCGTCATCACCCGGGTGCAAAAGTAGTTCTAATGCTTCGCGACGTGCTTTGCTTGGAGACACGCTAGTCTGGTTACTCACGATGGCGTTTTTGCTTACGGAGTGGGCCAGTTGCTCTTCAAGTGTCCGGTCCAACTCAAAAGGCCCGTAGGTATTTATCCAGACAGTATAGTTGTAGCCCTCCAGGAGATCCTCAAGCCTGAGGATTTCGTTTGGCCGGGAGTCTGTGACGATGCGCATGGTGGTTCCATCCAGCCGCTAGTGGACCGATATTCTGAGGCAACGCCAATTAGAACGGTAGGGCATCGTAAAATATGCGGGCGAATGTCTGCTTTTGGCCGAAAGCGGTCCATTACGGCCGCAGCAGCCCTCTCTTCCAATTTCGATGATGAATTGGACGTGGCCTCCGTTCAGTCTTCGACATCCAACGAAGCATCATATCTTGCTTAATTAAACCGGTTGCCACTTATGCGGCAGTTGATCGATTTCACTCGCCCGCTGCGTCGGCAGGCGCGTGAGCACATTCTTCAAGTAAGCATATGAATCATGACTACTCAGCCGTGCAGACTGGATCAAACTCATGATCGCCGCTGCTCATTTGCCGCTGCGTAGCGACCCCGTAAAGAGCCAGTTCTTGCGACCCAATGCCCAAGGTCGGATCTGGTTCCCGCACCAATTATTGTCAATGGGTAGCGCTGCTGTCGACTTGGGGACATCAGATGCTTGAGCGGATGTTAAAAGCCCTGTACCTACTGTTTCAAGGTACGCATCTTCAAGGGCGGCTGTCGCGAGCCGAGCCGCCCGGGCGTTTCGGCCCTTCGGGCATTCATCCTTCACACCTACGGGCTTGGGCATGCGCGCACCGCTTGCGAGGGAACGCACCACTCCTCGTTAATCGGTAACCTGCGGGCAAGGGTTAAAAACCTCGGTTACGTCGAGTGTTGTATGCCACGGGACGGCAGTGCCTGACACCATTCCGCCTACGGTTTGCTGTCGACCCGACTTGCGCACATATCCGCCATCCGTCCCAGTGAAGACGTGCTGCCCTGGCTTCGTCAGATAATCAAAGAAACTGACTTTCACAGGCACATTCATTTGCCCACCCGGCGTGATGACGGCGAGCATGATCGCTCGGTCTTTGGTGAATACAACGAACGGTTCGACTCCAGTGCGACCACCAACTGTCTTCACGCACTGCACTTGTTCTGGGAGGATGCGTGCGGTTTCAGTGTAGGTGTGGTTGTTGTAGAGGCTGAGGATCAGGCCTTTGCTGGTCAACACCCCCAGGCCTTGAGTGGCTCTGCAGCTGCCTTCGCTTCCATATGGGAACAAGCACCAGTTCGTTTCCGACACGGCTTGAATATCCGATGGTGCAATTTTCAGATCGCGCTGGATTTGGGCTTTTGATTCCGGCGTGTCGTAAGGGATCATCACGCATCCACCGACTGTCACTGCTGCGATGAGGCCTATGGCCGCAGCTACGTTTTGAACTGATGATTTGAAGGTGTTCATTGTTCGCTCTCCTTGCTGTATTACCACCACTGTAAGGCTGTGGCGATTTTGGTAGCGAACCTTACGGCATGGGCGGCAAGCAGTCATCCTCGTGCTGATAGCTGGATCGATAGATGGCTTGACTGGACTCTTACATTACGGTGGCAAAATCGACGCACAACTGCCGGTCAGGACAGGCGGGACTCGGCCATAAGCAGACCGTAGCGATCAGAAACATTTGACGACAACGCGTCGTTCTCACACTCTGTTTGCCCCCTGTTTATTCACTAGGCTTCGATATGTCATTCGCAACCGTAGTGCTGCTCGACCGCTGGCCACAGCCAAGTACGTCGCCCGAACCCGTCGTGTTTGCCACCGACACGCAGCTATGTTTACGGTATTGCACCGCTGGGGAACAAATAGTTGTAATCCATTTTCCCCTGGTTAAAAAAATTCAGTTCGGCTCACCAAACGACGAGGCTTTGGGGGGACACCCGCTTGTTAGACTTGGCCTCAAGCATTACCAAATTCATCGAATAGATAATTCGCCTTGGCTAGCAGAGCTTGAGCAGAGAAACGCCATTCATCCGCGACACGATAAACAGCGGTTTCTAGAGGATGCCATCCATTATGTCTTTACGTTTCAAGACTCTACCCTGGAATGCATCGTAGTTGAGGGGGAGTTCTGGCATCCAAAAGTATAAGTCTTTACCTCGGAGCAGAAAGCCAGGGAAGTCTGGCGCGAACTGATAAATAACATAGATGCTTGATCCCAATCGTCACTTTTGCCAGACCGAGCGTTTATGTAATCTTACGAATTCACCAGCGCTCTCGCTTTTAGAATACGGGATCACTTTATGCAAACTGACCAGACCAGGCTACTCGCGCTCGCACTGCTTGAGATCAGGACATTGCTTGCCGATTATCTGGGCACAGATGTAGATGCTTCCATGAGCGTCCGTGTCGCGGCGCACATGGCTTACGCGCTTCACAATGAGGCGGAGGTTGCATACAACAACGTAGATTTTCAGATCGCCAATGCAAGCTTTAAAATCGCTGCAATCGATCAGATTCTTGGTGTCACTGACGGTGCCGCATTGTTGAGCAAATTTAACTTGGATAAAAGGCCGCGTTAGCCGAGGGCGGGTTCCGTTGCCCCATACCCTCAACCCTGGCGACAGCGGCGAGTTGCCCCTGCAGATGCCTGAAAAGCAAAAACACCTTCATGTTGACTCCGCAGCCCACTGGTGCACGTCATACCAATCACGCTCGCAGGTCGGCCGACTGCTTTGAGTCATTTTCAGCTGGTCACGACAGGCAAAAAACGGCCAGTAGCGTAGCTATCGCCAAGTAGTCTTGCGTGCGGATGGGCTAGGATGGCGTTGATGTAGCGATAGTGCATCTGTGGTCACAGTCGCGTATTGCCACTTATGAAAAAAGGACGTGAGATGCGAATTAATGTGCCCCCAAGCTCCGAGCATCCTGCAGTTTTCCTACGACAGCTAGAAAGATCGGACGCGAATGATTGGTATACATATCTCACGTTGCCAGAGGTGTTTGAACACACGAGTTGGGACTTGCATTCGATTGAGGACCTGTTACCCATGTTTGACGCATTCGATTCAACGTCTGTGGATTCGGTGCGGCGTCTGGCCATTGTTGACAATCATAGCCAGCAATTGGTCGGCACGATCGGCTTTCACACCCTCTCAAACGCCAACCAGACTTCCGAAATCGCCTATGACATCGCTCCATCGCACTGGGGAAAGGGAATTGCTAGCGCAGTATGCGACGCGGTTACGCGATGGTCCTTTTCCGCATACGGCTTTGTTCGTGTGCAAGCAACGGTTCTGCACACAAATGCACGCTCTGAGAATGTTCTCCGGCGTTGTCATTTTCAACACGAAGGACTACTGCGTTCTTACCGGATGGTCCGTGGGACACCTAGAGACTTTTTACTTTATTCGAGGTTGTCTACCGAACAGAGATGAGCATCTGGACGACCGCCTCGAGTCGGTTGCAGTCTTTCGCGACAGGCAAAAACCGACCCAAAGTGACTGTCAGCAACGGGCAGAATCAGCTCAAGCAAACAGCAATTTTTTGAGCCACGCATTCCTTGCAGGAATGCGCCATATAAAATTAATGAATTTTTATTATTGCTGTGTCTGGCTTAGCTTGATTTCAGGACATGGAGAACCGCCTTGAAATCATCCCCTCTTAACTTAGCCGAAAAATTTGATACCTCACGAGCCAATGAGTACGGACGACAGAGCCGAATTGCGCTAGCTGGATATGACGCCTGCCAAGACTTGGCTGCGTGTATGCTGGCGGCAAGCCTGGGCAATACAAGTTCGGCAAAAATACTGGTCGTTGGCGCTGGCGGTACGGCGCAGGAAATTATTGCGATGGCCAAGCTAGAACCGAGTTGGCGCTTCACGGCCGTTGACCCATCCGAGCCAATGCTGGAGGCAGCGAAGCAGCAGTTAGAGGCAAACAACTTGCTTGAAAGAACGTCCATGCATCTTGGGCAAGTTGAAGACCTGGCAGCAGACGAGTCATACGACGCAGCGACCTTGATCGGTGTACTCCATCATCTCAATGGAGATGAAACCAAGCGACAAATTTTACGATCCATTCGGGCTCATCTAAAACCGGGTGCGCCGCTGATTGTCGCGGGGAATCAATACGCTTATGCCAGCCAGCCTTTATTGCTTGCGGCCTGGGGGCAGCGGTGGCGGCAGCATGGAGCCAGCGCGGATGAAGTGAAGGTCAAGCTTGGGAAAATCCTTCAAGGCGCTGATCCTCCACATTCCGAGGCGGCGGTTCAAAAACTCTTGCATGAAGCCGGGTTTGGAGACGCTACCCGTTTCTTCAGCAGCCTTTTCTGGGGGGCGTGGTTGTCGTGCAAAGTGGTCTGAACATGGTCGCGAATGACTGCTTCTGGCCGGTTGCTGCACGTCGCGAACGGCAGAAATCGGCCAAATGCGGCCATTGCACAATCTAATAAACCATGGGCAATTCAGCTTAATTTCAAGTCTGGTCAGACGCTCGTTCTTCTCACTTATTGCTTGACTCATTGTGATTGATCAGGCCTGTTAACGCCGCCTCTTCCGCCATTAATAATGGAAATTATGAAGCCTCTTTACCTGTGTTTAGTTCTGTTGCTTGCAGGCTGCGCCCCAGCGCCGAAGTACCGTGTACCTGCGGGGGCGCCCCAGGCGATGATCCGCAGCGAACTGGTCTCTATGGAAAATTATCGAAACGGCGTGACTCTGGTTCAGGCGCCTGCCATCGGCTGCAAATACGGCAGAACCGTGGCGACTGAGTCCGGAATGGGGAAGCAGCTGGCTTCCGTTTATAAAAATGTCTCGACGCCGGAGGGGTTTTTTCCCATTGAAGCCGGCAAGCCGCTGCACTTGGAAATGCGAGGCGTGGCCAATGCCAATCGCTCTTGCAGCGTAGCGTTTGTCAGCGAATTTGCGCCGGGCGCACGCTATGTGATCAAGGGAGGGATTGTCGATGCCCCGGGCTCGCTGAGCCGTTGTTACATTGAAATATTCAATATCGATTCGGGCGTACGCGTGCCCACGGCCGGTGAGCCGAAAATAGAACGTACTTGTGCGTTGGACCGCTTACCGACGCTGTAGGGAAAAACGGGGTTAGGCTACCATCGTAAAAGCGGGGTTATATTTGACCCGTGGTCTGACCCCGGTTTTACGGTTTTATGCTGTTATTCTAATTCAGCAATCCGGCGTGTAGATAAGAAGCTATACGGCATTAAGAGACAGGAATGTCGGCTAATTGATAGTTAGGAGAAAATGAGTATGCGTCGCTTAATAGCCCACGGGTTCGTGTTTGTCAGCATTGCGATATTCTGTTCCGGCTGCACATCTTATTCGTCCCAGCCGACAATCAACGAACCCGCTGAACACGAAACACAAGAAATTATCTCCAGCTTCAGTTACGCAATTAACTCCCCATGGAAAAACAGTCGCTTCGGCAAGGGCGCATACGCAGCGACACTCAAGGTTATTCCAGATGCACAGGATACGGGCTCCAGCCTTGCGGCCCCGACCCTGCCGGCATTAGAAATAAAGATCTCGGAGTTCTCATCTGGCGGCGCTTGCGGACAAGATTACTTGACGGGCTTGAGTCTGGGTTTGATCCCCAGTTGGTGTGCGCGGACAAACCTTTTCAAGTTTGATTTTATATTGAATAAGGATCAGCGTTTTTGCAGGCAGAAAACCTACACGATAAACTCCACGTCGTTTTTACATCTCACGATGATTCCGTTTGCACTTTTCAATACGGACAATCAGCCATTTAAGCTCTATCAGGCGGCGCTTAAAGATTTTCTTCGAATAGGTCAATGTGCGCGTTGAAACGCATGTTAACAGGCTTTGGGGTGTTCGAAATTTATCTCAAGTGAGCGGCAGCTTCTGGCCGATTCCTGCCTCTTACGACGGAAAGCAACGGCCCAGCGAATCCGCACTAACGCGACATCGAAATGCCTTTGCCATCAGGCCTGAATGAGTCGTCGCATAACTCAGGAGTAAGGCGACAGCTAAGGCTTGGCGCGACGTCTGGGCTGGGCCCAAAGCAGACGGTGGGCAGTCTGCTAATGCATCAGCAATGATGTACCCATCACTGTCGCGCTTACAAAATCACCTTTTATGATGATCAAGAGGTTATGTATGGCGATGGAAAGTTATACAACATACACTCAGTGATTCTCGACAGAACCGTCGCCTAATAAATATCCAGGAGCAATTATGAAACTTTTCGCGGCATTCACAATTTTGTTATTTGCATTAGTAGGGTGCGCTACAACTGGGAGCCAATCGCCACAGCAAGCCGCACAATCTGCGGCAATTTTATTTGAGCAACAAAAATTCAATTTAGTTTGGGTTCCCGCAGCGAATAACGGCATTTCCGGAGCTTTGGCATCCGCGCTTATCGGAAGTGCAGGTTTAGACTCTCCAATTGTTTCAAGCATCCACCAAATAATCGCCCCTGCAAGCAAAGCTGATGTTCGTGTCGCCATCTCAGGAGCCAATAGTTCTTTTGCAGCCAGCTCAGCTATTGCAGCCTTAAGTCACACATCAAGCATGCTCCCTAAGTTGCAACTTGCATTTATCGGCTCGACATCAGATGCCGCGGCAGTTCGCTCGGCAGTTGAAGCTAAAGGCGGTAAATTCTTACACGCTACGCCAAATGGCTCCTAACTAGCGGTTTCTGCCTGTCATGATAGACGTCTGTCGGCCAAGAGCCGCCAGTCGACGTCCCTTAAATAAGCGCTAAGCAGGGTGAATTTCGCGATGAAAAGCTGGATAGCTAATACGAAAATTAATGCGCTGTTAGGGGCTAGCTCTCCAAAACCTGATGGCGTGAAGGTTAGGCGGATCCTTATAGAATACTGCGACAGGTATCAAAAGATTTACACTTTTGAAATCTTGGAACAGCCACTTGAATTTCTCAAGAATGATGTAAATTCAGATAGTAAACATGGCGATATGCGAGCACTGCTTAGGGTTGCCGCTGAAGAGTACTGCATTAGTTTAAACGAGATAGCCGATGCTCTTCTTGACCTGATAGACATTCCTGTCCTTACTACGGACCAAGCGAAGAAGATTATCAATCACGTTTTCGAAGCTTATTCTTGCAATGAGAGCCCCGAAGATTTCATTCAAAGAGAGGATGCCTATTTGTGCAAAAATTTATTTGAGATTACCTCCAACTAGCAAGTGCCTGAAACCTCTAGCCTTGCTCACAATGACGGCCCGATTGGCGTGACTAGATACTCGCCTCGGGACATTTTTGGGGCTTTGATGACTGGCCGCTTCTGGCCGAAAGCTGCCGCATTTTGTGTCATGCGACCCAGCCACCAAAAGCAAATCGCCGCGTCGTCGTACGTGTGTACAGCGACTCGGCGAGTAAAGTGTCTTTCGAGTTGGGTGCTTGAAAATCACCCAGAACACGGCACTTCGCGGTCGAGCAGCCGGGCGGTGAGCAGTACGCCCAGTTCGCTCAGTTGATGGATCGCCAGGGCGATGTCGCGGTGTTTGCCGTTGAGGTCTTCGGACAGGTCGAGCAGCAGGGTGCTGACGCTGGTGAAGGTTTCGTAGCTGTTGGTGATGAGGGTTTCGTGGGTGGCGTTGGAGGCGACGGTGAATAGCATGTTTGAATTCCTGAGTGTGGCTACCGCCCTTTAGCTACTAAACAGAAGGGTGGCAGCTGTGCGCAGGTTAGTAGACCGGGGAATCCAAACGAAAGCCGGCGCACCCGAAGGTGCCCTGCGCACAGCCGCCATCAAGTACAGACAGGAATGTCTGATTGATGCAGCTCATGCACTTTTGTTTGGATAAACCTTCAGGCTACTAAACCCGATCGCCGAGACATTCAGCGACCGAGCCACCTTAATAACGGCCACCCCAGCACACAAGCCGGCGAATTCTGACCCATGCGTAAGCAAGGGAGCAAGGCGTTGCAGGGGGTTGGGATTTTTCCTGCGGGCTTCGGCATCAGGTCAGGTTAGCGACGCGCCAGCCGCGCACGCCAGTCGCCCGCGTGTTGCAGGCGGCAGTCTTCTTCGCAATCAAAGTGCACGCAGCGCTCCATCGGCAAGGGTGGGATGCCAGCTTCGTGCAGCGCCGTGGCGGTCAGTTCGCGCATGCGTTGGTCGGCACCGCCGCTGAGGGCGAGTGCCTTGTTGGCGCGCGTGTGGAATACCCACGTCACGCGCAGGCTTTGGGGGAAGGCGCTGTCGTCGACGGTGTGGGTCAGCCAGTCGAAGCCGGGGATTTCGGCTTTGGCGGTTTCGCAGGCGTCGGTGAGGGTGGCGATCAGTTGCCGTTCGAGGCGGGCGCAGTCGCGTTTGGTCAGCGGCATCGGGGCTCCGGTTGTGCGTGGGTGCAGGCGTGCATCATACGGGGAGTCGCGTTGCGAGCGGTGTCACCGTTCAATGCGCTGTTGTAGAGTCGAGCCCACGGAACTGATTACCCAGGACTTTCCATGACATTGACCGTCAACACCTTCCTCGACCTGGCCATGGCCAACCCCATCAACGTTGAAATCACCGCGCGCTTGCCGGCGTTGGGCGTGCCGCAGTGCATGCTCACGGCGGGCTGTCTGTTCCAGGCGGTGTGGAATCATCAGGCGCAGCGGCCAGCGGATGCCGGGGTGAAGGACTATGACGTGTTTTACTTCGATGAGAACCTGTCCTACGAAGCGGAGGATGCGGTGATTCGAAGGGCCGAGGCGTTGTTCCAGGACCTCGGCGTCAACGTGGAGGTCAAGAACCAGGCGCGCGTTCACCTCTGGTATGGGCAGCGCTTTGGCCGGCCATACCCGCAGTTGCACTCGGCCAGGCAGGGGGTGGACCGGTATCTGGTGGCGGGCACGTGCATCGCTTTGGACGTTGCCACGGGTGAGGTGTATGCGCCTTATGGGTTGGCGGATGTGGAGCAGGGGCTACTGCGGATCAACCCGCTGCATCCGGAGCCGCAATTGTTTGCTGAAAAGGCCAGGAGTTATCAGGCGCGCTGGCCCTGGCTCAGGATTGTGGAGCCGGACTGAGGCCTGGGCGATGCGCGGGCTGCGGTTTGACGGTCGACCGAGGTGATCCCATCGCAGCCTCGCCGAGGCTCGACAGCTCCCACCTTTGATCTCAGCCGCCGGCCAGGCTGAGCAGGTATCCGATGGCGGCACTTGCTGCGACTACCAGCCATGGTGGTAACTTCCAGACCATCAACGCCGCCAGGGCGAGCAAGGCGAAGGCAAGGTCGTAGACGCTGAAAATCGCGCTGGTCCACACCGGTTGATACAGCGCTGCCAGTAACAGGCCGACCACCGCCGCATTCACACCGGCCAGTGCGGCTTGCGTGCGCAGGCTTCTGCGCAGGCCGGCCCAGAAAGGCAGTGCGCCAAAGATCAGCAGAAACGACGGCGCGAAGATCGCCAGCAGGGCGATCAGGCCGCCCAGCCAGCCGCTCGGGGCGTGGCTCATCGAGGCGCCGAGAAAAGCTGCGAAGGTGAACAGCGGGCCGGGCACGGCTTGGGTGGCGCCGTAGCCGGCGAGAAACAGATCGTTGCTGACCCATTGCGTGGGCACCACCTGGGCTTGCAGCAACGGCAACACCACGTGACCGCCGCCGAAGACCAGTGAGCCGGTGCGGTAGAAGGCGTCCACCAGGGTAAGCGTGGGGTTGCTTACGCAATCGGCGAGGATCGGCAAGCCCACCAGCAACAGCAGGAACAACGCCAGCCATACCACTGCGGCGCGGCGGCTGATGGTGATGGGCAGCGCGTCGGGCTCGGCGTGGGTCTGGGGCTTGAACAACAGCAGGCCGGCCACGCCCGCTGTGGCGATCACCCCGACCTGGCCCCAGGCGGAAGGTTCCAGCAGTACCAGGCAGGCGGCGCCCAGCATCAGTGTGATCCGCGCCCAGCCGCGACACAGGTTGCGCGCCATGCCCCACACGGCCTGGGCCACCACCGCCACGGCGACGACTTTAAGACCATGCAGCACGCCATCGGGAAGGGCGGCGCCGTAACGAGACAAGCCCGAGGCAAACAGGATCAGGGCGATGGCCGACGGCAAGGTGAACCCGGCCCAGGCCGCACCGGCGCCAGCGTACCCCGCGCGTGACAGGCCCAAGGCGATGCCGACCTGGCTGCTGGCCGGACCGGGCAGGAACTGGCACAAGCCGACCAGTTCGGCATAGCTGCGCTCGCTGAGCCAACGCCTGCGGGTGACGAACTCTTCGCGAAAATAGCCCAGGTGCGCAATCGGCCCGCCAAAGGAGGTGAGGCCCAGGCGCAGGAAGATCAGAAACACTGACCAGGGCGTGCTGCGGTGGTTGGAAGCCAAGAAGGGGCGCTCTGATGAGGTGGTCGAAACTATGCAAATTCTTGGTGGTTTGGCCACCTTACTCATTTTTCATGACGTGTAGAAGAGATGGCCTGCCTGTCATTTTTGCCGCGTATAGGGAATTTATGCGCGCCCGTTCGAGTCACTGAAAAACACAGCGTTGCTTTCCACCATTGCCCCTCAAGGACCGACCATGACCTTTTTCATCTTCCTGCTCGCCTGCGCCGCCGCCGCCAGTACCGGTGTGATCTTCAAACCCGGCGCCTGGTACGAATCCCTGGTCAAGCCCACCTTCACCCCGCCCAATTGGCTGTTCCCGGTGGCGTGGACCATCATCTACCTGCTGTTGGCCTGGGCCGGTTATCGCTTGAGCCTGATCCCAGGCAGCGAAATAGTGCTGGCCCTGTGGGCGGCGCAGATTGCGTTGAACACGCTGTGGACGCCGGTGTTCTTCGGCGCGCATCGCCTGCTCGCCGGGATGGTGATCATTGTGCTGCTGTGGCTGACCGTGGCGGCGATGGTGGTGCTGGCGGTGCGCCTGGACCTGATTACCGGCTTGATCCTGTTTCCTTACCTCGCCTGGCTGTGTGTGGCCGCGGCGTTGAACTTCTCGATTTTGCGGAATAACCGTTGATGGCTTACCAACTCTGGCCCGCCAGCGAGGCCGAACTGGCGCAGATGCGTCGCTTCAATCAGAAGCTGTCGTGGATGCCGCGCTTTAAAATTCGCAACCGCGTCACCCCGCGTGTGATCCAGGCGCTGCTGCAAACCAGCCAGCGTTTCAAGAAGGCCCCGGTGGTGGAGCGCAGGCTGGTCGGCGGCGTGCCGGTGCGCATCATGCGGCCCGACGGTGCGCCAAAAGGCGTGGTGCTGGATATCCATGGCGGCGGCTGGGTGATCGGCAATGCGCAGATGAATGACGACCTCAACCTGGGCATGGTGCGCGCCTGTGACGTGGCGGTGGTGTCGGTGGACTATCGGCTGGCGGTCAACACGCCGGTCGAGGGCCTGCTGGAAGACTGCCTGACCGCTGCGCGCTGGCTGTTGGCGGACTGCATGGAGTTTGCCGGCCTGCCGGTGTTTTTTGTCGGCGAGTCGGCCGGCGGGCACTTGGCGGCGGCGACGTTGCTGGCGTTGAAGCAATGGCCGGCGTTGCTCGAACGCGTCAGTGGCGCGGTGTTGTACTACGGGGTGTACGACTTGACCGGCACGCCAAGCGTGCGCGCGGCCGGGCCGCAGACGCTGTTGCTGGATGGGCCGGGAATGGTCGCGGCGCTGCGCTTGCTCACGCCGGGCATCACCGACGAAGCACGTCGACAGCCGCCACTGTCACCCTTGTATGGCGACTTATCCGGCCTGCCGCCGGCGTTGATGTTTGTGGGCGAGTTGGACCCGCTCAAGGACGACACGCTGCTGATCGCCGAACGCTGGAGCGGGGCAGAGGCGCATCTGCTGCCGGAGTCGGCCCATGGCTTCATTCATTTTCCGCTGGCGATGGCAGACAGCGTGCTGGCGTACAGTCGCACCTGGATAACGCAGCACCTGCATCGAGTGGGAACTAAAAAGTTGATCGCTGAGTCAGGTTAATCAGGTGTTCCCATTACAAGGATTCCCGCATGCATGCTTATACCCTGAACTACCGGTTCAATGATGAGCCGCGCACTCACACATTCGACCTCAAGCAGCCTGAGTTGCCTGTGCATGAAGCGGCAGTGCATTTGCTGCAATTGCACTTCGGCGACGCGGAAAACGGCTTGATCCTGCCTGCTGCGGACGCGACGCCGGAGGAAATCCTGGAACAAGCGCAGGTGGTGGGAATTACCCATATCAAGGTGGTATGAGCGGTCCAACCCGGTGGGGCAGGCGACACCTATGCACCGGCCTGTGGTGATCAAGGGTGGGAGGGGGCTTGCCCCCGATAGCGGTGGGTCAGTTACAGAGACTTTTACTGATACTCCGCCATCGGGGGCAAGCCCCCTCCCACCTTTGGATCACTGTCAGCTGTGCCGCCGTCACAGGGTTCAGCTGGAGCGCAGGCGCAGGATCTGCGCGCCGTCGAACGGGTCCGTCAGGTAATGCCCCTGCACCCCGAATGTCTCGTTTAACCGCTCTGGCGTCAGCACCTGCAGCGGCGTGCCCAGCGCCACCAGGCGCCCACGATCCAGTACGGCCAGGCGATCACAGGTCAGTGCCTGGTTCAGGTCATGCAGGGCGATCAAGGTGGTAACCGGCAAACCCTGCACACCTTTGAGGATCGTCAGTTGATGCTGGATATCCAGGTGATTGGTCGGTTCATCCAGCAACAGGATCCGGGGCCGTTGCGCCAGCGCGCGGGCGATGTGTACGCGCTGGCGTTCGCCACCCGAGAGGCTGCGCCAGGCGCGGTGGCTCAGGTGGGTGGCGTCCACATCGTGCAGGGCTTGGCGCACGATGCTGTCGTCTTCATGGGACCACGGGCTCAGGGCCGATAGCCACGGCGTGCGGCCCAGGGCCACGGCGTCGAACACGCGGATGGCGTCGTCGGTGTCGGCCTGTTGTTCCACCACGGCCAATTGCTGCGCGATGGCGCGGCGGGACAATTCACCCAGGCGCTTGCCGCCCAGGCGCACTTCACCGCTGGCCGGGGCGCGCAGGCCGGCGAGCAACTTGAGCAGGGTGGATTTGCCCGAGCCGTTCGGCCCGACGATGCCGAGGGTTTCCCCCAACTGCACGTCAAGATGAATATCGCGCAGCAACTCGGCGTCACGCACCTTGAAGCCCAGGGCGGTGCAACTCAATACCGTCATCGCGCGTTCCTCCGGCCGATCAGGATCAGCGCAAACACCGGCGCGCCGACCAGCGCGGTGACCACGCCCACCGGAATCACCTGGCCCTTGATCAAGGTACGCGACAGCACATCCGCCGCGATCAGGAACAAGGCGCCGCCCAGGGCGCTGGCCGGCAGCAGTCGCGAGTGCCCGGTGCCGAGCATCAAGCGCACGGCATGGGGGATCACCAGCCCGACAAACCCGATGGAACCGACAATCGACACCATCACCGCCGTGACCACTGCCGCGCAGCCCACCAGCACAACCTGCACGCGACGCACCGGGATGCCCAGCGAGGCCGCCGAATCGGTGCCGAAGGTAAACGCATCCAATGCACGTCGGTGCCACAGGCACACCACCAGCCCTGCGACCGCCACCGGCACCGCCAGCCACACCGATGGCCAGCGCACGCCGCTGAGGTTGCCCAGCAGCCAGAACATGATGCTGCGGGCCTGTTCGGAGCTGGCGGATTTGGTAATCAGGAACGCGGTGAGCGCATTGAACAACTGCGAACCGGCGATGCCGGCGAGGATGATCTGGCCGGTGCCGCTGGCGGAACCGCTGGCCCGCGCCAGCAGGATCACCAGTGCAAACGCGGCCATGGCGCCGACAAAGGCGCCCGCCGACAACGAAATCAAACCGCCGCCCACCCCGAGCAAGGCAATCAGCACCGCACCGGTCGAGGCGCCGGCGCTGATGCCCAGCAAATACGGGTCGGCCAACGGGTTGCGCAGCAACGATTGCAGGATCACCCCACAAGTCGCCAGGCCCGCACCACAGGCACCGGCGACCAGGGCGCGGGTCAGGCGGTAGTTCCATACCACGCCTTCATCGATGGGATCGAGCACATAGCCAGCCGCCCACAGTTTGTTGGCGAGCACCTGGAGCACCACCTGCGGCGAGATAGCGGTTTCGCCGATGGCCACACCGGCAAGCAGGGCGATCAGCAGCAGCGTGAGGGCGAGCAGGGTCCGTATCATTGCGGCAGGTTGTAGCCGTCGATGGCGGCGGCCAGCTGTTCCAGGCCGTCGAAGGTGCGCAGGCTGGCCTGCAGCGCCAGGGCGTCGAGGATGATGATGCGGTTGTGTTTCACCGCGTCCATGTTGCGCGTTACCGGGTCGCTACGCAGGAAGGCCAGCTTCTTTTCATGGTCGTCGGCGGGGTAGCGGCGGCGGTCCATGCGCGCGATCACCAGGAAGGTAGGGTTGGCCTTGGCGATGGTTTCCCAGCCGACGGCGGGCCATTCTTCATCCGATTGCACCACGTTGCGCAGGCCGAGGGTTTGCAGCATGAATTGCGGAACCCCTTTGTGGCCGGCCACGTAAGGGTCGCTGGCCATTTCGGCGCTGGAGAACCACACCAGCGCGCTGGCCTGTTTCAAGCCTTTGCTCTGCGCGGTGGCGATCGACTTGGCCAGGCGCGCCTTGAGTTCATCGGTCAGTTGCTGGCCGCGCGCTTGCACGTCGAAGATCTCGGCCAGTTGGCTGAGGCTCTTGTAGATCGTCTCGATGCGAAACGGCTCCAGCCGCGTGCCGTCGGCGCCGACCAGATTGTCCTTGCCTTCGCAGTCGGAGGGCAGCAGGTAGGTGGGAATATTCAGTTCGTGAAACTGTTCGCGGGTACCCACCACGCCTTGAGGGCCGACCACCCATTCCAGCTCGGCGGCCACCAGTTGCGGGCGCTTGGCGATGACCGCCTCGAAGCTCGGCTCGTTATTGGCCAGGCGCTCGATGCTGTCGTTCTGCGCCTTGTACTGCCCCAGCACATCGTTGAACCACAGCGAAGTACCGACCACTTTATTGCCCACGCCCAGCGCATACAGCATCTCGGTGGCGGCCTGGCCGATCGTCACGCTGCGCGCGAGGGCTTGCTGGAAGGTGAGGCTGTTGCCGCAGTTCTCGACCGTCAGCGGGTAGTGAGTAGGCGCGGCGTGGGCCAGGGCACACAAGCCCAGGCCAGTGATCAGGGCCGAAACGCGTAGCAGCATGGGGCAATCTCCGGTGAACCGTACGTGGAGCAGGGGCGGTACGGCTCGGAAACACACCTTCGAACGCTGCAGGTCTGGCAGGGCGCGGATGTCCTTCCCGGACACCCCGCCGGTTAGTGAGTCACTTGGCCGGCAGGTCTCCTGACTGATGCGTCGTCGCCACGCTCCGGCCTTCCCGGACAACGTCCAGTGGCAGTGGGGAGCAGGCTCAGCACCTACAGTTGCGGGGGCAGTTTCGATTGACGTCGCGGGCGGCGTTTCGAATTCCCTGTTAGTCCCGTGTGGGAACCGGCGGCGCTATGGTAGTCGATCACGGCCTGTAGGAGCGAGCTTGCTCGCGAAGGTCGTCAACGATAACGCGAGCGGCCTGATGCGCCGCGGTGCTCTAAGGTGCTTCGCGAGCAAGCTCGCTCCTACAGTGGGCCGTGGTCAGAGTCGGATATCCTGCGGTCCCCGGATCAGCGCTTCGATCCGCGTCCCCGTGGCGCGCTCTTCGTTGCTGAAACCGTCGTAGTCGGCCAGGTTGCCGAAGCGGATACCGGTCAATTGTTCGATCTGCAGCACGCTGCGCCGGTAGGTTTTGAGCGGGCCGAATACCAGGTCCAGTTGGTCCAGCTCGCGGCGCTGGTCGATCATGTACGCGCTGGCCGAGGGTTTGCCGTCGTCGCTGAGGTAGGCCACGACTTTCCAGAACGCCTGGGGGATTTTCACGCCACGGTACAGGCGGTCGTCGTCGCCAAACACCGGGCCGCTGAATACGCTGGCGCGGGCTTTCCAGCGCTGGGTGTTGTCGAGGATGTAGTCTTCCAGTTCCAGCCAGGTCTTCTGGTTGAAGCCGCTCATCTGCGGCGAGCAGTTGGTGAAGTGGAAGGTGTCGAGGTTGGCGGTGTTCGCCTCGTTTCCCCAGTTGGGGTCCTGGCGCCGCACCAGATGACCACGGTCCAGGCCATTGCCGGCGTAGAGGTCCTCGCCCACCTGGGCGTCGAGGGGCAGGCGGCCGTCGTAGGCCCAGGTATCGTTGCTACGCACGATATCCACGTGCTTGTCGCCGTCGATGTTGACGCCGACATACAGTGCCAGGCGTCGGGAGCGCGACATGCTGATGGAAAAGTGCGTGTAGTCCAGGCGCCCGGGCTGGGCATCGCTTGCCCGGGTCGAGTCAAGGGTGGGCCAGGGCACACCGAAGCTGCCGAGAAAATCCTCGGCGTAGCCGCGCCGGTCCTGCAGGTCCTTGGCTGCGGTAACCCGCGGCGTCGCAGCCCTGGCCTCCAGCAAGGATGGGCTGGGCGTGATCAGTGGGCGAAGGTCGGCAAGCCTTGGGCGATAGGACAGGTCGATTTTGGCGTGACGTGCGGGCATGGGGTATTCCTGATGGGCCTTGGATAAACACGACTGCAACATGATTTCATGACAATTTGGCCCAGGCGGCAGACCCGCGTCTATCCTGAAGTCGTTGACCGGCCGTTCACCACACGCCAAAAAGGAGCCAGCTTATGTGTGTTCGCCAACCGCGAAATCCGATTTTCTGCCTGATCCCGCCGTACATGCTCGACCAGATCGCGCGCCACGGTGACAAAGCCCAACGGGAGGTTGCGCTGCGCACGCGTGCCAAGGACAGCACGTTCCGCTCGTTGCGCATGGTCGCCGTGCCCGCCAAAGGCCCGGCCCGCATGGCGCTGGCGGCGGGCGCCGAGAAACAGCGTTCGATCTACAGCGCCGACAACACCGACAGCCTGCCCGGCAAGCTGATCCGTGGCGAAGGGCAACCCGCCAGCGGTGATGCCGCGGTGGACGAGGCTTACGACGGCCTGGGGGCGACCTTCGACTTTTTCGACCAGGTGTTCGATCGCAATTCCATCGACGATGCGGGTATGGCGCTGGATGCCACCGTGCACTTCGGCCAGGACTACAACAATGCGTTCTGGAACTCGACCCAGATGGTCTTTGGTGATGGCGACCAGCAACTGTTCAACCGCTTCACCGTGGCCCTCGACGTGATTGGGCATGAATTGGCCCACGGGGTCACCGAGGATGAAGCCAAGTTGATGTACTTCAATCAATCCGGTGCGCTGAACGAATCGCTGTCGGATGTGTTCGGGTCGCTGATCAAGCAGTACGCGTTAAAACAAAAGGCCGAGGACGCCGATTGGTTGATCGGCAAAGGGTTGTTTACCAAAAAGATAAAAGGCACTGCACTGCGCTCGATGAAGGCCCCCGGCACTGCATTTGACGACAAGCTGCTGGGCAAGGACCCTCAGCCCGGCCACATGGATGACTTTGTGCAAACCTATGACGACAATGGTGGCGTGCACATCAATTCCGGCATTCCCAACCATGCCTTCTATCAGGTTGCCACCCGGATCGGCGGCTTTGCCTGGGAGCGTGCCGGGCGCATCTGGTACGACGCGTTGCGCGACGCGCGGTTGCGGCCGAACTCGGGGTTTCTGCGTTTTGCACGTATCACTTACGATGTCGCCGGGCGTCTGTACGGCGCGAACGAGGATGAGCAGAAGGCCGTCAAGGAAGGGTGGAAAGCGGTGGGTATCAACGTCTGACACGCCGCCTGGGCGGTGAGGAACAGCCATGCGAATCTCGATCAAGGAAAACGGCGGCCCGGCTTATTTTCCGGGCTTGGTCACACCTCGCAGTGTCGAGCTCGAAGCACTGCCCGAGCAGGACCAGCAGGAGTTGCGGCAACTGATCGAGCAGTCGAAGTTCTTTCAGTTGCCGCAAAGTACTCAACCCTCCGGCAAACCGGGGCAGGTGCATTACACGCTCACCGTGACCGAGGGCGAGCGTGAACACACGGTGTGCGTGTTGGCGCCGGTGAAGTCGCAGGCACTGGATGGGTTGGTGCAGTGCGTGCGGCGGCATATTCGCTGATTGCTTAAAGTAGGTACGGCCTCCAAGGCTGCCTGGCTCCAACTGTGGGAGGGGGCTTGCCCCCGATAGCGGTGTGTCAGTGACAGAGGTCTGGCTGATCCACCGCTATCGGGGGCAAGCCCCCTCCCACAGTTGATGTGTGTTGAAGCCAGGGCTGTTTATTGACGGTCGAGCCACACCGTCTGCGCGTTGCAGAACTCGCGCACGCCGAAGTGCGACAGCTCACGGCCGAATCCGCTTTTCTTAACGCCACCGAATGCCACCCGAGGGTCGGAGACGCTGTAAGCGTTGACGAAGATCCCACCGGTGTCCAACTGGTTGGCGATGTCCTGCGCCTTCGCCGGGTCGTTGGTGAAGATACTGGCGGTCAGGCCGAACTCGCTGTCGTTGGCCAGCGCCACCGCATGGTCGGCGTCGCGGGCAGTAATGATGGACGCGACGGGGCCGAACAGTTCCTGCTTGAACGAGGTCATCTGGTCGGTGACGTCAGCCAGTACGGTGGGCTCGTAATAGTTGCCTGCGCCAGCCACCTTGTTGCCGCCCAGCAGCAGGGTCGCGCCTTCTTCGAGGGTGGCCTGGACCTGAGCGTGCAGCTCATCGCGCAGGTCGAAGCGTGCCATGGGGCCGATGTACGTAGCGGGCGAGGTTGGATCGCCCATCACCAGGTTGCGGCTGGCTTCGAGGAACCTGGCGGTAAAGGCTTCAACCACACCTTCCTCGATGATCAGGCGCTTGGCGGCGGCGCAGACTTGGCCGCTGTTCTGGAAGCGACCGATCAACGCGGCCTGTACGGCGGCGTCGAGGTCGGCGTCGTTGAGCACGATGAACGGGTCGGAGCCGCCCAGTTCCAGCACGCATTTTTTCAGTGCCGCACCGGCCTGGGAACCGATGGCGATACCGGCGCGCACGCTGCCGGTGAGGGTGACGGCGGCGATGCGTGGGTCGGCGATGGCGCTGGACACACCTTCGGTGGTGACGTTGATGACCTCGAACAGGCCTGCAGCGAAGCCGGCCTTCTGGAACGCCTGCTGGATCAGGTAAGCGCTGCCCATGACGTTCGGCGCATGTTTAAGCACGTAGGTGTTGCCGGCGAGCATAGTCGGTACGGCGCCGCGCAGCACTTGCCACACCGGGAAGTTCCACGGCATCACGGCAAGGATCGGCCCCAGCGGGCGGTATTCAATCCGGGCGCTGCCGTTGTCTACCAGGGTCGGTTCCGGCGCGAGCATGGCGGGACCGTGCTGCGCATACCACTCGCTGAGCTGCGCGCACTTCTCGATTTCGGCGCGGGCCTGGGCGATGGGTTTACCCATTCCCAGGGTGACCATCTGCGCCATCGCTTCGGCCTGCTCACGCAGAGCACCGGCCAGGGCCAACAGCAACTCGGCGCGCTGGCCTACGGGCTGGCGGCGCCAGGTGCGGAAGGCAGCGGTGGAACGGGTGAGCGCTGCATCCAGCTGCGGCTGGCTTTCATACGCGTAGCTGCCGACGGTTTCGCCGTTGGCCGGGTTGATCGACAACGCGTGGGTCTGGTGAGAAATAGCGTTCATGGCACCGTCCTGCTGGGGTGATGGGAATGGAGCCCAGCGTACGATGCTGTACCTTTTCTTAAAACTGAATAATATTAAGCAATACATTCACGATTGGAGAATGAATTGGATCTGGTGCAACTGGAAATCTTCAAGGCCGTTGCCGAGCAAGGCAGCATCAGCGCCGCCGCACAATTGATTCACCGGGTGCCGTCGAACCTGACCACCCGTATCAAGCAACTGGAGCAGGATCTGGGCGTGGAGTTGTTCATCCGCGAAAAGAGCCGCTTGCGCCTGTCACCGGCCGGGTGGAATTTCCTGGGCTATACGCGGCGTATTCTCGATCTGGTACAGGAGGCCCGCGCCACGGTGGCGGGGGAGGAGCCCCAGGGCGCCTTTGCCCTCGGCTCGCTGGAAAGTACCGCAGCGGTGCGTATTCCCGCGTTGCTGGCGGCGTATAACCAGCAGTACACCAAGGTCGAGCTGGACCTGAGCACGGGACCGTCGGGCACAATGATCGAAGGCGTGCTGTCCGGGCGTTTGACGGCGGCCTTTGTCGATGGCCCGGTGCTGCACTCCACACTGGAGGGCGTGGCGGTGTTTGAAGAGGAGATGGTGGTGATCGCGCCGCTGCACCATGCGCCGATCACGCGCGGGCAGGATGTGTCCGGCGAGAATATCTATACCTTTCGCTCCAACTGCTCGTATCGACATCACTTCGAGCGCTGGTTTTCCCAGGACGGTGCGGTGCCGGGCAAGATCTTCGAGATTGAGTCTTACCACGGCATGCTGGCCTGCGTCAGCGCCGGGGCAGGGCTGGCATTGATGCCGCGCAGTATGTTGGAAAGCATGCCGGGGGCGGCGGCGGTCAGCGTGTGGCCGCTGGCGGACAACTTCCGTGTGTTGAATACCTGGCTGATCTGGCGCCGGGGCACCGTGTCGCAGAGCCTCAACAGCTTCGTAAAACTCCTGGAGGAACGCGGGCTTGCAGCAGCCTGAAGCCAATGTGGGAGGGGGCAGGCCCCCTCCCACATGTTGGTTCCTCTTGCGCTCAGCCGCCGAACTGGAAGGTACCCATGGCCAGCTTGGCCATGATCGCCGTGGCACCCAGTTGCACCAGCCACAACGCCAAGCCACCCAGAAACACCCCCAGCGCCACTTGCAGTACCAGGCTTTTCTGGCGCTTGGCTTGCGGCGCACGTGGAGCATAGTCGTGCAGTTCGTCGCGGTCGGCGCGCAGGTCCAGGTCGTCATTTCTCATAGGGCTCTCACAGCAAAGGGGCAGTCGGTATGCAGTCTAGTGGGTTCGCCAACAAAAAGGGGGAAGCCCTTGGCTTCCCCCTCGTTCAACGCTGGCAGGTTTACAGCACCTGAACGATTGCCTGTGTGACCGCAGCAATGTTCGACTGGTTCAGCGCCGCCACACAGATACGGCCGGTGTCCAGTGCATAGATGCCAAACTCGTTGCGCAGGCGGGTCACTTGCTCAACCGTCAATCCGGAGTAGGAAAACATCCCACGCTGGCGACCGACAAAGCTGAAATCATGGCCTGGCGCGGCCTTGGCCAGTTCCGCCACCATCTGCTCGCGCATGCCGCGGATGCGCAGGCGCATTTCGGCCAGCTCAGTTTCCCACTGGGCGCGCAGTTCAGGGTTGTTCAGTACCGCTGCAACGATTGCCGCGCCGTGGGTGGGCGGGTTGGAGTAGTTGGTACGGATCACACGCTTGACCTGGGACAGGATGCGCGCGCTTTCTTCCTTGGAGTCGCTGACGATGGACAAGGCGCCCACGCGTTCGCCGTACAGAGAGAACGATTTGGAGAACGAGCTGGACACAAAGAAGGTCAGGCCCGACTCCGCGAACAGGCGCACGGCGGCGGCGTCTTCATGGATGCCGTCGCCGAAGCCCTGGTAGGCCATATCAAGGAATGGCACCAGGTTTTTGGCCTTGACCACGTCCAGTACGTTCTGCCAGTCCGCCGGGCTCAGATCGACGCCGGTCGGGTTGTGGCAGCAGGCGTGCAACACCACGATGGACTGTGGCGGCAGGGCGTTGAGGTCTTCGAGCAGGCCGCTACGGTTGACGTCGTGGGTGGCTGCGTCGTAGTAGCGGTAGTTCTGCACCGGGAAACCGGCGGTTTCGAACAGTGCGCGGTGGTTTTCCCAGCTCGGGTCGCTGATGGCCACCACGGCGTCGGGCAGCAACTGCTTGAGGAAATCGGCGCCGATCTTCAGCGCGCCGGTGCCACCCACGGCCTGCACGGTGACCACACGGCTGGCTTCAAGCAGCGGCGACTTATCACCGAACAGCAGGGTTTGAACGGCCTTGTCGTAGGCCGCGATGCCGTCAATCGGCAAGTAGCCACGGGCGGCATGTTGCGCCACGCGAATGGCTTCCGCTTCGGCAACGGCACGCAAGAGCGGAATCTTCCCCTCCTCGTTGCAGTAAACGCCCACGCCAAGGTTGACCTTGGTGGTTCGAGTATCGGCGTTGAATGCTTCGTTGAGGCCCAGGATTGGATCGCGTGGTGCCATTTCGACAGCGGAGAACAGGCTCATTTTTGCGGCAGCTCTATGGGGGAAGGGAGGGACGTGTCGCGCTCCAGCCGGTTGCACTAGAGCGGTGCACAAACGGGGAGCTAGTATAGAGGCCATCACGGCTGAGGGCGACAGCGGAAATGGCTTTTCGGCCAAGTTTTTCGGTTTAATGGCCGACCGTTAGTCTTATTGCAGATTGATCCCGGACGGCAGGTAGGACGATTGCCTTGAAACCCGTCACATTCGTCACCACTACTACGGCTATCATGGTTTTTTCCTGCAACCTGCGATGATTATTCGTGGGTTGCTGAGCTATTTCGTCCCTGGCGGTGTTGAGTCTGGGGTGACTACACGAGGTACGTTATGTCGGATTTCCAGCTCGTCACCCGTTTTGAACCTGCCGGCGACCAACCGGAAGCGATTCGCCAGATGGTCGAAGGCATTGAGGCCGGCCTGGCGCATCAGACGCTGCTCGGGGTGACCGGTTCAGGCAAGACATTCAGCATTGCCAACGTGATCGCGCAGGTCAATCGCCCAACCCTGGTGCTGGCACCGAACAAAACCCTGGCTGCGCAGCTGTATGGCGAGTTCAAGGCGTTCTTCCCGAACAACGCGGTGGAGTATTTCGTTTCCTACTACGACTACTACCAGCCCGAAGCCTATGTGCCGTCCTCCGATACCTTTATCGAGAAGGATGCGTCGATCAACGACCATATCGAGCAGATGCGGCTGTCGGCGACCAAGGCCTTGCTGGAACGCAAGGACGCGATCATCGTGACCACGGTGTCGTGCATCTACGGCCTGGGCAGCCCGGAAACCTATTTGAAAATGGTGCTGCACGTTGATCGCGGCGACAAGCTCGACCAGCGCGAGCTGTTGCGGCGCCTGGCGAGCCTGCAGTACACCCGCAACGACATGGACTTTGCCCGTGCCACGTTCCGCGTGCGCGGCGATGTGATTGATATCTATCCGGCCGAATCCGACCTGGAAGCGATCCGCATCGAGCTGTTCGACGATGAAGTCGAAAGCCTGTCGGCCTTCGACCCGTTGACCGGCGAGGTGATCCGCAAATTGCCGCGCTTCACCTTCTACCCGAAAAGCCACTATGTGACCCCGCGTGAAACCCTGATGGGCGCGATCGAGGGCATCAAGGTCGAGTTGGCCGAGCGCCTGGAATACCTGCGTTCCAACAACAAGCTGGTGGAAGCCCAGCGCCTGGAGCAGCGTACCCGCTTCGACCTGGAGATGATCCTGGAGCTGGGCTACTGCAACGGCATCGAAAACTATTCGCGCTACCTGTCGGGCCGCGAGTCCGGCGCGCCACCGCCGACACTCTATGATTACCTGCCGCCGGATGCCTTGCTGGTGATCGACGAGTCCCACGTCAGCGTGCCGCAAGTCGGTGCGATGTATAAGGGCGACCGCTCACGCAAGGAAACCCTGGTGGAGTACGGCTTCCGCCTGCCATCGGCGCTGGATAACCGGCCGATGCGTTTCGACGAATGGGAGGCCATCAGCCCGCAGACCATCTTTGTCTCCGCAACGCCTGGCAACTACGAGGCCGAACACGCCGGCCGAGTGATCGAGCAGTTGGTGCGCCCGACGGGCCTGGTCGACCCGCAGATCGAAATCCGCCCGGCGCTGACCCAGGTCGACGACCTGCTGTCGGAGATCAACAAGCGCGTGGCCCTGGAAGAGCGCGTGCTGGTCACTACCCTGACCAAGCGCATGTCCGAAGACTTGACCGATTACCTGGCCGATCACGGCGTGCGCGTGCGCTATCTGCACTCGGACATCGACACCGTGGAGCGTGTGGAAATCATTCGCGATCTGCGCCTGGGCACCTTTGATGTGCTGGTGGGCATCAACCTGCTGCGCGAAGGCCTGGACATGCCCGAGGTGTCGCTGGTGGCGATCCTGGACGCGGACAAGGAGGGCTTCCTGCGCTCCGAACGTTCGCTGATCCAGACCATCGGCCGCGCGGCGCGCAACCTCAACGGCCGGGCGATCCTGTATGCGGACCGCATCACCGGGTCCATGGAGCGGGCGATCGGCGAGACCGAGCGTCGTCGTGAGAAGCAGGTTGCGTTCAACCTGGAACACGGCATTACCCCCAAAGGTGTGTTCAAGGATGTGGCCGACATCATGGAAGGCGCCACCGTGCCGGGTTCGCGCAGCAAGAAGCGCAAGGGCATGGCCAAGGCTGCTGAGGAAAGCGCCAAGTACGAGAACGAACTGCGCTCGCCGAGTGAAATCACCAAGCGGATTCGGCAGTTGGAAGAGAAAATGTATCAGTTGGCGCGGGATCTGGAGTTTGAGGCGGCGGCGCAGACGCGCGATGAGATTGGCAAGTTGCGCGAGCGGTTATTGGCGGTTTGATTTGTAGTGATTCAACTGGCTTTATCGGGGGCAAGCCCCCTCCCACCTGTTGATGTGTGAATACAGTCAAGTGTGGGAGGGGGCTTGCCCCCGATGGCCGCGCCGCGGTTTTCCAGAAATCACCCAGGCTGTTACCATTCGCCCCTTGTTTCAATTTTCAGTCTTATCGCCCATTCGAGACCTGCCATGACCACCGTCCGCACGCGCATTGCGCCATCGCCTACTGGGGATCCCCACGTCGGCACTGCTTACATCGCCCTGTTCAACTACTGCTTTGCCAAGCAGCACGGCGGTGAATTCATCCTGCGGATCGAAGACACCGATCAACTGCGCTCGACCCGTGAGTCGGAACAGCAGATTTTCGATGCCCTGCGCTGGCTGGGCATCACCTGGGCGGAAGGCCCGGATGTCGGCGGCCCCCACGGCCCGTATCGCCAGAGCGAGCGCAGCGACATCTATAAGCAGTACACCCAGCAACTGGTGGACATGGGCCATGCGTTCCCATGCTTCTGCACCGCTGAAGAACTCGACCAGATGCGCGCCGAGCAACAGGCCCGTGGCGAAACCCCGCGCTATGATGGCCGCGCGTTGCTGTTGCCTCCCGAAGAAGTGGCCGCGCGCCTGGCCGCCGGCGAGCCCCATGTGATTCGCATGAAAGTGCCGAGCGAAGGCGTGTGCGTAGTGCCGGACATGCTGCGCGGTGATGTCGAGATTCCGTGGGACCGCATGGACATGCAGGTACTGATGAAGACCGACGGCCTGCCGACGTACTTCCTGGCCAACGTGGTCGACGACCACCTGATGGGCATCACCCACGTGCTGCGCGGCGAAGAATGGCTGCCGTCGGCGCCCAAGCTGATCCTGCTCTACGAATACTTCGGCTGGGAACAGCCGCAGCTGTGCTACATGCCGCTGTTGCGTAACCCGGACAAGAGCAAACTGTCCAAGCGCAAGAACCCGACGTCGGTGACCTTCTACGAGCGCATGGGCTTCATGCCCGAAGCCATGCTCAATTACCTGGGCCGCATGGGCTGGTCGATGCCGGACGAGCGCGAGAAGTTCTCGCTGCAGGAAATGGTCGATCACTTCGACCTGTCCCGCGTCTCCCTGGGCGGGCCGATTTTCGATATCGAGAAGCTGTCGTGGCTCAACGGTCAGTGGCTGCGCGACCTGCCGGTGCACGAGTTCGCCAGCCGTGTGCAGCAGTGGGCGTTGAACCCTGAGTACATGATGAAGATCGCGCCGCTGGTGCAGGGCAGGGTGGAAACGTTCAGCCAGGTCGCACCGCTGGCCAGCTTTTTCTTCGCCGGTGGCGTAAACCCGGATGCCAAGCTGTTTGAATCGAAAAAGCTCTCGGGTGACCAAGTGCGTCAGTTGATGCAGTTGATCCTGTGGAAGCTCGAAAGCCTGCGCCAATGGGAGAAGGATGCGATCACCGCGACGATCCAGGCGGTGGTCGAGTCCCTGGAACTGAAGTTGCGTGATGCCATGCCATTGATGTTTGCCGCGATTACCGGGCAGGCCAGTTCGGTGTCGGTGCTCGACGCGATGGAAATCCTCGGCCCGGACCTCACGCGTTTCCGTCTGCGCCAAGCCCTTGATTTGCTTGGTGGTGTTTCGAAGAAAGAAAACAAAGAGTGGGAAAAGCTGCTGGGCGCCATCGCTTAAGCAGACGGTTGTAAGGACGAAACCCCGGTTTTCCGGGGTTTCGTCGGTAAGTGATTGTTATCCCGGCAAAAAATTTTGAAAATTGTTGAAAATAAATTTGACACGTTTCGAAACCGCCATTAAGATTCGCCCCGTCCTCACCGATGAGGGGCTATAGCTCAGCTGGGAGAGCGCTTGCATGGCATGCAAGAGGTCAACGGTTCGATCCCGTTTAGCTCCACCAATTTACAGGTTCAAGGTCTGGCCACACCGTCCTTGAATCGATCGGCACTCAGCGCCGATCAGCTGTACAGAAGGTTTTGTCCCCTTCGTCTAGTGGCCTAGGACACCGCCCTTTCACGGCGGTAACAGGGGTTCGAGTCCCCTAGGGGACGCCAGTTTCAACAAGCAGCTCGAAAGGTCTGCTGCGCCGCCAGGCGAAAAATCGGGGCTATAGCTCAGCTGGGAGAGCGCTTGCATGGCATGCAAGAGGTCAACGGTTCGATCCCGTTTAGCTCCACCAATTTACAGGTTCAAGGTCTGGCCACACCGCCCTTGAATTGATCAGTTCTCAGTTCTGATCAGCTGTACAGAAGGTTTGTGTCCCCTTCGTCTAGTGGCCTAGGACACCGCCCTTTCACGGCGGTAACAGGGGTTCGAGTCCCCTAGGGGACGCCACGATTACCCGCTCTGCGGGATTTTTAAGGGTCATTCAATTATTGAATGGCCCTTTTGTTTGTCTGGCGTTTGGCCAATTCTTTCCCCACTTCCTTTCTCTGTTCTGACCAATGGTCGCGCTTGTCGCTTGCGCAATATTATTATGGTAATAATATTCAACCCATGAGAGACGGAGGCTTTGATGAGCGATAAAAAAGCGCAAACACGCGAACGCATCTTGCAGGCCGCCAGCGCGGCATTGATCCAGCGTGGCCCGGCCGAGCCGAGTGTCGGCGAAGTCATGGGGGCGGCGGGGCTGACGGTCGGTGGTTTTTATGCGCACTTTGAAAGCAAGGATGCGTTGATGCTGGAGGCCTTCACTCAGTTGCTGGCCAAGCGCCGTGCGGCGATAGAAGACCTGGACACGCAACTGACCGGCGAAGAACGTCGAAGCCTGGTGGCGGCGTTTTACTTGTCGCGCAAACACCGGGACTCCACCGGCCAGGCGTGCCCGCTACCTGCGACGGTTGGCGAAATGGGCCGTTTGCCGGACGCGTTCCGCCAGGCACTGAGCGAACATTGCGAGCTGATGGCGGCCCAGCTGGCGGCCACCCCGGAAGATACCGACAAGGCCCTGGCCGACATGGCGCTGATGGTCGGCGGCCTGACGCTGGCGCGGGCCCTGGGGCCGGGAGAGCTGTCCGATCGTGTGCTGCGCGCCGCCAAGTCGGCAGTCCGCTGAAGAGGGTTCAGAACATGGGCGACTTGAGTTGGGTGCGTGGCTTCAACGGCACTGTCGGCCGACTCGCGCCGCAAACGGTGGCCAACCGGATGCGGCGCACCTTCATGACGCCCCGTGAGCTGCCGCCACGGGCGTGGGAGCTGCCGGTGCTGGCGCAATCGCAGCGCATCACCTTGCGTTTCGGCCTCTCGGCGCTGCGCTGGGGGCACGGGCCGGCGGTGTTGCTGATGCACGGCTGGGAAGGCCGGCCTACGCAATTCGCCAGCCTGATCACGGCGTTGGTAGAAGGCGGCTACTCGGTGATTGCGCTGGATGGCCCGGCCCATGGTCATTCGCCAGGGCGTGAAGCACACGTGCTGCTGTTCGCCCGCGCCATGCTCGAGGCAGCGGCCGAGCTGCCCCCGCTGCATGCGGTGGTCGGCCACTCGATGGGCGGTGCCAGCGCGATGCTGGCCGTGCAGTTGGGGCTGCGTACGCGGGCGTTGGTAAGTATCGCCGCGCCGTCGCGGTTTCTCGATGCGCTGCGCGGTTTCACGCGCATGATGGGGTTGCCGCCGCGCGCACGTTCGGCGTTCATCCAGATGGTGGAGCTGGCATTCGGCATGCCGCTCAAGCACCTGGATGTCGCGCACTACCAGATGAACCTTCCCGGCCTGATCGTGCATGCCGAAGACGATACGTTCGTCCCGGTCAAAGCCTCGCAGACCATCCACGAGGCCTGGCCAGACAGTCGCCTGATGCGCCTGGAGCAGGGCGGGCATCAGAAGGTGCTGGCCGATCCACGGGTAATCGAAGGCGTACTCGCCCTGTTGGCGAGCTGTCATGTACAGGAGCGCCAGACCGCCTGATACACTGCGCCCGCCGACATCAATCGACTGGAGCAAGGCATGGGCTGGGATCTGGCAACGCCGTTCATCATCGACCTGCAGGTCGCCGCTGAGGACATCGACGGCCTGGGGCACGCCAATAACGCGGTGTACGTGTCCTGGCTGGAGCGTTGCGCCTGGCGCCATTCCCAGCGTCTGGGGCTGGACCTTGCCGAGTATCGGCGCCTCGACCGCGCGATGGCCGTGGTGCGTCATGAGATCGACTACCTGGCGGCCGGCTACGAAGGCGATGAGCTGCAACTGGCCACGTGGATCGTCGATTGGGACCAGCGCCTGAAGATGACGCGCCGCTTTCAGCTGGTGCGCCCGCGTGACGGCGCCACCTTGCTGCGTGCGCACACCACCTTCGTTTGCATCGAGCTGTCCAGCGGCAGGCCCAAGCGCATGCCCGCCGAGTTCATCGAGGGATATGGGCCTGCGCTGACAGGGGGTTAACGGTTGTTACGGGAAACCCAGTAAACTGCGCCACGATTTTTGTTGAGTGTTTTCCATGCAAATTGCTTTGGCGCCCATGGAGGGGTTGGTCGACAACATCCTGCGGGACGTGTTGACCCGTGTGGGCGGTATCGACTGGTGTGTGACCGAATTCATCCGCGTCAACGACCGATTGCTCACCCCCGCCTATTTCCACAAGCTTGCTCCGGAACTGCTGCAGGGTGCCCATACCGCAGCGGGCGTGCCGCTACGCGTGCAATTGCTGGGGTCTGACCCGGTATGCCTGGCGGAAAACGCGGCCTTGGCCTGCGAGTTGGGGTCGCAGGTGATCGACCTCAACTTCGGCTGCCCGGCCAAGACCGTCAACAAGTCCCGCGGCGGTGCGGTGCTGCTCAAGGAGCCTGAGTTGCTCAACCGGATCGTCGAGCACGTGCGTCGTGCGGTCCCGGCGCATATTCCGGTCACCGCCAAAATGCGCCTGGGCTTCGACAGCCCGGATGGCGCATTGGTCTGCGCTACGGCGCTGGCCGAAGGCGGGGCCGCGCATATCGTGGTGCATGCGCGCACCAAGACCGATGGCTACAAGCCGCCAGCCCATTGGGAGTGGATCCCGCGGGTGCAGGAGGTGGTCAAGGTGCCGGTGTTTGCCAATGGCGACATCTGGAGCGTCGACGATTGGAAACGTTGCCGCGAAGTCAGCGGCGCCGAACACATCATGCTTGGCCGTGGCCTGGTGGCGCGTCCTGACCTGGCGCGGCAGATCGCGGCGGCGCGTGCAGGGCAAGAGGTGGTGGAAATGACATGGGCACAGATGCAGCCGATGCTCCAGGAATTCTGGACCCAATCGGTGGCGCAATTGACCGAGCGTCAGGCACCCGGCCGCTTGAAGCAGTGGCTGGCGATGCTGACGCGCAACTACCCCGAAGCGGTGGAGCTGTTCACCGCCTTGCGTCGCGAGACCGGCCTGGAGCAGGTCAGTCGCCTGCTGAGGATGCCCCATCCGGTGCCTGTCTGAAGCCAGGCAACCGAGTTCTTACAATTGACTTGCCTAAAGGCGCCACTGCAGGCGCCTTTTTTACGCGTGCGAGTTAACACAAACCATGGGCGAGTAAATACGTGGAATGTTATCGACGAGTGACATTCCTACAGAGTATTAACGCATGTGACCACACTTGCGTATTAAAAAAGCCATAAATCAAGGCTTGGCGGAAATTGTCCATGGGGCAAAGTCTGATAATACGCTTTGGTTTCCTTATATGAACTGCGATTTGCGGAACTCGATAGCTCAACTTCCCACGAATGGAGGGACTGAAGCAGTGCTGCTGTTTTCAGTCGATAAAACTATCACTCCCTCTGACCCTAAACCGGTCGAGTTGTATGAAATAAAGGAACGTGCGTATGTCTATGTCGATTAACACTCCGCCACTGGTAAAAGTCGATACATCTGCTCTTGAGCAACCAGCGGTTTCGAACACTAAAGTTATTCTCAAACCGACCGTTCAGTCTCCTGGCACAACACCTCTCCTGACGTCATTGCGCCCGGACAATACGGCAGTCACTCCTGAGACCGCGCTGAGGCAGTTGTTCGATATGCTTGACGGTATCTTTAGGGCCATGCGCGACATATTTTCGGGCAAAACACCGGTGAAGCCCGACTCAGGCAAATTACCGATTGAACCGGATAACAGCAAAGAGCTGGTCAAGCCGGATGCGGGCAAGTTGCCGGTGAAACCGGACACCAGCAAGGAGTTGGTCAAGCCGGATGCAGGCAAGTTGCCGGTGAAACCGGACACCAGCAAGGAGCTGGTCAAGCCGGATGCAGGCAAGTTGCCGGTGAAACCGGACACCAGCAAGGAGTTGGTCAAGCCGGATGCAGGCAAGCTGCCGGTGAAACCGGATACCAGTAAAGAGTTGGTCAAGCCGGATACGGGCAAGCTGCCGGTGCTGCCGGACACCAACAAAGAGCTGGTGAAACCGGACGCAGGCGGGTTGCGGGTGCTACCACAACCCAATGATCCTTCAGTCAACCTGCCTGGAGGGAATAAACCGCACCCCATGCCGATCCCCCTGACGGTGCCGACGCCCGGGATAAGCGTAAACAACGACCCCAGGACAAACGTAAACGTGAATGTGGTAGTCGCTCATTGCCACTGCCCTGATGGAAAAGTCTCGCCGGATCACAAGCCCCAGCCACCTGTGCCGGATCACAAGCCCCAGCCGCCCGTGCCGGATCACAAGCCTCAGCCGCCCGTGCCGGATCACAAGCCTCAGCCGCCCGTGCCGGATCACAAGCCCCAGCCACCCGTGCCGGATAACAAGCCCCGGCCAACCGTGCCGGATGCGAAGCCCCAGCCAACCGTGCCGGACGCCAAGCCCCGGCCAACCGTGCCGGATGCGAAGCCCCAGCCACCCGTGCCGGATGCGAAGCCCCAGCCAACCGTGCCGGACGCCAAGCCCCGGCCAACCGTGCCGGATGCGAAGCCCCAGCCGACCGTGCCGGACGCCAAGCCCCAGCCAACCGTGCCGGACGCCAAGCCCCGGCCAACCGTGCCGGATGCGAAGCCTCAGCCACCCGTGCCGGACGCCAAGCCCCAGCCAACCGTGCTTCCGGGCAACTTCCCAAGGCCTAATGTGCCAACGGATACCAAACCGCAGCCCAAGCCAACGCCCTTGCCCGACGCTCCCACTCCGGACCTGACCAGTCCGTGTCCCGTCGACGACCGATCTGCTGGCAGGCATGGGCGCTTTAATCGGCTAAGTTCCAGGTTTTAAAGGCAGTCATCGCGTTTCGGTCTTTTTATAAGTGCAGGCATTTTTTCGAACGTGTAGTTCGAAGAGGTGCCTGTGCAGGGAGAACTCCATGTCACTCTTTCCAATTAATAACATTGCACGGGTCATTGATGTAAGGCAGTCATTATCGATCGATGCACTCAGCGCAAGTAATGAACCCACTATTAAAGCAGAGGGTGGTCGCGCGTCGGTCAGGGCGACGCCTGATATAAAGTATGGTGATATCGTGCAGCGTTCTGCGGTTGTCGAGAACGACGCGCAGGCGATCAACTCAGTCGTGGCGTTATTCACTTCGCTTTTGACTCAGTTGCTCGCGCTGGTAGCAGATAAGAAACAAAAGACTATTCCTGACGCTGTTCCTTCACCTGTTGTTCCGCAGGTAACCCCCCAGCCGGTGATGCCAAAACCGGATGCCGCAGCGAGCATTCCGGGTTTGTCGAGCAAGCGCGGTGGCGCGAAGCCCGACAATATCTGGAGTGGCTTTCGCCAGGGCCCGGATGGCAACTGTGTGACGGTATCGGCCATCAAGGCCGCAATGTACCGATTCGGACAAAGCCCCACGGATATTTTCCAGGAAGTGGCCAAGACCAATGGCGGGTACCACGTCGTCATGCGCGATGGCTTTCGGCTCACGTTGACTGACGGCGAATTGGCCGAGGGCACCCGAGGCGCCAAGTTCTCCGGGCCCGATAATGGCATGCTCAAGGATGCGCAGTTCCTGTTTGCCGTCAGCGCCAAGCGTGCGCAGATGGAGAACAACGATCGCACGGCCGGTCGCAGTTATCAGGCTGCGATTTATAGTCTGAATAACGGGGAGGATGAAAACGGCCCGGGCGAAGGCTTTCTGCGCCTTGGGTTGAAAAGCCACATGAAACGAGTGTCGGTGAGTGACCTTGCCCGAGGTCAGATAGGCATGTGCAACCGTACTGGGCATTCGGTGGCGGTCATCAACGGCCGCGAGGAGCTATGGGGAAAACAGGGGCGACCCCCCACACGTGGTCAGGCCGTTGCACTGATTTGACCATGGTGCACCTGGGCAGGGATAACCCAGGGTGCATTTTGTTGCAATGCTGCATTTCAGAAAATGCCTATTCCAGTAACTGCCTGAACCCCTCTATCGGCAATGGCCGGCTATGCAAGTACCCCTGATACAAATGACAGCCGAGCTTCTGCAGGAAGGCCAGTTGTTCCACGGTTTCCACGCCTTCGGCAATTACTTCCAGATTCAAGCTGCGGGCCATGGCAACAATGGCACGGATGATTTCAGCGTCATTGGGATCGTGAGTCGCGTCACGCACAAACGACTGGTCGATTTTCAGCCCATCCACCGGCAAACGCTTGAGGTAGGTCAGGGATGAGTAACCGGTGCCAAAATCATCCATCGCAAAGCTCACGCCAAGTTTTTTCAGGCGACGCATCTTCATTACCGTGTCGTCCAGATTCTGGATCACGATGCCTTCAGTGATTTCCAGCTTCAGCAAACTGTAGGGCAGGTGGTGTTGCGTGAGGCTGCGCTCGACCCGCTCCACAAAGTCGTTCTGGCGAAACTGCCGCGGGCTGATATTCACGCACAGGCTGAAATTCAACGGGTCCACCAGGCCCTCGGCAATCAACCGCGCCAATGCGCTGCATGCTTCGTCAAGAATCCAGGTACCCACCTCGAGGATCAAGCCGCTGTCCTCCAGCACCTTGATGAATTCCGCCGGCGACTGCGCCCCCAGTTGCGGGTGCTGCCAGCGCACCAGGGCCTCGGCGCCGACGATCCTATTGCCGCGCGCATCCACCTGGGGCTGGTAGTGCACGCTGAATTCACCGCGCGACAGGGCCAGACGCAGGTCGGTTTCCATGCGCAGGCGCTCGCTGGCGGTTTTTTGCATGCTGTTGTGAAACATTTGGGTGGTGTTGCGCCCCGAATCCTTGGCGCGGTACAGGGCGATGTCGGCGCGTTTGAGCAGGTCGGCGGGGGTGGTGCCATGGTCGGGGATCAGCGCCACGCCGATGCTTGGCGTCACCTGCAGACGGTGGCCGTCGAGGAACATCGGTTCGGAGAGCAATTCGCGCAGGGTATCGGCCAGCGCCTGTACCTGGCTGCTGACTTGCGTGCGTGAGCCCTCCAGGCCGCTGAGCAGGACCACGAACTCGTCACCGCCCAGGCGCGCCACCGTATCCTCCATGCGCACACTGGCTTCCAGGCGGGCGGTGACGATTTTCAACACGGTATCGCCCACCGGGTGACCGAGGGAGTCGTTGATGTGCTTGAAGTGGTCGAGGTCGAGGAACAGCAGCGCGCCGCGCAGGTTGTGGCGCTTGAGCAGGGCGATCTGCTGGCTCAGGCGGTCCATCAGCAGCGCGCGGTTGGGCAGGTTGGTCAGCGGGTCGTGATAGGCCAGGTGGCGGATCTGTGCCTGGGCGCTTTTCAGCAGGCTCACGTCCCGTGCGGTCAGTAGCAGGCACGGCGTTTCATTCAAGGTAATCGGTTCGACCGACACCTCCACTGCCAGCACCTCGCCACGCTTGTTGTGCCAAAGCATTTCAAGGTGATGGATGCGCCCCTTGATCTGCAGTTCGGCCAGCAGCGCGGTGCGCTGGTTTTCATCGGCCCAGATGCCAATCTGGTACAGGGTGAGGCCGATGGCTTCTTCGGCGCGATAGCCGGTCAGGCGACAAAACCCATCATTGACCTCCACATATCGACCCGTGTCGCGCTCGGTGATCGAAATGGCGTCGGGGCTGGAATGGAAGGCTTTGGCGAACTTCTCTTCGCTGGCCTTGAGCGCCGCCTCCGAACGTTGCTGCTGGGTGATATCGCGCAGGGTCGTGACGATGCACGGCTGCTCATTGACCTTGATCAGGCGGCTGGAAATCACGCAGGTCAGGCTCTGGCCGTTCCTGGCATGCACCACGATGGCCACATTGCTCAATGACTGTTCGCGAATCACCCGCTGGATGCGTTGCAGGCGCTTGCTCGATTCATCCCACAGGCCGATCTGCTCGGCGCTTTTGTCGATCACTTCGGCGGCCGTCCAGCCAAACGTCTGGGTGAACGCCGGGTTGATCTCGATGAACTCGCCACTGTCCAGGCAGGTGACGCAGATCGGGTCGGGACTGGCCTGGAACAGGCTGGCGAATTTCTCTTCGGACGCGCTCAGGCGCTGCTCGCGTTCCACCTGATCGGTGATATCGAGCAAGGTACCGGCCATGCGCAGGGGCTTGCCGGATTCGTCACGATACAGCCGTGCGCGGCTTTCCAGGTAGCGCACGCTGCCGTCCTCGGCGGGTACGCGGTAGGTCAACTGGTAGTTGCCGTCGGCGCCTTCGCGCAGGCTGCGGTAGGCATGGCGCATGCCCTCGCGGTCCTGATCGGACATGCCTTCAAAAAACGCATCGAAGGACTCGTGGAACGGTTCGCTCGGCAGGCCATGGAGCTGGGCGGCGCGGGCCGAGCCGTAAAGCATGCCGGTGGGGATGTGCCAGTCCCAGGTGCCCAGTTGTGCCGAGTCCAGTGCCAGGTCCAGGCGCTCCTGGCTGTCCTTGAGCGCCTGCTCGGCGTTTTTGCGCTCGGTGGTGTCGAGGAAGGTGCTGATCAGGTAGGCCTCACCGTCCAGTTCGACCTTTTGCGCACTGAGCGTGCCATCGTGGATCTGGCCGTTGCTGGCACAGAACTGCACTTCCATGGTGATGGATTCACCTTTGCGCTGGGTCGCCTTGACCAGGTGCGTGCGTTGCTCCGGATGACGCCACAGGCCCAACTCCAGCGTCGTACGGCCAATGACTTGCGCCACCGGCCAGCCGAACAGCAGTTCGAAATGGTGGTTGGCCTCGCTGATCAGGCCGTCGGACTGGCGCGTCAGCAGCACCATGTTCGGGCACAGGTGGAAGAGCGTGGCGAAGCGTTTTTCAGAGTGGCTGAGGGCGTGTTCCCGCTCGCGCTGGTGAGTGATCTCGCGGATCACCCCGATCATTTGGCGCCTGCCGTTTTTGTCCGGCACCAGGCTGCCGTTGATTTCCAGCCAGTGCAGGCTGCCATCGGGCCATTGGATGCGGTGATGCATGGCCTGTTCGACCGGTTCGCCGGCCAGCACCGCATGAAATGCCCTGACTACGTGGGCGCGGTCTTCCGGCGCCAAAAGGTCGAGGTAGTTGAGGTCATTGGGCAATGGCTGGCGCGGATCGTAGCCAAACAATGCCTGAGTGCCTCGGGACCAGTTGATTTTCCCAGTGTCGATTTCCCAGCACCATGCGCCCAGCCGCGCGGCATTGAGTGCCGACAGCAGTTGCGGGGCGCTGTCCCAGCGTTGTTCCGCCTCTTGGGGATCCAAGGCGTAGATGCGGGGCAGTGGTGGCACGGAATCAACGGGGTTGGGCATTATTCAAAGGGCCTCGGCTCGATGGGAAGACAGCGCGGTTCGCTTGAAGCCCGAGGCCGCACAACGTCATGCCGGTATCCCTGGCGGATCGACCTGTGCATCCAGAAGGCTCATGAAAGCCCGCGCAGCGTTCGACAGCGTCCTTTCGGTGTGCACGATATAGCCTAGCTGGCGACGCAGCTGTATGCCCGGCAACGCGATACTTGCCACCTGATCATCCAGCATGGTGCGTGGCAACACGCTCCAGGCCAGGCCGATGGACACCATCATCTTGATGGTTTCCAGGTAGTTGGTGCTCATCGCGATGTTCGGCGTCAGGCCCTGGGCCTCGAACAGGCGGCTGACAATATGGTGGGTAAAGGTGTTGCCGCCGGGAAACACCGCAGGGTGCCCGGCGATATCGGCCAGGCTGACCGAGCCGTTGCTGATCAGGCTGTGTTCGGGGGCCACCACGAAATCCAGCGGGTCGTCCCACACGGACGTCGCGCGCACCAGGTTGTGCGGCTCGGGCGCCAGGGTGATGACCGCCACTTCGGCGCGTCCGTGGAGGATTTCTTCGTAGGCCACTTCCGAATCGAGGAATTGAATATCCAGCGCCACGCTCGGGTATTGCCGAGTGAAGGTGCGCAAAACCGGCGGCAGGCGATGCAGGCCTATATGGTGACTGGTAGCCAGCGTGAGGCGCCCGCTGACTTCTCCGGTCAGGTTGGTCAAGGCGCGACGGGTGTCGTCCAGCACATTCAGAATCTGATAAGCACGCGGCAGCAAGGCCCGCCCGGCTTCGGTCAGGCCCACTTCACGACCCAGGCGATCGAACAGGCGCACCTTCAATTGTTGCTCCAGGCCGGCAATGCGTTTGCTGATGGCGGGTTGAGTCAGGTGCAGGCGTTCACCGGCGCCGGAGAAGCTGCCGGTTTCGGCGATGGCGATAAAGGCGTTGAGGTTGGCCAGGTCCATGGTGCTATTCCAGTTGGTAATCCAAAGCATAAAAAATATGAATTTGAGTTATTTAATGTAGCGCCATACCATCAGCCTCACAAGCCAAAGGGTTATTGAAAGCCCGGCGCATAGAAACACCGCTGATGAGGACCGACTGATGGCCGGCAAAACGCTTTACGACAAGCTTTGGGATTCCCATGAAGTGAAACGGCGCGATGATGGGTCGTCGCTGATCTACATCGACCGTCACATCATCCATGAAGTGACCTCGCCCCAAGCGTTCGAAGGCCTGCGGCTGGCCGGGCGCAAGCCTTGGCGCGTCGACTCCATCATCGCCACCCCGGACCACAACGTGCCAACCACCCCGGAGCGCAAAGGCGGCATCGAAGCCATTACCGACCAGGTGTCGCGTTTGCAGGTGCAGACGCTTGACGACTACTGCGATGAATATGGCATCACCGAATTCAAGATGAATGACGTGCGTCAAGGCATCGTCCACGTGATCGGCCCGGAGCAGGGCGCGACCCTGCCGGGCATGACCGTGGTCTGCGGTGACTCCCACACCTCCACCCACGGTGCGTTCGGTGCCCTGGCCCATGGCATCGGCACCTCCGAGGTGGAGCATGTGTTCGCCACCCAGTGCCTGGTCGCCAAGAAGATGAAAAACATGCTGGTTCGCGTCGAAGGCACCTTGCCGTTTGGCGTGACCGCCAAGGACATCGTGCTCGCGGTGATCGGCAAGATCGGCACCGCCGGCGGTAACGGCCATGCCATCGAATTCGCCGGCAGCGCCATTCGCGACCTGTCCATCGAAGGCCGCATGACCATCTGCAACATGTCCATCGAAGCCGGTGCCCGCGTCGGTATGGTGGCGGCGGACGAAAAGACCGTCGAGTACGTCAAGGGCCGTCCATTCGCTCCGCAGGGCGCTGATTGGGATGCCGCCGTCGAAGCCTGGAAAGACCTGGTGTCCGACGCCGACGCGGTGTTCGACACCGTGGTCGAACTCGACGCTGCCCAGATCAAGCCGCAAGTCAGTTGGGGCACGTCGCCGGAAATGGTCTTGGCCGTCGACCAGAAGGTGCCGGACCCGGCCCAGGAAGCCGACCTGGTCAAGCGCGGTTCCATTGAGCGCGCCCTGAAGTACATGGGCTTGAAAGCCAATCAGGCGATCACCGACATCCAGTTGGATCGCGTGTTCATCGGTTCCTGCACCAACTCGCGGATCGAAGACCTGCGCGCCGCAGCAGTGATCGCCAAGGGCCGCAAGGTTGCGTCGACCATTAAACAAGCCATCGTCGTGCCGGGTTCGGGCCTGGTCAAGGCGCAAGCCGAAGCGGAAGGCCTGGACAAGATCTTCCTCGAAGCCGGTTTCGAATGGCGTGAGCCGGGCTGTTCCATGTGCCTGGCGATGAACCCTGACCGCCTGGAGTCGGGCGAGCATTGCGCATCGACCTCCAACCGTAACTTCGAAGGTCGCCAGGGCGCCGGTGGGCGTACCCACCTGGTCAGCCCGGCCATGGCCGCCGCCGCCGCCGTCAACGGTCGTTTCATCGACGTTCGCGAATTGATCTGAGGAATACCCGATGCGTGCTTTTACACAACACACAGGTTTAGTCGCGCCGTTGGACCGTGCCAACGTGGACACCGACCAGATCATCCCCAAGCAGTTCCTGAAGTCGATCAAGCGCACCGGTTTCGGCCCCAACCTGTTCGACGAATGGCGCTACCTGGACGTGGGGTATGCCTACCAGGACAACTCCAAGCGCCCGCTGAACAAGGACTTCGTGCTCAACGCCGAGCGTTACCAGGGCGCCAGTGTGCTGCTGGCCCGGGAAAACTTCGGTTGCGGCTCCAGCCGTGAACACGCGCCGTGGGCCCTGGAAGAATATGGCTTTCGCAGCATTATCGCGCCGAGCTATGCGGACATCTTCTTCAACAACAGCTTCAAGAATGGCTTGTTGCCGATCATCCTGAGCGACGCCGAAGTGGATGAGCTGTTCCAGCAAGTGGAGGCCAATGTGGGCTACCAGTTGACGGTGGACCTGGCCGCACAGACCGTGACCCGTCCGGATGGCAAGGTGTACCACTTCGAAGTGGACGCCTTTCGCAAGCATTGCTTGATCAATGGCCTGGACGATATCGGCCTGACCTTGCAGGACGGCGATGCGATTGCGGCGTTTGAGCGCAAGCACCGGGCGAGCCAGCCGTGGTTGTTTCGCGATTGAGGTAGGCAGGACCGTCGCTATCGGGGGCAAGCCCCCTCCCACATTTGAATGTATTCACAGATCAAAAGGTGGGAGGGGGCTTGCCCCCGATGAGGCCGGTGTTAACAACACAAAATCCAGGGAAAGCCCCCATGACCACCACCGCCCACACCCAAGTCGTGCAAAAACAATTCGGCGAACAAGCCGCCGCCTACCTGAGCAGCGCCGTTCACGCCCAGGGCACCGAATTCGCGCTGCTCCAGGCCGAACTGGCCGGGCAGGGCAGTGCACGACTGCTGGACCTGGGTTGCGGTGCCGGTCATGTCAGTTTCCATGTCGCGCCGTTGGTGAAAGAGGTGGTGGCCTACGACCTGTCCCAGCCAATGCTCGACGTGGTGGCCGCCGCTGCGCAAGATCGCGGTTTCACCAATATCAGCACCGTGAACGGCGCCGCTGAACGCCTGCCGTTCGCCGATGGCGAGTTCGACTTCGTGTTCAGCCGTTATTCGGCCCACCACTGGAGCGACCTCGGCCTGGCCCTGCGCGAAGTGCGGCGAGTGCTCAAGCCGGGCGGCGTGGCGGCCTTCGTGGACGTGTTGTCACCGGGCAGCCCGTTGCTGGACACTTACCTGCAAACCGTCGAAGTGCTGCGCGACACCAGCCATGTGCGTGATTACTCCGCCGCCGAGTGGATGCGCCAGCTCAGCGAAGCCGGCTTGCATGTGCGCAACAGCAGCCGCCAGCGCCTGCGCCTGGAATACACGTCGTGGGTTGAACGCATGCGTACCCCGCAGGCTTTGCGCGCAGCCATCCTGCAGCTGCAACAGGCAATGGGCCAGGAAGTGCGCGATTATTACGAGATTCAAGCCGACGGCACCTTCAGCACTGACGTGCTGGTGGTGTGGGCCGAGCGCTGATTGATTTTTCCCGACCTGCCCACGAGCAGGTCGCTCGATGAAATGAGGAACCCATGAGCAAGCAGATTCTGATTCTCCCTGGCGACGGTATTGGTCCGGAAATCATGGCCGAGGCGGTCAAGGTGCTGGAATTGGCCAACGCCAAATACAGCCTGGGCTTCGCGCTGAGCCACGACGTGATCGGCGGCGCAGCCATCGACAAGCACGGCGTGCCCCTGGCCGACGAGACCCTGGACCGTGCCCGCGCGGCCGACGCTGTGCTGCTGGGCGCCGTGGGCGGCCCGAAGTGGGACAAGATCGAGCGGGATATCCGTCCTGAGCGCGGCCTGCTGAAAATCCGTGCGCAACTGGGCCTGTTCGGCAACCTGCGCCCGGCCATCCTCTATCCGCAACTGGCCGACGCCTCGAGCCTCAAGCCGGAAGTGGTGGCGGGCCTGGATATCCTGATCGTGCGTGAGCTGACCGGCGGTATCTATTTCGGCTCGCCACGCGGCGTGCGCGAGTTGGAGAATGGCGAGCGTCAGGCCTACGACACCCTGCCGTACAGCGAGAGCGAAATCCGCCGCATCGCCCGTGTCGGTTTCGACATGGCCCGTGTACGTGGCAAGAAGGTCTGCTCGGTCGATAAGGCCAACGTACTGGCTTCCAGCCAACTGTGGCGTGAGATCGTCGAAGAGGTCGCCAAGGATTACCCGGACGTCGAGCTGAGCCACATGTACGTCGACAACGCCGCCATGCAACTGGTGCGTGCGCCCAAGCAGTTCGACGTGATCGTCACCGATAACCTGTTCGGCGATATCCTGTCCGACCAGGCGTCGATGCTCACCGGCTCCATCGGCATGCTGCCGTCGGCCTCCCTGGACACAAACAACAAAGGTATGTACGAGCCGTGCCACGGTTCTGCACCGGACATCGCAGGCCAGGGCATTGCCAACCCGTTGGCGACCATTTTGTCGGTGTCGATGATGCTGCGTTACAGCTTCAACCTGGGCGACGCCGCAGACGCCATCGAGAAAGCCGTGAGCCTGGTGCTGGACCAGGGTTTACGCACTGGCGACATCTGGTCGCAGGGTTGCACCAAGGTCGGTACGCAAGAAATGGGCGACGCAGTAGTCGCCGCGCTGCGGAATCTGTAATCTCTCGGGCCCGCTTGCAGTTGTTGCTGCAAGGCGGCCCACTTTTTAACAAGGTGTAGTTGCGATGAAACGTGTAGGTCTGATCGGTTGGCGCGGCATGGTCGGTTCCGTGCTCATGCAGCGGATGCTGGAAGAGCAGGATTTCGATCTTATCGAGCCGGTGTTTTTCACCACTTCGAACGTAGGTGGCCAAGGGCCGTCCGTGGGCAAGGATATTGCGCCGCTCAAGGATGCCTACAGCATTGAAGAGCTCAAGACCCTCGATGTGATTCTGACCTGCCAGGGTGGCGACTACACCAGCGAAGTCTTCCCCAAGCTGCGCGAAGCCGGCTGGCAGGGCTACTGGATCGACGCCGCGTCGAGCCTGCGCATGCAGGACGATGCGGTGATCATCCTCGACCCGGTCAACCGCAAGGTCATCGACCAGCAGCTGGACGCCGGCACCCGCAATTATGTGGGCGGCAACTGCACCGTCAGTCTGATGCTGATGGGCCTGGGTGGCTTGTTCGAGGCCGGTCTGATCGAGTGGATGAGCGCCATGACCTATCAGGCGGCCTCCGGTGCCGGCGCGCAGAACATGCGTGAACTGATCAAACAGATGGGCGCGACCCACGCTGCGGTTGCCGATCAACTGGCCGACCCGGCCAGCGCGATCCTGGATATTGACCGCCGCGTGGCCGACGCCATGCGCAGCGAAGCTTATCCGACCGAAAACTTCGGCGTGCCATTGGCCGGTAGCCTGATCCCGTGGATCGACAAGGAACTGCCGAACGGCCAGAGCCGCGAAGAGTGGAAGGCCCAGGCCGAGACCAACAAGATCCTCGGTCGCTTCAAGAACCCGATCCCGGTGGATGGCATCTGCGTGCGCATCGGCGCCATGCGCTGCCACAGCCAGGCGCTGACCATCAAGCTGAACAAAGACGTGCCGATCGCCGATATCGAAGGGTTGATCAGCCAGCACAACCCCTGGGTCAAGCTGGTGCCGAACAACCGCGATATCAGCATGCAGGAGCTGAGCCCGACCAAGGTCACCGGCACCCTGAATGTACCGGTGGGCCGTCTGCGCAAGCTGAACATGGGCAGCCAGTTCCTCGGCGCGTTTACCGTTGGCGACCAGTTGCTGTGGGGCGCGGCCGAGCCGTTGCGTCGCATGCTGCGGATTTTGCTCGAGCGTTGATCGCTGCTTGTACCGGGAAACCCGCGCTCTGGTGACAGGCGCGGGTTTTTTGTTGCCTGCCAGGGCCTAATCGGGGGCAAGCCCCCTCCCACATTTGAATGCGTTCACACATCACCCTGTGGGAGGGGGCTTGCCCCCGATTGGGCCATCAGCCACTCCACAAGCCCCCCAGGCCAATTGCCTCACCCCCTGTCACCCGGTAAAGTGCCGCTCCCCCGCAATGCCCGAGGCAAGCCCCATGACCCAGACCTTTGAAATCGCCGTGATCGGCGCCACCGGCACCGTTGGCGAAACCCTGGTACAGATTCTCGAAGAGCTGGACTTCCCGGTAGGCACCCTTTATTTGCTGGCGGGCAACAATTCCGCCGGTGCCTCGGTACCGTTCCGGGGCAAGAATCTGCGGGTAAAGGAAGTCGACGAATTCGATTTCAGCAAGGCGCAACTGGCTTTCTTCGCGGCCGGCCCGGCGGTGACCTTGAGCTTCGCTTCACGCGCCATTGCCGCCGGTTGTTCGGTGATCGACTTGTCTGGCGCGTTGCCTGCCGAGCAGGCGCCGCACGTGGTGCCGCAAGCCAATGCCCACGTGCTCAAAGACTTGAAGAAGCCGTTTCAAATCGCCAGCCCGAGCCCGTCCGCCACTTACCTGGCGGTGGTGCTGGCGCCGTTGCGTGGCCTGCTGGATATCCAGCGCGTGAGCGTCACCGCCAACCTGGCCGTGTCTGCCCTGGGCCGCGAGGCCGTGAGTGAGTTGGCCCGCCAGACCGCCGAGCTGTTGAATGTGCGTCCGCTGGAGCCGACCTTCTTTGATCGGCAAGTGGCCTTCAACCTGCTGGCACAAGTCGGCACGCCAGACGCCCAGGGTCACACGGCGCTGGAGAAACGTCTCGTACATGAACTGCGCGCCGTACTGGAAACACCTTTACTGAAAATTTCCGCCACGTGCATTCAAGCCCCGGTGTTTTTCGGCGATAGCCTGACTGTGTCGCTGCAGTTGGGCGCGCCGGCCGATCTGGCTGCGGTGAGCGGCGCGCTTGAGGCGGCGCCGGGTATCGAGCTGGTCGAGGAGGGCGACTACCCAACGGCAGTCGGCGATGCAGTGGGTCAGGACGTTGTTTATGTAGGACGAGTGCGCGCGGGCGTCGACGACCCGGCGGAACTAAATCTGTGGCTGACGTCAGATAACGTACGCAAAGGGGCTGCGCTTAACGCCGTGCAGCTGGCGCAGTTGTTGATAAAAGGCCTTGCGTAAAAGATACTTGGCGTCAATTTGTAGATTGATTCTCACCAAGCGCTATGCTTGGCCCAAAGCGGAACACAAGCGTGTCGGTGACCTATCGGCTCGCCATGCCTTATGGCAGCGGTTACCAACCTTCTCGCAAGCCGGGGAGTGTTCAGACAAAGGATGAGGCTATGGTTCAAGTTCGCAAACTGGTGTTAGCAATAGCGGCCGCCTCGGCGCTGTCCTCCGGTATGGCGCAGGCGCTGCAACTTGGGGAGATGACCCTCAAGTCGAAGTTGAACCAGCCGCTGTCGGTGGAAATCGAGTTGCTCGACGTCGGTGGCCTCACGGCGTCCGAGATCACCCCGAGCCTGGCGTCGTCCCAGGCGTTCGTCGATGCGGGTGTCGATCGCCAGGCCTTTCTCGACCAGCTCACTTTTACGCCGGTGGTCAATCCCAATGGCCGCAGCGTGGTGCGCGTCACCTCCGACAAACCGCTGCCCGATTCCTATGTGCGCTTTCTGTTGCAGGTGCAATGGCCTAATGGCCGCCTGATGCGTGACTACAGCGTGCTGCTCGATCCCGCCAAATTCGACCCCCCCACATCGGCTGCCAGCGCCCCGGCGCCGCGCTTGAGTGCGCCGGCCGGCACCGCGTCCGCCGTCAGCAAGCCTGCGCAACATACCACCACGGCTCGCGACACCTTGTGGGAAATTGCCGAGAAAAACCGCAATGGTGGCTCTGTGCAACAGACCATGCTGGCCATTCAGGCGCTCAACCCAAATGCCTTTGTCGATGGCAACATCAACCGCCTGAAAACCGGCCAGGTCCTGCGCCTGCCGGACACCGTGCAAAGCACCGCGCTGGCGCAACCCCAGGCGATCGCCGAAGTGACTGCGCAGAACGCCGCCTGGCGCCAGGGGCGCCGCACTGCCACCCAGCAAGTGGCAGGCAAGGCCCAGTTGGACGCCACCAAGCGCACCGAGACGGGCAACGCGCCGTCGAGCACCAATGCCAAGGACAACCTGAGCCTGGTGTCGGCCGAAGCAGCCAAAAAAGGTGCAAACGGCAAGGCGGGCGACAGCCGTGCGTTGAGCGACAAGCTGGCGATGACTCAAGAGCAACTGGACACCACCCGTCGCGATAACGAAGAGCTCAAAAGCCGCGCGGCAGATTTGCAAAGCCAGTTGGACAAGCTGCAAAAGCTGATTCAACTGAAAAATGATCAACTGGCCCGGTTGCAGGCCGAGAAGGGCGATGCAGTGGCGCCCGTGACGGCAGCAGCAGCGCCCGAGGCGGCGGCGATGCCTGCGCCGTCGGCCGATGAGCCGGCGCCTGCCGAACAAGCCCCGGTTGCCGCACCTACTCCGGAACCTGCCAAGCCGGTTGCCGCGCCTGCAACCACCGAAGGCAAATTCAATGAGCTGTTGACCAACCCCATCGTGCTCGGTGTGCTCGGTGGTGCGGCCATCATTCTGGCGTTGCTGCTCCTGCTGCTGTGGGTGCGTCATCGCAACGCCCGTCTTGAAGAAGAGAAGCACCTGCGCATGGCGCGAGCGCTGGCTGAGGAGCCGGAGTTCACATCGAGCCTGGAGCGCGACCTGCCCTCCGACAGTTTCGAAGGCCTGGAAGTGCCGCCGCCGAATGTAGCGCCCGCGCCCGCGCCTGCACCCGCGCCTGCGCGCGCTCCGGTGGTTGAGCCGGTCGTGCCGAGCGTCGCCTCGGTGCTTGCGCCGCTGGCGGTTGCGGTTGCCCCGCAGAACGCCAACGATGCGCTGGCCCAGGCCCAGTCCCATATCGACCGTGGCCACCTGAACCAGGCGGCCGATGTGCTCGAACAAGCGATCAAGCACGAGCCCAAGCGCAGCGATCTGCGTTTGAAGCTGATGGAAGTGTACGGCCTGCAAAATGACAAGGACGGTTTCGTCAATCAGGAGCGGCAACTGGTGGCCAACGGTGAAAACCATGCCCAGGTCGAGCAGCTCAAACGCCGTTTCCCGGCCATGGCGGTATTGGCGGCAGGTGTAAGCGCGGCAGTGGCCGCTGCAGCCCTGGACGCCCAGTACGTCAAGGATTTGCTGGAAGACAAGCCGGCTGCGTCGCAGCCGGAACCGTTGGACACCGATTTCGATCTGAGCCTGGACGAGCTGGAAGCGGCATCGCCGGCTGAGGTCGATGATCAGCAGACATTCGAGGCGCTTCTTCAGCAGCAGACGGCAGCCAATGCACGTGCCGATGAACTGTCGGACTTTGACCTTGATCTGCAACTGGATGCACCGGCGTCCGCGCAATCGGATGACGACTTCCTGTCCGGGCTCGAAGAGCAGATGAAGGACGTGCCTGCCGTCGAGCCGCCGACCCTGACCCCAGCAGCTCTGGATGACTTCGATTTGCCGGAAGATTTCGACCTCTCCCTGGCGGATGAGCCCGAATCGGCGACCAAGCCGGATGCCTTCGCGTCGGAGCTGGATGACGTCAACGCCGAGTTGGACCGTCTGTCCCAGAGCCTGGAGCACCCCTCCATCGAACCCTCGTTCACGGCTGAAGATGCGGCGCTCGGTGACGATGAGCCTGAGTTCGACTTCCTGTCGGGTACCGATGAAGTCGCCACCAAGCTGGACCTGGCCCAGGCTTATATCGACATGGGGGATGCCGATGGCGCCAAGGACATCCTGTCCGAAGTACTGACCGAGGGCAACGAGACCCAGCGCGGCGAGGCCAAGGAAATGCTCGGCCGAATCTGAAGGCTGATAAACATCCATTGTGAGACAGGGCGTGCTTCCTCCCACAGTTGGCTTGGCGCCCCTCTCCAACAAAAGCGCCCGTCGCGCAGCCGTCGCCTTTATAATGGCTGCCTTCGCGCAACTCATCAGGCTCTCAGTTCTTGGCAAATATAGATAACGCGGCCGCCGAAATGGCGGCCGCAGGCTTTTACCGCATCGCGCTGGGCGTGGAATACAAAGGCTCGCGCTATCGCGGCTGGCAACGCCAGGCATCCGGCGTGCTGACGGTGCAGGAAACCCTGGAAAACGCTTTATCGAAAGTCGCTGACTCGCCGGTGTCGCTGATGTGTGCCGGGCGGACCGACGCGGGCGTGCATGCCTGCGGTCAGGTGGTGCATTTCGACACCCAGGCCGAACGCTCGATGAAGGCCTGGGTAATGGGCGCCAATATCAATCTGCCCCATGACGTTAGCGTCACGTGGGCCAAGGTCATGCCGGCGCATTTTCATGCGCGCTTCAAGGCCATCGCCCGGCGCTACCGCTACGTGATCTATAACGATCAGATCCGCCCGGCGCACCTGAACCAGGAAATTACCTGGAACCACCGCCCGCTGGATGCCGAGCGCATGGCCGAGGCTGCGCAACACCTTGTGGGGGTGCATGATTTCAGCGCGTTCCGTGCCGGCCAATGCCAGGCCAAATCGCCGATCAAGGAAGTCCACCATCTGCGCGTGACCCGTCATGGCAAGATGATTGTGCTGGATATCCGTGCCGGGGCGTTCCTGCACCATATGGTGCGTAACATTGCGGGTGTGCTGATGACCATCGGTACCGGCGAGCGTCCGGTGCAATGGGCCAGGGAAGTGCTGGAAAGCCGCGTGCGCCGTACCGGTGGGGTGACGGCGCATCCGTTCGGCCTGTATCTGGTGGAGGTGGAGTACCGTGATGAGTTCGAGCTGCCGGAGCGTTTTATCGGGCCACACTTCCTCACCGGTTTCAGCGAACTTGACGGCTGACGCCCGGAAGAGCTTTTGTTACCATCCGGGACTTTCTCGGTTCAATCCCTGAGGTTTCTACGATATGTCAGCCGTTCGCAGCAAGATTTGCGGGATTACCCGCATCGAAGACGCGTTGGCGGCGGTCGAGGCGGGGGCGGATGCCATTGGTCTGGTGTTTTACGCCAGGAGCCCGCGAGCGGTGAATGTGTTGCAGGCGCGGGCCATCATCGCTGCGCTGCCACCGTTCGTGACCACTGTGGGCTTGTTCGTCAACGCCAGCCGGTGTGAACTCAATGAAACCCTGGATGCCGTGCCGCTGGACATGCTGCAGTTTCATGGCGACGAAACCCCGGACGAATGCGAGCGCTATCAGCGCCCCTATATCAAGGCGCTGCGCGTCAAGGCCGGCGACGATATCGCCGCCGCCTGTGCCGCCTATACGGGGGCGCGCGGGATTCTGCTGGACACCTATGTCGAAGGCGTTCCCGGCGGTACGGGCGAAGCGTTCGACTGGTCGCTGATCCCGGCGCGCTTGAGCAAGCCGGTGATTCTGGCCGGTGGGCTCACCCCTTCGAATGTCGGCGCGGCCATCGAGCAGGTCCGGCCGTATGCCGTGGATGTCAGCGGCGGGGTGGAGCAGGGCAAGGGCATCAAGGATCACGCCAGGATTCGCGCATTCGTGCAGGCCGTGCGCAACAGCAGCGGTGCGATGTGACGGCTGGCAGTCTGCCGCCGTCCATAACTACCACTGTGTAAAACAGCACCGGCGCCGCCTGCGGGAGGCCCGGAAACGAAGTGGCAACCCTGCGCTGGCAGGTTGTCTGGAAGGCTGAGGATACAGGCGGGAAATGGCTGGTCGAGCCTCTGACCCCGTCCCGCCGACATCATCGCCACATATGAATTTAGCTCAAGGGCATACGCGGGGCTGTGTTCAAGCCACCGGTACTGGAGAAAGAAAGCATGAGCAACTGGTTAGTAGACAAACTGATCCCTTCGATCATGCGTTCCGAGGTGAAGAAAAGCTCGGTTCCTGAAGGTCTGTGGCACAAGTGCCCGTCCTGCGACGCGGTGCTGTACCGCCCGGAACTGGAAAAGACCCTGGACGTTTGCCCCAAGTGCAACCACCACATGCGTATTGGCGCACGCGCGCGTATCGACATCTTCCTCGACGCCGACGGCCGCAACGAGCTGGGCGCTGACCTGGAGCCGGTCGACCGTCTCAAGTTCCGCGACAGCAAGAAGTACAAGGACCGTCTGGTCGGTGCGCAGAAGCAGACCGGCGAGAAAGACGCGCTGATCTCCGTCAGCGGCAAGCTGCTGGGCATGCCGGTAGTGGTGTCGGCGTTCGAGTTCTCCTTCATGGGCGGCTCGATGGGTGCCATCGTCGGCGAGCGTTTCGTGCGCGCTGCCAACTATGCCCTGGAAAACCGTTGCCCGATGATCTGCTTCGCCGCCTCCGGTGGCGCGCGTATGCAGGAAGCGCTGATTTCCCTGATGCAAATGGCCAAGACCTCGGCGGTATTGGCGCGTCTGCGCGAAGAAGGCATTCCGTTCATCTCGGTATTGACCGACCCGGTGTACGGCGGCGTTTCCGCCAGCCTGGCGATGCTGGGCGATGTGATCGTCGGCGAGCCGAAGGCCCTGATCGGCTTCGCCGGCCCGCGCGTCATCGAGCAGACCGTGCGTGAAAAACTGCCGGAAGGTTTCCAGCGCAGCGAGTTCCTGCTGGAACACGGCGCCATCGACCTGATTATCCCGCGCGGCGAGCTGCGGCCACGGCTGGGTAATCTGCTGGCGCAAATGATGGGCCTGCCAACGCCTGTCTACGTCGCACCCAAAGTCGAGCCGATCGTTGTGCCGCCGGTGCCGGCAAACCTATGACCGAACGTTCCCTGGGCGAATGGCTCGCCTACCTTGAGCAGTTGCATCCGTCCGCCATCGACATGGGCCTGGAGCGCTCGCAACAGGTAGCGGCCCGCCTGGGGTTGGGGCGTCCGGCACCGCGTGTGATCACCGTAACCGGCACCAATGGCAAAGGCTCGACCTGCGCCTTTGTCGCCGCGTTGCTGCAAGCCCAAGGGCTGAAAATTGGCGTATACAGTTCGCCGCACCTGCTGCGCTATAACGAGCGGGTGCAGCTCAATGGCGTCGAAGCGAGCGACGCGCAACTCTGCGAAGCCTTCGCCGCCCTCGATGCAGGGCGTGGCGATATTTCCCTGACCTATTTCGAGATGGGCACCCTGGCGGCGTTGTGGCTGTTCGAGCGTGCGCAGCTCGATATCGTCGTGCTGGAAGTGGGCCTGGGCGGGCGTCTGGACACGGTCAACGTGGTGGATGCCGACGTGGCGCTGGTCACCAGTATCGGTGTCGACCATGTCGATTACCTGGGCGATACCCGCGAATCCGTGGCGTACGAAAAGGCCGGGATCTTTCGCCCGGGCAAGCCTGCGCTGTGCGGTGATCTCGACCCACCGCAACCCTTGCTGGACAAGGTGCGTGAGCTTGATTGCCCGTTTTACCTGCGCGGGCGTGATTTCAGTCTCGAGATCGGCGATCAGCATTGGCAATGGTCCGGGCGCGATGCCCGGGGTCAACAGGTAGTGTTGCGCGATTTGCCGCTGCTGAACCTGCCGATGGAAAATGCCGCGCTCGCGCTGCAAGCCTATCTGTTGCTGGATCTGCCGTGGAATCCCGGGCAAATTGCCGCAACCCTGCTGGCGACGCGGGTAGTGGGGCGCCTGGATCGGCGCGCCGTCGAGTGGCAAGGCAAGCGTCTTAACCTGCTGCTGGATGTGGGGCATAACCCCCACGCCGCTGAATACCTGGCGCAGCGGCTGATGCGCACGCCATTGTCCGGCCGTCGCCTGGCGGTGTTCGGCTTGCTGGCTGACAAGGATCTTGATGGCGTGGTTGCGCCGTTGCTCGGCAGCGTAGAGTCCTGGGCCGTTGCACCGCTTGATACCCCGCGTAGCCGTGCGGCAGCTGAACTGCAAGTTGCCTTGCAGAACCTTGGTGCGCCGGTGGCGTCGTATGCAAGCGTCACTGCGGCCCTTGAGGCGCAATGTGCGGTGGCGACGGCCGACGACGAGATTCTGTTGTTCGGATCATTTTATTGTGTTGCCGAGGCGCTCGAATGGCTGGCCCGGCGCTCCACGGAGGAAGCTGCACATGGCATTACTCGATAGCGCATACAAGCAGCGGATGGTGGGAGCCCTGGTGTTGGTGGCATTGGCGGTGATTTTCCTGCCGATGCTGTTCTCCCGTCAGGACGAACAGCGCCAGGTGGTGGTTGAAGCGCCGGCTGCACCCCAGGCGCCGGTAGTCCCTCAGGTTCAGGTGGAACCGGTCGTGGTGCCTGAACCGCAAGCGCTGCCTGAGCAAGAGCCCGTGCCGACCGATGCCGAGGTCGCTGCACAGCAGGCGCCTTCCATGCCGGTGCAGCCGAGTGTTCCGGTGGTCAAGCCGGCTCCGGCAGCGCCTGTCGCAGCCGCCAAGCCTGCCGCGCCGACACCTGCGCCCAAGCCGGTCGCGCCACAGCCGGCCGCGCCGGGCAAGCCGGATGTCGGTCAGAGTCGTATCGACTCGAATGGGTTGCCGATCAGTTGGTCGATTCAAGTGGCCAGCCTGGGCAACCGCGAAGGCGCCGACGCCTTGCAGAAAAAGCTGCGCGCCCAGGGCTACAACGCTTATATCCGCAGCGCCGATGGCAAGAACCGTGTGTTTATCGGCCCGCTGATCGAGCGCGCCGAAGCCGATCGCCTGCGCGATTTGCTCGATCGTCAGCAGAACCTCAAGGGGTTTGTGACCCGTTTCCAGCCTGAGCGCGGCTAGGCGGTACGATAAGGTCAAAATGTGGGAGGGGGCTTGCCCCCGATAGCGGTGGGTCAGTCAGTACCTCTGACACTGAACCACTGCCATCGGGGGCAAGCCCCCTCCCACATTGTTTTCAGCGGTCTTGAAATAGTGTTCGCACTGCCCAATCTATTGATTTGCAAAGCACCCGTAATCACCGCTTACCGATAGCCCGGCGCTCTGCTAAAATGCGCCGCCTTATCCGTACGTAGGCTGCACTGTGCCATTTACCTGGGTTGATTGGGCGATCGTTGCAATCGTCGCCATCTCCGCTTTGATCAGTCTGAGCCGCGGCTTCGTAAAAGAAGCACTGTCGTTGCTGACCTGGATCATCGCAGGAGTCGTAGCCTGGATGTTCGGTGGTTCACTGTCGGTCTACCTGGCCGGGTACATCGAGACACCCTCGGCCCGCGTCATCGCGGGCTGCGCCATCATGTTCATCGCCACGCTGCTGGTGGGGGCAATGGTCAATTATCTGATTGGCGAGTTGATACGTGTCACCGGTCTTTCCGGGACCGATCGATTTCTCGGCATGGCCTTCGGCGCCGCGCGGGGCGCGTTGCTGGTGGTCGTGGCGGTCGGGCTGTTGAGCCTGGGGCCGGTACAGCAGGATGCGTGGTGGCAGGAGTCGGTACTCGTGCCAAAATTTCTATTGGTTGCAGATTGGTCCAAGAACCTCATATTGGGGTGGAGCAGTCAGTGGCTGGCCAGCGGAATCAGCGTACCCGCTGATCTTCCGTTCAAGGAACACCTCTTGCCGGCCAACACGCCTCAGTAAGTGGTGTTCAGTCAAGATTCATTAAGTAGGGGTTGCGTCGCATGTGTGGCATCGTCGGTATCGTCGGTAAGTCGAACGTCAATCAGGCGCTGTATGACGCGCTAACCGTCCTCCAGCACCGCGGCCAGGATGCTGCCGGTATTGTGACCAGCCACGACGGCCGGTTATTCCTGCGCAAGGACAATGGCCTGGTGCGTGACGTGTTCCACCAACGTCATATGCAGCGCCTGGTCGGGCACATGGGCATTGGCCATGTGCGTTACCCGACCGCCGGTAGCTCGACCTCGGCCGAAGCTCAACCGTTCTACGTCAACTCGCCTTACGGCATTACCTTGGCGCATAACGGCAACCTGACCAACGTTGAACAACTGGCCAAGGAGATTTACGAATCCGACCTGCGCCACGTCAACACCAGTTCCGACTCGGAAGTACTGCTCAACGTGTTCGCCCACGAGCTGGCCCAGCGCGGCAAGCTGCAGCCCACCGAAGAAGACGTGTTTGCCGCGGTGATCGACGTGCACAACCGGTGCGTCGGTGGTTACGCCGTGGTGGCGATGATCACCGGTTACGGCATCGTCGGGTTCCGTGACCCCCACGGCATCCGCCCGATCGTGTTCGGCCAGCGTCACACCGACGAAGGCGTCGAGTACATGATCGCCTCCGAAAGCGTGTCCCTGGATGTACTGGGCTTCACGTTGATCCGCGACCTGGCACCGGGTGAAGCGGTCTACATCACTGAAGACGGCAAGCTGCACACCCGTCAGTGCGCCGTAGCGCCGAAACTCACGCCATGCATCTTCGAACACGTCTACCTGGCGCGTCCGGATTCGATCATCGACGGCGTGTCGGTCTACAAGGCACGCCTGCGCATGGGTGAGAAGCTGGCCGAGAAGATCCTGCGCGAGCGTCCCGAGCACGACATCGACGTGGTCATCCCCATCCCGGACACCAGCCGTACTGCTGCGCTGGAGTTGGCCAACCACCTGGGCGTCAAGTTCCGCGAAGGCTTCGTCAAGAACCGTTACATCGGCCGTACCTTCATCATGCCCGGCCAGGCGGCACGCAAGAAGTCGGTGCGCCAGAAGCTCAATGCCATCGAGCTGGAATTCCGCGGCAAGAACGTTATGCTGGTGGATGACTCGATCGTGCGTGGTACCACCTGCAAGCAGATCATCCAGATGGCCCGTGAAGCCGGCGCGAAGAACGTGTATTTCTGTTCTGCCGCGCCCGCCGTGCGCTACCCGAACGTGTACGGTATCGACATGCCGAGCGCCCATGAACTGATCGCCCACAATCGTTCCACGCAAGACGTGGCCGACCTGATCGGTGCCGACTGGTTGATCTACCAGGACCTGCCTGACCTGATCGAGGCGGTTGGCGGCGGCAAGATCAAGATCGCCGAGTTCGACTGCGCCGTGTTCGATGGCAAGTACGTGACCGGTGACGTCGATGAGGCCTACCTGAACAAGATCGAGCAGGCGCGCAACGACTCGTCCAAGATCAAGACCCAGGCGGTCAGTGCGATCATCGATCTGTACAACAACTGAGTAAACACCGGCCCTGAGGGGCCGGTTTTGTATCTTAAACAAAGAATTTGTGTAAGGAGTCGCAGCATGAGTCAGGAATGGGATGCCGGTCGGTTGGACAGCGACCTCGATGGCGTAGCTTTCGATACCCTGGCTGTGCGCGCCGGCCAGCACCGTACCCCGGAAGGGGAGCACGGTGACCCGATGTTCTTCACCTCCAGTTATGTGTTCCGCACGGCGGCCGACGCCGCCGCGCGCTTTGCCGGTGAAGTGCCGGGCAACGTTTACTCGCGCTATACCAACCCGACCGTACGTGCGTTCGAAGAGCGCATCGCCGCCCTGGAGGGCGCAGAGCAGGCGGTGGCCACGGCGACCGGCATGGCGGCTATCCTGGCGGTGGTGATGAGCCTGTGCAGTGCTGGCGATCACGTACTGGTGTCGCGCAGCGTGTTCGGTTCGACCATCAGCCTGTTCGAGAAGTATTTCAAGCGCTTCGGTATCGAAGTGGACTACGTGCCCCTGGCGGATTTGTCCGGGTGGGATGCGGCGATCAAGGCCAATACCCGCCTGCTGTTCGTCGAGTCGCCGTCCAACCCGCTGGCGGAACTGGTGGATATCGCCGCGTTGTCCGAAGTGGCGCATGCCAAGGGCGCCATGCTGGTGGTCGACAACTGTTTCTGCACCCCGGCCCTGCAACAGCCGTTGAAGTTGGGCGCGGACATTGTGGTGCATTCGGCCACCAAGTTCATCGATGGCCAGGGCCGTTGCATGGGTGGCGTGGTGGCCGGTCGCGGCGAGCAGATGAAGGAGGTGGTGGGCTTCCTGCGCACCGCCGGCCCGACCCTGAGCCCGTTCAATGCCTGGATCTTTCTCAAAGGCCTGGAAACCCTCAGCCTGCGCATGAAGGCCCATTGCGCCAATGCCCAGGCCCTGGCCGAATGGCTGGAGCAGCAGGACGGTATCGAGAAGGTGCATTACGCCGGCCTGAAAAGCCATCCGCAGCACGCCTTGGCTCAGCGCCAGCAGCGCGGTTTCGGCGCAGTGGTGAGTTTCGAGGTGAAGGGCGGCAAAGAGGGCGCCTGGCGCTTTATCGATGCCACGCGTCTGATCTCGATCACCGCCAACCTGGGTGACAGCAAGACCACCATCACGCACCCGAGCACCACCTCCCACGGGCGTCTGGCGCCGCAGGAGCGTGAAGCCGCGGGCATCCGTGACAGCCTGATTCGCATCGCGGTCGGGCTGGAGGATGTGGCGGACTTGCAGGCTGACCTGGCCCGCGGGCTGGCGGCCTTGTGATCGAGTGGTCCATGGAGGCCGCAGCGGCCAGTAACGGGCGCGTTGCGCTGGTAACCGGCGCGGCGCGCGGCATTGGTCTCGGGATTGCGGCGTGGCTGATCAGTGAGGGCTGGCAGGTGGTGTTGACCGACCTGGACCGCGAGCGCGGTTCCAAGGTGTCCAAGGTGCTGGGCGAGAATGCCTGGTTTATCACCATGGATGTGGCCGACGAGAAGCAAGTGGCCCAGGGTGTCGCCGAGGTATTGGGGCAGTTTGGGCGCCTGGATGCGTTGGTGTGCAATGCGGCGGTGGCCGATCCACGCAATATCACCCTGGAAAGCCTCGACCTGGCGTACTGGAACCGCGTGCTGGCAGTGAACCTCAGTGGGCCGATGCTGCTGGCCAAGCATTGCGCGCCGTACCTGCGCGCCCATGGTGGCGCTATCGTCAACCTGGCCTCGACACGGGCCCGCCAGTCGGAGCCGGACACCGAAGCCTACGCGGCGAGCAAGGGTGGCCTGCTGGCGCTGACTCACGCCCTGGCGATGAGCCTGGGGCCGGAAGTGCGGGTCAATGCGGTCAGTCCCGGCTGGATCGATGCGCGTGATCCTGCTGCGCGGCGGGCCGAGCCGCTTACCGATGTCGATCATGCGCAGCATCCGGCGGGCCGGGTAGGGACGGTGGAGGACGTGGCGGCCATGGTGGCATGGCTGCTGTCGCGCCAGGCCGGGTTTGTCACCGGACAAGAGTTCGTGGTGGACGGCGGCATGAGCAAGAAGATGATCTATGAGCAGTGAGATGCAGATTCAAGCTGCAAGCTGCAAGCTGCAAGTGAGAGCAGATTTTTGGTGGCTTTGAACTTGCGGCTTGAAGCTTGCTGCTTACAGCTGCTTTTGAAAAAAACTCAATCCTGCTATTGACTTAGGTCCGCTACCTGCGTAAATTTCGCGGCCTCAACGAAGCAAAGGGTGATTAGCTCAGCTGGGAGAGCATCTGCCTTACAAGCAGAGGGTCGGCGGTTCGATCCCGTCATCACCCACCACTTCTTGAGAGTTTTGCCTTAGGGCAAGACGCAACGTTAAAGGTTGCACCGACGCGCAGCGGTAGTTCAGTCGGTTAGAATACCGGCCTGTCACGCCGGGGGTCGCGGGTTCGAGTCCCGTCCGCTGCGCCATATTTTCCAGGTTCGATGTGTCGGGCTTGAGATTGAACAACCCAGGTTGATCGATCAGATGTTCAAAGGTGATTGAGGCTTTACGCTCAGTCAGCCAAGCGATACGCAGCGGTAGTTCAGTCGGTTAGAATACCGGCCTGTCACGCCGGGGGTCGCGGGTTCGAGTCCCGTCCGCTGCGCCATATCTGCCTCAAGGCCCACTGAACGCCTTGGAGCACAAAGAAGCCGATGGCTGCTTTGATCCGATAGCAAAGGCCCTGGTCGAAAGACCGGGGTTTTTTGTGTCTGCGATTTTTCTAATCCAGGCGAGGAGCCGGCGAACCGGCTCCCGTTGTTCATCAAAAACCCAGTTTATCCCGCAGCCCGTAATACCACGCGCCCATTGCGGCAAACGGTGTGCGTAAGAGCTGTCCGCCCGGGAACGGGTAATGGGGCAGGTCGGCAAACGCATCAAAGCGCTCGGCCTGGCCTCTCAATGCCTCGGCCAGGACCTTGCCTGCCAGGTGCGTATACGTCACGCCATGGCCGCTGCAGCCCTGTGAGTAATAGATGTTGTCGCCGAGGCGGCCCACCTGTGGCAAGCGCGACAGGGTCAGCAGGAAATTGCCGGTCCAGGCGTAGTCGATCTTCACGTCCTTGAGCTGTGGGAACGCCTTGAGCATCTTTGGTCGAATGATCGCTTCTATATTCGCCGGGTCCCGCGCGCCATACACCACGCCGCCGCCGAAAATCAGACGCTTGTCGCGGGTGAGGCGGTAGTAGTCGAGCAGGTAGTTGCAGTCTTCGACACAGTAATCCTGCGGCAACAAGGTCTTGGCCAACTCATCGCCCAGTGGTGCGGTGGTGATCACCTGGGTGCCGCACGGCATTGATTTCGCCGCCAGCTCCGGCACCAGGTTCCCCAGGTAGGCATTGCCCGCAACAATGATGAACTTGGCTCTGACCTTGCCTTCGGCGGTATGCACCACCGGGTTGGCGCCGCGCTCGATGCGCACGGCGGCCGACTGCTCATAGATTGTGCCGCCGAGGGACTCGACGGCCGCCGCTTCGCCCAATGCCAGGTTGAGTGGGTGGATATGCCCACCGCTCATGTCCAGCAGGCCGCCCACATAGTTGTCACAGGCCACGACTTCGCGGATACGGCGCTCGTCCAGCAGTTCCAGTTGCGTATGGCCGTAGCGCTCCCATAGGCGCTTCTGTGATTCCAGGTGGCCCATATGCTTGCTGTTGAGGGCGGCGAACACACCGCCGTCCTTCAAGTCGCACTGGATCTGATATTTGGCCACGCGCTCGCGAATGATCCTGCCGCCCTCGAATGCCATCTCGCCCAGCAACTGCGCCTGCCTGGGCCCGACGCTGCGCTCGATGACGTCGATGTCGCGGCTGTAGCTATTGACGATCTGCCCGCCATTACGGCCGGACGCACCAAAACCTACCTTGGCGGCTTCCAGGACGGTTACGCGAAAGCCGTTCTCGAGCAGAAACAGCGCGCTGGAAAGACCGGTATAACCGGCACCAATTACGCAGACATCGGTTTCGACCTCGCCTTGCAATGCCGGGCGCGGCGGAACCGCATTCGCGGAGGCGGCGTAATACGACTGGGGGTAGGGGGTGTTCGCCATCCTGGAACCTCTGTTTTATATTTTTTACGAGTGCAGCGATCCTACCTGAGTTGAAAATTGCCTGCCAGCCACGCGTAATTCGCGGGCGCCTGACCCGCGAATAAAAAATTCGCATATTCATAGGGTTAGCTGCAAAAAAGATGTTGACACCCCTACGGAATTCCGTAGAATGCCGCCTCACAGCAGGCACGTAGCTCAGTTGGTTAGAGCACCACCTTGACATGGTGGGGGTCGTTGGTTCGAGTCCAATCGCGCCTACCAAACAAAATCCGCTCTGCTGGGCGGTCTAGAAGGGCTCACCGAAAGGTGGGCCCTTTTTTGTTGCCTGAAATTCGGGCAATACCACGCAAAGCGGCGCCTTGCGGCGCACTTGAGACGCTGACGTCTCGGTCAACAGAAAAGCGTCGCCACCGACAGCAGGCAAATGATCTGGACCACCATCTGGCAACGTATCTCGCCAATTGCTGTCGCCATACTGCTCATCTGACCGGCATACATAGCTGGAGCCCTCATTGTCGGCAATAGCACCCTGGATGCTGCGTAGGCGCATCATCGTTGAGTATAGGGCGAATCCCGAATCCCTCCAGTTGCCGATTCCAGCAGTGCCAATCTCGACAAAATTTATTGGTCTGCAGCAACAGTTTTTCTTGTTGGACACCTCCCGCCTCAAGGCAGCAAAGTTGCCGCCACTGCTCGACCTTCCGGGTCAACAATAAAAAAACCGAGCCGACTGCACGCCACTTTCATGCTGTGAGCCTCTTGCTCACATCCTGCTGTAATGGCGCCGCAGCGCGCACTAAAGGACCTCTCCGCCATGCAAACTGTTGTGAATTTATGGCCGTTGATCGGCGTACTTGTCATCGTGGTCGGCTTTGTATTGCGCTTCAATCCGTTGCTGGTGGTCACTGCCGCCGCTATCGCTACCGGGCTCGCCGCTCAGTTTCCGCTGGAGAAAATTCTCGCCACCATGGGTGACGGTTTCCTTCAGACCCGTGCACTGCAATTGATCCTGTTATTACCGCTGGCGGTGATTGGCCTGTTGGAGCGACATGGCTTGCGCCTGCATGCACAGAATTGGATCGCCCGTTTCGAGCGCGCGACGGTCGGGCGTCTGCTGATCATCTATCTGTTTGTACGTGAATCCACTGCGGCCATGGGACTGACCAGCCTGGGTGGGCATCCGCAGATGGTGCGGCCGTTGCTGGCGCCGATGGCCGAAGGCGCGGCAGAAAAACGCTATGGCAAGCTGCCGGACAAGCTGCGTCACAAGGTATTGGCCATGTGTGCCGCCACCGACAACGTGGGGCTGTTTTTCGGTGAAGACATCTTCGTCGCCTTTGGTGCGATCGCCTTGATGCATACCTTTCTGCTGGGCTCGGGGATCGATGTTGAGCCCCTGCATATCGCAGTGTGGGGCATCCCGACGGCGATCTGTGCCTTTATCATTCATGCCATTCGACTGCATCGATTCGATCGACGGTTGACCCGTGAGATGACCGCCGCCCCCTCGGTGGAGGCTGCGCAATGATTATTTCCATTCAATATCTGTATTGGCTGGCCGGTGTGCTGTTGCTGATCACCGCCGGCATGATCCTGCTGGATCGCACCCATCCCAAGCGTTGGTCGAGCGCGCTGTTCTGGCTGCTGTTTGCCATTCCGTTCCTGGTGGGAGAGCGCCTGCCCTCGGTGGTCATCGGTGGTGGCGTTGTAGTAATGGCGCTGATTGCCGGCCTGGGTGGCGTTGGCCGTGGCCAGCATGCGCAATTGCATGACAAGGCGGCCCGCGCCAGTGCCGCTCGCCTGGGTCACAAGCTATTCATACCCGCGCTGGCCATTCCGCTGACCACGGTGATTGGCTCGGTATTGCTCAAGCACACCGAAATCGGCGGTGTGCCGCTGCTTGATCCGAAGAATACTACCTTCGTCTCTCTTGGCATCGGCTGCCTGATCGCCCTTGGCCTGGCCTGCTGGCTGACGCGCGATACACCCGTGCAGGCCTTGCGCGAATCGCGTCGCCTGACCGAAGCCCTGGGCTGGGCCATGGTGCTGCCGCAGATGCTGGCCATGCTCGGGTTGTTGTTCAATGAAGCCGGGGTAGGCACGGCGGTCGCCCACATCACCACCACTTACATCAATCTGGATTTCAAATTGGTGGCGGTAATGGTCTATGTGCTGGGCATGGCGTTGTTTACGGTGATCATGGGCAACGGCTTCGCAGCGTTTCCGGTGATGACCGGCGGCGTCGGCGTGCCGGTGCTGGTGGGCATCTACGGCGGCAACCCGGCGGTCATGGCCGCGATCGGCATGTTCTCCGGCTACTGCGGTACGCTGATGACACCGATGGCGGCCAACTTCAATATCGTACCGGCAGCATTGCTGGAACTGCCGGACAAGAACGCGGTGATCAAGGCCCAATTGCCCACCGCGTTGATGATGCTGGTGGTCAATATCGTGCTGCTTTATCTGTTGATGTGAGGCCAGGATGAAAACCCTATTGCTGACCGGCTTCGAGCCTTTCGACCACGACGTGGTGAACCCCTCCTGGGAGGCGGTACGCCTGCTGGAAGGGGTAGAGCTGAGTGATGACGCGCGGATCGTCGCGCGCCGATTGCCCTGCGCCTTTGCCACTGCTGCCCAGACCTTGCTTGGGCTGATCGAGGAGCTGCAACCGGCCATGGTCATCGCGACCGGCCTGGGCCCCGGGCGCAGTGATATTTCCATTGAGCGCGTCGCGATCAACGTCAATGATGCGCGTATCCCGGACAACCTCGGCGCCCAGCCGATCGACACGGCAGTGGTGGAAGGTGGGCCTGCCGCTTACTTCTCGACTTTGCCGATCAAGAGCATGGTCAGGACGGTACGTGAGGCGGGTATTGCGGCCTCGGTTTCGCAGACGGCTGGGACTTTCGTGTGCAATCAGGTGTTTTATCGATTGCAGCATGCGCTGGTGGGTACTGAGGTGCGCAGTGGATTTATCCATGTGCCGGGCTTGCCGGCGTTCGGTCAGCCGTCGATGGAATTGCCTGTGTTGGTGGAGGGCTTGCGCCTGGCGGTCTCGGCCGCCTGGCGAACCCGGATGGATATCGTGGAAACAGGTGGCCGGGTGAGCTGATTTAGTTCGAGGGGCTATAACCTCGACTACAGTTAAACAAGCGTCCACCTAGGAAGTACACCATGATCAAGTCCTCTAAGTTCGTCTCTGTCGCGTTGTCGCTCGCAGTGTTGGCAGGCAGCGGTATGGCCCTGGCTGACCCCGGCAATGGCAAGGGTCAGGGCAACAACAAAGGTAATCATTCGGCGGGGCAGGGCCACGACAAACCCAAAGGCAAAGGCTCGGCCGGTAACCGCGGGCCCAGCGTTGATCGAGGCGGTGTGCTGAGCCTGGTGGGTGGTAACCGCGATTACTGGAGTCCAGGGCCTGCGTTGCCGCCGGGTATTCAGAAAAATCTGGCTCGCGGCAAGCCGCTGCCGCCCGGTATCGCGAAGAAACTCGATGGTCGCCTGGCGGGGCGCCTGCCTCATTACGATGGGTATGAGTGGCAGCAAGCGGGTACGGATCTGATATTGGTAACGATCGCCACCGGTATTATCTACGAAGTGCTCAACGGGGCGTTTGATTGAAGGGGCGATGGTTCACGCTTCCCGTACGGGAAAAAACAACTCGAAAGTCGTTACGCCATCTTCACTGCTGACGCGATACCGCCCGTTATGCAGCTGCATGATGGTGGCCACGATCGACAGCCCCAGTCCATTGGACTGAGAGGAGCGCTCGCGGGACTCATCCACCCGGTAGAACCGTTCGAACAGCCGCGGCAGATGCTCGGCGGGAATGGTTGCACCCTGGTTGCTGACCCTCACGTTGACGCCCTCGTCGGTTGCAATCGCCTGGATGCTCAGCGCCGAGCCCGGCGCTCCATACTTGATGGCGTTGGCGCACAGGTTCGCCAGGGCGCGGCGCAGGAGCATCGGCTCAGCCCAGATCTCGCCTGCGCCCTGGACCACGATATGCATGCCCACGTCAGCGGCCAACCCTTCGAAATAATCCGCGATGCGCTCCACTTCATCCGCTGCGTCCAGCGCCTGGCGCTGGCGCAACGCGCTGGCCGGGTCGGTGCGCGCCAGGAACAGCATGTTGTCGAGCATCCGCGCCAGGCGTTCGAGCTCCTCGACATTGGACGCCAGCAGTTGCTGGTAGCTGTCGACACTGCGCTGCTGCTGCAGGGCAACCTGGGTTTCGCCGAGCAGGTTGTTGATCGGCGTGCGCAGTTCGTGGGCCATGTCGGTGGAGACCTGGCCCAGTTGCACAAAGCCCTTGGATAAACGCTCAAGCATGGTGTTGAACGACTCGATCATCGGTAGCAGTTCTTTTGGGGCGCCCTCGCTGTCGAGGCGCTCGGCCAGGTTGCCGACGCCGATCCCATGCGCATGCCGGGCCAGGCGGCGCAAGGGCAGCAGGCCGCGATGCACCAGCAGGTAACCGGCCAATGCCAGAATGATCGCAGCGATGCTCGCCAGGATGTAAACGCTCAATCGATAGCTGGCGAGTACGGCGGTGCGCTCGGTCATCAGGCGCCCGCTGGTGACTTGCAGGCTGCCCAGGTCGCCGGTGTTGATGGTCGCGGCTACCGTCGAGAAGGGAATGCCGTTGAGCCCCGGCACGTGCTGCACATCGCTCAGCGCCAGTACGTGATCCCTGGGCACCGGCTCTATCGCAGGCAGTTTGATATTCGCCGGGTTCACCAACAGCAAGGGTTGTTGACCGGGGGCTGCGATGCTCAATACGGATTCGCGGTTGCCGAGCATGTTCTGGAACAACTCGGGTTTGGTCTTGATCAGGTCCAGGGTATTGCTGTCGCTGAGCAGGTTGCGCAGTTGATCCACTCGGGAGATCAGCGCGGTGTCGTCGCGGCGGATCAGCTCGCGCTCCAGCTCGCGGTACAGTGCCACGCCCAGGGTGGTCATCAGGGCAAAGGCGAGCAGGGCGAAGATCAGCGCCAGGCGCAGGGTCAGCGAGTGATGACGGCTGCGACTCATGGCTGGGTATCGAAGCGGTAGCCGATGCCGCGCACGCTGTGGATCAACTTGAGCTGGAACGGGTCGTCGATTTTCAAGCGCAGGCGTCGCACGGCCACGTCGACCACGTTGGTGTCACTGTCGAAATTCATGTCCCAAACCCGCGAGGCAATCAGCGAGCGTGACAGCACCTGGTCCTGGTGAGTGGCGAACAGGTGCAGCAGGGCGAACTCTTTATTGGTCAGGGTAATGCGCGTGCCGGCGCGGGTGACGCGGCGCTTGAGCACATCGATTTGCAGGTCGGCGATCTGCAGGTGCTCTTCTTCCCGAGTCGGGCCGCGTCGGGTCAGGGTGCGCAGGCGCGCGACCAGTTCGGCGAAGGAGAAGGGCTTGATCAGATAGTCGTCGGCGCCCAGCTCCAGGCCTTTGATGCGGTCGGCGATATCATCGCGGGCGGTCAGGAACAATACCGGCGTATCGGCCTCCTTGCGCAGGCGGCGCAGCACTTCCCAGCCATCCATTTTCGGCATCATCACATCAAGCACGATCACGTCGAACGGCGTTTCCAGGGCCTGGTGCAAACCGTCCACGCCATCGCGGGCCAGGCTCACGCTGTAGCCCAGTTCCTGCAAGCCATTGAGCAGATAATTGCCGGCCTTGGGTTCGTCTTCGACTACGAGGATGTTCATGGGAAATGCCCTGATTCAATGGGTTGCGCCAGTGTAGCCTGATCAATTGTCACTGGCGCAACCGATGCCTTGCACCCGGTAGTCCAGCACATGTTCCCGGTCCTGATGATCCAGGTAGCGCAGTTGCGCCGGGACGATACCGCATTGGCCATAGGTGTCGGTACTGGAGAGCACCTTCGCCACATCCAGGTGCACGAAAAAGCCGGTTTGATCATGGATCACGGGAGCGGCTGGGGCGGTGTCGGCGGCAAACACCGAGGCGTTGGCGAGCAAGGCAGCTAAGGCGAGGGCAAAGCGTTTCATGGCCAAATCTCTCTGTGAAAGGTTGGCTGCCGGGGTCGGCAGTGAGTTCACAGTAATCAGGCGACCCGAACAGCCAGCCAACAGGATGATGACAAGTTCGTCATTCAAGGCTTGAGGCGGGTGCCTCGCAGCGTTTACAAGTGGCGAGGTGAAACGTAGATTGCAGGGGCCGCTCATGGTTTGAGCACTTGAGGAAGCCGCGTCGTGTCCAACCGAAATCCTGCCGTATTGACTCAGCGTTACCGTGCCTTTCTGTTCGATATGGACGGGACCCTGCTTAACTCCATTGCCGCCGCCGAGCGGGTATGGAGCCGTTGGGCCGAACGCCATGGCCTGGATGTGGAGGCGTTCCTGACCACCATTCATGGCGCACGCGCGATTGATACGATCACGCGCCAGGCGTTGCCGGGTGTGGACGCTCAGGCCGAAGCGGCGTGGATTACCGCAGCTGAAGTGAACGATGTCGAGGGCATCGTGGCGATTGCCGGCGCGGTTGAGTTCTTGAAACGCTTGCCTGCCGATCAGTGGGCGCTGGTCACGTCTGCGCCCAAGGCACTGGCATTGCGCCGAATGGACGCTGCGGGTATTCCGGTGCCGGCGGTAATGGTGACGGCCGAAGATGTCGCCAGCGGCAAGCCAAATCCGGCCTGTTATGTGCTCGGTGCTCAGCGCCTGGGCGTGCCGGTGCAGGATTGCCTGGTGTTCGAGGATGCGACGGTAGGCATTCGAGCCGCAGAAGCGGCGGGAGCGGATGTGATGGTGGTGACCTCGACGCACCTGGCTGCCATGGCGACCGAGCATGCCTGTATCGACGGGTATGAGGGGCTGCAGGTCCTGCGAGAAGCGGATGGCCTGCTGACTGTGCGCGAGCTGGAAGACCGTCAGCGTGTTGCTTTTTGATGCGCGCGATGCGCCTCACGCTGGCATAGCTTGCGCAAGATTGTCTTCTGCATCGGCTTGAGGCAGAACGCAAACAGGTAGGCACACAGCAGTAATGCCAGGTCCAGCCAGGAGTGGTCAGCCGCGTCGACAGCCCCCTGGACTTCCAATCGCAGTCCATACCCTAGCGCCAGAAAGACCAGGCCTATCAGCAAGGTGATCGTCCAGGACAGGGAAACCATGGGCTGTGTAACGGTTGGCCTCATCGACGTGCTCCTGAATGCACACGGACCGCAGGATGACGTGGGATTTGGCTGCAAATGATGCAACAAGTTCCTGGCATCATGGCAGTTTCATCTTGCAGCGCGGGGGCATGTACGAGGCGTACAGCTGGGATAAAGAAGGCGAACGGGCCGATCAGGTTTTCGCCAGCCGTTACGGTGAAGCAAAAGGCTGGCTACTGGAGGTGCTTCAAGGCGTCTGGTTTTTGTCCGGCGCAGTGAGGCCAGCCTGGATGCGCTGATAGATTTCCTCGCGATGCACGGCCACATCCTTGGGGGCGTTGATGCCGATTCGTACTTGCTGGCCGCTAACGCCCAGGATGGTGATCGTGATGTCATCACCGATGTTTATGCTTTCACCAACTTTGCGGGTGAGTATAAGCATGGACTTCTCCTTGATTACTTTTAAGGACACATGTTCAGACAGGGCAGGTGTCAGATGTGCGTAGCTTACTGCGAAGCGCTTCCCTGTGACTGCCTCTTTTAGGACGCATAGAGGCGACATTAATTCCCATGGCGGCATCATACAGGTCGCGATACATGATTCGCATTGTTTAAGCCAACGTTTATGACGGCCAGAATAGACAGTGAATGGTAAAGTCGCCTCTTTATCTTCAAAGGAGCAGGGCAGTGCGTAAAGTAGCGATGGCAATTGCGGTGTTGGCATTGGCCGGATGCGGCGAAGGTAACCCTGTCGATGCCCCCAAGGCCAAGCCTGTCGTGACCGAAAGCCAGCCACAGACCGGTGCGATTGCCGCGCAGGAATGGGATGTATGGGTGGGGGCGCCGGATCACAAGCTGCAGGCGATCACTGACTTGACCGCCTGGTTGCTGGAACATGGTTTCAATTTTTATATCGTGAAGGCAGACGGCAAGGACCAGGTACTGCTTGGCCCGTTTGCCACCAAGGCCGAGGCTGAGGCCAAGCAGGCACTGCTCAACGAAAAGATGGCGCGGGCCAAGAAGAACGACACCGTGTCAGAGATCATCGAGCACAAGGTCGCGCAGTAACGGGCCGGGTGGGCGCCAGTTGCGCCCACCTTCAGCCGCAGGCCTTCAGATTCACCGGGCCGACAAATTCATTGCCTCGGCCCATTACACAGCCCACCGTCTGGTTGCGCTGGCGCTCCCAGGCTTGCACCGGGTAGGTCTTGTTCCAGGCTTCATACAGTTGGCGATCCTGTTTCGACAGGCGCAGGCCGTATTGCTTGCTCATATAAAAATAGGTGCGTGCGATCATCCCGCGAATCGACGGACGCGGCATGACCTTCTTGGCCTTGAAGTCCACTTGGGTCAGGCATGAACCGTATTGCCCGCTCTGCACCGGCAGCCAGCCGAAGCTGAAGTTGTTACGGTCGCCATTCACCTCGCCGATGCTCGGCACCAGGTTATGCAGGTCGGCTTCGGCACGCTTGAACACGTCGTCATGGCGCGTGCAGTTTTTACGCCCGCCAGTTTGCCAGCACTGGCGCTGATGGCCGATCTGCCAGGCAGGCACAATATGTTCCCATTCGATGCGCGCAGCGCGGTTGGCGTTCTTGCGCGGGATATAGCCGCAGGCTTTCAGGTCTATGCGGTTGCCGGTGTATTTGCAGCCGCAGTAAAACTCGGTGGATTGAGGGGCGTAGAGCTTCCAGGCGATTTTTTTGGCTTCACTGAAGGTTCGGGGGGCTTGGGCGTTGGCGGTGACGGCAAAAAACAGGCAGCACACAGCGAAAAAACGGACACTCATTCAATCAATCTTCCTTCGGCACAACCCAGAAAATCTGCACGCCGCCATCATCCCTGTAGGCGAGGGTGACGTTGTCGTTTTCCGCAATTTCTTCAAGCAGGCGCGCCCACTCGTCCTCGGGCTCATCCGGCAGGCGGAAGATCAACGCCGCCTTGGCTTTCTGGGCGTTGGTCGAATTAATGATTTTTTGTACGCGAATGGCCAGGCGTTGGTAGGCGTCCGGCATTGCGGGTGCTGCGGAGGAGGGCTTTGCCACGGAGTATTCCTTAGTAAGCTGTACGCACATACAGTATTTAACTGTAGGTAATTTCGCAACTGCTTAAATTCAAAGACGTCCGTCTGACAGCGAAAATGGAAATTTGCTGTGATTTGCTGCGAGAAGTTTTAGGCGTGAACTGATGTGGCGAGGAAGCAGGCTACCTCGCCACCCTTTCAGGTAGGTCTGGAATCAGTATTCCCAGAACATCCGTTGCAGCTCTTTGCTGTCCTGGGTCTTGGTCAGGGCGACCATTGCCAGGATGCGGGCCTTCTGCGGGTTCAGGTCAAGGGCTGCCACCCAGTCGTATTTATCGTCTGGCTGTTCAGCGTTACGCAGCACCATGCCACCGGCATTAACGTGCGAAGAGCGAATGATCTGCACGCCTTGTTTACGCAACTCCACCAGTGCCGGAACGACCTTGGATGACACCGAGCCATTGCCGGTGCCGGCATGGATGATCGCTTTGGCGCCGGCTTGGGCCAGGGCTTTGTAGGCAGTGTCGCTCACGTTGCCGTAGCCGTAGGCAATTTCAACGTCAGGCAGGCTCTTGATGGTCTTGATGTCGAATTCCGAATCCATGGTGTGACGCTTGGCCGGCAGGCGGAACCAATAGGATTTGCCTTCAACGACCATGCCCAATGGGCCCCATGGGCTCTTGAACGCCTCGGTCTTGATATTAATCATCTTGCTTACGTCGCGACCCGACTGGATCTCGTCGTTCATGGTCACCAGCACGCCTTTGCCGCGTGCATCCTTGCTGCCCGCTACCGCGACGGCGTTGTACAGGTTGAGCATGCCGTCCGCCGACATGGCGGTACCCGGGCGCATGGAGCCGACCACCACGATAGGCTTGTCGGTTTTTTCAACCAGGTTGAGGAAGTAGGCGGTTTCTTCAAGGGTGTCGGTACCGTGGGTGATCACGATGCCATCCACGTCCTTGCTGTCGGCCAATTCGGCGACGCGGCGACCCAGTTGCAGCAGGTTTTCGTTATTGATGCTTTCCGACGCAATTTGCATCACTTGTTCGCCGCGAACATGGGCGATCTGGCTAAGCTCAGGAACGCCGGCGATCAATTGTTCGATGCCGACTTTGGCCGCCTGGTAAGTGGCGCTGTTGGCCGCACTGGCGCCCGCGCCAGCAATGGTGCCGCCAGTGGCGAGGATCACCACATTGGCGAGCTTGGTCTCGACTTCTTTTGCCTGAGCAGCGACAGGGAACAGCAGCAGGAGGGCTAGCGCCCCGGGAACAAAGGACTTCAATGCAGATTTCATTATTTTTCTCTCTGGTTTTGACGAGTGCGGTAGCAGATTTATCCAGAACACCCGGGCGACTCTGAACGTCCGAGGCGCTGTGAAAAAGCAGGATTTGTACCAGGCCAATGATGAAAGCATAGATAAAATAACTTATTGATTTAGAACAACTTAAATTGCTTGTTCAGGCTGGTCTGACACGGTGCTGTCCGGCTTTCCGAACGCGGGAGGCGGTGATGTTCGGTTGTCCGAAAGCCTTGCTGGTATTTACGTCGGGCCACGTGTGAAATCGTTGCCAGCCCTGTCGTTTCAAACAGCGCCTGAGTGAACGGCGGTTTCAGGAATGAAAGGTGAGCGGCGACCGTTGACAAATCTCGACAAGGTTCTCATAGTTCTGCCAACGCAAACGTTTGCGAGATGTTTCTTCGGTGCAAGCGTTGCTCACAATAATCATAAGATCGGAGTACATCCATGAAGCTGCCATTTGCAGGACGTCTTCTCGCTGTCGCTGTGCTTGCCGCCGCATCCGCTGCCCTGCCTCTCTCTTCTGCATTCGCTGACGACGCTGCCGCCAAACCCAAGGTCGGCCTGGTGATGAAGTCCCTCGCCAACGAATTTTTCGTGACCATGCAAGAAGGGGCCAAGGACTACCAGAAATCCCACGCCGCCGACTTCGACATGATCACCAACGGCATCAAGAACGAAACCGACACCAGCGCGCAGATCGATATCGTCAATCAGATGATCCTGGCCAAGGTCAACGCCATCGTCATCGCACCCGCCGATTCCAAAGCGCTGGTCACCGTGCTGAAGAAAGCCTCGGATGCCGGCATCAAGGTGGTCAACATTGACAACCGCCTGGACCCGGACGTGCTGAAAAGCAAAAAACTCGATATCCCCTTCGTAGGCCCGGACAACCGCAAAGGCTCCAAGCTGGTCGGTGACTACCTGGCCAAGCAACTGGCCGCGGGCGACAAGGTCGGTATCATCGAAGGCGTGCCGACCACCACCAATGCGCAGCAGCGCACCGCAGGCTTCAAGGATGCGATGGATGCGGCGGGTATGAAGATTGTCTCCACCCAATCCGGTAACTGGGAAATTGACCAGGGCCAGAAAGTCGCCTCGGCGATGCTGAGTGAATACCCGGACCTCAAGGCGCTTCTGGCCGGTAACGACAACATGGCCCTGGGCGCCGTCTCCGCCGTACGTGCGGCAGGCAAGGCCGGTAAAGTGCTGGTGGTGGGCTATGACAATATCGAAGCCATCAAGCCGATGCTGCAGGACGGTCGCGTGCTGGCAACCGCCGACCAGGCCGCTGCCCAGCAAGCCGTGTTCGGCATCCGGAATGCGCTGAAGCTGGTCAAGGGCGAGAAGGTTGATGCCACCGATGGCGTGATCGAAACCCCGGTCGAACTCGTCCTCAAGAAGTAATCCCGGCAGTAGCCAACAGCGCTCGCTCGTCCTGAGCGGGCGCCTGGAGATTTTTCCTATGTCATCTTCCGCCCCGAACGCTGTCCTCTCGGTCAGCGGTATCGGCAAGACCTATGCCCAGCCGGTTCTGTCCGACGTCACGCTCACGCTCAATCGTGGTGAAGTGTTGGCGCTGACCGGTGAAAACGGCGCAGGCAAAAGTACCTTGTCGAAGATCATCGGCGGGTTGGTCACGCCGACCACCGGCAACATGCAGTTCAAGGGTCAGGATTATCAACCCGGCAGCCGCACCCAGGCCGAAGCGCTGGGTGTGCGCATGGTCATGCAGGAACTCAACCTGCTGCCGACGCTGACGGTGGCTGAAAACCTGTTCCTGCATAACCTGCCCAGCCGTGGTGGCTGGATCAGCCGCAAACAGTTGCGCGCGGCCGCGACCGAAGCCATGGCCCAGGTGGGCCTGGACGCAATCGACCCGGACACCCTAGTGGGCAGCCTGGGCATTGGTCATCAGCAAATGGTCGAGATTGCCCGCAATCTGATCGGCGATTGCCATGTGCTGATTCTCGACGAACCGACGGCGATGCTCACTGCCCGTGAAGTCGAGATGCTGTTCGAACAGATCACCCGCCTGCAGTCCCGAGGCGTGGCGATTATTTATATTTCGCATCGGCTCGAAGAGCTGGCCCGTGTGGCCCAGCGCATCGCTGTATTGCGCGACGGCAAGCTGGTCTGTGTCGAGCCGATGGCCAATTACAACAGTGAACAACTGGTGACCCTGATGGTGGGGCGCGAGTTGGGCGAGCATATCGACCTGGGCCCGCGCACCATCGGCGAGCCGGCCTTGACGGTCAAAGGCCTGACGCGCTCGGACAAGGTCCGCGACGTATCTTTTCAGGTGCGCGCCGGTGAAATCTACGGTATTTCCGGCCTTATCGGCGCCGGTCGTACCGAGTTGCTGCGCCTGATTTTTGGTGCCGATCCGGCCGACAGCGGTACGGTGGCGCTGGGGCCGCAGGCCAACGTGGTCAGCATTCGCTCCCCGGTCGACGCGGTCGCCCATGGGATTGCCCTGATCACCGAGGACCGCAAGGGTGAAGGCCTGCTGCTGACCCAGTCCATCAGCGCCAACATCGCCTTGGGCAACATGCCGGAAATCTCTGCGGGCGGTCTGGTTAACAGCCGCGATGAAACCGCCCTGGCCAAGCGTCAGATCGACGCCATGCGCATCCGCAGCTCCAGCCCGGCGCAATTGGTGTCCGAGCTGTCCGGTGGTAACCAGCAAAAGGTGGTGATTGGCCGCTGGCTGGAGCGCGATTGTGCGGTGATGCTGTTCGATGAGCCTACGCGCGGCATCGACGTCGGCGCCAAGTTCGACATTTATGCCTTGCTCGGCGAATTGACGCGCCAGGGCAAAGCGCTGGTGGTGGTCTCCAGTGATCTGCGCGAGCTGATGCTGATCTGTGACCGCATCGGCGTATTGTCCGCCGGACGCCTGATCGAAACATTCGAACGCGACCGCTGGACCCAGGACGAATTGCTCGCCGCCGCCTTTGCCGGCTATCACAAACGTGACGCGCTGCTCAACGAGGCAGCGCCTAGGAATACCCCATGAAAACAACCACTTCCCCCGGTAAAACGGGCGGCAACTTCTACGGCCTGGGCACCTACCTGGGCCTGGCGGGCGCGTTACTGGCGATGATTGCGCTGTTCTCGGTACTCAGCGATCACTTCCTGTCTTATGACACGTTCAGCACCCTGGCCAACCAGATTCCGGACCTGATGGTGTTGGCGGTGGGCATGACCTTCATCCTGATCATCGGTGGCATCGACCTCTCGGTAGGCTCGGTGCTGGCGTTGGCGGCGTCGGCGGTCAGCGTGGCGATTCTGAGCTGGGGCTGGAGCGTATTGCCGGCTGCCGTACTGGGCATGGGCTGCGCCGCATTGGCCGGCACGCTTACCGGTTCTATCACTGTGGCCTGGCGTATTCCGTCCTTTATCGTGTCCCTTGGCGTGCTGGAGATGGCCCGGGGCGTGGCGTACCAGATGACCGGCTCGCGCACCGCTTACATCGGTGACTCGTTTGCCTGGCTGTCCAATCCGATCGCGTTCGGGATTTCGCCGTCGTTCATCATTGCATTGCTGGTAATCATCGCCGCGCAGCTGGTGCTGACCCGCACCGTGTTCGGTCGCTACCTGATCGGTATCGGGACCAACGAAGAAGCGGTACGCCTGGCCGGCATCAACCCCAAGCCCTACAAAATCCTGGTGTTCAGCCTGATGGGCCTGCTCGCCGGTGTGGCCGCGCTGTTCCAGATCTCGCGTCTGGAAGCGGCGGACCCGAATGCCGGCTCAGGCCTGGAGTTGCAAGTGATCGCCGCCGTGGTGATTGGCGGTACCAGCCTGATGGGCGGACGCGGCTCGGTCATCAGTACGTTCTTTGGTGTGCTGATTATTTCGGTACTGGCGGCGGGCCTGGCGCAGATCGGCGCGACAGAACCCACCAAACGCATCATTACCGGTGCGGTGATCGTGATCGCCGTCGTCCTCGATACGTACCGCAGCCAGCGCGCCAGTCGGCGGGGCTGAACCATGGCAACGATCAAGGATGTGGCGGCGCTGGCGGGCATTTCCTATACCACGGTGTCCCATGTGGTGAACAAGACGCGCCCGGTCAGCGAACCTGTGCGCGTCAAGGTCGAGGCGGCGATCAAGCAGTTGGACTATGTGCCCAGTGCGGTAGCGCGCTCGCTCAAGGCCAAGACCACGGCGACGATCGGGCTGCTGGTGCCCAACAGCCTCAACCCGTATTTCGCGGAGTTGGCCCGGGGCATCGAGGATTACTGCGAGCGTAATGGCTATTGCGTGATCCTCTGCAACTCCGACGACAACGCCGAAAAGCAGCGCAGCTATTTGCGCGTGTTGCTGGAGAAACGTGTCGACGGCTTGATCGTGACCTCGGTGGGCGGCGATGACAGCGGCCTTGCTGCTGGCTTGAGCGCGGTGCGCACGCCCATGGTGATCGTCGACCGGGCACTGGATGGTATTGATGTCGACCTGGTGCGCATCGATCATGAAGAGGGTGCTTACCTGGCGACCCGGCACTTGCTTGAATTGGGCCATCGTGACATCGCCTGCATCGCCGGCCCTGCGCATACGCGCGTGGCGCAAATGCGCCTGGCAGGCTATCGACGTGCGTTGCGCGAGGCGGGTGTTGAAACAGCGGCCGAGCGCATCCGGGAAAGTGATTTCACCAGCACCGGCGGTTATGCCGCCGCCGTGCAATTGCTTGCGCAGCAACCGCCCAGTGCGATTTTTGCCTGCAACGACATGATCGGTTTTGGCGTGCTTCGCGCCGCGGCAGAGCGCAATATCCGTGTGCCGGGCGAGCTGTCGGTGATAGGTTTCGATGATATTCAAATGGGTCGCTATGTCTATCCTGCGCTGACCACGGTCGGGCAGTCGATCGTACAGTTGGGTGAGACAGCGGCCGAATTATTACTGCGACGTATAGCGACACCCCAACTGCCGGTCGATCAACGTATCGTGACGCCAAGCATTGTCTTGCGTGAGTCGACGGCGCCGTTGGCGGGTGTGTTTGCCCAATACCGCTGAACCGAATTGATGAGTACTGATGTATGCCAGCGAACGTAGTGGTAGTAGGCAGCTTGAACATGGATCTGGTCACCCGCGCCAGTCGCTTGCCGCGTGCCGGTGAAACACTTGTCGGCCAGACGTTTTCCACTGTCCCCGGTGGCAAGGGCGCCAATCAGGCCGTCGCCCTGGCGCGTCTCGGGGCGGATGTGGCCATGATCGGTTGCGTCGGCAGCGATGCCTATGGCGGCCAATTGCGCGATGCGCTATTGGTCGAAGGTATCGATTGTCAGGCCATCAGCACCGTGGACGGCTCCAGTGGTGTCGCGCTGATCGTGGTGGATGACAGCAGCCAGAACGCGATTGTAATTGTGGCGGGCAGTAACGCTCAGTTGACGCCCCAGTCGTTGACGGCCTGCGATGCTGTGTTGCAGGCTGCCGACGTGATCATTTGCCAGCTTGAAGTGCCGATGGACACCGTCGGGCATACGCTCAAGCGCGGCCGCGAGCTGGGCAAGACGGTGATCCTCAACCCGGCGCCGGCCAATGGGCCCTTGCCGGCCGAGTGGTATGCCTCGATCGACTACCTGATTCCCAACGAAAGTGAAGCCAGTGCCTTGGGCGGTGTTGCGGTCGATTCGCTCGACAGCGCCAAACTCGCCGCAACAGCGCTGATCAAGGCTGGTGCCGGCAAAGTCATCATCACCCTTGGCGCTCAGGGCGCACTGTTTGCTGACGGCAACAGCTTCGAGCACTTGGTCGCACCCAGGGTCCGGGCAGTGGACACCACGGCTGCCGGCGATACTTTCGTGGGTGGCTTTGCCGCCGCGCTGGCGGCCGGCAAGAGCGAAGCCGAGGCCATCCGTTTTGGCCAGGTCGCGGCCGCGTTGTCGGTGACCCGTGCCGGCGCCCAGCCTTCCATTCCTACGCTGCACGACGTACAAGGTTTTGTGCCCTCATGAAAAAGACCCCTCTGCTCAATATCGCCCTGTCCCGCGTGATCGCATCATTGGGGCACGGCGACATCCTGGTCATCGGGGATGCCGGCCTGCCGGTGCCTCCCGGCGTCGAATTGATCGACCTGGCGCTGACCCAGGGCATTCCGGATTTCATCAGCACCCTGCGCGTTGTGCTCAGTGAAATGCAGGTGGAAAGCCACGTGCTGGCTGAAGAAATTCTGCTCAAGCAGCCTCCGGCGCTGGTCGCGCTCAATGCGCTGGCCGATCAGGCGGCGCTGGGCGAGCGACGCCTGCTCAGTCATGAAGCGTTCAAGCAATTGAGTGGCAGGGCGCGCGCTGTCGTGCGCACCGGCGAATGTCAGCCTTACTGCAATATCGCGCTGGTATCCGGCGTAACCTTCTAGAGTCCCCTTACGACAAGGAGTGTTTTATGCAACGTGGTCTTCCATCCCTGAAAAACCTGTTTCGGAGTGTTCTGCTTTTGTCCGCGTTAACAGCAGCGAGCGCCCAGGCGGCGGAAAAAATCGACCTGATCATCGATACCGATCCCGGTGCCGACGATGTGGTTGCTTTGCTGTTCGCCATGGCGTCTCCAGAGGAACTGAACATTCGCGCACTGACGACAGTGGCCGGCAACGTCCGCCTGGACAAGACCTCGCGCAACGCACGCCTGGCGCGCGAATGGGCAGATCGCGAGGACATCCCGGTTTACGCGGGTGCTCCAGCGCCGCTGCTGCGAAAGCCGATCTATGCCGAGAATATCCATGGCAAGGAAGGTATCTCCGGTGTCACCGTGCATGAGCCGAAACAAGGCCTGGCTGATGGCAACGCGGTGGATTATCTGATCAAGACCCTGACGACCGCCAAACCCCACAGCATCACCATCGCCATGCTCGGCCCGCAGACCAACCTGGCCCTGGCCCTGACCCAGGCGCCGGAAATCACTCAAGGCATCAAGGAAGTGGTGGTAATGGGGGGCGCGCACTTCAATGGCGGCAACATCACGCCGGTGGCCGAGTTCAACCTCTTCGCCGATCCGGTGGCCGCAGAAATTGTGCTTAAAAGTGGCGTGAAGTTGACCTACCTGCCGTTGGACGTCACCCATAAAGTGCTGACCAGCGAAGCGCGCCTGAAGAAGATCGCAGACCTGAACAACAACGCGAGCAAAGTCGTCAGCAATATCCTTAACGAGTACGTCAAGGGCGACATGGAGCACTATGGCATTCCCGGCGGCCCGGTACATGACGCTACGGTGGTCGCCTACCTGCTCAAGCCATCGCTGTTCAGTGGTCGCCAGGTCAACGTGGTTGTCGACAGTCGGGAAGGCCCGACCTTCGGCCAGACCATCGTCGATTGGTACGACGGCCTGAAGCAGGACAAGAACGCCTTCTGGGTCGAGAACGGTGACGCCCAGGGCTTCTTCGATCTGCTGACCGAGCGCCTGGCGCGTTTGAAGTAAACCGCTTGCCGGTCGGCGCTCGCCGGCCGGTTCTTATTCGCGCTCTTGTGCGCCCAGGTGGTCGGCCGGGTATTTCTCGAATACCTGGCCGATGAAAGCGTGCGCGCCCTGGGTGCCGAGCTCCTTGACCAGCAGGTCGATACCAATGATCGCCAGCTCCTCCGCACTACCGGGGCTATAAGAGCTTTGTCCCAGGGGCCATTTGGCTTTGATATCGGCTTGGAGCGTTACGGTGGTCATGGAAAATCTCGCGGGTTGTAAGTACTGGGGCAATGCGCTGGCGTGCGGCTGCAGCGGGCGCAGTTAAGCATTTTACGCGGGGTTTGGCACTGCTACTTAGGCATAAGGAAAGGGGTGTGCGACACTGCCGCCCTGTTTATTGGCCGGGAAACACCGCGTGCAGATCGATTTGAATAAGTCTGAAGACCTTAATCTGGCAGCTGTGCGGCAACTGATTGCCAGTGCCAGTGACGATGAACATGCCCAGCTTCGGGTCACCAACGCCGGTATCGCCTACATCTCTTCAGGAAAGCTCGTAGGCGGCGTAGATATCGACGGGCTGCTGTTTCGCTTGGAGACCTGGGCGAAGGGGTCGGGGTATGTAGGAAATGTGGCTGCCAGTGACGAGGTGTGGGTGACGCAGATTTTCAACGCGCTGAAGCAGAACTGGCCAGAGCCGTCGTCTGACTACATCGATATCTACTGAGCATGTTCATATCTGGTCACGATTGACTGGACGCTTGCCTGGCGTGACTCAGGCAGACTTGCGGGTGAGACGTTAACGTCTTGAAACCAATCGGTTCAATCGCTGTCGCACGATCTCTGTTCACTTTTTTATCATAGGAGGCTTCATGCCTTGGAAGCTCGCATCATTCGGTACTTTGTTGGCGGCGCTCGCATTGGCGGGTTGCAGCACCCCGGGTGCCTCTGAGCCAGGCAAAGATGCCAGCGTGACCGATGCCGGTCATAGCCGCTGTGAGTCGAAGGCCGCCGAGTACACAATCGGCCAGAAAGCCTCGCCTCAACTACTGGAGCAGGCGCGTACCCGTGCCGGTGCACAAAATGCACGCATCCTCAAGCCCAACGACATGATCACGCTGGAGTATCGCTCCGACCGCTTGAACCTGAATGCCGACGATAATCTGGTGATCACACGGGTCAATTGCGGCTGATAGCCTGCGGCTTTTGCAGCGCCCATAAAAAACCCCGTCACATGGACGGGGTTTTTTTAGCTCAGCGGAGAATTACTCGGCGCGAACCTGTGCAGCTTGCATACCCTTTTGGCCTTTCTCAGCCACGAAGGAAACGGTTTGGCCTTCTTTCAGGCTTTTGAAACCGTCGCTTTCGATAGCTTTGAAGTGTACGAACAGGTCGTCACCGCCACCTTGAGGAGTGATGAAGCCGAAGCCTTTTTCATCGTTGAACCATTTAACGGTGCCGGTTTGGCGATTAGACATGGTGTATCTCCAAGAAACATATATTTTCAGTAGTGCTGTGCTGCTCAGGCCAACTGGGCACACAGGGCTATCATAGTCGAAATGTTCGACTTGGGAGCCCCCCCAAGGCATTGTTTGCTAATCAATCGCGTTGCGTTCAATCCAGATTCTGGCTGAGAGCCCCGGCCTGCGGGGCTTTGCGGCGAAATATCAGCTATTAAAAAAAGCCGTAAAAGCTACGTAATTTGTGAGAAATAGCAGTTTTTAGGCAGTTTTTTTGGCAAAAAGGACGCCTGATCAGCGGCCGTTCTTACTTTTTCTTGACGACTTTGCAGGACGAAATAGCCGCTACTGCTTTGTTCTTGAGCTCCGCGCTGGCGTTCTGATTGGTCATCAGTTCTTTGATTTCCGCGGTGCTCAAATCGGCGTTGATCTTGTCGGCGCCACATTCGCAGTGGGCTTTGGCAGTTTTGACGTCCACGTTCTGGCTGGCCGCGGAGCTGCAGTCGTTGACGAAGGCGTCACGGGCACCGGCCGGCCAGTTCGATGGCGCCGCGGCTTGCGCGCCGAGCGAAAGGAATGCCAGGGAAGCGGCGAGGGCGAGGGTCGAGGTAAAACGCATCATGGGATGCTCCTTTGGGTCGAGGACGAACGGCGATTCTCGGGGTGTTTGAGGCCTGACGTACAGTTCAAGTTCACTTTTGCGCCCATAAAGCCTGGAATTTGCTTTTACCCCGGTCGTGTCGGCGCGATGACCGTTCATCTGTGCTAGCATCGTCGGCTTGGTTTTTCCCAGGTGTGCCATTTGCCGCCTTGTCAGGGCTTTTTTTGTTCACTCCAGTCACTCTGGTTCGATTATCGGTTGGCCGAAAGGCTCCTGCCGCTGTAAGGCAGGCATTCAGCATTGAACAGCCTGGTGTTGGATCTTGTACTGGCTCATCCCAACCCACGTGACCTTTGGTAGGGGTCACCACTAGGAGAGGAGGCGCCATGCCAACTATTACTCTACCCGACGGCAGTCAACGTTCATTCGATCATCCGGTTTCCGTAGCCGAGGTCGCCGCATCCATTGGTGCCGGCCTGGCCAAGGCCACCGTGGCCGGCAAGGTCGATGGCCTGCTGGTCGATGCCAGTGACCTGATCACCTCCGATGCCAGCCTGCAGATCATCACGCCCAAGGATCAAGAGGGGCTCGAGATTATTCGCCACTCTTGCGCGCACCTGATTGGCCATGCGGTCAAGCAGCTGTACCCAACCGCCAAGATGGTGATCGGCCCGGTAATCGAAGAAGGCTTCTATTACGACATCGCCTATGAGCGTCCTTTCACTCCGGACGACCTGGCGGCCATCGAGCAGCGCATGCACGCGCTGATCGAAAAAGATTACGACGTGATCAAGAAGGTCACCCCGCGCGCCGAAGTGATCGACGTGTTTAGCGCCCGTGGCGAAGACTACAAGCTGCGCCTGGTGGAAGACATGCCGGACGAGCAGGCCATGGGTCTGTACTACCACGAAGAATACGTGGACATGTGCCGTGGCCCGCACGTGCCGAACACGCGCTTTCTCAAGTCGTTCAAGCTGACCAAGTTATCTGGCGCCTACTGGCGCGGCGACGCAAAGAACGAGCAACTGCAACGTATCTACGGCACCGCCTGGGCCGACAAGAAGCAGCTGGCCGCCTATATCCAGCGCATCGAAGAAGCCGAGAAACGCGACCACCGCAAGATCGGCAAGCGCCTGAACCTGTTCCATCTGCAGGAAGAAGCGCCGGGCATGGTGTTCTGGCATCCGAACGGCTGGACCCTGTACCAGGTGCTCGAGCAGTACATGCGCAAGGTTCAGCGCGAAAACGGCTACCTCGAGATCAAGACCCCGCAGGTCGTCGATCGCAGCCTGTGGGAGAAGTCCGGGCACTGGGCCAACTACGCCGACAATATGTTCACCACCCAGTCGGAAAACCGCGACTACGCTATCAAGCCGATGAACTGCCCTTGCCATGTGCAGGTGTTCAATCAAGGCCTGAAGAGCTACCGCGAGTTGCCGATGCGTCTGGCCGAGTTCGGTGCCTGCCACCGCAACGAACCATCGGGTGCGCTGCACGGCATCATGCGCGTGCGCGGCTTTACCCAGGACGACGCCCATATTTTCTGCACCGAAGAGCAGATGCAGGCTGAATCGGCCGCGTTCATCAAGCTGACCATGGACGTTTATCGCGATTTCGGCTTCACCGAAGTCGAAATGAAACTGTCCACTCGTCCGGAAAAACGCGTCGGCTCCGACGAACTCTGGGATCGCGCCGAAGCTGCACTGGCCGCAGCACTCGACAGCGCGGGCCTTGCGTACGACCTGCAGCCGGGCGAGGGCGCGTTCTACGGTCCCAAGATCGAGTTCTCGCTGAAAGATTGCCTTGGCCGTGTCTGGCAGTGTGGTACCCTGCAGCTCGATTTTAACCTGCCGATCCGTCTGGGAGCCGAATACGTCTGCGAAGACAACAGTCGTAAACACCCGGTTATGCTGCACCGGGCGATCCTCGGCTCGTTCGAACGGTTCGTCGGCATCCTGATCGAGCACTACGAGGGCGCGTTTCCGGCGTGGCTGGCTCCGACCCAGGCAGTGATCATGAATATCACTGATAAACAGGCAGATTTTGCCGCTGAAGTTGAAAAAACACTCAACGAAAGCGGATTTCGTGCCAAGTCCGACTTGAGAAATGAAAAGATCGGCTTTAAAATCCGTGAGCATACTTTGCTCAAGGTTCCCTATCTTTTGGTTATCGGAGATCGGGAAGTCGAGATGCAGACTGTCGCTGTGCGTACTCGTGAAGGTGCTGACCTGGGCTCGATGCCCGTCGCCCAGTTCGCTGAGTTTCTCGCGCAAGCGGTTTCCCGGCGTGGTCGCCCAGATTCGGAGTAATTACTATTAAGCGTGAAATGAGACAAGATAAACGAGCTGCACCGAAAGCCCCGATCAACGAGAATATCTCGGCACGCGAGGTTCGGTTAATTGGGGCTGAAGGTGAGCAGCTTGGGATTGTGTCAATTGAAGACGCGCTTCTTAAGGCTGAAGAAGCCAAGCTCGATTTGGTGGAAATTTCCGCCGATGCTGTACCGCCTGTCTGCAAGCTGATGGACTACGGCAAATCGATCTTCGAGAAGAAGAAGCAGGTTGCCGCAGCCAAGAAAAACCAGAAGCAGATCCAGGTTAAAGAAATCAAGTTTCGTCCAGGGACGGAGGAAGGGGATTACCAGGTAAAACTGCGCAACCTGGTACGTTTCCTGAGTGATGGGGACAGGGCCAAGGTATCCTTGCGATTCCGCGGCCGTGAGATGGCCCACCAGGAGCTGGGGATGGAACTCCTCAAGCGGGTTGAAGCTGACCTGCTCGAGTACGGTTCGGTCGAACAGCATCCTAAGATGGAAGGACGCCAGCTGATCATGGTCATCGCCCCGAAAAAGAAGAAGTAATCAACAGGGCACGGCAGGCCTTCTGATTATGTTTATCAACTGAATGCGGAGTACCGAACATGCCAAAGATGAAAACTAAAAGTGGTGCTGCTAAGCGGTTTCTGAAAACTGCTAACGGCATCAAGCACAAGCACGCTTTCAAGAGCCACATCCTGACCAAAATGTCGACCAAGCGTAAGCGTCAACTGCGCGGTAGCAGCTTGCTGCATCCGTCTGACGTGGCAAAAGTCGAGCGCATGCTGCGCCTTCGTTAATTTTGGTTCAAGAATAGAGGAAGTAACTCATGGCTCGTGTTAAGCGTGGCGTCATGGCCCGTAAGCGTCACAAAAAAATTCTGAAACTTGCTAAAGGCTACTACGGCGCGCGTTCACGCGTATTCCGTGTTGCCAAGCAAGCGGTAATCAAGGCAGGCCAATACGCCTACCGTGACCGTCGTCAGAAAAAACGTCAGTTCCGCGCTCTGTGGATCGCTCGTATCAACGCTGGTGCACGTGTTAACGGTCTGTCCTACAGCCGTTTCATCGCTGGCCTGAAGAAAGCGTCCATCGAAATCGACCGTAAGGTTCTGGCTGAACTGGCCGTGAACGAAAAAGCGGTGTTTGCTGCGATTGTCGAGAAAGCTAAAGCCTCCTTGGCTTAAGTACCCCCGACAGTCACCCTGGGTTGCTCCTGTAGCCCAAGGTGGTAAACGTCATAAATAGGGGAAGAGCCTTCAAGCTCTTCCCCTATTTTGTATCTGGAGTCTGTACATGGAAAACCTGGACGCGCTCGTCGCGCAAGCTCTTGAGGCTGTGCAAAGCGCTGAAGATATCAATGCCCTGGAGCAAATCCGGGTTCACTACCTTGGCAAAAAAGGTGAATTGACTCAGGTGATGAAGACCCTGGGGAATTTGCCTGCTGAAGAGCGTCCGCAGGTCGGGGCTCTGATCAACGTTGCCAAGGAGCGCGTCACCGAGGTTCTCAATGCGCGCAAGGCGTCGCTCGAGGAGGCCGATCTTGCGGCCAAGCTCGCCGCCGAGTCCATTGACGTGACCTTGCCTGGCCGTGGCCAGGCGTCGGGCGGTCTGCATCCGATCACCCGGACTCTGGAACGCATCGAGCAGTTCTTTACCCATATCGGCTACGGCATTGCCGAAGGCCCTGAGGTTGAAGACGACTATCACAACTTCGAGGCGCTCAACATCCCAGGCCATCACCCGGCCCGGTCGATGCACGACACCTTCTATTTCAACGCGAACATGCTGTTGCGCACCCATACCTCGCCGGTACAGGTCCGCACCATGGAAGCGAACAAGCCGCCGATCCGCATCGTCTGTCCGGGCCGTGTGTACCGTAGCGACTCCGATATCACCCATTCGCCGATGTTCCACCAGGTCGAAGGCCTGCTGGTTGATCGCGATATCAATTTCGCCGACCTCAAAGGCACCATCGAAGAGTTCCTGCGGGTGTTCTTCGAGAAAGAGCTGGCGGTGCGTTTCCGTCCATCCTTCTTCCCGTTCACCGAGCCTTCCGCTGAAGTCGATATGGAATGCGTGATGTGCAGTGGTAAAGGCTGTCGTGTCTGCAAGCAGACTGGCTGGCTGGAAGTGATGGGTTGCGGCATGGTCCACCCTAACGTGCTGCGCATGTCCGGGATCGACCCGGAAGAGTTTTCGGGCTTTGCCTTCGGCATGGGCGTTGAGCGTCTGGCCATGCTGCGTTACGGCGTGAACGACTTGCGTCTGTTCTTCGACAACGACTTGCGGTTCCTCGCGCAATTTCGCTAGTCGTAACGAATCTTTAGGAGAGCAGGATGAAATTCAGTGAACAATGGCTGCGCGGCTGGGTAAGCCCGCAGGTGGATCGCGACGCGCTGGTTGCGCGTCTGTCGATGGCCGGTCTTGAGGTCGATAGCGTTACCCCGGCCGCCGGTGTATTCAGTGGCGTGGTGGTGGGCGAGGTGCTGAGCACCGAGCAGCACCCGGATGCCGACAAATTGCGCGTGTGCCAGGTCAGCAACGGCGCAGAGACCTTCCAGGTCGTGTGCGGAGCGCCCAACGTGCGCCCGGGCCTGAAGATCCCGTTTGCCATGATCGGTGCCGAACTGCCGGGCGACTTCAAAATCAAGAAGGCCAAGCTGCGCGGCGTCGAGTCCAACGGCATGCTGTGCTCCCAGGCTGAGTTGCAGGTGGGTGAGGGCAATGACGGTCTGATGGAGCTGCCGGCCGATGCGCCGGTGGGCCAGGACATTCGTGTTTACCTGGAACTGGAAGACGCCAGCATCGAGGTCGACCTGACCCCGAACCGTGGCGACTGCCTGTCCCTGGCCGGCCTGGCCCGTGAAGTGGGTGCGCTGTACAACGTGCCCGTCACCCGTCCAGTGGTTGCCAGTGTGCCAGCCGTGCACGACGAAGTGCGCTCGATTGACGTGTTGGCGCCAAACGCCTGCCCACGTTACCTGGGGCGCGTGGTCCGTAATGTCGACCTGTCCAGGCCAACCCCGCTGTGGATGGTTGAACGCCTGCGCCGCGCTGATGTGCGCAGCATCGATGCGGCCGTCGACATCACCAACTATGTGATGTTGGAGCTGGGCCAGCCGCTGCACGCGTTTGACCTTGCCGAAATCCACGGCGGCATCCGCGTGCGTATGGCAGAGGAAGGCGAGAAGCTGGTACTGCTCGACGGCCAGGAAGTCAGCCTGCGCGCCGACACCTTGGTCATTGCCGACCACTCCCGCGCCTTGGCGATTGCTGGCGTGATGGGTGGCGAGCACAGCGGTGTATCCGCGACCACTCGCGACGTATTCCTTGAAAGCGCGTTCTTCGACCAGATCGCCATCGCCGGCAAGGCCCGTTCCTACGGCCTGCACACCGATGCATCGCACCGCTATGAGCGTGGCGTGGACTGGAAGCTGGCCCGTGAAGCCATGGAGCGCGCCACTGGCCTGCTGCTGGACATCACCGGCGGCGAAGCCGGTCCGATCACCGAGATCGTCAACGAGCAGTACCTGCCGTCCATTGCGCCCATCACCCTGCGTGCCAAAAGCGTCGAGCAAATGCTCGGCCTGGTGATTGAGCCTGCCGAGATCGAGCAACTGCTGTCGGCCCTCGGCCTCGCCATCTCTGCGGGTGGGGAAGGGCAGTGGCACGTTGAAGTGCCAAGCCATCGCTTCGATATCAGTCTGGAAGTCGACCTGATCGAAGAACTGGCTCGCCTGTACGGTTACAACCGTCTGCCGGTGCGCTACCCGCAAGCGCGTCTTGCGCCACAACCGAAGGCCGAGGCGCGTGCGCACCTGCCTGAGTTGCGTCGCCTGCTGGTGGCTCGTGGTTATCAGGAAGCGGTGACCTACAGCTTCATCGATCCAAAGCAATTCGAGCTGTTCAACCCGGGCGTTGAGCCGCTGTTGCTGGCCAATCCGATTTCCAATGACATGGCGGCCATGCGTTCGTCGCTGTGGCCAGGCCTGGTCAAGGCGCTGTCTCACAACCTGAACCGTCAGCAGGATCGCGTGCGCATGTTCGAAAGCGGCCTGCGTTTCGTCGGTCAACTCGATGGCTTGAAGCAAGAGCCGATGCTGGCCGGTGTGGTCTGCGGCAGCCGCCTGCCGGAAGGCTGGGCACAGGGCCGCGACGCCGTGGACTTCTTCGACGTCAAGGCCGACGTGGAAGCGGTACTGGGCTTTGCCGGTGCGCTGGATGCGTTCACGTTCCTGCCCGGCAAACACCCGGCGCTGCACCCAGGCCAGACCGCGCGCATCGAGCGCGAGGGTCGCTTGGTCGGCTTTGTCGGCGCCATTCACCCGGAACTGTCGAAAACCCTGGGTCTGGACCGTCCAGTCTTCGTTTTTGAACTGGTCCTGGCTGAAGTTGCGTCGGGCAAGATGCCCAAATTCAGCGAGTTGTCGCGCTTCCCTGAAGTGCGTCGTGATCTGGCCTTGATCGCCGATCGTGAAGTCGCCGCCACTGCCGTTCTGGAGGTAATCCGAGAAAATGCAGGGGAATGGCTGACGGACCTCAGGCTATTTGACGTCTATCAGGGTAAAGGCATTGATCCGCATAGAAAAAGCCTTGCGGTTGGCTTGACCTGGCAGCATCCATCGCGCACTCTTAATGACGATGAGGTGAATACCACGACACAAAATATCCTCACCTCGCTCGAACAAAGGTTGAACGCCACGTTAAGGAAGTGACGTATGGGGGCTTTGACGAAAGCTGAGATGGCGGAACGTCTGTACGAAGAGTTGGGTCTGAACAAGCGCGAGGCCAAGGAATTGGTCGAGCTGTTTTTTGAAGAGATCAGGCACGCTCTGGAAGACAACGAACAGGTCAAATTGTCCGGTTTCGGCAATTTTGACCTGCGGGACAAACGCCAGCGGCCTGGCCGCAATCCAAAAACGGGAGAAGAAATCCCGATCACGGCTCGCCGTGTGGTCACCTTTCGTCCAGGGCAGAAGTTGAAGGCCCGAGTTGAGGCTTATGCTGGAACCAAGTCATAACGACGAACTACCCGTCATCCCAGGCAAGCGCTACTTCACCATCGGTGAAGTCAGCGAGCTGTGTGCGGTAAAACCGCACGTGCTGCGCTATTGGGAGCAGGAGTTTCCTCAGCTCAACCCCGTCAAACGCACCGGGAACCGTCGGTATTATCAGCGCCAGGATGTGCTGATGATCCGACAGATCCGTGCGTTGCTGTACGATCAGGGGTTCACCATCAGCGGCGCGCGCCAGCGCATGTCCGGTGATGAAGCCAAAGACGACACCACCCAATACAAGCAACTGATCCGCCAGATGATCTCCGAACTCGAAGATGTGCTGGTGGTATTGAAAAAGTGATTCAAGCTTTTAAAATACTTCCACATTTCAAAAGCTTGCGGTATATTCCGGTTCGCTTCGTTAAGAAGCAAGCCCAGTAACACGCCTAGTCGGGGCGTAGCGCAGTCCGGTAGCGCACTAGCATGGGGTGCTAGGGGTCGAGTGTTCGAATCACTCCGTCCCGACCATATTTTTCAATGACTTAGCCCAATCTTCACCGGTTGGGCTTTTTCATGTCTGCGAAAAAAACCTACTGAAATTCCTGGCGCGCCGCGGGCTGTTAAGGGCCTGAGGTGTTGGCGCATAGGCGCCTCAGCCTGGCAAACATCTCTTCGACGGTGCAGTTGATCTGCATAGACGTGGAATCAGATGCGTTCTGCCTCACCTGGCATGACGCTGCGAGCGAACCATTGCACCTTTGATCACGTCTGTGCGAATGGCCGACGGTTGACCAGCGCTGTTACGCGCATAGCTGCAGAGCGTGATCGGCAGCTCTGCTATATCAAGAAAAGTGCCATCCATGGCCAGGGTGTAGCGATCGTCGTCAATATCGCCGCAGGTGGTGCTGATCGCCGAGTTCACGCTGTAGTAGTAATGCTGGCTAAAACCATTGCGCTGGTTTTCCCAGGCGATGTGATAGCGGTGCTTGAGCAGCGGGGCCGGTGCCGGGTTGGTCAGGAATACCGAATGGGTGAATACATTGCGTAGCAGTGCTTCGGTCAGCGGCTGCTCGGCCTTTTGTACCCCGAGTATGCATAGCACATGCGGCCCCAGCACTGGGCCGATGAGCTGGTTGATGTAGGCCTCGTCAGAGGCGGCAGCAATTTGGTAACCGTGTGTGCGTGCGCAATCGCTGATGTCATTCACGGCCTTGAATCGGTAGAACGGCTCCTGGATCGAGAACCTCAGGTTCCAGGTCGGATGGGTAATCTGGTCGGCGGCGTCACGTTTTAAATGCACATACGGTTTCAGATTCCACGGCTCGTCCAGCGTGATGTCAACGGCCTTGAGCTGGCAGGTTGGGGTGTCGTTACGGAAAACACCGTCTACAAAGCAGTAGTACAAGTCGTTGGCAGGATAGCTGTAGTTGAATTTGGCGGCTTCGCACGCCGAGTTGTTCTGGCAGCTGTTGAGAATGTCCTTCTGAATGGCAGACGCGACTTTGCTGATGATGCTGGTGATTTCATTGGTGTTCCGGTCCAGCATCGGACTGCCGGAGCTGCCTGGGCGCAGACCGTTGCAGCGGTTGTGCAAGGCGCTGGGAAACACGCCGGGGTGTTCGGCAAAACTGTTGAGGGTCGACTCCGCGCAGGCACTCATGCGCAGGCCCTTTTTCAGAAAACCGGTCGGCGCTCCCACATTGATCACTTCTCGATCCGTTGTCTGACGATGAGCGGCGAGCTTGAGGGGCATGATCGCGCTGGCCACCAGCACGGCCAGTGACGTATCCAGTTCGAGTACGGCCAGGTCAGTGCCCGCCATGCTGCTCCAATGTGCCGTCTTGACGGTGTAGGTGGCATGCCGTTCGGGGGTGTCATGAAAGTAATTGAAGGTCACGTCGGCGGTGAACGCCTGGCGGATGCGCGCCGTACCGTAGCTATAGAACACACAATGCCCGCTGGTCAGCACATAAGCCGGGCCGACGGCCTTACCCTGCCGATTGCGCGTGTCGAGCAGCACGGCATTGCAGGTCTGGCCCAAAGCGTTTTTCAGTAAACCGATGCCGGTCCATTGCGGGTACCGCTGGTTTTTATTTTCAAGTGCCACCGAAGGTGACTGTTCGGTAAGGCCCTCGGCCAGGTCCCTGGCGTGGCTGGGCCAGACAGTGCTGAGCAATAGGAAATACAAAAAGACGCGAGCGATGTGAGTCAGTGCCATAAGGGCCTCGGCAAGGAAGTCATTGATTGGCTGAAACTACTCGATCAGGTCAAGGCCGGTGATATACAGGGCTATTGCGTGAGCCCTTGGCGGGGGCCTCTGTCACCGTTTTATTGAGGTTCCGAGCGATGGCAGGCACCCGGCGCGCTGCCTCATGAGCCTGCGGCTCACTACTCCGCGTGATAGCACTGAGCTATCAATGCAGTGCGTAATACTCAATGGATTGGTTATCCGTCATCGACGTATCTTCAACGCACCCAGCGTGATTGGCTCACCGCGCCCCTCGCGTCATCCGCATCAACCCAGTCCCATGACGGGCATATTTCAGAGTAAGCCATGAAGAAAACGCTCTCGTTGGCCACACGCATAGGGCTGAGTTTCGCAGCCATCCTGGCACTTCTGATGTTGATCACTGCCATCGGCATTCAGCGCGTTGGGTTCATTGATGCCACCTTGGGCGACGTCAGTGAAAACGCGGCAAAGGTGCAGCGCTACGCCATCAATTTCCGTGGCAGCGTGCATAACCGTGCCATTGCTATCCGGGATGCGGTGCTCGTGACGAGCGACCATGATCTGGACACATACTTGTCGCAGATTAAAGCCCTGGAGCAAGCCTACGCCGACTCGGCGGCGCCAATGGATCAGTTGTTCACACGCGCAAGCGTTACGGGCGAAGAGCTTCGACTGCTGACCGCAATCAAGGAGATTGAACAACAAACCCTCACATCCACCCAGGCGGTCATTTCAATGCGCCGAGCGGGGGACATTCCCGGAGCCCAGGCGCTTCTGATGCGTCAAACTTCTTTGGATTACAGCGAGTGGTTAAAGCGCGTGAATGCGCTGATTGACTATGAAGAAGCATCCATCAAGGCCAAGCTTGGCGCGGTGCAGGAAACGGCCAGCCAGTTCAGTACCCTGATGCTGATCGCGACCAGTATCGCGCTGCTGCTGAGCGTCACGTTATCGGCGGTGATTATTCGCTTCGTTAAATCGACGTTGGGCGCCGAGCCCACTGAGGTGGCATTGGCCATTGAGCGTCTGGCGGCGGGTGATCTGAACCAGACTATTTCCACTGACTACCCCAAGAGTGTGATGGGGGTGCTCAAAGACGCGCTTGTGCACTTGGCGCAGACTATTCAACAAGTGCGCAGGGCGGCCCAGGAGGTCAATCAGTCCTCCATCCAATTGTCTGCCACCTCGTCGACCAACAATGACCAGATCAACCTGCAAACCCACGAAGCCGAGCAGGTAGCCACAGCCATCACGCAAATGGCCGCTACTGTCAGCGAAGTATCCGGGTATGCCGCGCAGGCAGCTGATGCGTCCCGCGTGGCCGACATCGAAGTGGAAAACGGTAATCGATTGGTTGCAAGCACTGCCGTTGCCATTGACCAACTGGCAATAATGCTGGAGCAAACCACGGGTACCGTAGATCAGGTATCCAAATACAGTGAAAATATCGAGTCAGTGATCGATGTCATCAACTCCATCGCCTCTCAAACCAACTTGCTGGCGCTGAACGCTGCTATTGAGGCGGCGAGGGCAGGAGAGCATGGGCGTGGATTTGCGGTGGTCGCCGATGAAGTGCGCTCGCTGGCCAACCGTACCCAGCAGTCAACCGAGGAAATCCGGGAGATGATCAGCACGCTGCAATCGGGGACGCAAGCCGCCTCGCAAACCATGCGCAACAGTTGCGAGCTGGCGAGCCAAACCGCCACACAAACCCGCAGCGCGCAGAGTGCACTGGCCAGGATCAGCGAGCAGGTTGGCGCCATCAGTCATATGAACGCCCAGATTGCCAGCGCTTCTGTACAGCAGAGTGGCGTGGCTGATGATGTTGCTCAAAACATCAACCGTATTCACGGCTCCACCGTGCAATCAGCCACCGGCTCGCATCAAGTTGCAACCGCTAGCATGGAACTCTCGCAGTTAGCGGATCGCCTTACGGCGAAAGTGGCTTTTTTCACGGCGGCTTAGGATATCAGGTTGGGGCAGGACGGCGTCTTTGACACACCGGGGGCTGAGGTCGGTACTTTATCGCCGCATCCTTTATCTGCGGCGGACGGCCTCAATATCATTCAGGTGGTGCCGATAGACTTGCTATGACCCTATAGGCGGTTTTCCATGTTCAATACCAAAATCAAGAACCAGCTTCACGCTCAGACGGCAGAGCTGTTGGAGCTGCGCCAACTGCGCGATGGCCTCAACCGCGAAATGCTGACAATGAGTATCGACCCGACATTCAAAATTATCGCGTGCAACGAAAATTTCGCACGCGCCTTGGGCTACGACCAGGATCGGCTCCTGGGTCGCGCCATGGCTGATGTTGTTCCGCAGTACGTGTCCAAGCTCCCATGCTTCCATAACTTTCGAGCAGCGGTAGCGGCCGGTAAATCCATCTCTGATGAATACAGATACCTGCACGCTGACGGTTCCCTGGTGTGGCTTCACGCACATTGGCAACCGGTAAAGGATGAAAATGGCAGGTTGAGCCATGTGACCTGCCATGCCACGAACATCACTTCGCGCGTGGAACAAGCGTCGGAAAACACATCCTTCATCGATGCATTACTTCGTTCGACGGCCGTGATCGAATTCGATCTTTCCGGGCATGTGCTCATGGCGAATGAGCAGTTCCTGAAAGCGATGGGCTACAACCTGAGCCAGGCTAAGGGCAGTCACCACCGTATTTTCTGCAGGCCGGAGGAAGCGTCGTCGCAGAAATACAAGGAGTTCTGGTCCACTTTGAACAAGGGTGAGTTTGTCGCCGGGCGATTTGAGCGTGTTGACAGTAGCGGTAGGACGGTATGGCTGGAAGCGACGTATAACCCGGTTTATGACACCGAAGGAACGCTCTGCAAGGTCGTCAAGTTTGCGACGGTTATCACCGACCAGGTTGCGCGTGAGCAGGAAGTCAGTGAAGCAGCCCAAACTGCATTTGAGATCTCCCAGCAGACGGATGTCACTGCTCAGCGCGGAGCCGTCGTAGTCAACGATACGATGCACACCATGCGTAAAGTCGCGGGTGATATGCAGGCTGCCTCCGGCGGGGTAGAGGCGCTCGGGAAGCAGTCGTTGTTGATCAGCTCGATCATTCAGACGATCAGCAGTATTGCTCAGCAAACCAACTTGTTGGCATTGAATGCTGCGATTGAAGCTGCTCGCGCAGGTGAGCAGGGGCGAGGCTTCGCTGTAGTAGCGGATGAAGTTCGACAACTGGCTGGCCGCACCAGTACCGCTACTGAAGAGATCGCATCGGTGGTGTTGCAGAACCAGAAGCTGGTGGAACAAACCGTCGCTGAGATGGCAAACAGTAAGTCCCAGGCAGAGCAAGGCCTTGAACTTGCCACGCAGGCAGGCCAGGTCATTGTTGAAATCCAGGATGGGGCCAAGAGAGTCGTCGAGGCGGTGGGCAGGTTCGCGACTCAAGTGGCTTAGGTCGCGCAGGAATCGTTGGTCGCACTGTTCTCGCCGATCGAAGCCTCTGCCCGCGACGTCGAAGAATCGTCCTTTATCTCATTACCTTCGTTGAGAGTTTGATGGAACACGCCGAAGATCTGTCAACCCTTGAGCAACGTCGTCTTCTGCGAATCCGTGAGCTATGTCTGCTCGACGATCAGCGCGATGATACGTTTGATCAAATCGTTGCGCTCTGTGCTGAATACTTCCGAGCACCCATTGTGCTCATTTCAATTGTGGATGAACACCAGCAGTGGTTCCGCGCCAAGGTCGGCGTAAGCATCAATGAAACGCCCCGCCGCGAATCTTTCTGTGCTTATACCTTGTACTCCCATGAGTTTCTCGAGGTGCCGGACGCGATGCTTGATCCGCGTTTCCAGGACAATCCCCTGGTCACCGGGCTTCCAGGTATCCGGTATTACGCGGGCGCGCCGCTGACCACTGACGACGGTTTGGGTCTTGGCGCTCTGTGCGTGATTGATACCGTCACCAGGCCAATGATGAGCGAACAAGATGCCTCAATGCTGAGGCATCTGGCTGGACTGGTGATGAGTCGAATCATTGCGCTCAGATCAGAAAGCTATGTCGACCCTGCCACAGGCTTATACAACCGCGCTCGGCTTGAGAGCGACATCGGCAATGCTCAGAATCGCCTGCAAGTCTGTAGTCTCGTCGTGATTGATGTGATTTCTCCCGACTTTTTGAACGAGGTAGTCAAGACGTTGGGCTATGAGTTTTCTTTGGACTTGATGTTGGCTATCAAGGAGCGCTTGTTAAGGATTGTTCCACCCGAATCCCGGCTTTACAAAATCAGTCCTACACGGTTCGGCCTTATTGTGCCTTGCCGCATTGGAGAAGCTGTCAGCAAAGCGGTTATCAATGACTACATCACGCCGGTACTGTGCCACGACATTCCTTTGCAGATGACCGTCGGCGTGGGCTTGTTGAAACTTGAGGGTTCAGGTGAGTCGCCGCATGAGTGTCTGCGTCTGGCGATCAGCGCCGCGGATGATGCCAGAGATCGAATGGTTGGCTGGGGTTACTACGAGGATAAACTGGACGCCACACAGCAGCGCACTTTTATTATCTTGAGCTCGCTGGCAACGGCTATAGCCGGCGATGAACAATTCAGAATGGTCTACCAGCCTCGTATTGATATAGGTACTGGAACATGCACGTCGGTTGAGGCGCTACTGCGCTGGGAGCACCCGCTTCTGGGGGCCATCGGACCTTCAGAGTTCATCCCGCTGGCGGAAAAAACAGCGTTAATGGAGCAGATCAGTCTGTGGGTCTTGCGAAACACGATCGACCAGGCGGCTCAGTGGCAGCGCAAGGGCTTGAATTTCAAGGTGTCGATCAATGTCACTGTGCAGGACATCGAGTCTTCGATATTCATAAACGCTCTGGTGCGTAGGGTTCGACAGGCTGATTTCGATCCTCGGTTGCTTGAAGTGGAGTTGACTGAAAGCGCCCGCATAGGTGATTTCGAAAGCGTCCTGCGCCATCTCAATCAGCTGCGTGCGTTGGGTATCGAGATTGCCATTGATGACTTCGGAACGGGCTATAGCAACTGGTCCCACCTGCAACGGCTGCCCGCCAGTGTCGTTAAATTAGATCGTTCACTGATTGAAAACCTGGTACAGCAGTCCAGGAGTCAGTGTCTGGTACGCACAATTATCAAACTTGCCAATTCGTTGGGGTACCGCGTGGTGGCTGAAGGTGTTGAGAACCTGCAAACGTATGAGCTTGTCCGTGGGTGGGGGTGTCATGAGGTTCAGGGATATCTGATCGCAAGGCCGATGGAGGCTACTGCGATACCCGGGTGGGTCTCTAATCGCGCCCAGGAATAATTATCCAACTGCAGGCTGTCCCTTTTTTTCACCTCGCCTGTCATTCCAGGCAGTGAATAAAATCGAGAGCCTTCCCATGCCCGCAGTCCCCGCCATGTCCTTGCGTCCCTTACTGAAACTGAGCCTGATGCTCAGCCTCAGCACCAGCCCGCTGTTCATCCCGCTCAGTTACGCCGAAGACGCCGCCGCCCGTCGCAGTTACCAGGTACCCGCCGGCAGCTTGAGCGCGGCGCTGACGCGTTTCGCCGGGCTGGCGGGGGTCAACCTGTCGGTCGATCCGGCGTTGGTCAGCGGTCGCAGCAGCGGTGGCTTGTCCGGCGATTATGCCGTGGAGGAGGGCTTCGCACGGTTGCTGCAAGGCTCCGGTCTGCAACTGCAACCGATGGGGGAGCAGGCGTATGTGTTAGTGGCGGTGCCGGAGGGCGCGAGCCTGCAATTGGCGCCGACGTCGATTGTGGGCACCACAGGGCTGGCCGACGGCGACACGTATGCCGGTGGGCAGGTGGCGCGTCGCGGTTCGCAAGGGCTGCTGGGCTCGCGGGACTTCATGGAAACGCCGTTCAGCATGACCACCTACACCGCGGATGCGGTGAAGAACCAGCAGGCGCGCACCCTCGGCGATCTGATCGCCAGCGACCCTTCGGTGCGTGCCACCAACCCGGCCGGCGGGCGTTATGAGCAGTTCACCATCCGTGGGTTCAGCCTGTTCAATAGCGACGTGGCCTATAACGGCTTGTACGGTGTGTTGCCGACTTACACCATCGACATGGAAATGGCCGACCGCGTCGATATCCTCAAGGGCCCGACGCAGTTGATCAATGGCATCTCCCCTCGCGGCAGTGTCGGCGGCGGGATCAACGTGGTGCCCAAGCGGGCTACCGACAAGGACATCAATTCATTCACCGGCAGTTGGGCGTCCGACAGCCAGGCCGGTGGCGCGGTGGATATCGGGCGTCGGTTTGGCGAGGACAACAAATTCGGTATCCGTTTCAACGGGGTGAAACAGGCCGGGGATACGGCGTGGGATCATCAGTCGGTTGACCGCGAAATGGCGGTGCTCGGCCTGGACTTTCGCGGCGAGCGCCTGCGTCTTTCCACCGATATCGGGCGTACCGAGCGGGACACCGATGCGCCCCAGGAGCGCGTGCAGGTCGGCGCCAATGCCAAGGTGCCAAGCGCCAATGATGTGCGACGCAACTACGCGCAGTCCTGGAGCAAGGCCAGTACCAACGACACCTTTGGCACGGTCAACGGCGAGTTCGATCTCAGCGACAGTGTGATGCTGTACGGCGGGGTAGGCGCGCGCAAGAGTAACCATGACTTCCTGCGCCACGCGGTTTCGGTCACCAACAACGCCGGGGATTTCAGCGTGCTGCCGCGTGATTTTACCCGCGATGAAAACGTGCGCACCGCCACTGCCGGCGTGCGCAGCTGGTTCCACAGCGGGCCGGTCAGTCATGAAATCAACCTGGCGGCCAGCTACTTCTACATGGACTTTGAAAACGGCGGGGCGCGGTATGCGGCGGCGCCGAGCAATCTCTATAACCCGGTCCAGACCCCGGTGCCCTCGCGGCCGACACGCTTTGATTCCAAGGTCTATACCGAAAATACATTCAGCGGCGTGGCCTTGTCCGACACCCTGGGCTTTTTCGACGACCGTTTGCTGTTGACCCTTGGCGCGCGCTGGCAGCGGGTGAAGGTGGATGACTGGACCGACAACGTCAAAGGCGCCACCGCCTACGATGAAGAAAAGATCTCGCCCTCGGGCGGCGTGCTGTTCAAGGCCACCGACAAACTGTCGTTGTACGCTAACTATATGGAAGGTCTGAGCCAGGGCAAGGTTGCACCGTCCACCTCGATCAACGAGGACGAAATCTTCCCGCCCTTTATCAGCCGCCAGATCGAAGCGGGCGCCAAATACGACGCTGGGGCGTTTGCCGTGACCGCCGCGGTGTTCCGTATCAGGCAACCGGCGTATGAGACCAACGCCACCTCGCGGGTGTTCGGCCCCAACGGCAAGCGCCAGAACAATGGGATGGAATTGAGCGTGTTCGGCGAACCACTGAAGGGCTTGCGCCTGCTCGGCGGGGTGATGTACATCGACAGCGAACTGACCCACACCACCAACGGTACGTTCGACGGCAATCGCGCGCCCGCCACACCCAAATACAACGTGAACCTGGGCGCCGAATGGGACGTGCCGACGCTGGAAGGCCTGACCCTGACCAGTCGCGGCATTTACTCGAGCTCACAGTACCTGGACCAGTCCAACGTCAAACAGATCGACGCCTGGAACCGCATCGACGTGGGTGCGCGTTACGCGTTCAAGGTCGATGACAAGCGCATCACCCTGCGGGCCAATGTGGAGAACGTCGCCGACAAGCGCTACTGGAGTTCGGCCGGTGCGTCGGATGACAGTGAGCCGGGATTGACCCTGTCGACCCCGCGTACCTACCTGTTGTCGGCCACTGTCGATTTCTGAGGGCTGTAAACACCCATCAACCTGTGGGAGGGGGCTTGCCCCCGACGCCGATCGCGCGCCTTTTGATGCGGGCAATCAGGCGATGGAAAGCCTGATGAGCCATGCCACACCGCCCGACGCGATCTTCTTCGCCAATGACAACCTGGCCGCCGGTGGCTTGCTGGCGGGGCAGCGTGCCCGGTTGAAGATCCCCCAGGACTGCGCGGTACTCGGTTTCGGCGATTACCCGTTTGCCGAAATGCTGTTGCCGAGCCTGAGCACCATCAAGCCGCCGGCGTTGGAAATCGGTGTGCTGGCGGCCACGCGGGTGCTGGAAAGCCTTGGCGTACTGCCGGTGGTGGATGAGGTACAGCGCTTGAACCTGTTGGACTGCCGCGTGATCGAACGCGAAAGCGCCTGAGCTTTATTTGCGGCCCAGGGGCAATTTGGATACGGTGCAGGCCTGCCCACAAGGATGTTCCCATGACCGAACCCGCCCCTAAAACCCGCCGTGCACCCAAGGGAGAAAAACGCCGCGAAGAGCTGCTGGACGCGGCCTTGCAGGTGTTCTCCCTGGAGGGCTACAGCGGCGCCTCCGTGGCCCAGGTGGCGGCGATTGTCGGTATTTCCGTGGCTGGCCTGCTGCATCACTTTCCCAGCAAGATCTCGTTGTTGATGGGCGTGCTGCAACGCCGCGACGAAGTCAACCAACGGATTGCCGATGAAGTACGCGCCGAGAAGTCGTTGAGCGGGTTGCTTGGCAGCCTGCGCGCGATCAACCGTTCGAATGCCACCGCGCCTGGCGTGGTGCGCGCGTTTACCATTTTGAATGCGGAAAGCCTGCTTGATACGCAACCGGCGTGGGGCTGGTTCCAGGAGCGCTATGCGGGGATCCAGCGACGTTTGCAGGGGCAGTTCGCCGACCTGGTGGCGGCGGGGGAGGTGCGCAGCGATGTCGACATCGCCGGGCTGGTGGAAGAGATCCTGGCCATGATGGATGGCCTGCAGATCCAGTGGCTGCGCTTTCCGGAGCGGGTGGACCTGGTGGCGCGGTTCGATGCGTATATTGCGCGGGTCGAAGCGGCAATTAGAGCCTGAGTCGAACACAATCCAAATGTGGGAGGGGCTGTGCGACGATTCGACTTGCCCCCCGTTGTTAGCTTATGACTATCTTACTGATGCTCCACAATCCAAATGTGGGAGGGGGCTTGCCCCCGATGGCGGCCTCTGGGCCGACCAGGATGTTGG
>NZ_KZ477999.1 GCF_002837185.1 Pseudomonas fluorescens | reverse complement strand
GGCTGTTGGTAATTGCCGGACGAGCAGCCGTCGGCAAGGGCAGGGTGGTCGAGCGATTCTCATGGTCCGTCCACACCACCAAATCGCCTGAAACCACAAGCCGCTGCGCCAGCGCATGGCTCCAGCCAAACCCCAACCCGCAGTCCACTTCCACCGCACTGGTGCGGTATAAGCGCGTCCACTCGAACGGCAAGATCCCGTCCAGCGCGCCGTCGGTCAGAGTCAACAGTTCCTCGCCAGTGACCATCGACACCGGGCAACCGTGGGTAACGGTCTTGTCCGCAGAAGCCGCCGCATCACCCTTCGGGTTCGACGCCACGGCAGGCACATCATCCACCGACTCCTGGCGCACCAACGCCGTACGCTGCGTCTTGTTACGCACCATCGGCACCGGGTTCGAAACCAGATGCTCGCCAGCCTGCAACGGCGCCACCGGCACTGCCTTGATCGGCGTCGCCGCACTGCCCAGCAGCAACGGCTTGGCCGTCTCCACATGCGGCCCCAACCCAGGCCCCGGCACCTGCCTGGCCAGCAACTCCAATAACGCCCGCGCCCGGCCGGATTTAATAGAACTCAACACCTGAGCCCCCAACCGAAGCTGCACCCCCATCCCCCGCGTAGCCCATATCAGCAGCAGGTTGATCAAGACTTCACCGGTGATCTCACCCAACAGTTCGTACATCTCGGGCGGTGGCAGCAGGCGTATCCAGCTGACCACCGCCGACAAATAGATAAACAGCAGCGGCTCATCACTGAGCACCAGCAAGCCCTGGGCGAGTGTGTCCTTGCCCAGTTTCAGCAGTTCATCGAGTTCAGCTTGGGAGAGGTACTGCAGCAGCTTCTCGCTGTTGGACTTGAGGTTCGCCAACAGGTCGTACAGCTCGGTGATGTTGTCCCACAGGTTGTAAAACGCCTGGCCAATCCCGCTTGCAAAGGCCGCACCCTGTTTCGCGCTGCGCTTGAAGGGTGGGGCTTTGGCAAAGTCTGCCCATTGAGGCTCGAAACGCTCGCGCCATTGCTGGCGAAGATCCGCTTCCAGGCCGGCAATCACCGACTGGTAGGACGCATACAGCGCCTTGACGTGATCTTTGGAAACATTGGGGTAGAAGGTGATGCGGTACTGCTGATCGCGGGTGCACTCAGGGACTTCAAGCATGCCGCTGGGGCCGATGGTGCGGTGCAGCGGCGCGCCAATGGGCGTGCCGTCCGGTGCAATGGCTTGCAGCGTCACCGGCGTGTTGCCGATGGGGACGAAGCGGGTGCTCTCGAACAGATGCACCAGGGTCAGCCCACCTTGGGCCTTGCATTGAGCGACTGTGCGACTGGGCGTGTCGGAAGAGATCGGCGCCACCAGTGCGACGTCGTCACCGACCTTGAACACCTGCTCGACTTCCAGTGCCGAGCCACTGAAAAAGCTGTCGGCCCACGCGTCGAAGGTGTTCAGGCAATTGCGCAAATCCCCAAGCACGCGTTCAACATCCGGCGCTTCGGGGTCCATGGGCGCCAGGACGAAGCTGGCTATCACCGGAATCAAAAGACGGCCCCGACAACCGGAGCCCTAACGAAAAAAACCATCTGCACTCCTTCGCACTGACTAATCAGGCGAGGGACTTTGCAGCGGTTTGCGGGGCCGGGGAGTAGAGCTTATCTGGCAGTTGCGTAGGAAGTTTCGTTTTGACCTCAAGTGCTCTGAAACATGGCTGTAGGAGTCGGATTACGGGCTGATCGGTCCTACAGCTTCAACTGCCCAATCGCCTTACTCAGCTCTCCCGCCAGTGTCGCCAGTTCGTTGCTGGTGGTCGCTGAGTCGACGGTCTGCTGCACGGTGTTCTCGGTCACATCACGAATGCTCACCACGGCGCGGTTCATCTCTTCGGCGACATGGCTCTGCTGTTCGGCGGCCACCGCAATCTGGGTGTTGCTCTCGCGCATCTGCGCCACGGCGCCGGTGATTTCGGCGAGCGCGGCGCCGGCTTCCTGGGCCTGCTGCACGCAGTCATCGGCCTTGAACGAGCTTTCCTGCATGAAGTCCACCGCGTCGCGGGTGCCGGCTTGCAGCGCCGAGACCATGCGGGTGATTTCGTCGGTGGAGCTCTGCACGCGTTTGGCCAGGTTGCGCACTTCGTCGGCGACCACCGCAAAGCCACGGCCCATTTCGCCAGCGCGGGCAGCTTCGATGGCGGCGTTGAGGGCGAGCAAATTGGTCTGTTCGGCGATGCTGTGGATCACCCCGACCACACCGTTGATTTTCTGGCTGTCTTCGGCGAGTTTCTGGATCATCTCAGCGGTCTGTTGCACACCGCTGGACAGCCCGGCGATTGAACGTTGCACGCGTGTGACCACTTCCTGGCCGCTGCCGGCGAGGGTGTCGGCGGTTTGCGAGAGGTCGCGGGTGGCCCCGGCGTGCTGGGCAATATGGTGGACGGTGGCGGTCATTTCGTTGATCGCCGTGGCGGCCTGGTCGGTCTCGCTCTGCTGGCCGAGCATGCCGTGCTGCACCTCGTTCATGCTGCTGGCCAGGCGTGCGGCGCCCTCGTCCAATTGCCTGGCGGTCCGCGCCACGGTGTTGACCACCCGTTGGTAGCCGGCTTGCATGGCATTGAAGGCGCTGGCCATCTGCCCGACTTCATCCTTGCAAGCCAGGGGCACGCGGGCGGACAGGTCGCCGCTCTTTTCTACATGCAGCATCACGTCCTTGAGGGTGTTGAGCTGGCTGAGCAGGAAGCGGATCAGCAGTTGCGAGGCGCCGAGCATCGCGAGCATCAGGATCGCAACCGCCACCGCATAGTTGACGAAGCGTTCGCCGAACACTTGGCGCAGGCTTGGCGCGTAAGCAAGTACGGCGACCTGTTGTCCGTCGGCACGGCGGATGACCTCTGCGCCTATCAGCGGGTTTACGCCGAACAACGGCAGGTGACTGAGTTCGACCCAGCCGCTGGCGCCTTGCAAGATGGACAGATCCTGGCCTGCCCGTTGTGGCGCTTGGTCGCCGGTAAAGGTCAGCCAGTTCTCGCCAGTGGGGAGTGTCTTGTCGGTCGGCCAGGCGTTGAGCACCTGCGCCTGGGCCCTGGCCGAAACCTGGGACGCCTGGCTGCGGGCCTGTTGTTCGAGCTGCACGGCATACAGCACCAGCAGCAGGGTAGTGATGAAAGCCACCGCGTTGACGGCCCAGAATTTGTACTTCAGCGAGATATTGCTAAGCCAGGCACCCATGGAGGTTTTCTCTGATAGCGGAAACAGCATTGGCAAGGTGCCATTATTGTGCCGCTGCTCAGGAAAGGCTTTTTGACATGGGTCAATGCGCCGCATCACGCCACGGCAGGTAAGCCGAAGAAAGCGCGGGCACAGGCGGTACTGTGCGTCGCCAGGTCTTCCAGCGTTTCATGGCGATGCAGGGCAACTTCGCGCAGTACTTCGGTGAGGAAGGCGGGCTCATTGCGGCCGTTCTTCGGCTTGGGGCGCAGCGTGCGTGGCAGCAGGTAGGGCGCATCACTTTCCAGCATCAGACGGCCTCGGGGAATCTCCCTGACTAATGGGTGCAGATGCGTCCCACGCCGCTCATCGCAGATCCAGCCGGTGATACCAATGTGCAGATCAAGGTCGAGGTAGCTGAAAAGCGCCTGTTGTTCGCCAGTAAAGCAATGCACCACGGCGGCGGGCACGTGGTCACGGTAATCCTTGAGGATCTCCAACAGGCGCTGGTTGGCGTCGCGCTCGTGAAGGAACACTGGCAGTTTCAGTTCGACAGCCAGGGCCAGGTGTTCCTCGAGGACTTTTTCTTGCTGCGGACGCGGCGAAAAGTCCCGGTTGAAATCCAGTCCGCACTCGCCGACGGCACGCACACGCGCTTGGTTGAGCAAGTCGCGTAGACGCTGGGCGCTGTCGCTGCTCCAGGTGCTGGCGGAGTGGGGGTGGATGCCGGCGGTGCTGAACAGGCGTTGCCCACTTTCATCGAGGCTCGTGCACAGCGCCATGGCCTGCTCGCTGCCTTCGACACTGGTGCCGGTGAGCACCAATTGTTGCACGCCGGCGGCGTAGGCCCGCTCGAGAACGGCCGAGTGCCTCTCGTCGAAACTGGGGTTGGTCAGGTTGACGCCGATATCAATGAGTTGCATGGTGCTACCTCCGCCTGCGGCCGGAAAGCATATCAGAGCTGTAGATTTATAAGAAAAACGAAGAACTACAACGCGTTATAGCTGTCTTTGAACGTCGCCAGCGACATTGTGGCGGGCCCTTTGCTTCTCACCCTGTCGCCGTTGCACGCCTTGCCAGCGCATAAAGCGCTCTGTTTCTGACGCCCAACACCTGGTTTTTGACGAAGGCGTTGGCCAGTATTCTTTCCGGAGAGCGGATGATCCGACCCTCGGCGTTGCTTATGATGTGCGTGACGTTACTGCTGCCCATGGCGGCGGTCGCGCGTCTGGATGGGCCGCCGGAAGTGACCAAGCCCGGCAAGGTCCGTGACCTGGCAGAAATTCGCTCCAGTCGTACCCTGCGTGTGTTGGTCAACCAGAGCCGTAACAGCTCAGGTGAAGTGCAGGGCCAGGCCATCGGTGTCGAATACCATCGTCTGCGTGCTTTCGAGCAATACCTCAATGGCCGTGCCCGCGATGGGCAGGCGATCAACCTCAAGATCATTCCCAGGGCCAAGGACCAGTTGCTTGGCGCGCTGGCTCGTGGCGAAGGCGACCTGGTGGCCCCCGGCGAACTGCTGGACGTGAAGGCCGCGCACAAGATCAGCAGCAGTGACCCGATCGCCAGCGACGTGCCGTTGTGGCTGGTCGGCGTCAAGGGTGAGCGGCGATTTACCAGGTTGGAGCAGTTGTCGGGCCGTACCCTGGCATTGACCACCGGCAGTGCGGCGGCCGATGCGATCAGCCAGGTCAACCAGAAACTGGCCCTGCACAAGCGCCCGCCGATCAAGGTGGAATGGGTCGACCCGAGCCTGGCGGTGGAAGACGTGCTGGAGATGGTGCAGGCCGGGATCTTTCACCTGACCATCGTTGAAAAACCGATTGCCGAGCGCTGGTCGAAAATCCTGCCCAAGTTGCGTTTTGACAAGCAGGTGGTCATCAGCGAGCCGGGCGACGAGTACTGGTTCGTGCGCCAGGATGCTTCGATGCTGCGGGCGAGCATCGATCGTTTCCTCAAGACTTACCACACCCCTTCCGATCAGGATGTGGCGTTCCAGCGTATCTATCGACGTCTTTACCAGGTGCGCAACCCGTTGGCCCGCGCCGACCGTCAACGCCTGGAAAAACTGCGCCCGGTCCTGCAAAAGCATGCGCGCGAGCAGGGCATGGACTGGTTGAACCTGGCCGCGCTGGCCTTCAAGGAGTCTGCGCTGGACCCTGGCGCACGCAACAGCGGTGGCCCTACCGGTTTGATGCAGATCACGCCCTCGGCGGCGCAACGGGTGGGCGTGAACAATATCGAGAATCTGGACAGTAATGTGCAGGCAGGCGCGCGCTACCTGGCCATGATCCGTCGCAAGTTCTTCGCCAGCCCCAAGCTCAATGAGCGTGAACGCATGGCCTTTGTGCTGGCGGCGTATAACATGGGCCCGGAGCGGGTGCAGGGCATGCGCACCGAAGCCAGGCGCCGGGGGCTCAACCCCAATCAGTGGTTCTTTCAGGTTGAACGCATTGCCATGGAGCAGGTAGGGATGGGCGGCGTCAGCTATGTTAATAGCGTCAACAAGTACTATCTGGCGTTCGACCGGGAGCGAGAGTCCCTGGAGCCGTCTGTGCCGAAAGTCGCGTCGCGTAAATAATCGAATTTACCGATGTTGATAACGCATTTTTTCGGCTTTTATCATTGTTTAAACTGATTAATATGGCGGCCAACCAACCCCTACCTGAAAAAGGATTTACCCTCATGAGCCCATTGATTACTCGTGTCCTGTCCACTCGCGCAGGTTTCGGCCTGACTGTTCTGCGCATCTTCGTCGGTATCATCTTTGCTGCCCACGGCTCGCAAAAACTCTTCGGCTGGTTCGGCGGTGGTGGTCTGGCCGGCACTGCCCAATGGATGGAAAGCATCGGTCTGGCGCCGGGCACCCTGATGGCAGTGTTGTCCGGCGGCACCGAGTTCTTTGCCGGCCTGGCGCTGATCATTGGCCTGCTCGCACGTCCTGCGGCACTGGGCCTGACCTTCCTGTCGCTGGTGGCGATCTTTTCGGTGCACATTCATAACGGGCTGTTCATGGCCAACAATGGCTATGAGTTTGCACTGGCGCTGCTTGGCGGCTCGCTGGCGGTACTGTTCGAAGGTGCCGGCAGACTGTCGGCTGACCGCGCCATCGCCAACTGACCGTTTCGCCAGGCACCAGGGGCCCGCCACGTGCGGGCCTTTTCGTTGCTCGGGATTCTTGACACTGCCCCGCCAGCTTCTCTAGGATGCTGCTCATGCGCCGATTTAAACAGCTAATTGCGGGGCGCCACTGGGCTCGATGCAGTCCGACAGAACCATGCACTGATCAGCAGGCACGGGTCGAAATACCGCTAAAGCGCTGGTTCGGTGTTGCCTCTCACCTGCCCGCAGACTTTTGAGGCAGAGACACGACACGATGAATGCACTACGCCCCCTGATACGCCTGGCCCCGATCACTGCGGACCTGACTCAGCGCAACCCGAAAATCCTCTTGGGCGGCAAGCACCAGCCGACGCTGCTGCGCTACCTCGATGGCTGGCCGCGTCGCACCGGGCGGCCTTCGGCGTTTCTGATCCAGTTCGTGGAAGACGGCGACTCCCTGACGCGTTTCGCCAGTAACAGCTTTGATCTCGCGGTGATCCAGGCACCGAGTGCAGGCAATGCCGAAGAGGTGATTCGCCAACTGACCCGGATTGCCCGGCAAGGGTTGATTGCCCGTCGCTGATTCCCGCCGCAAAGTGATCAGCTATAGGCCACTGGCGAACATCGGCGTCGACGCAGGCAGCGATACCGTAGCCAGGCTATCAGGCACAGCATCAGTGGTACCGTCGCGATCATCAGCAGCTTTATGTTGCGTTCGAAGCGGTTCAACGGCGCATACGCCTGCGCCTTGAGGGCGTGCAGTTCCATGGGCAGGCGCAGGCGCTCCTTGTTAAGCGCCTGCAATTGGGTATTGGTGTCCACAACCTGGGTGGCCAGGCCTGTGGCCTTTGGATTCAACCGTTGCCACGCTTGTTCGGTACGCTCTAGGCGACGTTCCAGTTCCGCTGCCTTTTCCCGATAGGCCTGTGCAGCAGCTTCGCGCATGGGTTCCAGGGTGGTGAACGAACGCGACGTGATGTGCGGGCGAATATTGGCAAGTGATGCGGGAGCCGCCAGGTTATCCAGCGTATTCAGTACGAACTGTATGTTGTTGTTGGCCGTTGCCTGGCTGACAGCGTCGGCGAGTAAATCGGTATCGGCAACCACCACGACTTCGATCCGGGCAGCTTTTTGCAGGCCCGGCGGCTGTCCGTTGAAACCGTCAGGAAATGTCGAATAGGCCGGCCCCTCGAGACGCGCGGCGATCACCTGGCGCTGACCTGAAGTGGAGGCTTCGTCAATCAGCGCATCGAACTGCGTCGCTGAAGCGAAACGCTCGGCGTCCAGCAGCGCAGACTGCCGAGAGCTTTGCAGCAGCGTGGTGAACGTCGTCCGGTTTTTTCGGGTACGCAAGAGCGCGCCACTGCTTGATACGCTCAGGCTATTGAGTTTCCAGGTGCTGATATCGTGAGCATTCATCGCTTGTCGTGGCAGTTTCAACCTGGCTGGGTGCAATACGGTGGGCATGCCTGGGCCGAGCGTTGCCGACGAGGCGTACAGGCTGTCAACCAGCAGCTTGTTGGCGGGTATGCGTATGCCCCAGGCGGTCAACATGTCATCGAGCTTGGAATCTACCGATACGGCTTCAGACCCCATCTCGCTGACCGGGTCGATGAAGATCATCAGCTTGCCGCCCCTGAAGACAAACTGTTCGATGGCGTAAAGCGCTTGTTCGGCCAGCGCCCTTGGTTGCACGACCATCAAGCTACCTATCGAGGCAGGCACCCGGGAGATGTTGGAGGCCAACTCTGTCAGGTTGAAATGCCCGCGCATCTGCTCCATCAATTGGCTGGCGGACTCATTCAACGGCAGCCCGGACAGCAGGGCGACGCTGGACGGTTGAGGGTGCATCAACCTATAGATCAGTTGGCTGATTTGATACTCAAGCAGCGGTTCGTCGACAGGGTTGAACGCATCGATGCGTTGCATACCTTGGCCGGCACGCGTGCCTATAAGGCCAAGGAATCCGTGTGTGTCATCCAGGCCGAACAAGCTGGCTTTGTAGGCATCTTCGGAAAAGGGGGCCGGATCAATAATGTGCAGATTGATCATGCCGTTGGCGGCTGCTTCGAACTCCTGGAGCAAGTCCTCTACGCGTTGGCCGAAGCGTTTGACGCTTCGGCTTTTTTTCGGGGCTGTGAGCGAGTTGAAGTAATACAAGTCCAGTGGGCTTTCAAGCGTCGCGAGCAGCTGCTGCGTCGAAGGTGACAACGTATGAATTTTCTGTTGTGAAAAGTCCCAGCGGATATCGGGTAGTTTGTTTAGCCAGACCAGATTGAATGCCAGGAACAGTAATGATATGACGGTCAACGTCATACCCATACGAAGAGCGGATCGCATCAGCGACTTTCCTTAGCTGTTTTTATAGTTGAGTGTCACGATGGTTGCAGAAAGGAAGGCAACGATCATGCTGACAAAATATAAACCGTCATGCAGTGTTATTTTGCCGTTGTCCATTGAACCGAAGCGGGAGATCGGGTCAAGTTTCATGAGGCTGTCAACTATCCAGATCGGCGCTTGATGTTCAAGTGCATCCAGGATTAAAGAAAGCCCGCTGATGGTCAGCAGCAAACCCATCGTGAGTAGGAAAATAATAATCCGCTGGTGCGTGAGTGCACATATAAAGCAACCGACAGACAGGTAACTTCCCGCCAGTAGCCAACTTGCCAGAAATTGTGATGCGATCACCCCGTTGTCGGGCGTTCCAAGATAATGGGCGGCCACCACGATAGGAAAATTCAACAACAGAGCCACACTGCATACAACCCAGGCTGCGAGGAATTTTCCGATCACGCGTTCTGCCGAGGTGAGGGGCAGGGTTTTCATCATGTCGGAAAAGCCGATGTTGCGTTCATCACACCACAGTTGCATCGATAAGCTGGGTATCAACAGCAGGTAGAGCCAGGGGTGCAGTTCGAAAAAAGCCTGCAAGTCATTGCTGTCGCGCTCCATCCAGCGATGGGTATGCAACCCCAGCGCCGTACATAGCACCAGGAAAAACGCCACGCTCAGGTAGGTGTGGGGGGTACAGGCATAGCTGGCGAGTTGGCGTTTGAATATCAAGGGCAGCAGTTTCAAGAGGATACCTCGTGGCTCAGATGGTGAACGACATCGTTCAGGCGACCAGGCTCCAGATGCAGTGACGTGATGTTCCAGCCGCGATGGGTGATGAGTGAATTGATGGCGGGGAAGATGGCGTGCCCGGGCATGGCCAGAACCGTCACTTTTCCTGGGCTTTGACGGTCTTCTTCGATGCCGGCAACTCCGGGCAATACGGCAAGGGCGAGTAAATCCAGGGGCGGATCCGCTGCGAGCGTCACCGCTTGGAAGTGCCGGGAGCTGCGCTGCAAGTCCGCCAGCGAAGAGTCGGCAATCAGCCGCCCGCCTGCGATTACCAAGGCACGGGTACAAATCTCGGACAGCGCGTCGTAATGGCGGGAGGCGATGATGATGCTCATTTCTTCGGCCAGGGACTGAACAAGCACCCTGAATTTGAGCCGTTGCTCGGCGTTCAGCCCTTCGGTGGGCTCGTCCAGCAGGAGGACGCTGGGGGAGTGCAAAATGGCTTGTGCAATTGCGACTCTGCGCTTCAAGTCAAGGCTGAGCCTATCGATAGGGCAGTTGAGTACGGGGTGTAGCTCCAGTCGCGTGGCGACCCGGTCCACCTGCCGGCGTTTTTCGGCACCCCTGAACCCTCGAGCGGCGGCAACAAAGTTGAGGATATTTTTGACCGACAGCGTGTGATGGGTTATGCCCCCCTGGAGCTGGTAACCGACGGCTTGCCTGGCGAGAATTGAATGGGTTTGGGTACTCAGACTCTGAATGCTGATGTGCCCACTGGTGGGCCTGGTCATGCCGGAAATCAAATTCAGCAACATTGTTTTACCGGCGCCATGCTCTCCAAGCAATCCCACGCATTCATGGCGTTGGGCACAGAACGAAAAGTCGCTTATCACGCTTTTTTTGCCCAGGTACTTTGTCAGGTTGCTGACTTCTATCATAGGTTTACCGAATCAATTGGGCGGTGCCTGAAGAAGGTTTCGTTGGTGGTGTCGGTGCGTTAAAAAGATTACGTTCAATACCTGCTCTTGGGAACGCTGGGTTCACTTAATAAGTAAAGTCCTACGTTTGAATTGATAATGCGCTGAAACAATTGTGTTGTTCTGAGTACTTAATAATGGTCGGATATTTGTCTGATATTTATATAAGGTTTTCTTTTTGCAATGAGGCCTGACTGCCATGATGCTTCTACGTACCCTTGTTCTTGAGCGCAGCGGGGAGGATGCTCCCGTCAACGGCGCACTGTTGTGTGGCTTTGCGGTCGAACAGACATCCTCCAACTTCCTGGTGTATAGCCTGGATGAAGAAGCCGAACCTGGTCATTCCAGGGTGTATATCGCCGCCTTGCGCAAAAAGCTCGAAAGGTACTTTCTTGGCGGGATTGAGTCCAAAGAGGACTTGCAAGTAGCGATGCAAGTCTTTAAGCAAATTCTGATGATGGCGGCGGCATCCGGCAATAAGGAAAATGCCGTCACCGAGTCTCAGATCCCGTTTCACTTCATTGATCTGAAAGGCTGCAGATTGCCGCCTGCCAGGCCCGAAGATCATCACTCAGTGATCGTCAAAAAAGCGCTGGTGATGAAGGTGATTACATTGGGTATGTCCGCCCCCGCTGCGCCTGCCATCGAAAGCAGCGCGGTCATCGTGCCGTCGATCCGCTTCTCATCGCAAATGGTTGCACCGCCGCGGGGCAAGAGTCAGCCGGAGCCCGTGCCGACGCCTGTGGATGAAGTGTTAGTTGAAGAGCCGCCTCATTTGCCGGTCACGGTGCCCGAGGTGCCGCGCGAGCCCGTCGAATCCAGCGCGCCGATCGCTCAGGCAGAGCCCATCGAAATGCCGTCGCAACCCCACGCTCCAAAGGAGAAGACCTCCATTCTCGAGATAGACAGCACGCTGAGCAATCTGGCCAGGGTTGCCCAGGAACTCACACAGAAAAAACAGGCGGTCATTGAGCGCGAAGAGATGCTCGAACAGTGGCAGGCTCGACTGCAGCAACAGCAGAATCAGCAGGATGAAAGAAGCCGAGCGTTGGACCAGCACCATTCGCGCCTGCAGGAACAAGAGCTGGAGGTGAGCCAAAGGACCGAAAAAATGGTGCTGATGATGTCGCAGTTATCGCTGATGCGACAACGCCTGCAAGGCACGCTCGTTGAACTCGACCAGGTCCTCGACGGGCAGGGCTGAGTCACTGTCGGGCTGGCTACTTTGCGCCGTTGATTTATGATCGATCCCCGCCAGCCGACGCCAGGGTATGATGCCGTGGTCTGTCGACACTATTGGACATTGCCTGGGGATGTACGCGTTTGAGTACCAAGCTGATTACCAAAGAAGGCCATGAAGCGCTGAAAAAAGAGCTGGATTACCTTTGGCGTGAAAAGCGCCCGGACACCACGCGCAAGGTGACGTGGGCAGCCTCCCTGGGAGATCGCAGCGAAAACGCGGATTACCAGTACAACAAGAAGCTGTTGCGTGAGATCGATCGGCGGGTGCGCTACCTGCGCAAACGTCTGGAAGATATGCGCGTGGTGGAATACATGCCCGAGCAGGAGGGCAAGGTGTTTTTTGGTGCGTGGGTCGATGTCGAAAACGAGCAGGGCGAGACCAAGCGTTTTCGCATTGTGGGTTATGACGAGATCTACGACCGGATGGATTACATTTCTATCGACTCCCCCATGGCACGTGCACTGCTGCGCAAAGAGGTGGACGATGAAGCCATCGTACAGACCCCCGGCGGTGAGGTGTGCTGGTGGATTACCCGGATTGAATATGTGAAATAGCAACTGAGGGCCCTTGCTGGAGCAAGGGCCTTCAGCGTTTCAGCCCTCGCGCAGTACCGTCAGCGGGCTGGCGTTGAGCGCACGACGCGTGCCGAACACCCCGGCGGCACCGATCAGCGCCGCACCGATCACCGGCAACAGCAATAGCCAGGGGTGAGGGTGCCAGGTCAGGTCAAAGGCGTAGCGGTACAGCGCCCAGGTCACCAGTTCCGTGCCCAGTGCCGCCAGCAAACCACTGACCGCCCCCAGCAGGCCGAACTCGATGCGCCGGGCCTTGACCAGCAGCCTGCGCTCGGCGCCCAGCGCACGCAGCAGCGCACCTTGGCGGATCCGCTCATCCAACGTGGCCTGCAAGCCGGAAAACAGCACGGCCATGCCTGCAGCGAGCACGAACAGCAGCACGTATTCCACCGCCAGCGTCACCTGGGCAAGGATGCTGCGCAGCTGTTCCAGCAGTGCCTCGACCTGCAGGATAGTGACCGCCGGGAAGGCTCGGGACAGGTCGACGATCTGCTGGTCATGCCCGGGCGCCAGGTAGAAGCTGGTCAGGTAGGTGGTCGGCAAATCCTTCAAGGTGCCCGGTTGGAAGATCATGAAGAAGTTGGGCTGGAAGTTGTCCCAGTTGATGGTCCGAAGGCTGGTGACTCGTGCCTCGCGATTCTCCCCGCCAATGGTGAAGACCAGATGGTCGTTGAGCTTGAGTTTCAGGCTTTCAGCCACCTTGGCTTCCACCGAGACCCCAGGCATGCCATCGCCCGGTTGCGCCGTCCACCAGGTGCCCGCCGTCAGTACGTTACCCTGGGGTAAATCGGCGGCCCAGGTCAGGCTCAAGTCCCGTTGCACCGCGCGATCACCGCTGGAGTCCTTGCTGACGATCTCTTGTACGGGCTCGCCGTTGATGCTGATCAGCCGGCCGGGTACGACGGGATAAAGCGGTGCCGATTGCGCCTGAACTTCCAGAAGACGGGCGCCAAACGCCTCTTTGTCGGCCGGCAGGATATTCAGCGCGAAATAGTTGGGCGCATCCTTGGGCAACTGGTTCTGCCAGGTGTCGAGCAACTCGCCGCGCAACAGGGCGATCAAGCCCATGGACAGCAGGATCAAGCCAAACGCCAGGGACTGGCCGGCTGCCGCCAATGGGTGGCGCAGTAACTGGCCCAGGCCCAGGCGCCACGGCAGGGAGGCCCGTGCGAGTAACCGGCGCAGGCTTTGCAGTAACAACAGCAGTAAGCCACCGAGGATCAATGCCGCCACCACGCCGCCGCCCAGTAATGCGAAGGTCAACACCAGATCAAGGCTCAGGCGCCACATGATCAGGCCCAGGGCAAAGAGCGCCGCGCCGTAAACCATCCAGGTGCTCGAAGGGATCGGCAGCAGGTCGCGACGCAATACCCGCAATGGCGGCACCCGGCCCAGCGCTGCCAGGGGCGGGAGCGCGAAGCCGGCGAGGGCGACGAGCCCGGTACCGATACCGGCAACGGCCGGCAACAGCCCGCCGGGTGGCACGTCCGCCGGCAACAGATCGTGCAGGAAGTAGAACAGCCCGAATTGTGCGAGCCAGCCGAGGAGGGCGCCGGTCAGGCTCGCCAACAGGCCCAGTACGCTCAGTTGCAGACTGAACAGCAACATGGCTTCGCGGCGTGACAGCCCCAGGCAGCGCAGCAGGGCGCTGGCATCGAAGCGACGACTGGCAAAGCGGTTGGCCGACAGCGCCACGGCCACACCGGCCAGCAATACCGCCACCAGGCTGGCCATATTCAGGTAACGCTCGGCCTTGCCCAGGGCGCCGCCAATCTGTTGGTTGCCATCGCGCGAGTCCTGCAGGCGCTGGTTGGCCGCCAGGCCCGGCTTGACCAGGTCGCGGTAGGTTTGCAGCGACGTACTGCCGGGTGGGGCGCGCCACAGTTCGCGATAGCTTACGCGGCTGCCAGGCTGGAGCACGCCGGTGGCGTCCAGGTCCGCCAGGTTGATCATCACCCTGGGCGTGAGGCTGTAGAAATTGCCGGCGCGGTCGGGTTCATAGGTCAGTATGCGAGCCAGGCGCAGGGTTTTCATGCCGACGTCGATGCTGTCGCCGACCTTCAGGTCCAGTGCTGTCAGCAGCCGTGCTTCCACCCAGGCTTCGCCGGGTTTGGGGCCACCGCCTGGGGTTTCGGCACCAAAGGGCTCCCCCGTACTTTTGAGCTCGCCCCGCAGCGGGTACTGCTCGTTGACCGCCTTGATACTGGAGAGCTGGATGCCGTTGTCGGCCGCAATAACACTGGAGAATTCCACGATGCGCGCATGATCCAGGCCCAGTTCGGTGCCGGATCGGATTTGCTCGGGACGGGCCGGCGAGCTGCCTTCGAGTACCAGGTCCGCGCCCAGGAACTCGGTGGCGCGCAATAGCATGGCGCCGTTGAGGCGTGCGCCGAAATACCCGATAGCAGTGCTGGCGGCCACCGCCACCAGCAGAGCGAAGAACAACACGCGCAATTCGCCAGCGCGGGCATCGCGCAGTAATTGGCGCATGGCAAGACTGAACAGACGTAACAGCGGCAGGCGTGCCATCAAGGCTCCAGGGGCGCGACCATCAGGCCGGCTTCAAGGCGGATCAGGCGTCGGCAGCGATGGGCCAGGCGCTCGTCGTGGGTGACCAATACCAGGGTCGTGCCGCTCTCTTTATTGAGTTCGAACAGCAGGTCGCTGATGCGCTCGCCGGTATGGCTGTCGAGGTTGCCGGTGGGTTCGTCGGCAAACAGCACGTCCGGCTCGGCGGCAAACGCGCGGGCAATCGCCACGCGTTGCTGCTCGCCGCCGGAAAGCTGGCGTGGCGAATGGGTCAGGCGCTTGCCGAGGCCGACGCGCTCGAGCAGGTGCGTGGCGCGCTCGCGGGCATCTTTGCGGCCGTCGAGCTCCAGCGGCAGCATGACGTTTTCCAGCGCATTGAGGCTGTCGAGCAACTGAAAGGACTGGAATACGAAACCCACGTGTTCAGCACGGATACGCGCGCGTTGGTCCTCGTCGAGACTGCTCAGGGCTTGACCTGCCAGGGTGACTTCACCGCTGCTGGGCAGGTCAAGCCCGGCCAGCAGGCCGAGGAGGGTGGATTTGCCGGAACCGGAACTGCCGACGATAGCCAGGCTGTCGCCCTTGTTCAGTTCCAGGCTCAGTTCGTGCAGGATAGTCAGTTCACCTTCCGCGCTGGGAACCACTTTGCTGAGGTTCCGCGCGGTGAGAATACTTGCGCCCATGGAGAATCCGATGCGAATGTGGTTTTTGAGTGCTGGCCTGGCCTTGATGTGCATGGCCCAGAACGCAGCGGCGGGTACAGTCCTGATCGTTGGCGATAGTATCAGTGCCGGTTTCGGCCTGGATACCCGCAAAGGGTGGGTTGCCCTGTTGGAGCAACGGCTCAAGCAGGAGGGTTTTGACGATAAAGTGGTCAATGCGTCGATCAGTGGCGACACCAGTGCCGGGGGCCTGGCGCGGCTGCCGGCGGCACTTGCAGCGCATAAGCCGGAAGTGGTGGTGATCGAGCTGGGCGGCAACGACGGGCTGCGGGGTCAGCCGCCGGCGCAATTGAAACAAAATCTTGCCTCGATGATTCAGGCGTCCCAGGACAGCGGTGCCAAGGTGTTGTTGCTGGGCATGCAGATTCCACCCAACTATGGCAAGCGTTACGTCGACGCGTTCGCCAAGGTGTTCGGCGAGGTGGCAGAGGAAAAAAAGGTGCCTTTGGTGCCGTTTTTCCTGGAGGGAGTGGGTGGGCATCCTGACTTGATGCAAGCGGACGGCCTGCACCCGGCAGTCGCCGCCCAGGGCAAGTTGCTGGAAAATGTCTGGCCGACGCTCAAACCGCTGTTATGACGCTTTTCTACCGGCAGGCTTTCGGCTAAGGTGGCGCCCCCCCGATTTGGAGCCCCTGATGTCGCGTCCTGCCTGGTCCCTGTTTAACTACCAACTGATCGAGCCGGACGAGCAGCTGGATCTGTTCGCCTGCCAGGAAGTGCGAGTGCATCTGGTAGCGCGTCAACTGGAGTTGGGCGGCTCGATTGATCGCACGCTCTGCGGCACGTTATTGCCGGCGCAACCGCTCTGGTCGTCGGTGGACCGTTCGATCTTCCAGGATCAGCGGCTGTGCCCGTTATGCAGGGCAATTCTGGAGTCGCAAAAGCGCGGCACACCGCCGATCTGGCCGGAGCTGCGCTTCGAGCTCTAGCGCGGCCGGCTTGATGCCAGGCACTCGCTTCACGTATACAATCAGTTTTTTCCTACCGTCGTTCTGCGAAGGATTTTCCGGATGTTGTCGCGCCTTTCCGTCGTTACCTGCTGCCTGTCTTTCGCTGCGCTCTGTGCGGCCGGTCCGGCGTTAGCCTTGCAGTTGCCCTTGCCGCCGCCCGGTGAGGACATCGTCGGTCAGGTCCAGGTGATCAAGGCCAAATACGAAGACACGTTTGCCGACCTGGGCACCACGTATGACCTGGGCTATTCGGAAATGGTCGCCGCCAACCCGGGCGTCGATGCCTGGTTGCCAGGGGCGGGCACGGATATTGTGCTGCCGACACGGTTCATCCTGCCGCCGGGCCCGCGCGAAGGCATTGTGATCAACCTTGCCGAATATCGGCTCTACTATTACCCCAAGGGGCAGAATGTGGTTTACACCTTCCCGTTGGGGATTGGTCGTGAAGGCTGGGGGTCGCCCATTGCCCATACCAGCATCATCGCGAAGACGCCGAACCCCACCTGGACACCCCCGGCCTCGATCAAGGCCGAACATGCCGCCAATGGTGACCCGCTGCCCAACGTGGTACCTGCCGGCCCCGACAACCCGTTGGGCCCGTTCAAGTTCACTCTGGGCACGCCGGGTTATCTGATTCATGGCTCCAACATGAAATTCGGTATCGGTACGCGCACCAGCCACGGTTGCTTCCGCATGTTCAACAACAACGTGTTGGAAATGGCCAGCATGGTGCCGGTCGGCACGTCGGTGCGTATCATCAACGATGCCTATAAGTTCGGCAGCGCCGGCGGCAAGGTCTACCTCGAAGCCCATACACCGTTGAACGACGATGGCACGCCGTCGGTGGTCGACAAGCACACGGCGGTGATCAACGCCCTGCTCAAGCGTGAAGACCTGGCCAACAGCCTGCGGGTGAACTGGGATCAGGTGCGTGACGTGGTGGCGGCGGAGGATGGTCTGCCGACTGAAATCGGTGTGCCGGGTGGCGCGCCAGTGGCGGTGAGCACCCCCATCGATTTGCAGCAATAAACCCGATGTGAGTCCAGAAGCTTGCACGGGAGTTTCAGGCAAAAAAAAGCCGACCCATAAATGGATCGGCTTGATAACAACCCCGAAGGATTATTACTTGCGGCTTGCTTTTTCAAGCATGCGCAGAGCGCGCTCGTTAGCTTCGTCAGCAGTCTGTTGTGCTTTTTGAGCAGCAGCCAGCGCTTCATCAGCTTTACGGTAGGCTTCGTCTGCACGAGCCTGGGAGCGAGCTGCTGCATCTTCCGTTGCAGTCAGACGAGCTTCGGTTTCTTTGGAGACGCTGCTGCAACCGGTAGCCAGAACTGCGGCCAGAGCCAGAGCAGAGAATTTCAGAACGTTGTTCATCGTGTTCCCCTTCAAGGACTTTCTATTAGATGGCTACTGCCTCAGAGTGAGCAAATAGCCGGCGTACATACTACCCATTACTTGTAGTAAGTAAACTGACGTTGCGCAAGAAGCAAAAAAAATTCTTGTACCGAATCTGTTTTGGCTAATCTTTGGGAGGTTTGTATAAAAAGCAGCCGGCTTTTTTCATCCCGCTGAAGATTGGATCCAGGCTGAAAGGGCCGGCCCGCATGCCTCGAGCTTTGTAGATAGATGAAATTTTATATATCCAAGCGGGCACTTGCGTTGCGTCTGCGCGAGCCGCACCGGGTATCTTTTGCTCATCTAGAGGTGACTTTAACAGCGCCAGTTCGTCTCAAGCTGCAACTGCCGGCAATGTTCAGGCGTTCGGTCATCGGTTGATCGAGGCCCTTTCTAATAATCCACCCGTGGCAGGGGATGACGAGTGTGCCTTGAGCAATTGCTGAATGGGTGCCTACTATTCCCTACGTGCAGGTGTGAGCGCTCAGGGTTTTCTCGTTGTCGAAACCGGCACGGGGTGGCGTAGATGTTCCTTCGCCGGAAAAACAGCGGTAAGGTAGGGTCAATATTCAAGACCCGCGAGGAGTAGTGATGAGCGAGGCGTTGTCCATCCACCATGACCAGGCTGGTCATCAGTTCGAGACCAATGTGGACGGTCATCGTGCTTATCTGACCTATATGGACCTCGGGAAGCAGACCCTGGATATCTATCGCACGTTCGTGCCCAACGCGTTGCGTGGGCGTGGCATTGCGGCCGCGTTGACCGAAGAGGCGTTGAAGTTCGCCGAAGAGTCAGGCTATACGGTCATTCCGTCCTGCTCCTATGTGGAACGCTACATGGAGCGCCACCAGCGCCATGCCGCGAAGCTGTGAACGAACAGCCATAAAAAAACGCCGGGTTTAGCCCGGCGTTTTTGTGTGTGCCTGATTCAAAGACACGTGCGGCTTCAGGTGCGTTTGCGTTTGGGCAATACGTCCTTGAGCTTGGCGTGCATGCTGCGCAGGGTATTCTCGGTAGCGGCCCAGTCGATGCACGCGTCGGTGATTGACACACCGTACTGCAAGTCGGCCAGGTCTTTTGGAATGGCCTGGCAACCCCAGTTCAGGTGGCTCTCGACCATCAAGCCGATGATCGACTGATTACCTTCGAGGATCTGGTTGGCGACGTTTTCCATCACCAGCGGCTGCAAGGCCGGGTCCTTGTTGGAGTTGGCATGGCTGCAGTCGACCATGATATTTGGCTTGATGCCGGCCTTGTTCAACGCCTGTTCGCAGAGTGCGACGCTGACCGAATCATAGTTGGGCTTGCCATTGCCGCCGCGCAGCACGACGTGACCGTAGGCGTTGCCCTTGGTGGTGACGATGGACACGCCGCCTTCCTGGTTGATGCCCAGGAAGCGGTGAGGGCTGGAGACCGATTGCAATGCGTTGATCGCCACGGTCAAGCCGCCGTCGGTGCCGTTCTTGAAGCCCACGGCCGAGGACAGGCCGGAGGCCATCTCGCGGTGCGTCTGGGATTCGGTGGTACGCGCGCCGATGGCCGACCAACTGATCAGGTCCTGCAGGTACTGCGGGGAGATCGGGTCCAGCGCTTCGGTCGCGGTGGGCAGGCCCATTTCCGCCAGGTCCAGCAGCAGTTGACGACCGATATGCAAGCCGTCCTGGATCTTGAACGAGTCGTCCAGGTACGGGTCGTTGATCAAGCCTTTCCAGCCGACGGTTGTACGCGGCTTCTCGAAATAGACGCGCATCACCAGGTACAAGCTGTCGGACACTTCTGCGGCCAGCACCTTCAGGCGCTCGGCGTATTCGTGAGCAGCCTTGAGGTCGTGGATCGAGCAAGGCCCGATAACAACGAAGAGGCGGTGGTCGGTGCCGTCGAGAATGTCACGGATGACTTCGCGGCCCTTGGTGACGGTCTGCAGGGCAGCGTCGCTCAGGGGAATTTCGCGCTTGAGCTGATCGGGCGTGATCAGGGTCTCGTTGGATTCAACGTTAAGGTCATTGATCGGTAAATCAGCCATCGTGTTACTCGTCAGGGTCACGGGTGCCGGCCGCCAGCCATCCCCGTGCGGCGGAGCACAGCATAATTTGGATGCAGGGGGGAGGAACCTTAGCGCGTATTACGGGCTCGCGACAATGGGCAAAGGCCGCTTTAATCCAGCACTGGCTGCACAACTGCCTCGTGGGAGAACTCGCCGGCGTGGCGCGACACCCAATCGCGGGCCAGGGCTTCGAGTTGCTGGGGCGTGGGCTCGGCGGTTTCGTGCAGGCGGCAGTAGCGTTCGATCTGGCACACTTGCTCACCCATGCGCGCGCCGAACAGGGCATGTTCATCGGTAAAACTGATGCCGATGCGATAGCCCGCTTCTCCTTTGCGGCACCACGCGACATAGCCCGGATAGCGGGCGCTGGCGCCCAGGGAGGGGATAGACAGGTCGACCGCCGTGCCAGGACGCCAGGCACGCGGACAGTTGCAGGCGATGCCGCCGCGGCCGATAGTGCGCAGGCGTTGGCGAGGCAAGGGAGGAGACGGACGTTGGATCAATTCGACAGCGACATCATCAGGGTGAGGTAAAAAACGACCCATGTACACGGACTCCGAACACCGTCCCATGGACGGCAGTGGCAGCAGTATAGTGAAGGAACTGGAACTGACCGACCTGGATATCGACCAGCAATTGCTGGGATTGCCCGGGTGTTCGCTGGTAGTGTTTACCAGTGTCGGTTGTTCCAGTTGCCGCTGGGCGCGCCAGCAGTTGCCGAGCTGGCGCTTGCCGGTGGACCGACTGTGCTGGGTGGATGCCGGGCACAACGGCGGCGCGGTCGAACGTTACCAGATCTTTCATTTGCCCGCGCTGTTCCTCGTGTGCGAGGGTCAATTCTACGGGCAATTACAGACACGTCTTACGCAACCAGACCTGACCGACGCGGTAAACCACGCACTGACCCGTACCCCAGAGGATTTGCCATGACCGCCACTGCACACCCTTCGCCACGTATCGGCATCATTGGCACCGGCGCCATTGGCGGGTTTTATGGCCTGATGCTGGCGCGTGCCGGGTTCGATGTGCATTTTCTGTTGCGCAGCGAGTACGCGGTGGTCAGCAAACAGGGTCTGCGCCTCAACAGTAATGTGCACGGCAACCTGCACCTGCATCCGGTGCAGGCATATGCCCAGGCTGCGGATATGCCGCCGTGCGATTGGCTGCTGGTGGGTACCAAATCCACCGGCAATGCCGATCTGGCCCCGACCATCGCCCAGGTTGCGGCGCCGGATGCCAGGGTGGTGCTGTTGCAAAACGGACTGGATGTCGAGGACAGCCTGCGTGAACACCTGCCGGCGTCGCTGCACTTGCTGGGCGGCCTTTGCTACATCGGCGTGCATCGCGCCGCGCCGGGCGTCGTCGAGCATCAGGCGCTGGGGCGGGTCAACCTGGGCTATCACAGTGGTAGCGCGGCCAACGATGAAGCGCGGCAGCAGGCGATTGTCGAAGAAGGAGCCGGGCTGTTTCATCAAGCGGGTATCGAGTCTCAGGCCATGGCCAGCGTGCATCAGGCCCGTTGGCATAAACTGGTGTGGAATGTGCCGTTTAACGGCCTCTCGGTTTTGCTCGGCACCGGGACCCGCGCGCTGATGGCGGATGAATCCAGCCGTGCGCTGATTCAGGCGCTGATGGCCGAAGTGGTGCAGGGCGCTCACGCCTGTGGTCATGACATTGCTGCGAGCTACGCCGGGCAGATGTTTGCCATGACCGAAACCATGGACGACTACCTGCCCAGCATGTATCACGACCACGTGCACAAGCGTGCGTTGGAACTGGCGGCCATCTATGCGCGACCGTTGGCCGCCGCCAAAGCGGCCGGCTGCGAATTGCCGCGCATGCAGGCGCTTTACCAGGCCTTGTGTTTTATTGATCGGCACAATCGCTGATTCGGAGGCACTGACATGGTGAAGGGATTGAGCGACAAACTGGTGCTGGCGATTTCATCGCGAGCCTTGTTCGATTTGAGCGAGAGCCACAAGGTCTACCTCGCCGAAGGGGTGGAGCCGTATCGCCAATACCAGATCGAGCACGAGGAGGAAATCCTTGAACCCGGCGACGCCTTCCCGCTGGTCAAGAAACTGCTGAGCCTCAACGCCAGCCTCGGGCGGGCCCGTGTCGAGGTGGTATTGGTGTCGCGCAACAGCGCCGATACCGGTCTGCGAGTGTTCAACTCGATCCAGCATTACGGCCTGGACATTTCCCGCGCCGCTTTCGTTGGAGGGCGTAGTCCCTATCCGTATTTGGCCGCCTTTGGTTGCCATCTGTTTCTGTCGACCCATGCAGAAGATGTGCGCAGTGCGCTCGATGCCGGTTTTGCCGCGGCGACGATCCTCTCGGGTGGGGCGCGCCGGGCATCGAGCGAGGAACTGCGGATCGCGTTCGACGGCGATGCGGTGCTGTTCTCCGACGAGTCAGAGCGCGTCTATCAGGCCGGCGGGTTGGAAGCGTTCCAGGCCAGCGAACGAGAGTCGGCGCGCCAGCCGTTGCACGGTGGCCCGTTCAAGGGCTTCCTGGCGGCGCTCAACCTGTTGCAGCGTGAGTTCACCGACGAGGCATGCCCGATTCGCACGGCACTGGTCACCGCGCGCTCGGCGCCGTCCCACGAGCGGGTCATCCGTACCTTGCGCGAATGGGATATCCGCCTGGATGAATCGCTGTTCCTGGGTGGCCTGGATAAATCCGCGTTCCTGGAAGCATTCGCCGCCGATGTGTTCTTCGATGACCAGGCCGGCCATTGTGAGAGAGCCAGGGAGGTGGTGGCCACCGGGCATGTGCCCCATGGCATCAGTAATGAGTTGAAAATCCAGAGCCAGAGCTGAGCCGAACTGCTCGAGGCGCTGCTAAGCTCATCTAATCTCCGCCAGCCTGGCAACCCAGGGGGTTCTATGATTCGTTCGATGCTGTACGCCACGGATCTTGGCCTGTATGCACCGTATGTCATGCAACATGCCCTGGCGTTGGCGCGAACGTTCAAGGCGGATTTATATGTGATTCATGTGGTGGAGCCCATCGGGCTGTTCGCTGAATCGGTGTTGCAGAGCTACCTTGATGAAAAGGCCCTCAGCGAATGGCAGCGCCAGGGGTTGACCACGGTCATGGCGACGATCGAGCAGCGAGTGCTCGACAGCTTTCGCGAGGAACTGGGGGAAGGGGAGCAGGACCTGAAGTTGATTCGTTCGGTACGGGTGATCCAGGGGGACCCCTGCGAGGTGATTCTCGACCAACTGCATAAACTTTCCGTCGACCTGTTGATCGTAGGCAGTCATAGCCATGCAAGCGCAGCGGCTACACCGCTGGGACGTACCGCCGCGCGCTTGTTACAGCTGGCGAGCGTGCCGGTTTACCTGGTGCCATCGCTGCAACGTCGGCGCAGTGATGATATTGAGCGGTAAAAACGATAAAAAGTTCTAGATTTCTATATCTTACCTTTAATATAGTTATATACCGTCGCTGATACCCGTGGCGTCTATCTGCTTTGAGGGATTCATATGAAGCTTCAACAACTGCGCTACATCTGGGAAGTGGCGCACCACGACCTCAACGTTTCCGCTACCGCTCAAAGCCTCTACACGTCGCAACCCGGTATCAGCAAGCAGATCCGCCTGCTCGAAGACGAGCTGGGCGTGGAAGTATTCGCGCGCAGCGGCAAGCACTTGACCCGCGTCACTCCGGCGGGCGAGCGCATCATCACCACGGCCGGCGAGATCCTGCGCAAGGTCGAGAGCATCAAGCAGATCGCCCAGGAATTCTCCAACGAGAAGAAGGGCACCCTGTCGATCGCCACCACTCACACCCAGGCACGCTATGCCTTGCCGCCGGTGATCCGCGATTTTATCAAGCAGTACCCCGACGTGGCGTTGCACATGCACCAGGGCTCGCCGATGCAGATCGCCGAGATGGCCGCTGATGGCACCGTCGATTTCGCTATCGCCACCGAAGCCCTGGAGCTGTTCGGTGATCTGGTCATGATGCCGTGCTACCGCTGGAACCGTTGCGTGGTGGTGCCGCAGGGACACCCCTTGGCCAAGTTGCCAAAGCTGACCCTGGAAGCCTTGGCCGAATACCCGATCGTGACCTACGTCTTCGGTTTCACCGGCCGTTCCAAGCTTGACGAAGCCTTCAGCCACCGCGGCCTTACGCCGAAAGTGGTGTTTACCGCAGCCGATGCCGATGTGATCAAGACTTACGTGCGCCTGGGCCTGGGCGTGGGCATCGTCGCCAAGATGGCAGTCGACACTCAGCTCGATAAAGACCTGGTGGTGCTCGATGCCAGCGAGCTGTTCGAATCCAGCGTGACCAAGATCGGTTTCCGGCGTGGCACGTTCCTGCGCGGCTTCATGTGCGATTTCATCGAGAAATTTGCACCGCACCTCACCCGCGAAGTGATGGCCAAGGCGATCCAGTGCCATAACAAGCAGGAACTGGAAGAATTGTTCGACGGCGTTGAGTTGCCGGTTCACTAAACTGGCTCAGCGGGCCTCGGTCACGGTGAAATGCTGCCGGGTGCCCGCCACCAGAATCTCCACCTCGTCATCGACACGCTTGCCCAGCAGGCTTTTGCCCAGGGGTGAGCGCGGGGTGATGACGGTGACCGGTTGCCCGACCACATCGACCTTCAATCCCGCCGCATCCGGCGCCAGGAACAGCCATTGCTGGCGATCGTTCTCGTCTTGCAGGCCTAGCAGCGTACCGACTTCGATCCCGCGCTGATCATCGTAGGCGCGCAACGCCACGTTCTGGCACAGCGTCAGCGACTGCTTGATCTCTTCGACCCGCCTGGCCTGGCCGGCCGCCAGATAAGAAGCCTCCAACCCCAAGGTGTCGTACTTGTTTTCCGCGATGTTCTCTTCGTGTGTCGCGGTCTCGTAGGCGGTCTGCGCGGCGCGTTGAGCGATGTCGAGGTCGGCGCTGAGTTTTTCCAGGACCAACTGGAGGACGGCGTGTTTATTCATGATCTTCAATCACAGAATTGCAGGACATTGGCTTTGGACTTTTCATTCGGGGCGTTCTGGTCCTGTTGCAGCCAGAACTGGCATTTGGGGTTGGACAGGTTGCGCGCATTGTTTCGCGCCTGCTCCAGGGCTTGTTGCTGCTCCTGCTTCTGCAGGTTCTGCTGGTACTGCTCAAACATACGGTTAGGCGGCTGCGGTGCAGCAACCGGCGGTTTGCCCAACTGTTGAACCGCCTGGGCCACCGGCGCCAGGCTCTGCGGGAACAGGTAGCGCGAGGCCAGCCAGGTGGTCAGCGCGATGGCGATAAACCCCAGCCACACGCCTGCGGCAATGGCGATGCACAGTTTGAACAGCGACATCGGACGGTCAGACATGGGGGCCTCCTGGCTAGCATTGATGGCAAGTTGGCGATTGTCGCACAGCCACTGTGCAGAATAATCGTGATCAAGCCTTCTGCATCGGTGCATTTATGCGGACAATCGAGCCTTTGAGCACTGGAGCCCGGAATGAAAGCCCGCTGGGATATTTTTTGCAGCGTCGTCGACAACTACGGCGACATTGGCGTGACCTGGCGACTGGCCCGGCAATTGGTAGCCGAGCATGCGTGCGATGTGCGCCTGTGGGTCGATGACCTGCGCGCTTTCGAGCGCATGTGCCCGCAGATCGATGTCAGCCTGGAGCAGCAGTGGCAAGAGGGCGTCGATGTGCGCCACTGGCCGTGCGAATGGGCGCCAACCCCTGCGGCCGATGTGGTGGTTGCCGCGTTCGCTTGCCAACTGCCGGCTGACTATATGGAAGCCATGGCCGCGCGCGCGCGCACGCCGTTGTGGATGAACCTGGATTACCTCAGTGCCGAGGACTGGGTGGTGGGCTGCCACCGCCTGCCGTCGGTGAAGTTCAAAGGGGTGCAGAAGTACTTCTTTTTTCCTGGGTTTCGCCCAGGCACCGGCGGGCTGTTGCGTGAAGCAGGGTTACTGCAGCAGCGCCAGGCGTTTGAGCAGGATGCTAATGCGCAGCGCCAATTCCTGCAGACCCTGGGCGTGTTTCCGGTAGCCGATGCGCGGCTGATCTCGCTGTTCGCCTACGAAAACGCCGGGCTGGGCAGTTGGCTGGACGTGTTGTCGACAGACGCCCGTGCCACTCATCTGTTGGTGCCGGAAGGGCGCATCCTGGGCGATGTGCAACGCTGGCTGGGCGAGGAGGGGCTGACGGCGGGGGCGATTCATCAACGCGGGGCCTTGACCGTGCAGGTGCTGCCGTTCATGCGCCAGACTCAATACGACCTATTGCTGTGGTGCTGTGACCTGAATGCCGTGCGTGGCGAGGATTCGTTCGTGCGCGCCCAGTGGGCCGGGCGCCCGTTGCTGTGGCACATCTATCGTCAGGACGAAGACATTCACCTGGACAAGCTCGATGCCTTCCTCGAGCTGTACACCGCAGCCTTGTCGCCGGCGGCCAAGGCCGCACTGGTTACACTCTGGCAAGCCTGGAACACCGAGGGCGATATGGCCCAGCCGTGGAAAATGCTGCTGGAACACTGGCCGGAACTCAACAGGCATGCGCAAACCTGGTGTCTGGAACAGGCCTTGCAGGCCGATCTTGCGACGGCGCTGGTACAGTTTTATGAAAGTTGGATATGATACGCCACCTTGATTTTTGTAAATCCCATCCAAATTTCGGATATATGCAATGAAAACTGGTAAAGAACTGAAACCCGGTACAGTGATCCGTCTCGAAAACGACCCTTGGCTGGTTCAGAAAGCTGAGTTCACCAAGTCCGGTCGTAACAGCGCCATCATGAAGACCAAGCTGAAAAACCTGCTGACCGGTTACAAGACCGAGATCGTCTACAGCGCCGATGACAAACTGGACGACGTGATCCTCGACCGCAAGGAAGCGACCCTGTCCTTCATCAGCGGCGACACCTACACGTTCATGGACACCACCGACTACACCATGTACGAGCTGAACGCTGAAGATATCGAAGCCGTTCTGCCGTTCATCGAAGAAGGCATGGAAGACGTCTGCGAAGCTATTTTCTTCGAAGAGCGCCTGGTTTCCGTAGAGCTGCCGACCACGATCGTGCGTAAAGTTGCCTACACCGAAGGTTCCGCTCGCGGTGACACTTCCGGCAAGGTAATGAAGCCTGCCAAGCTGAGCAATGGTACCGAGCTGCAAGTGGCCGACTTCATCGAAATCGACGACATGATCGAGATCGACACCCGTGAAGGTGGTTCGTACAAAGGTCGCGCCAAGAAGTAATTCCTGCGCCGCGATACGAACGGAAAAGCCCGACCCTGTGTCGGGCTTTTTTATGCGTGCAGTGTTTACTTCAGGTGTTGCTTGAGTTCATCCGACGCTTGCAGCAAGGCAGAACGTACAGCGGGCACCTGGCTGACCACGTTGAGCAAACCGTAGTCGTGGATCATGCCGTTGTAGCGCACGGCAGTGACCGGCACACCGGCCTGATCCAGTTTGCGGGCGTAGGCTTCACCTTCGTCACGCAGTACATCGGCACCGGCGGTTTGCACCATCGCAGGGGGCAAGCCCTTGAGTTGATCGGTGGTGGCCCGCAGTGGCGAGGCATAGATCTCGGCGCGCTGGTTGGCATCAGTGGTGTAATTGTCCCAGAACCATTTCATCATGTTCCTGGTGAGGAAGTGCCCTTCGGCGTACTGGTTGTAGGAACCCGTATCGAAGTTGGCATCGGTCACCGGCCACAGCAGCAACTGGAACTTGATCGCCGGCGTGCCCTTGTCCTTGGCCATCAGGCTGACCACTGCGGCCATGTTGCCGCCGACACTGTTGCCTGCGACTGCCAGGCGCTTGCCATCGACGTTGATGTCCTTGCCGTGCTCTGCCACCCACTTTGTTGCGCCGTACGCTTGGTTGATCGCCACCGGGTAATGCGCTTGTGGTGATGGGGTGTAGTTGACGAAGACCGCCACCGCCCCCGAACCCACCACCAGGTCCCGCACCAGGCGTTCATGGGTCGGGTAATCCCCCAGCACCCAGCCACCGCCGTGGAAGAACATGAACACTGGCAACGTACCCTTGACCCCGGCCGGACGCACAATGGTCAGGTCCAGCGGCTGGCCGTCGACCTGAATGGTCTTCTGGCTCACATCCGCCTTTGGCAGGCTCAGCTTCACTGCGGCCTGGGCACCGGTCAGCACCGCGCGGGCCTGCTGGGGCGTCAACTGCTCCATCGGCTTGCCGGTGCCGGCGTTCAGTGCATCCAGGAACCCCTGGGTGGTGTGCTCCACGTCACCGGTGGCGGCGAAGGCCGTGCTGATGGACAGGGCGAGCAGGCTGCCGGTGAGCGCTTTGGCAAATGTGTTCATGTTCTTCTCCGATCAGGGCGGCAGTGGTTAGACGGTTACGTGCAGACGCACATCGACGTTGCCGCGAGTGGCGTTGGAGTACGGGCAGACTTGGTGAGCGGCGTCGACCAGCGTTTGCGCATCATCCTGGGCCAGGCCTGGCAGGCTGATGTGCAGGTCGATGTCCAGGCCGAAGCCGCCAGGGATCTGGCCGATGCCTACGTGGGCGGTGATCGCAGCGTCATCCGGGATTTTGCGTTTGGTCTGGCCGGCGACGAATTTCAGGGCACCGATAAAGCAGGCCGAGTAGCCGGCGGCGAACAGTTGCTCAGGATTGGTGGCCTGGCCGCCAGCACCGCCCAATTCCTTGGGCGTGGAGAGCTTGACGTCGAGGATGTTGTCACTGGAAACAGCGCGACCATCACGGCCGCCGGTGGCGGTGGCTACTGCGGTATAGAGCGTTTGCATGGTGTCGTCCTCTGGTTTTAGCGCTAAATGTTTGTGCGCTAAGTAGTTGGTGGGGCGAATGTATAGCGCTAATGTTTAGCGCGCAAGATAAATTCACAAATATTTTTCAGGCGATTGAAAATAATGTGGGAGGGGCGGTCGCACCGCCCCTCCCACATTTTTAGCGCGTTGCTGTGTTCAGAGTGTGTTCTGCAGGTTGCTGCGCAAAGTAATCAAATCCGCCTGCAGCTTGCGCAACTGCTCCAGGTCCAGCCCGCTGGCCCCCAGGATGCATTGCGGAATCCCCATGGCCTTGTCCTGCAGGGCCCGACCGGCAGCGGTCAGCTCCACCACCACCACCCGCTCATCTTCGCGGCTGCGGGTGCGGCTCAACCGGCCTTCGGCTTCCAGGCGCTTGAGCAGGGGCGTCAGGGAGCCGGGATCGGTGAGCAGGCGGTTGCTGATTTCACCCACGGTCAAACCGTCTTCTTCCCACAACACCATCATGGCCAGGTACTGCGGATAGGTCAGGCCGAGGGCCTGAAGGAGCGGTTTGTATACCTTGGTCATCAACAGCGAGGTGGAATGCAAGGCGAAACACAGCTGGTTATCCAGCATCAAGGATTCACAGGGAGTTGGATTTTTGCTCATGGCGGTGCCTCGAAAGCCGGTATGACAGGAATCTAGCGGGCAAATCTTTAATGCGCCAGATAATTCTGCGCGGACGGTCAGACCCGTCCGCTTTGCAATGCCAGATCCCAAGGTGGTATCGGGCTGAAACGGGACTTCAAGTATTCCAGCAGCAACCGGCTGCGTGCATTGGGTTGCTGTTCCAGGCGTAGTGCGTAGATGCCGGTGGTTTCCGGGCTGGGCAAGCCGTTTTCACAAAACAGTGGCAAGAGTTCACCGCGCACCAGGTATTCGCTGGCCAGCCACGTAGGCAGATGCGCAATGCCCAGCCCTGCCAGGGCGCCGGAGAGCAGGGCCTCGGCATTGTTGGCACTCATGCGGATACGACGAGGCCGATAGATGGCGCGGCGCCCGTCCAGTTCAAAGCGCCAGGCGAACATCGGCGCCAACCCGTCCCAGTCCAGGCCGTCGTGTTCGCTCAATTCCCGCGGGTGCGCTGGCATACCTCGGCTTTTCAGGTAAGCCGGGCTGGCGCAGGCAATGCGCACAATACTGGCCAGCGGCGTGGCGATCAGACGTGTGTCGGCAATATGCCCGGCGCGCAGCACCAGGTCGACCTTGCCCAGGTGCGCGCCCTGCATATCGACAAAGCTGTCGATCAAATGCAGCTGTACATCCAGCCCTGGGTACACCTGCAGGAAATCTGCAATCACTGGCGCCAAGTGCCGTCGCCCGAACGCCGCCGGTGCATCCACGCGGATCAGGCCTTCCGGCGCATGGCTCAGGGACACGGCTTCGGCGCGCGCCAGCTGCAATTCACCGACAATTCGTCGCGCCCGCTCGGCGAAGGCCAGGCCGGCCGGGGTGGGGACCACGGCATGGGTGCTGCGCTGGAACAGGCGGCTGCCGACTGAGTTTTCCAGGCTGTCGATACGCCGCGCCACTGCCGAGGGGGTCAGCGGACGGCGGCGCGCAGCGGCGGAAAAGCTGCCGCTTTCCAGCACATCGAGAAACAGGCTCAGTTGGTCGGTCAACGTATTGGGATTCATGGGTCCGTGCTTGTGCGAGTTTGGCACAGCCATTGTGCGTTGCTGTGCCTTTGCGCGCCATAGCCGACTGCGTAGCATGCAAGACTCAGGGTTTGTGGAGTAACGAGCGGTGTTGGATTTAGCGATGTACCTGGTATTGGGCGCGGCCCTTGGCACAGTAGGCGGCTTGTTTGGCATTGGCGGTGGGCTGATCGCCATCCCCGTGCTGGGTGTGCTGTTCGGGCTCGATCAGCAGATCGCTCAAGGCACCGCGCTGGTGATGGTGGTCCCCAACGTGATGCTGGCCCTGTGGCGGTATCACCAGCGCAACCGCATTGAGCTGCGCCATGCCTTGCCGCTGGGTGTGATGGGGTTCAGTTTTGCCTGGCTGGGTTCGATCTGGGCGGTAGGCCTGGATGCCGGCGCGATGCGGATCGGGTTTATCGTCTTTTTGGTGGTACTGGCAGCCTATAATCTGTTGCGCATGTTCACCCGTAACGCACCGCCGACGGCGCAAATGCGCTATTCCTGGCCGTGGCTGGGCGTACTCGGCGCAGCCTCAGGCGCCATGGGCGGATTGTTCGGTGTCGGGGGCGCGGTGGTAGCCACGCCGGTGCTTACCAGTGTTTTCGGCACCAGCCAGGTGGTCGCCCAAGGCTTGTCCCTTGCGCTGGCGCTGCCCAGCACCGGCGTGACCCTGGTCACTTACGCCTGGCATCACGAAGTGGACTGGCTGATCGGCGTGCCTTTGGCGGTGGGCGGCCTGCTCAGTATCAGTTGGGGCGTGAAAGTCGCTCATGCGCTGCCCGAGCGGGTGTTGCGTGGCCTGTTCTGCGGTTTTCTGGCGGTGTGCGCGGTGATGCTGACATTTAAAGTCTGAACCCTTCGAGAATGTACTCGGCCAGGCATTCGGTGATGGGCGACGTCATTTGCGGGTTGCGCAGCAAGCGCAGATTCATCGACGGCAAGGGCGGGAAGCCTTCGTCGCTGCCCAGCACGCGCAGGTCTTGGGACACCAGGCTTTCCATGCTGACCATCGCGGCCAGGCCGGCACTGACCACCGCCAGGATCGCCGCGCCATTGGAGCTGTGATAAGCCAGGCGATAATCCCGTCCAGCCATATCCAGCGCGGTCTGGGCCCACTGCGTGTAGAGGCAGTCGCCGCCGGAAACCGCCAGCGGCAGGGCCTCGTGCTCGTCTACGCAAAAACACGGCGCTGCGGCCCACACCATGCGTTCAGTGCGCAGGAATTCACCGAGATCGTTGCCGGGCTCGCGGCTGATGACGGTCAATGCCAGGTCCCTTCGCTGCATCAGCACCGATGACGACTCGCAGTGCAACTCGATCTGGATCAGCGGGTAGGCCTTGGAGAACTGCTTGAGAATGCCCGGCAGAAAGCGCATCACGTAATCGTCCGGCGTGCCGATGCGCACCAACCCCACCATATGCGGCTCGCGCAGGGTGTTGAAGACCTCGCTGTGCAGTTTCAGGATACGCCGCGCATACCCCAGCAACACCTGGCCCTCAGGCGTCAGCCGCACCTGACGGCCGTCGCGTTCGAACAGCTTGCGTTGCAGCACGTCCTCTTCCAGGCGTTTGATCTGCATGCTCACCGCCGATTGAGTGCGGTTGACCAGCTCCCCGGCTCGGGTAAAGCCGCCCTGATCGGCGATGGCGACGAAGGTGCGCAGCACTTCCGTGTCGATGCTCGGGTAAGTCGACAATTGATCAATCTCCGAGATGTGTTACATAAGAAACATTCGTTGGATTGATCATAGGCCCAGGCACACACTCGCGTCATCCCCACTGGAGGGCGAGAAGATGAAAGGTCAAAAAGATCATGGGGCGATGGCACGGTCGCCGTTGTCAGGGCTTCTTCACATTATTTCGCGTTGGCCGGCGTTGCATCGCGAACGCCGGATGCTGGCGGGCATGAGTGATGATGCGCTCAAGGATATCGGGCTCAACCGTATCGACGTGGAGCAGGAGATCCACCGGCATTTCTGGGATGACCCGCTGCGCAAGTGACCGGGGATGCAGTAGGGTAGGTGCGAGCATTCAAGGAGCTATCCATGCCCGCCATCCTCTCCTTTTCCCTCAAGCAGGCACGCCGCATGGCGCTGGCGGCCCAGGGGTTTTCCGGGCGCCAGCGGCCGGCGCAGATAAAAGCCGCACACCTCAACCGCCTGATCGAACGTCTCGGCGTGCTGCAGATCGACTCGGTGAATGCGCTGGTGCGTTCCCATTACCTGCCGCTGTTTTCTCGACTGGGCAATTATTCCCCCTTGATGCTCGAACAGGCCGCCTGGAGCCAGGGGCGGCGACGTACGCTGTTCGAATACTGGGGGCATGAGGCCTCGTTGCTGCCCATGGCGATGTACCCCTTGATGCGCTGGCGCATGGAGCGGGCCAGACAGGGGCAGGGGATTTACGCGCAAATGGCGCGGTTCGGGCGTGAGCGGCAGGACACTGTCCAGCGCGTTCTGCAGGCCGTCGAACAGCGCGGCGCATTAGGTGCGGGCAGTCTGTCGACCCGTGAGGAACGCGCCGGGCCCTGGTGGGATTGGAGTGATGAGAAACATGCGCTGGAATGGCTGTTCGCGGCCGGTCTGGTGACCGTGGCGGGGCGGCGAGGGTTTGAACGCCTATACGATTTGCCGGAGCGGGTGATCCCCGGCGACATCCTTCAAACCTTCGTGAGCGACGACGAGGCCCTGCGCGGCTTGTTGTTGCACAGCGCCAGCGCACTGGGCGTGGCCACTGAAAAAGACCTGCGCGATTACTTCCGCCTCGATCCCGTCGACAGCCGCCAGCGCCTGGCCGAGTTGGTCGAGGAAGGCCAATTGCTGAGTTGCCAGGTACAGGGCTGGAAGCAGTCGGCGTATTGCCTGCCCGAGCCGAAAGTGCCACGCAACGTGCCGACCAGCGCATTGCTGTCGCCCTTTGATTCGTTGATCTGGGAGCGTGCCCGTACCGAGCGCCTGTTCGATTTCCGTTACCGGCTGGAAATTTACACCCCACAACACAAGCGGGTGTACGGCTACTACGTCCTGCCGTTTTTGCACAACGAGCGGATCGCTGCGCGCATTGATTTGCGCGCCGAACGGGCCAACGGCTGCCTGGCGGTGCATGCGGTGCACGAGCAAGAGCAGGGCCTGGATGAGCCGGGCATGTTGGCGTTGGCGCTGAACCTGCGGCAGATGGCCGATTGGCTGGGGCTACAGCAGGTCAAGCTCAATTGCCAGCGGGCCAGTGCTGCGCGATTACGCTTGGCAATGCTCAAGATGGATGCTGGGCTTTAGGGCGCCATCGGGGGCAAGCCCCCTCCCACAGGGGAATACGCTCCACATGTGGGAGGGGGCTTGCCCCCGATTGGCGTCAGTCCAGTCGGCAACAATCTAGCGCTTGACCTGTTTCAAGGTTTCGGCAATCAGGAACGCCAGTTCCAGCGACTGATCGGCGTTCATCCGCGGGTCGCAGTGGGTGTGATAACGGTCCGACAAACCGTCCTCGGTGATCGGCCGCGCGCCACCGATGCATTCGGTGACGTTCTGCCCGGTCATCTCGATATGAATGCCGCCGGCATAGCTGCCTTCAGCCTGGTGTACCTGGAAGAACTCCTTCACTTCGCCAAGGATCTGCGCGAAGTCGCGGGTCTTGTAACCGCTGCTGGCCTTGATGGTGTTGCCATGCATCGGGTCGGAGCTCCACAGCACTTGCTTGCCTTCGCGCTGCACGGCGCGAATCAGCCCTGGCAGGTGGTCGCCAACTTTATTGGCACCCATGCGCGCGATCAGGTTCAAGCGGCCAGGGTCGTTGTCCGGGTTGAGAATGTCGATCAGACGGATCAGGTCGTCCGGGTTCATGCTCGGGCCGACCTTGACCCCGATCGGGTTGTTCACCCCGCGCAGAAACTCGACATGGGCGCCATCCAACTGACGGGTACGGTCGCCAATCCAGAGCATATGGGCCGAGCAAGCGTAGTAGTCGTTGGTCAGGCTGTCACGACGTACGAAGGCTTCCTCATAGTTGAGCAGCAACGCTTCATGAGCGGTGAAGAAGCTGGTCTCGCGCAGTTGCGGCGAATCGTCCATGCCGCAGGCGCGCATGAAGGCCAGGGTTTCGTCGATGCGGTCGGCCAGTTGGCTGTACTTCTCGGCCAACGCGGAGTTGGCAATAAAGTCCAGGTTCCACTGGTGCACCTGGTGCAGATCGGCGAAGCCACCCTGGGCAAAAGCGCGCAGCAGGTTGAAGGTGGCGGTGGACTGGTGGTAGCTCTGCAGCAGGCGGTCCGGGTCCGGTACGCGGCTCTTTTCGTCGAAGCCGATGCCATTGACGATATCGCCGCGGTAGGCGGGCAGGGTGATGCCGTCAATGGTTTCATCGTTGGACGAGCGCGGCTTGGCGAACTGGCCGGCCATGCGCCCGACTTTGACCACCGGGCAGCCAGCGGCGAAGGTCATGACAATCGCCATCTGCAGCAGCACTTTGAAGGTGTCACGGATTTTCGCGGCGGAGAACTCGGCAAAGCTCTCGGCGCAGTCCCCGCCTTGCAGCAGGAAGGCGCGACCCTGGGTCACTTCGGCAAACTGACGCCGCAATTCGCGGGCTTCCCCGGCAAACACCAGCGGCGGGTAACTGGCCAGGCTCTGCTCCACTTGCAGCAGGTGTGCGGCATCCGGATAACGGGGTTGTTGCTGGATCGGCAGGGCACGCCAGCTGTCGGGACTCCAGGGTTGGCTCATCATGCACTCGTTGGGTAGGTTGAGGTTCGGACGTCAATGTTAGCAGCAATTAGTGCGTGACCTGCTGGCTTCACTGGCTGACAATCGCGCACTTTGCTGTACAGCAACCCGTTAGGAGTAGTGATGAGCGAGGAGCGTGTCGAGCGCCTGCTGGCCGAAGTCCATGATGATTTCGGCATGATCCGTGTGCTGGAAGTGGCCGATTACCGTTTTCTCGAATTTGGCGACGCCATTGAGCAAAGTTGCGTGTTTACCGCCGACCCGAGCTGGCTGGAGTACGACTACACCCGCGCCATGTTGATCGGGGCGTTGTGCCATCAGCAGCCGGAAAGTGCGCTGTTCCTCGGCCTGGGCGCCGGCACGCTGACCCAGGCATGCCTCAAGTTCCTGACGCTTGACGATGTTGAAGCCATCGAGCTGCGCCCCGACGTACCGCGCCTGGCGATGGAGTATTTGGGACTGGACGATGATCCGCGCCTGTATATTCGCATCGGCGATGCCCTGCAATTGCTCGATAGCGCCGAACCGGCCGATCTGATCTTCGTCGACCTGTACACCGATGTGGGGCCGGGCGTCGGCCACCTGGCCTGGACGTTCCTCGAAAACTGCCAGAAGAAGCTCAACCCCGGCGGCTGGCTGGTGATCAACCAGTGGGCCACCGATGACGGCAAGCCGCTGGGCGCGGCATTGTTGCGCGGGTTGTATCACCGGCATTACTGGGAACTGCCGGTGAAGGAGGGCAACGTGATTCTGCTGGTGCCTTCGGAGCTGGATCAGGAACTGGACCTGGATGCGCTGGTGGTTCGTGCCGAAGCCTTGGCGCCGCGCTTGGGGTATTCGTTGCAGGCGTTGATCAAGGCGATTCGGCCGGCGACTTAAGTCGTCTGCTCTGGCGCCGTCGGGGGCAAGCCCCCTCCCACATTTTTTGGTTTGTGAATACATTCAAGTGTGGGAGGGGGCTTGCCCCCGATGAGGTCATCCCTGTCTACATTCAAATACCCTTGAACACCCCCGGCCGCTTCTCGATCATCGCCCGCACGCCTTCCTTGGCATCCTCGCTGTTGAGCAATTTATCCACCATCGGCGGCAGTGCGGCCGCCGCCACGGTCTCACCTTCCTTGCGTGCCAATCGCGCCGACATCAGCGTTGCCTGCACCCCAAGCGGAGCCTGGCGTGCGATGCGATTGGCCAACTCGATGGCGCGCGGCAGCAAGTCTTCGCTGGCCATCACTTCCTGCACCAGGCCCAGGCGCAGGGCTTCATGGGCGTCAAATTCATCGCCGGTCAGCAACCAGCGCATCGCGTTGCCCCAGCCGGCGATCTGATGAAAGCGTAACGTCGCGCCGCCGAACGGAAATATCCCACGCTGCACTTCCATCTGCGCGAAGCGAGTGTTACTGGCGCAAAGGTTGATATCCGCTGCCAGCATCAGTTCGATGCCAATGGTCAGGCAGTAGCCGTGGACGGCAACGATCACCGGCTTATTGACCCTGGGGCCTGCGAACACGCCCCAGGGATCGCAGCCGCCCAGGGGCGGTTGCCAGCCCCCGGCCATTACGCCGCTGACATTGGCCAGGTCGAGCCCGGCGGTGAAGTGGTCGCCATGGGCAAATACCACGGCAACCCGCGCGTCATCGTTTCGATCAAAATCGCCATAGGCCATGCTCAGTTCATTAAGCAGGTCCAGGTCGAAAGCATTGCGCTTGGCCACTCGATCCAGCCCCAACAGCAGGACATGACCCTGGAGTTCACGGCTGACGCGGCTGGTGCTGGCTTGATTCATCGGGTGTGCCCTCGGGCGCGGGTAAGGTTTCAGACCAAAGGACCGGTCTGGGCAGGTGAACCGTTTAAGCGTGATGACCAACAGGGCCGGGCTTTTGAAAAATAGACCCTGGCGCACTTATCTGCAAAGGCTGTGACACAGCACGGTTTCTCAGTGCTTTGCGATAAAAAAAGCTCCCTTTTTCAGCTATTTCCGGTATAGTGCGCGCCGGCCTTTAACCGGGCCGCGTTTAGGTAGCGCAATTCCCCGAAGTCAGCTTCGGCTGCACGTCCGCACAGCGGACTCTCCCTTGACGAATCTTTTTCATTCATTCGTTTTCGCAAATCCCCGCCGACAAAGCAGCCAGGGCGACTCTTGAGTCTCAACACGGCATGCGCAGCTTTGGAGCATGGGTCTTTGCGGATGCACTTAGAGGCAGACCCATGACCCAGGAAACCGGCGGCTTCGCCGCTTTTAATCTTAATCCGAACATTCTCGCCGCTGTCATCGCGACTGGCTACGAAGAACCTTCGGCTATTCAGCAGCAATCGATCCCGATCATCATGGCCGGCCAGGACATGATTGGCCAGGCGCAAACCGGTACCGGTAAAACCGCCGCGTTCGCCCTGCCTATCCTGCACTGCATCGATCCTGCCAAGCGCGAGCCGCAAGCCCTGATCCTGGCGCCAACCCGTGAGTTGGCGCTGCAAGTAGCAACCGCTTTCGAAACCTACGCCAAGCAAATGCCAGGTGTAACCGTTGTGGCCGTTTACGGCGGCGCGCCCATGGGCCCACAACTGAAAGCCATCCGTAACGGCGCACAGATCGTTGTCGCCACCCCGGGCCGTCTGTGCGACCACCTGCGTCGTGACGAGAAAGTCCTGTCGACCGTGAACCACCTGGTTCTGGACGAAGCCGACGAAATGTTGAAGCTGGGCTTCATGGACGACCTGGAAGTCATCTTCAAGGCACTGCCACCGACCCGTCAGACCGTGCTGTTCTCGGCCACCCTGCCGCAGTCGATCCGTGCCATTGCCGAACGCCATCTGCGCGATCCGCAACACGTCAAGATCCAGACCAAGACCCAGACCGTTACCGCGATCGAACAGGCTCACCTGTTGGTTCACGCTGACCAGAAGACCTCGGCTGTATTGAGCCTGCTGGAAGTCGAAGACTTCGACGCCCTGATCATGTTCGTGCGCACCAAGCAAGCGACCCTGGACCTGGCCAGCGCCCTGGAAGCCAAAGGCTACAAGGCCGCTGCGCTGAACGGTGACATCGCCCAGAACCAGCGTGAGCGCGTCATCGACTCCCTCAAGGATGGCCGCCTGGACATCGTTGTGGCGACCGACGTTGCTGCCCGTGGTCTCGACGTTCCACGTATCACCCACGTGTTCAACGTTGACATGCCGTACGATCCTGAATCCTACGTTCACCGTATCGGCCGTACCGGCCGTGCCGGTCGCGAAGGTCGTGCACTGCTGCTGGTGACGCCACGTGAGCGCCGCATGCTGCAAGTGATCGAGCGTGTAACCGGGCAGAAAGTTGCCGAAGTGCGCCTGCCGGATGCCCAAGCTGTTCTCGATGCTCGCATCAAGAAATTGACCAACAGCCTGGCACCCTTGGTGGCTGACGCTGAATCGACCCACGGCGACCTGCTTGACCGCCTGACCGCCGATATCGGTTGCACCCCGCGTGCCCTGGCTGCGGCGTTGCTGCGCAAAGCCACCAACGGTCAAGCCCTGACCCTGGCGGCCATCGAGAAGGAGCGCCCACTGGTGCCGAACAACGCGCCACGCGGTGATCGTCCAGAGCGTACCGGCGACCGTCCGGACCGTGGCGATCGTGAGCGTCGTGCTCCGGTTCCATTGGCCGAAGGTCGTGCTCGTTGCCGTACCGCGCTGGGCGCGCGTGACGGTATCGCGGCCAAGAACCTGCTGGGCGCTATCCTCAACGAGGGTGGCCTGGCGCGTGAAGCCATCGGTCGCATCCAGGTGCGTGACAGCTTCTCCCTGGTGGAGCTGCCGGAAGACGGTCTGGAAAAACTGCTGGCCAAGTTGAAAGACACTCGTGTTGCCGGTAAGCAGTTGAAGCTGCGTCGCTATCGCGAAGATTGATCCGCCTCCAGGCTGATTGATCGCACATAAAAAATCCCCGACTGGTTCGGGGATTTTTTTTGCCTGGGATTTATGGCCGGCACTCGGTTCTGGTGAGAGGGACTGCGTCAGCCAAAACGATAGATATCCATTCCAAGCGCACCCAGTGTGAAGCCCTGATGCGCCACGATGAAATCTCCGCCCACCCCCCGCGCGAAGTACAGCGGCAGCAAGTGCTCATCGCTGGGATGGCTGCGCACGGCGTGTGGCGCCTGGCGGCGATAGTCATGCAAGGCTGCGTCGTCATTGGCCGCCAGCTTGTCGACGACCCAGTTGCGAAACTCCAGCGCCCATGGCGTGATGGTCTCAGGCCCTGCGCGCCAATCCAACTCTCCCAGGTTATGGGTGATACTGCCGGAGCCGATCAACAACACACCTTGCTCGCGCAGGCCGGCGAGCGCCTGCCCGACCCGGCTCTGCAGGGCCGGGCCCATGCGGCTGGGCAGCGACACTTGCACCACCGGGATATCCGCCGCCGGGTACATCAGTGACAGGGGCACCCAGGTGCCATGGTCGAATGGGCGGCGCTCATCGATGTGCGCACTTAGGCCATCGGCATGCAGCAGTTCGACGATTTCAGCGGCCAGCCGTGGCTCGCCCGGCGCGGGATACTGCACGGCAAACAGCTCGCGGGGGAAACCCCCAAAGTCATGCCAGGTCTGGGGTGCGCTGCCGCCGCTGACCAGCAACTCCTGGCTTTCCCAATGCGCCGATACCACCACGATCGCCTGTGGGCGGGGCAGCTCGGCCGCCAGGCGTTGCAACGCCGGGCCGCTCGCGCCGGGTTGCAGGGCGAGCATGGGTGAACCGTGGGAGATAAACAGGCTGGGGAGCATAAGACGGGTCCTGGGCGTTAACATAGGCCCATCTTCAATCAGTTCATCGATCAAAATCTAATATAAGTTTTAACGCTTTTTGATCGAATTTTCGGAGTTATCCATGGAACCCAAGTTTTGGCAGGAGCGTTGGGCACGCAACCAGATCGGCTTTCATTTGCCCGAGGTTAACCCCTATCTGCAGCGGCATTGGCCGCAGTTAGGGTTGGCGGACGGGGCCAAGGTGCTGGTTCCGTTGTGTGGCAAAAGCCTTGATCTGGTATGGCTGGCCAGTCAGGGCTACCACGTGATGGGGGTGGAACTGTCCGAGCAGGCGGTTGAGACGTTTTTCAACGAGCAGGGGTTGGCGCCGCAGATCAGCAGACGGGGCGACTTCAAGGTGTACCAGACGAGCCTGATCGAAGTGTGGTGTGGCGATATCTTCGACCTCGATGCGCAGGCAGTTGCTGATTGCAGCGGCCTGTATGACCGCGCAGCGTTGATCGCGTTGCCGCCGTTGATGCGAGCCCAATACGCCGAGCGCCTCAATGCTTTGCTGGGCCGTGGCGCCAAGGGCCTGTTGGTTACGCTCGATTACGACCAGGTGCAAAAGGCCGGCCCGCCCTTTGCGGTCAGCGATGAAGAAGTGCGCGTGTTGCTGGGTGGGCATTGGGCATTGGACAGGCTCGAAGAAAAGGACATTCTCGGCGAAAGCTGGAAGTTTGTTCAGGAAGGTGTCACCCGCCTTGACGAGCGAGTTTACCGGTTGACCAAGGCCTGAATCGCGCCCACAAAAAAGGGGCGATTCAATCGCCCCTTTTGTCTTTCCCGATGCTGTCAGCCGCGACGACGCAAGGCGTCAATCCGCTCTTCCAGCGGTGGGTGGCTCATGAACATGCGCGCCAGGCCTTGCTTGATGCCGCCGTTGATACCGAAGGCGGTCAGGCTGTCCGGCATATGCACCGGCAGACCTTGTTCGGAGCGCAGGCGCTGCAGTGCGCCGATCATCGCGCTGGTGCCCGCCAGGCGTGCGCCGGCTTCGTCTGCGCGGAACTCACGTTTACGCGAGAACCACATCACGATGGCGCTTGCCAGGAAGCCCAGCACCAGCTCGGCGAAGATGGTTGCCACGAAGTAGGCGATACCGCGACCTTCTTCGTTCTTGAAGATCACCTTGTCGACGAAGTTGCCGATGATCCGTGCAAAGAACATCACGAAGGTGTTCACCACGCCCTGTACCAGTGCGAGGGTGACCATGTCGCCGTTGGCCACGTGGCCGATCTCGTGTGCAAGCACCGCTTTGACTTCGTCCGGCGAGAAACGCTCCAGCAGGCCCTGGCTGACGGCGACCAGTGCGTCGTTCTTGTTCCAGCCGGTGGCGAAGGCGTTGGCCTCATAGGCAGGGAAGATCCCCACCTCGGGCATTTTGATGCCTGCTTCTTGAGACAACTGCTCCACGGTTTGCATCAGCCATTGTTCATGGCGGGTGCGTGGTTGAGTGATGATCTGGGTACTGGTGCTCATTTTCGCCATCCACTTGGAGATGAACAGCGAGAACAGCGAACCGGCAAAACCAAAGACCGCACAGAAAATCAGCAGCTGATTGAGGTTCAGATCAACCCCGTTGGCCGCCATGAACCCATTGAAGCCAAAAAGGCTCAGGGTGACGCTGGCAATCAGTACGACTGCCAGGTTAGTGGCCAAGAACAGCAGGATGCGCATCATGGTTGTAGAATTCTCCTCATGCTTAATATGTCGCTTACTGCGGGGTATATAAGGTGCGGCCTGGGGTGATTCAACCGAGCGACTATTTCAAACTGTGTCCTACAGCGAAAATGTAGCGCCTTGAAGGGATTTTCCCACAACGAATCCCCTGTCGATTAGCCGCCAAGCGGGTCGTACAGCCCGTTAACACTGGGGCAGGGCGGCTGGCGCGACGCCATCGTTCGGTCCGAGCCCCGCCTTGCCAAAGAAGTGTTGCCAGATAATCGCTGTACGACCAAATGAAGGTCGTACTGCCGCATTTCCCTTACTGGCGATAGGACTTCAGGAAGTTGCCGATGCGACCGATGGCCATATCCAGTTCATCCACGCGCGGTAACGTCACCACGCGGAAGTGGTCTGGCCACGGCCAGTTGAACGCGGTGCCTTGGACTACCAGCAGCTTTTCCGACAGCAGCAGGTCGAGCACGAATTTTTCGTCGTTGAGGATCGGGCAGACTTTCGGGTCAATCCGCGGGAAAGCGTACAACGCCCCCATGGGCTTCACGCAACTGACGCCCGGGATTGCGTTGAGCAGCTCCCAGGTACGGTTACGTTGCTCCAGCAGGCGACCCTGAGGCAGGACCAGGTCGTTGATGCTCTGGTAGCCGCCGAGGGCGGTCTGGATCGCGTGCTGGCTCGGCACGTTGGCGCACAGGCGCATGTTGGCCAGCATATCGATGCCTTCGATATAGCTCTGGGCGTTGTGCTTGGGCCCGGAAATGGCGATCCAGCCGGAGCGGAAGCCCGCCACACGGTAGGACTTGGACAAACCGTTGAAGGTCAGGCACAGCAGGTCGGGTGCCAGGGAGGCGGTGCACACGTGGACGGCGTCATCGTAGAGGATCTTGTCGTAGATCTCGTCGGAGAACACCACGAGGTTGTGTTGGCGCGCCAGTTCAAGCATGCCCAGCAGCACTTCCCTGGAATACACGGCGCCGGTGGGGTTGTTCGGGTTGATGATCACCAGGGCCTTTGTGTTCGGGGTGATCTTGGCCTTGATATCGGCCAGGTCAGGGAACCAGTCGGCACCTTCGTCGCAGAGGTAATGCACCGGGTGGCCACCGGCCAGGGTCACGGCGGCGGTCCACAACGGGTAGTCCGGTGCGGGTACCAGCACTTCGTCGCCGTTGTTGAGCAGGGCCTGCAGCGACATCACGATCAGCTCGGACACGCCATTGCCCAGGTAGATGTCTTCAATCCCTACGCCTTCTACCTGCTTCTGCTGGTAATACTGCATCACCGCCTTGCGTGCGCTGAACAGGCCTTTGGAGTCGCTGTAGCCCTGGGCCGTGGGCAGGTTGCGGATCACGTCCTGGAGGATTTCGTCGGGCGCTTCGAAACCAAAGGGCGCCGGATTGCCGATGTTCAACTTGAGGATGCGGTGGCCTTCCTCTTCCAGGCGTTTGGCGTGCTTGAGCACCGGGCCGCGAATGTCGTAGCAGACGTTGGCGAGCTTGTTCGATTTGCTGACCTGCATGGCGATGTGATCCTGAAAATGAACGATCCAGACGGCGTGGGCACTACCGTACTGTGAATCCTGCGCGGCCCGCACCTTAAATACGTTTGAATGCCGGTGGCGCGGGTGCCAGACTGGCGTTTTGAAGAGGCGCAATCATACGTGCCGCCTGATCCACGGAAAAGACACAGATCAGGGTTTTTCAGTTGCCGAGGTGTACCCATGGAAAAGCTGCAGAAAACCGTTGAAGAATGGAAAGCCATGCTCGATCCGGAGCAGTACAACGTGTGCCGTCTCAAGGGCACGGAGCGACCTTTCAGCGGCAAGTACAACGAAACCAAGACCGACGGTGTGTATCACTGCATTTGCTGCAATGAGCCGCTGTTCGATTCCACCGCCAAGTTCGATTCAGGCTGCGGCTGGCCCAGCTTCTACGAGCCGATTGCCGACAGTGCCATGGTCGAGATCCGCGATGTCAGCCACGGTATGATCCGCACCGAAGTCACCTGCGCCAAATGCGATGCACACCTGGGGCATGTGTTCCCGGACGGCCCGCCGCCAACCGGCCTGCGTTACTGCATCAACTCCGTTTGCCTGGATCTGGTGCCGCGCTGAGAAAGCACGTGTTTGGCCAACATGTGGGAGGGGCGGTGTGTCAATCAACCTGTGTATGGGCTGACACGCCGCTATCGGGGGCAAGCCCGCTCCCACATGGAATCCTGGGTTTATGGCACGTCATCATTCCGGCTTATTAGTTTGTACACAATTCAATTGCGTACTATCTTTCTGCTTCCCCTTTGCCAGAGTCACTGCCATGAGCGACAACCTGCTGAGCATCCCTTGCACCACGATCAAGGGTGAGCAAAAGACCTTGGCCGATTTTGCCGGCAAGGCCATCCTGGTGGTCAACACCGCCAGCAAATGTGGTTTCACCCCGCAGTACAAGGGCTTGGAACAACTCTGGCAGCAATACAAGGACCAGGGCCTGGTGGTGCTGGGTTTTCCGTGCAATCAGTTCGGCAAGCAGGAGCCGGGCAATGAAGGCGCGATAGCCGAGTTCTGCGAGCTGAACTTCGGCGTCAGTTTTCCTTTGTTCAAAAAGATCGACGTCAACGGCAGCGACGCCCACCCGCTGTTCGTGCAGCTGAAAAAGCAGGCACCGGGGCTGCTGGGTTCGAAGCATATCAAGTGGAATTTCACCAAGTTCCTCATCGGGCGTGATGGCAGGCAGGTCAAGCGTTTTGCACCAACCACCAAGCCTCAGGATCTGAGCCAGGAGATCGAAGCGCTGCTCAAATGACCGATGCCGGCCCACGTCAGAGGTTTGTCGTCTCAGGCACCCACAGGTCCAGCAGGGCCTTGAGTTCCTCCCGGCGAAACGGCTTGGCCAGGTAATCATTCATCCCCGCCGCACGGCAACGCTCTCGTTCCTCGGACAGGGCGTTGGCGGTCAAGGCAACGATCGGCAGGTCTGGCCAGCGACCGCTCTGGCGAATCTGCCGGCTCGCTTCGTAGCCGTTCATCACGGGCATGTTGCAGTCCATCAACACCATATCGAAACGCTGGTCCTCAAGACATTTGAGGGCTTCGCCACCATGGGCGGCCACAATGACCTCGCAGCCGAGCTTGCCGAGCATGCCTTTGGCCACCAGTTGATTGACCGGGTTGTCCTCCACCAGCAGGATGCGCGCGCGATGGCTGAGGGATGTGACGTCGATTCGGACCGGGTCCGGGATCAGTTGCGTGTCGCTGTGCAAATTACGCTGCAGGATCTGATACAGCGCGTTACGGCTCAACGGGCGGGCTTGCTGTTGCAGCGGTGCCAGGGTCGCGACTTCCTCGCCAGGCATGAAGTTGCCGTAGGCCGTCACTACCAGGATCGGCGCGGTGATGCCCGGCCGCAGGCGGAACAGGCACTCCGGGCAATCGGTGATCAACAGGTCGGGATGCTGGCCGCTCAGGTCGTCTTCCATGGAATAACAACGCGGCGTCAACCCCCAGTGGGGCAGCAGCGTGGTGAGCAACTCTCCCAGGCCACTGCTTTGGTTGGTAATGACGATCACATCCCCCGCCAATGGCACTTGAGCCATCGCCGGCAAGTGGGTGGGCAGCGGGAGGTCGACGCAGAACTGGCTGCCGAAGCCGACCTCCGAACTGATGCTCAAGCGGCCCTGCATGGCCTCGCACAGGTTATGGGTCAATGCGAGCCCCAGGCCCGTGCCGCCAAACTGGCGCGTGATACCGGCGCCGGCCTGGGTAAACGGCTGGAAAATCTTGACCTGCGCGTCCTGCGCAATGCCGATGCCGGTATCGCAGACCTCGATGCGTACTCCATCGCCGTGTTGGCTCAGGCGCACATCCACGCGGCCGAAACGGGTGAACTTCAAGGCATTGGACAGCAGGTTACTGACGATTTGCCGTACCCGCGTCGAGTCGCCAATCACCTGGGCAGGAAACAGCGGGTCGATCAGGCAGGTCAGTTCCACACTGGGCGCGGCGTTTTGCGACAACAGGTTGGCGGTATCTTCCACCAGTGAGCCGAGGTCGAACGGGATACGCTCAAGCTCCAGTTGACCCGCGTCGAACTTGGACAGGTCGAGGATATCGTTGAGCAATTCCACCAGGACTTTGCCGGAGTCGTGGGCGATGGACAGTTGCTGGCGCTGCTCGGCGTTGAGCGTGCTGTCCAGCGACAGGGCAATCATGCCCAGCAGGCCATTGAGCGGGGTGCGGATTTCATGGCTCATATTGGCCAGGAACGCCGCCCGCGCCTGGGCCATTTCCAGTGCGGTCAATCTGGCCGCCTCCAGTTCATCATTGAACTGGCTCAAGCGTTGGTTGCTGGTCTTGAGTTCGAGGGTGCGCGCAGAAACGATGTCTTCGAGCTGGCCCAGGTATTGGGTGAGACGATCCTCGGCATGGCGACGCTGCTGAATCTCGGTCTCCATGTTTTCGAACTGCTGGTTGGCAACGGTGACCAGCACGCCGATTTCGTCATGCTCATGCCCCGGCGGGCAGTCCAGGCGCGCCTGTCTGCGTGTGCTCAACGCTCGAATAATGCGCACCAGCGGTTGGGTGAGCATGACGTAGAACAGGCCCAGCAGGATCCCGGTCAGCAGCAGGCTGCGGATAAAGCCGTTGAGCAGCGTGACCTCGGCGCGGCGCAGGAAGCGGCTGCCGAACGCGTAGGTGTCTACATCAAGGCGCAGCACGCCGAGGGATTCGTTGGGCATGTGGCTGAGGTACAGACGGTCTTCGAATTGACGGTTGGCGCCAAACAGAAAATCGCTGACGGGCCGATAATGGCCTTCCTTGCGCGGCCGGTCCACGTCGGCCAGCACCACGCCGTTGTTATCGATCAACTGGGCGTGAACAATGGCAGGGGAATGCAGCAGGCCCAGGGTCAGTTCCTGGGCGAGTTCGGCATCGATGTTATAGGCGATGCGCGATGCGGGGTTGTGGCTGATTTCGATCAGCGAGCGTATTTCACGGTTGATGGATGCGTCTTCGCTGGCATAATCAATGCCGATTTGGATAAGACTGAGCAAGGTTCCCAAGACGAAACCGACCAGCACAGTCAATCTGGCTTGTTTATAAGACAAGCGGTGGGCGAACTTGATATCCATCGAGTGTTGAACCACTTCACGTTTCCCTTCGCCCGGCAAGCATAGCTGAACATCCACCAATGCTGACTTGCCCGGCATGAATCGAATTTCGCAGCCATGTGCGGTCTGCCACAGGGTTGCCAATACGCCATCTTTTACAAGAACTTGCCAGAGGAATAGATGTGGATTCTCGATTGAATGCCTTTCTTGAACGGGCTGACGCAGTGCTCGCGCGCCTGGAACCCCTGCTACCCGCTCCGCGCCAAGCCATTGACTGGAATCACTGCCTGGCCGCACGCTGGCAGCGCGAAGGCCGCACAGGCTTCCTGTTGCCGCTGCAAGTCAGCCTGGACATGCGCCTGTCGGACCTGATCGGCGTCGACAAGCAACGAGAAACGCTGGCGCGTAACACCCAGCAGTTTCTTGACGGCTTACCCGCCAACCATGCGCTGCTTTGGGGTTCGCGTGGTACCGGCAAGTCCTCCATGGTCCGCGCTTTGCTCGCCCAGCATGCCAAGGCCGGCCTGCGCCTGATCGAAATCGAGCGTGACCACCTGGCCGACCTGCCGCGCGTGGTCGAGCAACTGCTCAAACTGCCGCAGCGTTTCATTCTGTTCTGCGACGACCTGTCGTTCGAGGCAGGCGAAGGCGACTATCGTGTGCTCAAGAGTGTACTGGATGGCTCCCTGGAGCAGGCGCCGGAAAACGTGTTGCTGTACGCCACCTCCAACCGCCGTCACCTGGTGCCGGAGAACCAGAGTGACAACGACAATTGGAAGCGCGTGGATGGCGAACTGCACCCGAGCGAGGCGGTGGAAGACAAGATCGCCTTGTCCGACCGTTTTGGCCTGTGGCTGTCGTTCTACCCGTTCACCCAGGAGCACTTCCTGAATGTGGTGGAACACTGGATCGGTGAGCTTGCAGGCAAGGCCGGCCTGCAGTGGCAGCGCGATGAACAGCTCGACATTCTTGCCGTGCGCTGGGCTACCGGGCGCGGTAACCGCAATGGCCGCTGCGCCTATCAGTTCGCCCGTTACTGGGTGGGTCTCACATTGCTGGAGCGTCAACCATGATCGATTTGCAACAGGCCGGCACCGGCCTGGATGGCTATGCTTTGCTATGCGCGCAGCTGGAATCGCTGCTGGCCGATGAGCGGGATTTCATCGCCAACAGCGCGCAATTCTCCGCGTTCCTGTTCAATCAACTGGACGACCTGAACTGGGCGGGTTTGTACCTCAATCGTAATGACGAGCTGGTGCTTGGCCCATTCCAGGGCCAGATTGCCTGTGTGCGGATTCCTTTCGGGCGTGGCGTGTGTGGCGCCGCCGCCGCGACCCGGCAGACCCAGCGAGTGGAAGACGTGCATGCGTTTGCCGGGCACATTGCCTGTGACAGCGCGTCGAACAGCGAATTGGTGGTGCCGCTGGTCAAGAACGGCCAGTTGATTGGCGTTCTTGATCTCGACAGCCCGTCGCTGGCTCGTTTTACGCCTCAGGACCAAGTAGGTATCGAACAGCTGGCGGCTATTTTCCTGCGCTTGACCGATTGCTGAGCGCGCGGGGAATGCCACTCAGTTAAGCGTACACCGCCGTTGTAGGAGCGAGCTTGCTCGCGAAGAATGTCAACGATAACGCGTGCTTGCTGAATGAACGCGGTGCCTGTGAGTTTTTCGCGAGCAAGCTCGCTCCTACACTGGGCGAGCCGTGCATCCTATTGGCTGTCCAGTTCATGCAGTTGAACGTGTAGCGCCCGTTCCAGCTCAAGCATGAGCTTCTCCAGGGATTTGATACCCGCCTCGACCACTCGCCGATCGTCGTCGCGCGAGCAGGCTTGCTCCAGGGCTTCGCATTGCCCGGCCAACGCATTGGCTTGAACGATGCGTGCGGCCCCCTTGATCTTTTGGGCTTGTTCGATGATGTCCATGGATGACGCCTTGCGATCCAGTAGCGCGATGAGTGCCTGACGATCATGAACGCTGCTGGTCAGCAGTTCTTCGAGCAACCGTCGACTCAGCTGCGGATCTCCTCCCGTCAGCGCGTCCAGGCACTCCAGGTCCAGCCGCTGGCTCGTGGGTTGCGGTGTGATCTGCGCCAGTTGCCGCTCCAGTATCGTGAGACTGATGGGTTTGAACAGGCAGTCATCCATGCCCGCTTCCACGCAGCGTTGTCTTTCTTCCGGTTGGGCATTGGCGGTAAACCCCAGTACCACGCAGGGTGCCAACTGTTCGCGTTGCTCGTATTCACGAATGGAACGGCTTAACTCGTAGCCATTCATGATGGGCATGTTGCAGTCGGCGATCACCAGATCGAACTGTTCCTGGCGCCAGGCCTGGAACCCGGCGGCACCGTGCTCGGCGGCGGTGAATTGATGGCCCAGGTAGCCCAGTTGCTGGCACATCAGCAGGCGGTTCGCCGGGTGGTCATCTACCACCAGCACATTGAGTACCGGGGTAGAGGCCGGCCTGGCTGGCGCATGCTTGTCCACGGTCGTGACCGGATGCAGGCGCGGCATTTTCAGGTTGACGTGTACCTGGGTGCCGACCATGGGCACGCTGCTCAGGCTTAACTGGCCGTTCATCATTGCGCAGAGGCTGCGGCAGATCACCAGGCCCAGGCCGGCGCCGCTTCTGGCCAGGTGCCCGGAGTTGTCGGCCTGGGCGAATGGCTCGAACAGGCGCAGTTGGTCGTCGCGGTTGATGCCTATGCCGGTGTCTTCCACGACCAGCTTCAGTTCGACCTGTTCCGGTGTCTGGCTCGGTTGCACCTCCACCTTGATCTTCACCTGTCCATGTTCGGTGAACTTGATGGCGTTGCTCACGAGGTTGGACAGCACTTGCTTGAAGCGCAGCGGGTCTATCAAGACTTCGATGTCGTTCAGGTCGGGCTTGAATTCCAAGAGCAGGCTGAGGGTTTTCTGGCGTGCTAGACCATCGAAGACACGCACCACGGACTCAATCACTTCCCGCAGATTGACGCGCTCCGGCGCCAGGCTCAGACGCCCGGACTCAATGCGCGCGATATCGAGAATATCGCCTATCAGCTCCAGTAGATCCTTGGCCGAGTTGTACGCGACTTCTATCGCCGGACGGTCGAGATGCCCCTGGTCGGCGCGCTTGAGCGTCAGTTCCAGCATGCCGATCACGGCGTTCATCGGCGTGCGGATCTCGTGGCTCATGGTGGCAAGGAAAGTGCTTTTGGCACGGTTGGCCTCATCGGCGCGTTCTTTGGCAGCACGCAGCTCATCAAACAACTGGCGCCGTTCACTGATGTCGATCCAGCCGCCAATGATGCCCTGGACTTCGCCGATGGAATCGCGGTAGGGCAGGATCCAGTGGTAGATCGTCAGCTTCCTCTCATAGATATGCAGCGAACGGTCCAGGATCAATGGCGTGCCCTCAGCCACCACCCGCAGGTAATCGGCATGGTACTGCGCTGCTTCGGGCGCCAGGGCCATGCTCATCTGGGTCACGCTTTTGCCGATGACATCCTCTCGCTTGACGTCGAATGTCTGCAGGTAGCTGTCATTGCAGGTTTGCAGCAAGCCGTTACGATCGCGTACATAGATGGGGTGTGGCGTTTCGTTGACCAGCGCGCGCATGAACTCGAACTGATCGTTGAGGGCGCGCTCGGCCATTTTTCGTTGCCTGATCTGGCGGCGCATGTAGGCGTTCCAGGTCAGCGAAACCAGGAGCAACAACCCGGTACCGATGACGATCCTGGCAATCAGTTGGTTGTAATTGCGCCAATAGCTGTCGGACTCGACGGTGTAGCCGCGCCAGCGACTGTTGATCACGCCCATTTCATCCGGGGCGATACTGAGCAGCGCTTTGTCGAGGATCGAGCTCAATTCGGTGGCATGGCGTGATGTGGCCAGGGCGAACGTTGCCGGGCTGGTGCCGATGGTGGTAGTGATCTGCAGCTTGTCCTGGAAAACTTTCGAGGACAGGAAATAGTTGGCGATCAACAGCGTGTTCACGGCGCCGTCCACTTGCCCTTGTGCGAGCAACTCGGATGCCCTGAAGGTATCGCCGGTTTCCACCAGTTGAATCCGGGGATAGTCCTTGCGCAAAGTATCGACCAGCGGGGTACCTTGGGTCACCGCCAGGCGCTTGCCCGTCATCTGCTCCAGGTTCAAGGGCGCTCCAGGCTCTTTGCGGGTCAGCAGCACATAGGAGTTTTCCAGGTACGGGCGGCTGAAACTCAACTGCGCCTCCCGTTGGTTACTCGGTACGATGGCCCCGATCATGTCGACCTTCTGTGTGGCGACCTGCTCGATCATAGCGTCGACCTCACGCCCACGCTGAACCGCGAAACGCAAGCCGGTACGCAAGCGAATGAGTTCAAGAAGGTCGGCGGTGATACCGCGAAAGTTGCCTTCGGCGTCGAAGAAGGTGAGGGGGGCAAAGGTTTCGTTGACGATGACCTTCACCACCGGATTCGCCTTCAACCAGCGTTCTTCGCGCGCGGTCAATTGCAGTTTCTTGTCGGTCAGGAGGATATCGCTGCCGGCGCTCCAACGCTTGGCGATGCCGTCACGTTCGTTGATGGGCACAGCCGCCAGCACCGTGTCGACGATGCTCAAGAGAATGAGGTTGTCGTTGCGCAGGGCAAAGCTGAAACCATAAGCTTCATGCTTGCCGAAATTGGCCATGCGAATGTTCTTGAGGTAGCCCTTGTTAATCATGAAATGGGTGGAAATGGTGTCGCCAAGAAACACATCCGCCTGGTCGAATGCCACGGCATTCAGCGCATTCTGATAAGAGGGATAGGGGCGGATATCCGCCTTGGGGTACAGCTTCTCCACCTCTTCGAGGGGCAGATAATGGTAAACCAGGCTCAAGCGCAACCCTTCCAGGCCATTGCTGAGACTACGGTTTTCTCCTTCGCGAGTGACCAGTACCGGCTGGTCCACGGCATAAGGTGCCGACAGAGTGAGATGGGGGTTTGCGGCCTCGAAGCCATTGGAGGAGCCCAGCAAGTCAATGTCGCCGGCTTCAAGGGCTTGAATGGCGGACAACCGTGAAGGGTAACGAAGAACCTTGACCGGTATGTCGAGCGCCTTGGCCAGCAGACCCGCATAATCTGCCGTGAGGCCCTCGTAGTCGCGTCCACTGGAGGTGAGGTCGAACGGCGGGTAGTCAGGCGCGGCAGTACCCAGTACCAGCTCGCGCTTGTACCGCAGCCACTGGCGCTGGGTCCTGTCCAGTCGAGTGTCCAGTTGAACGGTTCCCGCGCGACTCAATAAGGTGAAATGTTGTGGGGTGATGGAGGAGTCCGCGAGCACGGCAGTGCTGAAGTACAGGCTGGCACTCAATATGAACAAGTAGTCCTTGATACGGCTGGGCATCCGCTTTCTCACACTAGCGCGTTTCGTTTTGCCATCTCGATGAGCTCAACTAAAGATTGGGCTTTTAGTTTTTGCATTAACCGCTTTTTATAGGTGCTGACTGTTTTATTGCTCAGGAACATGCCTTTGGCTATTTCTTTGTTAGTGCGACCTTGTGCAAAAAGTTGCAGGACCATAAGTTCACGGTCGTTAACGGCTTTGAACAGTTCCAATTCCTGGGTGTCTGCACCTTCCGTTCCATTTGCATTCAATGCCTGGCTGGGGAAGTAGTTGTAACCGGATAGTACGGCACGAATAGCGCTCAGCAGTTCGGTCAGGTCGCCTTCCTTGCAGACGTAACCGTCAGCGCCCGAGCGCATGCAGCGCGTGGCAAACAGAGTTGGGCACTGGGCCGTGAGCACCAGGGTTTTCATCGAAGTGTTCATGGCGTTGAATCGGCAGAGTACTTCGAGGCCGTCAAGTTTCGGGATGCTGATATCCAGAATGACCAGGTCGGGCAGGCATTCGCGGACCATTTGTATGGCATCGCATCCGTTATCCGTTTCTCCAACGACTTTGTAGCCTTCATGTTCCAGTAACATTCTGATGGCAAGCCGTATAACGGGGTGGTCGTCGATAATAAAAGCGGTGTTCATAATCAAATTCCATGCAGGTGCAAATAAAGCGGTCACATTAGCTCAGAAGAAGCGGCAGCAGCATGAAGCGGGGGGCGAACAAGTACAAAACAGGAAGTTTCCTACATCAAAAAAGGTATAGGCCTACAAGGTGATAGGTAGTTGTGACACCTGATGTGTGGGTTTTCAGGGTGTCTGGCGTGGCTAACGGTAAAATGAGTTTTACCACGGCGGTCAGGTTATTTTTCGCAGTTGATAAGGTTAAAAGTCTTACTTTGATAGGCGTTAAATCAAGATCATTAAACTTTCAAGTTCATCTCTTTTCAACGGTTTTAACAAACAGCCTAGTAGTGGAAGGTTGCGCTGTGCAGCCTGTGTGGTCAGTTTGAGCAATTCCGCCGCTGGTAGTCCGCTCAATAGAATCGCGCTGGTAATAAATTGACCGCGGCTGGCGATTTCCACCAATTCCAGACCGGGCAGGTCAGGTAGGCATTGGTCGCATAACATCAAGTCGTAACAGAATTCGGACTGAATCATTGTGCGTATGGCCTGCTCCGCATTTTCCACGGGGGTGAGTTGGTCGAAACCGAAGCTTCTCAGCAAGCACTGGGTGGCCAGGAGTTGAAAGGGATGGTCCTCCACCAGAAGAATACGAAGGGGGTGTCTGGGCATAAAGAGCACACAGTAAGTCAAGCATCGATGGGAGCGTAGGAGTTGCTCGTCTGGTCCACGGGGGCGTGCGTGATTATTCCTCGGGAATATGTACGAATTCGATCAGGCCGCTCTGTTCCCGTCGTAGGGCAATTCCTTTAGGGCGCAGAGTGGCTTGATCCAGATGTTACTGAGGACTGGAACGGCCTGTCATTTCCCGCGCCATCTCGGTGGCATAGCTGTCGGTCATGCCAGCGATAAAATCGATCATGCGCAGGAACGAGGCATGCAACGACCACGCGGGGTCGGGCGCGCTGTTGCCCAGCAAGTCGAGAATGCGCCGGTTCTTGAACGATGGCGTACGTCCGCCGTGTTGCTCCAGGGCCGCACCGCAAAACGCGTTCAGCAGAACCTCCAGGGTGGTGTAGGCGCCGATTTCATGCAGGGTCTTGCGCTTGTCCTGGAAGATTTTCTTGCGCGCCATGTCCTTGGCATCCAGTACACAACGCTTTGCCGGACCGTGCATGTGCTCAACCAGATCGCCAGGCAGGGTGCCGGCAAGCAGAGCGTCCTGCTGTTCGACGAAGGCGCGCGCCGCCGCGTTGGTCAGGTGCTCGATAGCCTTGCCACGCAGGATTGCCAGCTTGCGACGGCGGGAGTCTGACGCGCCCAGCTGTCGATACGTCTGCGGCAGGTCATCACCCACCAGGTCGAGCAGCAGTGACTCGACTTCGGCGTACTCCAGCAACTCCATTTCCAGGCCATCTTCCAGATCAATCAACGCATAGCAGATGTCGTCGGCGGCCTCCATCAAGTACACCAGCGGGTGGCGGGCCCAGCGTTGTTCCTCCAGTTGAGGCAGGCCGAGTTTTTGCGCGATCTGTTCCAGAATCGGCAGCTCACTCTGGTAGCAGCCGAACTTGTGTTTCTTGTAGCCCAACGAGTCCGCGTGGCGGGCAGTCCAGGGGTACTTGAGGTAGGTGCCCAAGGTGGCATAGGTCAGCCGCGTGCCACCGTCGAATTGGTGATATTCAAGCTGGGTCAGTACACGGAAGCCCTGGGCATTGCCTTCAAAGTTGAGGAAGTCATTGCGCTCGGCGCTGCTCATGTCATCCAGCCAGCCGCGCCCGGCGGCCTGTTGGAACCAGTGGCGAATGGCGTCTTCGCCGGAGTGCCCGAAGGGCGGGTTGCCGATGTCATGGGCCAGGCAGGCCGACTGCACCACCATGCCCAGATCGCTTGGGTCGCACCAGTCGGGCAGGGCTGCGCGCAACGTTTCGCCGACGCGCATGCCAAGGGAGCGCCCCACACAACTGACTTCCAGCGAGTGGGTCAGTCGCGTGTGGATATGGTCGTTGCTTGTAACCGGGTGCACTTGAGTCTTGCGGCCCAGACGACGGAAAGCGCCGGAGAAAATAATGCGGTCATGGTCTTTGTGAAAAGGACTGCGGCCCAGTTCTTCAGGGCTGTGCAGCGGCTTGCCAAGACGTTCGCGAGTCAACAGGGTGGGCCAATCCAAGGCGGGTACGCTCCGTACGGTGAATGACAGTTGCAGCTTCCCGTTTCCATGCTGGCGGGGCAAGCGCAAATGTTGAAGACGATTGTTTCGATGGCGATGACCAGCAGGCACTGACCGCCGTTGCGCACATGGCCCGGCGGTCAGGTCGTGGTATTGGGCAAGCGGGGCTTATCGTTTGCGCGAAGCGCCTTGCATGGCCAGTTTGATCAGCGGAATCAACCCGGCTCCAAGCCGTACCAGGCGCGTTACGCTGCTGATACTGCCGCCTTTGGCGCCCTTGCCGGTAAAGAACCCCATCAGGGTCACCGCCGCAACGCCCCACAGCGGCGCGTGCTTGATGCCCAGGCTGTCCTGCCAGTTGTGACGCATGTCGCGCACTCTGTGCAGGGGCGCCATGAGTTGCTGGGATTCATGACGGATTTCCTGACGGTGCATTTCCATGCGCAGGCGAATCAACGCCTTGCGCATTTCCCGACGGGACGTGTTTTGCGGTTCAGGCAGGCTCATGGCAACAGGCGCTCCCGATCATTGGCCAGTTCTTCGAGGGTGGCATGGAACGGCGTGGACTCATCGAACACCGCCGCTTTCAAGCGTACCCCGCAGAACACTGCGGCCAGGCTGTAGAACACACACAGACAAATGATGCCGGTGAGGCGGTAGCCGGTGTCCCACACCAGGATCATTACCAGTGTCGATAACCCTACCAACAGCAGCAGGGCAAACACCAACGCCAGGCCGGCGAACAGCAGAAGGCTGACGGTACGTGCCTTCTGTTCCTGTAACTCGATGCCGAAGAGTTCGACATGGCTGTGCAATAAGCCGAGCACGGCGGCGCCCAGGCGGCGGGAGGTGGTACCTGCGCCCTTTGACGAGCTGGATTCGTCCATAGCCATGATATTAGCGCCTGGTAGCCAGCAGACCGATCAAAAAGCCTACGCCGGCAGCGATGCCGACGGACTGCCACGGGTTGGCCTGCACGTAGTCTTCCGTCGCGGTGATTGCCGCCTGGCCGCGCTCACGCAGGGAGTCTTCGGTCAACTGCAGGGTTTCGCGAGCCTTGAGCAGGCTTTCATGGATCCTGGTGCGCAGCTCATCAGCCTGGTCACCGGCCAGGACGGCGGTGTCGTCCAGCAACCTTTCGGTATCGGCGACGAGGGTCTGAAAATCCGCCATCAGTATTTCTTGAGCAGTCTTTGCTGATTTACCGGCCATGGTTATCTCCGTGTGGCTGTTCTGTACGTGTGGTTTCGAGTCGCGGGGTTTGCCGAAGGTTCACTGCGATTGTGTGGTACAGCTTTTGCTTTGCCTTGGTGCGCACGCCCTGAGGGCTGCGCTGAATCCGGGCGGTCGAGGCGCAAGCCTTGAAAAACCTTACCCTAATTAACTGAAACTCGTGCAAATACCCTGTCGCGGATCGCCGGTTGTGTCGAGCGCTGCGCTAAAGCGGTTCACGGCCTCTGAAGAAGGCCTGGCGCTTTGGTGCCAATTTAGTGCGAGCAATCGCGGTTTGAACCGCTTTGGTGCTTTTTGCCTTACTGCAGGCCTGCCGACCTCCATGGAAAATTTGCAAAGTGCGGTGGACACGCTTGTCCATAGCTCCAACACACTGTTCATCCTGATTGGCGCGGTCATGGTCCTGGCCATGCACGCCGGGTTTGCCTTCCTGGAAGTCGGCACGGTGCGCCAGAAGAACCAGGTCAACGCATTGTCGAAAATCCTCAGTGACTTCGCGATCTCCACCCTGGCGTATTTCTTTATAGGCTACTGGATCTCCTACGGGGTCAGTTTCATGCAGCCGGCGGCGGTGATCAGTGCGGATCATGGCTACGGCCTGGTGAAATTTTTCTTCCTGCTGACCTTTGCCGCGGCGATCCCGGCGATTATTTCCGGAGGGATTGCCGAGCGTGCGAAATTCGCGCCTCAGCTGTGTGCAACGGCCCTGATTGTGGCGTTCATCTACCCGTTCTTCGAAGGCCTGGTGTGGAATGGCAATTTCGGCCTGCAAGCCTGGCTGCTCGCGACCTTTGGCGCCAGCTTCCATGACTTCGCCGGATCGGTGGTGGTGCATGCCATGGGCGGTTGGCTGGCGCTGGCGGCGGTGTTGTTGCTCGGGCCGCGCAACGGGCGCTACCGCGAAGGGCGGCTGGTGGCGTTTGCTCCCTCAAGCATTCCGTTTCTGGCGCTGGGCTCGTGGATTCTGATCGTGGGCTGGTTCGGCTTTAACGTGATGAGCGCGCAGACCCTCAATGGCGTCAGCGGCCTGGTGGCGGTCAACTCGCTGATGGCGATGGTCGGCGGCACCGTCGCTGCGTTGGTGATCGGTCGCAATGACCCGGGCTTTCTGCACAACGGCCCGCTGGCCGGGCTGGTGGCGGTCTGTGCCGGTTCCGACCTGATGCATCCGGTGGGCGCGCTGGTCACCGGCGTGGTCGCGGGGGGCTTGTTCGTGTGGTGCTTCATGGCCGCCCAGGATCGTTGGAAGATCGATGATGTATTGGGTGTATGGCCGCTGCATGGCCTGTGTGGCGTATGGGGCGGGATTGCCTGCGGCCTCTTCGGGCAGACGGCCCTGGGTGGGCTGGGCGGTGTGAGCCTGATCAGCCAGTTGATCGGCACCGCCCTTGGCGTTGCCGTCGCGCTGATCGGCGGCCTGCTGGTGTACGGGGTGATCAAGCGCGTTTGCGGGCTGCGCCTGAGCCAGGAAGAGGAGTATTACGGTGCGGACCTGTCGATCCACAAGATCGGCGCGGTCAGTCAGGATTGATCCGTGTGCGCCGACCGAGCAGTGTTGGGCTTAGAATGGTGACGTGTTTTTCCATCCGAGAGCCTTTGCCATGCCTGCTGAATGCCAGCTGTTCGGCACCCTGGGTTGCCATCTGTGTGAAATTGCCGAAGCCGAAATCATGCCGCTTGTCGAACGCGGGTTACTCGTGGAGCTGATGGATATCACCGCTCCCGTTGACCTGACGGAGGTCTACGGCCTGCGGATTCCGGTGCTCAGGCGGGTGGATACGGGGGCTGAGCTGGACTGGCCGTTCGACACTGAGCAGGTGGTTGCTTTCCTGCGCTGACGTTTATGCGATGGCGGGTTTCCGAATATTACGTTACTGTATGTTTGTACAGCGATTGAATTGAGGGAACGCCCGTGGTGAATGTCGAACAATTGAAAAGCAGCGTCAATCGCATGTCCGCCGACGTCGTGCGCGATGCGGTGAACGAGCTGCGCCTGGATGGCCTGGTCACGGAAGGCAAGACGCCCTTCAACAAAGTGCATTTCAACACCTGTTTTGCGGAAATCGAAGCGCTGTTCCAGCGTGCCGGTTATCACAAGCAGCTGGATGTCGTGGGCTATCAGGGCCTGCTCTACGCGCTCTATGACCCGGGCCGTTGGGAGGCCGTGGACGTACTGCGCTGGCTCAAGGAGTTTACCGAGGCGGCGAGCGCTTCGCCGGTTTTGCGCGTGCAACTGGCCAAGGCCTGAGATATCTCCTAGGCTCAATCCCGCGCCATGCGGGATAATGCCCGCCTGTTTATTCCAGGCTTTGAGCATCTGCATGTCCACTTCCGGTTTTTCCCCTTCACAGCACCAAGCCAGCACCTTGTACCTGCCGCCTGGACCGTGGGTGACGGTGCTCGATTGCCTGTGCGAGCACTTCCCGGCGATTGCCCGTGAACAATGGCTGGACCGCATTGCCCGTGGGCGGGTGCTGGATAGCAATGGGCAGCCCATCAGGCTGGACCTGGCCTACAAGGAAGGCCTGTGCATCTATTACTTTCGTGAAGTGCCCAACGAGAAAGTGATTCCGGTACAGGAAACCATCCTGTACGCCGATGAGCATCTGGTGGTAGCCGACAAACCGCATTTTCTACCGGTGACCCCCGCAGGCGAGTATGTCGAACAGACGCTGTTGCGCCGTTTGATCCGGCGTCTGGACAACCCCGCCCTGGTGCCCCTGCATCGTATTGACCGGCATACCGCAGGGCTGGTGCTGTTCTCGGCCAATCCCGCCAGCCGCGCGGCTTATCAGCAACTGTTTCCCACGCGGCGTATCGATAAATTCTACGAAGCCATTGCCCCGGCCTTGCCTGGCCTGGCATTTCCCCTGGTGCACAAGAGCCGGCTGGTGGACGGTGAGCCTTTTTTCCGCATGCAGGAAGGCCCCGGTGCCAGCAATACCGAAACGGCGGTGCAGGTGCGCGAAAAGCACGGCGATCTATGGCGCTACGGCCTGTTCCCGGTCACCGGCAAGAAGCACCAGCTGCGTGTGCACATGACTGCGCTTGGGGCGAGTATCTGCAATGATCCGTTCTATCCCGATGTGATCAAGGACGCCGAGGACGATTACGCCAACCCGCTCAAGTTGTTGGCCCAGGGCGTGCGTTTTATCGACCCGATCAGCGGCCAGGAACGCACCTTTGGCAGTGAAATCACTCTGGACTGGTAAGTGCCGGAAACGACAAGGCCCGCGCGAGGCGGGCCTTGTGGGCAAGCGGTAAGGCTTACAAGTCTTTAACGGTGCGAACCTGATCCTTGTTGATGCGGGTGCGCTTGCCGTCAAGCTGTTGGAATTCGTAGAAGCCCGAATCTTCATCAAATTTCGGGGTGTCGACGGCCTGGATTTCGCGACCGTCATTCAGGGTGATCACTGTCGGCGAGGCGCAACCGGCGAGGGTGGCGAGGCCCAGTGCAAGCATGAGAGCGGCGATGGTCCGTTGAGTCATGAGTTTGTCTCCGAGAGAATACTTTTAAAATGCTGACCTTGTGACGTGTGCAACGCCGGCAAAGTTCCTGATGCAAGCCTCATTCTGACACGCCAGGCCTTGTGTGCAACAGGTCCGGTGTATTGAGATTCGCCAGGCGAGGGTCATCGGCCGGGCATTCCAGGCCCACGGCGCCCAGCTGCAGCAGGATTTTACGCGGGCTGCGTTCGCCGGCTTTCCAGGCCCGTTCCACCTGATCCTTCAAGGCGACAGGGATGATGCAGAGCAAGGGTTCCCAGAACTCGCCATGGCGCACCATCACCGGAACCTGCCGGTTGAGTCGTGCGGTCGCACGCAGGTCGGTCAGCAATCGCGCATCGATTTGCGGTACATCACAGGGCAGGATCAGCAGATGCCCATGACGTGCGGCGAAGAGTCCCGCACGGATACCGGCAAGTGGTCCGGGAAAGTCCGGGCTCTCGTCGCTCACCAGTTGATCGGCATAGGCCGCATACCGCCCATGGTTGCGGTTGCACGAAATGATCAGGTCGTCCGTGAGCGGTCGTGCCAGGCGTTGCAGGTGCGCAATCAAGGGCTGGCCGCGCCACTCCAGCAGGCCTTTGTCCTGGCCACCCATGCGCTGGCCACGACCGCCGGCCAACAACAGAATCGAGCAGGGCAGGGGTAAGGATTCAAGGGGCATGAGGGTTCCGCTGCGGCAGGTAAACAGAGGCTTGTGATATAACATCGGGCTGTTCCTTCGACAACCGGACCGTGCCATGAAAGCCAAGGCTGATGCGCCTTTCGTACCTCTGAATATCGCTGTATTGACCGTCAGCGACACCCGCACCCTGGACACCGACACCTCGGGCCAGGTCTTCGTCGACCGCCTGACCGCCGCCGGCCACATCCTGGCCGAGCGTGTGCTGCTCAAGGACGACCTTTACAAAATCCGCGCCCAGGTCGCCCACTGGATCGCCGAAGACGTGGTGCAGGTGGTGTTGATCACCGGCGGCACCGGCTTTACCGGCCGCGACAGCACACCCGAAGCGGTGAGCTGCCTGTTGGACAAGCAGGTCGATGGGTTTGGTGAGCTGTTCCGCCAGATCTCCGTGGCCGATATCGGCACCTCCACTGTGCAATCGCGCGCCCTGGCCGGCCTGGCCAACGGCACCCTGGTGTGCTGTCTGCCGGGCTCCACCAACGCCGTGCGCACCGGTTGGGACGGCATCCTGGCCGAACAACTGGACAACCGTCATCGGCCATGCAATTTCGTGCCTCACCTCAAGCAGGCCGAGCCCTGTGAAACCCGTGGATAAGCCCGGCAAAACCGGCGCCTTGATGCCGGTGGAAGCGGCCTTGCAGCGTTTGCTGGACATGGCCGACGCCGCGCCGATCCTCGAGCGCGAAACAGTACGCCTGGCCGAATGCGATGGCCGCGTACTGGCACAGGACCTGGTCTCCACCCTCGACCTGCCACCCTGGCCCAACAGTGCCATGGATGGCTACGCCCTGCGCGTCGCGGACTGGGCCGGCGCGCCATTGCCGGTCAGCCAACGTATTTTCGCTGGCAATGCGCCCGAGCCGTTGGTGCCCGGCACCTGTGCGCGCATTTTTACGGGTGCTCCGGTGCCTCAGGGTGCGGACTGCGTCGAAATGCAGGAAAACGCGATCATTCACGGCGATGAGCGGGTGGGTTTCAGCGAGCCGTTGCAAGCGGGCCAGAACATCCGTGCGCAAGGCCAGGAAACCACGGTCGGCGAGTTGGTGTTGCCGGCAGGTACGCGTCTGGGCCCGATCGAACTGGGCCTGGCTGCGTCGCTGGGGCGTGATCGCCTGGACGTGGTGCGCCGTGTGCGTGTGGCGGTGCTGTCGACCGGCGATGAGCTGATCGAGCCTGGGTTGCCCCTGGGGCCGGGCCAGATCTACAACAGCAACCGCCGCGTGCTGTGCAGTTGGCTGACGCGCATGGGCTGCGACGTGATCGATGCCGGCATTCTGCCGGACGACCTGGAACAGACCCGCACACGGTTGGCCGGGTTGGGCAACGTCGACTTGATCCTGTCCACGGGCGGAGTGTCGGTGGGCGAGGCGGATTTTCTGGGCATTGCCTTGCGTGAAGAGGGCGAGCTGGCGCTGTGGAAACTGGCGATCAAGCCGGGCAAGCCGCTGACCTTCGGGCATTTTCGTGGCGTGCCGGTGATCGGCCTGCCAGGCAATCCCGCGTCGACCCTGGTGACCTTTGCCCTGTTGGCACGGCCTTACCTGCTGCGTCGTCAGGGTGTGGAGGACGTGCAGCCCCTGCGTTTCGAAGTGCCGGCCGGGTTCGTCTGGGCCAAGCCCGGCAACCGTCGCGAGTACCTGCGCGGGCGCATCGAGCAGGGCAAGGCAATCATCTACCACAACCAGAGCTCCGGTGTGCTGCGCAGCGCAGCGTGGGCTGAAGGATTTGTGGAGGTGATGGAAGGGACCACATTAGCCGTCGGCGACCGAGTCAATTTCATTCCCCTGAACGAAGTCCTGAACTGACCTGGATCTGAATGTGGGAGGGGGCTTGCCTAAGGCTTTTTGTAGGAGCGAGCTTGCTCGCGAAAAACTCACAGGCGCTGCGTTCATTCAGAAAGCACGCGTTATCGTTGAGGTTTTTCGCGAGCAAGCTCGCTCCTGCAGACGGCGATGTACGCTTGACTGGCCGGTAGCTTGTGGATTACTCAGTAATCATCCCCACGCTCAGTGACATCGCGCTCCACCGGTCCCGCATCCGGGTCGTACCCCGCTGGAAACTTGCCCTTCAGCGTCCACGCAAACGCGATGATCTCTGCCACCGTGCGGTACAACTCCTCTGGAATACTGTCCCCCAGTTCCATGCGCGCCAGCAGCTTCACCAACTCGGCATTTTCATAGATGGGCACTTCGTTTTCCCGCGCCAGCTTGAGGATCGCTTCAGCCAGGGCCTCGTCGCCCTTGGCGGTCAGGGTGGGCGCTTGTTGGCCGTCGTACTTGAGGGCAATCGCCTGGCGGGGAGGGGCAGGGTTCTTCATGCGGTTTCATCCACCCAGCGTTGTTCCAGTCCGGTTTTTGGCCCGCGTGGCGGCGTGCCGAGGTGGCAATCCAGGTCGCCAACGTCGAGCCCGGATGCCACCAGGCGCTCGCGCAGGCTGCCCAGGTGATTTTCGATCAGGCTGGCGGTGAAGGCGCGGGTCGCCCACAACTGGCTGGAGAGTTTGCCCTGGGTCAATTGCGCCTGCACCTGCAACGGCCCCAGCGGCTCCATATCGAACGCCAGTTCGACACGCCAGAGCATGTGCCTGGGGTCTTTGCGGTCTTTGCGCTCGGGCTGCTCCTTGTCGGGCGTTGGCTCCTCGCGCTGGAACTTCACCTGCAAAGGGACGATGTCCTGCAGGTTGCGCATCGGAATTTCCAGTTGCCAGGTAGTTTGCAGGCGGCCGTCGGCGGTGGTGCCGGTCTGTTCCAGGCTCGACAGCTGATGGCTCTGCAATCGGGCGATCGCCCCGGCGGCCAGGCGCAGCAGGTTTTCCAGGTCGCTTTCGCCTTCCAGCTTGGCCATCAGCCGCTCGGGTAGCGGAAAACTGACCGGGGCCTGCCGCGCGCTGACCTGGCCCAGCGTGTTCAGTGGGCTGCGTACAAAATTGGGCAATACCTGGGCCAGCGTGTTGGCCGCAAGAATGGCGTTCAGGTTGGTACTGGCGGGCAGGGCAGGCAATAAGTCCGCGACAAGGCGCAGCAGTGCGCCCTTCATGTCCAGTGGTGGTATCTGGGGATTCTGCCCTGCGAGTAATCTGGCTTCCAGAAAGGCGCCGCTGTTCTGGATCACTTGAGCCAGGACTTTGGGGTTGCTGACCTGCGCCAGGTCGGGCAACGCAGCGAGCAGACGGTCGGCGGCGGCGCGCAGGTCGGCGGACGTGCTGTCGCCACGGGGCAGGTTTTGCAGGGCGGTGAAGACCGCATCCAGTGAGCCCTGGCGACTTTGCTGGGTCGACAGTTGCTGGGTGACCGCCAATTGATCCTTGAGCCCGCTCAGCGGCACAAAATTCAGGGTTTGCGCGTTCTGCACCACAGCGCTGAGCAAACTGCCCACGCGCAGCGGTTGTGGGCTTTCCACCGTCAGTGTCGCGCCGGCCAAGGCGTTATTGAGCACCGTCACCAACGAACGATAGATCGCCGGTTGCGCCGTGCCCTGGGGCAGCATCTGAGTGGTCAGTACCTTGGCTTGCAGCAGCGTACCTTCCGGTACCTTGGCGGTATCGATGTGGGTGAGGGCGGCGACGTTCGCACTGAAGGCCTGTTGCAGGCTGAGGGCCAGGTTGCCCGCCGGCGTCTGGCTCACCGCCACATTGCTGCCCAAGGGCAAGGGCTGGGCGCTGCTGGCCTGCACCAGCGTCTGGCGGCCGCCGTCCAGGGTCAGCTTGAGCAGCAACTGAAAGGCTTCACCGCCTTGTTTAAGGGCGATGACTTCGGCATTCGCGGTTTTCCCAGGATCGATCAGCCCGATCTGCGGCTCCAGCAGTTTGAGCAGTGCCCCAGGCGCAGGCGCGGGGCTTTGCCCGGCTGCCGGGGTGGGAGGAAGCGTAGGAAGGTTGATCTCGCCGGTCATCGTGTGCATCGTCTCTGGGGAAATTGCTCTCTTTAGCGTAGGGCATCGCATGTTAGCGTAGGGCATCGCATGTATAATGCCGCCCGTCTGCAAAGAGAGCGCTAAAAACCTCACAACTATTTGATCCAGCTCTCTAAAATCGGTCGCCAAAGCCGTTATTGTGCTCCTTTCTATAACGGCCGCTGCACCGCCGACTTGAACCGTAAAGGCCCGCGATCTTTTGACCAGCCCTCTTCTTGAAGCCGTAGCGCTCTCCTGTGAACGCGACCTGCGCCTGCTGTTCGAGCACCTCGACCTGCGCCTGGCGGGCGGTGACATGGTGCAGGTCAGCGGGCCCAACGGCAGCGGCAAGACCAGCCTGCTACGGTTGCTGGCCGGGTTGATGCAGCCGACGGCCGGAGTTGTGCGCCTCAACGGCAAGCCCCTCGCCGAGCAGCGCACGGCACTGGCGCGCAGCCTCGTGTGGATCGGCCACGCCGCCGGTATCAAGGATGTGCTCACTGCCGAAGAAAACCTCGGTTGGCTCAGCGCCCTGCATCACCGCGCCAGCCGCGACGCCATCTGGCAGGCCCTGGCCGCCGTGGGCCTGAAGGGCTTTGAAGACGTTCCCTGCCACACCCTGTCCGCCGGCCAGCAGCGCCGTGTGGCCCTGGCGCGCTTGTATCTGCCGGGCCCGCCGCTGTGGATCCTCGACGAACCCTTTACCGCGCTCGATAAACACGGTGTCGCCCAGCTCGAGGAGCACCTGGCGAGGCACTGTGAGCAGGGCGGCACGGTGCTGCTTACCACCCACCACAGCTTGACCCGCCTGCCCGCCGGTTACCGTGACCTGGATCTGGGAAGGTGGTCGGCATGAGCGTATTCGCCCTGTTGGTCGCCCGCGAAGCACGGCTGTTGTGCCGGCGTCCGGCGGAACTGGCCAACCCGCTGGTGTTCTTCGCCATCGTGATCGCCTTGTTCCCGTTGGCGGTCGGTCCCGAGACTAAACTGTTGCAAACCTTGTCCCCAGGACTGGTGTGGGTCGCGGCGCTTTTATCCGTGCTGCTCTCGCTGGACGGGCTGTTTCGCAGTGATTTCGAAGACGGTTCCCTGGAACAGTGGGTCCTTTCGTCGCACCCGTTGCCACTTCTGGTATTGGCCAAGGTGCTGGCACACTGGGCTTTTTCCGGTCTCGCGCTGGTCTTGCTTTCGCCGTTGCTGGCGCTGATGCTGGGCTTGCCCGTCGAATGCTTGCCGGTGCTGCTCCTGTCCTTGTTGCTCGGTACGCCGGTGCTCAGCCTGTTGGGGGCGGTGGGCGCAGCGTTGACCGTCGGTTTGAAGCGCGGTGGCCTGTTACTGGCCCTGCTGATTCTGCCGTTGTACATCCCGGTTCTGATCCTCGGCAGCGGCGCTTTGCAGGCCGCGTTGATGGGGATGCCGGCGACCGGTTACCTCCTGTGGCTTGGCAGCCTGGCCGCCCTGGCGGTAACCCTGACACCCTTTGCCATAGCGGCCGGCCTGAAGATCAGCGTCGGCGAATAATGAGGTCTGGCCAGGCGTGACACGCTTGGCCAGTAAAGACCCTACGCTTCTTGCCGCGACAAGAAGCAACCGTGAGAAACAGCAATGAACTGGACCTGGTTTCACAAGCTCGGCTCGCCCAAATGGTTCTATGGCATCAGCGGCAAGCTGCTGGCGTGGTTGAGCGTCGCCGCCGTGTTGCTGATCGGCATCGGTCTGGTCTGGGGCCTGGCCTTTGCGCCACCGGACTATCAGCAGGGCAACAGCTTTCGCATCATCTATATCCATGTGCCCGCCGCCATGCTGGCGCAGTCCTGCTACGTGATGCTCGCGGTATGCGGCATCGTCGGCCTTGTGTGGAAGATGAAGCTCGCCGACGTTGCCCTGCAGTGTGCCGCGCCCATCGGCGCGTGGATGACTGCCGTGGCGCTGGTCACCGGCGCGATCTGGGGCAAACCCACCTGGGGTTCGTGGTGGGTGTGGGATGCGCGGCTCACGTCGATGTTGATCCTGCTGTTCCTGTACTTCGGCCTGATCGCCCTGGGCAATGCAATCAGCAACCGCGACAGCGCCGCCAAGGCCTGCGCGGTGCTGGCGATTGTCGGCGTGATCAACATCCCGATCATCAAATACTCGGTCGAGTGGTGGAACACCCTGCACCAGGGCGCCACCTTCACCCTCACTGAAAAACCGGCGATGCCGGTGGAAATGTGGGCGCCGCTGTTGCTGATGGTGTTGGGCTTTTACTGTTTCTTCGGCGCGGTGCTGCTGATGCGCATGCGCCTCGAAGTGCTCAAGCGTGAAGCCCGCACCCGTTGGGTCAAGGCTGAAGTCCGAGCCAGCCTGGGAGCGCGTGGATGAGTTTTGCTTCTTTCAGTGATTTTCTCGCCATGGGCCACCACGGCCTGTATGTCTGGACGGCCTATGGCATCTGCCTGGCGGTGCTGGCCCTCAACGTCGCCGCGCCGCTGCTGGCCCGTAAGCGTTACCTGCAACAAGAGGCGCGTCGTCTGCGCCGGGAGACCGATAAGTGAATCCGTTGCGCAGAAAGCGTCTGTTGATCATTCTCGCCATCATGGCCGGCGTCGGCATTGCCGTGGGGCTGGCCTTGAGTGCCCTGCAGCAGAACATCAACCTGTTCTACACCCCGACCCAGATCGCCAATGGCGAAGCGCCGGTCGATACGCGCATCCGCGCCGGCGGCATGGTCGAGAAGGGCTCCTTGAAGCGTTCCGCAGACTCGCTGGATGTGAGCTTCGTGGTCACCGACTTCAGCAAATCTGTGACCATCACCTACCGCGGCATCCTCCCGGACCTGTTCCGCGAAGGCCAGGGCATCGTCGCCCTGGGCAAGCTCAACGCCAGTGGCGTGGTGGTGGCCGATGAAGTACTGGCCAAGCACGATGAAAAATACATGCCGCCCGAGGTGACCAAAGCCCTCAAGGACAGCGGCCAATCCGCCCCAACCCCTGCCAAGGAGGGCTGAGTCATGAGCGCCGCTTTGTTTATTCCGGAACTCGGCCAGTTGGCGATGATCCTTGCCCTGTGCTTTGCCATCGTTCAGGCCGTGGTGCCGTTGCTCGGCGCCTGGCGCGGTGACCGCCTGTGGATGAGCCTGGCGCAGCCGGCCGCCTGGGGGCAATTCGCGTTCTTGCTGTTCGCCTTCGGTTGCCTGACCTACGCGTTCATGACCGACGACTTTTCCGTCGCCTATGTCGCCAATAACTCCAACAGCGCATTGCCCTGGTACTACAAGTTCAGCGCCGTGTGGGGCGCCCACGAAGGTTCGCTGCTGCTGTGGGCGCTGATCCTCGGCGGCTGGACCTTCGCCGTGTCGGTATTCTCCCGCCAGTTGCCGCAGGTCATGCTGGCGCGGGTGCTGGCGGTGATGGGCATGATCAGCATCGGTTTCCTGCTGTTCCTGATCATGACGTCCAACCCGTTCAGCCGCATCCTGCCGCAGATCCCCGTGGACGGGCATGACCTCAACCCACTGCTGCAAGACATCGGCCTGATCGTGCACCCGCCGATGCTCTACATGGGTTATGTCGGCTTTTCCGTAGCCTTCGCCTTCGCCATCGCCGCCTTGCTCGGCGGGCGTCTCGATGCGGCCTGGGCGCGCTGGTCGCGGCCATGGACCATCGTCGCCTGGGCCTTCCTCGGCATCGGCATCACCCTCGGTTCGTGGTGGGCTTATTACGAACTCGGCTGGGGCGGCTGGTGGTTCTGGGACCCGGTGGAAAACGCCTCCTTCATGCCCTGGCTGGTCGGCACCGCGCTGATTCACTCGCTGGCCGTTACCGAAAAACGCGGCGTGTTCAAGAGCTGGACCGTGTTGCTGGCCATCGCGGCATTTTCCCTCAGCCTGCTCGGCACATTCCTCGTGCGTTCCGGGGTGCTGACGTCGGTGCACGCGTTTGCTTCCGACCCTGCGCGCGGCGTATTCATCCTGATCTTCCTGCTGTTTGTCGTCGGCGGTTCGCTGACCCTGTTCGCCCTGCGCGCGCCAGTGGTCAAGAGCCAGGTCGGCTTCAACCTGTGGTCGCGGGAAACCTTGCTGCTGGGTAACAACCTGGTGCTGGTGGTGGCGGCGTCGATGATTCTGCTCGGCACCCTGTACCCCCTGGTGCTGGATGCCTTGAGCGGCGCCAAGCTGTCCGTCGGCCCGCCGTACTTCAACGCCTTGTTCATTCCGTTGATGGGCCTGCTGATGGTGGTGATGGCGGTCGGTGTGCTGGTGCGCTGGAAAGACACTCCGGTGAAATGGCTGGGCGGCATGCTGATGCCGGTGCTGCTGGGCAGTGTGGCCCTGGCCGTGATCGCGGGGGTTGCCTACGGCGACTTCAACTGGGCGGTGCTCGCCACGTTCCTGCTCGCTGCCTGGGTGTTGCTGGCCGGCGTGCGCGATATCGCCGACAAGACCCGCCACAAGGGCCTGATCAAAGGCTTGCCGACCTTGACCCGCAGCTACTGGGGCATGCAGATCGCCCACATCGGCATCGCTGTCTGCGCCCTGGGCGTGGTGCTGTCGAGCCAGAACAGCGCCGAGCGCGACCTGCGCCTGGCTCCCGGCGAGTCCATGGACCTGGGCGGTTACCAGTTCATCTTCGAAGGCGCCAGGCACTTTGAAGGGCCGAATTTCACTTCAGACAAAGGCACTGTACGCGTGGTGCGCAACGGTAAGGAAATCGCCGTGCTGCACCCGGAAAAACGCCTGTACACCGTGCAGAGTTCGATGATGACCGAGGCGGGTATCGATGCCGGTTTCACCCGTGACCTGTACGTGGCGTTGGGTGAACCCCTGGGCGACGGCGCCTGGGCGGTACGCGTGCATGTGAAACCGTTCGTGCGCTGGATCTGGTTCGGCGGCTTGCTTACCGGGTTGGGTGGTGTACTCGCGGCGCTGGACCGGCGGTATCGGGTCAAGGTCAAGAGCCGGGTACGTGAAACCCTCGGCATGGGAGCGGCAGTATGAAGCGTGGGTTGATGGTGTTGCCGCTGGCAGCATTCCTGGTGGTGGCGGTGTTCCTCTATCGCGGCTTGTACCTGGACCCGGCCGAGTTGCCGTCGGCCATGATCGGCAAGCCGTTCCCGGAATTCTCGCTGCCCACTGTGCAGGGCGACAAGCAGCTGACCCGCGCCGACCTGCTGGGCAAACCGGCGCTGGTCAACGTGTGGGGCACCTGGTGCATCTCCTGCCGCGTCGAACACCCGGTGTTGAACAAACTCGCCGAGAAGGGCGTGGTGATCTATGGCATCAACTACAAGGATGACAATGCAGCAGCCTTGAAGTGGCTGGCCGAATTTCACAACCCGTACCAGCTGGATATTCGTGATGAAGACGGCAACCTGGGTTTGAACCTGGGCGTATACGGCGCCCCGGAAACCTTCTTTATCGATGCCAAGGGCGTGATCCGCGACAAGTACGTCGGCGTGATCGACGAGGGGGTGTGGCGCGAGCAATTGGCGGCCAAATACCAGGCCCTGGTCGATGAGGCCAGACCATGAGGCGCCTGTTAGCTGCCGTGGTCCTGGCGCTGGGCCTGGCCGGTGTGGCCCACGCCGCCATCGACACCTATGAATTCGCCAACGACGGTGAGCGCGAGCGTTTCCGCGAGCTGACCAAGGAACTGCGCTGCCCCAAATGCCAGAACCAGGACATCGCCGACTCCAACGCGCCCATCGCCGCCGACTTGCGCAAGGAAATCTTCCGCATGCTGGGGGAGGGCAAGGACAACCAGCAGATCATCGACTTCATGGTCGACCGCTACGGTGATTTTGTGCGCTATAAACCGGCGCTTACCGGCAAGACCGCGCTGCTCTGGTTCGGCCCCGCCGGGCTGTTGCTGACCGGCGTAGTGGTCATGGCCGTCATCGTGCGCCGTCGCCGCGCCGGGCCTGCCGATGGCAGCGACGCGCTGTCCCCCGAAGAGCGTAAACGTCTCGACCAACTGCTGGACACCAAGACCGATGATTGATTTCTGGCTTGCAGCCGGCCTGCTGCTGTTGATTGCCCTGAGTTTCCTGTTGATCCCTGTCCTGCGCGGCCGTCGTGCCCAACGCGAAGAGGATCGCACCGCGCTGAACGTGGCGCTGTATCAAGAGCGCGTTGCCGAACTGCAAGTGCAGCGCGACGAAGGCGTCCTGAATGCGGCGCAACTCGATACCGGCCGCGCGGAAGCGGCGCGTGAATTGCTGGCCGATACCGAAGGTGTGCAAACGCCGCGCGAATCACGCCTGGGCAAGCCTCTGCCATTGTTGGCGGCGTTTCTTGTGCCGGTGCTGGGCGTTGCGCTGTACCTGCATTATGGCGCGAGCGACAAGGTCGAGCTGACCCGCGAGTTCTCCCAGCCGCCGGTGTCGATGGCCGACATGACGCAGCGCCTGGAACGTGCCGCGGCGGCCCAGCCGGATTCAGCTGAAGGCCTGTACTTCCTCGGCCGTGCCTACATGGCCCAGGATCGCTCCGCCGATGCCGCCAGGGTGTTTGAGCGCAGCGTTGCCTTGGCCGGTCGCCAGCCCGAGTTGCTCGGGCAGTGGGCCCAGGCGCAGTATTTTGCCGACAACAAACAGTGGTCGCCCAAGGTTCAGGCGCTGACCGACGAAGCCTTGAAGCTCGATCCAAAGGAAGTCACCAGCCTCGGCCTGCTCGGTATTGCCGCCTTTGAAGGCCAGCGCTATCAGGAGGCTATCGATTACTGGAATCGTCTGCTGGCGCAACTGCCGCCCGAAGACAATTCCCGCGTTGCGCTGCAAGGCGGTATTGATCGCGCTGCGCAGAAGCTCCGGGAGAGCGGCGGCACTGTCGCGCAAAAGGCCGTGCTGAAAGTGCGCGTGGACCTGTCCGCCGAAGTGAAAGCCAAGGCCCTGCCGGGCGACAGCGTGTTTATCTTCGCCCGCGCCGTCAGCGGCCCGCCTGCGCCGCTCGCGGCCAAGCGGGTCACCGTTGCCGAGCTGCCGGTCACCGTCGAACTGGGCGATGCCGACGCGATGATGCCGCAGTTGAAACTGTCCAACTTCCCTGAAGTCCAACTGGTTGCGCGCATATCCCGGGCAGGTGTTCCAACCGCTGGCGAGTGGATCGGCCGCAGCCAACCCTTGGCCAGCACCGCCACTGCGCTGCAGCAGCTGACCATCGACAGTCCGGACAAGTAATTTGAGGAAACGCCCATGACCGCATTTGCACGTATGACCCTGCTCAGCCTCGTATTGGGCCTGAGTGCCTGTGCGGTCCACCGGCCACCTCCCGGGCCCACTGGGCCGACCATCCCGCCGTCGGGCCCGTCGACCCAGCCCGACACCAAGCCCTCCGGCCCGGTTACCCCGCCGCCCAAGCCAGTGCCGAGCAAATCGCCGACTTTCGCCCCACCACCGGGCGCCGCCAGCCACTGGGACGGCAAGATGCAGGTGTACGTCCTCGACGACCAGCCCGACACCTTCTACCGCCAGCGCACCTATTACCGCTGGAGTAACGGCTGGAGCCGCTCCATCAGCCCCAATGGGCCGTGGGAAGAGACCAGCGTGCAAGGCGTTCCGCCTGGGTTGAGCAAGCAGTACGCGCAATGACAAAAGGCGACCCTCGGGTCGCCTTTTTCTTGCCTCTGATTGATCGTTCCCACGCGTGGGAACGATCTTGTTATCAAGCTACAGGACACTCCCGGTTCAACGCCTCATTCACCAACAACTGTGCAATTTCCATCATCTGCACGACCGCCAGCACCTGCTTGCGGCCTGATCCATCCAGATGCTCGGCGCAGTCGTACGCACAGACTGTCGCCGACTCCAGCATTTCGCTGGCGTTGCTTAACGCCGCTTCGGTGCCGAGGCCGGGGCGGACGGTGAAGATGAGGTTGGGTGAGGTTTGTGAAAGGTCATCCGGGCGGAATGATGGGGGATTTGGCGTAACCTTTTTCATGCAGTCAGTCTCCATTCAGTTGGAGCTCACCACATCCGCGACCAAGCAGAAGGGTGGTGAGCTGTACGCAGGTTGGTCGACCAGGGAATGGAAACCCGGCAGGGCCCTGAGCCCTCCCGCGCACAGCCCGCCATAACGCGAGCACAAGAATGCCGCTTGCGCGGCACTGTGCGCCATTCTAACCCAGGCGACCAAGCCTGATCGCTGATGAGCAGCGACTGCGAGAGGCTAACGGTGCGTTATAGCAACTGCAAGCCACGCAGATCGTAGGAAAGTTCCTGGCTGGCTCAGCCGTTGCGCCGTCTGAGTGGTGACGAGCAAGCAGCGCAGCCATCCACCGCTGTCACCGCTCACCCTTTCCCGGTAAGGTGACCACCGCCGGCCTGGCTGCCGGGCAATCGCTGGATATACTCTGCGGTACCGGGCAAACCGGCACAGGGGCCAACCCGTGCGAAAACAAGCAAAGAGAGTGGTGTGATGGCAGGCAGGTTGATCTATCTCATCGGACCCTCAGGTTCGGGCAAGGACAGCCTGCTGGATGCCGCGCGTCCACGGTTGGCCGAGCATGGCTGCCGCATTGTGCGTCGCGTGATCACGCGCTCGGCCGAAGCGGTGGGTGAAGCGGCCCAAAGTGTAAGCCAGGAACAGTTCGCGCTGATGCAGGCTGAAGGCGCGTTTGCCCTCAGTTGGCAGGCCAATGGGTTGTCCTACGGCATTCCCAAGGAGATTGACGAGTGGCTGGCGGCCGGGGAGGACGTGCTGGTCAACGGCTCGCGTGCGTACCTGGCGCAAACCCGTGAGCGTTATCCGACACTGCTGGTACTGCTGCTGACCGTTGATCAAGCCGTACTGCGCCAGCGCCTGGTCGCGCGCGGGCGTGAGTCCCTGGTGGACATCGAGGAACGCCTGGCGCGCAACGCGCAGTTCACCGAGGCGCTGATCGCCGCCAATGGCGCGGGTTTGTTCGTGCTGGATAACTCCGGCCCGCTGGAACACACGGTCGCCCGTTTGCTGTGTTGCCTGGACCACGCGCACTCGGCTTGAGCCTGAAGCGGCGCCGAACCTCTCATCAATATCCGGTAAAACAACCGTCAGTCAGGCTTGGCCATTCTGTGCTTGAATAAATATAACTCTAGGGTTACGTTTATTCAGTCCGAGCCAAGGAGGCGACGGTGCAAAGCAGGCTATTGATCAAGGAATTGCTGGAAGCGGGCTGGGTGCTGGATAGGGTCACCGGCAGCCATCACCTTTTCACCCACCGCTATAACCCGTACACGATACCGGTGCCCCATCCGAAGAAGGATCTGCCGTTGGGCACCGTCAGAAGCATCAGGAAACGCGCCGGGCTGTTTCAGTTTTAAGGAGAGCATGCATGCAATACCCAATCTGTATCGAATGGGGCGATGACTTCACCGCCACCGGTATCCAGATCCCCGATATTCCGGGCGCCGTCACCGCCGGGGACAGTTTCGAAGAGGCCTACAACGCGGCCGTGGAAGTGGCGCACCTCATGCTGCATGAGATTGCCGCAGAGGGCGGGGTGATTCCAATGCCAACCTCGGTCGCCACTCATCACGCCCATGAAGGCTACGCCGGTATGGGCTGGGGTATGTTGGAGCTGGATATCTCGCCCTATCTGGGCAAGACCGAGAAGGTCAATGTGACCTTGCCCGGTTATGTGATCCAACGCATCGACCGTTACGTGCGTGAACACAACGTCAAAAGCCGCTCGTCATTTCTGGCGGATGCGGCTTTGGAGAAGTTGGTGCGTTCTTAAGCGTTGGCGACCGCTACCTGCCGCGACGCACTGAGGAACCGCAACAACGCCACCAGCGGGAATGCACTGCCCACCAGCATCACGCCCAGCCAACCGCCGTGTTCATACACACTGCTGGCAATCGCCGAGCCGAAGGCACCGCCGATGAAGATGCTGGTCATGTACAGCGCGTTCAGGCGGCTGCGACTATGGGCGTCGAGGGCGTAGACGGCACGCTGGCCGAGCACCATGTTCATCTGCACGCAGAAGTCCAGCACCACGCCCGTTACCGCCAGGCCGATCACGCTGTACAGCGGGTGCACGAAGGCCGGCAGGAAACTCAGCGCGCCCAGCAGCATGGCCAGCAACGAGGCGCGGTGGGTGTGACCGGCATCGGCCAGGCGCCCGGCGATAGGCGCGGCGATGGCGCCGATGGCACCGACCAGGGCGAAGATCGCGATCTGGGTCTGGCTGAGGCCGTGGTTGCGCACCAGTTCCAGTGGCGCGGCGGTCCAGAACAGGCTGAACGCGGCAAACATGCAACCTTGATAAAACGCACGCTGGCGCAGTACCGGCTGCTCACGCAGCAAGGTACCCAGCGAACCCAGCAACTGGCCGTAGCTGGCGCTGTGCGTCGGTTGACGCTTGGGAATGGTCAGCATCAACACCACGCTGATAAACGCCATCAACGCCGCCGCCGCCATGAACATCGCCCGCCAGCCGAAGTGGTCCGCCACCACGCTGGACACCGGCCGCGCCAGCAGAATGCCCAGCAGCAGGCCGCCCATGATGCTGCCCACCACCCGGCCACGTGACTCGGCAGGCGCCAGGTGTGCGGCCAACGGGATCAGGATCTGCACCGACACCGAGCTGAAGCCGATCAGCAGCGACACCAGCAAAAACAGGTTGGGCTGCTCGGTGAACGCGGCGCCCAACAGGCTGGCGATGGCCACCACGGTGGTGACGATCATCAGCCTGCGATTTTCCAGCAGGTCCCCCAGCGGCACCAGGAAGAACAGGCCCAGGGCATAGCCGATCTGCGTGAGCGACACAATCAGGCTGGCCATGGCCGGCGTGAGGCCGATGTCCGGGGCGATCAGTTCGATGATTGGCTGCGCGTAGTAGATGTTGGCGACGATGGCGCCGCAGCAAAACGCAAACAGCATGACCATGCCGCGGGTCATGGTGCCGGTAGCGTGGGGGGTAGCATTCATGGGGTTCTCATGCAGGCGAAGGACGATGGAATGAGAGAATAAAGACATCGGCCGACAGTGAGTAGGCCGCTTGTGGTGATAACTGTCATGCCGCGAAATAATGACTCGATATAATTATCTGTGGGAGGGGGCTTTGTAGGAGCAAGAGCTAGGCGCCCCCCTCGCTCCTACAGACTGGTATCAGGGCAAGCCCTCTCCCACAGTCATGGCGGTGTTTATCCAGCCGGAACGCTTACTGGCCGGTGTAAATCTGGTCAAACACCCCGCCATCGTTGAAGTGGGTTTTCTGCACGGTGCGCCAGTCACCAAAGGTCTTCTCCACCGACAGGAAGTCGACTTTCGGGAAACGGTCGGTGTACTTGGCCAGCACGTTGGGGTCACGCGGGCGCAGGTAATTGTTGGCGGCGATTTCCTGGCCTTCAGGCGACCACAGGTACTTCAAATAGTCTTCGGCGGCTGCGCGGGTGCCTTTCTTCTCGACCACTTTGTCGACCACCGACACCGGCGGCTCGGCCTCGGCGGACACGCTTGGGTAGATCACTTCGAACTGATCACGACCGAACTCACGGGCGATCATTTCCGCTTCGTTCTCAAAGGTCACCAGCACGTCGCCGATCTGGTTGGTCATGAAGGTGGTCGTTGCAGCCCGGCCACCGGTGTCGAGTACCGGCGCTTGTTTGAACAGCTTGCCGACAAAGGCCTTGGCTTTTTCTTCATCGCCGCCGTTTTTCAGCACATAGCCCCAGGCCGACAGGTAAGTGTAGCGGCCGTTACCCGAGGTCTTCGGGTTGGGCACGATCACTTGTACGCCATCCTTGAGCAGATCCGGCCAATCTTTCAGGGCTTTCGGGTTGCCCTTGCGCACGATAAATACAGTGGCCGAGGTGAACGGCGCACTGTTGTTCGGCAGGCGGGTGACCCAGTTGTCCGGCACCAGCTTGCCGTTGTCGGCCAGGGCGTTGATGTCGGTGGCCATGTTCATGGTAATCACGTCCGCCGGCAGGCCGTCGATCACCGAGCGCGCCTGTTTGCTGGAGCCGCCGAAGGACATCTGCAGGGTCAGCTTGTCATTCGGGTGCTCGGCGTCCCAATGCTTCTGGAAGGCGGCGTTGTAGTCCTTGTAGAAATCACGCATCACGTCATAGGAGACGTTGAGCAGAGTGACCGGAGCCGCCTGGACGGCGCCGGCCAAGGCCAGGCCGGCGGCCAGGAGGGAGGCGCTGAGGATGTTTTTCACTGCTCATTCCTTGTTGTTCGAGAGACGGGGGGAGGCACAATGCCAGCGACTATAGCCGGGGCTGCATAGCCGCTTAAAGATTAAAAAGAACTTTGCTTATTCCACTTTCTTAAAGAGGTTGCTGCCACAGCGTGAGCAAAACGCTGCATTCGGCTCGTGACTGTTCTTCTTGCACACCGGGCAGTCGGTCTGCAGCTGTTCACCGCGCATGGCACTGGCCAGCTCGGCGGTGAATATTCCGGTAGGCACGGCAATAATCGAGTAACCGGTGATCATCACCAGCGAGGAAATGACCTGGCCCAGGGGAGTCTTGGGCACGATATCGCCAAAGCCCACGGTGGTGAGCGTCACGATCGCCCAATAAATGCCCTTGGGAATGCTGGTAAACCCGTGTTCCGGGCCCTCGATCACGTACATCAGGGTGCCGAACACCGTCACCAGGGTGCACACGCTGACCAGGAATACCACGATCTTCTGCTTGCTGCCGCGCAGTGCCGCCATCAGGTAGTTGGCCTGCTTGAGGTACGGACTGAGCTTGAGGACGCGGAAGATCCGCAGCATGCGGATGATGCGGATGATCAGCAGGTACTGCGCGTCGCTGTAGTACAGCGCAAGGATGCCGGGAACGATGGCAAGCAGATCCACCAGGCCATAAAAGCTGAAGGCGTAGCGCAATGGCTTGGGCGAGCAGTACAGGCGCAGGCCGTACTCGATGGCGAAGATCAGCGTGAAGCCCCACTCGATATAGGCCAGCACGTCAGCGTAGTTCTGGTGGACTTCGTCGATGCTGTCGAGCATCACGATCACCAGGCTGGCGAGGATGATCAACAACAGGATGCCGTCAAAGCGCCGCCCGGCGACGGTGTCGCTTTGGAAAACCATCACGTAGAGCCGCTGGCGCCAGTCGTTGTTGCTGTCCATAAATCCCGCTCGAATTGAATATCGGCAAAGCCTAGGGGGATTCGTACGGACTGTCCATGCGCGGTTTGCGCAGTATTCGCTGGCTGGCGCGCACCAGCCAGCAGGTCAGAATGAATGGCGCGGTCAGCGCCGGCAGGTGCAGTGCGGCGAAGCCGGGTGTGAGCATGATTGCCAGGACGATGCCGATCAGCGGCAACCAAGGCTCGCGGCGCGCCTGGCTCAATGCCAGGGCGGCGAGCGCTGGGTTATAGCTGTGCAGACCGAGCAGGGCGCCGCTGGTTTCGCCCGGCAGCAAGGCGACCAGCACGCCGGCGATGGCGCCGGTCAGTGCCCACACAGCGGCGCGCCGGTCAGACAGCAGCAGGCCGAGCGCAATCAAGGCCCCGGCCACGGGCTGATCCAGCAGCATCACTTGCGCCAGGCCGGTAAACGGCGCAGCGATTACCGTCAGGGTATCGGGCTCGCTCAGGGCCAAGGTAGCGGGGGCGATGTTGCCCAGCAATAACCAGCCCAGGACGACAAAGGGTGTGGTGTAGGCGGGCAGATCCTGGGGTTGGGCGGCGTATTTCGACCACTGCCGCACCAGCATTGCGCTCAAGCCGCCACAGGACAGGATCAGCGGCGGCACCAATGTCGACCAGGCGAAGTGGTGGCTGATCAACAAGCCCAGCAATACGCCGTTGTAGCTGTACAGTCCGGCCTGGCGTTCAGCCTTGGGGTAGCCGCGTCGCTGGGCCGTGAGCAAGCCCGCGAGGCCGCCCAGCAAGGCGCCGCCGAGCAAAGCCGGCGCGCCGACCAGGATCGCCAGCAGGCACAGCAGGCCGCACAGCGGATGGCGCTGGAGGAAGATCTGGCTGAAGCCGTTGAGCAGGGCTTCGGCCCAGTCGGGGCAGGTTGGATTGTGCATTGGGGGGCGTCAATGAGACCGAGTTGTGCCTATCGGGGGCAAGCCCCCTCCCACATTGGCCTGCATTCACAATCGCAACTATGTGAACCCAATCAAGTGTGGGAGGGGGCTTGCCCCCGATGAGGCCCGAACAGACGTTAAATCAGGGTTTCGATACGCAAGGAATTGGTCGACCCCAACTGCCCGAACGGCACCCCCGCAGTAATCACCAAGGTATCCCCACGCTGCGCCATGCCCTGGGCCTGGGCGATCTCAAGCGCGGTGGAACACACCTCATCCACCTGTCGAAGCCGATCATTGACCACCGAGTGCACCCCCCACGCCACGCTCAAGCGCCGCGCCGTGGACAGGTTCGGCGTAAGCGTGAGGATCGGCGCCACCGGCCGCTCCCGTGCCGCGCGCAGGCTGGAGGCGCCCGACTCGCTGTAGTTCACCAGGACCGCCACCGGCAGGATGCTGCTGATACGGCGGATCGCGCAGCTGATGGCGTCCGACACCGTGGCATCCGCCCCGGGCCGGCTCACATCCAGCTGGGCCTGGTAATCCGGACCGTTTTCCACTTGGCGGATGATCTTGCTCATCATCTGCACGGCTTCCAGCGGGTATTCGCCCGAGGCGGTTTCGGCCGACAGCATCAGCGCATCCGCACCTTCAGCCACCGCATTGGCCACGTCGGTGACTTCGGCGCGGGTCGGTGCTGGAGAGAAACGCATGGATTCGAGCATCTGGGTCGCCACCACCACGGGTTTACCCAGTTGGCGGCAGGTTTGGATGATGTCCTTCTGGATGTGCGGCACGCTCTCGGCCGGCACTTCCACGCCCAGGTCGCCGCGGGCCACCATGATCGCATCGCTCAATTGGGCGATTTCGCGCAATTGTTGAACCGCCGAGGGCTTCTCGATCTTGGCCATCAGGAATGCCCTGTCGCCGATCAGTGCGCGGGCTTCGCGGATATCTTCCGGGCGCTGCACGAACGACAGCGCCACCCAGTCCACGCCCAGCGCCAGGCCGAAGCTCAGGTCGCGACGGTCCTTGGCGGTCAGCGGGCTGAGTTGCAACAGTGCCTGGGGCACATTCACGCCTTTGCGGTCGGACAGCTCGCCACCATTGAGCACGGTGGTGTCGATGGCGTCAGCGTGACTGGTGATGACGCGCAGGCGCAGCTTGCCGTCGTCCAGCAACAGGTCCATGCCGGGCTCCAGTGCCGCGATGATTTCCGGGTGGGGCAGGTTGACCCGACGTTGATCGCCCGGTGTTTCATCCAGGTCCAGGCGCAGCGCCTGGCCGCGCACCAGTTGTACCTTGCCCTCGGCAAAGCGCCCGACGCGCAACTTGGGCCCTTGCAGGTCCATGAGGATGCCCAGCGGGTAATTCAGCTGGCGCTCTACCTGGCGAATCCACTGGTAGCGCTGCGCGTGATCGGCGTGGTCACCGTGGCTGAAATTGAGGCGAAAGATATTCACCCCGGCCTGCACCAGCTCGCGTATCTCGTCGATCCCATCGGTGGCCGGGCCCAGGGTGGCGAGGATTTTGACCTTCTTGTCAGGCGTCATGTTTGGCAGTCTCAAGGATCAGGATGGCGCGCAAGTCGTTGACGTTGGTGCGGGTCGGCTCGGTGATGATCAAGTCGCCCAGGGCGGCGAAATAGCCGTAGCCGTTGTTGTTATTCAGCTCATCGCTGGCGCTCAGGCCCAGGGCTTCGGCGCGGCGGTAGCTGCACGGGGTCATGAGCGCGCCGGCGTTGTCTTCCGAGCCATCGATGCCATCGGTGTCGCCTGCCAGGGCGTACACGCCAGGCAGGCCCTTGAGGCTGTCGGTGAGGCTGAGCAGAAATTCCGCGTTGCGCCCGCCACGGCCATTGCCGCGTACGGTGACGGTGGTTTCGCCGCCGGAGAGGATCACGCACGGCGCCGCCAGTGGCTGGCCGTGCTGCACGATTTGCCGGGCGATGCCGGCGTGCACCTTGGCCACCTCGCGCGCTTCACCTTCGAGGTCGCCGAGGATCAGCGGGCTGAAACCGGCCTGGCGGACTTTTACCGCCACCGCTTCCAGGGATTGCTGCGGCCGGGCGATCAATTGGAAGTGGCTGCGGGCGAGCAGCGGGTCGCCGGGCTTGACGGTTTCCGAGGCGGGATCCTGCAGCCAACTGCGCACCGAGGCGGGGACGTCAATGCCATAGCGCTTGAGGATTGCCAGGGCCTGCTGCGAGGTACTGGGGTCACCGACGGTAGGGCCGGAGGCAATTACCGTGGCCAGGTCGCCCGGCACATCGGAAATTGCGTAGGTATAAACCGTGGCCGGCCATGCCGCCTTGGCCAAGCGCCCGCCCTTGATCGCCGAGAGGTGCTTGCGCACGCAGTTCATCTCGCCAATGGTGGCGCCGGACTTGAGCAGGGCTTTGTTGATGCTTTGCTTGTCGGCCAGGGTGATGCCGTCGGCGGGCAGGGCGAGCAAGGCGGAGCCGCCACCGGAGAGCAGGAAGATCACGCGATCGTCTTCGTTCAGATCGCTGATCAGTTCCAGCACGCGCTTGGCCACGGCCAGGCCGGCAGCGTCGGGCACGGGATGCGCGGCCTCGACCACTTCGATTTTCTTGCACGGTGCGCCATGGCCGTAGCGGGTGACGACCAGGCCGCTGACCTCGCCCTGCCAGCTGTTCTCCACGACCAGCGCCATGGCGGCTGCGGCCTTGCCGGCGCCGATCACGATCACACGGCCGCTGCGGTCGGCGGGCAGGTAAGGTTCAAGGACTTGCCGGGGGTGGGCGGCGGCGATGGCTGTGGCAAACAGCTCACGAAGCAGGTGTTGCGGATCGGCCGACATAGGCGGGCTCCCGGGGATTCTTGTTATTAGAGATGCAACAATCCAGCGATGAAATGAGGGCCGAATGTGGGAGGGGGTTTGCCCCCGATAGCAGTGTTTCAGTCACATCACCTATACCTGATACACCGCAATCGGGGGCAAGCCGCCTCCCACACTGGATTGCATTTCAAGGTGGGTTACTTGTCGCGAATCGAGAAGTTCGCCATATGCTCCAGGCCCTTGATCAGCGCCGAGTGGTCCCAGTTACCGCCGCCAAGCGCGGCGCAGGTGCTGAACACTTGCTGGGTGCCGGCGGTGTTCGGCAGGTTGATCCCCAACTCCTTGGCCCCGGCCAGGGCCAGGTTCAGATCCTTCTGGTGCAGGTTGATGCGGAAACCCGGATCGAAGGTGCCCTTGATCATGCGTTCGCCATGCACTTCGAGAATCTTCGACGACGCAAAGCCGCCCATCAGCGCTTCACGCACCTTGGCCGGGTCCGCGCCATTTTTCGAGGCGAACAGCAGTGCTTCGGCCACCGCCTGGATATTCAGCGCGACGATGATCTGGTTGGCAACCTTGGCGGTCTGGCCATCGCCGTTGCCGCCGACCAGGGTGATGTTCTTGCCCATGGCCTGGAACAGCGGCTGGGCGCGCTCGAAGGTCTGCGGCTCGCCACCGATCATGATGCTCAAGGTGCCAGCCTTGGCGCCGACTTCACCGCCGGACACCGGTGCATCCAGGTAGTGCGCGCCGGTCTCGTTGATCTTTGCCGCGAACGCCTTGGTGGCGGTGGGGGAGATCGAACTCATGTCGATCACCACTTTATTGGGCGACAGGCCGGCGGCTACACCGTCGGCACGGAACAGCACGTCTTCGACCTGCGGGGTGTCCGGCACCATCACGATGATGAATTCGGCTTCCTGGGCGACTTGCTGCGGGTTGGCCAGCGCCACCGCGCCAGCAGCGATCAGCTCGGCCGGCGCTTTGCCGTGATGCTCGGAGAGAAACAATTGATGTCCTGCTTTCTGCAGGTTGGCGGCCATGGGTTGGCCCATGATGCCGGTGCCGATAAATCCGATTTTAGCCATGATGAAAGTCCTCTTTTTTATTCGGTAGGCAGACTTGTTGAGGTCTGCCAGACACGGCAAGTCCAATGTGGGAGGGGGCTTGCCCCCGATAGCGGTGCATCAGCCGGCACATCTGTTGAATGAGACATTGCTATCGGGAGCAAGCCCCCTCCCACATTTTTTGTGTTGTGTCTGTTAGATGGCGTTATGGGTTTTGAGCCAACCCAAACCCGCTTCGGTGGTGGTCAACGGCTTGTATTCACAGCCAACCCAACCTGCGTACCCGATGCGGTCCAAATGCTCGAACAGGAACCGGTAATTGATCTCCCCCGTTCCCGGCTCGTTACGCCCCGGGTTATCTGCCAGCTGGATATGGTTGATGACCCCCAGGTGCGTCGCCATGGTCCGCGCCAAGTCGCCTTCCATGATTTGCATGTGATAGATGTCGTATTGCAGGAACAGGTTGTCACTGCCCACCTGCTCGCGAATCGACAGGGCCTGGGCGGTGTTGTTCAGGTAAAAGCCTTGGATGTCGCGGGTGTTGATCATCTCCATCACCAGCCTGATGCCCGCCGCCTGCAACGCGTCGGCGGCGTACTTGAGGTTGGCGACGAAGGTCTTTTCCACGGTTTCGTCATCCACGCCTTGCGGCCGGATACCCGCCAGGCAGTTGACCTGGGTATTGCCCAGCACCTGGGCGTAGGCGATGGCCAGCTTGACCCCGGCGCGAAACTCCTCGACCCGGTCGGGGTGGCAGGCCAGGCCGCGCTCGCCTTTGGCCCAGTCCCCGGCCGGCAGGTTGAACAGCACCTGGGTCAGACCGTTGGCGTCGAGCTGCGCCTTGATGTCGGCTGAACTGAATTCATACGGGAACAGGTATTCCACACCTTCGAAGCCCGCATCGGCGGCCGCTTTGAAGCGGGCAAGGAAATCCTGTTCGGTAAACAGCATGGACAGGTTGGCGGCAAAGCGCGGCATAGGGTTCTCCTTAATCGAGCAGGGAAATGGCGGTCGGTGCGTCGTTGCCGACCAGGGCCAGGTCTTCGAATTCGTTGACGGCGTTGATCTCGGTGCCCATGGAAATATTGGTCACCCGTTCCAGAATAATCTCAACGATCACCGGCACCTTGAATTCTTCGATCATTTGCTGGGCGCGGCGCAGCGCCGGCTGGATCTGGCTCGGCTCGAACACACGCAACGCCTTGCAACCCAGGCCCTCGGCGACGGCCACATGGTCGACGCCATAACCGTTGAGTTCCGGTGCGTTGAGGTTGTCGAAAGACAACTGCACGCAGTAGTCCATTTCAAAGCCGCGTTGCGCCTGGCGGATCAAACCCAGGTAGGAGTTGTTCACCACCACGTGGATATACGGCAGCTTGAACTGCGCGCCGACTGCCAGCTCTTCGATCATGAACTGGAAATCATAGTCGCCGGACAACGCCACGACTTTGCGGCTCGGGTCGGCCTTGACCACGCCAAGCGCCGCCGGAATGGTCCAGCCCAGGGGGCCCGCCTGGCCGCAGTTGATCCAGTGGCGTGGCTTGTACACATGCAGGAACTGCGCGCCGGCAATCTGCGACAGGCCGATGGTGCTGACGTAGCAGGTGTCTTTGCCGAACACCTGGTTCATCTCTTCGTACACTCGTTGCGGCTTGACCGGTACGTTGTCGAAGTGGGTCTTGCGATGCAGGGTGGCCTTGCGCTGCTGGCAGTCGTGCAGCCAGGCGCTGCGGTCCTTGAGCTTGCCGGCGGCTTTCCACTCGCGGGCCACTTCAATGAACATCGTCAGCGCGGAACCGGCGTCGGACACGATGCCCAGGTCCGGGGTGAACACGCGCCCAATCTGCGTGGGTTCGATGTCGACGTGAATGAATGTGCGGCCTTCGGTGTACACCTCCACCGAGCCGGTGTGACGGTTGGCCCAGCGGTTGCCGATACCCAGCACCACGTCCGACTTGAGCATGGTCGCGTTGCCATAACGGTGGGACGTCTGCAGGCCGACCATGCCCACCATCAGCGGGTGATCGTCGGGGATGGTGCCCCAGCCCATCAAGGTCGGGATCACCGGGATACCCGTCAGCTCGGCGAATTCCACCAGCAACTCGCTGGCATCAGCGTTGATGACCCCGCCGCCGCTGACCAGCAAGGGGCGCTCTGCCTGGTCGAGCAGGGCCAGGGCCTTTTCCACCTGGATGCGGGTGGCCAAAGGCTTGGCCAGGGGCAGCGGTTGGTAGGCATCGATGTCGAACTCGATCTCGGCCATCTGCACGTCGAACGGCAAGTCGATCAAGACCGGGCCGGGGCGGCCGGAGCGCATTTCATAGAAAGCCTTCTGGAACGCGTAGGGCACTTGGCCCGGTTCCAAGACGGTGGTCGCCCACTTGGTCACCGGCTTGACGATGCTGGTGATGTCCACCGCCTGGAAGTCTTCCTTGTGCATCCGGGCACGCGGCGCTTGCCCGGTGATGCACAGGATCGGGATCGAATCGGCCGAGGCGCTGTACAGGCCGGTGACCATGTCAGTGCCCGCCGGGCCCGAGGTGCCGATGCACACGCCAATATTGCCGGCCTTGGTGCGGGTGTAGCCCTCGGCCATGTGTGAGGCGCCTTCAACGTGGCGAGCAAGGACGTGATCGATGCCACCCACCTTCTGCAAGGCCGAATACAGCGGGTTGATCGCGGCGCCTGGGATACCGAAGGCGGTGTCCACCCCTTCACGGCGCATCACCAGGACGGCGGCTTCGATTGCTCTCATTTTGCTCATGGTTTTGGTGCCTCTTGCGTTTTGTAATTGTATACAAGTGGTGTCAGGGCAAAGTGTATTCACGGCGAGCGGCGTAGGTCAATGCATTTTATATGCTGACTTTTTCGTTCGTCCGAATCGCTTTTTTCGACGTATGGAAGGTTTGTTTGAAAATATTGTATACAAAAACAAATATCATTGTGTTCTATTTGTTCGATGCGGCATCTGATCAAACAGACGCTCCAACGTATTCCCAATAACAAGAAGGACGGCACCATGAGCGCTTTAACCTTGAAGATTGCCACCCAACTGGCCAGCCAGGCCCTCGCTGCGGGCCGCACCATTGCCGCCGCGCCGCTGACCATTGCAGTGCTCGACAGTGGCGGGCACCTGGTCGCCCTGCAGCGCGAAGACGGCGCGAGCCTGCTGCGCCCGCAGATCGCGATCGGCAAAGCCTGGGGCGCGATTGCCCTGGGCAAAGGCTCACGCCTGCTGGCGCTCGATGCGCAGCAGCGGCCGGCGTTTATCGCAGCGCTGAACAGCCTGGGGCAGGGCAGTGTGGTGCCGGCGGCGGGCGGGGTGTTGATTCGAAATCAGGATGGCGTGGTGCTGGGGGCGATCGGGATCAGTGGGGACACGTCGGATATTGACGAACAGTGTGCGATCACGGCGATCGAGGGGGTGGGGTTGAGGGCGGATGCGGGGGTGTCGGCTTAAAGTACTGAGTGACTGTCAGGGCCTCATCGGGGGCAAGCCCCTTCCCACAGTTGACCGCATTCTCAAAGTGAACATCGGTGAAGTGTGGGAGGGGCTTGCCCCCGATTGGCACAGGCACCTCAGTGCGTCAGTCCGGCTCACACCCCTTGAGCACCAACCGAATGATCGTCTGCGCCGCCGCCTCATAATCGGCCTCATCCAACTTGGCCTTGCCCGTCACCGCAGAGATCTGCCAGTCGAAATCCGCATAGGTCTGGGTCGCCGCCCAGATGCTGAACATGAGGTGATTAGGCTCGATCTTCGCGATCAGGCCGCGCTCCACCCAGTCCTGGATGCAGTCGATATTGTGCCTGGCCTGGGCATTGAGCTGTTCGACCTGCTCGGCGCTCAGGTGCGGCGCGCCGTGCATGATTTCACTGGCGAACACCTTGGAAGCAAACGGCAGGTCCCGGGATATGCGGATCTTGGAACGAATGTAGTTGCTCAGTACTTCCTTGGGATCGCCATCGGCGTTGAAGGGCGTGGAGGCAGCCAGGATCGGCTCGATAATGCTCTCAAGCACCTCGCGGTAGAGGTTGTCCTTGGACTTGAAGTAATAGTAGACGTTGGGCTTGGGCAGCCCGGCCTTGGCGGCGATGTCGCTGGTTTTGGTCGCGGCGAAGCCCTTGTCGGCAAACTCCTCGCTTGCCGCCCGCAGGATTTTTTCTTTGTTGCGCTCGCGAATGCTGCTCATAAACCAGAGGTTTCCTTGCCATGACAGGCGGTTGCGCATGGTAGCACCGGCCATCCGCGCGCCTCAACAATGTGCCCGCTAAGCACTGCGCCGCGCTATGCTCGCCTCATCTATCACTTAACGGATACCCGATTCATGGCAGGAAGCAGCTTGTTGGTTTTGCTCGACGATATCGCCGCGGTACTCGATGACGTTGCACTGATGACAAAAATGGCGGCGAAGAAGACCTCGGGTGTGCTCGGCGATGACCTGGCGCTCAATGCCCAGCAAGTCTCCGGCGTGCGCGCCGAGCGGGAAATTCCCGTGGTGTGGGCGGTGGCCAAGGGCTCGTTCGTCAACAAGTTGATCCTGGTGCCGACCGCACTGTTGATCAGCGCTTTTGCCCCTTGGGCGGTGACGCCACTGTTGATGCTGGGCGGCGCCTACCTGTGTTTCGAAGGGTTCGAAAAACTCGCGCACAAATTTCTGCACAGCAAGGCGCAAGACCAGGCCGAACACGCGCAGTTGAGCGAAGCGGTGGCCGACCCGGCGACTGACCTGGTGGCCTTCGAAAAGGACAAGATCAAAGGCGCGATCCGCACCGACTTCATTCTGTCGGCCGAAATCATCGCCATCACCCTCGGTATCGTGGCCGATGCGGCGTTGACGCAGCAGGTGATCGTGCTGTCGGGCATCGCCATTGTCATGACCGCAGGCGTTTATGGGCTGGTGGCGGGTATCGTCAAACTCGATGACTTGGGGTTGTGGCTGACACAGAAACCGGGGCAAGTGGCGCGCAGTATTGGCGGCGCCATCCTGAGTGCCGCGCCTTATATGATGAAAAGCCTGTCGGTGATCGGCACGGCGGCGATGTTCATGGTCGGCGGCGGTATTCTCACCCATGGCGTGCCGGTGGTGCATCACTGGATCGAAACCGTCAGCCAGAACAGCGGGGCGCTGGCGTGGCTGATGCCGACGTTGTTGAACGCGGTGGCGGGGATTATTGCAGGGGCTGTGGTGTTGGCCGTGGTCAGCGTGGTCGGCAAGGTTTGGAAAGCGTTCAGGGCATGAAGTAGCAGGCATAAAAAAGGCCATTCGATTGAATGGCCTTTTTTTGTGGTCAGGAGATGATCGTTCCTTTGCTCCGCGTGGGAACGATCTAAGGGGCGCTGTTTACTCGGCAATCTGCAACTTGCGCGATTCGGTGTAGATGTACCGCACCTTCTCATACTCGAACGGCGAGTTCATCTGACCATAGCGGAAGCTGGTCTGGTAGCGCTTGTCCACAGCGCGCAATGCCCAGATTTCCGGGTGGTTGGAGCTGACTTCGGACACATTGAGGAAGTTGATCTGCGATTCTGCGGTGTAGTCCACCAGCAATCCGGTGGTATCGCGCAGGTTCGACGGGCCGAAGATCGGCAGCACCACATAGGCCCCGCCGGGTACGCCGTAGAAGCCCAGGGTCTGACCGAAGTCTTCGCTCTGGCGCGGCAGGCCCATGGCGGTGGCCGGGTCCCACAGGCCGGCGATGCCGATGGTGGTGTTGACCAGCAGGCGTCCGGTGGTTTCCAGGGAGCGATGGCCCTTGAGTTGCAGCAGGCTGTTCAACAGATTGGGCACGTCGCCCAGGTTGTTGAAGAAATTGCTCACGCCGGTGCGCAGGAAACTTGGGGTGACGTAGCGGTAACCGTCCACCACCGGCAGGAACACCCACTGGTCGAAGCGATAGTTGAAGTGATACACACGGCGGTTCCACGACTCCAGCGGGTCGTAGACGTTGAGTGCGGTCAGCGACGAGCGCTCGAATTCACGTTGGTCTAGACCTGCGTTGAACTTGAGTTTGGTCAACGGTTCCTTGAACCCGTCGGCATCGACCTTGACCGGTTCGTGGGCCTTGCTGTTGTCGGCATTGGCCACGCCTGCGCACATCAGTGCGGCAAGCAGCAGAAGATATTTAGCCACGGAAGAACTCCAGCATGGCGTCGGCGTTGACGCGGTAATTGAGGTTGCCGCAGTGGCCGCCCAGCGGGTAGACGGTCAAGCGATCGCCGAAGGTTTTACGCAGGAAACCCAGGTCGCCCGGGCCGAGGATCACGTCGTCGGCGTTGTGCATCACGGCGATTTTCGGGCTGGCGTGCAGGTAGTCCTTGAGCGCATACAGGCTCACCTGGTCCACCAGTTGCAGCAGACTGCCGCCGTCGGAACGGGCGCGCCACATCGGGATCACCTGTTCGGTGAGGTAGCAGTCGAAGTCGCATTGCAGGGCACGCTTGAGGAACGGCGTGAGGCTGGTGCCTTCGGTGATCGGGTATTTCGGCGGGATGATCAGGCCGCGGCGGTTGATCAGGTCCGAGGTAAAGGCGATGTCGGCGGCAGAGAAGCGGAACGAGGTGCCGATCAGCATGGCCATCTGTTCGTTGGTCAGGTGCTGCTTCGATTGCTGGAAGTCGTAGAGCAGGGCGTCATTGAGGTCGATGTAGCCCTTTTGCTGGAAGTAGCGGGTCAGCTTGCTCAACACCAGCTCATAGAAGGTGGTGGTGTTGTTGATGCCCTTGACCTCGGTCTGGACCAGCTTGTCGAGGTTGGTGATCGACGTGTAGAGGTTGACCGGTGGGTTGAGCAGCAGCACTTTCTTGAAGTTGAAGCTGCGACGGGTTTCGTCGAGCTTGCTGACAAAAGCTGCATCCAGGGCGCCCAGGCTGTAGCCGGTGAGGTAGAAGTCGGTCACCGGCAACGAAGCGTTCTGCGCGCGCACGGCTTGCATCACGCGGTACATGTCTTCGGCGTCTTCCTGGGTGATACCCGGGGTGGCGAAGCGCGACGCGGCGCTGATGAAGTCGAAGCTGGTCGGCGATGACAACTGCACCACGTGGTAACCGGCCTGGTAATACAGTTTCTTCAGGTATTCGTTGATGCTGCTGTCGAAGCGCGCACCGGTGCCGGCGATCAGGAAGATCAACGGCGCGGCGCGGTCCTGCTTGGCGATGCGGTAGGTGAGTTTCTTCACCGCCCAGAAGTTGTCCGGCAGGCTGAACTCGCGCTCGGGGCGCATGTTCAAGGTGTAATCGGATTGATTGATCTCCTCGTCAGTCGGCAACGTGGGCCGAAGATCGGGCGGCGTGGTGGCGATGGTCGCTTCGAACGGGTTCGTCAAAGGGTAGCCATAGCTGGCCTGGTCGATATCGACGGCCAGTGCTGACGCACTCAAAAAAAGGCTGCCCAGTAAGGCAGCACAGCGCAAGGAACGGAGCATGACTTAATCCCTAAGAGGAAAGGTGCTGAATGAAATTCGCAGGCTATGACCACCGCGTTGCCCCCGAAGTGCCAGCCTTCGGCACGAAAAGTCGGAAATAAACGTCGGAATCGGGGTAATAGCTGGCAGAAGATACACTTTGCCACGCATTGATGAACAGATATCTGCGCAGACACCTTGCTAACGGCCGCTGTGGGATTAAGCTGAGCGCCGTTTTTGCCTATCGGAGTGCCTTATGTCCCGTCGTTTGCCATTGATCCTGCTGCTTATCGCCCTGCCGTTATGGTTGGCGGCCAGTTATGCCGCGCGGTATGGCTTCATGGAGGACGGGCAGTGGGTCGGCATTTGTGCTGATGAAGCCAGTCGCTGGGAATGCCAGGTGCGTTCGAACCTTGGGTTGATGATCCACTTCAAGGTGCTGGGTTGGGCGGCGCTGGCCACATCAATACTGGCGTTTATCGTGCCGGGGCGTGCGGGTTGGGCCTTGGCAGTCTTGGCGATGGTGTTCGGGTTGCCGGCACTGGCGTTGTACAACACCACGTTTGCGGTGTTTGCAGTAGTGATTGCGGGGTTGCGGTTGGTCAGGAAGCCTCGCGCTGTCTGACAGGGCCAATCGGGGGCAAGCCCCCTCCCACATTTGGAATGCGGTCAAGTGTGGGAGGGGGCTTGCCCCCGATGGCGGTGTCAGGCCCTGCGCACCCGCAGACAACGCCACAAAGCCACAACCATAAGCACGCTCACCACCGCCCACCCCCAAGCCTGCTGATTCAACAATCCCTCACGGTACAACTGCGGCGCAATGCCGGCACCGATGATGAAGGCCAGCAGCGCAATTTCCCGACGCGGTCCGGTCACCGGGCGCACCAGGTACACCAGGGCCGGCAGTACCAGTGCCGCGCTCGGAAAGCTGCGATAGCGCGGGTCAAACACCAATGCGAGCATCATCACCGCGCCGGCAAACCCGGCAATCGCCACCAGCCAGCCCGCCCGCTGCTCCAGCCAGTTGAACGCTCGCTCACGCCACCCATCACGGACGCCGAGCGCCAGGGCAGCGTGGGCCAGTACCAGCAGGTTCAACCCCACCAGCAAGCCGGCCCACACCCACTCATCATTAAAGCGTGCAGTCACGCGGGTCAGTTCGGCCCAGGTGCCGATGGAGCACGCCGCGATCGCGCCGAGCAATGGCAGTGCAAGAGCCGCGCGGGTCGTATGGACCCGTCCGCCCAGCACCAAGGTACCCAACAGGATGATCCCGCCCACTCCCAGCCATAGCGGCCAGTACGGCACATTGGTCACCGGCCCTGCGAGGATGCCTTTGTCCTGGCGGTCTGCATCGAACAGCCCCCAATAACCGCCCACGGCACCTTCACTGGCGCGCTTCCACGGCTGGTCAAAGGCTTCAATCAGGTTGTAGCGCCAGCCATTGGCTTCGGCCATGGCGACAAAGCCGCGCATGAACCTGGCTTCATTGACCCGGCTCGGCACGGCGGTTTCGCGCTGACGTCCTTCACTGGGCCAGCCGGTTTCGCCAATCAGGATGTCCTTGGGCGCGAACTTGTGGCCGAAGGTCTGTCGTACATCGCCTACGTGCTTGAGCGCCTGGTCGATGCCGGACGGCTCATCTTCCCAGTACGGCAGCAGGTGGATGGTCAGGAAGTCCACCGCCGGAGCGATCTCCGGGTGCTGCAGCCAGAATTCCCAGACATCGGCGTAGGTGACCGGCTGCCTGATCTGGCGTTTGACGGCCTGGATCAGCGTCACCAGTTGCCTGGCGGTGACTTCCTTGCGCAACAGCGCTTCGTTGCCGACGATGACCGAGGTCACCACGTCCGGGTTGGCATTGGCTGCCGTGATCAACTCGTCGATTTCCTTTTGAGTCGCCACCGGGTCGCTGCTCACCCAGGCTCCGGCCATCACCTTCAGGCCATGCTTGCGCGCCATCTGCGGCAAGGCTTCGAGGCCGGTCATGGAGTACGTGCGAATGCATTCAAAGCGTGTGGCCAGCAGGGCCAGGTCGGCGTCCATGCGCTCGGGACGCAGCTTGAACGGCTGGTCGAACGGCGATTGGTCCTTGTCGAAGGGCGTATAGGACGCACATTGCAGCTTGTGGCTGGCGCTCGCCACATCCGGCAGCACCACGGGCCGGCCGAGGCCATACCAGTAGCCGACAAGGGCGAGCACACCCAGGATCAACGCAAGAAAATAGGGCAGGACGGGGAAGCGGGCAGTCGCGGGCATGGTCGGCTTATCTGGGAGAGCAAAGGCGCGCATCTTACCCGGATTTGGCCTGTGCCAGTGCGGCTGCATAATTTTGACATGCAAACTTCGGGCGTGATTCTGACGATAACTCCTACAAAACGTCCTGCTGGCTATGTGATGTCGTTTCCTGCTCAACCAAGGTCGCTGACAGAGCAGGGCAAAGGCCTACGCAGGTTGATGATAAAACTGTCAGTACTCCACTGATGCCTCAGCAACCGGCTCGATGCGCGTGAAGGGGGCGCGGTGCACCGTATAACAACAGGTTGACGTCGCTCGGCATTCGTCGGGCGCAGCACTTTCGGGGAAGTACTATGAAGATGCGACGACTCTTGGGCGCAGCTGCCACGCTGGTAGTTGCGATGGGCTCCACACTGGCCAGTGCCGACAGCAAAACCCTGAGCATCGGCTATGTGGATGGCTGGTCCGACAGCGTGGCCACCACCCACGTGGCGGCAGAAGTGATCAAGCAAAAGCTCGGCTACGATGTGAAGCTGCAAGCGGTCGCCACCGGGATCATGTGGCAGGGTGTGGCCACCGGCAAGCTCGACGCCATGCTGTCCGCCTGGCTGCCGGTGACCCACGGTGACTACTGGACCAAGAACAAGGACAAGGTGGTCGACTACGGCCCCAACTTCAAGGATGCAAAAATTGGCTTGATCGTGCCGGAGTACGTCAAGGCCAAGTCCATCGAAGACCTCAAGACCGACACCACCTTCAAAAACAAGATCGTCGGTATCGACGCCGGTTCAGGCGTGATGCTCAAGACCGACGAGGCCATCAAGCAATACGGGCTCGACTATAAACTGCAAGCCAGCTCGGGCGCCGCAATGATCGCCGAACTGACCCGCGCCGAAGACAAGCAGGATTCCATCGCGGTCACCGGTTGGGTGCCGCACTGGATGTTCGCCAAGTGGAAGCTGCGTTTCCTGGATGATCCAAAAGGGATTTATGGTGCTGCTGAAACCGTCAACAGCATCGGCAGCAAGGGCCTGGAGAAGAAAGCACCGGAAGTTGCGGCCTTCCTGAAGAAATTCCAGTGGGCCTCCAAGGATGAGATCGGCGAAGTCATGCTGGCCATTCAAGAAGGCGCCAAGCCCGATGCCGCGGCCAAGGATTGGGTGGCCAAGCACCCTGAGCGCGTAGCCGAGTGGACCGCTGAATAAAAGCCACTGCTGTAGCCCTGTGGGAGGGGGGCTTGCCCCCGATAGCGGTGTGTCAGTCAATGATGCTCTGACTGAACACTCGCCATCGGGGCAAGCCCCCTCCCACATTGCTTTTATTCGGCCTCAAGTTTTTCTGCGTCCCAGCAAACCCTCGCTACACTCGATCTACTACTAAGGTCGTCTGGAACCCTTTCCACAGCCGCATACAGTGGATACGTTCCAATAATAAAAAAGCTGTGCTGCGAGGATAAAAACAATGAACGACAGCATTTACCTCTCGATTCAAAACAGCCCGCGTTTCAAGGAGCTGGTCAGGAAAAGGGAAAGGTTCGCCTGGATTCTCTCGGCGATCATGCTAGGGCTTTACTCCGGATTCATCCTGTTGATCGCCTACGGGCCACAAGTGCTGGGGGCCAAGCTCAGCCCTGGTTCATCCATCACCTGGGGCATCCCTATCGGGGTCGGGCTGATTGTCTCGGCCTTCATCCTCACCGGCATCTATGTACGACGCGCCAACGGCGAATTCGACGACCTGAACAATGCGATTCTCAAGGAGGCTGCGCAATGATCCGTCGTCTATTGGCCGTGTTCGGCGCTTCAGTCTTTGCGCCCGCCGTTTGGGCGGCAGATGCATTGACCGGTGAAGTGCACAAGCAACCGCTGAATATTGCAGCGATCCTGATGTTCGTGGCCTTTGTCGGCGCGACGTTGTGCATCACCTACTGGGCTTCCAAACGTAACAATTCGGCGGCCGACTACTATGCGGCCGGCGGCAAGATCACCGGTTTCCAGAACGGCCTGGCGATTGCCGGCGACTATATGTCGGCCGCGTCCTTCCTGGGGATTTCCGCGCTGGTGTTCACCTCCGGTTATGACGGCCTGATCTACTCGATCGGCTTCCTGGTGGGCTGGCCGATCATTCTGTTCCTGATCGCCGAGCGCCTGCGCAACCTGGGCAAGTACACCTTTGCCGACGTGGCGTCCTATCGCCTGGGGCAAACCCAGATCCGCAGCCTGTCGGCCTGTGGTTCGCTGGTGGTGGTGGCGTTCTACCTGATCGCGCAGATGGTCGGCGCGGGCAAGTTGATCCAACTGCTGTTCGGCCTCGATTACCATGTGGCGGTGATCCTGGTGGGTATCCTGATGTGCCTGTACGTGCTGTTCGGCGGCATGCTGGCGACCACCTGGGTGCAGATCATCAAGGCGGTGCTGCTGCTGTCCGGTGCCTCGTTCATGGCGCTGATGGTCATGAAGCACGTCAACTTCGACTTCAACATGCTGTTCTCCGAGGCGATCAAGGTTCACCCCAAAGGTGAAGCGATCATGAGCCCCGGCGGCCTGGTGAAAGATCCGATCTCGGCGTTCTCCCTGGGCCTGGCCCTGATGTTCGGTACCGCTGGCCTGCCGCACATTCTGATGCGCTTCTTCACAGTGAGCGATGCCAAGGAAGCGCGTAAGAGCGTGTTGTATGCCACAGGCTTCATCGGCTACTTCTATATCCTGACCTTCATTATCGGCTTCGGTGCGATCCTGCTGGTCAGCACCAACCCGGCGTTCAAGGACGCGGCCGGCGCCTTGCTCGGCGGCAACAACATGGCGGCAGTGCACCTGGCCAACGCGGTGGGCGGCAGTATCTTCCTGGGCTTCATCTCGGCCGTGGCCTTCGCCACCATCCTTGCGGTGGTTGCCGGCTTGACGCTCGCGGGTGCATCGGCGGTGTCCCACGACCTGTACGCCAGCGTGATCAAGAAAGGCAAGGCCAACGAGAAGGACGAGATTCGCGTGTCGAAGATCACCACCATCGCCCTGGCGGTGCTGGCTATCGGCCTGGGGATCCTGTTCGAAAGCCAGAACATTGCGTTCATGGTCGGCCTGGCGTTCTCGATTGCCGCCAGCTGTAACTTCCCGGTGCTGCTGCTTTCCATGTACTGGAAAAACCTCACCACCCGTGGCGCCATGATTGGCGGCTGGCTGGGCCTGATCAGTGCCGTGGGCCTGATGATTTTGGGTCCGACCATCTGGGTCTCGATCCTGCACCATGAAAAAGCCATCTTCCCGTACGAGTACCCGGCGCTGTTTTCGATGATCATTGCGTTCGTGGGCATCTGGTTCTTCTCCATCACCGACAAGTCGGCGGCGGCAGAGAAAGAGCGTGCGCTGTACTTCCCGCAGTTTGTGCGTTCGCAGACGGGCCTGGGGGCGAGTGGGGCGGTTAACCACTAAGCTTTTAGAGGGATAAGGAAATGCCCCGGTTGAAAGGCCGGGGTATTTTTTTGTCTGCAGGTTTGTGGTGCCTGGTCTGGCCCCATCGGGGGCAAGACCCCTCCCACACTGGATTGGGTTCACACATCTGAACGTGTGAATACAGTCAAATGTGGGAGGGGGCTTGCCCCCGATTAGGCCAGCTCAGGCAACACAAATAAAAACGGCCTCCACTAAGGGAGGCCGTTCTCAACACAGCTTGCAGCTAAATGCTTACTTGCGATCTTCCAGCTTGGTGATATCACGCGACTCGTAGCCGGTGTACAACTGGCGCGGACGGCCAATCTTGTACGGGCTCGAGAGCATTTCCTTCCAGTGGGAGATCCAGCCCACGGTCCGCGCCAGGGCGAAGATCACGGTGAACATGCTGGTTGGAATGCCGATCGCCTTGAGGATGATCCCCGAGTAGAAGTCGACGTTCGGGTACAGCGAGCGTTCGATGAAGTAAGGGTCGGTCAGGGCGATCTCTTCCAGGCGCATGGCCAGTTCGAGTTGCGGATCGTTCTTGATGCCCAGTTCCTTCAACACTTCGTCGCAGGTCTGCTTCATGACGGTGGCGCGCGGGTCGCGGTTCTTGTAGACCCGGTGACCGAAGCCCATCAACTTGAACGGGTCGTTCTTGTCCTTGGCCTTGGCGATGAACTTGTCGATGTTGGACACATCGCCGATTTCATCGAGCATGGTCAATACGGCTTCGTTCGCACCGCCGTGGGCAGGGCCCCACAGTGCGGCAATGCCGGCGGCGATACAGGCGAACGGGTTGGCACCCGAAGAGCCGGCCAGGCGTACGGTAGAGGTGGAGGCGTTCTGCTCGTGGTCGGCGTGTAGGATGAAGATCCGATCCATGGCCTTGGCCAGCACCGGGCTGATCGGTTTGATCTCGCACGGCGTGTTGAACATCATGTGCAGGAAGTTTTCCGCGTACGTCAGGTCGTTGCGCGGGTACATCATGGGTTGGCCCATGGAGTACTTGTAAACCATTGCGGCCAGGGTCGGCATCTTGGCAACCAGGCGGATCGCGGAAATTTCGCGATGCTGCGGGTTATTGATGTCCAGGGAGTCGTGATAGAAGGCCGACAGGGCGCCGACCACACCGCACATGACGGCCATCGGGTGGGCGTCGCGACGGAAGCCGTTGAAGAAGGTCTTCAACTGCTCGTGAACCATGGTGTGGTTCTTCACGGTGCTGACGAACTGGGCTTTCTGCTCGGCTGTTGGCAATTCGCCATTTAGCAGCAGGTAGCAGGTTTCCAGATAGTCCGACTGTTCGGCGAGTTGCTCGATCGGGTAGCCGCGGTGAAGCAGAATGCCATTGTCGCCATCGATATAGGTGATCTTCGACTCGCAAGAGGCGGTCGACATGAAGCCTGGGTCGAAAGTGAAACGGCCCGTGGCCGTCAGGCCCCGTACGTCGATAACATCGGGACCAACGGTGCCGGTTAAAATGGGCAGCTCGACGGGGGCTGCGCCCTCGATGATCAACTGCGCTTTTTTGTCAGCCATGTGGCCTCCTATTTATGCTTCAAATCATCAGACAGACCCCCCACGCAGGGCCCGCACCACTATAGTGAGATAAATTCAGATGTCAATTTGCCTAAAGTCTTGCTCCAGAAGGCTTTAACCGTACTTTTTCGTCGAAATTGCCTGCCATTTACGCCTTTTATCCCGCCAGCGCAATCAGCTATTAGGGTGAGGTGTGCGCGTTGTCATTAGTAACCTAACTGTCTATACTCGGCCACCGACCGCCAAGGGCTTTTGGGCTTGCTTTCATTGGGGGTCGCACTCCCTGGGTGGTGCTTACCTGACCAGTCGCACTCCCCAACAACTTTGCCCTGATTGTTAGGGGCTCTTCAGTGTGAAAAAAAGCCGTGAATAGCCAACGACCTGTAAACCTAGACCTAAGGACCATCAAACTCCCCATCACCGGCGTTACGTCGTTCCTGCACCGTGTTTCCGGCATCATCCTGTTCCTGGGCCTGGGCATCATGCTTTACGCATTGAGCAAATCCCTGGGTTCCGAGGAAGGTTACGCCGAGGTGAAGGCATGCTTGACCAGCCCACTGGCCAAGTTCGTAGCGTGGGGCCTCCTGTCCGCTCTGCTGTATCACCTGGTAGCCGGTGTGCGCCACTTGATCATGGACATGGGCATCGGTGAGACGCTGGAAGGCGGCCGCCTGGGCTCGAAAATCATCATCGCCATTTCCGTGGTGCTGATCGTTCTGGCAGGAGTTTGGATATGGTAACCAGCGTAACGAATCTGTCGCGTTCGGGCCTCTATGACTGGATGGCACAGCGTGTGTCTGCGGTCGTTCTCGCGGCTTATTTCATTTTCCTGATCGGATACCTCGTCGCAAACCCGGGCATCGGCTATGAGCAATGGCACGGCCTGTTCGCCCACAATGCGATGCGAATCTTCAGCCTGCTGGCCCTTGTAGCCCTGGGCGCTCACGCCTGGGTCGGCATGTGGACCATCGCGACCGACTACCTGACGCCAATGGCGCTGGGCAAGTCCGCGACCGCAGTCCGTTTCCTCTTCCAGGCAGTATGCGGCATTGCGATGTTCGCTTACTTCGTCTGGGGTGTGCAGATTCTTTGGGGTATCTGATTCATGGCTAACATTCCAACTATTTCATTCGACGCCATCATTATTGGTGGCGGCGGTGCCGGCATGCGCGCTGCGCTGCAGCTGGCCCAGGGTGGCCACAAGACCGCTGTGATCACCAAGGTGTTCCCGACGCGTTCGCACACCGTATCGGCCCAGGGTGGCATCACCTGCGCCATCGCCTCCGCCGATCCGAACGATGACTGGCGCTGGCACATGTACGATACCGTCAAGGGTTCCGACTACATCGGTGACCAGGACGCTATCGAGTACATGTGTCAGGAAGGCCCGGCCGCGGTGTTCGAGCTGGACCACATGGGTCTGCCGTTCTCGCGTACCGAGCAAGGCCGTATCTACCAGCGTCCATTCGGCGGCCAGTCGAAGGATTACGGTAAAGGCGGGCAGGCTGCCCGTACCTGCGCCGCGTCCGACCGTACCGGTCACGCGCTGCTGCACACCCTTTATCAGGGCAACCTGAAAGCCGGTACCACGTTCCTGAACGAGTACTACGCTGTCGATCTGGTGAAGAACGGCAAGGGCGAGTTCGTCGGTGTGATCGCCATCTGCATCGAAACCGGTGAAACCACCTACATCCGCGCCAAGGCTACGGTCCTGGCGACCGGCGGTGCAGGCCGTATCTATGCCTCCACCACCAACGCCCTGATCAACACCGGTGACGGCGTCGGCATGGCGCTGCGTGCAGGCGTGCCGGTACAGGACATCGAAATGTGGCAGTTCCACCCGACCGGCATCGCCGGCGCCGGTGTACTGGTGACCGAAGGTTGCCGTGGCGAAGGTGGCTACCTGATCAACAAGCACGGCGAGCGTTTCATGGAGCGTTATGCTCCGAACGCGAAAGACCTCGCCGGTCGTGACGTTGTGGCCCGTTCGATGGTTAAAGAGATCATCGCCGGCAACGGTTGTGGCCCGAACGGCGACCACGTGCTGCTCAAGCTCGATCACCTGGGCGAAGAAGTGCTGCACAGCCGTCTGCCAGGTATCTGCGAGCTGTCCAAGACCTTTGCTCACGTCGATCCGGTGGTTGCTCCGGTTCCGGTGGTCCCGACTTGCCACTATATGATGGGCGGCGTGCCGACCAACATTCATGGCCAGGCGATCACCCAGAATGCCGACGGCGTGGACGAGATCATTCACGGCCTGTTCGCGGTAGGCGAAGTGGCTTGCGTATCGGTTCACGGTGCCAACCGCCTGGGCGGCAACTCGCTGCTCGACCTGGTGGTATTCGGCCGCGCTGCCGGCCTGCACCTGGAAAAAGCCCTGACCGACGGCATCGAATACGATGATGCCACCGACGCCAACATCGAAGCTGCCCTGGCGCGCCTGAACGCTCTGAACGAGCGCACTGACGGCGAAGACGTGGCAACCCTGCGTCGCGAGCTGCAAAGCTGCATGCAGAACTACTTCGGTGTATTCCGTACCGGCGAATACATGCAGAAGGGTATCGCCCAACTGGCCGACCTGCGCAAGCGCATCGCCAACGTCAAGATCAACGATAAGAGCCAGGCGTTCAACACCGCTCGTATCGAAGCCCTTGAGCTGCAGAACCTGCTGGAAGTGGCTGAAGCGACGGCGATCGCCGCCGAGGTTCGCAAGGAATCCCGTGGTGCACACGCCCGTGAAGACTTTGAAGACCGTGACGACGAGAACTGGTTGTGCCACACCCTGTACTTCCCGGGTGACAAGCGCGTGACCAAGCGTGCCGTGAACTTCTCGCCGAAGACGGTACCGACGTTTGAACCGAAGATTCGGACTTACTAAGGGTGGCTGCCATGTTGAAAGTCAGTGTTTATCGCTACAACCCTGATCAGGACGCCGCGCCGTTCATGCAGGAATTCCAGGTCGATACCGGCGGTAAAGACCTGATGGTGCTGGATGTCTTGGCACTGATCAAAGAGCAGGACGAAGGTTTCTCCTATCGTCGCTCTTGCCGTGAAGGTGTGTGCGGTTCCGACGGCATGAACATCAACGGCAAAAACGGCCTGGCGTGCATCACGCCGCTGTCGGCCGTGGTCAAGGGCAACAAGCTGATCGTTCGTCCACTGCCAGGTTTGCCGGTTATCCGTGACCTGGTCGTCGATATGAGCATCTTCTACAAGCAATACGAGAAAGTTAAGCCGTTCCTGCAGAACGACACGCCGGCTCCGGCCATCGAGCGTCTGCAGTCCCCGGAAGAGCGCGAAAAACTCGACGGCCTGTACGAGTGCATCCTGTGCGCTTGCTGCTCGACGTCCTGCCCGTCCTTCTGGTGGAACCCGGACAAGTTCCTGGGCCCGGCTGCGCTGCTGCAAGCCTACCGCTTCCTGGCAGACAGCCGTGACACCAAGACGTCCGAGCGTCTGGCTTCACTGGATGACCCGTTCAGCGTATTCCGCTGCCGCGGGATCATGAACTGCGTCAACGTATGTCCCAAAGGCCTGAACCCGACTAAGGCCATTGGTCACATCCGTAACATGCTGCTGCAGAGCGGCGTGTAACTGACGTTGCAGTAAAAGCAGGACCGTTGTGCCCGTAAATGCTGCGGCGCAGGCTTCAACCGGCGCCGTAGTTTTAACTTGAGCAGCGACTTACAAAGCCGCGGCTCTTATTTTGAAGAAATGAGACAAGCAGGGGCATTCGGGTTGGTACCCGAACTATCAGCGTGATCCTAGTGGCTTGTTCTGGTCGCTGCACTTGGCCTTTTGCAAGCAAACTCGGTGTTTTCGCCGGTGGTGTCCCCAAATCGAGGGTGACCAAGCATGCAAGAAAGCGTGATGCAGCGCATGTGGAACAGCGGCTATCTTTCAGGTGGTAACGCTGCCTATGTGGAAGAGCTTTATGAGCTCTACCTGCACGACCCTAACGCTGTGCCAGAAGAATGGCGCACCAAATTTCAGACGTTGTCTTCAGACGGCAACGCTGCCACCGATGTATCGCATGCTGCGATTCGCGATCATTTCGTGCTGCTGGCAAAGAACCAGCGCCGCGCCCAACCGGTTTCCGCCGGCAGCGTGAGCAGTGAGCACGAGAAGAAGCAAGTTGAAGTACTGCGACTGATCCAGGCTTACCGGATGCGCGGCCACCAGGCGGCCCAGCTTGACCCGCTGGGGCTCTGGCAGCGTCCTGCACCTGCTGACCTGTCGATCAATCATTACGGCTTGACCAATGCCGATCTTGATACGACCTTCCGTGCCGGCGACCTGTTCATCGGCAAAGAGGAAGCGAGCCTACGCGAAATTCACGAAGCGTTGCAGCAGACATATTGCCGCACCATCGGCGCTGAGTTCACGCACATCACCGATTCCGAGCAGCGCCAGTGGTTCCAGCATCGCCTGGAAGGCGTGCGTGGCCGTCCGGTATTGTCCGCCGATGTGCGCAGCCATCTGCTCGAGCGTGTGACTGCCGCTGAAGGTCTCGAAAAATACCTGGGCACCAAATACCCGGGCACCAAGCGTTTCGGCCTGGAAGGCGGCGAAAGCCTGATTCCGATGCTCGACGAACTGATCCAGCGTTCCGGTTCCTACGGCACCAAGGAAGTCGTGATCGGCATGGCTCACCGTGGTCGCCTGAACGTGTTGGTCAACACCTTCGGCAAGAACCCGCGCGAGCTGTTCGACGAGTTCGAGGGCAAGAAGAAGGTCGAGCTGGGTTCCGGTGACGTCAAGTACCACCAGGGTTTCTCGTCCAACGTAATGACCACCGGCGGTGAAGTTCACCTGGCCATGGCGTTCAACCCATCCCACCTGGAAATTGTTTCGCCGGTGGTCGAGGGGTCGGTGCGTGCGCGCCAGGATCGTCGTAACGACGCCACTGGCGAGAAGGTCCTGCCGATTTCCATCCACGGTGACGCGGCATTCGCCGGCCAAGGCGTGGTCCTGGAAACGTTCCAGATGTCGCAGACTCGCGGCTTCAAGACCGGCGGTACCGTTCATATCGTCATCAACAACCAGGTTGGCTTCACCATCAGCAACCCGCTGGATGCGCGCTCCACCGAGTACGCCACCGACGTTGCCAAGATGATCCAGGCGCCGATCCTGCATGTGAATGGCGATGATCCGGAAGCTGTACTGTTCGTGACCCAATTGGCGGTCGACTACCGCATGCAATTCAAGCGTGATGTGGTCATCGACCTGGTGTGCTACCGCCGTCGCGGTCACAACGAAGCGGACGAGCCAAGCGGCACCCAGCCGTTGATGTACCAGCAGATCACCAAGCAGCGCACCACCCGTGAGCTGTACGCCGAAAGCCTGACCAAGGCCGGTGTGTTGGATGATGCACGTGTCCAGGCGAAGATCGACGAATACCGCAACGCGCTGGATAACGGCCTGCATGTGGTGAAAAGCCTGGTCAAGGAGCCGAACAAAGAGCTGTTCGTTGACTGGCGTCCGTACCTGGGTCACACCTGGACCGCGCGCCATGACACCAGCTTCGACTTGAAAACATTGCAGGAGTTGTCTGCCAAGTTGCTGGAAATCCCTGAGGGGTTTGTGGTTCAGCGCCAGGTTGCCAAGATCTACGAAGACCGTCAGAAGATGCAAGCCGGCGGCCTGCCGATCAACTGGGGTTACGCCGAAACCATGGCGTACGCAACCCTGGCGTTCGAAGGTCACCCGATCCGCATGACCGGCCAGGACATCGGCCGCGGTACGTTCTCGCACCGTCATGCCGTGTTGCACAACCAGAAAGACGCGGGCACCTACATCCCGTTGCAGAACCTGTACGAAGGCCAGCCACGTTTCGACCTGTACGATTCGTTCCTGTCCGAAGAAGCGGTACTGGCGTTCGAATACGGCTATTCCACCACTACGCCTAACGCGCTGGTGATCTGGGAAGCCCAGTTCGGCGACTTCGCCAACGGTGCCCAGGTGGTTATCGACCAGTTCATCACCAGCGGCGAGCACAAGTGGGGCCGTCTGTGCGGTCTGACCATGCTGCTGCCGCACGGTTATGAAGGTCAGGGTCCTGAGCACTCCTCGGCCCGTCTGGAGCGTTACCTGCAGCTGTGCGCCGAGCACAACATCCAGGTGTGCGTGCCGACGACCCCGGCGCAGATCTACCACTTGCTGCGTCGCCAGGTCATCCGTCCACTGCGCAAGCCACTGGTCGTGCTGACGCCGAAATCGCTGTTGCGTCACAAACTGGCCGTTTCGACCCTGGAAGATCTGGCCGAAGGTTCGTTCCAGACCGTTATTCCGGAAATCGATACGCTGGACGCCGCCAAGGTCACTCGCCTGATCCTGTGCAGCGGCAAGGTCTATTACGATCTGCTGGAAAAACGCCGTGCCGAAGGCCGCGAAGACATCGCCATCGTGCGTATCGAGCAGCTTTACCCGTTCCCGGAAGATGACCTCATGGAGATCATCGCGCCTTACACCAACCTCACGAATGTGGTGTGGTGTCAGGAAGAACCGATGAACCAGGGCGCGTGGTACAGCAGCCAGCATCACTTGCGTCGCAGCATCGGCAACCACAACAAGGCCCTGGGCCTGGAGTATGCCGGTCGTGATGCGTCTGCTGCACCTGCCTGTGGTTATGCGTCGATGCACGCCGAGCAGCAGGAAAAACTGCTGCAAGCTGCTTTCACTGTTTAACGCCTTCGCGCTGACTGAAACCGAATTTTAAGGACCTACAGATAATGGCTATCGAAATCAAAGCCCCGTCATTCCCGGAATCGGTTGCCGATGGCACCGTTGCCACCTGGCACAAGAAACCAGGCGAGGCCGTCAAGCGTGACGACCTGATCGTCGACATCGAAACCGACAAGGTCGTGCTCGAAGTGCTGGCCGAAGCCGACGGCGTGCTGGGCGCAATCGTGGCAGAAGAGGGTGCTACCGTCCTGTCGAACCAGGTACTGGGCTCGATCGAAGAGGGCAGCGCTGCTGCTCCTGCTCCTGCTGCCGCCGCTGCACCGGCTGCCGCTTCCGCACCTGCCGCCCCTGCGGCTGCGGGTGGTGAAGATCCAATCGCTGCACCGGCTGCTCGCCAGTTGGCTGAAGAGAACGGTATCAACCTGGCGTCCATCAAGGGCACCGGCAAAGATGGCCGTGTCACCAAGGAAGACGTGGTGGCTGCGGTTGAAGCCAAGAAAAACGCTCCGGCTGCCGCACCTGCCAAGGCTGCCGCTCCTGCTGCCGCCGCGCCTGTGTTCGCTGCCGGCGACCGTACCGAGAAGCGCGTACCGATGACCCGTGTACGTGCCACCGTGGCCAAGCGCCTGGTTGAAGCACAATCGAACATGGCGATGCTGACCACGTTCAACGAAGTCGACATGACTGAAGTCATGGCGCTGCGTTCGAAGTACAAGGATCTCTTTGAGAAGAGCCACAACGGCGTACGCTTGGGCTTCATGTCGTTCTTCGTGAAAGCGGCCACTGAAGCGCTGAAACGCTTCCCGGCAGTCAACGCGTCCATCGATGGCGCCGACATCGTCTACCATGGCTATGCAGACATCGGCGTTGCCGTGTCCAGCGACCGTGGCCTGGTGGTTCCGGTTCTGCGTAACGCCGAGCTGATGAGCCTGGCCGAAATCGAAGGCGGCATTGCCGGCTTCGGCAAGAAGGCCCGTGACGGCAAGCTGACCATCGACGAGATGACCGGCGGTACGTTCACCATCACCAACGGTGGTACCTTCGGTTCGATGATGTCGACGCCGATCGTCAACCCACCGCAAGCCGCGATCCTGGGCATGCACAACATTATCCAGCGTCCGATGGCCATCAACGGCCAGGTCGTGATCCGCCCAATGATGTACCTGGCGCTGTCTTACGATCACCGCCTGATCGATGGTAAAGAAGCCGTGACGTTCCTGGTGACCATCAAGAACCTGCTGGAAGACCCGGCTCGCCTTCTTCTGGATATCTAAAAAGCAGCTGCAAGTTTCAAGCTGCAAGTTCCAAGCTCAAAGCGAGCGATTGGTGCTTCAACTTGTAGCTTGCAGCTTCTAGCTTGCAGCTAAAAAGGGAACCTTTTTATGACACAGAAATTTGACGTTGTAGTGATTGGTGCAGGCCCCGGCGGCTATGTTGCCGCCATCAAGGCCGCACAACTGGGCCTCTCGACTGCTTGCATCGAAAAGTACACCGACAAGGAAGGCAAACTGGCGCTGGGCGGTACCTGCCTGAACGTCGGTTGCATTCCTTCCAAGGCGCTGCTGGACAGTTCCTGGAAATTCCACGAAGCCCAGGATGGTTTCGCGATCCACGGTATCAACCATGCCGGCGTGACCATGGACGTGCCCGCGATGGTCGGCCGTAAAGCCAACATCGTCAAAGGCCTGACTTCCGGCGTTGCCACCTTGTTCAAGGCCAATGGCGTGACTTCCCTGCAAGGCCACGGCAAGCTGCTGGCCGGCAAGAAAGTTGAAATCACCAAGCCGGACGGCTCGGTTGAAGTCATCGAAGCCGAAAACGTGATCCTGGCACCCGGTTCGCGTCCAATCGACATTCCACCGGCTCCAGTCGACCAGAACGTGATCGTCGATTCGACCGGCGCCCTGGAGTTCCAGGCCGTACCTAAGCGCCTGGGCGTGATCGGTGCAGGCGTTATCGGCCTGGAGCTGGGTTCGGTATGGTCCCGCCTGGGTTCGGAAGTGACCGTGCTCGAAGCCCTGGACACCTTCCTGCTGGCTGCCGACACCGCCGTGTCCAAGGAAGCCTACAAGACCCTGACCAAACAGGGTCTGGACATCAAGCTGGGCGCGCGCGTGACCGGTTCCAAGGTCAACGGCGAAGAAGTTGTCGTGACCTACACCGACAAGGAAGGCGAGCAGACCATCACCTTCGACAAGCTGATCGTAGCCGTGGGTCGTCGCCCCGTGACCACCGACCTGCTGGCTTCCGACAGCGGCGTGAGCATCGATGAGCGTGGTTTCATCCACGTTGACGATCACTGCGCAACCACCGTGCCGGGCGTTTACGCGATCGGCGACGTGGTTCGTGGCATGATGCTGGCCCACAAGGCTTCCGAAGAGGGCATCATGGTTGTCGAGCGCATCAAGGGTCACAAGACCCAGATGAACTACGACCTGATTCCATCGGTTATCTACACCCACCCGGAAATTGCATGGGTCGGCAAGAACGAACAGCAGTTGAAAGCTGAAGGCGTTGAAGTTAACGTCGGCACCTTCCCGTTTGCCGCTTCTGGCCGTGCCATGGCAGCCAACGACACCGGTGGTTTTGTCAAAGTCATCGCTGATGCCAAGACTGACCGCGTATTGGGCGTCCACGTGATCGGCCCAAGCGCTGCAGAACTGGTTCAGCAAGGCGCTATCGGTATGGAATTCGGCACCAGTGCCGAGGACCTGGGCATGATGGTCTTCTCCCATCCGACCCTGTCCGAAGCGTTGCACGAAGCAGCGTTGGCAGTGAATGGCGGCGCCATCCACATCGCCAACCGCAAGAAGCGCTAAGCGAGATAATAAGAAACCACGGCGGAGTTGCCCGTCGTGAGCCTTGCGAGCAAGACTCACCGCGGAATATCCGCTGGACGCAGCCTTGTGCAGCTTTACGGGCCATAAGCCCCGCAGGTTGCGCAAGCAGCAGTCACAGGTGGCGCGGCACTCATAATGAGCGCAGCGCCGAATGCGCAGTACCTAACGAAGACGGTAAAAAGCATGAATCTTCACGAGTATCAGGGTAAGCAGCTGTTCGCTGAATACGGCCTGCCAGTTTCCAAGGGCTACGCAGTAGACACCCCGGAAGCAGCAGCAGAAGCTTGCGACAAAATCGGCGGCAGCGAGTGGGTTGTCAAAGCCCAGGTCCACGCCGGTGGTCGCGGTAAAGCGGGCGGCGTTAAGCTGGTTCGCAGCAAAGAAGACGCCAAGGCCTTCGCACAGCAGTGGCTGGGCAAGCGTCTGGTGACTTACCAGACTGATGCCAATGGCCAGCCAGTCACCAAGATCCTGGTTGAATCGTGCACTGATATCGCTAAAGAGCTGTACCTGGGCGCTGTCGTTGACCGTTCGAGCCGTCGCATCGTGTTCATGGCCTCCACCGAAGGTGGCGTGGACATCGAGAAGATCGCTCACGAAACCCCAGAAAAAATTCTGAAGGCCACTATCGATCCACTGGTTGGCGCTCAGCCATTCCAGGGTCGCGAGCTGGCGTTCCAGCTGGGTCTGGAAGGCAAGCAAGTTGCCCAGTTCGCCAAGATCTTCGTCGGTCTGGCCAAACTGTTCCAGGATCACGATCTGGCCCTGCTGGAAGTGAACCCGCTGGTGATCAAGGCTGATGGCGATCTGCATTGCCTGGATGCCAAGATCAACATCGACGCCAACGCCATGTACCGTCAGCCAAAGCTGAAGACTTTCCACGATCCGTCGCAAGACGATCCGCGCGAAGCGCACGCTGCCAAGTTCGAACTGAACTACGTAGCCCTGGAAGGTAACATCGGCTGCATGGTCAACGGTGCCGGCCTGGCCATGGGTACCATGGACATCGTCAACCTGCATGGCGGCAAACCAGCCAACTTCCTCGACGTAGGCGGTGGTGCTACCAAAGAACGCGTGACCGAAGCGTTCAAGATCATCCTGTCCGACTCCAACGTCGCTGCAGTACTGGTCAACATCTTCGGCGGCATCGTTCGTTGCGACATGATTGCCGAAGGCATCATCGGTGCAGTGAAAGAAGTCGGCGTTAAAATCCCGGTTGTTGTTCGCCTTGAAGGTAACAACGCTGAACTGGGCGCTAAAGTACTGGCAGAAAGCGGTTTGAACATCATCGCGGCTACCAGCCTGACCGACGCTGCTCAACAAGTTGTCAAAGCTGCGGAGGGCAAATAATGAGCGTCCTGATCAATAAAGACACCAAAGTTATCTGCCAGGGTATTACCGGTTCGCAAGGTAGTTTCCACACCCAGCAAGCCATCGAGTACGGCACCCAGATGGTTGGTGGCGTAACACCGGGCAAAGGCGGCACCGAGCACCTGGGCCTGCCAGTGTTCAACACCGTGAAAGAAGCAGTAGAAGCCACTGGCGCCACCGCCAGCGTGATCTACGTTCCAGCTCCTTTCTGCAAGGACTCGATCCTGGAAGCGGCCTTCGGCGGCATCAAGCTGATCGTGTGCATCACTGAAGGCATTCCTACCCTGGACATGCTGGACGCCAAGGTCAAGTGCGACGAGCTGGGTATTACCCTGATCGGCCCTAACTGCCCAGGCGTGATCACCCCAGGCGAATGCAAGATCGGCATCATGCCGGGTCACATTCACTTGCCAGGTAAAGTCGGTATCGTTTCCCGTTCCGGCACCCTGACCTACGAAGCTGTGAAGCAGACCACTGACGCCGGTTTCGGTCAGTCGACTTGCGTCGGCATCGGCGGTGACCCGATTCCGGGCTCCAACTTCATCGACATCCTGAAGCTGTTCCAGGAAGACCCGAAGACCGAAGCGATCGTGATGATCGGCGAGATCGGCGGTTCGGCTGAAGAAGAAGCGGCTGCCTACATCAAGGCACACGTGACCAAGCCGGTTGTTTCCTACATTGCTGGTGTGACTGCCCCTGCGGGCAAGCGCATGGGCCATGCTGGCGCAATCATCTCCGGCGGCAAAGGCACTGCAGACGAGAAATTCGCTGCGCTGCAAGACGCAGGTGTGAAAACCGTGCGTTCGCTGGCAGACATCGGCAAGGCCCTGGCCGAGCTAACAGGTTGGGCCGTCAAGTAAGCCTCGCGCTTAGCTGACGCTTCACCCCACAAAGGCCACCTTCGGGTGGCCTTTGTGCGTTCTGGGCTCAGCAACCTAGCTGAGGCTGATAGAGATCCAAATGTGGGAGGGGGCCTGCCCCCGATTGCGGGGTGTCAGTCATGATGATGTGACTGAACCACCGTTAATGGCGGCAAGCCCCCTGCCACATTTGATCGCATTGTCAGATTAAGTATGAAAACGCGACATTTGAATGTCGCTTATCGGACAGTACGCCCCGCAACAGTGCGTTTGCCAGCCTAATTCTGTACCCTAGCCGCCTCTTTATGCGCTCGCCTCCCAAAAGGAAGCTGCGCGCCAGACCGGTCGGTCCCCATCAGGGCCGGCAGTATTTCCCTCATCCATAGGGAATCCCCCTCTAAATTCCGATTCAGTAGTGTGGTATTTCCTCAAAATGAAAGTGTTGAAAAGCCAGGATATCCTGGCGTTGGGCTTCATGACGTTTGCCCTGTTCGTGGGCGCCGGCAATATCATCTTCCCGCCTATCGTGGGCTTGCAGTCCGGGCCTCACGTCTGGATGGCGGCCCTGGGGTTCCTGATTACGGCAGTCGGCCTGCCGGTCGTCACCGTGATCGCGCTGGCCAAGGTCGGCGGCGGTATGGATGCGTTGAGCAGCCCCATCGGCAAGATCGCCGGTGGCCTGCTTGCGGCAGCGGCGTACCTGGCGGTAGGGCCGCTGTTCGCCACGCCGCGTACGGCCACCGTCTCGTTCGAAGTGGGCCTGGCGCCGCTGACTGGCGAAAGCCCGCTGGCGCTGTTTCTTTACAGTTCGGTGTACTTCCTGGTGGTGTTCTTTGTCTCCCTGTATCCGGGTCGACTGTTGGATACCGTCGGTCGTTTTCTCGCGCCGCTGAAGATCATCGCGTTGGCCATCCTCGGCATTGCCGCGTTTGCCTTGCCGGCCGGTGACGTCGGTGTCGCCACGCCGGAATACGTTGCTGCGCCGTTCTCCCAGGGCTTTATCAATGGCTACCTGACCATGGATACCCTTGGCGCGCTGGTATTCGGCATCGTCATCGTCAACGCGATTCGCTCCCGTGGCGTCGAGTCGCCCAAGCTGATCACGCGTTACGCGATCATTGCCGGGCTGATTGCCGGTGTGGGCCTGGCGCTGGTGTATGTCAGCCTGTTCCGTCTGGGTTCAGGCAGCCATGCGGTGGCCGCTGGTGCCAGTAACGGTGCTGCGGTGCTGCATGCGTATGTACAACATACCTTCGGTTCCCTGGGCAGCGGCTTCCTCGCTGTGCTGATCTCCCTGGCGTGCCTGGTCACCGCCGTGGGCCTGACCTGTGCCTGTGCCGAGTACTTCAGCAAAATCCTGCCGCTGTCCTACAAGACCCTGGTAGTGATCCTGGCGCTGTTCTCGCTGTTTGTGTCCAACCTGGGCCTGACCAAGCTGATCGCGTTCTCCATTCCGGTGCTTACTGCGATCTACCCGCCGTGCATCGTATTGGTGGCGTTGAGCTTCTGTAAGGGTTTCTGGCAGGAACAGGGGCGTATCGTCGGTCCGGTGATGCTGGTGTCGTTCATCTTTGGTTGCATCGATGCACTCAAGGGGGCGGGCCTGGCGGATTGGATGCCAGCGCAGTTGATGCATCTGCCGCTGAGCGAGCAAGGCCTGGCGTGGCTGGTGCCGTCGGTGATGATGCTGGTGGTCGCTGTCGTGGTTGACCGCGTGCTCGGTAAGCGCAGCGAAGCCATCGCTTAAGATTTTTGTTCGTACGCTGTAACCAGGAATGCCCCGTATCAGCCGATACGGGGCATTTTTATTCGGGGCAGAACAGTCGCCTGTTGCCGGCCCTAGTCTTTGGCGAAGTCAATGATCCACTTCTTCATCGCGTCATCCACCGTGCCGGCGCCTCCTTCAACCAACGTGTAGCTGCCATCAGCCATAACATCAACACCCGAGGCCCCGGCCATCTCGAAGGACACTCCCTCGGTGCTGATCAAATCCAGCAGCGGTTGCCGGCCACTGCTGTCTGTTTGGCTCAAGGTTGTTGCCAGGCCGATTTTGGATTCAGAAAGGGATCCGCCGACCAGTATTACTTTGTCACCGCTTTTCAATGAGGCTTGTAGTTCTCTTACTGCATCAAAGCCCTTGCGGCCGTTCAAGGGGGCTTCCAGATTGCTGCCCTGCAAGTGCATCAGTGTTCGGGTGTTGTAGGTTTTGCCATTCCAGCCTGACAACACAGCGAGCGCTGAACAGTCCGAGAGGCCGCGAGTGGATAGGGTGGATTCGCCTCCCTGGATAGTTTTCGACATACCCATTTCCACCGACGTTGCAGGCACGGGCACAGCAGAGCGTCCAATGGTTGTCCTTAGCTGGTCCGGTAGCTTGAGCCCTCCCGGCAAACCGATGGGTGCCCACTCGCCATTCCCTTTGCTCAGCAGCGTGGCCACTCGTTGTCCCGTCTGCGGATTTACAACGTTTACATACCCCGATTCGAATTTAAATGCCGGGCTTACCTCATAGGGCCTGTTGATCCCTGAGTTATCGGTGTAACGAATCAGCCATTTGCCGGCAATCTGCTGCGGCCCAGTGGCGCGCACGGGGATCGCTGCCAGTAGCTGATTATCCAGCGCATGAGCGCCGAGATCCCCACGGTTTAACGTCTGTGCAGTGTGGGCCGGGGTTGGCGATTGGATCGGGATGCGTGAGGGGAGGCCCTCCGATAACGTAACCGGAACCGGCGCGAGGTGATGGCTTGGGGCACCAGCAGTAGCTGGCGAGATTGCCAGGCGCTGTTGGGGCGTGTGCGCAGGGGCTCTGAATACCGGGCGCAACCGGGTCCTTCTGAGTAAAGGAATACCCGACGCGGCCATGGCGAAGTCGGTGTACACCGCGCCCCATTGCCCCGGTTGGGTGAGGAGCCTGGGCAGGCTTCGTCCGGATGCACGCAAGGCCCTTAACGCAGCCTTGGAGAGTCTGGTGAGGGCTGAAATACCGGGGTTGACCGGGGTCAGGCTCAGCAACAGTTGGGACATATCTGCGGCGAACATCAGCTTGTTGACCGTGGAACGGGCCGATACATCTGCGCTGGTGGTCATCTGAACCAGGGCTCTTGCTCTGAGCAACTCCAGCTCCTGCATGTACAGGCTGTCACTGATGCTCCCTTTGATTGGGTTTAGCCTGATGCCCGCTTCATGATCGGCTGCGAATGTCTTGAGCCATCTGCTGATCCCAGGCAAAAACAGGTCGTCGTAAATACCATACCGATCAGCCGGTGATACCCGTTGGTCCATGTAGGTTTTCCACTGCGCAGTGTTGAGCAGCTCGTCAAGTTGATCCTCGTCCACAATCTCTCTGAAAGGGCGTCCGTCGGGAGCATCCGGGCTGTACAGGACAAGGGAGGGGTGGTTGGTCGGTTTGATCACCAGCATGCCCTGGACGGGTTTGCCGTCCACGGCCACGCTGTGCGAGACGATAGACGCACCCTTGACGATTGGCCAGGTGGTGGAATCGTCATGCTCAAGTGTTGCTTTGATCCACTGTTCGGCGATCTTTTGCTTGTTCAGGTAGGCGTCGGGATCCAGGCTGGTGATGAACGCGTCCTTGGCCATCCTTGCCTTTTGAAGTTCTTTCCAGGCGTTGGGTAGTGCTTTAGCTTCGTCGGAAGTGGCGGTGGGGCTGAGTTTTTCATCCAGTAGCTTAAGGTATTGGCCGCCCACATCGGTTTGACTGATCAGCTCCTCAAGGAAGGTTTTATCCAATGTCAGCAGGTAGTTTGCGTTGGCATCGACCACCCGAGCGGTCCAGGTGCTCGTCAGCGAGTTATCCTTCCATGGCGCTGTGTTCATTAGGGCCATTTCGGTCAGCGACGTGTTGTCGATCTTCGGCTTTGGGGCGTTTTGGGTGCCTGACAAGCCGCTATTGCCCGGCGGCTGTGTTGTTATCTGAACCATCACGTTGTCAGGGTCTATTTGCGCATTCGGGTAGCGGTCCTGCAGTTTGACTTTCAACGCCTGGGCCAGTAACTGTTTGGCGAAAGTGTTCAGGGAAGGGATGCTTCCCAATAATGGTTGCAAGTGCGCAAGGCTTTTGTGTTCCGCTTCGTCCAGTTCCCTGTAGGTCGTTTCTTGTTCGAGGGTCAGTTCCTTGAGCCATTGCGGCTGCAGTTTGTTGTTCAGCTGTTCATTGCGTGCGAGCAAAGCGTTACTGCCGTCGAAATGCAGTGAAAGGTCCGCCGCATCATTGACGGATGCGACAGTTTCGGCAGAAAGCAGCGAGGGTGTACGAGCGGATTGCGTGGCAGTCTGCGCTTCGGCGAAGCCGTACTGCATGGCGTCATTGACCTCGTCCGCCTGGCGCTGCAACAACTGGGGAAGGGTTTGCGCCACGACGTCGCCGGTGACGGGAGCGAACCCCAGCAGTAAGTCATCGCCCCATTGAGGGGCGCGACTGTGTTCTACCGACACCGGCAAACTTTTGAGTAATTGGTTGGCCTTCTCGCCGCCGTTATTGATCCTCTGCATCAGTTCTTCGCGGGCGTGGCCGGCGCTCGCGAACTCCTCAAAACCTTCTCCGGGGGTATACAGCACCACAGGTCCAGTGGTGTCATCCAGTCCGATGCTTCTGGTGTCACTGGCGGTATAAGGCGCCTCGGCCGACGACCCGTCACTGCGGGTGATAAGAAAGCAACCGGCTAAAAGGGCACCGTTGGCGCAGTTGTCATCTATTCGGATGGGATACACCCCGGGACGGTCCCCAGCGGGAAGTTCGCGTTCGCGTACCTCGAGGGTCGGGTACTGAAAAGCGGTATCGATCAGCTTTTTGCCCGTCTCGCTGAGGGTGCCGTCTTCAAACCGTAACGCCGCCTCGGTAGAGAGCATTTGCCGGTGCAGGCCGAGTAATTGGGCCAGGCGTGAGGGCTGTTTGAAGGGGCCCTCGGGAGATCTGTTCCAGTAGCTACTGAGCGCCTCGGGGAAGCGGGTTGCGATATTTTGTGCAAGCGTCAGCAGGGAGCCCTGATGCTCCAGCGTGTTCTGGGCCCCCCCTGCAGGTCCGTTATTGTAAAAGACGATTTGCGTGTCAGCACCGTGTTCTTCAGCGTTAGGCGAACCCGTGACGGCGTTCACGTGGATTTGCGCGACCTTATTGATCAATGCCTGCGATAAGGTTTGTGTAGAAATCAACACCGGCTCTGCCGGCGGTTGAGTTCGATAGGTGTTGACGAGGATGACATCGGGGTCGATTGGCTTGAGCTGGGGAAAGGCTTTTGTCAACTGAGCCTGGATGAAGCGTTGGAGCGTCATCTGGTGACTGAGCAAATCAGTAATCTTGCGGTTGTATGTCTGATGCAGCTCAATCAATTGGAGCTGCGCAGCGACTGGGTCTGCTCCCGTCGTATCGGCGGCGACCGGCGTTATGCCGCCTACCTCAAGCTTTATCCGATCATCGGGGGCTAATCCGAGCGGCCTGGGCTGATTGTGATTCGATAAAGCTACTTGTGGTGTCCTCGATTCAGAAGCTGTACTGACGGACAGTTGGGTTTCTTGTGGCGCGGGTGTCTGGCGGGGGGAGAGAGAAGTCGAGTGCATTGAAATCCTACGAATAGAGAGTAGTTCCTTCTGTCTGAGAATGAGTGACCAGGGCTTCGTGCCAGGGCTTAACTAAGTGATAAAAGGCGTCCTGCTGGTTCCCGGGCCGAGCTTGTGTACATCGTGAAACAGGAATTGTCATAAAGAACAGGCAGTGCGGTCGGGTTTTTGATATTTGTTCCAGATCTTTCAGGACACCGCAGGCCCTGTTGCAGTGACGGTAGAACGGGGGCCGCCGTCATAGGCTCGCTGATGATCCCACTGGGATGCACGGAATTCACCTTTAAAAGGACCCGCATGTCGTTCGTCGAAACCAACCTGATCCACCTTCTAGCCGCTCTCTGGTTTGTTATCTGCTGGGGCGGCTATACCCGCTACGCTACTTGGAAAGCCCGTGACACCGCCTGCCTGGCCAGCGTTTTGCACCTGTACCGCGAAGACTGGATGCGCCGCATGCTGCTGCGCGATAACCGCATCGCCGACGCCAGTGTGATCGGTAACCTGGAGCGTAACGCCTCGTTCTTCGCCTCCAGCACGTTGATCATCCTCGCCGGCATCCTGACGGTGCTGGGTGCCTCGGAGCGAGCGGTGTCATTGCTGGCGGATATCCCCTTGGTACAGCAGGCCTCCCAAGGCATGTCGGAGATCAAGTTGCTGTGCCTGGCGCTGGTGTTTGTCTACGCCTTTTTCACCTTCAGCTGGTGCATGCGCCAGTACAACTTCGCCGCGGTGCTGGTGGGCTCGGCACCGATGATTGGTGAGCGGCATGTGTCTGAGCAGGAGCGCAATGCATTTGCCTTGCGCGCGGCGCGGGTGATTTCGATGGCGGCCAACCAGTTCAACTTTGGCTTGCGGGCGTATTACTTCGGCATGACCATGCTGGCCTGGTTCGTCAGCCCGTGGTTGTTCATGTTGATGAGCAGCGGGGTGGTGTTAGTGCTTTACCGCCGTGAGTTTCACTCCGACGTTTTGCAGGTGATGGTGTATACGCCGACGAATATGCAGGCCCCGGATCCCGCGAAAGACAGCGTGACTAAAAGCCTGGAGAAAACAGCAGACAAAGAAAAGCCCGCTCTATAAGCGGGCTATCTTCTACAGCACTACAGCTTTACACCCTGCGATTACTGCTTGGCAGGCTCTGCAGGTGTAACAGGTGCGGCAGGTGCAGCTTCTTTAGCGGCGGCAGCATTCGATTCAGCCTGGGCTTTGGCAGCTTCAGCGTTTTCTTTTGCAGCGTCGTTCACTTTATCCTGTGCTTTCGCCATGTCTTGCTGAGCTTGCTCAGAATGTGCGGCGGCGTCTTGGGCTTTGTCTTCGGATTTCTTGTCGCAGGCAGCCAGGCCGAGGGCAGCGGCCAGCATCATGGAAATAGCTAATGTCTTGCGCATGGGTGTTTCTCCTTATTGAAGATATCTACTGGCCTTTCGAACTCAAGGGGCCAGCATTAGTTCCTTTTGTTCCACAGATATAAAAAGCTTTTTCGCCAGGAACTTTCCAAATTATTACCTATCCTGCCCATCCACACTAATAAGAATTTAAAAAATATGACCCAGACCCCCTTGTTAGACCGAGCCACCCGCTTTGTTTCGGCGCTTCGCCACTGTCAGGTACTGGGGGTAACGGTCCATGCCGCGACAGGGGAGGGCATGACGCTGGTGTTGCCCTATGGCGCGCACATAGTGGGTGATCCCCGCAGCGGCATCATCCACGGTGGCGCGCTGACGTCATTGATGGACACCGCCTGCGGCCTGGCCACGCTGTGCGTATTACCCGAGTTCGAGGTATGCCCAACCCTGGATTTGCGCATCGACTACATGCACCCCGCCGAGCCGCATAAGCCGGTGTATGGTTTTGCCCAGTGCTACCGGGTAACCACCGATGTGATCTTCACCCGCGGCTTTGCCTACCAGGACGACCCGCAGCAGCCCATTGCGCATGTGGTGGGTACATTCATGCGCATGGGCAAGCGTCTCAAGGGCACCCAGGGACTGGGCAGCGCGATCAAGGGAGAGCAGGCATGACCCATCGATTCAAGACGCGTCTGGAGCAAGCGCTTGAGTGCGGCGATTATGCGGCACTGCTCGACCTGGTTCCCTACGCAAAGCTGATCGGCGTCGAATGCACACGCTCAGGGGACGAGCTGTTGTTTCGCCTGCCGGCCAACAGGAACAATATTGGTAACCCTATATTGCCGGCGCTGCATGGCGGGGTCATCGCCGGCTTCATGGAACTGTCGGCGGCTTTGCACTTGCTTGTGTTCACCGGTGCCCCTGGCCTGCCGAAAATCATCGACTTTTCCCTGGATTACCTGCGCGCCGGCCAGTTTCGCGACACCTACGCCACCTGCCAGGTGTGCCGCCAGGGCAGGCGCGTCGCCAACGTGGCGGTCACCGCCTGGCAAACGACTCCCACCGAACCGATTGCCACCGCTCGCGCCCATTTCAAGATCGAGGAATTGCCGCTCTTGAAATCCCGGTCTTAGCCCCCAACTTTGATGACAACCCGCCGCCAACCCTTTCGGGCGCGGCCACTGCCATCCAATTGGAGTTTGATGACCATGAGTGTGGAAACTCAAAAGGAAACCCTGGGCTTCCAGACCGAGGTGAAGCAACTGCTGCACCTCATGATCCATTCGCTGTATTCCAACAAGGAAATTTTCCTTCGCGAATTGATCTCGAACGCCTCTGACGCTGTCGACAAATTACGTTTCGAAGCCCTGTCCAAGCCTGAGTTGCTGGAAGGTGGCACCGAACTGAAAATCCGTGTGAGCTACGACAAAGACGCCAAAACCGTCACCCTCGAAGACAACGGTATCGGCATGAGCCGTGAGGACGCGATCACCCACTTGGGCACCATCGCCAAATCCGGCACCGCAGATTTCATGAAGAACCTGTCGGGCGACCAGAAAAAAGATTCTCACCTGATCGGCCAATTCGGCGTGGGTTTCTATTCGGCGTTCATCGTCGCCGACAAGGTTGAAGTGTTCAGCCGCCGTGCCGGCCTTGACGCCAGCGAAGGCGTGCACTGGGCGTCCAAAGGTGAGGGCGAGTTTGAAATCGCCACCCTCGACAAGCCTGACCGTGGCACTCGTATCGTGCTGCACCTCAAAGATGGCGAAGATGAATTCGCCGATGGCTGGCGCCTGCGCAACATCATCAAGAAGTACTCCGACCACATCGCCCTGCCGATCGAGCTGCCGAAAGAGCAAACGGCTGGCGAAGGTGAAGAGGCGCCGGCCGAGGAATGGGAAACCGTCAACCGCGCCAGTGCCCTGTGGACCCGTCCGCGTACCGAGATCAAGGACGAGGAATACCAGGAGTTCTACAAGCACATCGGGCACGACTACGAAAACCCGCTGAGCTGGAGCCACAACAAGGTTGAAGGCAAGCTGGAATACAGCTCGCTGCTCTACGTGCCGGCCCGTGCGCCGTTTGACCTGTACCAGCGCGAAGCGCCGAAGGGCCTGAAGCTTTACGTACAACGTGTGTTCGTGATGGACCAGGCGGAATCGTTCCTGCCGCTGTACCTGCGCTTTATCAAGGGTGTGGTCGACTCCAACGACCTGTCGCTGAACGTGTCGCGGGAGATCCTGCAAAAGGACCCGATCATCGATTCCATGAAGTCGGCGCTGACCAAGCGCGTACTCGACATGCTGGAAAAACTGGCGAAGAACGAGCCGGAGAAATACCAGGGCTTCTGGAAAAACTTCGGCCAGGTCATGAAAGAAGGCCCGGCGGAAGATTTTGCCAACAAGGAAAAAATTGCCGGCCTGCTGCGTTTTGCTTCGACTCAAGGTGATGACGGCGAACAGGTTGTGTCGCTGGCCGACTACCTGGCACGTGCCAAGGAAGGTCAGGACAAGATCTACTACCTCACTGGCGAAACCTACGCTCAGGTCAAGAACAGCCCGCACCTGGAAGTCTTCCGCAAGAAAGGCATCGAGGTACTGCTGCTGACCGACCGTATCGATGAGTGGCTGATGAGCTACCTCACCGAGTTCGACGGCAAATCCTTTGTGGACGTGGCACGCGGTGACCTGGACCTGGGCAACCTGGACTCCGAGGAAGACAAGAAAGCCGCCGAGGAAGTCGCCAAGTCCAAAGAAGGCCTGGTTGAGCGGATCAAGACCTCCCTGGGTGAGGCTGTCAGCGAAGTGCGGGTTTCCCATCGCCTGACCGACTCTCCGGCGATCCTGGCCATTGGCGAGCAGGACCTGGGCATGCAGATGCGTCAGATCCTTGAAGCCAGCGGCCAGAAGGTGCCGGATTCCAAGCCGATCTTCGAATTCAACCCGGCTCACCCGCTGATCGAGAAACTCGACGCTGAGCAGAACGAGGAGCGCTTTGGCGACCTGTCGCATATCCTCTTTGACCAGGCGGCCCTGGCCGCTGGCGACAGCCTCAAAGACCCGGCCGCGTATGTGCGCCGACTGAACAAGCTGTTGGTTGAACTGTCGGTTTGACACCGTTGTAGAAAAACCCGCTTCGGCGGGTTTTTTCGTTTGTAGCAGCGAGCTTGCTCGCGAAAAACGTCACCGATAACGCGCACATCCTGAATCAACGCGCTGCCCTGAAGTTTTTCGCGAGCAAGCTCGCTCCTACCGTTGTATTACGGCTTCTGCGTGTACTTCAACTGGAGAAAATGATGAGCCAAGTTACCGTACGTTCCGTGGTCTATCAGCTTGATGGCCAGACCTATGAAAGCCGCCTGGCGTTCGATGCCAGCCACCAAGGCCCGCTGCCGGGGCTGCTGATGGCGCCGAACTGGATGGGCGTGAGCGCGGGAGCCGAAGAGATCGCCAAGAGCGTCGCCGGCAAAGGCTACGTGGTGCTGATTGCCGACTTGTATGGGCAAACTGTGCGGCCGACCAATGGCGATGAGGCCGGCGCGGCGATGATGCCGTTGAAAAATGATCGCCCGATGTTGAACAAGCGTATGCAAGCGGCCTTTGAACAACTGCAACGCCAGACCGAGGCAACGGTTGATACGTCGAAGCTGGCGACCTTCGGTTTCTGCTTCGGCGGCTGCTGCTCTCTGGAATTGGCGCGCACCGGTGCGCCGCTGAAGGCGGCTATCTCGTTCCACGGCACCCTCGACACGCCGAACCCGGCGGATGCGAAAAACATCAAGGGCTCAGTGCTGGTGCTGCATGGCGCCTCCGACCCATTGGTACCGAAAGAACAACTGCCGGCGTTCGAAGATGAAATGAACGCAGCGGGTGTGGATTGGCAGTTGCTCAGCTACGGTGGCGCGGTGCATTCCTTCACTGATCCCCATGCCAATGTGCCGGGCAAGATGATGTATGACGCCAGGACCGCGGCGCGGGCGTTCCAGTCGATGCATAACTTGCTGGATGAAGTGTTCGAGGGCTGATTCTTCAGCGCCTGTTCGGGCCTCATCGGGGGCAAGCACCCTCCCACATTTGAAGGCATTTACAATTCAAGTGTGGGAGGGGGCTTGCCCCCGATCGCTATCTGACAGGCAACTCAATCCTTTCTGACTCACCGGGCACCGTCGGCCAATCCCCAGCCGCCCATCGCTGCCGCGCCCGCTCGATCACCGCCGGATCACTGGCCACGAAATTCCAGTTGATCCGCCGCGGCCCATCCAGTGGTGCGCCACCCAACACCACGGCATGGCACTCGGTTGCGGCATACAGCGTCATCTCCTGCCCGGCAGGCAGCACCACCAGGCTATGCACCGCCAGAGCCTCGCCGTCGAGCTGCGCGTCACCCGCCAATACATACACCGCGCGTTCCTCATGCTCATCGGGGATCAGCAGGGTAGTGGCTGTCTGCATGCGCACCTCGGCATACAGCGTGGGCGACAGCACCGGTACGGGTGACGTGAGGCAAAACCCGCTGCCGGCGATCAGGCGCACCTGCACGCCGAGGTTGTCGCTGACCGGCAAACTTGCCGCCGGGTGGTGGCTGTAGTGGCCCGGGCCGGTTTCGTGGTCCTTGGGCGACGCCAGCCACACCTGCAACCCGTGCAGGTTGAAACCGCTGGCCTTGACCGCCTCGGGTGTGCGCTCGACATGGGCAATCGCACTGCCGGCAGTCATCCAGCTGACCTCGCCAGCCTGTACCACCTGGTCGGAACCCAGGCTGTCCTTGTGCTGCAACGTGCCGTCGAACAGATAGGTGAGGGTAGACAGCCCGATATGGGGATGCTGGCGGATATTCATCCCGCTGCCCGGTGCATAACGGGTAGGCAGCATATGGTCGAAAAACACGAAAGGCCCGACGCTGCGGCATTCACGCGAGGGCAGCGGGCGCAGGATAGGCTGGCCTTCCACATCTTCGCGGCGCGGGCGGATGACGGTGAGGGTGGTCATGGGGTTACATCCCTGTCTGAGCGGGTTCGATGACGCTGAGCATAACCCGCTCGACCGGACGTTGGCGTTATTGGCTGAAGGCGCCTTCCGAAAGTGTTGTCTCGATGCTGACTTCGGCGGTGGTCATCAATTTGTGCACCGGGCACTTGTCGGCGACACGGTGCAGCTCATCGCGCTGGGCGTCGGTCAGCACGCCCTTGAGGGTCAACTTGACGTTGAGCCTGTATTTACCTTTTTGCTCTTCGGCGGCGTCGTGGGTAACTTCTACCGTTACGCCGGTGAGCGGGATGTCTTTCTTCTGCGCATATAGCCTGACGGTCAAGGCTTTGCAAGACGCCAGCGCGGCGTCGAAATAGTCGTGAGGCGAGGGGGCGGAGTCGTCACCCCCCAGGCTCTTGGGCAGGTCGGTAAACAGCTCGTGGTTGTTGACAGTGACGCTGTGACGAAAGTTTTCAGCGTTCAACGTATTGACGGTAACAGGCATGGCGAACCTCACAGGGCTTTGGATGACGGTCATGCAGTAATAGAACATGCCGGCACCTGGGTGTTCCAGATTTTTGTCCCTGCTGAACCCTGATACGCGGGGCAGGGTCTACCCGTATCAGTTCCTGTCGAGGTATCACCGTGCTTTGGACCCGTGTGAGTTTTACCCTGATGCTCGCCGCCAGCAGTCTTGCCGTGCAGGCCCGCGACTATGCCTACAGCGACGCCCACCTGCATTACGTGGATTTTTTCCAGGAAACCGCGGGCATGGACAAGCTGCTCAAGGCCATGGCGGACAATCGCATCGAGCATGTGATGATTTCCGGCATTCCCGTGGCCAAGAAATGGCACGAGGATGAACCCAAACGCCCGCGCTATTATGCAGGCGACGATGCCGATGCCTATTGGTACAGCGCCACCGATGTCATCGTCGCCGCTGCGGTCAACAAGCTCACCCCTGAACAGCGCCGGCACTTTCATCCGTTCCTGGCCGGTTTCAATCCTAACGACAAGAATTCCGCCGCCCACATCCAGCGCATGCTCGACCTCAACCCAGGGCTGTGGCAGGGCATCGGCGAAGTGTTTACCCGCCACGATGATCTCACCGCGCTGACCTCGGGTGATACGCCGCGCGCCAATAATGAAGCCATGACGCGCATCTATCATTTGGCGGCGGAGAACGACCTGCCGGTAATGCTGCACTCCAACATCACCTCCAAGCGCGAGCGCAACCCGTTGTACCTGGCCGAAGTCGAGCAGCCATTGCGCAACCACCCGCACACGCGGTTTATCTGGGCCCACGCCGGTACCAGCAAGGAAATCCACCGCCATCAGGTGCAAATGGATTTCCTGCTGCCCACGTTGAATCGCCTCCTTGAGGCTTACCCCAACCTGTATATCGACCTGTCCTGGAGCATGCTCACGCCCTATCTGCTGGATGATGCGGGCAAGCCCAGGCCGGAGTGGGTCAAACTGGTCGAGCGGTTCCCTGATCGATTCATGCTGGGCTCTGACGTGGTAGGGCGCTTCAACAAGCTGGGTAAGGAAATGCGCCGTTTTGATCCCTTCCTCGATGCATTGCCTGAAGATGTTGCCCACAAGGTGGCGCGGGATAACTTTCTGGCCATCCTGCCCAAGTCGACCCGCAATGAGGGCACTCATTGAGGTCGGGTTTTAGTGTTGTGTAATTGAGGTGATCCTATCGCGCATAGGTATCTTCACAACTGTGTAGCGCCCAACGCAAACCACGATGCGAAGCGAGCTGCTCTTGATCTTGATCTGCTTTTGATCTCAGGCGCCCCGTTAAACCACGCTGGCCGAACGCAGGCTTGAATCCGTGGGTAACCCGGCAGGACGCCGGGTTAGCCGCACTGGGCCA
>NZ_KZ477998.1 GCF_002837185.1 Pseudomonas fluorescens | reverse complement strand
ATCCCCAGGATGTGTTGTTTCATTCTGACCAAGGTTGTCAGTACACCAGTCATAAATTCCGAAACGAGCTGCTGAAACAGGGGTACTACCGGTCGCCGGTCGTGAAGGAAAGGTTGGCGGCGTGAACCTTAATCAGTGTCCAAGATTACTTGACCAGTTCAAGCCCCCTCCCACAGTGGATCTTCATAGGGCTCAGGCCAGGCCGGATTCGGCCAGCAGCGCTTCAAGCCCCATCAGGTCCGGCACCTTTGCCACATGTTCTCCCACTTGCACCGCCGCCAGTTCCAGCGGGCACAGCGGGACGTCCACGTAGCTCAATTCGCTGTCGAGTTTGTACGAGCGCGGTATTCCCTGGATTACCAGTGCGATGAACTTAAGCGTCGGCCGCCCGCCCAAGGCGTTCAACACTACGATCCGCGAGCGTTCGCCGGTCACACTGGCTTCGCCGCACACGGCTTCGAAGCTGATCAAGGGTATGTGCCGATCCCGCCAGGTGACTTGGCGCAGGTACCACGGCGGTGCATCGCTGGCCGGTTCGCCGCGTTGGAAGTCGATCAGTTCGGCCACCGCGACATTCGGCAGGATCAGATGACGGTCAGCCAACGGCAGCAACAGCCCGGTCAGTTGGCTCGCGCGGTGGTCAAGCATGGGACTTGCTCCAGTAAGCAATGCTCTCGAGCAAGACCGACTCCTGGTACGGCTTGCCGAGGTAGTCGTTGACGCCGATGGCCATGGCGCGGTCGCGGTGTTTCTGGCCGGTGCGCGAGGTGATCATGATGATCGGCAGGCGCATCAGGCGCGCGTCGTTGCGCACCTGGATCGCCACTTCAAACCCGTCCATGCGCGGCATTTCGATGTCGAGCAGCATCAGGTCCGGGGTGTGTTCTTCAAGTAGGGCGAGGGCGTCGATGCCGTCCTTGGCGGTCAGCACGTTCATGCCGTTGCGCTCCAGCAGGCGGCTGGTGACTTTGCGCACGGTGACCGAATCGTCCACCACCAGCACCAGCAGCGGACGCTTTTTCAGCGGGTCGTTGAGGGTCAGTGGCGTGTCCACCGACTGCGCCGGCAACGCCGGTGGCCGCGCGCGGATGTGCGCCAACAGGTCGATGATCAGCACCACGCGCCCATCGCCCAGGATCGTCGCGCCGGACAAGCCCTGCACCCCGGCAAATTGCGGCCCCAGGCCCTTGACCACGATCTCGCGCGTCCCCGCCATGGCATCCACATGCACCGCCACATGCCGCTCGTTGCACTGCATCAGCAACACCGGCACCGGCTGGTACTGGCCGAGCAGCTTGGGGCGACTGACGGTGTGCAACAGGTCGCCCAGGTAAAACAGTTCGTAGCGTTGGCCGGCATATTCATAACGCGGCGGATCCTGCTGGTAATGCCCCGCCAATTCATGGGGCAGCACACGTACCAGGCCTTCGATGGTATTGAGCGCGATCGCATATTGATCGTCCGCGCATTGCACCATCAGTGCCCGATTGACCGACACGGTAAACGGCAGGCGAATCCTGAAATGCACCCCCACGCCCGGGATCGAGTCGATCACCATCGAGCCACCGAGTTGGCGCACTTCCTCATGCACCACGTCCATGCCCACGCCGCGTCCGGAAATCTGGGTGATCTTTTCCGCAGTGGAAAATCCCGGTTGCAGGATGAACTGCAGCACGTCGCGGTCGCTGATCTCTTGATTGGGGTCGAGCAGGCCGCGCTTGATCGCCTTGCGGCGTACGGCTTCAAGGGGCACACCAGCGCCGTCGTCGCGCATGTCGAAGACGATATCGCCGCCTTCGTGGGTCAGGTCCAGGCTGATGCGCCCCCGCTGCGGCTTGCCCGCTTGCAGGCGCACCTCGCGGGACTCAAGGCCATGGTCGACGGCGTTGCGCAGCATGTGTTCCAACGGCGCCGCCATACGCTCCAGCACGTTGCGATCCATCTCGCCCTCGGCATTGCCGACCACGAAATCCACGTCCTTGCCCAGCTCATCGGCCACCTGGCGCACGATGCGCTTGAGGCGCGGCAGCATGCGCTCGAACGGCACCATGCGCGTGCGCATCAGGCCTTCCTGCAATTGGGTGTTGATGCGCGCCTGTTGCTGCAACAGGTCGTGGGCGTCCTGGTTGCGGCGCTCGAGGGTTTCCTTGAGGTCGAGCAAATCGGAGGCGGATTCGGACAGCGCGCGGGACAATTGCTGCAATTGCGAATGGCGATCCATTTCCAGCGGGTCGAATTCCTCGTAGCCCAGGCGCTCGGCCTCGGCCTGCTGGCGACTGAAAAGACCGCTCTGGGTTTCGCTGTCGAGGCGGCGCAGTTGGTCGCGCATGCGCTCGATGGTGGTTTCCACTTCCGTGAGCGCGGTGCGCGCATCGTTGACCTGCTGCTCGATACGGCCACGGAAGATCGAGGTTTCGCCGGCCAGGTTGACCAGATCGTCGAGCAGTTCGGCGGAGATCTTCACCATGTCGGCAGCCGGATCGACCACCGCTTCCGCCTTAGCCGCTGGCAACGCCACCGGCACCACCGACTCTTCGCTTGGGTGCACCAGGCTCTTGATGCGCTCGATCAGCTTGTCCACCGAGCCTACCGGCAAGCCGTCCGCCACTGCATCGATCATCTGCGCCAGCCGGTCGTGGCAACCCTGCAACAGCGCGAACAGTTCGGACGACGGCGCCAGCAGCCCGGCGGACAGCCCCTCGTAGAGAAACTCCAGCTCGTGGGCCAGGTCGCCAATCGGGCCGATCTCGACCATGCGTGCGCCACCCTTGAGGGTGTGCAGGTCACGCAACAGGGTTTCGACTTCCTGGCGATTGCCGGGCTCGGCCTGCCAGCGCAGCAATGCACTGCCTGAACTGTCGAGAATATCGGCGGCTTCCTCGAGGAAAATATCCAGCAGCTCGGGGTCGGCGCCCCAGGGTTGCGGCGCAGCAACCGGGGCCGCCGAAACGCTGCTCTGGCGCAGTTCGCGCAACCTGGCGACCAGTTCGACACTGTCGCTCAAGGGTTGCTGCCGGTGCAGCTCGTCAAGTTGCAAGGCCAGGCGTTCATGACTGGCCATCAGTGCCTGGGACAGCTCGGTGGAGTAACTGTAGCGACGGTCCACCAGGCCCTCATAGACGCATTCCAGCTCCTGGGCCAGATCGCCCACCGCGTCGATTTCGGCCATGCGCGCGCCGCCCTTGAGGGTGTGCAAATCGCGCTGCAACGAGGACAACGGCGCCATGCCATCGGGCTCCAGCAACCAGCGCTTGAGGGATTGCCCGGCGCTGTCGAGGATATCCACGGCCTCTTCAAGGAAGATGTCGACGATCTCATCGTCCATCGCCGTGTGCCGGCTCAGTTGCTCGGTCGCGGCGCCCAGCTCGGCGATGCTCGGGGCGCGGCTGCCGTGACTTTTGATCAGGCCGGTGGCGGACGGATCAAGGGCGTCATCGAGCAATTCGCGCAGCGCCTGGACCCGGGCCGGCGCCGGGCTGATTTCCTGCCCGGCTGCCAGTTGGTCGAGCATGGTGATCAACGCTTCATGGGCCTGCTCGGCCTCATGGAAAAACCGCTCGCTGACCGCCAGGCTGCTCTCTTCTACCGCGCCATAAAGGTCGAGCAAGGCTTCGCACAATTGATCGATAGGGTGCAGGTCGGCGAGGTGCGCGCCCTCGCCCAGGGTGGTCAGTTCGTCGAGCAGCGCGGTGAGTTCCTGGCGCTCGCCGGGGTGTTGCTGCCAGCGACGCAGCAGGCTTTCAGCGTCAAGCAGGATGTCCATGCCCCGGGCCAGGAAGTTGGTGATCAGGTGCGGATCGCGCTTGATGTGCAGGCCGGTGCTGGGGGCGTTGAGCAGTGCTTCGAGCTGTTGGTCCAACAGGCTTTGGGTGCGCTTGATCAAGTCCGCCGCGCCCTTGATCGGCGCCAGGGGATTGCTGTCCAGTTCGCGTAGCCCGCGCTGGAACACGCCTTCGGCTTCCAGTAACAGCTCGACTTCATCCAGGTCCAGCGGCAGACGATGCGCCTTGTATTCGCGGGTCAGATGGTCCAGCGGACGTGCCAGTTCAGCCATCGGCAACACGCCGGCCATGTAGGCGCTGCCCTTGAGGGTGTGCAGGGCGCGTTGCAGTTCATCACTGACTTGCAGCGGCACGTGTTCGGCGGCCTGTTGCAGGAACTGGTTGAGGCTGTCCAGATGGCTCTGGGCTTCGTTGCGGAAAATCTCCAGCAGCATCGGGTCGTGAGGCTCGACAGCCGCTTCCTGGGCGCCGCTGGCCAACGCGTGGGCGCGGGCAGCGAGGGCGTCGACCTCATCGCGCTGACGCTGTTGACCGATGGCGAAGTCGGCGATCAGCGCCGGCAGCAGCGCCACCGCCTCATCCAGCACCTGCTGCACCTCGGGGCCGATCGCCACGCTAAGCTCCAGCACGCGGTTGAGCAGGTTTTCCACGGCCCAGGCCAGTTCGGCCACGACCAGGGCGCGGACCATGCGACCGCTGCCTTTCAAGGTGTGGAAGGCACGGCGCATTTCGCCCTGGGCGGTTTTGTCCGCGCAGTCGGGCAAGTAACGGTGCAGCACCTGGAGGACTTCATCGGTCTCTTCGAGGAAGACTTCACGCAACTCGTCGTCAATCGGCGCTTCATCGAGAGGAGGCGGCAGCAGACTGCCCGGACGTTGCAGGGCCGGCGGGTTGAGACGCGAGGTGGGGCTGGCCAGCGCATCGAACCGGGATTGGCTTGGCGCGGTGTCGCCGGACAAGACACCCTCGGGTGCAGCCAATGCCTGGCGCCAGGGTTTTTCCTGCGGCAGATAGCCCAGCTCGCTCAGGGCCTGAGTGGCCAGTTCCAGGACTTTTTCGCCCGCAGCGTCGGGGTCCTGGAGCATGCGTTCCAGGTAGTATTCAAGGCTGCTGATCACGTCGGCAAAGCGCGCCAACTGCGCCTCACCGGGCGCGGTGTCGTTGACCATCAACTGCTCATCGACGTAATCGGTACACCCGCGCATCAGGCTCGCCGCGCGCGGCAGTGGAATCATCGCCAGTGCGCCGCGCACCTGGCTCAACAGCTCAGGCAGGGATTCGAGGCGCTGGCGGTCCCAGTCGGCCTCGATGCAGTCGATCACCAACTCCTTGGCCTGGCGCAGGCACTGGCAGGATTCGCGGATCACCAATTGGTGGATCTGGGTCAGGTCAGTGGTCGGCAGACGGCTGTCTTCACGGCTTTGCGGTTCGACGGTACCGACCATTCCGGCCAGCGTGGCCTCGACGTAGAGCAACGCCCCGGCGACGTCCATCAATACGGCGTCACTGGGTTCGCGCTGCCCCTGGACCAGGCTCAATACCACGGCGAGCTGGTCGATGATGACTTTGCGCGGCTGGCCGAAACCGAGCACCGCCAGGGTGTCGGCGATCTGGCGCAGCGGCGCCAGCAGCGGGTCAAGGTCCTGGGTGTGCTGGCGGTCGCTGCGCACGAACAGATCGAGGCGCTCCTTGACCCGCACCAGCTCTTCGCACAATGCGCCGAGTACCGAGCCCATGGCATTGCGGTCCGGCTCGGCCAGGCGCGCGCGTTCGGCATCGACCACGGCACTGTCGGGCAAGGCCTCATCCAGACCGTAGCGTTCCTTGAGACTTTGCATGCGCGGCGTCGGCCGAGTGACTTTGGCGACGTAGAACAGTAGGCTCTTGAGCAATTCATCCGGCGCCGGCTGGTTGATCCCGCCGATGCCCTGCGCCAGCAGGCGCTTGAGTTGCTTGCCGCTGGCCTTGAGCAGGCTGCGCAGTGCCGGGCTGTTGGCGATCACGCCCGTCAGCATGCCTTCGACCAGCGCCGAGGTGACCTGCCACAGCGGCAACAGCGGCGCGCCCTGGCACAGCGCCTCCAGGCGCGCGAAGACCCGCGCCATGTCTTCCAGGTTGCTCGGGCCGTGGTCCTCGCGCAGCAAGCCGGCCAGGGCTTGTTGCAGCAATGCGTGCCATTGGCGCAGTTGCGGGTGAAGGTCCGGCGGTGTGCGTTGAGTCAGTGCCTCATCGGGCAGCGCCGCGATGGTCAACAATTGTGGGCTGAACAGGCTGGTCTCCGACAGCAGGCTTTCACCGCGGGCGCTGCGCAGGTCGTTGAGCAGCGGCAACACCACCAGCGGCAGGTCGCGACGGGCGCTGGGCACGCGGTCCAGGTACAGCGGCAATTGGCCGAGGGCCTGTTGCAGCAGGCGGATGCTTTCGTCGCGCTGGCCGACGTGCCCGGCCTGCAGCGCGAGGGCCAGGGCTTCGATCTCTTCAGCCAGCAGGGCCGCGCCGTAGAACTCGACCATCTGCAGCGCGCCATGTACCTGATGGATACCGGCCAGGCACGCATCAAGGGCGTCGCCGGTTTCAACGTAAGCGTCCAGCGCCGAACGGGCCTGTTTCAGGGTTTCGGCAATGTCGCCCTTGACCCATTCGAGGGCCACGTAGTCGTGCCGATCAACCATAACTGCTCCGCTTGGAATTCATGGGTTGCTGGTCTCTCACAACAATGGAGAACCAATGTGGAGGGGGCTTGCCCCCGATGGCGGTGTGTCAGGCGACCAGCTTTTGACTGTTGGACTGCAATCGGGGGCAAGCCCCCTCCCACATTTGGAGCGCATTTCAGTCATCGGTCTGCCTGGCTGCCGGCAGGGTAAAACCCGACACCGACCGGCGCAACTGACTGGCCATTTTTGCCAGGTTACCAATGCTTTCGGCAGTCGCCGTGGAACCCGACGACGTCTGCGTGGTGATCTGCTGAATCACATTCATCGTCAACGAAATCTGCCCAGCCGATGAGGTCTGCTGCTGCGCCGCATTGGAAATGCTCTGGATCAGCGCCGCCAGGGTTTTCGACACGCCTTCGATCTCTTCCAGCGCCACTCCGGCGTCCTGGGCCAGCCGCGCACCGCGCACCACTTCGGTAGTGGTCTGCTCCATGGAGATGACGGCTTCGTTGGTATCGGCCTGGATCGCCCGCACCAGGGTTTCGATCTGCCGGGTGGCGGCCGAGGAGCGCTCGGCCAGCCGTTGCACTTCATCGGCCACCACCGCAAAACCGCGCCCGGCATCCCCGGCCATGCTCGCCTGGATAGCCGCGTTCAGGGCGAGGATGTTGGTCTGGTCGGCGATGTCGTCGATCAGGCTGACGATGTCGCCAATCTCCTGGGACGATTCACCCAGGCGCTTGATGCGCTTGGCGGTGTCCTGGATCTGTTCGCGGATGTTGTCCATGCCGTGGATGGTGTTGTGCACCACCTCATTGCCCTTGTTGGCAATCTCCACCGAACGCTCCGCCACCGCCGAGGACTCGGCGGCGTTGGCCGACACCTGATCGATGGACTGGGCCATCTGGTTGATTGCGGTGGAGGCTTCGGCGATCTGCTGGGCCTGATGCTCCGAGGCCTGGGCCAGGTGCATGGCGGTGGCCTGGGTGTCCTGCACCGCGCCGGCGACTTGCCCGGCGGTGAGGTTGATGGTGGCCACCAGGTCGCGCAGCTGGTCCACCGAATAGTTGATCGAGTCGGCAATGGTGCCGGTGAAATCTTCGGTGACCGAGGCCGTGACGGTCAGGTCGCCGTCGGCCAGGTCTTCGATTTCGTCCAGCAGGCGCATGATCGCGTTCTGATTGCGCTCGTTCTTTTCGGCGGTTTCGCGCAGCTGGCGGTTGGTCTCGCGCACCATCACCAGGCCGATCAGGATGATCGAGGCCAGCGCCAGCAGCCCCAGCACATAGCCGCCGAGGGTATCCAGGCTGCGCCCGCCGGCCAGGTTCTCGAAACCGGTGGCCAGGTGCGAGGCTTCATCGAGCAGGGTTTGCGACAGGTTGAAAATGTTGCTCGCCGACGCGCGTACCTGAAACAACTGCGGCGAGGTTTCGAGAATTTCATCCACGGAACCCGAGACGAATTCGAACAGTTCGGCGATCTCCGCTAACCGCGCGCGGGCGTCAGGGTCTTCGACCTGGGTGATGCGCAGGCCAGGGTTGCCGTTGAGCATGCCATTGAGCACCACGCCAAAACGATTGGCGTCGCGACCAAAGGCATCGGCGGCCTGCACGGCGGTTTCGTCGCCGGCGAGCACGGTATTGACCGCCCCCAGGATGCGCTCGGCCAGCAGTGACTGACGCTGGGCCAGCGCCACCTGGCTCGCGGGGGCGCCGCGCTGGAGCAGGATGTCGACGACTTTCTCCGACTCTATCTGCAACTGCGGCACGGTTTCGGCGAGGGTGGCGGCCACCTGGTGCAACGACAGTACGGTCTGTTCGCTGGCCAAAATGGCATCAGTGTTTTTCAGCAGGGCTTCCCAGTCGGTCTGCACCGCGCGCATCTCAGCGCGTACGGCACTGGGCGCGGCCGGCAGGCCGGTTTGCGGGTCGCCTTTTTTCAGGTAGCCCCAGCGCTGGGCGAAGTCGTTGCGCGCCTCGCCCAGCAGCTTGAACGCGGCCGCCTTGCCGGCGGCGGCTTCGGTGGCGTTCTTGGCGATGCGCTGGGACAGCACCCGCAGTTCGCCCGCGTGGCCGATGTACTGTTTGTCGTAGGTGGACTGGGTGTTGAGGTACGCGAAGTTGGCGAACAACAGCATGATGAACACGATCAGTGCAATAAACAGCACGATGATCTGCGAGCGGCTGCGCGAGGCAGCCTGAGGCTTGGGCGTGGTCACGGTGCTCATGCGGCCACATCCATGAAGCCCGGAGCCTGGGCCAGGGCGAAGGGGCTGAAGACCTGCCACTGCGGATCGCCATCGAACTGGCCCTGGATAAACGGCGCGCCGGAGGCGGTATTCGCCATCCACGCGTCGAGTGCAAAATGTTGCATGCCCACCACCTCGTCCACCAGCAACCCGACAAACAGATCGTTGTATTCCACCACCAGCACCCGCCGCTGCTTGCGCGCCTTGGACAGTTCCTGGCCGAGAAACCCGCCCAGGTCCATGACCGGCAACAAGCGCCCGCGCAGATTGGCCACGCCCTTGACCCAGGGCTTTACCCCAGGCATCAGGGTGCAGCGCGGCTCATGCAACACCTCGGCGACTTCGCCCATGGGCGCCACATACCAGTGCTGCCCCAGGCGAAAGCCGATCCCGCTCCAGCGTTGCAGGCGGGTTTCCTGGGACGGCAGGTCGGCGGCCAGCAGGCGGCAGCGGCGGTCGATGTCCAGCAGCAGCTCAAAGGCGGTTTGCGACTCGGTCATGATGGCGTGCCGTCAACCGGCCAGCACCTTGTTCAGCGTGGCGATCAGGGTTTCTTCGTCCACCGGCTTGGTCAGGTAATCCTTGGCACCCTGGCGTGCGCCCCAGATCTTGTCGGTTTCCTGGTCCTTGGTGGTGATGATGATGATCGGGATACCGTTGGTTTCCGGCTCCTTGGACAACTGGCGCGTGGCCTGGAAGCCATTGAGCCCCGGCATCACGATGTCCATCAGTACCGCGTCGGGCTTTTCCTGGCGGGCCAGGGCCACGCCGTCCGCGCCATTTTCGGCCTTCAATACCTGGTGGCCATGCTTTTCCAGCATGCCGGTCAGTTTGTACATTTCGGTCGGCGAATCGTCGACGATCAGAACACGTGCCATGGTTTTCCCCACTACATTGGTCGGCGCCGGCCCTCGGGGGCGGCGTCAGTGTGCTTGTTCTACTGCGGCGAAGGCAGGCACATAGGCCTTGATCGCACCCAGCAGTTCTTCCTTGCTGAAAGGCTTGGTCAAAAACTGATCGACCCCCACGGTACGCCCCTTGGCCTTGTCGAACAGGCCGTCCCTGGAGGACAGCATAATCACCGGGATCGACTTGAATGCCGGGTTGTTCTTCACCAGGGCACAGGTCTGGTAGCCATCCAGGCGCGGCATCATGATGTCGACAAAGATAATGTGCGGGTGATGATCCACAATTCGCGCCAGGGCATCGAAACCGTCGATGGCCGTGATGACCTCGCACCCCGTGTTCTTCAACAGCGTCTCGGCGGTGCGGCGGATCGTTTTCGAATCGTCGATCACCATCACTCTCAAGGCGTTGGAATGCTGTTCCATAGTTGCTCTACCATCGCCACAGCGAATCGGTTTTCGGTGTGTACTGCCTGATGTGTCACAGGATGAGCCCCGCAGGCCTTGGAATTCAAGGGCTGCTGCGCCGTGGCAGTCTTTTTAGCACAGTCTCCGGGCGCAATCTATCGAGGCACTCGCCTGGTGGTTTTTCCTTGACCCGCAACAGCCGCAGCGCCACTCTGACGCCACTTTTATGCGCCCCAATTTGCCAGAGGAAATAACCCATGAGCGTTCGCGTCGGCATTGTCATGGACCCTATTGCCAGCATTTCCTATAAAAAGGACAGCTCGCTGGCCATGCTCCTGGCCGTCCAGGCCCGCGGCTGGAGCCTGTTCTATATGGAACAGCGCGACCTTTACCAGGGCGATGGCGAGGCCCGTGCGCGGATGCGTCCGTTGCAGGTATTCGCCAACCCCGAGAAGTGGTTCGAACTGCAGGATGAAATCGACAGCCCCCTGAGCGATCTGGACGTGATCCTGATGCGCAAGGACCCGCCGTTCGACATGGAATTCGTGTATTCCACCTACCTGCTGGAGCAGGCCGAGCGCGCCGGCGTATTGATCGTCAACAAGCCGCAAAGCCTGCGCGACTGCAATGAAAAACTGTTCGCCACGCTGTTTCCACAATGCACGCCGCCGACGGTGGTCAGCCGCCGCGCCGATGTACTGCGCGAGTTCGCCGCCAGGCATGGCGATGTGATCCTCAAGCCGCTGGACGGCATGGGCGGCACCTCGATCTTCCGTCACCGCGCAGGCGACCCGAACCTGTCGGTGATCCTGGAAACCCTGACCGCGCTGGGCACCCAGCAGATCATGGGCCAGGCCTACCTGCCGGCGATCAAGGACGGCGACAAGCGCATCCTGATGATCGACGGCGAGCCGGTGGATTACTGCCTGGCACGCATCCCGGCGGCCGGCGAGACCCGTGGCAACCTGGCGGCCGGTGGCCGTGGTGAAGCGCGACCGCTGTCGGACAAGGATCGTTGGATAGCCGCCCAAGTGGGCCCGACCCTTCGCGAAAAAGGTTTGCTGTTCGTAGGACTTGACGTAATCGGCGAGAACCTCACCGAAATCAATGTCACCAGCCCGACCTGTATTCGCGAGATTGATAACGCATTTGGCACCAATATCGGGGAAATGTTGATGGCTGTGATTGCCGAAAAGCTGCAAGTTGCAAGCGACAAGCCGCAAGTTTGAAACAGACCGCGTTTAAGCTTGTAGCTGCAAGCCGGCCGCAAGCTTAAGGCAAACCGCGTTTAAGCTTGCAGCTTGTAACTTGTCGCTTGAAGCTAAAAACCAACATTGCGCTATCATGCCGAACCCCGATACAGGTGATGTTGGTTTTTATGCCTCTGCCGTCCGAACTGCCCCCCGAACTCTCCCACAGCGGCGTGCGCCCGGCTGATCGGCTCGGATTTACCCTGTTTCTGGCGGCGCTGGTTCACCTCGCACTGATTCTGGGCGTGGGTTTCACGATGGTCGAACCCAAACAGATCACCAAGACCCTGGAAATCACGCTTGCCACCTTCAAGAGCGATAAAAAGCCCGAGAAGGCTGACTTTCTCGCCCAGGAAAACCAGCAAGGCAGCGGCACCCTCGACAAGAAAGCCGTACCCAAGACCACCGAAGTGGCACCGTTCCAGGACAACAAGGTCAACAAAGTCACCCCGCCGCCGGCCCCCAGACCGGAAGTCAAACAGGCTACGCCCAAGGCTGCCGTGACCACCGTTGCGCCCAAGCCGCAAAAAGCGCCTACCCAGCGCGAAAAAACCAAAACCGAGCCCAAACCCGAGCCCGTCAAGCCTGCGCCGACATTCGACAGCTCGACGCTGTCCGACGAAATTTCCAGCCTGGAAGCCGAATTGGCCCACGAACAGCAGCTCTACGCCAAGCGCCCACGCATCTACCGCTTGAACGCCGCCTCGACCATGCGCGACAAAGGCGCCTGGTATAAGGATGAATGGCGCAAGAAGGTCGAGCGCATCGGCAACCTCAACTATCCGGAAGAGGCGCGCCGCCAGCAGATCTATGGCAATTTGCGCCTGCTGGTGTCGATCAACCGCGACGGTTCGCTCTATGAAGTGCAGGTGCTGGAGTCATCCGGCCAGCCCTTGCTGGACCAGGCCGCCCAGCGCATCGTGCGCCTGGCCGCGCCCTTTGCGCCCTTTACCGGCGACCTGAACGACGTGGACCGCCTGGAAATCATCCGTACCTGGAAATTCGCCAGGGGCGATCGGCTGTCCAGCAACTGACTCCGGCACTTTCCTTCACTGTAGGAGCGAGCTTGCTCGCGAAAAACGCATAGGCGGCGCGGACTACCTGATAGCACTGCGTCATCGTTAACGACCTTCGCGAGCAAGGGCTAGCCGCCCGCCTCGCTCCTACAGAAAAGCAGACGGCGCTCTATTAGGGTCACGCTCAGCTTGTCAGTTCGCCCCTCCGACGCCACACTAGCGGACATGAAAAATGTCAGCCCGACCTACCTCAAGCACCACTTCCTGATCGCCATGCCCCATATGGCCGACCCGAACTTTGCGCAGACCTTGACCTACATCGTCGAGCACACGGCCAATGGTGCCATGGGGTTGGTGGTGAACCGCCCGCAGGAGCTGAACCTGGCCGATATCCTTGAGCAACTGCGCCCGGAAATCGATCCTCCCGCCAGTTGCCAGGGCGTACCGATCTACATCGGCGGGCCGGTGCAGACCGATCGCGGTTTCGTGTTGCACCCCACCGGGCCGAAATTCCAGGCCACGGTGGACCTTGAGGGCGTATCCCTGTCCACATCCCAGGACGTGTTGTTCGCGATTGCCGACGGCGTCGGCCCTGAACAAAGTGTGATCACCCTGGGATACGCCGGTTGGGAAGCCGGGCAACTGGAGGCCGAACTGGCCAGCAATGCCTGGCTGACCTGCCCCTTCGACGCCGACATCCTGTTCAACACCGCCAGCGAACTGCGCCTGGAAGCGGCCGCCGCCAAGCTGCGGGTCAACCTCAGCCTGTTGACCAGCCAGGCGGGGCACGCCTGATGGCTTTGCGTCTGATCCTGGGATTTGACTACGGCACCAAGCAGATCGGCGTTGCGGTCGGCCAGGTCATCACCGGCCAGGCCCGCGAGCTGTGCACATTGAAGGCCCAGAACGGCGTGCCGGACTGGAACCAGGTCGAAGCCCTGATCAAGGAATGGAAGCCCGATGCAGTCGTGGTCGGCCTGCCCTTGAACATGGATGGCACCCCCAGCGACATGTGCCTGCGCGCCGAAAAGTTCGCCCGCCGCCTCAACGGCCGCTACAACCTGCCCTTCTATACCCACGATGAACGCCTGACCACCTTTGAAGCCAAGGGCGAGCGACGCGACCGTGGCGGACAGAAAGGCAGTTACCGCGACAACCCCGTGGACGCCATCGCCGCCGCCCTGTTGTTGCAGGGCTGGCTGGATGAAAACACCGCTTTATTTGAATCCTGACCCGCCGCGATCCTGTGGGAGCGGGCTTGCCCGCGAAGAACGTTAACGATACCGCGTGAAGGCTGGATGAACGCGGTGCCCATGAGTTTTTCGCGAGCAAGCTCGCTCCTACACACTTAACAAGGAGCCACCATGAGCCTGCCCAATCCCGCCGAACTGATCAGCCAGATGGCGTTACACCTCAACGCGCACCTGGAGCATCGTGCCATCAGCGAACCGCGCTTCATTGGCATCCGCACCGGCGGTGTGTGGGTGGCCCAGGCCTTGTTGGAAGCGCTGGGCAGCGATTCGCCCCTGGGTACGCTGGATGTGTCCTTCTACCGTGACGATTTCAGCCAGAACGGCCTGCACCCGCAAGTGCAACCCTCGGCCCTGCCGTTCGAGGTCGAAGGCCAGCACCTGGTGCTGATCGACGACGTGCTGATGAGCGGCCGCACCATACGCGCAGCCATGAATGAGCTGTTCGACTACGGCCGCCCGGCCAGTATCACGCTGGTGTGCCTGCTGGACCTGGAGGCTGGCGAATTGCCGATCAGCCCGGATGTGGTTGGCGCGACGCTGTCTTTGCAAGCCCACCAGCGGGTAAAATTGTCCGGTCCCACGCCGCTCGAACTCGAACTGCAAGACCTTGCCCTTTAAACCGCCTTGTAAAGAGTCCCCGCGATGACGCCTCTAGATGCCAAGCGCCCGCTGCAGCTCAATGCTCAGGGCCAGTTGCAACACTTCCTGTCCCTCGATGGTTTGCCCCGCGAACTGCTCACCGAAATCCTCGACACCGCCGACTCGTTCCTCGAAGTCGGTGGCCGGGCGGTGAAGAAGGTCCCGCTGCTGCGCGGCAAGACCATCTGCAACGTGTTCTTCGAGAACTCCACGCGCACCCGCACCACCTTTGAACTGGCGGCGCAGCGGCTGTCGGCCGACGTGATCACGCTGAACGTGTCCACCTCGTCGGCCAGCAAGGGCGAAACCCTGCTCGACACCCTGCGCAACCTGGAGGCCATGGCCGCCGACATGTTCGTGGTCCGCCACGGAGACTCCGGCGCCGCGCATTTCATCGCCGAACACGTGTGCCCGAATGTGGCGATCATTAATGGCGGCGACGGCCGCCACGCCCACCCGACCCAGGGCATGCTCGACATGCTCACCATCCGTCGGCACAAGGGCGGCTTTGAAAACCTCTCGGTGGCCATTGTCGGTGACATCCTGCACTCGCGGGTCGCGCGCTCGAACATGCTGGCCCTGAAAACCCTGGGCTGCCCGGACATTCGTGTGATCGCCCCGAAAACGCTGCTGCCCATCGGCATCGAGCAGTACGGCGTGAAGGTCTATACCAACATGGCCGAAGGCCTCAAGGATGTGGACGTGGTGATCATGCTGCGCCTGCAACGCGAACGCATGGCGGGTGGCCTGCTGCCCAGCGAGGGCGAGTTCTACCGCCTGTTCGGCCTGACCACCGCGCGCCTGGCCGGCGCCAAGCCGGATGCAATCGTGATGCACCCGGGCCCGATCAACCGAGGGGTGGAAATCGAATCGGCGGTGGCCGACGGCCCGCAGTCGGTGATTCTCAACCAGGTGACCTACGGCATCGCCATCCGCATGGCCGTGCTGTCCATGGCCATGAGCGGGCAAACCGCGCAACGTCAATTCGAGCAGGAGAACGCCCAGTGAAGCTCAGCATTCTCGGCGCCCGAGTCATCGATCCGGCCAGCGGCCTGGATCACGTTACCGACCTTCACCTGGACGCCGGCAAGATTATCGCCATCGGTGCCGCGCCCGCAGGCTTCAGCGCAGTCGAAAGCATCGACGCCAAAGGCCTGATCGCAGCGCCTGGGCTGGTGGACCTCAACGTCGCCCTGCGCGAGCCGGGCTACAGCCGCAAAGGCAACATCACCAGCGAAACCCGCGCCGCCGCCGCCGGTGGCGTAACCAGCCTGTGCTGCCCGCCCAACACCAAGCCGGTCCTGGACACCTCGGCGGTCACCGAGCTGATCCTCGACCGCGCCCGTGAAGCGGGCAACTGCAAAGTGTACCCTGTGGGCGCGCTGAGCAAAGGCCTGGAGGGCGAGCAACTGGCTGAACTGATCGCCTTGCGCGACGCCGGTTGCGTGGCGTTCAGCAACGGCCTGGAGAGCTTTCGCAGCACGCGCACCCTGTGCCGGGCCCTGGAATACGCGGCCACGTTCGACCTGACGGTGATCTTTCATTCCCAGGACCGCGACCTGGCTGAAGGCGGCCTGGCCCATGAAGGCGCGGTGGCCAGCTTCCTCGGCTTGCCGGGCATCCCGGAAACCGCAGAAACCGTGGCCCTGGCCCGTGACCTGTTGCTGGTGGAACAAAGCGGCGTACGCGCGCATTTCAGCCAGTTGACCAGCGCCCGCGGCGTCGCCCTGATCGCCCAGGCCCAGGCCCGTGGCTTGCCGGTGACGGCGGACGTGGCGCTGTACCAGTTGATCCTGACCGATGAGGCGCTGATCGACTTCTCCAGCCTCTACCACGTGCAACCGCCGCTGCGTACCCTGGCCGATCGTGAGGGTTTGCGTGCGGCGGTGAAGTCAGGCGTGGTCTCGGCGATCTCCAGCCACCACCAGCCCCACGAGCGCGATGCCAAGCTGGCGCCGTTTGGTGCCACCGAGCCAGGCATCAGCAGTGTCGAGTTGCTGCTGCCGTTGGCAATGACCTTGGTGGAGGATGGCCTGCTGGACCTGCCTACGCTGTTGGCCCGTCTGAGCGCGGGCCCGGCCGAGGCCTTACGCCTGCCGGCGGGTAAGTTGACGGTGGGTTCGGCGGCGGACCTGGTGCTGTTTGACCCGGCGAGCTCCACGGTGGCCGGGGAACACTGGCTGTCCAAAGGCGAAAACTGCCCGTTCATCGGCCACAGCCTGCCGGCCACGGTGCGCTACACACTGGTGGATGGGCGGATCAGCTACCAGGCTTGAGACAGCTCTCAAGTGGGCACAGTAAATGTGGGAGGGGGCTTGCCCCCGATGGCGGAGTGTCAGCTACCAAATCTATTGGCTGACACACTGCAATCGGGGGCAAGCCCCTTCCCACATGTGGTTCTCTATGTGGCCGAGAGATCAGCGTCCGCCATTGCGCTCGGCGTTGCGGATCGAAACCTGGCTGTTCAACGTCCAGAAGTCGTACAGCACCCCAATCAGGAACAAGCCGCCGGTCAGCAGGTAGATCAGGCCGGTGATCCATTTGCCCTGGTACATCCGGTGCACGCCGAACACACCCAGGAACGCCAACAGAATCCAGGCCACGTTGTATTCGATGGGCCCGGCGGTAAAACGCAGGTCGGCTTCACGGTCCATCGCCGGGATCAGGAACAGGTCGATCAGCCAGCCAATACCCAGCAGGCCGAAGGTGAAAAACCAGATCGTCCCGGTGACCGGCTTGCCGTAATAGAAGCGATGCGCTCCGGTGAAACCGAAAATCCATAGCAGGTAACCGATCACCTTGCTGTGGGTGTCTTGCTGCGAAGCAACCTGTTGATAGGTGTTCATGAAGGACCTCTTTTCACTCAATAGATAAATTTGTTCATTTTTTTTGTGACTTTTTTACGGGCGCCCGACGCACGGTAAATGGTATCGTTCTGCCCTCAAACCCTTATGCCACCTGACTTGTGTAGGACAATTGCGGCTAATCGTCGCGTTTTTTCCGAATTTGACCCCAAGGTTCAGTCGACAAACGGCCTGAGAACAGCACAAAAAGCTGTTATAAAGTTGCGCGCAAACCCATATGAGCCACGCCTAATGCGACCATTTATCAAGACATGGCTAACCATTTGCCTATTAATGCCACTGGCCGCCCACGCCACCAATCGTGAGCAACGTCTTCCAAACGTTAACGGTTTTACTCCCAAAGTTCATAGCACGCCCAGCACCGCCAAATCGGCAAAGCCCACCGTCAGCCGCCCGACTCAACTGAGCAAGGCCCACGGCAAAGTGCTTTCCACCCAGCTGGGCGTGAACACCAAGCAGAGCAGCAATGTCCTCAGCCGCGCCGTGAACGTGCTCGGTACTCCTTATCGTTGGGGCGGCAGCAGCCCAAGTAAAGGGTTCGACTGCAGCGGCCTGGTAAAATATGCATTCAACGACGTCAAGGCGGTGGATTTACCGCGTACGTCCAACGCCATGGCGGCCGGCCACGGCTTGAAAGTCGATCGCAAAGACCTGAAGCCGGGCGATTTGCTGTTCTTCAAGCTCAAGAGCCGCCAGGTCAACCACGTTGCCATCTATCTGGGTAACGACCGCTTTATCCACGCGCCGCGTCGTGGCAAGTCGGTGAGCATCGATACACTGAAAAAGCCGTTCTGGGACAAGAACTATGTGATCGCCAAGCGGGTGCTGCCCAAAGAGCAGAACAACACCCTGCGGATCGTGCAGCGCTGATCCCAGGCTCAAATGCAGTAAATGTGGGAGGGGGCTTGCCCCCGATGGCAGAGTATCAGTCAACAGATTCATTGGCTGATACACCGCTATCGGGGGCAAGCCCCCTCCCACATTTGTTTTGTGTTGGTCTTGCGAGCTATATATCTGCCGGCACCCTCGCCTTCTCCCGCGCCTCCTCTGGGCTGATTACCCCCTCGTTCACCAGCGCCTTCAAGCGCATATCCAGCGTTTGCATCCCCAACGCCCCGCCGGTCTGGATCGCCGAGACCATCTGCGCCACTTTGTCTTCGCGGATCAGATTACGAATAGCCGGCGTGCTCAGCATGATTTCGTGAGCCGCGACACGTCCGCCGCCGATCTTCCTGACCAGCAACTGAGAGACCACCGCCTGCAGCGACTCCGACAGCATCGAGCGGACCATGGCCTTTTCCCCGGCCGGGAACACGTCCACCAGCCGGTCTACCGTCTTTGCCGCCGAGGTGGTGTGCAAGGTGCCAAACACCAGATGCCCCGTCTCAGCGGCCGTCAGCGCCAGGCGGATGGTTTCCAGGTCACGGAGTTCGCCCACCAGGATCACGTCCGGGTCTTCGCGCAATGCCGAGCGCAGCGCCACCGAGAAGCTGTGGGTATCGCGATGCACCTGGCGCTGGTTGATCAGCGCCATTTTCGGCCTGTGGATAAACTCGATGGGGTCTTCCAGCGTGAGAATGTGCTGGCGTCGATGCCGATTCAGATAATCGATCATCGCCGCCAAGGTGGTGGACTTGCCTGAGCCGGTGGGCCCGGTCACCAGCACCAGGCCGCGCGGCAGCTGCGCGATACGCTGGAATACCTCGCCCAGGCCAAGGCTTTCCAGGCTCTGGATGTCGCTGGGAATAGTGCGAAACACCGCCCCCACTCCCCGCTCCTGCTGGAACACATTCACGCGAAAGCGCGCCACGCCGGGCAGCTCGAAGGCAAAGTCTGTTTCAAGAGATGTTTCGAAATCCTTTTGTTGGTACTGGTTGAGCAAAGGGCTCAATAAATCCGCTACCTGCGACCCGGCCAACACCGGGCAATCCAGCGGCCAGACCTCGCCATCGATGCGCAACATCGGCGCAAGGCCGGCCGACAGATGCAGGTCGGAAGCGCCACGGCGCACGCTGGCAGTCAGTAATTCAGTGATATCCATAGGGCTTTCCATTTCCAGTAGAATGCCGCGGACTCCATATCCACGGGCGCAACTTGAATGTCGACGATAGCAGACAACATCGGCTTGGTTAGCCAGCGCATCCGCGCCGCCGCCGACGCCGTGCAGCGTGACGCAAGCGGCATCCACCTGCTGGCGGTGAGCAAGACCAAACCGGCGCAAGCCGTACGCGAAGCCTATGCCGCAGGGATGCATGATTTTGGTGAAAACTACCTGCAGGAAGCCTTGGGCAAACAGGCGCAATTATCCGACCTGCCCTTGAGTTGGCACTTCATCGGCCCCATTCAATCGAACAAGACTCGCGCGATCGCCGAGAACTTCGCCTGGGTGCATTCCGTGGACCGCCTGAAAATCGCACAACGCCTGTCCGAACAACGCCCTGTCGACCTGCCTGCGCTGAATATCTGCATCCAGGTCAACGTCAGTGGCGAAGCCAGCAAGTCCGGCTGTACGCCCGCCGACCTGCCGGCCCTGGCCAACGCCATCAGCGCCCTGCCGCGCCTGAAGCTGCGGGGCTTGATGGCGATCCCCGAACCGACTGAAGATCGCGCTGCGCAAGATGCAGCGTTCGCCGCGGTGCGCGAGCTGCAAGGCAGCCTGGCCCTGGCGCTCGACACACTTTCCATGGGCATGAGCCACGACCTCGAGTCGGCCATCGCTCAAGGCGCCACCTGGGTGCGGATCGGTACCGCGCTGTTTGGTGCCCGTGACTACGGCCAGCCGTGAAATGGCTGACGTTCATTTAGCTAAGGACCTGTCATGAAAGACATGCGTATTGCCTTTATCGGCGCCGGTAACATGGCGGCCAGCCTGATCGGCGGCCTGCGGGCCAAGGGCCTGGAAGCTGCGCAGATTCGCGCCAGCGACCCGGGCGCCGAGACCCGTGCCCGTGTCAGCGCCGAACACGGCATTGAAACCTTTGCCGACAACGCCGAGGCCATCGAAGGCGTCGACGTGATCCTGCTGGCGGTCAAGCCCCAGGCCATGAAAGCCGTGTGCGAAAGCTTGCGCCCGAGCCTGCAGGCCCATCAACTGGTGGTGTCCATCGCTGCCGGTATCACCTGCGCCAGCATGAACAACTGGCTCGGCGCCCAGCCGATCGTACGCTGCATGCCGAATACTCCGTCGTTGTTGCGCCAGGGCGTGAGCGGTTTGTACGCCACCGCCGACGTCAGCGCCGCGCAGCGTGATCAAGCCCAGCAACTGTTATCCGCCGTGGGCATCGCTCTGTGGCTGGAGCATGAGCAGCAACTGGACGCGGTCACCGCCGTTTCCGGCAGCGGTCCGGCGTACTTTTTTCTGTTGATCGAAGCCATGACCGCCGCCGGCGTGAAACTGGGCCTGCCCGCCGACGTTGCCGAGCAACTGGCCGAGCAGACCGCCCTGGGCGCCGCGAAGATGGCGGTGTCCAGCGACGTGGATGCGGCTGAACTGCGCCGTCGGGTAACGTCCCCGGGCGGCACCACACACGCCGCCATCGAATCGTTCCAGGCCGGGGGCTTTGAAGCCCTGGTGGAAAAAGCACTGGGTGCCGCGGCACATCGTTCAGCCGAAATGGCCGAACAACTGGGCAAATAGTCGTCCCTTACCAAGGTAATCAAACATGCTCGGAATCAATGACGCTGCCGTCTTCATCATCCAGACCCTGGGCAGCCTGTACCTGCTGATCGTGCTGATGCGCTTTATCCTGCAACTGGTGCGGGCGAACTTCTACAACCCGCTGTGCCAGTTCGTGGTCAAGGCCACCCAACCCCTGCTCAAGCCGCTGCGCCGGGTGATCCCGAGCCTGTTCGGGCTGGACATGTCGTCGCTGGTACTGGCACTGCTGTTGCAGATCCTGCTGTTTGTGGTGATCCTGATGCTCAACGGCTACCAGGCCTTCACGGTGCTGCTGCTGCCATGGGCGCTGATTGGCATTTTCTCGCTGTTTTTGAAGATCATCTTCTGGTCGATGATCATCAGCGTGATCCTTTCCTGGGTCGCACCGGGCAGCCGCAGTCCGGGTGCCGAGCTGGTGTATCAGATCACCGAGCCCGTATTGGCGCCATTCCGTCGCCTGATCCCGAACCTGGGCGGGCTGGATATTTCGCCGATCTTCGCGTTCATCGCGATCCAACTGATTCAGAGCTGGGTGATTCCGCGTTTGGCGTTCTATGCGTTCATGCCTAAAGAGCTGTTCGGCCTTATCTGAAATGCGCTAAAAAATGTGGGAGGGGGCTTGCCCCCGATTGCGGTGGGTCAGTTACAAATAAGCTGACTGATCCACTGCTATCGGGGGCAAGCCCCCTCCCACATTTTGTATCCGTCTACTGATGCAGGCCATTGCTTGCCGCTGGGTCCCCCGCTCTTTAGACTTACGCCTCATTTAAACGAGAGCAGGGTCGATGCCAACTGCCTTCCCCCCCGATTCCGTTGGACTGGTCGTGCCTCAAGTGGCGCACTTCAGCGAACCGCTGGCCCTGGCCTGTGGCCGTTCGCTGCCAGCCTACGACCTGATCTACGAAACCTACGGCCAACTGAATGCCACGGCGAGCAACGCCGTGCTGATCTGCCACGCCTTGTCCGGCCACCATCACGCCGCGGGCTTCCACAGCGTCGACGAGCGCAAGCCCGGCTGGTGGGACAGCTGCATCGGCCCCGGCAAGCCCATCGACACCACTAAGTTCTTCGTGGTCAGCCTGAACAACCTCGGCGGCTGCAACGGTTCCACCGGTCCCAGCAGCCTCAACCCGGAAACCGGCAAGCCCTTCGGCGCCGACTTCCCGGTGCTGACCGTGGAGGACTGGGTGCACAGCCAGGCACGCCTCGCCGACCTGCTGGGCATCGACCAATGGGCCGCCGTGATCGGCGGCAGCCTGGGCGGCATGCAGGCCCTGCAATGGACCATCACCTACCCGGATCGCGTGCGTCATTGCCTCGCAATCGCCTCGGCCCCCAAGTTGTCGGCGCAGAATATTGCCTTCAACGAAGTGGCGCGCCAGGCCATCCTCACCGACCCCGAGTTCCACGGTGGTTCGTTCCAGGAAGCCGGCGTGATCCCCAAGCGCGGCCTGATGCTGGCGCGGATGGTCGGGCACATCACCTACCTGTCCGATGATTCCATGGGCGAAAAATTCGGCCGTGGGCTCAAGAGCGAAAAGCTCAATTACGACTTCCACAGCGTCGAGTTCCAGGTGGAAAGCTACCTGCGTTATCAGGGCGAGGAGTTCTCCGGGCGTTTCGACGCCAATACCTACCTGCTGATGACCAAGGCGCTGGACTACTTCGACCCGGCCGCGAACCATGACGACGACCTGGCGAAAACCTTCGAGCACGCCACGGCCAAGTTCTGCGTCATGTCGTTCACCACCGACTGGCGCTTCTCGCCGGCGCGCTCGCGCGAACTGGTGGACGCCCTGATGGCTGCGAAGAAAGACGTCTGCTATCTGGAGATCGATGCACCGCAGGGCCACGACGCCTTCCTGATTCCGATCCCCCGTTACTTGCAGGCGTTCAGCAATTACATGAACCGAATAGCGCTTATATGAATTGCTTACGCTTTGGGAGAACGCCATGAGAGCCGACCTGGAAATCATCCAAGACTGGATCCCCGCCGGCAGTCGCGTGCTCGACCTGGGCTGCGGCGATGGCGAGTTGCTGAGCTGGCTGCGCGACAACAAGCAAGTCACCGGCTACGGCCTGGAAAACGACCCGGACAACATCGCCCAGTGCGTGGCCAAGGGCATCAACGTGATCGAGCAGGACCTGGACAAGGGCCTCGGCAACTTTGCCAGCAACAGCTTCGACATCGTGGTGATGACCCAGGCGTTGCAAGCGGTGCACTACCCGGACCGTATCCTTGACGAAATGCTGCGCGTCGGCCGCCAATGCATCATCACTTTCCCCAACTTCGGTCACTGGCGCTGCCGCTGGTACCTGGCCACCAAGGGTCGCATGCCGGTGTCGGACTTCCTGCCGTACACCTGGTACAACACGCCGAACATCCACTTTTGCACTTTCGAAGACTTCGAAGCCCTGTGTGGCGAGCGTGAAGCCAAGGTGATCAACCGCCTTGCCGTCGATCAACAGCACCGCCACGGCTGGGCGAGTAAGCTATGGCCCAACCTGTTGGGCGAAATCGGTATCTACCGGGTCAGCAGTCCTGGCCTGACCGACCACAAGATTGCCGTCTAATCATTATCAAGAGGGACGCTCATGAATCGTCTGGCTGTTTTTCTACTGACCGCCTGCCTGGGCGCCAACGCCGTGGCTGCGGACGCTATCGACGCTAACCGCAAGAAAGATTTCGGCGATATCACGGTTCACTACAACACCTTTACCTCCAGTTTTCTGCCACCCGAGACCGCTCAAGACGTCGGCATAGTGCGCAGCAAAGAGAAGGGTTTGATCAATGTGACGGTGATCAAGGGCGTCACACCGGTCGCAGCCCAGGTCACCGGTACCATCAAGGACCTGGGCGGCAAAAGCGAGATCCTGACCTTCAAGCAAATCGAAGAGAAAGGCGGGATCAGCTACCTCGCGCCCTATTCGGTGACCCAGCGGGAATACAAGACGTTTACCATCAACGTTGAAACCGGTGGCAAAGCCCACGGCTTCCAATTCAACCAAGAACTGTTCCCGGCCGAATGATGAAGCTTACCCAACTCGTACTGGCCAGCCATAACGCCGGCAAACTCAAGGAACTGCAGGCCATGCTCGGTGAATCCGTGCAACTGCGTTCGATTGGCGAGTTCAGCCAGGTAGAACCGGAAGAAACCGGCTTGTCGTTCGTCGAGAACGCCATCCTCAAGGCGCGCAACGCCGCACGTATCTCCGGCCTGCCGGCCCTGGCGGATGACTCGGGCCTGGCGGTGGATTTCCTTGGCGGCGCGCCGGGTATTTATTCGGCACGCTATGCCGATGGCAAGGGCGACGCGGCCAATAATGCCAAGCTGCTGGACGCCCTCAAGGACGTGCCCGACGCCGAGCGTGGCGCACAGTTTGTCTGCGTGCTGGCCCTGGTGCGACACGCCGATGACCCGCTGCCGATCCTGTGCGAAGGCTTGTGGCACGGGCGTATCCTGCATGCCGCCAGCGGTGAGCATGGCTTTGGCTACGACCCACTGTTCTGGGTGCCGGAGCGCAATGTCTCCAGCGCCGAATTGAGCCCGGCCGACAAGAACCAGATCAGCCACCGCGCCCGCGCCATGGCGTTACTGCGCCAGCGCTTGGGCTTGAAATGACCCAGAACACCTCTGCGCAGCCGCTGATCCACGGTGGCGCGCAAACACCCCGGGCGGCCTTGCCTGTGCTGCCGCCCCTGGCGTTGTACATCCACATTCCGTGGTGTGTGCGCAAATGCCCGTATTGCGACTTCAACTCCCATACCGCAAGCAAAGTATTGCCGGAAGAAGAGTACGTGGACGCGTTGCTCGCCGATCTCGATCAAGACCTGCACGCGGTCCATGGCCGCAAGCTGAGCTCGATCTTCTTCGGCGGCGGCACGCCCAGCCTGTTCAGCGCTGACGCGCTGGGGCGCCTGCTCAAAGGCGTGCAAGCGCGCATCCCGTTTGCCGGCGATATCGAAATCACCCTGGAAGCCAACCCAGGCACCTTCGAACAAGAGAAGTTCGTGGCGTACCGCAAGCTGGGGATCAATCGCCTGTCCATCGGGATCCAGAGCTTTCAGCAAGAGAAGCTTGAAGCCCTGGGCCGTATCCACAATGGCGACGAAGCGGTGCGCGCCGCTGGTATGGCGCGCCAGGCCGGGTTCGATAACTTCAACCTGGACTTGATGCACGGCCTGCCCAACCAGTCCCTTGACGACGCCCTGGGCGACCTGCGCCAGGCGATTGCGCTCAAACCGACGCACTTGTCCTGGTACCAACTGACCCTGGAACCCAATACCGTCTTCTGGAACCAGCCGCCCGCGCTGCCCGAAGACGATACGCTGTGGGATATCCAGGAAGCCGGCCAGGCGCTGCTCGCCGAGCACGGCTACCAGCAATATGAAGTGTCGGCCTACGCCCAACCGGGACGGCCGGCGCGGCATAACCTCAATTACTGGAGCTTTGGCGACTTCATCGGTATCGGCGCCGGCGCCCATGGCAAGCTCAGCCACCCCGACGGGCGCATCGTACGCACCTGGAAAACCCGCGCACCTAAGGACTACCTCAACCCGGCCAAAAGCTTCCAGGCCGGGGCGAAAGAGCTGACCAACGAAGAGCTGCCGTTCGAGTTCCTGATGAACGCCCTGCGCCTCACTGAAGGGGTCGACGCCAGGCTCTATGCCGAGCGCACCGGGCTTGACCTGGCGAGCCTCGACGAAGGGCGCCGCGAGGCAGAACAAAGTGGCTTAATGCAGGTCGAACCGTCACGCCTGGCGGCGACCGACCGCGGGCAACTCTTTCTCAATGACCTGTTGCAGACGTTTTTGAGCTGACGCTTTTTAAGGAAATCAAATGGACCTGGTACTCGACCTGCTCGCCACCGTATCCCGCTGGAGCCGTAGCAACCTGTCGGAAATCTCCCTGGCCCTGGTCGGCTGTCTGCTGGTGCTGTTCGGCGCCGACATCAAGGGCTGGGTCGAAGCCCGCCTGGGCAGCATTGCCGGTGCGTTGCGCGTGCCCTTGATGGCCCTGCTGTGCATGATCGGCAGCGGCGCGGCGTTGATCTACGCCACACCGTGGATTGTGCGAGGGCTGAGCCAGTTCAATAACTACAGCCTGGCCCCGGTGTTGGTGGTGGTGCTGGTGTTGATCGGCGTAGTCGCCGACCGCCGCTGATCTCAAGCCCAACACAAAACCAACTGTGGGAGGGGGCTTGCCCCCGATTGCAGTGGATCAGTCACCCAATCTTTGACTGATACACCGCTATCGGGGGCAAGCCCCCTCCCACATTTTTACTGCATTTCAAATTCGGAAGCGGGTCTCAGGCCAGCTTCTCGAACTTCAAATCCCACACCCCATGCCCCAACCGCTCGCCACGGCGTTCGAACTTGGTGATCGGGCGCTCCGCCGGGCGCGGTACGCATTTGCCGTCTTCGGCCAGGTTGCGGTAGCCGGGGGCGACGTTCATCACTTCCAGCATGTAGTCGGCATACGGTTCCCAGTCGGTGGCCATGTGCAGGATGCCACCCACTTTCAGCTTGCTGCGCACCAGTTCCGCGAATGAAGCCTGGACGATGCGACGCTTGTGGTGACGGGCCTTGTGCCAGGGGTCGGGGAAGAACAGCATCAGCCGGTCGAGACTGTTGTCGGCGATGCAGCGGTTGAGCACTTCAATCGCGTCGCAATCATAGACCCGCAGATTGGTCAGGCCCTGAGTCAGCACGCCGTTAAGCAACGCACCGACGCCTGGGCGGTGCACTTCCACACCGATGAAATCCTGCTCCGGCGCGGCCGCAGCCATTTCCAGCAAGGAATGCCCCATGCCGAAACCGATTTCCAGGGAGCGCGGGGCCGAACGGCCGAATACCTGGTCGTAGTCCACCGGCGCGTCGGCCAGCGGCAATACGAACAGAGGCGTGCCTTGCTCCAGGCCCTTTTGCTGGCCTTCGGTCATGCGACCGGCGCGCATCACAAAGCTCTTGATGCGGCGGTGCTTGGACTCGTCGCCCGCTTCCAGGGTGTTCGGCGTTTCGTTTGATTCAGTCATCAATAGCTCTTACTTGATCAGACCATCCAGCGGCGAAGAGGCGCTGGCATAGAGTTTTTTCGGCATGCGACCGGCGAGGTAGGCCAGGCGGCCCGCGACGATTGCGTGTTGCATGGCCTGGGCCATCATGATCGGTTGCTGGGCATGGGCGATGGCCGAGTTCATCAGCACCGCGTCGCAGCCCAGCTCCATGGCGATGGTGGCGTCGGAGGCCGTGCCCACGCCCGCGTCCACCAGCACCGGGATTTTGGCTTCTTCAAGGATGATCTGCAGGTTGTACGGATTGCAGATACCCAGGCCGGAGCCGATCAAGCCGGCCAGCGGCATTACCGCAATGCAGCCGATTTCTGCCAGCTGGCGCGCGATGATCGGGTCATCGCTGGTGTAGACCATCACGTCAAAGCCTTCCTTGACCAGGGTTTCGGCGGCCTTGAGGGTTTCGATCACGTTGGGGAACAGGGTTTTCTGGTCGGCCAGCACTTCCAGCTTCACCAGATTGTGGCCGTCGAGCAACTCACGGGCCAGGCGGCAGGTGCGCACGGCTTCGATGGCGTCATAGCAGCCGGCGGTGTTCGGCAAAAAGGTGTAGCGCTGCGGCGACAGCACTTCGAGCAGGTTCGGCTCGCCCGCGATCTGGCCAAGGTTGGTGCGACGCACGGCGAAGGTAACGATGTCGGCGCCCGAGGCTTCGATGGCCAGACGGGTTTCTTCCATGTCGCGGTATTTGCCGGTGCCGACCAGCAGACGGGACGGGTAGGTACGACCGGCCAGGACGAAGGGCTTGTCGCTACGAACGATGCTCATGGGAAATCCTCGTAATGGGGTGAGGTTCTGCAGAATGCGTTACAGCCGGGGCGACTAGCCGCCGCCGATGGCGTGGACCACTTCGACCTGGTCACCCTCGCTGAGCGCGGTGCCTTCGTGCTGGCTGCGCGGGACGATATCCAGGTTGAGCTCCACTGCGACGCGACGCCCGGTCAAATCCAGGCGGGCCAGCAGGGCCGCAACGGTTTCACCGTCGGGCAGATCAAGGGGTTCGCCGTTCAACTGAATGCGCATGCCACGGGCCGCCATCGTTTTTAGGGGCCGGCATTCTAACGCGATTGGGACCTGAAGGTCAGCTCCAAGCGTCAAGCGGTCAAAGCTGCAAGCGCCACGCCGCCAAGCCCAGGAAGAACCAGCCGAGCAGGAAAGCCAGGCCGCCAAACGGCGTGATGATGCCCAGCTTGCTGATCCCGGTCATCGTCAACACATACAGGCTGCCGGAGAACAGCAAAATACCGACGACAAACGAAACACCCGCCCAGGTGACCAGTCGCCCGGGAATATGCGCGGCCAGCAGGGCCACCCCAAATAAAGCCAGGGTGTGCACCAGTTGATAGGTCACGCCGGTATGGAAAATTGCCAGGTAATCGGCGCTCAGGCGGTTCTTCAGGCCGTGGGCGGCGAAGGCGCCCAAGGCGACACCGGTGAAACCGAAAAAAGCAGCCAGCATCAGAAAGCTACGCAGCATGAGGAACTCCAGTCAGACTCATCGGGCAGGGTCTGTATAATGGCCCGCTCAACGGGTTCGGCCAAGCCATCTCTATGCTGCGTGTCCTCTTCAAACGCTTTCTCAACGTCCTGAAATGGTTCGCCATCGGCAGTGTGCTGCTGGTGCTGCTGTTTCGCGTCGTACCGCCGCCGTTCACCGCGTTGATGGTGGAACGCAAGGTCGAATCCTGGATCGACGGCGAGCCGATTGACCTGCAGCGCAGCTGGGTGCCGTGGGACGAGATTTCCGATGACCTCAAAGTGGCGGTGATGGCCGGTGAAGACCAGCGTTTCCCGCAGCACTGGGGCTTTGACTTTGGCGCGATCCAGGCAGCGATCCTGCACAACGAACGCGGCGGTTCGATCCGGGGAGCCAGTACGTTGAGCCAGCAGGTGTCGAAGAACCTGTTCCTGTGGACCGGCCGCAGCTATCTGCGCAAGGGCCTGGAAGCCTGGTTTACCGGATTGATCGAAGTGCTATGGCCCAAGCAGCGCATTCTTGAGGTGTACCTCAACAGCGTGGAGTGGGATGAGGGCGTGTTTGGCGCAGAAGCGGCGGCGCGGCATCACTTTGGCGTGAGCGCCAAGGGGCTCTCGCGGCAGCAGGCCAGCTATCTGGCGGCCGTATTGCCGAACCCGCGCGTCTGGAGCGCCAGCCATCCGACCGCCTATGTGGCGCGGCGCGCGGCGTGGATTCGCCAGCAGATGAGTCAACTGGGCGGCGAAGGTTATCTGGTTGAGCTGAACAACTCCCGCAAGGCCCCCTGGTCCGACTGACACAACACAAAACAAAAGTGGGAGGGGGCTTGCCCCCGATAGCAGAGTATCAGTCGACATCTAAGTGACTGTTCCACTGCAATCGGGGGCAAGCCCCCTCCCACATTTTGACTCAGTGCTGCCAGCAGGTTTAGGCGGCGATCGACAGCTTCAGCTTGTTCATCGCGCTTTTCTCAAGCTGACGGATCCGCTCGGCCGACACGTTGTACTTCTGCGCCAGGTCGTGCAGCGTGGCTTTTTCTTCCGCCAGCCAACGCTGGTAGAGAATGTCACGGCTGCGGTCGTCCAGCACTTCCAGCGCTTCGTGCAGGTTGTGATTGGAGTTGTCGCTCCAGTCGGCATCTTCCAGTTGACGCGCCGGGTCGTACCGGTGGTCTTCCAGGTAATTGGCCGGCGATTGGAAGGCGCTGTCGTCGTCTGCTTCGGCAGCCGGGTCGAAGGCCATGTCATGGCCGGTCAGGCGGCTTTCCATCTCGCGCACTTCACGGGGCTCCACGCCGAGGCTTTCGGCCACACGGTGGACTTCCTCATTGTTCAGCCACGCCAGGCGTTTCTTCTGGCTGCGCAGGTTGAAGAACAGCTTGCGCTGGGCCTTGGTAGTCGCCACTTTCACGATGCGCCAGTTGCGCAGGATGAACTCGTGGATTTCCGCCTTGATCCAGTGCACGGCAAACGATACCAGGCGCACGCCCATCTCAGGGTTGAAGCGCTTTACAGCCTTCATCAGGCCGACGTTGCCTTCCTGGATCAGGTCAGCCTGGGCCAGGCCGTAGCCGCTATAGCTACGGGCGATATGTACGACAAAACGCAGGTGGGCGAGCACCATCTGCCGAGCCGCCCCCAAATCCTGCTCATAGTAGAGACTCTCGGCCAGTTCACGCTCCTGCTCGGGCGTCAGCAATGGAATGCTGTTTACCGTGTGCACATAGGCTTCCAGGTTCGCACCCGGGACCAAGGCATAAGCAGGTTGCAAAGAAGTGGTCATACGAAAAAACCTCCGACTCACATAACTCGTGCAGTTCAGCACTGCGAAAATTGACCGGGGAACCGTAGGACAAGTTCCCTAAACTGCTGACAAGGTCAATACAAACGAAACTACATTACCCTGACATTAACTATTTCGGTGCCAGCTCACGTAAATGCCGTGCGACCGCAATCCACGCACCGATATACCCCAACAGCACCGCGCCAAGCAAGAGGCTCAGGCCATCGGCTACCGGCACGCCCGCCAGGGCAAAATCGCTGCCGTACAAGCCGGCCAGCCCGATAACCGCATCGTTCAGCCAGTCCAGGCCAAAAGCCAGCAAGCCCCAGGACAAAACCCCGGCACCGAAGCCATAAAGCGCGCCCATGTACAGAAAAGGACGACGCACATAGCTGTCCGTGCCGCCGACCAGTTTAATCACTTCTATCTCGGTGCGGCGGTTTTCAATATGAAGACGAATGGTATTACCTATCACCAAAAGTAATGCAGACACCAGCAACACCGTCAAACCGAACACGAAGCGGTCGCCCAGCTTGAGGATCGCGGCCAGGCGCTCTACCCAGACTAGATCAAGTTGGGCCTGTTGCACCTTGGGCAGCTCTGCAAGTTTCTGTCGCAGGGCTTCCAGAGCCGGCTTGTCCACCTCATTCGGTGTCACCAGCACCACGCCCGGCAACGGGTTCTGCGGCAGCTCCTTGAGCGCCTCGCCGAGGCCGGATTGTTGCTGGAACTCCTCAAGTGCCTGGTCGCGGCTGATGTATTCGGCTTCCGCCACGCCCGGCATGTTCTTGATATCGTCGCGCAGCGCTTCGCCTTGCTGGGTGCTGGCATCCAGGTTCAGGTACAGCGAAATCTGCGCCGCGCGCTGCCAGGAACCGCCCAGGCGCTCGACATTATTAAGCAGCAACGACAAGCCCATCGGCAGGCTCAGGGCCACGGCCATCACCAGGCAGGTGAAAAAGCTGCCGATCGGCTGCTTGCCCAGGCGGCGCAGACTGTCGAGCAGGCTGGCGCGGTGGCTTTCGATCCAGGCACGCAACAGGGTGCCAAAGTCCGGGCCGTCGTCATCGTCGCGCTTTTTCTTTTTCGGTTGCGGGTCGGCCGGTTTCGGCGCCACGCGTTCGGATACTTTAGGGCTGCGTGTTGCACTCATACGCCGGCCTCCCCGTCACCGATCAGGCGACCGCGTTGCAGGGTCAGCATGCGGTGGCGCATGCGGGCGATCAGGGCCAGGTCGTGGCTGGCGATCAATACGCTGGTGCCCAGGCGGTTGATGTCTTCGAACACCCCCATGATCTCGGCCGCCAGGCGCGGGTCGAGGTTACCGGTGGGTTCGTCCGCCAGCAGCAAGGCCGGGCGGTGGACGATGGCGCGGGCGATACCCACGCGCTGTTGCTGGCCGGTGGACAGGTCGCCGGGGTAGAGGTCGGTCTTGTCCGACAACGCCACGCGCTCCAGCGCCGAATCCACCCGTTTGACGATCTCGGCCTTGGACAGCCCTAGAATCTGCAGGGGCAAGGCGATGTTGTTGAACACTGTGCGATCAAACAGCAACTGGTGGTTCTGGAACACCACGCCGATCTGACGGCGCAGGAACGGGATCTGCGCATTGCTGATGGTGGCCAGGTCCTGGCCCGCCAGCAACAGCTTGCCGGTGGTCGGCCGCTCCATGGCCAGCAGCAGGCGCAGCAACGTGCTCTTACCGGCGCCGGAGTGACCGGTCACAAACAAAAACTCGCCCCGCCGTACTCGAAAGCTCAGCTCATGCAAGCCCACATGCCCGTTGGCGTAGCGTTTACCGACCTGTTCGAATCGAATCATGAACGCTCCCGCTCGGCAAACAGTGCCTGTACAAAGGGTTCGGCTTCAAAAGTGCGCAGGTCGTCGATGCCTTCACCGACGCCGATGTAACGAATCGGCAACCCGAACTGTTTGGCCAGGGCGAAAATCACACCGCCCTTGGCCGTGCCGTCGAGCTTAGTCAAGGCCAGGCCGGTCAGTTGCACCGTCTGGTTGAATTGCTTGGCCTGGCTGATGGCGTTCTGGCCGGTACCGGCGTCCAGCACCAGCAGCACTTCATGGGGGGCATCGGCGTCGAGCTTGCCGATCACACGGCGGACTTTCTTCAGCTCTTCCATCAAGTTGTCTTTGGTGTGCAGGCGACCGGCGGTGTCGGCAATCAACACATCGATGTTACGGGCCTTGGCGGCCTGCACGGCATCGAAGATCACCGAAGCGGAGTCGGCACCCGTGTGCTGGGCGATCACCGGGATCTTGTTGCGCTCACCCCACACTTGCAGCTGCTCGACGGCAGCGGCACGGAAGGTGTCGCCGGCGGCGAGCATGACTTTCTTGCCCTCGCCTTGCAGCTTTTTGGCCAGCTTGCCGATGGTGGTGGTCTTGCCGGCGCCGTTGACGCCCACGACCAGGATCACGAAAGGTTTCTTCGGCGTAATCACCAGCGGCGCTTCAACGGGTTTGAGCATGGCGGCCAGCTCGGCCTGCAAGGATTTGTACAACGCGTCGGCGTCGGTCAACTGCTTGCGCGCGACCTTCTGGGTCAGGCTCTGGATGATGACGGCGGTGGCTTCTACGCCCACGTCTGCGGTGAGCAGGCGGGTTTCGATGTCTTCCAGCAGCTCGTCATCGATGGTCTTTTTGCCGAGGAACAGGCTGGCCATGCCTTCGCCGATACTGGCGCTGGTTTTGCTCAGGCCCTGTTTAAGGCGGGCGAAGAAGCCGGTTTTACTGGTTTCGGCGGGTGCGGCGGGCTCTTCGATGACCGCAGGCACGGCAACTGCAGCTGGCACTTCAGCAGGGATTTCAGCAGGCATTTCGACTGCTGGGGGTGCCGTGACGACAACCTCTACCGGCGGCGCCACAGGAATGGGCGGCGTCACGTGTTCAGCCTGCACATCCTCAACCAGTGCCACCGGCTCTTCGGCCACCGGCAGTTCCAGCCACGGTTTGTGCTCGGGTTCAGGTTCAGGCGCAGGTTCTGCCTCGACCACCGGCTGCAACACCGGCTCCGCAATCGGCAACACCACCGGCGCCGGTGTTTCGGCAACCGGCTCGGCTTCTACTCTAGGCTCAGGGGTAGGTTCGGGTTGAACCTGCGGCTGTTCGACGACGGTTTCCTGCGGCTTTTTGCGCAGCCATCCGAACAGGCCTTTTTTCTCGCCAGCCGCAGCTGGGGTCTTCTTGTCGTCGTTGGAACCAAACATGGAGACGGCTATCTCAAGGTAGCGACGCGCCAAGCGGCGCTTCGGTAAATAAAATTCGATGCGTAACAGACTGTTTTTTAGCCAGCTCGTTCATGCGCAACATTTTGAAGGCCTAAATAGAGCCTTAACAGGACAGCCACAGTGGCCGTCCCTGAGTCGGATCAGTATCCTAGCACCTCCTCGCCCGCCGACGCTAAGACCAAGCGGGCAGTCCAACAGGTTAAAAAACGAATGAATGCTCTAGCCCGCCGCGCCGCAGGCCTGCTGCTCAGCACAGTTTGTCTGCCCCTTTCAGCTTTGGCTGCCGATCCACAACCCACCCACGAATTCACCCTCGACAACGGCCTCAAGGTCGTCGTGCGCGAAGATCATCGTGCGCCGGTGGTGGTTTCCCAAGTCTGGTACAAGGTGGGCTCGAGCTACGAAACCCCGGGCCAGACCGGTTTGTCCCACGCCCTGGAACACATGATGTTCAAGGGCAGCGCCAAGGTCGGCCCCGGCGAAGCCTCGCTGATCCTGCGCGACCTGGGCGCCGAAGAAAACGCGTTCACCAGTGACGACTACACCGCGTACTATCAGGTGCTGGCCCGTGACCGCCTGGGCGTGGCCTTCGAGCTGGAAGCCGACCGCATGGCCAGCCTGCGCCTGCCGGCCGATGAGTTCAGCCGCGAAATCGAGGTGATCAAGGAAGAGCGCCGCCTGCGCACCGACGACAACCCGATGTCCAAGGCCTTTGAACGTTTCAAGGCCATGGCCTTCCCGGCCAGCGGCTATCACACGCCAACCATCGGCTGGATGGCCGACCTGGAACGCATGAAGGTCGAGGAACTGCGCCACTGGTACCAGGCCTGGTACGTACCGAACAACGCGACCCTGGTGGTGGTCGGCGATGTCACGCCGGACGAGGTGAAAACCCTCGCCCAGCGCTACTTCGGCCCGATCCCCAAGCGCGACGTCCCTCCCGCCAAGATTCCGATGGAGCTGGCCGAGCCCGGCGAGCGCCTGCTGACCCTGCACGTGCAAACCCAGTTGCCGAGCGTCATGCTCGGTTTCAATGTGCCCGGCCTTGCGACGGCCGAAGACAAGCGCTCGGTCCAAGCCCTGCGCCTGATCTCGGCCCTGCTCGACGGCGGCTACAGCGCGCGTATCTCCGAGCAGTTGGAGCGCGGTGAAGAACTGGTCTCCGCCGCCTCCACCAATTACGACGCCTATACCCGCGGCGATACCCTGTTCATGCTGAGCGCCACGCCTAACCAGCAGAAGAAAAAGACCGTCGCCCAAGCCGAAGCCGGCCTGTGGCGCCTGTTGGAAGAGCTCAAGGCCAAGCCGCCTACCGCCGAAGAACTCGAGCGCATCCGCGCCCAGGTGATAGCAGGCGTGGTCTACCAGCGCGACTCCATCACCAGCCAGGCCACGGCCATCGGTTCGCTGGAGACCGTCGGCCTGTCGTGGAAGCTGATGGACACTGAGCTTGCCGACCTGCAAAGCGTGACCCCGGAGGATATCCAAAAGGCGGCGCGCACTTATTTCACCCGCGAACGTCTGAGCGTCGCCCATGTTTTGCCTGAGGAGACCGCTCATGAGTGACCGCAAAAGCAGCCGCCTGATTCTGCCCGGCCTGATCGCCGTTACCCTGATCGCGGCCAGTGCCGTGTATTTGCTGCGCCCGAGCGAGTCCGTTGCCAGCCCGGCGCTGGACAAGGCTCAATCGGCCAGCAAGCTGCAATCGCTGGCTGAGCTGGACGGTAAAGCACCGACCAACCGCAAGCTCGACGTACAGACCTGGACCACCGCCGAAGGCGCCAAGGTGCTGTTCGTCGAAGCCCATGAATTGCCGATGTTCGACGTGCGCATCCTGTTCGCCGCCGGCAGCAGCCAGGACGGCAACGTGCCGGGACTGGCCTTGATGACCAACGCCATGCTCAACGAAGGCGTGCCGGGCAAGGACGTCAGCCAGATCGCCAGCGGCTTTGAAGGCCTGGGCGCCGATTTTGGCAATGGCGCCTACCGCGATATGGCCCTGGTGTCCCTGCGCAGCTTGAGCGACAGCGACAAGCGCGATGCCGCACTGGCGCTGTTCGATGATGTGATCGGCAAGCCGACGTTCCCCGCCGATTCACTGGCCCGCATCAAGAACCAGATCCTGGCCGGCTTCGAATACCAGAAGCAGAACCCCGCCAAGCTGGCAAGCATCGAGCTGTTCAAGCGCCTGTACGGCGACCACCCGTATGCCCACCCAAGCGAAGGCACGCCTGAAAGCGTTCCGGCGATTACCGTGCAACAAATGCAGGCATTCCATGCCAAGGCCTACGCGGCGGGCAATGCCGTGATCGCGGTGGTCGGCGACCTCACCCGTGCCGAAGCCGAAGCCATGACTGCCAAGGTTTCTGCCGCGCTGCCCAAGGGCCCGGCCCTGGCGAAGATTGCCCAGCCGACGGAGCCAAAGGCCGGCCTGAGCCGTATCGAGTTTCCGTCCAAGCAAACCCACCTGCTGTTCGCGCAGTTGGGCATCGACCGTGCAGACCCGGATTACGCAGCCTTGTCCCTGGGCAACCAGATTCTCGGCGGCGGTGGCTTCGGCACCCGTCTGATGAGCGAAGTGCGCGAAAAACGCGGCCTGACCTACGGCGTGTACTCCGGTTTCTCGCCGATGCAGGTGCGTGGCCCGTTCATGATCAACCTGCAGACCCGCGCCGAAATGAGCGGCGGCACCCTGCGCCTGGTTGAAGAGGTGGTGGCCGACTACCTCAAAAACGGCCCCACCCAGAAAGAACTCGATGATGCCAAGCGCGAACTGGCCGGCAGCTTTCCGCTGTCCACCGCCAGCAACGCCGATATCGTCGGGCAGTTGGGGGCCATGGGTTTCTACAACCTGCCGCTGAGCTATCTGGAAGATTTCATGAAACAATCCCAGGCCCTGACCGTAGAGCAGGTCAAGGCGGCAATGAACAAACACTTGAGCGCCGACAAGATGGTCATCGTGACCGCCGGCCCGACGATTGCGCAAAAGCCACTACCGCCCCCCACTGATAAACCCGCCGAGCAGCCGCTCGGGGTTCCGGAGCATTAATGGCCAGTTCATCTCGCCCGAAAAAACCCGTCCACAACGTGCATAACGGTGTGGGCCAACTGCGCATCATTGGCGGTGAATGGGGCAGCCGCAAGCTGAGCTTCCCCGATGTCGTGGGCCTGCGCCCGACGCCGGATCGCGTGCGCGAAACCCTGTTCAACTGGCTGGCGCCGTACATCGGCGGCGCCAAGGTACTTGACCCGTTCGCTGGCAGTGGCGCGTTGTTCCTGGAGGCGCTGTCCCGTGGCGCAGCCCAGGCACAAGCGCTGGATGCGAGCAATGTGGCGGTGTCCAGCCTCAAGGAACACTTGGGTACCTTGCGCTGCACCAATGGCCAGGTCCAGACCGCCGACGCCTTGCGCTACCTGGAAACCCAGGCTGCCAGCGAATACGACGTGGTGTTCCTCGACCCACCGTTCAACCAGAACCTGCTGCCGACCGTGTGCACGCTGCTGGAAGAACGACAGTGGCTGGCGCCGGATGCATGGATCTACACTGAAAGCGAAACCGCGCCGTCGACGCTCGGCCTGCCGGGCAGCTGGCGCCTGCACCGGGAGCAGAAATCCGGGCGGGTGTATTACGCGCTGTGGCACCGCGCCCTGTAAGAGCGAGCTTGCTCGCGAAGGTCGAACAGGCGACACGGGCTGCCTGATAGCGCTGCGTCATCGTTAACGTTTTTCGCGAGCAAGCTCGCTCCTACAGGAGTGCAGGCAAGCTCGTCCGGCAGCGAGTATTTCATGACTCCCTCTGTGGACCGCTTCAAACCCGCCTTCGGCCTCGGCAACCCCCACTTGCAGACACTGTGGGGGCCGCTGTGGCGCCCGACCACCCACATCGAGCGCCAACGCGAACGCCTGTGGCTGGAAGACGGCGACTTTCTCGACCTCGACTGGCACGGCCCCCACGACGTGCAGGCGCCGCTGGTGCTGGTGCTGCACGGGCTGACCGGTTCGTCCAATTCTCCTTACGTGGCCGGTTTGCAAAAAGTGCTCGCCGCCCAAGGCTGGGCCAGCGTGGCGTTGAACTGGCGCGGTTGTTCGGGCGAGCCGAACCTGTTGGCTCGCAGCTATCACTCCGGTGCCAGCGAAGACCTGGCAGCGGCGATTGCTCATTTGCGCGCCAAGCGACCTTTGGCGCCCCTGTATGCGGTGGGTTATTCCCTGGGCGGCAACGTGTTGCTCAAGCATTTGGGCGAAACCGGTGCGGCTTCGGGGCTGCAAGGCGCGGCGGCGGTATCGGTGCCGTTTCGCCTGGACCAATGCGCGGATCGCATCGGGCTGGGGTTTTCGCGGATCTACCAGAAGCACTTCATGCGCGAAATGCTGGCGTATATCCGCGTCAAGCAACGCCAGTTTCTGCAGGACGGTCGGCAAGACGGATTGAAAGCCCTGGAAGCTTTGGGTTCGCTGGAGAAAATGCGCACGTTCTGGGATTTCGACGGGCGGGTCACTGCGCCGCTGCACGGCTTCCAGAGCGCCGAGGATTATTACCGCAAGGCGTCGAGCCGCTACTATCTGGGCGCTATACGCACGCCAACCCTGATTATCCAGGCAGCTGATGATCCGTTTGTGTTTGCCCACAGCCTGCCCGAAGCCAGTGAGCTATCATACTGTACGGAGTTTGAGCTGTTGGCCCAGGGTGGACATGTGGGATTCGTAGAGGGTTCGCTGAAACGCCCCGGCTACTATCTGGAACGCCGCATCCCCCAATGGCTACTGGCACAACACGGATAAAAAATGTGAGAGGGGGCTTGCCCCCGATGGCGGTGGATCAGTAACAGATGTACTGACTGACACACCGCTATCGGGGGCAAGCCCCCTCCCACATTTTGATTGGGTTTGCAGATCTGGCCTTTAGTCGCCTGTCGCAATGTCACGAGCAGGATCCGTAATCCACTCACTCCACGACCCCGCATACAACTTGCCCAGCGGGTACCCCGCCAAACTCAGCGCAAACAGGTTATGGCACGCCGTCACCCCGGAACCGCAGTACGCCACCAACGCCTGCGCCGGACGCCCCTGCAACTGCGCAGCAAAACGCTGCCTGAGCTGTTCAGCCGGTAAAAAGCACCCATCGCTGCCCAGGTTTTCATTGAATGCCGCGCACTGCGCGCCGGGAATATGCCCGGCAATCGGGTCGATGGGTTCTACTTCGCCGCGAAAACGCGCCTGGGCGCGGGCATCGATCAAGGTCATGCCCGGTTCGCCCAGGCGTTTTTTCAACTCATCGGCATCCAGGAACAGTCGATTATCCGGCGTAGCGGAAAAAGTGCCGGGTTCGACCACCGGCGCATCCAGGCTCAATGGGAAGCCCGCCGCATGCCAGGCCTTGAGACCGCCGTCCAGGATAAACACGCCATCGCGCTTGCCGAGCCAGGCCAGCAACCACCATGCCCGAGCCGCGTAGGCCCCTGACCCATCGTCATACAACACCAGGTCGGTATCAGCGCTGACACCCCACGCCTGCAATTGCTCGATAAATGCGTCCGCCGCGGGCAGCGGGTGACGGCCGGTCACACCCTTGATCACCGGGCCGCTGAGGTGGCGCTCGAGATCGGCATATTGCGCCCCTTCGATATGCCCTTCGGCATAGCTGCACAGCCCGTAATCCGGGTCTTCCAGGGCAAAGCGGCAATCGAGGATCACCAGCCCGGCCGTCTTCTGGCGCTCGGCCAATTGTTGGGGACTGATCAATTGGGCAAGCGGCATGACTGACTCCTGTGCATACAAAGGGGAAAGATCCTACTTCACTTCTTCCAGTGCCTGGTTCAACGGCACGTAAAACTCTTTGAATAACGCATCCACCGCTGCTTTGGCCTGGGGCGTGACAAAACCCGCCTCAAGCACCAGCACCTGGTATACCCCACGCTTTATGGCTTCGGCGCTTAAATGAGTGGAGTTTTCATTGGTGGTGCACAGAAACCGCACCCAGGAGGTGAGGATAATCCAGGCATTAAGGGTCAGGGCTTCGGTTTGCACCGGGTCCATCGTGAGAATGCCGGCGTCGACAAAGCCCTGGTAGATCGCCCCGCCCTGAATCAGGCAGCGCTGGGAAAACCGTCGGTAGCCAGTGGCCAGCTCCGGGTCGCTCTCCAATAAATGCTCGAGATCGCGGTGCAGGAAGCGGTAGCGCCACATGCCCGCCAGTACGGCCTGCAGGTAAAAACGCTTGTCTTCCACCACCATCGCGCGCCCCTGGGGCGGGCGTAGGAAACTGTCCACCAACGCTTCGTATTCGCGAAACAGCACGGCGATGATCGCCTGCTTATTGGGGAAGTGGTAGTACAGGTTGCCCGGGGAAATTTCCATATGGGCAGCGATATGGTTGGTACTGACACTGCGCTCGCCCTGCTGGTTAAAAAGCTCCAGGCTGGTTTGCACGATGCGCTCGCTGGTCTTTACTCGTGGTGCCATAGGGATCAGCTTCCAAACACGGGATGGGGCATCTTACGGCCTATGCCGGTCAGGTTAAATCCAGATGTTACTGCAATGTTATTTGACAACTTAGAGCAATAACTCTAAAAATCCAGGCAGACCTATAACAATCGGGATCGCGCCATGTCTGCCAACGTTGCCTACCTGCAAGAATCCCAGGCGCTGGATCATCTCCAGGACCTGTTCGAAGCGCAACGTCGCGCCTATGCCGCCAACCCGATGCCGCCGGCCGCGCAACGCCAGCAATGGCTCAAGGCCTTGCGCGATTTGCTCAGCGATGAACGCCAGGCGCTGATCAACGCGATCAGCCAGGACTTCAGCCATCGCAGCGCGGACGAAACCCTGTTTGCCGAGCTGATGCCCAGCCTGCATGGTATTCACTACGCCAGCAAGCACCTCAAAGCTTGGATGAAACCTTCCCGCCGCGCTGTAGGCATTGCCTTTCAGCCCGCGTCGGCCAAAGTCATCTACCAGCCGCTGGGTGTGGTCGGCGTGATCGTGCCGTGGAACTACCCGTTGTACCTGGCCATCGGCCCGCTGGTCGGAGCCTTGGCCGCCGGCAACCGGGTCATGCTCAAGCTCAGCGAATCCACGCCGGCCACCGGTGAACTGCTCAAGGCATTGCTGGCCAGGATCTTCCCCGAGGATCTGGTGTGCGTGGTGCTCGGCGAAGCCGAAGTCGGCATGGCGTTTTCCACGTTGCGTTTCGATCATTTGCTGTTCACCGGGGCCACCAGCATCGGCAGGCATGTGATGCGTGCGGCCGCCGAACACCTCACGCCGGTCACCCTGGAACTGGGCGGCAAATCACCAGCCATCGTCTCCGCCGATGTGCCGCTCAAGGATGCTGCCGAGCGTATCGCCTTTGGCAAGGCGTTGAACGCCGGGCAAACCTGCGTAGCACCGGACTATGTGCTGGTGCCGGAGGATCGTGTGGAAGGCTTCGTCGAGGCTTACTCCCATGCGATTCGTGAATTCTATCCGACCCTGGCCGACAACCCGGACTACACCGCCATCATCAACGAGCGACAACTGGCCAGGCTCAATGCCTACGCCAGGGACGCCACCGACAAGGGCGCCACGCTGATTGCGCTGTACGACCAGGGCCAGGCACGGCGCATGCCTCACAGCCTGCTGCTGAATGTGAGTGACGAGATGACGGTGATGCAGGATGAGATCTTTGGTCCGCTGTTGCCGATCGTGCCCTATCGCGGCATTGATCAGGCCTTTGCCTACATCAACCAGCGCCCGCGTCCACTGGCCCTGTATTACTTCGGCTACAACAAGAGCGAACAGAACCGCGTGCTCCACGAGACCCACTCCGGCGGCGTGTGCCTGAATGACACCCTGCTGCAGGTGGCCCAGGATGACCTGCCGTTTGGTGGCATCGGCCCTTCTGGCATGGGCCATTACCACGGTCACGAAGGTTTCCTGACCTTCAGCAAGGCCAAGGGCGTGCTGGTCAAGCAGCGTCTGAACGCGGCGAAGTTGATCTATCCGCCCTATGGGAAATCAATCCAGAAACTGATCCAGAAGCTGTTTATCCGCTGATAACCGCCACCACCGGGACAATAAAAACAATGAACCCCAGCCTGACTGATTCACCTGCACTGTCGCGGCGCGGCGTCTTGAAAATCGGCCTGTGCGCCAGCGCCTTCCTGGCCACCGCCGGGCTGGGTGCCAGCCTCAGCGGTTGCTCGAGCAGCACGCCGGCGAGCGGCTTTGCGATGTTGCGCGCCAGTGACTTGCCGTTCCTGCGCGCGGTAATCCCGGTGCTGCTGGAAGGCGCGGCCAGCGCCCAGGCCGTCAGCGCGGGGATTGAAGACACCCTGAAAAAGCTCGACTACAGCCTTCAGCACCTGTCGCCGGAGATGTTCAAGCTCACCCAGCAGCTGTTCGACGTGTTGAGCATGGGCATTACCCGAGGACCGTTGACCGGCATCTGGGGCAGTTGGGAAAACGCCGGCAGCGAGCAGATCCGCAACTTCCTGCACCGCTGGGAAAACAGCTACCTGAACCTGCTGCGCATGGGCCAGGGCTCGCTGCTCAAGCTGGTGATCATGGCCTGGTACTTCCGGCCGGAGTCCTGGGCCCATTGCGGCTACCCCGGCCCGCCGAAGATCTGATCTGCATCCCTCACAATAAAAAGAGACGACCCTGATGCCCGTACCCGATCTGTTCCGCGACGGCCTGGCCCGTGGCTGGAAAACCCACAATGGCGCCGCCCTCGACAATGACCTGACCCTGGAAGCCGACGTGGCCATCATCGGCAGCGGCGCCGGTGGCGGCACCACGGCGCAAATTCTCAGCGCCGCCGGCTACAAGGTGCTGTTGATCGAAGAAGGCCCACTCAAGACCAGCAGCGACTTCAAGCTGCTGGAAGACGAAGCCTATGCCAGCCTGTACCAGGAAGGAATCGGGCGCATGAGCAAGGACGGTGCGATTACCATCCTGCAAGGCCGGGCGGTGGGCGGCACCACGCTGATCAACTGGACCTCCAGCTTCCGCACCCCCGATGCCACCCTCGCCCATTGGGCCAGCGAATACGCAGTGAAGGGCCATAGCAGCGCCGAGATGGCCCCGTGGTTCGAGACCATGGAACAGCGCCTGGGCATTGCGCCGTGGGCCCTGCCGCCGAATGCCAACAACGACGTGATCCGCAAAGGCTGCGAAAAGCTCGGCTACAGCTGGCACGTGATCCCGCGCAATGTGCGCGGCTGCTTCAACCTGGGTTATTGCGGCATGGGCTGCCCGGTCAACGCCAAGCAATCGATGCTGGTGACCACCATCCCCGCCACTCTGGAGAACGGCGGCGAGCTGCTCTACCTGGCGCGCGCCGAGCGTCTCACCTATAGCGGCGACACAATCAGCAGCCTGGAATGCGTGGCCATGGACGAACGCTGCGTGGCGCCTACCGGGCGCAGGATCAGCGTGAAGGCCAGACATTACGTACTCTCGGGCGGCGGCATCAACAGCCCGGCATTGCTGATGCGCTCCGACGCGCCCGACCCCCATTCGCGGCTGGGCAAGCGCACCTTCCTGCACCTGGTGAACTTCTCCGCCGGGTTGTTCGACGAAGTGATCAATCCGTTCTACGGCGCGCCGCAGTCGATCTATTCCGACCACTTCCAGTGGCAGGACGGCACTACCGGTAAAATGTCCTACAAGCTAGAAGCGCCACCCTTACATCCAGGGCTGGCAAGCACCTTGTTTGGCGGCTACGGGGCACAGAACGCCCTGGACATGAGCCGATTGCCCCATACCCACGCCATGCTCGCGCTGTTGCGCGACGGGTTTCATCCCGACAGCCCTGGCGGCACAGTGGAACTGCGCGGTGACGGTACGCCGGTGCTCGACTATCAGGTCTCGCCCTATGCCTGGGACGGCCTGCGCAGAGCCTTTCACAGCATGGCCGAGATTCAGTTCGCGGCGGGCGCCACATCGGTCAAGCCCCTGCATCACGACGCCCGCTACGTGAACACTTTGGCCGAGGCGCGTAACGTGATTGACGGTTTGAACCTCGAGTTGCACCGGACCGCCCTGGGCAGCGCCCATGTGATGGGCGGCTGCGCCATGGGCGAAGACCCGAAAAACGCGGTAGCCGATAGCCTCGGGCGCCACCACCAACTGCGTAACCTGTCGATTCACGACGGTTCGCTGTTTCCCACCAGCATTGGGGCAAACCCCCAGTTGTCGGTGTATGGATTGAGCGCCCAACTGGCGTCAGCCTTGTCCGAACGTCTGAAAACAGCGTGAAAAACCGTTCGATTCACGGCATTTATCTACATAAGTCGACTTGGCCGACCGGGATGGCTGCGATACCATCCGATTCCCCAACGGACTCCGCCAGGACGACGCGATGAACCGAGTGTTGTACCCAGGTACCTTCGACCCGATTACCAAAGGCCATGGCGATCTGGTCGAACGCGCCTCTCGCCTGTTCGACCATGTGATCATCGCGGTAGCCGCCAGCCCCAAGAAAAACCCGTTGTTTCCCCTGGAGCAACGCGTGGAGCTGGCACGTGAGGTCACCCGGCACCTGCCTAATGTAGAAGTGGTGGGCTTTTCGACACTGCTGGCACACTTTGCCAAGGAGCAGAACGCCAATGTGTTCCTGCGTGGCCTGCGCGCGGTGTCGGATTTCGAATATGAATTCCAGCTGGCCAACATGAACCGACAACTGGCGCCGGACGTGGAAAGCCTGTTCCTCACCCCGTCGGAACGTTATTCGTTCATTTCCTCGACGTTGGTTCGCGAAATCGCCGCTTTGGGCGGAGATATCACCAAATTCGTGCACCCGGCCGTCGCAGACGCGCTGACGCTGCGCTTCAAGAAGTAAGACCGCTCACTCGGCGCCCGCTCGCACTGCGGGCGCCAATGCGGCACAATTGCGCGCATTCGTTTTCAGATGCCTTGGCTGACAGCCCTGGCAGGAGTTCTCATGTCCCTGATCATCACCGACGATTGCATCAATTGCGACGTCTGCGAACCCGAGTGCCCGAACGCTGCGATTTCCCAGGGTGAAGAGATCTACGTGATCGACCCCAACCTGTGCACCCAGTGTGTCGGCCACTACGATGAACCCCAGTGCCAGCAGGTGTGCCCGGTGGATTGCATTCCGCTGGATGAGGCACATCCCGAGACTGAAGAGCAGTTGCTGGAGAAGTACCGCAAGATTACCGGCAAGGCTTGAGGTTCTTTAGCGCCTGTAAAGGCCTTATCGGGGGCAAGTCGAATCGTCGCACCGCCCCTCCCACATTTTGAATGTATTCACAAATCAAAGTGTGGGAGGGGCTTGCCCACGATGGCTATAGCAGCCCTTACACAGTAATTAGCTCTGACACTTGGGGCAAAACACACTCGCCCGCTGCCCCAGCAGCACATTGCGCAATTCGGTCCCGCAGACCTTGCACGCCTCGCCGCCCCGGCCATACACGAACAGTTCCTGCTGGAAATAGCCCGGCTGCCCGTCGCCGCCAATAAAGTCGCGCAAGGTGGTACCGCCCCGCTCGATCGCCGCAGCCAGTACGCGCTTGATTTCGATCGCCAGCCTCAGGTAGCGCGCCCGCGAGATACCGCCCGCTGCGCGACGCGGATCGATGCCCGCCGCAAACAGCGCTTCGGTCGCATAGATATTGCCCACGCCCACCACCACTGCGTTATCCATGATGAACGGCTTCACCGCCATCGACCGTCCACGGGACTGCTGGAACAAGCGTTCGCCATCAAACAGCGCGGTCAACGGCTCGGGCCCCAGGCGGACCAGCAGCTCGTGATTGTGCGGGTCCTGGCTCCAGAGCATTGCGCCAAAACGCCGGGGGTCGGTGTAGCGCAGGGCCAGGCCGGACTCCAGCTCGATGTCCACATGTTCATGCTTGGCCGCAGGCATGCCGACTTCCACCAGGCGCAGGTTGCCCGACATGCCCAGGTGGCTGATCAAGGTGCCCACTTCGGCGTTGATCAACAGGTACTTGGCTCGCCGCTCCACCAGCACGATGCGCTGGCCGGACAGGCGCACATCGAGGTCCTCGGGGATCGGCCAGCGCAGGCGACGCTCACGCACCACCACACGGCTGACGCGCTGGCCCTCCAGGTGCGGGGCAATCCCGCGCCGGGTGGTTTCGACTTCTGGTAACTCAGGCATGTGTACCTCGGGAAGAAAGGCTCAGTGCGCGCCCAGTTCGCGGATCGACAACTTCATGCTTTCGAAGTCGTAGTCCGACAGGCCCACGTAATCGAGCACCAGGTGGCTGATCGCATCCCACTCATGGTCAACGGCCTGATTGCCCAGCACGCGACAGGACGAACAGATGTGCTCGGCCATTTTCAGGATCGCCAGCAGGTTTTTAAGCACAGGGTTACGCGACGACTCATCGCTGAAAATCGCCAGGGCATTGTGGTGATTGGCGATGGCGTCGGTCACATGCTCCGGCAGGCGCCAGGACTTGGCGGTGTAGTAACCCACCACCGCATGGTTGGTGTTGAACGCGTTGTTCTCGGTGTCGACCACGCGGCAATCCGGGCCGGCATTGGCGTAGGCCTGCTCCAGCACCGTCATGTAGTTCGGGAACCGCTTGAGCATCAGCGGCACGCCGCAGTCGTGGAACAGGCCCAGGGCATAGGCTTCGTCAACCGCCTGGGAGCCGGTGCGCTTGGCCAGGCTCAGGCACGTCATTGCCACATCCTGGGCGGTGTCCCAGAAGCGGTTGAGCGTGACGATGGTGTCGTCGCTCATCTCGCCCTTGATCGACAGCGCATTGATCAGATTGATGACCGAGCGGCTGCCCAGCAGGTTCACTGCGCGCTGAATCGAGGCGATCTTGTTGCTCAGGCCGTAATACGGCGAGTTGACGATCTTCAGTAACGCGCCGGACAGGCCCGGGTCCTGGGCGATCAACCGGGCGATCACTTCCAGGTCCGGGTCGGGCATGTACTGCTCCATCTGCAAATCCACCATGATTTGCGGCTGGGGCGGCACGCTGATGCCTTGCAGGACCTGCTGGATCTGTTCGGCGGAAAGCTCTTGGGACATAAGTACACACTCTGGGCTAGGTGTGGATTCTACCCTTTAAGCAGACCGGGCCGACACCCAATTGCCCGATTGAAACCGGACTAAATGTGGGAGGGGGCTTGCCCCCGATTGCGGTATCTCAGTGAAAGATGAACTGACTGATCCACCGCTATCGGGAGCAAGCCCCCTCCCACATGTCCGGCGGCGCGGTCAGTAACGACACAACAGGGTATACTCCCGCTCTTTTTTCCGGAGCGACGTCATGTCCCTGCCAAGCCTGCGTCTCAAAGCCAACGCCGATCGTCGTTTGCGCAACGGCCACCTGTGGGTCTACAGCAACGAAATCGACGTGGCCGCCACCCCACTTCACGGCTTTCAGGCGGGCGACCAGGCTATCCTGGAAGCGGCCGGTGGCAAGACCCTGGGCATCGTGGCCATGAGCCCGAACAACCTGATCTGCGCCCGCCTGCTGTCGCGCGACATCAAATTGCCGCTGGACAAGTCGCTGCTGGTGCACCGCCTGAACGTCGCGCTGTCCCTGCGTGACCGCCTGTTCGACAAGCCGTTCTACCGCCTGGTCTATGGCGACTCCGACCTGCTGCCGGGCCTGGTGGTCGACCGTTTCGGCGACATTCTGGTGGTACAGATCGCCTCGGCAACCATGGAAGCCCATAAGGAAGACGTGATCGCCGCACTGACCCAGGTGCTCAAGCCCAGCGGCATCCTGTTCAAGAACGACTCCGCCGCGCGCGACGCCGAAGGCCTCAACCGCTATGTCGAAACCGTCTTCGGCCTGGTGCCGGAGTGGGTGGCACTGGAAGAAAACGGCGTGAAATTCGAAGCCCCGGTGATCCAGGGCCAGAAAACCGGCTGGTTCTACGACCACCGCATGAACCGCGCCCGCCTGGCGCCGTATGCCAAAGGCAAGCGCGTTCTCGACCTGTACAGCTACATCGGCGGCTGGGGCGTGCAAGCCGCCGCTTTCGGCGCCAGTGAAGTGTTCTGCGTCGACGCGTCGGCCTTCGCCCTCGATGGCGTGGAGCGCAACGCCGCGCTGAACGGCGTGGCCGAGAAGATGACCTGCATCGAAGGCGACGTCTTCGAAGCCTTGAAAGAACTCAAAGCCAGCGAAGAACGCTTCGACGTGATCGTCGCCGACCCACCGGCCTTCATCAAACGCAAAAAAGACATGAAAAACGGCGAAGGCGCCTACCGCCGCCTGAACGAGCAAGCCATGCGCCTGCTCAGCAAGGACGGCATCCTCGTCAGCGCCTCGTGCTCCATGCACCTGCCCGAAGACGACCTGCAAAACATCCTGCTCACCAGCGCCCGTCATTTGGATCGCAACATCCAGATGCTCGAACGCGGCGGCCAGGGCCCGGATCATCCGGTGCACCCGGCGATTGTCGAGACGCGGTATATCAAGAGCATTACGTGTCGGTTGCTGCCCAATAGCTGATTAACATCTGAATGGGGGATCCAAAATGGATCTCCTATGATTTCATTACATCTAAGCCATTCAGCCCGACCGTATTTTACCGACTGCCTATTAAACATAGAACAACTATCCCACGCCACTTCGTAGTACCAATCCGACAAAAAAACTCGAATACTCCTACGCGTTTTTTTCTTGAAATTTCATCATTAAATCCTATTATCCAATTGTCACCGATGACGGCGACACTTTAATTAAATATAAAATTGAAAATAAGGAGATCCAAAATGAAAAATATCAAACTGGAAACTTCCCACATCGCCAACTTGGCTTTCTTGGTAGCATTGAAAGCCCGCTAAGCAACTAAAACGCTGGGGAGTGCCGGCTACCCAGCGTTTTTTTCCGCTCCGCACGGAGGCAGTGCAATGCATATAAACCCTTATATATTTATACTCCCCAAAACACCTACAGTGATAGTTTGGAACTATAAAAATCACAAACAATACGAGCTTAATCTAGAATACTCAGCACGACTCACCAAACTGATAAACGATCCAAAAATCTTCGATAATTCAAACCCAATAGACACTCAGCTATTAGAAGCCGAAATTTTGACAGACACACCTTCTACGCCAATTAATTGGGGCTGGGATGAGTTATCAAAAATTTTCCATATTGGCACCAAAAACATACCTTGTGATCAAGTGCCCGAAAACGCTGATGAATGGGCGAACATCTACCTAGACCATTGTAAAAAAACATTATCAACGTCTCCCCCTCCAGCCCGAATTCACACACACAAAGCTGACACTCTATGAATTCGTTTACCAACACCTGTTAATCTGTCAGAAAAATCACTTCAAAGTGCATTATTCACTCGAAAAACCTGTCGTACATTCACAGGCGAGTCCGTGGACTTGCAAACCATAAGTACAATACTTTATTTATGCTTAGGGCACTTAAAAGAAAGAGCCTATAATATTGATGAAAGTGTTGCGAAAGGACTTGAAGCGCGAAGGAGTAGCCCTTCCGGTGGAGGACTGAACGCGTGTGAAGGTTTTCTTTATGCTAAAAACATAGATGGATTGAAACCCGGCATTTACGCTTACAACGCACCCGACCACACTCTAAGCACCGTTAATACGCAACTGAATACAGCATTGGGACAAGTGCTTTCAGGACAGCACTTTATTAACGACCTCCCGACAGGTCTTTTCATTACCTGCCGATTTGACAAACTCTGGTGGAAATACGAGCACTCACGAGCTTATCGAATGGCTTATGTCGAAGCTGGCCATATTTCACAAACCTATCAACTCGTCGCGATAGCAATGGGATTGAACACTTGGTTAACGGGCGCACTTACGGACAATCAAGTTGAATCCTTATTAAGAGTTGAAGAAAACAATCCTGAACAAGTTTTATTTTTTGTCGGGTGCGGTAAAAGCGACGGACAAGTGATGTGCAAGGAACTAAAATCGCTGCTAAACAGCTGAGGGGAGAAATTATGGTTGAGCCGCTCATCGATTCTGGCCTGTGGAAAAACAGCTTCACTCTTGGGGACTGGAACACCCGCGCATCAGTACGAGCCAGTGATTACCAATACAAGTTGCCTCCAGATCTAGAAAAACAACTGGAGTCAAGAGATTGGTTCCCTCCCGCTCTACTTCCCTATCTTAGGCATCCTGAAGTCAGATTAGCCGATAAAGCCATCACTAAACGTCTTTGCGCTAATCACTTAGTAAATTTCCTGAACTACACAACACTACTTGAACACCGGATTGTTAATCGCTCCGTAGAGATAATAGTTCATGACGAGCTCGAATTTGCGATACCTTCTCGTATGAAAACGGCAGCACTGCAACTTTACACTGATGAAGGTTATCACGCGCTATTTTCCTACCAGCTTGCCGAACAAATTAGTGAGTTTTATGGCACAACTACTCCATCGACTATGCACAGACGAATAATAAAACTCAATCAATTAATCGACACCACCCCGGATGAGCAGAAATCGATCACATGGCTTCTAGTTGGTTTCGTATCGGAAACGATTATTGCAAAGGACCTACGTGACGTTTATCAAAAAACTTTAGTCTGCTGCGTTCAGGAGATGCTCAAAGAGCACCTAGCTGACGAGGCCCGGCACAGTCGCTATTTTAGCGAGGTTTTTCATTATCTGTGGCTTCAAATGAGTGACGAGCAACGCATCTCATCTGGCAGACAGCTCTTAGATATTATCCTGATCTTCTTTGAAACGGATCAAAAATGGCTCGAATGGAGTTTACGAAGCGTGCAATTAAGTGAGACCGCTGTCAAGCAAATCCTGACCATGATGGCTGACCCGCAGGCCCATATTCTTCGCGCTCGCGAAGGTGCTAGCCCCACATTTCAAGCTTTGAAAAAAGCAGGTTTTTTTAAACAACCTAAGATTCGTCAACTGTTCTCAAACATGGCGCTTATAGATGAATAAGACACGTACCGCTGTCGGTGACAAAAAAAGACAAAGATCGGCGATCATTCTATTAATGACTATGGTGTTACTTGGTGTTTTTCCTCTGGATGTCTTACTCCCTTCTTTTCCCGCACTAGCTGAACACTTTCATAATAAGCCTTCGGACATTGCGTTCTCTATCAGCCTTTTTGCTATCGGCATCTCCCTATCACAACTTTTAATCGGGCCACTCTCAGATATCATAGGCCGCAAGGGGTTATTGATTGGAGGGATGGTTGTAGCCATTGTAGGTGCCACCGGTTGCGTATTCTCGACCGAATATGGGTGGTTTCTGATATTTCGAATGGTCCAAGCCATCGGTTGCGGCTCCTTCGTACTGTCACAGGCGTTGGTTCAGGATATGTTTGAAGGTAAAGAAAGAGACCAACTGAGGATCCTGATGATCACGGCAAGCGGAGTTTTTATCTCAGTATCCCCTCTACTTGGTAGTGTACTGCAACAGTTTCTTGACTGGCCTGGGAGCTTTTTTCTTTTTATCGCATTGGCCCTTGGTGTTTTGTCAAAATCGTTTTTTTTATTGGATGATTATCACGTAACTCATCACCCGAATGGAGAGATTTTCCGCACTTATCAACGGGTACTCAGCAACCGCAGTTTCGTCGGTTACTGGCTAATTGCAGCAATTGCTTTCGCCTGCCACTTTTCATTCATCGTCATATCACCGCTCATCTTCATGGATCAGTTGCAGCTATCCACTTATGAATTCTCACTAACCTTGCTACTTTACGGCGCGGCCTATATTGCTGGCGGCATCGTAGCTCGCATACTCGCTAATAGGCTGGCGCCCAAGGTTCAAATCGTGCTCGGTTTGGCCCTGATTTTTTGTTCTGGGCTATTGATGCTCTTTTTTTCCAGCACTTTTGAGCTTTCAACGATGACAGTATTAATCCCAATGATCGTCTGCACCACCGGAACTACCATTTGTCGGCCCATCGCTACCTCTAAAGCTATGGACGTGTTTCCGGAAAATGCAGGCACCGCGGCGTCGGCAGGGAACACTTTAATTTTTATACTGGGTGGATTGATTAGCGCATTGATCAACATGAGTACAAATAACCCGCAGATGACCCTTGCATTAGCTTTTTTGCTGCTGAGTACAGCGGCCCTCGTGTTGAATTCATTGATTTCACGTCGCCTGGAATTGCTGAACGTCGGTTGAACCCGCCAATACACATGCGGCCATTCCCTCCAGCCGCCAGCGGTGTAGAATCGGCCCTATTCATCGCCAGTCATCCCCCGGCGGGTTTATGAGCTCGAGGCCCAAGCACGCGGCGATCCCGCGACGCGAGTGGCAACTTCCGGACACACGGCCATTTTCTGAGTGTTCCAGACGTCAATAGAAGCTCACTCCCTTTTGATACCGATTAGCCGCCCGGAGTGCTCCAATGCCTGATTACCGCTCGAAAACATCCACCCATGGCCGCAACATGGCCGGCGCCCGCGCATTGTGGCGTGCCACGGGGATGAAGGATGACGACTTCAAGAAGCCGATCATCGCGATTGCCAACTCGTTTACCCAGTTCGTACCCGGCCACGTCCACCTCAAGGACCTGGGCCAACTGGTCGCCCGCGAGATCGAACGCGCCGGTGGCGTGGCAAAAGAATTCAACACCATCGCCGTGGACGACGGCATCGCCATGGGCCATGACGGCATGCTGTATTCGCTGCCGAGCCGCGAGATCATCGCCGACTCCGTGGAGTACATGGTCAACGCCCACTGCGCCGACGCCATTGTGTGCATCTCCAACTGCGACAAGATCACCCCCGGCATGTTGATGGCCGCCCTGCGCCTGAACATTCCGGTGATCTTCGTCTCCGGCGGCCCGATGGAAGCCGGCAAGACCAAGCTTGCCTCCCATGGCCTGGACCTGGTCGACGCCATGGTCATCGCGGCCGATTCCAGCGCGTCTGACGAGAAGGTCGCGGAATACGAGCGCAGCGCCTGCCCGACCTGCGGTTCGTGCTCCGGCATGTTCACCGCCAACTCGATGAACTGCCTGGTGGAAGCCCTGGGCCTGGCCTTGCCGGGTAACGGTTCCACACTGGCCACCCACAGCGACCGCGAGCAACTGTTCCTGCAGGCCGGCCGCACCATCGTCGAGCTGTGCAAGCGTTACTACACCGAGAACGACGAGTCGGTGCTGCCGCGCAACATCGCCAACTTCAAGGCCTTCGAAAACGCCATGACCCTGGACATCGCGATGGGCGGTTCCACCAACACCATCCTGCATTTGCTGGCCGCCGCCCAGGAAGCCGAAATCGACTTCGACCTGCGCGACATCGACCGCCTGTCACGCCACGTGCCGCAACTGTGCAAGGTCGCGCCGAACATCCAGAAGTACCACATGGAAGACGTGCACCGCGCCGGCGGGATCTTCTCGATCCTGGGCTCCCTGGCCCGTGGCGGCCTGCTGCACACTGACCTGCCGACTGTGCACAGCAAGTCCATCGCCGACGGCATCGCCAAGTGGGACATCACCCAGACCGACGACGAAGCCGTGCACACCTTCTTCAAGGCAGGCCCTGCAGGCATCCCGACCCAGACCGCGTTCAGCCAGTCGACCCGTTGGGACACCCTGGACGACGACCGTGAAAATGGCTGCATCCGCAGCGTCGAGCACGCCTACTCGCAAGAAGGCGGCCTGGCCGTGCTGTATGGCAACATCGCCCTCGACGGTTGCGTGGTGAAGACCGCGGGTGTGGATGAGTCCATCCACGTCTTCGAAGGGCGCGCCAAGATCTACGAAAGCCAGGACAGCTCGGTGCGCGGCATCCTCGCCGACGAAGTGAAAGAAGGCGACATCGTGATCATCCGCTACGAAGGCCCGAAAGGCGGCCCGGGTATGCAGGAAATGCTCTACCCCACGTCGTACCTCAAATCCAAAGGCCTGGGCAAGGCCTGCGCCCTGCTCACCGACGGCCGCTTCTCCGGCGGCACTTCGGGCCTGTCCATCGGCCACGCTTCGCCGGAAGCCGCTGCCGGTGGCGCGATTGGCCTGGTGCAGGATGGCGACAAGGTGTTGATCGACATCCCGAACCGTTCGATCAACTTGTTGATCAGCGATGAAGAACTGGCGGCGCGTCGGGTCGAGCAGGATAAGAAAGGCTGGAAGCCGGTGGAGAAGCGTCCACGTAAAGTGACCACTGCGCTGAAGGCTTATGCGCTGCTGGCTACCAGCGCAGACAAAGGCGCAGTGCGCAACAAGGCAATGCTGGATGGGTTGTAAGTTTTAATCTGCCTTCGCCCAATCGTTGTCACGACAGAATGCCCCGCACACGCGGGGCATTTTTATACAGTCGCCTGACGTATCTCGTCTCTTGCACTGACATCAGGAACGCTTTCACCGAATAGCCCACCAACCGAGACGATCGACTTGGCTAAAAGGTGGAACAATGAAAATACTGGACGGCGTTTCTTCAGCTGAAGTGTGGCCCCAAGAACTCCCCCCCTCTCCACTTCAGCGTTCTCAAAACGGCATCAGGCGGTTATGCCCTGACGAGAAGGCCGCCACCTTGCTCGGCAAAACCATCAGCCCTGAAACTGCATTTCGGATGAGGGAGATGGTCACGGTGGACAGTCGAGGCATGATCACCAAGGTTCACGCCAAGCACTTGTCGAGCAGAAACTTTACAGACATCGCCGGTGCAATCACCTCTCCCCTGACTCATCGACCACAGCCTGCCGATGAGCTGATAAGGACACCCAAGGAAGTACTGCTGGCGTTGACGCTGGCGGTGGCAGAGTCGGCACTGGATGCCGCTGTCAAAACACCTATCATCGAGAACCTGAAATCAAGCTGGCTGGGTAACGAGAGTTCAAAAGAAATTACGCACGCTCTTATTGAGCAGCTTCAGCTCGAACTGTCATCCGAACCGGAAAAAAACCAGGCATTGATCGCGCAGATAGAGACGATATCGACTACCTTGGAAAAGGAGTTTTATATCACCAAGCGCAATGACAATTACTATGGACGCCTGTTCGATACGGCCTTTTCGGAATACGTTATTCATCATCCCTCGCCGGAATCGCACACTATCAATGAGATACTGACGCGCACACTGCTAAAGGACTTCAATAGTTACCACCCCACCACGCAACACGTTCTGTGCGAGGACATCCATCGGCGGATGCGGGCTGACCCACCCGGCTGGCGCGAGCAGATCAGCGAATCTCAAAAGTTCCTTCAGAATCCCGAGCCGCAGAACTTTGCCGCCATGCTGCATAGCAGCGACCCGCATGCCATTGCGCTGACCTTGTCGCTGGCGGTGAAATATATGCTGGCGGCCCCCAACTTAAACCCCCTGACCAACGTGGCGACACAGCACTATGAGAATGTCATCAACGACCAGCGGCAGCTGATTAAATCTCTGAAAAATAGAAACTTTCGCAGCGACCAATATGGGCTGTTGCTACCTCATCAATCAGCGCCCCACCAACAGACCCATCTGCCGGGTACCCTGGGCATCAGGCCTATCGACCGTTATCAACCTGCCACACTGGGCATAACCTCACACAATCGAGCCGCGCTGCACGCCGAGCGCTCAATCGGCATCGGCATGTCCGGCAGCACTAACCTGTTGAACCATTTATTTAAAAAACTGGCCGAGGACGGCCAGGTATTCTCCATGGAACATGCGAAAGCCCTGACAGCCGCCTATCTCACCTTCAGTGGAGGCCACTCCCTTAACGAAGCCTATACGGTGTTTTCGTATGACGATAAGAAAGACTTCACACCCCTATGTTTCAATCAGCTGGCAAGTGCGGACCACTATAATGCCGACGCCGTGAATCACGCGTATCAGAACGTACTTGAAGCCTGCAAATTATTAAACACGTCGCGCTCTGGGTAGTAAGGTTACAGGTGCTGTTTTAACGCTTAACATCAATGCCCCGCACTGGGCTGCGGCAATTTTTTTGCCTGAAAAATCACACTGACAAACACGATCAACGGTGGGTGGGGGCCTGCCCTTGATAGGGGCGTGTCAGCCAAGGATGAACTGACTGGTCGACCGCCATCGGGGGCAAGTCGAATCGTCGCCCCCCCTCCCACATTGTATTGCGCCCTGCCGGCTACTGGATGTCTTGCGGTTTGACGATCACCCAGTTCTTGTCCGCCGTTACCGGCAACCCTTCCTTGGCCTGCGCTGCCGCGTGCTTGGCGATCATGCCGTTAAGTTGGGTCATGTATTTGTCCTTGCGGTTGATCCATAGGTGAATGCCGCCCTTGGCCACATCCACGTCGTGGAAAAGCATGTAGCCATCGCTGGTCGGCGTGTCGCCGCCAACAATCACCGGTTTCTTCCATTCGTCGATATAGGTGAGGATCGCCGCGTGCTTGCCGGCCATCCAGGTCGCCGGGGTCCATAGGTAAGGCGTCAGTTCCAGGCCGAGGTTGGCCTTCTCGTCATACTTGCCGGCGGCAATCTGTTTGCGCGCGGTGGTCAGTTCGCCTGTGGTGCGGTCCTTGAGCAGGGTGGTCACACCGATCACATTCTCGGGTTTGACGTTGTAGCCGTACTTCGGGTCGGCGGCGACCATGCGCACCAGCTCCTCGGAGGCGGCGGTCATCACGTACACCTCGATGCCGTTCTCCATCAGCTTGTTGTACAGCTCGGCCTGGCCGGTGAAAACTTTCGGTGGCGGCACCTCGGACGTCTTCACCGTGTCGCCTTCAAAATAGCTGACGGGCACGGGTTTGCCGGAGGCCATCAACTCGTCAACCTGGACCTTGAGTTCCTTGAGAGTAAACCCGGAAAACACCTGGGCCACCCACGGGTAGCACACCATGTCGTCCACTTCGCAGAGGCGATAGTAGTAACTGAACAGGCTTTCCTTATGGTCGGCGGTGTCTTTGAACGGCATCAGCTTGAGCGACGGATCGAGGCTGTCGCGGGTGATCAGGCCCTTGTTTTCCATGTACGGCAGCAGGGACTCTTCAAGGTCGTAGCGGTAGCTGGTGTTGTCCATGTCGAACACCGCGAAGTTACCCTTGTTGGCATTGGCGGCGATCATCTCGTTCAACTGTTTGGCGGCAGGCGCCGGCCAGTGTTTCAACTCGGTGGCGGCGAACGCCTGGCTGGCAAGCCCGAGGCAAAGAGCGGCGGCAAGCAATTTCGGCGCGAGCTTCATAAGCGTTTCTTCCTGAATGAGAGACATCGACGCTAACAAATCCCTGTGACAGTTCCCGTGTCGAGCCCGACCCTGTGCGTCCTGATTCCGCCACAGTCGTATGTCAGAGCGTCAAACGCTTATTCCAAAAACGACAGTGGCCATTCCATATCGGTATTAAATCAATATATTTCAAGCTGTTAGGCTTCCCGGTTCGCAATCGCAGGCTCACGCGATTGGCTGCCTTCTCAACGGAGCTTCAATGAATCTTCCCCTGATTCTCAACTTACTGGTGTTCGTGGCCCTGTTGCTGGGCCTGGCACAAACCGGCCGTACGAACTGGAGCCTCGCCAAGAAGGTCCTGTTCGCCCTGGTACTTGGCGTGGTGTTCGGCGTGGTGCTGCACGCCATCTATGGGGCCGGTCACCCGGTGCTCAAGGCCTCCATCGGCTGGTTCGACCTGGTCGGCAATGGCTATGTGCAATTGCTGCAAATGATCGTGATCCCGCTGGTGTTCGCCTCGATCCTCAGCGCCGTGGCGCGCCTGCACAACGCCTCGTCCCTGGGCAAGATCAGCTTCCTGACCATCGGCACCCTGCTGTTCACCACCGCGATCGCAGCGCTGATCGGTATCGGCCTGACCAACCTGTTCGGCCTGACCGCCGAAGGGCTGGTCGCCGGCACCCAGGAAATGGCGCGCCTGCAAGTGATCCAGAACGATTACGCGGGCAAGGTCGCCGACCTGAATATCCCGCAATTGCTGCTGTCGTTCGTGCCGGCCAACCCGTTCGCCGACCTGGCCCGGGCCAAGCCGACGTCGATCATCAGCGTGGTGATTTTCGCCGCGTTCCTGGGGGTTGCCGCGCTGCAACTGCTCAAGGATGACGTGGAAAAAGGCCAGAAGGTGCTCAACGCCATCGACACCCTGCAAGCCTGGGTGATGCGCCTGGTGCGCCTGGTCATGAAGCTGACCCCGTATGGTGTGCTGGCGCTGATGACCAAGGTGGTCGCCAGCTCCAACCTGCAGGACATCATCAAGCTCGGCAGCTTTGTCGTAGTGTCGTACCTGGCCCTGGGCATGATGTTTGTGGTGCATGGCCTGTTACTGTCGCTGGCCGGGGTCAATCCGCTGCGCTTCTTGCGCAAGGTCTGGCCGGTACTGACCTTTGCCTTTACCAGCCGCTCCAGCGCCGCCTCGATCCCCTTGAGTATTGAAGCGCAGACCCGCCGCCTGGGTATCCCGCAGTCCGTTGCCGGTTTCGCCGCGTCGTTTGGTGCGACCATCGGCCAGAACGGCTGCGCAGGCCTCTATCCCGCGATGTTGGCGGTGATGGTCGCGCCGACCGTCGGCATCAATCCGCTGGACCCGCTGTGGATCGCCACGCTGGTAGCGATTGTGACCCTGAGTTCGGTGGGTGTGGCGGGCGTGGGCGGTGGTGCGACCTTCGCGGCCTTGATCGTACTGCCGGCCATGGGTTTGCCGGTGTCACTGGTGGCGCTGCTGATTTCCGTGGAGCCGCTGATCGACATGGGCCGTACGGCGCTGAACGTGAATGGCTCGATGACGGCAGGGGCGATTACCAGCCAGATCATGGGGCAGACGGATAAGGCGCTGCTCGATGCCGATGAGCATGCTGAATTAGCGCAGGTCTGATAGACCGCTATCGGGGGCAAGCCCCCTCCCACATTTTGATTTGTGAATACATTCAAGTGTGGGAGGGGGCTTGCCCCCGATGCTTTTAACCTTTTTCCCAGACTTCGAAGTTGTAAGCCGGCTTATCACCGTCGGCTGGGTTCTGCAGATTCGACACCAACGTCCATTGGTTCGCATCAAACGCCGGAAACCACGCATCCCCCTCCGGGCTCAACGCCACCCGCGTCAGGTACAGACGATCCGCCTGCGCCAGCCCCTGCGCATACAACTGCGCGCCGCCGATCAACATCAGCTCGTCCACGCCTTGGGCCTTGGCCCATTCCTCAGCGCGCGCTATCGCCGCCTCCAACGACGGAAAAACTTCCGCACCTTCGAGCGCCAGGTCGGTCTGACGGCTGACCACAATATTCAGCCGCCCCGGCAATGGTCGGCCCAGGGAATCCCAGGTCTTGCGCCCCATGATGATCGGCTTGCCCAGGGTGGTGGCCTTGAAATATTTGAAATCCCCCGGCAAATGCCAGGGCATGCTGTTGTCGACGCCGATCACGCGGTTTTCACCGAGGGCTGCGATCAGGCTTAAAGGGAGAGTTTTTTTCATGGCCACGAGCATACCAGAGCCCCGCGCAGCTTTCCCCAACAGGGCGCACAGCGGTTATGCTCCAACCTCACGAACACAACAGGATGGCGCGTGACTGCACTGAACCCGCTGCACACACTCTGGCTGACCGAAGCCGTGCGCCTGCGCGAAGAACACGCCGGGCCCCTGGAGGACCTCGAAGCCAACCGGCTGGCCCGCACGGGCGGCGGTGATTTGCCGACGCGCATCGTGCATCGCGCGCTGCACCTGGCCGAACGCGATGGCCTGACGGGCGCGCTCACTCGCTGGTTGCAAGGCGCGCGCCTGGCCCTGGTACTGCTGGCGATAGTCGCGGTTATCAGCGGCGCCGGCCTGGCGTTTGCCGCGCTGGGCAACGGCCTGGCGCCGGTGAATGTGTTCTGGGCCCTGGGCAGCCTGCTCGGCCTGAACCTGATTGTGCTGCTCAGTTGGGCCCTGGGCCTGGTGTTTGCCGGCGAACACAGTGCCAGCCTCGGTCGCCTGTGGCTGTGGCTCAGTGAAAAACTCGCCCGCGACGCCAAGGCCGCGCAACTGGCGCCGGCGCTGCTGCTGTTGCTGCAACGCCAGAAACTCAACCGCTGGGCGGTCGGTGTGCTGGTCAATAGCCTGTGGTTGCTGGCGCTGCTCAGCGCGATGGTGATTTTGCTGATGCTGCTCGCCACCCGGCGTTACGGCTTTGTGTGGGAAACCACCATACTCGGTGCCGACACCTTCATCGCCGTCACCCAGGCCCTCGGCACCCTGCCCGCCCTGCTCGGCTTCACTGTACCGACAGTTGAAATGATCCGCGCCAGCGGCGATTCCGCCCTGAATATCGAAAGCGCCCGCCAAGCCTGGGCCGCCTGGTTGGTAGGCGTATTGCTGGTCTACGGCCTGCTGCCCCGGCTGATCCTCGCCCTGCTCTGCCTGTGGCGCTGGAAGATCGGGCGTGCGGCGTTGCGTCTGGACCTCAACCTGCCCGGCTACGCCCAACTGCGCGAACGCCTGATGCCCAGCAGCGAGCGGCTGGGCGTCAATGATGCGGCGCCGGAACACCTGCACCACGTGACCGGAGGCGTCAGCGAGCTGCAAAGCGATGGCGCGCTGCTGGTCGCCATCGAACTGGACGACCAGCGTCCCTGGCCACCCAAAATGCCTGGCAATGTGAAGAACGCCGGCATCCTCGACAGCCGCGAATCGCGCAACAAACTGCTGGAGCAGATCACGCGCTTCCCACCCGCGCGCCTGGCCATCGCCTGCGACCCACGCCGCTCGCCCGACCGCGGCAGCCTGGCGTTGATCGCCGAACTGGCGCGCAGCGCCACCGCCACCCGCGTGTGGCTGCTGCAAGCGTCGCCCGGCCAGGCGCTGGACGCCGAGCGCCTGGGCGACTGGCACAGCGCGCTGCAGCAACTGGAACTGCCCTTCGCTGACTGCGCGCCGCTGAACTGGCTGGAGACAGGTCATGACTAAACCGCTGAAGCTCGCCGTGGTCGGCCATACCAATGTGGGCAAGACCTCGCTGCTGCGCACCCTGACCCGCGATGTCGGGTTTGGCGAAGTCTCCCATCGCCCCAGCACCACGCGGCATGTGGAAGGCGCACGCTTGTCGGTGGACGGCGAAGCCTTGCTGGAGCTGTATGACACCCCCGGCCTGGAAGATGCCATCGCCCTGCTCGACTACCTGGAACGTCTGGACCGCCCCGGTGAACGCCTCGATGGTCCGGCACGCCTGGCGCGGTTTCTGGAGGGCAGCGAGGCGCGCCAACGTTTCGAACAGGAAGCCAAGGTGCTGCGCCAACTGCTGGCCTCGGACGCGGGCCTGTATGTGATCGATGCCCGCGAGCCCGTGCTGGCCAAGTACCGCGACGAGCTGCAAGTGCTGGCCAGTTGCGGCAAACCATTGCTGCCGGTGCTCAATTTCGTCAGCAGCGCCGACCACCGCGAACCGGACTGGCGCGAAGCCCTGGCCCGCCTCGGCCTGCATGCGCTGGTGCGTTTCGACAGCGTGGCGCCGCCGGAAGATGGCGAGCGCCGATTGTACGAAAGCCTGGCCCTGCTGCTGGAAAGCGCACGACCGCAGTTGCAACGGCTGATCCTTGATCAGGAGGCCCAGCGCCAGGCCCGCCAGCAAAGCGCCGCGCGCTTGATCGCCGAATTGCTGATTGACTGTGCCGCCTGCCGCCGCAGTGTGGTGACCGAAGATGAACCCCAAGCCATCAGCGATTTACGCAAGGCCGTGCGCCAGCGCGAGCAAAAGTGTGTTGAGGCTCTGCTCAAGCTGTTCGGCTTCCGCCCGCAGGATGCCGCCGCCAGCGACCTGCCGCTGCTGGATGGCCGCTGGGGCGATGATTTGTTCAACCCCGAAACCCTCAAGCAGCTCGGTGTGCGGGTCGGGGGCGGGATTGCCGCAGGCGCAGCGGCCGGTGCCGGTGTCGACCTGCTGGTCGGAGGCCTGACCCTGGGCGCTGCCGCCCTGGCCGGTGCAATTGCCGGCGGCGCGCTGCAAACGGCGCGCAGTTATGGCAGCCGCCTGCTGGGCAAGATCAAAGGCCAGCGCGAGCTGACTGTGGATGACAGCGTGCTGCGCCTGCTCGCCCTGCGCCAGCGCCAGTTGCTCAAGGCCTTGAACCTGCGCGGGCATGCGGCGATGCATAGCATCAAGGTCGATACCCCCCAGGACAAGACGTGGCGCGAAGGTAAAATGCCGGAACCGCTGAACAAGGCCCGAGCCTATCCGCAGTGGTCGTCGCTCAACGCCCACGCCAAACTGAGCCAGACGGAACGTCAGGAGCAGGTCGAAGCATTGTCCGCCCTGCTTGAAGACCCCGTGCTGACGCCTTGAGGCCTGGCGTCTCGCGGCGCAATGGCCACATCAAGTCCCGCTGACGCGTTGGTCGTACCATTTGAACGCCAGGAAGTTACGGCACATCGAGCTGACCAATGCCTTGTCAGCCCTGTCGATCACGCCGTTTCTATCCATATCGGTACGGCTGAAAGACTCCAGCACCCCATTACCGTCGGCATCATAGCCAGCAGCCTGGTAAGCCAGCGTGGCTTTGCGCACCGGGCTGCGGCGGTCCAGGAAGTTCAGTTGAACGCCGCTGGGCGGACTCTCCTGATCGTCCTGGATCGCGGCAATGACCAGCGTACGCTGCCGACTTTCCCCCCTGTTGAACCAGTGCAATTGCAAAAAGGTATTAGCGAACGCCTTGAGCAGGTAACTATCAATGACATTGCTTTGCCCGTCGAAATTAATGTCCCCGGCGAATTGGAAATCCACCGCTTTATCGGCATTCATATCAACAGCCACCGCTTCATGGCATAACTGATCGATGCCATTGGGGGAGCTTTCATAGAAATGCAGAATCACGGTGTCAGCCAGGCCGTTGCCACCACGATCCTGGGCGGTGGCTTTTAAATAACGCATCAGTACGGCTCCGTTGATCAGAGCAAGCACCTTACTGAGCGCTGCAATGTTGATTCCAGACGCTGCGTCCGCGTCCACCGTCTGAATTGCGCCAATCTCTTGAAGGCAACCAAAAACCGTAGTGCCTTGGCCCTCATGGTGACACCGTTCCCCACAACGCTGCGATGTTTCGCTCGGCCAGCGCCGGCCCCACACTCATGCCTACGCCGGTATGCATGAGCACAACATTGAGCCCCGCAGCCACCTGCAAGACCGAAAACGGCGCCGGCCCACGCGAGCCATACACGCCCTGCCAACGCTCCACCACCTGGATTTTGCAGCCGAGGGTCTGCTCGGCCAGCTCGATCAGCCAGTCATCGACCTGCTCGGCGTTGAAGGGCGATGCATCGCTGCCGTAATCGTGGGAATCGCCGATGATCAAGTCGCCATGGGGCGTGGGGCTGATCAGCAGGTGAATCCCGTGCGCCTGCAGGTGCGGCGTTTCGCGCAGGATCTGCGCCTGTACCGCGGCGGCCTCGGGCAAGTCGGCAAACGCACCGTAATGCACGCAACTGAGGCCGGTCAGCAAGGCATGTTGCAGGTCCAGATTCAACGCCGGCCGTGCCCGCAGCATTTGCAGGCGGCAGACTTGCGGGTTGAGTGCGGCCATCGATTCGGCCAGCAGGGTCTGGTAGTCGTGACCGGAACACACAATGATCTGCTCGCCGCGAAAACGCCCCGCCGTGCTGTGCAACTGGCCCGGCTCGACATCATGCACCAGGGTGGAAAAGTGAAACTCCACGTTCAGCGCTTGCGCCAAATAGTTGATCAGCGCCGGGATCGCTTCGCGCGAATAGAGTTGCTGGTCGTCCCTGCCATGCAGCGCGGCGCGGTGATGGCGGAATTGGCCACCGTACAGGTCATTCAAGGCCGCGCCTTGCAGCAGCTCGACGTTGTAGCCGTGCTCGCGGGCACGCCCGAGGCAAAAGGCTTCGAGCAGGTGCGCTTCGGCTTCGGTACGGGCGAACAGGTAGGCGCCATTGCGCTTGAGCGCAAACCCGGCCACCTGCGCCCAATGCCCCCAGATAGCGCGGCTTTGCCGCGCAAGATCGAGCATCGGCCCCGGCGGTTGGCCGGTGACCAGCGCCTGGCCGAAGTTGCGCACCGAAGCGCCCAATGGTGTGGCGCTGCGTTCGAAGACCTTGACCTTGAGACCGCGTTTGGCGGCAGCATAGGCGTGGGAGAGGCCGAGGATGCCGGCGCCGACAATCAGCAGGTCGCTGTGGTGTGTCATGTAGTGATGTCCTGTTTTCAAGACCGCTATCGGGGGCAAGCCCCCTCCCACATTTGAACCGTGTTTGCAGATCAAGAGTGGGAGGGGGCTTGCCCCCGATGAGGCCATCAGCCCAAACCGAGAAATTACTGACCCGCCACCTTCTCCGACTTCCCGTCATAACGCTTGCGCCACTCAGCCAGGATGCTGTCGCGATTCTTCGACGCCCACACAAAGTCGTTCTTGATCAACCGTTGCTCATAGTCGGCCGGCAATTCGGTCTGCGGCTTGGCGATCCCCGGTTGGGCGAGCACGGCGAAATTGTCCTTGTACAGCGCCATCGCCGCCGGGCTTGCAGAGAAGTCCGCGAGTTTTTTCGCAGCCTCGGCATGGGTCGTGCCCTTGATCACCGCCGTCGCTTCGATCTCCCAGCCCAGGCCCTCTTTCGGCAGGATGATGTCCAGCGGTGCGCCCTGGCGCTTCAACTGCACGGCCGGGTATTCAAACGAAATCCCGATCGGGAACTCACCGGATGCCGCCAACTTGCACGGCTTGGAGCCGGAGTGAACGTACTGGCCGATGTTCTGGTGCAGGTCGTCCATGTACTGCCAGCCCTGCTTCTCACCGAAGGTCTGCAACCAGGCGCTCACGTCCAGGAAGCCGGTGCCGGAGGAGGCCGGGTTGGGCATCACGATCTTGCCCTTGTACTCAGGCTTGGTCAGGTCCTGCCAGCTCACCGGTTTGCTCAGGCCCTGCTTTTCGGCCTCCACCGTGTTGAAGCAAATGGTCGCAGCCCATACATCCATACCGACCCAGGCCGGCGGGTTGGCGGTGTCGCGGTAGTTTTTGCCGATCTTGTCCAAATCCTTGGGCGCGTAGTTGTCCAGCAGGCCTTGCTGGTCGAGTATCGCCAGGCTGGAGGCGGCCAAACCCCAGACCACGTCAGCCTGTGGGCGGTCTTTCTCGGCCAGCAGCTTGGCGGTGATGATGCCGGTGGAGTCGCGCACCCACTTGATCTCGACGTCGGGGTTGGCCTGTTCGAAGGCCTTTTTGTAGGTCTTCAACTGTTCGGCTTCGAGCGCCGTGTACACGGTCAGCTCAGTCTTGGCAAAGGCATTCAGGCTCAATGCAGTGAGTACGGCAGCGACCAGCGCCAGGGGTTTGAACATGGAATACCTCCTTTGAAGGATCATTGTCCGGGCGCGGTCTGGCGCCAGGCCTGGGAGCGGCGCAAGGCGCCACGTGAAGCCCACGCCAGCAGCAGCGAGACACCGCCCGAGGTGAACAGAATCAGGGTCGACATGGCCGCCGCGCCGCCCACATTGCCGGCGTCGTCCATGTTCAATACGGCGACGGCGGCGAGGAGGGTGTCGGGGCTGTAGAGAAAGATCGCAGCGGAGACGGTGGTCATTGCCGACACGAACAGGTAACGCAGAATATCCAGCAACGCGGGCAGGCAGATCGGCACCGTCACTTTCAGGTAATGGCGGTAGAGCGGCGCCTTGAGGGACAACGCGGCGGCTTCGAACTCGGCGTCCAGCTGGCGCAGTGCGGTGGTGGCGGTCATTTGTGCAGTGGTCAGGTAGTGAGCAATGGTGCACACCACCAGCAGCGCCATGCTGCCGTAGAACACATGCAGCGGGTTGCCGCCGAGGTTGAAAAAGAATACGTAGCCCAGGCCGAGCACCAGGCCCGGCACGGCCATCGGCACAAAGCTGAGCAGGCGCAGGGCCAGATTCAGGCCCGTTTGGCCCTTGGTCTTTTCCATCAAATAGGCGCCGGTGAAGATCAGCACACTGCCGATCAGCGCCGTGCACAGCGCCATGGTCAGGCTGTTGCGATAGGCCAGCCAACCGCCGCCGGCGGTGTCTTCGAACTGATAGTGGTTGAGCGACAGCGACAGGTTATAGGGCCAGAATTTGACCAGCGAGGAATACACCGCCATGCCGAACACCAGCAGCAGCGCCGCGCAGATCAGCAGCACGATTGCCAGGTAGCAGCCATCCCTTGGACGCGACGGCAGCGGTTGAAAGACCTGGGCACGGCCGCTCATGGCATCACCGTGACGGCGGCGCAACCACGCATCCACGCCAAAGCTGAACAGCGCCGGCAACAGCAGCACCATGCCGATCAACGCGCCACGCCCGAATTGTTGCTGACCGACCACGGCCTTGTAGGCTTCCAACGCCAGCACCTGGTAGTCCCCACCTACCACCACCGGCACGCCGAAGTCGGTGATGGTCAGGGTAAACACCAGGCAGAACGCCGCGAACACCGCCTGGCGCGTGGCCGGCCAGGTGATGCTGCGAAACGCCCGAGCGGGGCTGGCGCCCATGCTGGAGGCGGCGTCGAACAAGCGCGCATCCGCCAGCGACAAGGCGGACAGCAGAATCATCAGGGCGTGTGGGAAGGTGTAAATCACTTCGCCCAGAACAATGCCCCAGAAGCCGTAGATATTGTCCGAGAGCAACCCGCGCAAGAGCCCCTGGTTGCCGAACAGATACACCAACGCGATGCCCGGTAACATCGAGGGCGCCATCAATGGCAGCAGCGACACGCCGCGCCAGATGACTTTGCCGGGAATCAAGGTGCGCTGCAGCGCGTAGGCAAACAGATAGGCCAGCGGTACGACGATGGCCGCTACGCTCAAGGAGACTTTCAGGCTATTGCCCAGCAACCAGTGGAAATTGGCGCTGGTCAGCAATGCCCGTGCGGCGATCAGACCACCGCCCTGCCCGGCTTCACTGCTCAAGCCACGCCAGAAGATCGCCAGCAGCGGCAGCAGCACCGCCACCACCAACAGGCCCAGCCAGAGCCATTTGCCGCCGACCACGAAGAGGCGGTCGCCCCACTCGGCGCGGGCCATCTGACGCGACAGCGGCACGCTCATGACCGCAGCCATCTCAGGCAAACACCTGCAGGCTGCGCGGCGGCAACGCCACCCAGATATCCTGGCTGCCCAGGCGCGGCATGTCGTGTGGCGCAAGTTCGGCCAGCAATGCGTGGCCCGGTAGCTGCGCCAGTTCGAAGCTCATGCGGCAGCGGTTGCCCAGAAAAGTGATCTCGCGGACCTTGGCCGCAAACAGGTTTTCTTCATGCACCGGCGGATTCACGCTGATGGCTTCCGGTCGGCAGAACAGGCGCCCGGATGTGGCCATGCCGGCGTCGTCGGCCAGACGCATATTCAGCCCACCGACCTGGGCGTGGCTGGCGCTGTTGCGGCTGAACGGCAACCAATTGCCCTGGCCGACAAACTCCGCCACGAACGGCGTGGCCGGGCGGTTGTAGATATCCTGGGGCGTCGCGTATTGCTCGACCTTGCCGTTGTTCATCACGGCGATACGGTCGGCCATCAGCATGGCTTCGTCCTGATTGTGGGTGACCATCAGCGTGGTGATGCCCAGGCGTCGTTGCAGTTGGCGCAGTTCGGTGCACAGATGCTCGCGAACCTGGGCATCGAGGGCGGACATCGGTTCATCCAGCAGCAATAACGAAGGTGCCGGTGCCAGGGCACGCGCCAGGGCTACTCGCTGCTGTTGCCCGCCGGACAATTGGCCGGGGTATTTCTTTTCGCTGCCGAGCAGGCCGACCAGTTCAAGCATCTGCCCGACACGCTTGCGCACCTCATCGCGACCGCTGCCGGTAAGGCCGTAGCCGATGTTCGCTTCTACGGTCAGATTGGGAAACAGCGCGTAGGACTGGAACAAGATGCCGTAGTCCCGCGCCTGGGGCGGCAGCCGGGAAACATTGCGGTCACCCAGGTAAATTTCGCCGCCGTCCTGGCGCTCAAGGCCGGCGATGCAGCGCAGCATGGTGGTCTTGCCGCAGCCGGACGGGCCCAGCAGGCACACCAGCTCGCCGGCGGCGACATCCAGCGACACGTTGTCCAGCGCGGTAAAGGCGCCGAAGCGTTTCTGGATGCCGCGCACCTTCATCGGTGCGCCGGGGTGGGTCAGGGCTGTGTGCATGGTGGCGCCTCATCGATCGGATGAAGGCCATGCTAGGGGCGGAATACTTCGCTGATGTGGCAGAAGGGCAAAAGGGCGTGATAGCGGTATTGGTGGATTTGGGTTGTGCCTGATCTACCGCTATCGGGGGCAAGCCCCCTCCCACATTTTGACCACATTCTCATGTTGGAACTCGGCCAACTGTGGGAGGGGGCTTGCCCCCGATAGGCCCTCAAGCCAGTCACAACACCTGAAGTGGCGACATTTCCTGAGCCAGGCCAAGGAAAGCCGCCGGCAGTCGCGCACCTTTGCGCTCCTTGAGGCAGTACAGATACTCCGGAATCTGCGGCGCATTCTCAAGGGTCAGCACCTTCAGCTGTGGATCATGCGGCACTTCCTGTCGCGCAATGATGCTGATGCCGATATTGCGCAGCACCGCCTCGCGGATCGACTCACGACTGCCGATTTCCAGCAGCGGCCCGTAGCTGACGCCAGCCCCCTGGAGCATGTCTTCCGTCAGCCTGCGGGTGGTGGACCCCGCTTCACGCATCAGCAGCGTATGCCCGGCCAGCGCAGTCAACGGCACATGATCAAGCCTGGCCAACGGATGGTTGCGATGCACCGCCAATACCAGAGGATCAGTGCCCAGCACGCGGCGCACCAGACGGGAGTCTTCCAGCAATTGCGACGAGGCGGCAACGTCAACGCGGTAGTCGTCCAGCGCTTCGAGCACCTGCTGGGAGTTGCCGATTTCCACCGACACTTGCACTTGCGGCAGGCGTTCGCGAAAGGCTTTGACCAGATCGAGAATGTAGTACGGCGCCGTCGCAGCAATGCGCAAGGCACCTTGAACCTGGCCGTTGTTACGCAGGAAAAACTCGATATCCGCTTCCTGTTGCAACAGCGCCTTGACCATCGGCAACAGCCGCGCGCCTTCATCGCTCACCGTCAGACGGCGACCGCCACGGTAGAACAGTTCAACGCCGTATTGGCTTTCCAGGTTGCGAATCTGGGTGGTGACCGTGGGCTGGCTCAGGCCGAGTTTTTTCGCCGCCTGGGTGATGCTGCCCAGGCGGGCGACCTTGTAAAACGCCTTCAGCTCAGCACTCAGCACACCGCCCTCTCATCGTCTATTTGCGCAACAGGCGCAGGCCATTGAACACCACCAGCAGGCTGACGCCCATGTCGGCGAACACCGCCATCCACATGGTCGCCATGCCCAGGAACGTGACCGCCAGGAAAATCGCCTTGATCACCAGCGCCAGGGCGATGTTCTGCTTGAGGATACTCGACGTTTGCCTGGAGAGCCGGATGAATGCGGGAATCTTGCGCAGGTCATCGTCCATCAATGCCACGTCGGCGGTCTCGATAGCGGTGTCGGTGCCCGCCGCGGCCATGGCAAAGCCGATTTCGGCACGGGCCAGGGCCGGAGCGTCGTTGATGCCGTCGCCGACCATGCCGACGCGGTAGCCCTGGCCGTAGAGCGTTTCAATCGCCTGCAGTTTATCGGTGGGCAACAAGTCGCCCCGGGCCTGATCGATACCAACCTGAGCCGCAATCGCCTGGGCGGTGTGGGTGTTATCACCGGTCAGCATCAACGTCTTGACGCCCAGGTCGTGCAGTTGCCGGATGGCTTCGCGGCTGCTGTCCTTGACGGTGTCGGCCACCGCGAACAATGCCAGCGGGCCGGACTTGTCGAGCAGCAACACCACGGATTTGCCCTGTTTTTCCAGGGCGAAGAGTTTCTCCTCCAGCGCCGGCGAGCACAGCCCGAGATCTTCCACCAGACGGTGGTTGCCCAGATGGTAGGTTTCGCCGTTTATGTCACCGCGCACACCACGGCCGGGCAATGCCTCGAAGTTATCCACAACGTGGGACGGCAGATTTTTATCCACCGCCGCGTTGGCGATGGCCAGGGACACCGGGTGGTCGGAGCGTCCTGCCAGACTCGCGGCCAGGGCCGGCGCGCTGTCCTGCACGCTGTCGAACAGCGGCACATAGTCGGTTTGCACCGGCTTGCCGTGGGTGAGGGTGCCGGTCTTGTCCAGGGCCAGGTAGTCGAGCTTGTAACCGCCCTCCAGGTACACGCCGCCCTTGATCAGGATGCCTTTGCGCGCCGCCGCCGCAAGGCCGCTGACGATGGTCACCGGGGTGGAAATCACCAGGGCGCACGGGCACGCGACCACCAGCAACACCAGGGCGCGGTAGATCCAGTCGAACCAGACGCCTGCCATGAACAGCGGCGGGATGACGGCCACGCCCAGGGCAAACAGGAACACCGCCGGGGTGTAGATTTTCGAGAAGCTGTCGACAAAACGCTGGGTCGGTGCGCGCGCGCCCTGGGCCTGCTCCACCGCGTGGATGATTCGTGCCAGGGTGGAGTTGTTGGCCGCCGCGGTCACTTTGTATTCCAGGGAACCGGCCTGGTTGATCGTACCGGCGAAGACTTTATCGCCCACAGTCTTTTCAATCGGCAGGCTTTCACCGGTGATCGGAGCCTGGTCGATGGTGGATTGACCAGCGCTCACCTCACCGTCGAGGCCAATGCGCTCGCCAGGCTTAACCCGCACAATGGCGCCAAGATCGATGCTTTTGACGTCCTGTTCCATCCAGGAACCATCAGCCTGCCGCACGGTGGCCTGTTCCGGGGTCATCTGCATCAAGCCGCTGATGGCATTGCGCGCACGGTCCAGGGACTTGGCTTCGATCAGCTCGGCCACCGTAAACAGGAACATCACCATCGCCGCTTCCGGCCACTGGCCAATCAGCACCGCACCGGTCACGGCGATGCTCATCAGTGCGTTGATGTTCAGGTTGAGGTTTTTCAGGGCAATCCAGCCCTTTTTGTAGGTGGTGAGGCCGCCGCTGAGGATCGATACCAGCGCCACCAGGGCGATCACCCAGGTCGGTGCAATGCCGCTGAAATGCAGGACCTCGGCGCCCAACGCGCCCATGCCCGACACAGCCAGCGGCCACCAGTGTTTCTTGGCAGGCGGGGCGGCGGCAGGCGTGCCTTCTTCAATCGGGTCGGCCTGCATGCCGATGGATTTGATGGCGTCGATGATCGGCGCAGTGCTCGGCAGATCGTGGGTGACGCCGAGGATGCGGTTGATCAGGTTGAATTCCAACTGCTGCACGCCGGCAAGCTTGCCCAGTTTGTTCTGGATCAGCGTCTGTTCGGTAGGGCAGTCCATCGCTTCGATGCGAAAGGTACTCAGGCGCGAGCCGGCGGTGGGGGCGTCGCTCAGTTGCACCCGCGCAGGCGCCGGAGCGCCGGAACAGCAGGCGCCGCCGTGGTCATGCACCGGCTTGAGCGTGTGCTCGCCGTGATCGTGATCGTGGTCGTGCTTGTGCGGGGTGTGGAGGGAATCGCTCATGGTGTCGCGTCCGGAAAGGTGCCTGTTGCCAAGTAAAGACCCTGTAGCCACTATAGGGTCAAGCACCCATTTGGAGATTGCTGCGATGAAGATCGGTGAACTGGCCAAACTGACCGACTGCCCGGTGGAAACCATCCGTTATTACGAGAAGGAAGGCCTGCTGCCACCCCCCGCGCGCACGGACGGCAACTACCGCGTGTACACCCAGGCGCATACCGAGCGGCTGATCTTTATCCGCAACTGCCGCAGCCTGGACATGACACTGGAAGAAATCCGCAGCCTGCTCAGCCTGCGCGACAGCCCTCAGGACCAATGTGAAAGCGTGAACGCGTTGATTGATGAGCACATCCACCATGTGAAAGCGCGGATCGATGGGCTGCTGGCGTTGCAGGAGCAATTGCTGGACTTGCGCCAGCGCTGCGGGGGTGGGGAGCCGTGTGGAATCCTGCAGCAGTTGGAAGTCAGCGGCGCGATTGCCGCCAGCGAGGCCGAGCCCTCGCACGTGGGCAGAAGCCACGGCCATTAGAGTGAACACAAATCAACTGTGGGAGGGGGCTTGCCCCCGATAGCAGTGTGCCAGTCAGAATATTGGGTACTGACACACCGTAATCGGGGGCAAGCCCCCTCCCACATTTTTGACCGAGACAGGCTTCAGATCGCGACTTCAGCCTTGATGCTCGGGTCGGCGTCATAGCCGACGATTTCGAAGTCTTCGAACCGGTAGTCGTAAATCGACTCAGGCTTACGCTTGATCACCAGTTCCGGCAGCTTTTTCGGCGTGCGCGCCAGCTGGGTCCGGATCTGTTCCATGTGGTTGCTGTAGGCGTGGGTATCGCCAGTGGTGACGATGATCTCGTGGGGGATCAGGTCGCACTGCTGCGCCAGCATATGGGTGAGCAACGCCAGCGCGGCGGTGTTGTAGGGCAGGCCGAGAAACACATCGGAGCTGCGGATGTACAACTGCATCGACAGATGGCCGTCGTGCACGAACGCCTGGTACAGCAGGTGACACGGCGGCAGCGCTTGCTTGCCGTTGCGCGCGTTTTCCTGGGGGCTCTTGGTTTCGTCCGGCAGGTATTCGACGTTCCAGCCATGGAACAGGATGCGGCGGCTGTTGGGGTTGGTCTTGAGCGTGTGAACCATGTAGTCGATCTGGTTGATCGTGCCGCCGTCCTTGGTGGGCCAGGCGGTCCACTGCTCGCCGTACACCGGGCCCAGGTCGCCGTCTTCGGTGGCCCATTCATCCCAGATGCGCACGCCGTTTTCGTTAAGCCACTTGATATTGGTGTTGCCGCTCAACATCCAGATCAGCTCGTTGGCGATGCTTTTGAAGTGCAGTTTCTTGGTGGTCAGCAGCGGGAAGCCGTCGGCCAGGTTGTGCCGATACTGGCGGGCGAACACGGCCCGGGTGCCGGTGCCGGTACGATCGCCCTTGGTCAGGCCATTGGTCACGACGTCGTGCAGGAGTTCGAGGTATTGCTTCATGTAATTACCCGTATCGTTGAAGCCAGGACCTCCTGGTCCTGGCATTCGAATTTAAAGCGCGGCGTTCTTCAGCGGTTGCGGACGGTTGTACGCCCACCACAACAGGCCCAGGCCCGCCAGGATCATCGGAATACTGAGGACCTGGCCCATGGTCAGCCAGCCCCACGCCAGGTAGCCCAACTGCGCGTCCGGGACCCGCACGAACTCGACGATGAAGCGGAAGATCCCGTAGAACAGCGCGAACATCCCGGACACCGCCATGGTTGGGCGTGGTTTGCGCGAGAACAGGTAGAGGATGAGGAACAATGCCACACCTTCCAGGGCGAATTGGTACAGCTGCGACGGATGGCGCGGCAGTTGCGCCGGGTCGCTGAACGGCGGGAACACCATGGCCCACGGCACGTCGGTGGGCTTGCCCCACAGCTCGGCGTTGATGAAGTTACCGATGCGCCCGGCGCCCAGGCCGATGGGGACGAACGGTGCGACGAAGTCCATCAACTGGAAGAACGACTTGCCATTGCGCCGGCCGAACCACCAGGCGGCGATCATCACGCCGACAAAGCCGCCATGGAACGCCATGCCGCCCTTCCACACTTCGAAGATCAGCGTCGGGTTGGCGATATACGCCGATAAATCGTAAAACAGCACATACCCCAGGCGTCCGCCGACGATCACCCCCATCGACATCCAGAACACCATGTCGGAGAGTTTCTCCTTGGTCCAGGTCGGGTCGAAACGGTTCAAGCGCCGGGAAGCCAGCAACCAGGCACCGCCGATGCCGATCAGGTACATCAACCCGTACCAGTGGATTTTCAGCGGACCGATGGCCAGGGCCACCGGATCGATCTGCGGGTAAGGCAGCATTGCGACTCCTCGTTAAACATTTAGTCATGACGCATCGGACCATGCCGATGCGCGATTAAGCCTGCGTTACAGCTGCGAGATCAAATTAAGAAGTTCACATACACACCCAACGGCCCGGCATGTTAACGGATGGAAGGTGCGCGGCCCAACTTCGTTGCGATGGAACGCTGGCCGTTGTGTGGGTAGAGTGAGAAAAAACACACAAGGGATCGCCCGATGTGCCTGATTGTCTTTGCCTGGCGGCCGGGCCACGCCCAGCCGCTGATCGTTGCGGCCAACCGCGATGAGTTCTACGCCCGGCCCAGCCTGCCGCTGGCGCAATGGCCGGATGAGCCCCGGGTCTACGCCGGCCGCGACCAGGAAGCGGGCGGCACCTGGCTGGGGGTTAACGCCGATGGGCGCTTTGCCGCGCTGACCAATATCCGCGACCCGCACCAGCCACCGTCGCGCAAGTCCCGCGGCGAGCTGGCGGCCCGCTTTCTCAGCGGTTCGCTGCCGATTGACGATTATCTGGCGGATGTTAACGGACGTTCGATCGAATACGCCGGGTTCAACCTGCTGGTGGGAACGCCGGATGAGTTGTGGCATTACAACGCCAACGAGACCGAGCCGACGCGGTTGAAGGCCGGCGTGTACGGCTTGTCCAATGCCGGGCTGGATACGCCCTGGCCGAAGTTGCTCAAGGCCAGGGCGGCACTCGCAGACATCCTCGACAATCCGCAGCCGCAGGCGTTACTGGGGATTTTGAGCGACCCGCAGACCGCACCGTTCGCCGAGCTGCCGGATACCGGCGTCGGCCTGGCGACGGAGAGCCTGTTGTCGAGTGTGTTTATCGCCAGCCCCAGCTACGGAACACGGGCGAGCACGGCGCTGATTGTGAATGCCGACGGCACGCGGCGGATGGTGGAGCGCAGTTTCGGGCCGCAGGGAGGCCGCTTGGGCGAGGTCGAACTCAATGTCTGAACACACTGAAAATCAAATGTGGGAGGGGGCTTGCCCCCGATTGCGGTGTACCAGTACCAGATACTCTGACTGACACACTGCTATCGGGGGCAAGTCCCCTCGCACATTTTGCTTTGCGCCAGGCTTTAGAGGGTTTTCGCAGAAGCCGGATTGATCATCCGCGTCAGCCCCAGATTCTTCAGCGCCAATTGCAGCGAGCTGTGGATAACCTGCGGGTTGTCGATGGTCATCAGCTCGGCCAGCAAATCCTTGGCCATGCTCAATTCAACCTGGCGCAGCATCCACTTCACTTTCGGCAAGTTGGTGGCGTTCATCGACAGGCTGTCAAAGCCCATCGCCATCAACAGCACCGCCGCCGCCGGGTCGCCGGCCATTTCCCCGCAGATACTCACCGGCTTGCCTTCGGCATGGGCGTCGCGCACGACGTGTTGCAGCGCTTGCAGCACGGCCGGGTGCAGGTAGTCGTAAAGATCGGCGACCCGTGGGTTGTTGCGGTCCACGGCCAGCAGGTACTGGGTCAGGTCGTTGGAGCCGACGGACAGGAAGTCCACCTGCCGCGCCAGTTCCTTGGCCTGGTACACCGCCGCCGGAATTTCGATCATCACGCCAATCGGCGGCATCGGCACGTCGGCGCCTTCGTCGCGCACTTCACCCCAGGCGCGGTGGATCAGGTGCAGGGCTTCTTCCAGCTCGTGGGTGCCGGAGATCATCGGCAGCAGGATACGCAGGTTGTTCAGGCCTTCGCTGGCCTTGAGCATGGCGCGGGTCTGCACCAAAAAGATTTCAGGGTGGTCGAGGGTGACGCGAATACCGCGCCAGCCGAGGAAGGGGTTGTCTTCCTTGATCGGGAAATACGACAGTGACTTGTCGCCGCCGATATCCAGGCTGCGCATGGTCACCGGCAACGGGTGGAAGGCTTGCAGTTGCTCGCGATAAATCGCCAGCTGCTCCTTCTCACTCGGGAAACGCTGGTTGATCATGAACGGCACTTCGGTGCGGTACAGCCCGACCCCCTCCGCGCCGCGCTGTTGCGCACGGGCCACATCGGCCAGCAGGCCGGTATTGACCAGCAGCGGCACGCGGTGGCCGTCGATGGTCACGCACGGCAGTTCGCGCAATGAGTCCAGGCCCAGCGCCAGTTGTTTCTCTTCCTCGACCACTTCGGCGTATTGCTTGCGCAGCAATTCGCTGGGGTTGGTGAAGACTTCGCCGCGATGGCCATCGACGATCATGTCGATACCATCCACCTTGGAATACGGCAGGTCCACCAGGCCCATCACCGTCGGGATGCCCATGGCACGGGCCAGGATGGCCACGTGGGAGTTACCCGAACCCAATACCGAGACCAGGCCCACCAGTTTGCCCTCAGGCACTTCGCCGAGCATGGTGGCGGTCAGTTCTTCGCTGATCAGGATGGTGTTGTCGGGGTAGACCAGGTTGGTGGTGCGGTCTTCCTGCAGGTAGGCGAGCAGACGGCGACCCAGGTCACGGACATCCGAGGCCCGTTCGCGCAGGTAGGCGTCGTCCATCATTTCGAAACGGTTGACGTGATCGGTGACCACCTGGCGCAGTGCGCCCTGGGCCCACTGGCCGGTCTTGATCACGGTCTTGACTTCATTACCCAGGGACGCGTCGTCCAGCATCATCTGGTAGACATCGAACAGCGCACGCTCTTCGGGGCGCAACTGGGTCGCCAGCTTGGTCGACAGGTTGCGCATGTCGGCGCGCACGCCTTCCAGGGCGGTCTTGAACAGTTTGATTTCAGCGTCGATGTCATCGACGGTCTTGTCCGGCACCACGTCGAGGTCGGCCGGTGGCAGCATGACCACGGCGGTACCCACGGCGGCCCCCGGCGAACCCGGCACGCCGACGAACTTGGCTTCCTGGATGCCCTTGCCCTGGCGCCCCAGGCCGCGAATCGAGCCGGTGGCTTCGGCGTGGGCGATAACCCCGGCGAGCTGCGCGCTCATGGTCACCAGGAAGGCTTCTTCACCTTCGTCGAACTGACGGCGTTCTTTCTGTTGGATGACCAGCACGCCGACGACGCGGCGGTGGTGAATGATCGGTGCGCCGAGGAACGAGGCGTAGCGTTCTTCGCCGGTTTCGGCAAAGTAGCGATAACGCGGGTGATCGGCCGCATTTTCAAGGTTCAGGGGTTCTTCACGCGTCCCTACCAGGCCCACCAGACCTTCATTGGGCGCCATGCTGACTTTGCCGATGGAGCGCTTGTTCAAGCCCTCCGTGGCCATCAGCACAAAACGGTTGGTCTCGGGGTCCAGCAGGTAAACCGAGCAGACCTGGCTGCCCATGGCTTCCTTGACGCGCAACACAATAATCCCCAACGCCGCCTTGAGATCCTTGGCGGAGTTAACTTCCTGGACGATCTTGCGCAGCGTATTGAGCATGGCTCGGGGTCGAACTCCGTCGTCAGTCGCGCGATAAAAGGCGCGGGGCAAGCTCTTTGAGAGCGCGACGATAAACCTCGCGCTTGAATGTCACCACCTGGCCCAGCGGGTACCAATAACTGACCCAGCGCCAGCCATCGAACTCCGGTTTACCGGTCAAATCCATCCGCACCCGCTGCTCATTGGAGATCAGGCGCAGGAGAAACCATTTCTGCTTCTGGCCGATACACAGCGGTTGGCTGTGGGTACGCACCAGGCGTTGCGGCAAACGATAGCGCAACCAGCCGCGGGTACAGGCCAGAATTTGCACATCTTCGCGCTCAAGGCCGACTTCTTCGTTCAACTCACGGTACAAGGCGTCTTCAGGGGTTTCGTCGGGGTTGATCCCACCTTGAGGAAACTGCCAGGCATCTTGGTTGATTCGGCGAGCCCATAGCACCTGTCCGGCATCATTCGTGAGAATAATCCCGACATTAGGACGGAAACCATCGGGGTCGATCACGGCAACAACCTCGCAAACGCATATCACCGCATTGTTCCACAAAGCTTCCTCCAGCGGCAACGAGGCTTCTTACCTTATGTGCACTCTTGTGAAAAGACCGTATTCTGGACGCCTTTTTACAGACTTTTCAGCGAGTAACTGCAATGCGCCTGGCTTTATTCGACTTGGACAACACCCTGATCGGCGGTGACAGCGACCACGCCTGGGGCGATTATCTGTGTGAACGCAAGATCCTCGACCCGGTGGCCTACAAGGCCCGCAACGACGCGTTCTACCAGGACTACCTGGCCGGCAGGCTGGACAACGCTGCTTACCTGAACTTCTGCCTGGAAATCCTCGGCCGCACCGAGATGGCTCAGTTGGACGAATGGCACAGCGACTATATGCGCGACTGCATCGAGCCGATCATGTTGCCCAAGGCCATGGAACTGCTGGCCAAACACCGCGCCGCCGGCGACAAGCTGGTGATCATCACCGCCACCAACCGTTTCGTCACCGCGCCGATTGCCGCACGCCTGGGCGTTGACACCCTGATCGCCACCGAATGCGAGATGGAAAATGGCCGCTACACCGGACGCAGCACCGATGTGCCGTGCTTTCGCGAGGGCAAGGTGACGCGTTTGAATCGTTGGCTGGAGGAGACCGGGTATAGCCTGGAGGACAGCTACTTCTATAGCGACTCGATGAATGACCTGCCGCTGCTGGAGCAGGTGACGCACCCGGTGGCGGTGGACCCGGATCCCAATCTTCGCGCTGAGGCTGAACGGCGTGGTTGGCCGGTCATCACGCTGCGCAGCTGATAAAGCTATCGGGGGCAAGCCCTCTCCCACACTTGGAACGCATTTCAAAGGTGGGAGGGGGCTTGCCCCCGATGCAGGCGACGCGGTCTCAAGCCTTAAACCGGCTTGGCCCCCATCAACCCTGCAATCGCCACAAACCCCACCAGGCTGACCACCGCCAGCACCAGGGTGAAATTCAGGCTACCACCCTCGCCCTTACGCAGCCGATTGAGCCGCGCCACCAGCCAGAACCACGCCAGCGCCGCCACGGTGTAGAGAATGCTGGAGCCCAGAATCCAGGTTTGCCCCAGCGGCCAGCCGGTCAGGTGCACCAGCCACCAACCGGTGAACGGCATGCTGACCAGGCAAATGCCCATCAGCAGCCACACGAACGCCCACGGGCGTTGTACCGTCACCGTCGGGCCGGCGCTGCGCTTGCGCCAGGCCAGTACCGCCAGGCCGATGCCGCTGAGCAGCAGCAACACCGTGGCGGCGATGTGGATAACCTTGAGGGTGGTCAGCGTTTCCATAGTCTCGATTCCTTGAAGGCCGCTCAGTCAGCTTAGTCGCTCAACCGAGGAACAACTGGTAGGCCGGGTTTTCGCTTTCATCCCAGTACGGGTAGCCGATTTGCGCCAGGGCCGCCGGCACCAGGTGGCGCTCGGCCGCCGGCACTTGCAGCCCGGCGACCACACGGCCATCGGCCGCGCCGTGGTTGCGATAGTGGAACATCGAGATGTTCCAGCGCCCGCCCAGTTTGTTAAGAAAGTTGAACAACGCCCCCGGCCGTTCCGGGAACTCAAAGCGAAACACCAGCTCGTCGCTGACCTTGGCTGCATGCCCACCCACCATATGGCGAATGTGTAACTTGGCCAATTCGTTTTCGGTCAGGTCCAGCACCGGGAAACCCTGGTCGGTGAGGCTTGCGATCAACGCCCTGCGCGGATCGTTTTCCGGGTGGGTCTGCACGCCGACGAAGATGTGCGCCTCGCTGCCGGTGTGATAGCGGTAGTTGAACTCGGTAATCTGGCGCTTGCCCACCGCCTCGCAGAACGCCTTGAAGCTGCCCGGTTTCTCGGGGATGGTCACGGCGATGATGGCTTCGCGGCCTTCACCCAGCTCGGCACGTTCGGCCACATGGCGCAGGCGGTCGAAGTTGACGTTGGCGCCCGAATCGATGGCGACGAAGGTCTGGCCGCTGACGCCCCGGGTCTCGACGTACTTCTTGATCCCGGCCACGCCCAATGCACCTGCCGGTTCGGTGATGGAGCGGGTGTCGTCGTAGATGTCCTTGATCGCTGCACAGATTTCATCGGTGCTGACGGTAATCACTTCATCCACATAGTCTTTGCAGATGTCGAAGGTGTGCTGGCCGATCTGCGCCACCGCCACGCCATCGGCGAAAATGCCGACGGTCGGCAACACCACGCGCTCACCGGCTGCCATCGCCGCTTGCAGGCAGTTGGAGTCGTCCGGCTCGACGCCGATGATCCTGATCTCCGGGCGCAGGTATTTCACGTACGCCGCAATACCGGCGATCAGCCCGCCGCCGCCCACCGGCACGAAGATCGCATCCAGCGGCCCGGGGTGCTGGCGCAGGATTTCCATCGCCACGGTGCCCTGCCCGGCAATGGTGTGCGGATCATCGTAGGGGTGAATGTAGACGTAGCCTTTTTCATCGACCAGCTTGAGCGAGTAGGCCAGCGCTTCCGGGAAGGAGTCACCGTGCAATACCACTTTGCCGCCACGGGAGCGCACGCCTTCGACCTTGATTTCCGGCGTGGTCTTGGGCATCACGATAGTCGCCTTGACCCCCAGCACCTTGGCCGCCAGGGCCAGGCCCTGGGCATGGTTGCCCGCCGAGGCGGTGACCACGCCACGTGCGCGCTCTTCGGCACTGAGCTGGGTGAGTTTGTTGTAGGCGCCGCGAATCTTGAACGAGAACACCGGCTGCAAGTCTTCACGCTTGAGCCAGATCTGATTGCCCAGCCGCTCGGAAAGCTGGCGGGCAGTCTGCAAGGGTGTTTCTACGGCAACGTCGTAAACGCGCGAGGTGAGGATCTTTTTGACGTAGTGTTCAAGCATCGGCAGGCATCTACTTCGGGGGTTGGGCAGGACCACGGAGTCTAACCCGGGTTTTGGCCGGGAGACCACACGAATCCCAAGGTTTGTTGGGGTATACTCGCCGCCCTCGATAACTCCCCGCCCGCTCCGGAGCCCGCATGACCCAGGATCAACTCAAACAGGCAGTGGCCCAGGCCGCCGTCGATTTAATCCTTCCCAAACTCGACGACAAGAGCGTCGTCGGTGTCGGCACCGGCTCCACTGCCAACTGCTTTATCGATGCGCTGGCCCAGCACAAAGGCGCGTTCGATGGCGCAGTGGCCAGCTCCGAAGCGACCGCCGCACGCCTCAAAGGCCATGGCATTCCGGTGTACGAGCTCAACACCGTAAGCGACCTGGAGTTCTACATCGACGGCGCGGACGAAAGCGATGAACACCTGAACCTGATCAAGGGCGGCGGCGCAGCCCTGACCCGCGAGAAGATCGTCGCGGCGGTGGCCAAGACCTTCATTTGCATCGCCGACGCCAGCAAGCTGGTGCCGGTACTCGGTGCTTTCCCGCTGCCGGTGGAAGTCATCCCGATGGCCCGCAGCCACGTGGCCCGCGAGCTGGTGAAACTGGGCGGCGACCCGGTGTACCGCGAAGGCGTGTTGACCGATAACGGCAACATCATCCTCGATGTGTTCAACATGCAGATCACCCACCCGGTTGAACTGGAAACCCGGATCAACGCCATTGTCGGCGTGGTTACCAACGGCCTGTTCGCCGCACGCCCGGCGGACGTGCTGCTGTTGGGCACCCCGGAAGGCGTAAAAACCCTCAAAGCCTAAAAACACCACAACTCCAATGTGGCAGTTCTAATGTGGGAGGGGGCTTGCCCCCGATAGCGGTATATCAGTACCCGATAGGCTGACTGACACACTGCAATCGGGAGCAAGCCCCCTCCCACATTTGATATGTGCTCCACTCTGGATTTATGTAACACAAACGCTACTTTTCGCAGCACTCCTTTCCAAAACCGTGCGCTCTGTCACGGCCCGCCTGGTATCCAATCCGTTACAAATTACAACCAGGCGACCCACGCGTTTACCAATGCGCCAATTCGCAGCCGCCCACGGAATGAGGCGCGCATTGTGCAAAGCGTCTGGGCTTGAACCTCCCATCACCTCAAGGAAGACCCTGTGATAAAGCCCCTAGCCCTCGCTGTCAGCGTTGCCGGCGCCCTGCTGTCGACACACTTGCAGGCCTATGACTACGGCCAGCACGCCAACACCACCCTGGAAAAGCTGATCAACGACTACCCCGGCCGTTATCGCGGCACCGCCAATTTCGCCGGCGCCGCCGATTGGATGCAGAGCCAGATGGGCACGGCCTACAACCTCAGTCGGCAAAACTTCACCTGGAACAACGGCAGTCGCGCCTCGCAAAATGTCGTGGCCTACGCCGCCGGCACCAAGGCGCAGTACGTAGTGATTGGCGCGCACTTCGACACCTACTTCGGCCGCCCCACCCTGCAAGGCCTGGATGACAACGGCTCCGGCGCCAGCGTGCTGACCGAGGTGGCGAAGAACCTGGGCGGGCTGCAACTGGAAAATGGTTTACAGGTGGTCGGCTTCGGCGCGGAAGAAGAAGGCCTGCGCGGCTCCAGGGCCTTCGTCGACTCACTGAGCGCAAGCCAGCGCGCCAATATGCTCGCGATGATCAACCTCGACAGCCTGATCACCGGCGACATGATGTACGCCCACGCCGGTCAGAACAGTACGGCCAACCCGGGCCTGGCGGCGTTGCGCGAACACACCTTCCAGATCGCCAGGGAATTGAATATCCCCTTGTTCACCAACCCCGGCCTGGACCCGCAATACCCCAAGGGCACCGGCTGCTGCAGCGATGGCGAACCGTTCGAACCGCTGAATATCCCGATCCTGTATATCGAGGCCACCAACTGGGAGCTGGGCGACCTGGACGGCTACACCCAGACCGACAACCCGAAAATCCCCGGCGGCTCGACCTGGCACGACCCGAGCGAAGACAACAAAGCCGTGCTCACCGACGCCTTCGGCCAGGCGCGCATCGACCAGCGCCTGCGCGACTATTCGCGCCTGCTCAGCCGCCTGGTGCTGGAGCTGACCAACGCCGATTTGATGGCCTCGACCGCCTCGGGCGGCGCCGTCGCCCGCAATATGCAGGACAACCTGCAGCGCCAGCATCAGGCGCTGGTGCGCCTGCATGATCGCCGCTGGCTGACCCTGCAGGCCGCCAGTCGCGAGGTCGGCAGCTTTGATGGCGAGGTCGGCGTGGACGGGGAATACAACCCGGACAATGGCTTCGACACCCCGCTCAACCCTGAGGCCCGCCGCTTGGGTGTGCACGCGTTGGGCGACTATCAACTCAGTTCAAGCCTGAACATCGGCGCCAGCCTGAGCTACCTCAACGGGCGCGATAAACTGGAGCATCGCGGCAAACTGGACAGCGACACCTGGCAAGCATCGGTCTACGCCCTGCTCAACGACGGCGGGCCGAGCTGGCTGGCCGGTGACCTGAGCGTCGGCCATACGCGCTTTGATTCCAAGCGCAACCTGCTGATTCAGGCCAATGGCGGGCCGATCCTGCTCAACCAGCAACTGACCGGCAACACCGACGCTCTGTCCCTGGGCGCACGGGTGCTGGGCGGCTATGACTTCGATTTCGGCGCAATCAAAAGCGGCCCTTTCGCCGGGCTCGATTACAGCCATTACCGCATCGATCAGTTCCACGAGAAGCAGAACCTGCGCACGTCCCTTGAGTACGAAGAACAGACATTCGACTCCCTGGAAGCCAGCCTGGGTTGGCGCGTGCGCGGAGCCGTCGCCCTGCCTTACAGCATGAGCCTGATGCCTTACGGCAATCTCGCGTGGGTCAAGGAACTGGCCGACGGGCGTCTCGACGAGCTGCAACTGACCGCCCGCGCCGATGGCCAGGCGCGCACGGCCAAACTGGGCTCAGTCGACAAAAGCTTCGGTCGCGCGCAGATCGGCAGCCAATTGGCGATTACCCCACAACTGGGGGTGTACGCCGAAGTGAACGGTCGGCTCGGCCATGCCGAGGGCAGCCAGACCGGCTACTCTCTGGGCGTACAGTGGATGTTCTGATCAGGGCTTTTTGAACACGTAAAACAGGTTCGGCTCACTGACCAGATACAGCGTGCCCTCGTCGTCCATGGCGACTCCTTCGGCCTGAGGCACACGTTTTTTCAGGCCATGGCGCCCGTTGAGCAGCGACAGACTGCTCAGCGGGCGACCGTCGATGTCCAGCTCCAGCACCAGAAACGACTCATCCGACAGCGCCAGCAAATGGCCGCTGCGCTCGTCGTATTGCAGGCTCGACAGGTCGCGCACAAACAACCCTGCATCGCGCTTGGGGTTGTTGATCACGTGCACCGAGTAGGTTTTTTCCGCCTTGACGTGGGGAAAACCGTGGACCTCATAAATCACCATCGGGTCGCGCTCCTTGGCGACGAACAGGCGCTTGCCCACCGAGTCATAGGCCAGGCCCTCAAATCCCTTGTTGCTGCCAATGTGCACGCCCAGGGTCATTTGCTCCGCATCGGCGGCATCGAGAAACTGGGTGTCGTCATCCACATGCACTTTGATCAGCCGCTGCTGACGCTCGTCGCTGATCACATAGATGTTGTCACTGATGAACTCCACCGCCTCGGCATCGCCAAACCCCACCAGGGGAATACGCCGCAGGATCTTGCCCTGCAGGGACAGCTCGACCAGCTCGGCGTTTTTATTGGTGACGGTAAACAGGCTTTTGCGCACCGGGTCGTAGGTGAGAGCCGACACATCGTCGTCGAGTCCTTCGATCACCTGGCCCTCCAGGGACACGCGGTAATCGGCCAGGCCTATGCTGCGTTCACCGGCTGGCTGATGCCACACTTGCCAGTTGAACCAGGCACGTTCGAACAGACGGAACTGCTGCGCAACGACCCCGGCGGCAACCAGGGCAATCAGAATCAAGATGACTAAAGCGGGTTTGGGGCGGGCAAGTCGACGCATCGGGGCGGGCTCGGTGAAAAAACTGGCGAATAGATATCAAGGTCGCCTGAATTTAAACTTAAACGCACCGGACTGCGCGGTAAATGCCGCTCATGGAGAATTCCCTGACGTAAACGTGCGTTATTTCTGTTTCTCAAAACGATAAAACAGATTCGGCTCGCTGACGATATACAGCGTACCGCTCTCGTCCATGGTCACGCCTTCGGCACGCGGGATGGTGTCCTTCAGACCATTGAAGCCACCCAGCAAGGTCATGAAGCTGACTTGCTCACCCTTCTCGTCCAGCTCCAGCAACAGGTGGGAGTCGGCCGACAGTACCAGCAGATGCCCGGTACGCGGGTCCACGGCCAGCGCCGAGAGGTTGCGCATATCAAGCTCGGTGCTGGCCAGTTTTTGCTTGTCGCCAACCAGGGTCTGGCTGCCGCTGCTTTTCCAGGTGAACAGCGCCGGTGGGCGCTCTTCGCCCAACACGAGCTGCTGGTTGCGCTTGTCCCAGGTAATGGCTTCAAAGGCTTTGTTCTGGTCCGCGGACGGGCCAAGGTCATAACTGGGGAAATCGGCCTTGTTCAACGCCGTGGTGCCCGCGTCGACCTTGATGAGGGTCAGGCTGTGCTGGCGCTCATCGACCACGGCCATCAGGCCATTCTCCATCACCGTCACGCCTTCCGGGTTGTTCCAGCCATTGAGCGGCATCTTGCGCAGCACATCGCCTTGCAGGCTCAGCTCCACCAGGAACGGGTTCTTGCCCATCACGGAAAACAGGGTTTTGGTCTGGGGGTTGTAGGACAGGTCCGAAGCCTCATCCTTCTCCATACCCGGCAGCAGCTTGGCGTCTATGACCACGTGATAGTCCGGCAGCCACACACTCTCCCGGCGTTCGGCCGGGCTTTCAAAACCCTCCAGCACCCACAGCACGCCACGATCGTCCCAGTGCATGGCCCAGGCGATGCCATACAGGATCGCACCGGCCAGAAACACCCAGGAATACCAGCGCATGGTCAGGCGCGAGCGAAGCGTAGGTTTGGAGGTGGGCAGAGGCACGGCCATGGGGCGCTTTTTCCGGAAAGTCGGCTGTAGGGGATAGCACAGGATCCAGAGGCCTGCGCGAGAAGTTCGGGATTATCCGGGTGGCGTGTGAAAAAAATGCAAAAGCGATAGTAGTGAACACACACAAAACCAATGTGGGAGGGGGCTTGCCCCCGATAGCGGAGTGTCAGGCACAGGTTAGCTGGCTGACACACTGCAATCGGGGGCAAGCCCCCTCCCACATTTTTTACAGCATGTGTGCGGATAGTCAGCGCACCACGCTTTCGAAGCGGTTGACGCCCGACAATTCCAGCACCAGCTTGTCACCCACATTCAACGGCCCGACGCCCGCCGGTGTGCCGGTCAGGATCACATCACCGGCCTGCAGCGAGAAGCAGCCGGCCATGTGTTGGATCATCGGTACGATCGGGTTGAGCATCTGCGCACTGTTGCCGTTCTGACGCACTTCGCCATTGATGGTCAGGCGAATGCCGATATCGGTGACGTCGGCGAACGTGCTCCCGACCACGAAAGGCGCGATCACCGCAGCGCCGTCGAACGACTTGGCGATCTCCCATGGCAGGCCCTTGGCCTTGAGCTCAGCCTGTTTGTCGCGCAGGGTCAGGTCCAGGGCCGGGGCGAAGCCGGAGATAGCGTCCAGCACTTCTTCGCGGCTTGGCTTGTTCGACAACGGCTTGCCGATCAGCACGGCGATCTCCGCTTCGTAATGCACCGAACCGCGCTCGGTGGGAATGGCGAAACCGCCTTCCAGCGGCACCACGCAACTGCCCGGCTTGATGAACAGCAACGGCTCGGTGGGTACCGGGTTGTCCAGTTCCTTGGCATGTTCGGCATAGTTACGCCCGATACACACCACTTTACCCACAGGGAAGTGGATGTTGGTGCCGTCGATATACTTGTGCTGGTAGCTCATGAAACGACTCCTTCAGGGGCGGTTAAACAGCGAAGATCTTGCCAGGGTTCATGATCCCGTTCGGGTCGAACACCGCTTTCACGGCCTTCATGTATTCGATTTCAACCGGCGAGCGGCTGTAGGTCAGGTAATCGCGTTTGGTCATGCCCACGCCGTGTTCGGCGGAGATCGAGCCGTTGTACTTGGCGACGGTCTCGAACACCCACTTGTTGACGGTGGCGCACTTGGCGAAGAACTCGTCCTTGCTCAGGTTTTCCGGCTTGAGGATGTTCAGGTGCAGGTTACCGTCGCCAATGTGACCGAACCAGACGATTTCGAAATCCGGGTAATGTTCGCCGACGATTGCGTCAATTTCGCTGAGGAACGCCGGCACCTTGGACACGGTGACCGAAATATCGTTTTTGTACGGGGTCCAGTGGGAAATTGTCTCGGAGATGTACTCGCGCAGTTTCCACAGGTTGTGCAGTTGGGTTTCGCTCTGGCTCATCACGCCGTCCAGCACCCAGCCCTGCTCGACGCAGTGCTCAAAGGTTTCCAGGGCGTGGTTGGCGACTTCTTCGGTGGTGGCTTCGAATTCCAGCAGTGCGTAGAACGGGCATTCGGTTTCGAACGGCGCCGGCACATCGCCACGGCCGAGGACCTTGGCCAGGGCCTTGTCGGAGAAGAATTCGAACGCAGTCAGGTCGAGCTTGCCCTGGAAGGCGTGCAGCACCGGCATGATCGAGTCGAAGTCGGTGGTGCCAAGCACCATGGCCGTGAGGTTTTTCGGCGCACGGTCCAGGCGCATGGTGGCTTCCACCACAAAGCCCAGGGTGCCTTCGGCGCCGATGAACAGCTGGCGCATGTCGTAGCCGGTGGCGTTCTTGATCAGGTCGCGGTTCAGTTCCAGCACATCGCCCTTGCCGGTGACCACTTTCATCCCGGCCACCCAGTTGCGGGTCATGCCGTAGCGAATCACCTTGATCCCGCCGGCATTGGTGCCGATATTGCCGCCAATCTGGCTGGAACCGGACGAGGCAAAATCCACCGGGTAATACAGGCCGTTTTCTTCAGCGACGTTCTGCAATTGCTTGGTGACCACGCCCGGCTGGCACACGGCGGTACGGTCGGTGAGGTTCACGTCGAGGATCTGGTTCATGTAGTCGAACGACACCACCACTTCGCCATTGGCCGCAACAGCCGCCGCCGACAGGCCGGTGCGCCCGCCGGACGGCACCAACGCCACCTTGTGGCTATTGGCCCAACGGACAATGGCCTGCACCTGCTCGGTGGTCTTGGGGAAGACGATGGCGCACGGCGCGGGCGCGAAGTGCTTGGTCCAATCCTTGCCGTAAGCCTCCAGGGAGTCGGCGTCGGTCAGCACTTTGCCGGGCTCAACCAGGGTCTTCAGCTCATCAATCAGGGCAGGATGGGTCATCGACAGAACTCTCGAACAATTCATGGTCATCCTGAGAACGCTTCACGTCGCAGGAATAGGTGTTTAGCGGGGCGCGTATGCTAGCATACCGCCCCCGCAGGACAGAGCCCAAGGGCGTTCTGCGGTGACGGCTTTCCTGCCGTCCGGGTCAGCTTGCGCTGCTCGATTCCCTGCCATTTTTCTCCGGGATACAGGTTTACGCAGATGAGCAAGACTTCTCTCGATAAGAGCAAGATCAAGTTCCTTCTTCTGGAAGGCGTCCACCCATCGGCTGTCGACGTTCTGAAAGCCGCCGGGTACACCAGCATTGAGTACATCACCAGTTCTCTGCCGGAAGCCCAGCTCAAGGAAAAGATCGCCGACGCGCACTTTATCGGCATTCGCTCCCGCACTCAGCTGACCGAAGAGATCTTCGACCACGCCAAGAAACTCGTGGCCGTCGGCTGTTTCTGCATCGGCACCAACCAGGTCGACCTCAACGCGGCGCGCGAGCGCGGTATTGCGGTGTTCAACGCACCGTACTCCAACACCCGTTCCGTCGCGGAGCTGGTGCTGGCCGAGGCCATCCTGCTGCTGCGCGGTATCCCCGAGAAGAACGCTTCCTGCCACCGTGGCGGCTGGATCAAGAGCGCGGCCAATTCCTTCGAAATTCGCGGCAAGAAGCTGGGTATCGTCGGTTACGGCTCGATCGGCACGCAGCTTTCAGTCCTTGCCGAAGGCTTGGGCATGCAGGTGTTCTTTTACGACACCCTGACCAAGCTGCCGCTGGGCAACGCCACGCAAGTGTCGAGCCTGACCGAGCTGCTGGGTATGTCCGACATCGTCACCCTGCACGTTCCGGAAACCACTGAGACCCAGTGGATGATCGGCGAGAAGGAAATCCGTGCGATCAAGAAAGGCGGCATCCTGATCAACGCTGCACGCGGGACTGTGGTCGAGCTGGACGCCCTGGCCGACGCAATCAAGGACAAGCACCTGATCGGCGCCGCCATCGATGTGTTCCCGGTGGAGCCACGCTCCAACGACGACATTTTCGAAAGCCCGCTGCGCGGCCTGGACAACGTGATCCTGACCCCGCACATCGGCGGTTCCACCGCTGAAGCCCAGGCCAACATCGGCCTGGAAGTTTCGGAAAAGCTGGTCAAGTACAGCGACAACGGTACCTCGGTATCGTCCGTGAACTTCCCGGAAGTGGCCCTGCCGGCTCACCCTGGCAAGCACCGTCTGCTGCACATCCACCAGAACATTCCTGGCGTGATGATGGAGATCAACAAGGTCTTCGCGGAAAACGGCATCAACATCTCCGGTCAGTTCCTGCAGACCAACGAGAAGGTCGGCTACGTGGTGATCGACGTCGATGCCGAGTATTCGGACCTGGCGCAAGAGAAGCTGCAGCACATCAACGGCACGATTCGTAGTAGGGTGCTTTTTTGAGCTGCAAGCTGCAAGCTATTAGCGGCAAGTAAAAGCTCTGAGCTGTAGCTTGTAGCTTGTAGCTTGTAGCTTGTAGCTTGTAGCTTGTAGCTTGTAGCTAGAAACTTTCCAAAAAAAACGGGAGCCCCGCCAGGGGCTCCCGTTTTTTTATTCCACATTAACCGTGATGACTTTGGAAGCAACCGTCGGGTTGAACTGCATGTGCAGCTTGTCGCCGGCCACCAGTTGCAAGGTGTGCTTGCCGGGGGTCAGGGTCAGTTCGGTCTCGGTCTGGGCCTTGCCGTAATGGATCACGGTGTCGGTGGCCGGGATCGGCAGTTTTGCATCCGGCAGTTCTTTCTGGTCGATCAGAAGGTGGTGATGGCCGGTGCCTGGCGTCTGGTCGGTGGCAGGGGCCAGCTTCAGGCCTTCCATGCCGAATTTCACGGTAAAGGTTTTATCGACGGTGGCGCCATCTTTTGGCGAAACGATAAACACCTTGGCACCTTCAGGTGGAGCGCTACGCGGGATACCGTCAGCGGCGGTTGCCAACATCGAAGCACCCAGCAACAGGCTGGCCAGGGTTGCACGGGACAAAAGGGCTTTCATTCGCTTCTCCAGTTTTTCTGTGAAATCTGTAGGGTTATGACAACTTCGCGACAAACTGCTGTCCAAGGCACTCAACACCATAGCAAAACGATGCTGAACAGCGCCTCGTACATCCGAATTCCTTAGGAGTGACCATGCGCTTCTCGCCTGGCCTGTTACTGTTGCTTCCCCTTCTCAGCCCTTGCGCTCACGCCGAGCTGATCGACGACGTCAACGATCGCGGTGAACTGCGCATCGCCCTCGAAGCCAACACCCCGCCCTTCAATTTCAAGGAAGGCGACAAACTCACCGGCTTTGAAGTGGAGCTGGGCGAGCAACTGGCCAAGGAAATGGACGTCCGCTCCTCGTTTATCACCACCGATGATGCCGACCTGCTGAACGGCGTGGCGACCGGCAAATACGACGTGGCAATCAACCATATCGCTATGACTGCCGAGCTGAAGGATCGTTTCGATTTCAGCGCCGCGTATAACGACAAACCTGAACTGGCGATTCCGTTTCAGAAGGGCAACCCTGCGTTCAAGAGCAGCCTGGACGGGGCGCTGGAGCGAGTAAAGGCGGATGGCCGGTTAAAGGCGCTGGAACAGAAGTGGCTCGACGGGAATACGCGATAACCCATGTGGGAGGGGGCTTGCCCCCGATGGCGGAGTATCAGCCACAAATCACCTGACTGACCCACTGCTATCGCGGGCAAGCCCCCTCCCACATTTTGTTCCAGGTAAGATTTCAGGATCGGCCAGAATCGGACGCCGGCTTAAAACGGCTCGTTGCCCCGCCGACGAAACCAGCCCGTCAGGGACAGGCGTTCGCGTGTGGCAGGCAGCACCTCGTGGGGCACCTCGCCCGACAGGAACACCACCAGGCTGCCGCCGGCGGGCACCACGTCATGTTCGATGCCGTCCTTGAGGTACATGCGCAACTGGCCGCCGTGTTCGGGCAACCAGGCGTCGTTCAAATAGATCACCGCCGAGACCATGCGCCGGTCATCGTCGCGAAAACGGTCCAGGTGCTTGAGGTAGAACGCCCCGGGCGGGTACATCGCGAAGTGGCTTTCGAAGTCTTCCAGGCCGAGGAACAGGCCACGGTTCATCGCCAGACGCAGGCTGTCCATCACGGCCATGTAGGTGTCGCAGACCGCCGCGTCGCCCTCTTCCAGCCATTGGATATGATCGCCGCGAATCCCCTCGCGAATTTCCTGCGCCGGCCCGCGCCCCACGGCCGCCGGGGCCAGTTCACCTTCGGCTGCACGTTTACGGCACTCAGCCGCCAGCTCCAGGGTCAGAGCCTGGGGCAGGAAGGCATTCTGCTGCGACCAGCCTTTTTCGGCCAGGTCGTCGACAATGCGTTGCAGCAGTGGGTGATCGAGGGGTGTTTGCATGGCGCGCATAGTATCCATACGCCTGTGAATCCGACAGCGCCGTCGAGCGTGCGAATACACTTTAGTCAGGTGACTGATAGGACTTCTCGACAAATCCTACGCCTGACACGGACAATAGTGGCCGACTGACAGGAGTCCTTATGCGTCGTTTGTTTTTTTCCTTGCTGATGTTCTGCGTTTTACCCGCCTGGGCAGACGGCCATGACCAGTTGTACAAAGTCGCCGGCTGGGCCGAACAACGTGCGCATTTCAACGACGCCCTCACTGCCGCACAGCAGCGCTACCGCAACAGCCTGCCGCCAGCGGTGTACCAGGCGCTGGTGGACAACAGCAGCAAACGCTTCGCGGCCCAGGCCATGGACGAGCGTGCCGAAGCCCAATTGCGCAAGCACCTGTCGGACCCGAAACCGGCCCTTGCGTTTTTCCAATCGCCCCTGGGCCGCAAGATTGTCGCCGCCGAGTTACTCGCCACGCGTCGCGATCAATTGGCGAAAAACGCTCAGGGCCTGCCGAAAATCCAGGCCGACACCACCCGCAGCCTGATCATCGGCCACCTGGCCCGGGCCCTGCCCGCGCGTGAAGCGGGCGCCGAAGTCAGCCTGGCGATTGCCGGCGTGGCGGCGGACAGCTTGAGCCAGATGATCCCCGGCCTGCTGGGTGGCGGTCAGGCCCAGGGCATGCTGAATGGGCAGCGTGAGCGCTTGATGCAGCAGATCGACAAGGACCTGAATAACACGCTGCTGTACGTCTATCGGGAGTTGTCTGATCCGGAGCTGGAAGAGTTCGCCACGTTTGCCGAATCGCCGGAGGGCAAGGCGTATTACCAGGCGGCGCTGGCGGCCATTCGCGCGGGACTGGCTGTCGGCCAAAGCACCTCGAGCCTGGCGCAGTAATAAACATGTGGGAGGGGGCTTGCCCCCGATGGCGGTGTGTCAGTCAACTTATGTGTAGCTGACCCAATGCAATCGGGGGCAAGCCCCCTCCCACATTTGGATTGTGTCAGGTCAGATGGTTCGTCAAGTATCGGAAGTATTCTTCGCGAATTTCTGGAATCTCATTGATCAAATGATGCCTGCCGCGCTTGAGCATCAACACTTCAGGCCGATCGAACTTGCCCTGCAGTACGCGCAGATTGTGCTGCCAATCCACCGTCATATCCTCCTCACCCTGCACGATCACTGGCCGCCGAGCGCTGCGTGGTGCGGCTTCGATGCGTTTGATCCAGCACGCCAGCGCCCCCACCCAGGCGGTGGGCAGTTGGCGCGGCTGCAATGGGTCGGCTTCGAGAAAAGGTCTGAATGCCGGGTCGTTGGAATTATCGCTGAAGCGTCGCGCGATGCCTTTGACGAACGGGCGCAGCAGGTAATAGCTGAGCTGCGACCAACCCCAGGCTCGCGGGCGTACCAGGGGCGAAAGTAGAAACGTCTTGCCCTGGGCCGGGCTTTGATCACCATGGTTGAGCAGGTGGTCAACCACGATTGCGCCACCGGTGCTCTGCCCGAACAGGTGCCAGGGCTGCGGCAGTTGCAACGCACCGGCCTCGGCGAACAAAGCCTGCACCACGTGCTGGTACACCGCAAAATCATCGATGCTGGCCCGTATGCCGCTGGACAAGCCATGACCTGGCAGGTCGCAGGCGATCACCACAAAACCCTGTTCCAGTGCCCAGTCCACCGCATGGCGATAGAGCCCCATGTGGTCGTAGAAGCCGTGGAACATGAACATCGTCGCCACCGGCGCCGAAGGCCACCACACCTGCGCAACCACCTCGAACCCATCCACCTCCAGACGCCCCAGGCGGCTCACGGCCTCGCGGGCCGGCAGGTCCAACCCGTAGAACCGCTGGTACACCCGCGCCTCGGCTGACAGCGGCTGCGCATCCATCAGGGGCCGCAAGCTTTCGCGCAGATGATCAGGGTCAAAGGTGACGGGCATAAAGGCTTCCAGACTGACGGTGAAGATGAATATCGAGCTGCGATATTCATCTGTCAGGACAAGCATGGCAAGCTACGCGACCCGCGAGGATACCTCTGAATGCGACAACCCTACCGCACTGCCTTGTTCACCAGCCTGGTGCTGATTATCTGCGCCAGCGTGCTGTGGGCCGCGTATGACTGGTTCCAGGGCCGTTATCTGCGCGCCTTCAGCGAGCATACGGCGGTGTTTTCCGGGGATGCGCTGCAACTGCCCGCCGCACTCAGCGGCCCTGGGCCGATTCGCCTGGTGCACTTCTGGGACCCGGCCTGCCCGTGCAATGTCGGTAACCAGCAACATCTGGGTGAGCTGATCGAGCACTACGCGCCGCAAGGTGTCGAGTTCTACGCCCTGCAGAAAGCCGGCAGCCACGGCGCCCTGCCGGACAACCTGCGCCGGATGAAAACCCTCGACGTCCTGCCCGGCGCCGATCAGCTACCGGCCAGCCCGGCCGTAGGCATTTGGGACCGTACGGGCAAGCTGGCGTATTTCGGGCCGTACAGCGAAGGGCTGACCTGCAATGCCGGCAACAGCTTTATCGAGCCGATCCTCAAGGCCCTGCAAGCCGGGCGCGAAATCAACGCCACGCACACCCTGGCGGTGGGCTGCTATTGTTCGTGGCCTGAGCAACCGTAGTCTGTCCATTCTGGGTAAGGAAAGTCGATGAAGCGTGTCTTGCAGGCTCTCGTGGTGCTGGTTGTGCTGGTTGCCCTCGGCGCCGGCGGGTACGTCTACAGCAAGCAACCCAGCCGCCAGGGCACGGTCACGCTGGCGCACCTGCAAGGCTCGGTCACCGTGCGCTACGACGACCGTGGCGTGCCGCATATCCGCGCCGAGAACGAGGCCGACCTGTACCGCGCGCTGGGCTATGTGCATGCCCAGGACCGGTTGTTCCAGATGGAAATCATGCGCCGCCTGGCCCGTGGCGAGCTGGCCGAAGTGCTGGGGCCCAAGCTGCTGGAGACCGACAAGCTGTTTCGCAGCCTGCGGATTCGCGAGCGCGCCCTGAGCTACGTCGAGCACATGAACCCTGACTCGGCCGCCTGGAAGGCCCTGCAAGCCTATCTGGACGGGATCAATCAATACCAGGCCAGCCACGCCAGCCCGATGGAGTTCGACGTGCTGGGCATTCCCAAGCGGCCCTTCACTGCCGAGGACTCCATCAGTGTCGCCGGGTATATGGCCTACAGCTTCGCCGCAGCCTTTCGTACCGAACCCGTGCTGACTTACGTGCGCGACCAGTTGGGCAGCGATTACCTCAAGGTGTTCGACCTGGACTGGCAACCCAAAGGCGCACTCAACCTGGCGGCCGGCGATTGGAAAACCCTCGGCGCCCTCGCCCGCCTGAGCGAGCAGGCCCTGGCCGACAACGGCTTGCCGCAGTTCGAAGGCAGTAACGCCTGGGCCATCAGCGGCAACCGTACCAAAAGCGGCAAACCGTTATTGGCCGGCGATCCGCATATTCGCTTTTCGGTGCCGTCGGTGTGGTACGAGGCGCAGCTGTCGGCGCCCGGCTTTGAGTTGTATGGCTATCACAACGCGCTGGTGCCGGTGGCATTCCTGGGACACAACCTGGATTTCGGCTGGAGCCTGACTATGTTCCAGAACGATGACCTCGACCTGATCGCCGAGAAGGTCAACCCGGTCAACCCCAATCAGGTCTGGTACCACGGCCAGTGGGTCGACATGAGCAGCAGCGAACAGCAAATCCAGGTCAAGGGCCAGGCCCCGGTCACGCTCGTCCTGCGCCGTTCGCCCCACGGCCCGATCGTCAATGACGTACTCGGTGAACACGCCGGCGCCACGCCGATTGCGATGTGGTGGGCGTTCCTCGACACAGAGAACCCGATCCTCGAAGGCTTCTACCAGCTCAACCGCGCCGATACCCTGGCCAAGGCACGCGCGGCGGCGGCCAAGGTAGCGGCGCCGGGCCTGAACATCGTCTGGGCCAATGCCAGGGGCGATATCGGCTGGTGGGCGGCGGCGCAGTTGCCGATACGCCCGGCCGGCGTCAACCCGGGGTTCATCCTCGACGGCAGTACCGCCCAGGCCGATAAATTGGGCTTCTACCCGTTCAGCGCCAACCCCCAGGAAGAGAACCCGGCGCGCGGCTATGTGGTCTCCGCCAATGCCCAGCCGGCATCACCCACCGGCATGGAAATCCCCGGCTATTACAACCTGGCCGACCGTGGCCAGCAGTTGAATGCGCAGTTGAGCGACAACCGCGTGAAATGGGATGTGAACAATAGCCAGGCCCTGCAACTGGGCACCACCACCGCCTTTGGCCCGCGACTGCTGGCGCCGCTGTTGCCGGTGTTGCGCGAGGTAGTCACAGACCCGGCGCAGGTGAAGCTGGTGGAACAACTGGCGAGCTGGAAAGGCGATTACCCGCTGGACTCCACCAGCGCCACCCTGTTCAACCAGTTGCTGTTCAACCTTGCCGATGCGACCTTCCACCCGAAACTGGGCGACGCCCTGTTCAAGACGCTGCTCGGCACCCGCGTGATCGACGCGGCCCTGCCACGGCTGGCCGCCATGCCGGATTCGCCCTGGTGGAATGGCACGCGGGCCGAGACCGTCAAGCTGGCCTGGGACAACAGCCTCGCGCATCTGAAAGCCACCTTCGGCGATGACCCGTCCCAGTGGCAGTGGGGCAAAGCGCACACCCTGACCCATGGCCATCCACTGGGCATGCAAAGGCCATTGGACAAACTCTTCAACGTTGGTCCCTTCGCCGCACCGGGCAGCCACGAAGTGCCGAACAACCAGACCGCCATGATCGGCCCGGCCCCCTGGCCGGTGACCTATGGCCCGTCGACCCGCCGCCTGATCGACTTCGCCGACCCGGCCCATGCCCTGACCATCAACCCGGTGGGGCAAAGCGGCGTACCGTTTGATGCGCACTACAGCGACCAGGCACCAACCTATATCGAAGGCGGGTACGAGCAGGCGCATTTCAGTGAGGAGGAGATCACGGCGAATACCCGTGGCACCTTGAAACTGTTGCCTGCCAGATAGCCGAGTATCACTGGGTCACTGGGTCACTGGGTCAAAATGTGGGAGGGGGCTTGCCCCCGATGGCGGTGGGTCAGTCACACCTGTGCTGACTGACACTCCCTCATCGGGGGCTAGCCCCCTCCCACATTTACGGCAAAGTTGAGCCTGAACTGTTGCGGCGTCACGCCCAGCCGGCGGTTGAACACGCTACGCATGTGCTGGGCATCGCGAAACCCGCATTGATAGGCCACGGTCTTCAGCGGCGCGTGGGTGCTTTCGAGCATCACCCGCGCCGCGTCCACGCGCGCCCTCTCGACAAATTCCGCCGGCGTGATCCGCGCTTCACGGGCGAACACCCGGGAGAAATTGCGCGCGCTCATATTGGCCGCCCTGGCCAGGTCGGCAATGCTCAAATCCCCGGTCAGGTTCGCCAGCACGTACAACTGCACCAGCGCCACCGCCGAGGTGGCTTCGGCATGGGGCGTGAGGAACGGGCTGAACTGCGACTGGCCGCCCGAACGCTGGGTGAACACGACCAGGCGCTTGGCCACGCTCAATGCGACTTCCGGGCCATGGTCCTGGGCGAGCAGGTACAGCGACAGGTCGATCCCCGCCGTGACCCCGGCCGAGGTGTAGAGGTTGCCGTCCTGCACATACAAACGATCAGCCTCGACCTGGGCCGAGGGGCACAACCGGGCCAGGTCGGCGGCGTCGCCCCAATGGGTGGTGACGGTTTTACCGTCCAGCAGGCCGGCGCGGGCCAGCATGAAAGCGCCGTTGCAGATCGAGCCGAAGCGTTGTGCCCTGGCAGCGGCACCGCGCAGCCAGTCATCAAACCGGGGGCCGAAATCCTCGAAAGGCAGTTGCGGGCCGCCAGCTACCAGCAACAGGTCGTAGGGCTGCAGGGCTTCGCTGTAGTGCTTGTGCGCCTGCAAGGACAAACCGTTCGAACACGCCATAGTGCCGTGGCCGAGGCCAATGACTTCCAGGCGGTAGTGCTCTTCAGGCGCCAGGAAGCGGTTGGCCTCGCAGAACACATCCATCGGCCCGGTCACATCCAGTGACTGGACACCGGGGAAGATCAGGATGGCGACGGTTTTGCTCATGAGCGACACACCTTTTTCCAACTGCATAAACACGGATACCCTGTGGGAGGGGGCAAGCCCCCTCCCACATTTGAATTGTCGCAGGCCTAACCCTAGCCGATTTTGCCTTGGCACGATGTGGCAGCACATTGGCCGAGAATGCTCCTTCGTTGCGATAGCGCCATAGCGCTCGCGCAACCAGACTGGATACTTTCCAGAGGAGCACCACCATGAGCACCACCATCGCCGGTATCAGCATCCCCGACAGCGCCCTGGCCAGGGCCACCACCGAGTACATCCGCGACATTGAGTCAGACCTGCTCTACCACCACTCGCGCCGGGTGTTCCTGTTCGGCGCCTTGAGCGGTGAGCGCAAGCAATTGGCCTACAACCCGGAGCTGCTGTACGTCGGCGCGATGTTCCACGACCTCGGCCTGGTGGAGGGCCATCGCAGCGACAATGAGCGTTTCGAAGTGGACGGCGCCAACGCGGCGGCCGCGTTTCTCAAGCCGTATGGGCTGAGCGACGACGATATCGAACAGGTGTGGTTGTCCATCGCCCTGCACACCACGCCGGGCGTGCCCCAGCATTTGCGCCCCACCGTGGCGCTGGTGACTGCCGGGGTGGAGATGGACGTGCTGGGCATGGACTACGCCGCATTCAGCACCGTGCAGCGCGAAGCGGTGGTGCATGCGCATCCACGCGGTGAGGGGTTCAAGGAATGCATCATCTGCGCGTTCGCCGACGGCTTGCGCCATCGCCCGCAGACCACGTTTGGCAACGTGAAGACCGATGTGCTGGTGGATCAGGAGCCGGGGTTCAAGCCGATGAACTTTGTCGAGGTGATTCGCAAGTCGCCGTGGTCAGCTTAACCAGCCTGAAATGCAATCAAATGTGGGAGGGGGCTTGCCCCCGATAGCGGTGGATCAGTCAGCTAATCTTTGCCTGACACTCCGCCATCGGGGGCAAGCCCCCTCCCACATTGTCCCCTATCAGCTTTAGATCGGTGCCGGGGCGCGGCGCTTGTCCGGCTGCTGCCAGCCATCCGCTGCGGCTTCTTCGATGGCTTGCTGGATGGCCTTCTTGCGGTGTTCTTCGGCACGGCGGCTGAAGAACCACACCAGGAAGGTCACCAGCGACACCGCCAACAGGATCAGGCTGGCCACCGCGTTGATCTCAGGCTTGACCCCAAGGCGCACCGCCGAAAACACTTCCATCGGCAAGGTGGTCGAACCCGGGCCCGACACGAAGCTGGCCAGTACCAGGTCGTCCAGGGACAGCGCAAACGACATCATGCCGCCCGCCGCCAGCGATGGCGCGATCATCGGGATGGTGATCAGGAAGAACACCTTCCACGGCCGTGCACCCAGGTCCATCGCGGCCTCTTCGATCGACAGGTCCAGCTCACGCAGGCGCGCCGACACCACCACCGCCACATACGCCGCGCAAAACGTCGTGTGGGCGATCCAGATGGTGACAATGCCACGCTCCTGAGGCCAACCGATCATCTGCGCCATGGCCACGAACAGCAGCAACAGCGACAGGCCGGTAATCACTTCCGGCATCACCAACGGCGCCGTGACCAGGCCGCCGAACAGCGTGCGGCCCTTGAACTGGCTGATGCGCGTCAGCACGAACGCCGCCAGCGTACCCAGCGCGACTGCCGCCACTGCCGTGTAGCAGGCGATTTCCAGGGAACGCGCCACCGAGCCCATCAACTGGGTGTTATCCAGCAGGCCCACATACCACTTGATCGACCAGCCGCCCCACACCGTCACCAGCTTGGACTCGTTGAACGAGTAGATCACCAGGATCAGCATCGGCAGGTAGATGAACAACAACCCCACGACCAGCATGAAGCTGGAGAAACGAAAGCGCTTCATATCTTGCCCTCCAGCTCTTTGGCCTGGCTGCGATTGAACAGGATGATCGGCACGATCAGGATCGCCAGCATCACCACCGCCAGGGCGGACGCCACCGGCCAGTCACGGTTGTTGAAGAATTCCTGCCACAGCACTTTACCGATCATCAGGGTTTCCGGGCCGCCGAGCAGTTCAGGGATCACGAACTCGCCCACCACCGGGATAAACACCAGCATGCAGCCGGCGATGATGCCGTTCTTGGACAGCGGCACGGTGATTTTCCAGAAACTGTTGAAGGTGCTTGAGCCCAGGTCCGACGCCGCTTCCAGCAGGCTCTGGTCGTGTTTGACCAGGTTGGCATACAGCGGCAGGATCATGAACGGCAGGTAGGAATAGACCACGCCGATATACACCGCAATGTTGGTGTTGAGGATCTGCAGCGGTTCATTGATCAGCCCCATGGACATCAGGAAGCCGTTGAGCAAGCCGTTGTTGCTGAGGATGCCCATCCACGCATAGACGCGGATCAGGATCGCGGTCCAGGTCGGCATCATGATCAGCAACACCAGCACGGTTTGCATTTCCTTGCGCGCGGTGGCGATGGCGTAGGCCATCGGGTAGCCGATCAGCAGGCACAGCAGCGTGCTGAAAAACGCCATCTTCAGCGAGCCCAGGTACGCGGCGATGTAGAGCTCGTCGCCCGCCAGCAAGCTGTAGTTGGCCAGGTTCAGCACCACTTGCAGCTTCTGCTCAACGTAGGTGTAGATCTCGGTGTAGGGCGGGATCGCCACATCGGCTTCGGCGAAGCTGATTTTCAACACGATGAAAAACGGCAGTGCGAAAAACAGGAACAGCCAGAGGAAGGGAATCCCGATGACCACCTGCTTGCCATTGGGGATTATGCGATCCAAGCGCCGCTTGAATTTCTTCATGTTCATGAGCGCAGTACCACGCCGCTATCGTCTTCCCACCACACGTACACCTGGTCACCCCAGGTGGGGCGCTGGCCACGGCGTTCGGCGTTGGCGACGAAGGACTGCACCAGCTTGCCGCTCGGCAGTTCCACGTAGAACACCGAGTGGCCGCCCAGGTAGGCGATGTCGTGCACCTTGCCGCTGGACCAGTTGTGCTCGCAGGTCGGCATGTCGGTGGTAACCAGCAGTTTTTCCGGGCGAATCGCGTAGGTCACCGACTTGTCTTCCACCGAGGTGGCGATGCCGTAGCCCACGTAAATGTCGCGGTCCAGGTCCGGGCACTTGAGCACGGCGTGGCCTTCGGCGTCGTCCACCACTTGGGTGTCGAAAATGTTGACGTTGCCGATGAACTCGCACACCAGGCGGCTGGTAGGCGTTTCGTAGATGTCGATCGGGCTGCCGATCTGGGCGATCCAGCCCAGGTGCATGATCGCGATGCGCTCGGCCATGGTCATGGCCTCTTCCTGGTCGTGGGTCACCATCACGCAGGTCACGCCGACGCGTTCGATGATCTCCACCAGCTCCAGCTGCATCTGCGAACGCAGCTTCTTGTCCAGCGCCCCCATCGGCTCATCAAGCAGCAGCAGTTTCGGACGTTTGGCCAGGGAGCGGGCCAACGCCACACGCTGGCGCTGGCCACCGGACAGCTGGTGGGGCTTGCGCTTGGCGTACTGGCTCATCTGCACCAGCTTGAGCATCTCGGCCACGCGGGCGTCAACCTCGGCCTTGGGGATCTTGTCCTGTTGCAGGCCGAAGGCGATGTTCTGCGCCACGGTCATGTGCGGGAACAAGGCGTAGGACTGGAACATCATGTTGATCGGCCGCTCGTAGGGCGGCATGTCGGTGATGTCCACACCGTCGAGGTAGATGCGGCCTTCAGTCGGGCGTTCGAAGCCTGCCAGCATGCGCAGCAGGGTGGACTTGCCCGAACCCGAACCGCCGAGCAAGGCGAAGATCTCGCCTTTCTTGATTTCCAGGGACACATCGTCCACGGCAATCGTCTCGTCGAACTTCTTCGTGACCCGGTCGATTTTGACCAGCACCTTTTTCGGTGTCTGGTCGCCCTCGAGGGCTTTCTTGTAGGCGCCGGAGGCAACTGCCATTTACGAAACTCCCAACAAATTTGCAGTTCGCCCCAGGTGAGCGAACTTGGATAGTTTGAGCCTTACTTGCCCGTCTTGACCTTGGTCCAGCTACGGGTCATTAAACGTTGCACCTTCGGGGGCAGCTCGACGTTGACGAATGTCCGGTCGAGAACCGCCTGCGGTGGATAAACCGCTGCGTCGGTGCGTATCGATTGCTCCATCAGCGTGTCCGCCCCGGGGTTGGGGTTGGCGTAACCCACGTAATCACTGACCTGGGCGATCACCTCAGGTTGCAGCAAATAGTTGATGAAAGCGTGGGCTTCCTTGACGTTGGCGGCGTCCTTGGGAATCGCCAGCACGTCGAACCACAGGTTGCCGCCTTCCTTGGGAATCGCGTAGGCGATGTTCACGCCTTTGCCCGCCTCGGCCGCGCGGGCCTTGGCCTGGAACACATCGCCGGAAAAACCGGCAGCCACGCAGATATTGCCGTTGGCCAGGTCCGAGATGTATTTGGAGGAATGGAAGTAGGTCACGTAGGGGCGTACTTTCAGCAGTTTTTCTTCGGCCTTCTTGTAGTCGGCCGGGTTGGTGCTGTTCGGGTCCAGGCCCATGTAGTTGAGGACTGCGGGCAGCATTTCATCCGCCGAATCCATGAATGAAACACCGCAGGTGGCGAGCTTCTTCATGTTTTCCGGTTCGAACAGCATGGCCCAGGAGTCGATCTTGTCGACGCCCAGCACCTCCTTCACTTTGTCGACGTTGTAACCGATGCCGTTGGTGCCCCACAGGTACGGCACGGCGTACGCATTGCCCGGATCGTTTTTCTCAAGGCGCTTGAGCAGCGCCGGGTCGAGGTTGGCGTAGTGGGTCAGCAATGACTTGTCGAGCTTCTGGAACGCCCCGGCCTTGATCTGCTTGCCCAGGAAGTGGTTGGACGGCACCACCACGTCGTAGCCGGTGCGCCCGGCGAGCAGCTTGCCTTCCAGGGTTTCGTTGGAATCGAACACGTCATACACAGGCTTGATGCCGGTGGCCTTTTCGAAATTGGCCAGGGTGTCGGGGCCGATGTAGTCCGACCAGTTATAAACATGCACCGTCGGTGCGGCCTGCACGCTGACAGCCAGCGTGATACCTGCACCCACCAGCAAGGCTTTGCGAAATAAAGAAATTGGCAAGTGGAGGTCCTCTTAAATAGTTGGGCCCAAAGTTGTTGCCCGGCAACAAACCGGCGCGCAACTTACCCTCGATAAACCGATCCGGCAAAAACTTTCTGTCATTTATTTGTGGGAGGGGGCTTGCCCCCGATGGCGGTGTGTCAGCCTGCGCATGTGTTTCTGATACAGCGCCATCGGGGGCAAGCCCCCTCCCACAGGTTTTAAGGCTTATTTACCGGATTTGATCTTGGTCCAGCTGCGGGTCATTTCACGCTGGGTTGCAGCCGGCAGGTCGGCGATGGCGTAGAGCTTGGCCTGCACGTCTGCCGACGGGTAGATGCCCGGGTCGCTGGTGATGTCTTTGTCGACCAGTGCGGTGGCTTTCTCGTTACCGTTCGGGAAACGCACGCTGTTGGTGATCGAAGCCATCACTTCTGGCTTGAGCAGGTAATTCATGAAGGCGTAGGCGGCCTCGACGTTTTCAGCATCTTTCGGGATGGCGACCATGTCGAAGAAGCTGCCGGCACCTTCTTTCGGAATGTCGTAGGCCACCTTGACCTTGCCACCGGCTTCAGCCGCACGGGACTTGGCCTGCTGGATGTCACCCGAGTAACCCACGGCCACGCAGATGTTGCCGTTGGCCAGGTCCGAGATGTACTTGGACGAGTGGAAGTAGCCAATCGAAGGACGGATTTTCAGGAACAGGTCTTCGGCTTGCTTGAGGTCGGCTTTCTTCTGGGTGTCGGTCGGCAGGCCCAGGTAATGCAGCGCGATCGGCAGCATTTCGGTCGGCGAATCAAGGAAGCTCACACCGCAGCTTTTCAGCTTGGCGATGTTTTCCGGCTTCATCAGCACATCCCACGACTCGATCTTGTCCACGCCCAGCGCGGCCTTGACCTTCTCCGGGTTGTAGCCGATACCGATCGAGCCCCACATGTACGGGAACGCGTGCTTGTTGTCCGGGTCGCTGACCGACACGGCCTTGAGCAGGGATTTGTTCAGGTTGCTGTACTCAGGCAGCTTGGACGTGTCCAGCTCCTGGTACACACCGGCCTTGATCTGCTTGGCGAGGAAGTTGTTCGACGGTACGACGATGTCATAGCCGGACTTGCCTGCCAGCAACTTGGCTTCCAGGGTCTCGTTGCTGTCGAACACGTCGTACACCACCTTGATGCCCGACTCTTTTTCGAAGTTGGCGATGGTGTCCGGTGCGATGTAGTCGGACCAGTTGTAGACGTGCAGCACTTTATTGTCTGCCTGGGCCGCGCCCGCCATTGCGCCCATCAGGGACAAGGCGAGGAGGGTCTTGCCAGCGTTTTTCAAACCTAATGCCTTCATTGGGTGATGCTCCGATTTTTTCTTTTTTGGGCCGCACGTTGTAAATGTTTCGGGCCCAGCCAAAGGGCAACAAAACAGGACGACAGTCTGGCAAGTTCGGGGGCCAGCTTTCAACCGGCCCCCACATTTATCTACTCAGTCCTGCAATGCTGCCAATGTCAGGTCCAGGCACTGGCGGGCCTTGGTCACCAGCTCGTCGATTTCAGCCTTGCTGATCACCAACGGCGGCGAAATGATCATGGTATCGCCCACGGCGCGCATGATCAGGCCGTTCTCGAAGCAGAAGGTTCGGCAAATCATGCCGGCGCCCTTCCCTTCATGACGCTTGCGCGTGGCCTTGTCCTGCACCAGCTCGATTGCACCGAGCATGCCCACGCCGCGCACTTCACCCACCAGTGGATGGTCCGCCAGCTCCCGCAGACGTTTCTGCAAATACGGTGCCGTTTCCTCATGTACGCGGCTGACGATTTTTTCATCGCGCAGGATGCGGATGTTTTCCAGGGCCACCGCCGCCGCCACCGGGTGCCCGGAGTAGGTGAAACCGTGGTTGAAATCGCCGCCTTGGTTGAGCACGTCCACCACGTCGTCGCGCACGATCAGGCCACCCATCGGCACGTAGCCGGAAGTCAGGCCCTTGGCGATGGTCATCATGTGTGGCTTGAGGTCGTAGAAATCGCTGCCGAACCACTGGCCGGTACGGCCAAAGCCGCAGATCACTTCGTCGGCGACAAACAGAATGTCGTACTTGGCGAGGATGTCCTTGATGCGCGGCCAGTAGCTGTCAGGCGGCACGATCACGCCACCGGCGCCCTGAATCGGCTCGGCAATAAAGGCACCGACGTTGTCCACGCCCAGTTCCAGAATCTTCTCTTCCAACTGGTTGGCGGCCCAGATCCCGAATTCCTCAGGGCTCATGTCGCCGCCTTCGCCAAACCAGTACGGCTGGGCGATGTGGGTGATGCCCGGGATCGGCAGGTCGCCCTGTTCATGCATATAGGTCATGCCGCCCAGGCTGGCGCCGGCCACGGTGGAGCCGTGGTAGCCATTCTTGCGGCTGATGATGGTTTTCTTGTTCGGTTGGCCTTTGATCGCCCAGTAGTGGCGGACCATGCGCAACATGGTGTCGTTGCCTTCGGAGCCGGAACCGGTGAAGAACACGTGGTTCATGCCGGCCGGTGCGACTTCGGAAATGACTTTGGCCAGTTCGAGTACCGGCGGGTGAGCGGTCTGGAAGAACAGGTTGTAGTACGGCAGTTCTTTCATCTGTTTGGCGGCGGCGTCAGCCAGTTCATCGCGACCGTAGCCGATCGCCACGCACCACAGGCCGGCCATACCGTCGAGGATCTTGTTGCCTTCGCTGTCCCACAGGTAAACGCCGTGGGCTTTGGTGATGATCCTTGGGCCTTTCTCTTTCAATTGCTTGAAGTCGCTGAACGGCGCGAGGTGGTGATCATTGCTCAAAGCTTGCCATTCACGGGTTTGCGGGTTGTTGCTGGACATACCGATCTCCTAGACTTTTCGGTGAAGGGCGCGCCGTGTGCACGACGCGCCCGGCGCATCAGACGGCAAAGAGCAGGAATTCCCGCTCCCACGAACTGATCACGCGCTTGAAGTTTTCATGCTCGGCCCGCTTGACTGCGACGTAGCCTGTGATGAATTTCTGCCCCAGGTATTTCTCGATGGTCTTGCTGTTTTCCATGCGTTCCAGCGCGTCCTCGATGGTCAACGGCAGGCGCAGGTTGCGCCGCTCGTAACCACGGCCCACCACAGGTGCGCTCGGGTTATGGCCTTCGACCATGCCGATGTAGCCACACAGCAAACTGGCGGCAATGGCCAGGTACGGGTTGGCGTCGGCGCCCGGCAAGCGGTTTTCCACACGGCGGTTCTGCGGCCCGGCATCCGGCACGCGCAGGCCCACGGTGCGGTTTTCTTCACCCCATTCCACGTTTACCGGCGCCGAGGTGTCGGGCAGGAAGCGGCGGAATGAATTCACGTTGGGGGCGAATAAAGGCAGCAATTCGGGGATGAATTTCTGCAGGCCGCCAATATGGTTGAGGAACAGCTGGCTCATGCTCCCGTCTTCGTTGGAGAAGACGTTCTTGCCGGTGGCGATGTCGATGATGCTCTGGTGCAGGTGCATCGCGCTGCCGGGCTCACCGGTCATGGGCTTGGCCATGAAGGTGGCGGCCACGTTGTGCTTGAGCGCCGCTTCACGCATGGTGCGCTTGAACACCAGGATCTGGTCGGCCAGGGACAGCGCGTCGCCGTGACGGAAGTTGATTTCCATCTGTGCGGTGCCGTCTTCGTGGATCAACGTGTCGAGGTCCAGCTCCTGCAATTCACACCAGTCGTAGACGTCTTCGAACAGTGGGTCGAATTCGTTGGCGGCTTCTATAGAGAAGGACTGGCGCCCCGTCTCGGGGCGACCGGAACGGCCAATCGGCGGTTGCAGCGGGAAGTCCGGGTCTTCGCAGCGCTTGGTCAGGTAGAACTCCATCTCCGGTGCCACGATGGGCTGCCAGCCGCGGTCGGCGTAGAGCTTGAGGACTTTCTTGAGTACGTTGCGCGGCGACAGCTCGATCGGGTTGCCTTGCTTGTCGTAGGTGTCGTGGATCACCTGGGCGGTCGGCTCGATGGCCCAGGGCACCAGGAATACCGCGTTCTGGTCGGGGCGGCAGATCATGTCGATGTCGGCCGGGTCGAGCAATTCGTAATAGATGTCATCTTCGACATAGTCGCCGGTCACGGTCTGCAACAGAACGCTTTCGGGCAGGCGCATGCCTTTTTCGGCGATGAACTTGTTGGTCGGCGAGATCTTGCCCCGGGTGATGCCGGTGAGGTCGCCAATCATGCATTCGACTTCTGTGATCTTGTGGTCTTTCAACCAATCGGTGAGCTGGTCGAGGTTGTTACTCATAAATGCCTCTGGGCTGGGTTTCCTGGCATCCGTTAAAGGCCAGGCGTTGGTTGACGCAGCATCCGCGTCGTTTGTTCACTCAGGGTAGGAGCTTACCTGCCATTTGCCCAAGGGTTGCATTCCTCACGCCAAACTTGTGCACAATTATGATCGGCACGGCGAATGAGGGCCGGTCAGCGGTGCAGGAGTGGGCAAAGAAGAGATCGGACGGGCCGTCAAGAATATTGGCCGCTGCGTGAGCATTCACGCGGGACGAACGGACTGCGGACAACGCCTGGCTGATGCAGGCGCAGACGCCGATTGGCGGCAGGTGAAACATGAAGCACCCCGGTATTATTGCTGTTATGGGTTTGAATCGAGCTTAGCCTTGTTCATTTTTTTACACAACACCCCCGTAAAAAATACAACACGGCCCGCTCAAGCCTGCCGATCCCAAGCCCCCGAAACCCAAAAAACCGCCCCGAAAAGCCCCAAAAAAGGCGCCGTGGCGCTTTTTTAGGGCAAAAAAGGCCTCGCTTGACTTCGGCATGCCGTTCGGGTTGACTGAAACCAGAAAAGATCAATGATTGATATTTTTAACAACAAAGGTGTTGCATCATGTCGGTACCCCCGCGTGCCGTTCAGCTTAACGAAGCGAACGCGTTCCTTAAGGATCATCCTGAGGTTCTGTACGTAGACCTTCTAATTGCGGATATGAATGGTGTGGTGCGCGGTAAGCGCATCGAACGCACCAGCCTCCACAAGGTTTACGAGAAAGGCATTAACCTGCCTGCCTCTTTATTTGCCCTGGATATCAATGGCTCGACGGTGGAAAGCACCGGCCTGGGCCTGGACATCGGCGATGCTGACCGAATCTGTTATCCAATCCCCGACACCCTGTGCAATGAACCCTGGCAAAAGCGCCCTACTGCGCAACTGCTGATGACCATGCACGAACTGGAAGGTGAACCCTTCTTCGCCGATCCACGCGAAGTCCTGCGCCAAGTCGTGAGCAAGTTCGACGACATGGGCCTGACCATCTGCGCCGCCTTCGAGCTTGAGTTCTACCTGATCGACCAGGAGAACGTGAACGGCCGCCCTCAACCGCCGCGCTCGCCGATCTCCGGCAAACGCCCGCATTCGACACAGGTCTACCTGATCGACGACCTCGACGAATACGTCGACTGCCTCCAGGACATTCTGGAAGGTGCCAAGGAGCAAGGCATCCCGGCCGACGCCATCGTCAAGGAAAGTGCCCCGGCGCAGTTCGAAGTGAACCTGCACCACGTCGCCGACCCGATCAAGGCCTGCGACTACGCGGTCCTGCTCAAGCGCCTGATCAAGAACATCGCCTACGACCATGAGATGGACACCACCTTCATGGCCAAGCCTTACCCAGGCCAGGCAGGCAACGGTTTGCACGTGCACATCTCCATTCTGGACAAGGACGGCAAGAACATTTTTGCCAGCGAGGATCCCGAGCAGAACGCCGCATTGCGTCACGCGATCGGCGGTGTGCTCGAGACCCTGCCCGCCCAGATGGCGTTCCTGTGCCCCAACGTCAACTCCTACCGCCGTTTCGGCGCACAGTTCTACGTGCCGAACTCGCCGTGCTGGGGCCTGGACAACCGCACCGTGGCGATTCGCGTACCGACCGGCTCGTCCGATGCGGTGCGCATCGAACACCGTGTGGCCGGCGCCGACGCCAACCCTTACCTGCTGATGGCTTCGGTATTGGCCGGTGTGCACCACGGTCTGACCAACAAGATCGAACCCGGCGCTCCCGTGGAAGGCAACAGCTACGAGCAGAACGAACAGAGCCTGCCGAACAACCTGCGCGATGCCCTGCGCGAGTTGGACGACAGCGAGGTGATGGCCAAGTACATCGATCCTAAATACATCGATATCTTCGTCGCCTGTAAGGAAAGCGAGCTGGAGGAGTTCGAACACTCCATCTCCGACCTTGAGTACAACTGGTATCTGCATACCGTGTAAGCGGTTGCAGTATTGAAGAAACGCCACAGGCCTCAGGGTCTGTGGCGTTTTTTTTGGGGTTATCCAGGGAGTCCGAGTCGGCCTCATCGGGGGCAAGCCCCCTCCCACAGTTAGATCTGTGAATACCTTCAAGTGTGGGAGGGGCGGTGCGACGATTCGACTTGCCCCCGATGGCGGTCTGGCAGACAACGAAGATTCCTGCTCCTACAATGCCCGCTGCCTTGTAGGAGACTTCCATGACAACCCGCCCCGCCGCCCCTCGCAAACCCCGCGCCCGCAGTCAGGCCCGGATCGACGCGATCCTGGACGCCGCCCGCGCCTTGCTGGCAGCCGAAGGCGTGGCCGGCTTGTCGATCTACAGCGTGGCCGAACGGGCGCAGATCCCGCCATCGTCGGTGTACCACTTTTTCGCCAGCGTGCCGGCCCTGCTGGAGGCGTTGACGGCCGATGTGCACGCGGCCTTTCGCGCGGCCATCCAGGCGCCCATCGAACACGACTCGCTCAAGACCTGGCGCGACCTGTCCTGCATCGTCGAGCAGCGCATGCTTGCCATCTACAGCCACGACGCGGCCGCGCGCCAGTTGATCCTGGCCCAGCATGGGTTGACTGAAGTGACCCAGGCGGATCGTCAGCATGACCTGGAACTGGGCGATCTGATGTTGGCGGTATTCAACCGCCACTTTGAAGTGCCGACACTACCGAGCGATGTGGATGTGTTCGCCCTGGCGCTTGAATTGAGCGACCGCGTGTATGCGCGCTCGGTGCATCAGCACGGGCAGATTACGCCGCGCATGGCGCAGGAAGGGATGCGGGTGTTTGATGCGTATGTGGGGCTTTATCTGCCGGCTTATCTGCCCAAGCGCTGAGTCTTGTGTTGGCTGGGCCGGCCTCATCGGGGGCAAGTCGAATCGTCGCACCGCCCCTCCCACACGTTGAATGCATTCACAGATCTAAATGTGGGAGGGGCGGTGCGACGATTCGACTTGCCCCCGATGACGACCTCAAGAGCGATGTACATTACAGCTTGGCAATCGACACCTCAGTCGATTTCACAAAGGCAATCACTTCACTGCCAATCACCAGCTCCAGCTCTTTCACCGAGCGCGTGGTGATCACAGACGTGACAATGCCCGACGCCGTCTGCACATCGATCTCCGATAGCACGTCGCCCACCACGATTTCCTTGATGGTGCCTTTGAACTGGTTACGCACGTTGATGGCTTTAATAGTCATATGATTTCTCCTCGAGTGGAAATTAGCTGCAAGTTGCAAGCTACAAGCTGCAAGTAAAAGCACCGGGCTCCTTCTTGCAGCTTGAAGCTAAAAACTTGCCGCTGCTTCTATTGCGCCCAACGCAATTGCGTCGGCAGCGGTGAAACAGGTTCGGGCTCCGGCGGTGAGCCGGGCAGCGACAGCACGCGGTTGAGCACTTCGGCCTCCAGCGCGGCCAGGCGATGTGAGCCACGGGCGCGCGGTCGAGGCAGATCGACGCTCAAGTCGAGGCCGATTTCGCCGTCTTCGATCAGGATCACCCGGTCGGCAATCGCCACGGCTTCACTGACGTCATGGGTGACCAGCAGCACGGTAAAACCGTGTTTTTGCCAGAGGTTCTCGATCAGTTGCTGCATCTCGATACGGGTCAGGGCATCCAGCGCGCCCAGTGGTTCGTCGAGCAGCAGCAGGCGCGGCTGGTGAATCAAGGCGCGCGCCAAGGCAACACGTTGCTTCTGGCCACCGGACAAGGCCGCCGGCCATTCATTGGCGCGCTCGGCCAGGCCCACGGCTTCCAGCGCCTCCAACGCCCTGGGACGCCAGTTGCCCTGGAGGCCCAGGCCGACGTTGTCGATGATCTTTTTCCACGGCAGCAGGCGCGCTTCCTGGAACATCAGCCGCGTGTCTTCGATCGCCTCGTGCAGCGGCGCGGAACCCGCCAGCAGTTCGCCGCCACTGGCTTTGTCCAGGCCCGCCAGCAGGCGCAGCAAGGTACTTTTGCCACAGCCGCTGCGGCCGACCACAGCCACGAACTGGCCGGCAGGGATATGCAGATCGATTTCCTTGAGCACTTGGCGAGTGCCAAAGGACTTGCGCAACTTGCGCACCGCCAGGGGAATACCCTTGAGCAGGCGCGGGGGTTGTTGAGCCGTCATGCCGCACCTCCTTTCACTTGATACGCCGGGTGCCAGCGCAGCCATACCCGTTCCAGGCCACGCGCCGCCAGGTCGGCCAGCTTGCCGAGGATCGCGTACATCACGATCGCCAGCACCACCACGTCGGTTTGCAGGAATTCGCGGGCATTCATCGCCAGGTAACCGATGCCGGAACTGGCCGAGATGGTTTCCGCCACGATCAACGTCAACCACATGAAGCCCAGGGCAAAGCGCACGCCCACCAGAATCGACGGCAACGCGCCCGGCAGGATCACTTGCCAGAACAGGCTGAAGCCGGACAAACCGTAGCTGCGCGACATTTCCACCAGCGCCGGATCGACGTTGCGGATGCCGTGGTAAGTGTTCAGGTAGATCGGAAACAACGTGCCCAGGGCCACCAGGAAAATCTTCGCGGTTTCGTCAATCCCGAACCACAGGATCACCAATGGAATCAGCGCCAGGTGCGGCACGTTGCGGATCATCTGCACCGAGCTGTCGAGCAAACGTTCGCCCCACTTCGACAGCCCGGTGATAAAGCCCAGGGCCAGGCCGATGCTGCCACCGATCACGAAGCCCAGGCCCGCGCGCCAGCCGCTGATAGCCAAGTGCGTCCAGATTTCGCCGCTGCGGATCAGGTTGACGCCGGCCTCGATGACCGCACTGGGCGCCGGCAGAATACGCGTGGACAACCACCCTGCCGTCACCGACAACTGCCACACCGCCAGCAATAGAATCGGCAGCACCCAGGGCGCCACGCGATGGCTGAGTTTCTCAACGTTCATGGCGCCGCCTCAGCTCTGTGATGCAGCTTTGGGAAGGATATCGTTGGCCACCATCTCGCCAAACGGGCTGACGTAGCCGGCGCTTTTCGGCAGTTCGGGACGTTCGATATCCAGATGCGGAAACAGCAACTCAGCGACCCGATACGATTCTTCCAGGTGCGGATAACCGGAAAAGATAAAGGTGTCGATGCCCAGGTCTGCGTATTCCTTGACCCGCGCCGCAACCGTTGGGCCATCGCCCACCAGCGCCGTGCCCGCGCCGCCGCGCACCAGCCCGACCCCGGCCCACAGGTTGGGGCTGACTTCCAGGTTGTCGCGGCTGCCGCCATGCAAGGCCGCCATGCGCTGCTGGCCCACCGAGTCGAAACGCGCCAGGGACGCCTGGGCGCGGGCGATGGTGTCGTCGTCCAGGTGGGAGATCAGTTTATCGGCGGCTTTCCAGGCCTCTTCATTGGTTTCACGCACGATCACGTGCAAGCGAATGCCGAAGCGCAGGGTACGTCCGAGCTTGTCGGCCTTGGCCCGCACCTGCGCGATCTTTTCCGCCACCGCTGCCGGTGGTTCGCCCCAGGTCAGCACCATTTCCACTTGTTCGGCCGCCAGGTCCTGGGCCGCCTCGGACGACCCGCCGAAGTACAACGGCGGGCGTGGCTGCTGGACCGGCGGGTAGAGCAATTTGGCACCTTTGACGCTGATGTGCTCGCCGTCGTAATCCACGGTCTCGCCTTCGAGCACGCGGCGCCAGATGCGGGTGAATTCCACCGACGCCTGGTAGCGCTCTTCGTGACTGAGGAACAAGCCGTCGCCGGCCAGCTCTTCCGGGTCACCGCCGGTGACCAGGTTGAACAGTGCGCGGCCACCGGACAGGCGGTCCAGGGTCGCGGCCTGACGCGCAGCCACCGTCGGGGAAATGATCCCGGGGCGCAGCGCGACAAGAAATTTCAACCGCTGGGTCACGGGGATCAGCGAGGCGGCCACCAGCCAGGAGTCTTCGCAGGAGCGCCCGGTCGGGATCAACACCCCGCCGAAGCCCAGGCGGTCGGCAGCCTGTGCCACTTGTTGCAGGTAACCGTGATCGACGGCGCGAGCGCCTTCGGCGGTGCCAAGGTAATGACCGTCGCCGTGGGTAGGCAGGAACCAGAAAATATTGAGGCTCATGGAGTTGTCTCCTGAAGAAATCGGATTACGGCGCTTTGGCAACAGCGGCGGGTGGGGTCCAGATCACGTCCTTGATGCTCAAGGGCTTGGGGATCAATTTGAGCTGGTAGAAGGTGTCGGCGATTTTCTGCTGGGCCGCGACCACTTCGGGCGTCAGGAACAGCGCGCCGTAGCCCTGGCGTTTCACCGAGGTCAGGGTGATATCAGCCGGCAGGCCGAGCAGCGGCGCGACCTGGTCAGTCACTTGCTGCGGGTTGGCCTTGGACCATTCGCCCACCGCGCGCACTTCTTCCACCAGCGCCCTGATTACCTCGGGGTGCTGTTCGGCGTAAGGCTTGGTGGCCAGGTAGAACTGGTGGTTGTCGGCAATGCCGGTACCGTCGCGCAGGGTGCGCGCTTGCAGCTGTTTCTCGGCGGCGGCCTGGTACGGGTCCCAGATCACCCAGGCGTCCACGCTGCCGCGCTCGAAGGCGGCACGGGCATCGGCGGGCGGCAGGAACACGGTTTTCACGTCGGTGTATTTGAGGCCGGCGTCTTCCAGGGCACGCACCAGCAGATAATGCACGTTGGAGCCTTTGTTCAGCACGACGGTTTTGCCCTTGAGCTCAGCCACCGATTTGATTGCCGAATCTTTCGGCACCAGGATCGCTTCACTGGTCGGCGCCGGCGGCTCATAGGCCACGTAAAGCAGATCCGCACCGGCGGCCTGGGCGAACACCGGTGGGGTTTCGCCGGTGACGCCAAAGTCGATCGAGCCGACATTCAGGCCCTCAAGCAGTTGCGGGCCACCGGGGAATTCGGTCCATTGCACCTGCACGCCCTGCTCGGCCAGGCGCTTTTCCAGCGAGCCCTTGGCCTTGAGCAGCACCAGCGTGCCGTACTTCTGATAACCGATCCGCAGGGTGTCTGCGGCGTGGGCTTGAACGATGGCGCCGAAGGACACAGCCGCAGCAAACAGTGCGACCAGACCGCGACGCAAAATGACAGTGCGCATGGCGCTCTCTCCAAATATGCGAGTGGGGTGTTGGCTGCACCTGCTTGGCCGTTGGCGGCTGAGTAAGGTGAGTGTTTCCAGATGTCGGGGTAAGGCTCAAATGCTCCAGCGAGCACTCAACAAGCGTTCATTCAGTACATGCGGGTCCAGCGGTTTCGGGCGGCGGGCCATGGCGCTGTAAAACTGCTCCAGAGCTTCCTGCAGGCGCTGTTCAAGCACCGGCACCAACTGCGCCTGGGCACTGCCTTCGCCGTAGGCGATCTGGCTGTCTTCGGCGAAAATCCCGTGGAGCAATTCCTGCGCCTTCAGCGCCGACAACACCGGCTTGAGGGCGTAATCCACCGCCAGCATGTGCGCGATGCTGCCGCCGGTGGCCATCGGCAACACCACCTTGTGGGCCAGGGCACGCTCGGGCAGCAAGTCGAGTACCGTCTTCAGTGCACCGGAGAACGACGCCTTGTACACCGGCGTGGCGATCACCAGGCCATCGGCATTCGCCACCTGCTGCAACAGGTCGATGACCTTGGGGCTGTCGAACCGCGCATGCAGCAGGTCTTCAGCCGGGAAGTCGCGGATCTGGTAACTCACCACCTCCACGCCCTGGTCCTGCAGCCATTGACGGGTTTTCTCCAGCAAGACCCCGGAGCGGGAACGCTGACTGGGACTGCCTCCAAGTGTTACGACCAGCATGTAGGGAATTCCTCAAGCAAGTGTCGGCGGCTCGCTGTGTAGCGATGACGCCAAGATGGAACAGACCTTAGCAGCAGATTTATATATCTTTAAATCTTATTTATTCATTTGTTTATTCCATAAAAACATATACAGAAAACAGATCGCCGCGCGAAAAAAAAGGCCATCGAAATGGCCTGAAAACCCCTGCTTGAAATGCGCTCAACGTGTGGGAGGGGGCTTGCCCCCGATAGCGGTGGGTCAGCTAAATATTTGGTAACTGAGGCACCGTAATCGGGGGCAAGCCCCCTCCCACACGGGTCCTGTCTCCAGGGTTGAGCTGTGTTAACGGTTGGGTTGTGGCGTCAGGCGCAGGTACGGCTTCACCGCGCGATAGCCCTTCGGAAAGCGTTTCTTGATCTCTTCCTCGTCCTTGAGCGACGGCACGATCACCACTTCATCACCGTCCTGCCAGTTGGCCGGTGTGGCGACTTTATGGGTGTCGGTCAACTGCAGCGAGTCGATCACCCGCAGGATTTCGTGGAAGTTACGGCCGGTACTGGCCGGGTAGGTGATGGTCAGGCGGATCTTCTTGTTCGGGTCGATCACGAACAGGGAGCGCACGGTGAGGGTGTCGCTGGCGTTGGGGTGGATCAGGTCGTAGAGATCGGAAACCTTGCGATCGGCATCGGCCAGGATCGGGAAGTTGACGACCGTGTTCTGGGTTTCGTTGATGTCTTCGATCCACTTGTGGTGCGAGTCCACCGGGTCAACCGACAGCGCGATGGCCTTGACGCCGCGCTGGGCGAACTCATCCTTGAGCTTGGCGGTGAAGCCCAGTTCGGTGGTGCACACCGGGGTGAAGTCCGCCGGATGGGAAAACAGCACACCCCAGCTATCGCCCAGCCATTCGTGGAAACGAATCTTGCCGGCGCTGGAATCCTGTTCGAAGTCGGGGGCGATATCGCCCAGTCTTAGGCTCATGGTGGGGCTCCTGATGAGTGCTTATGGAGCCCACTGTGCATGCATAGGAGAAATTTTAAAAAGAATAAATATCAATTTATCTAGACGATAAAGGAATATTAAAGATCTGTTCATTGGACGTGATCAGCACTGAAGAGCACCATCTTCTTCAAGGTTCGAGAAGGCCTTGAGACGCTGCACAAAGAGGGTTCAGGAAGGGCTTGCGGGGGTTGAGCCCGACTTGAAAAGCAAGACACCTTGCCCGGCATTGCGCCGGGCAAGGTTTTACAGTCTTACAACAGCGGGATCGAGTAGCTGACGATCAAGCGGTTTTCGTCCTGGTTACGCGCGTTGGCGATATCGCTGCGCCACATAGCGTTTTTCCAAGCCACGCCGACGTTTTTCAGCGGACCTTCCGGTACGACGTAGGCAACAGTGATGTCACGTTCCCACTCGGACTGGCCGGTGAACTCGGCACGGTTGCTGGCGACGGTGTCGATATGGTCGCCTTTGAGGTAAACCACACCCGCGGTCAGGCCAGGTACGCCGACTTTGGCGAAGTCGTAGGAGTAGCGAGCTTGCCAGGTACGCTCGCCGGCACGGGCGAACTTCTGGATCTGCATGTCGGTCGTGATGTAGGCCGACGAGCCGTCACCCTGGTTCAGCCAAGGGAAGTCGCTGCTGCCGTTGCTGACCTGGTAACCACCACCGAAGGTGTGACCGGCAACCGAGTACAGGAACAGGCCGCTGTACAGGTTGTTGTCGACTTTGCCACGACCGGAGTTGACGCCACCGTAGTTGCCTGTAGAGAAGTAGGCGGACTGGTTGCCGTTGTTACCGTCGTCGGAGCTGTTGAAGTAACGCAGGTCAGACTTCAACACGCCCGGACCGATGGCCCAGTTGTGGGTCAGGCCCAGGAAGTGCTGCTTGTAGAAATCTTCCAGGTTGCCGTAGTAGTACTGGGCGGTCAGATCCTTGGTGATCTTGTAGTCGCCGCCGGCGTAGTAGAACTTGTTGCTCGAACGCCAGTTCACACCACGGCTGTTGGCACCGGAGATGGACAGGCTTTCGTTGTTGCTGGAGTTACGGCCCTTGGCCTTTTCGATCTGGCCGGCGACCAGGGTCAGGTCCTTGATGTCGCTGGAGCTGATCTGGCCACCCTGGAAGGTCTGCGGCAGCATACGACCATCGTTGGTCACGATGACCGGCAGCTTGGGCTGCAAGGTACCCAGCTTCAATTCAGTCTGGGAAATCTTGGCCTTGGCAGTCAGGCCCAGGCTCGAGTAGTTATCAACGGCTTCGCCATTGGACTTGCTCGGGAAGATGGTGCCGCCGTAGGACGTGGCAGTCGCGCCGTTGGTACCGCCGCCGGAATCCAGGCGAACACCCAACAGGCCGATAGCGTCAAGACCGAAGCCCACGGTGCCTTGGGTATAACCGGAGATGAAACGCAGATCGAAGCCTTGGCCCCATTCTTCGTTCTTGCTCGGGTTGGCCGTGCCTTCGCGGTTATCGGTGTTGATATAGAAGTTGCGCAGACCCAGTGTGGCCTTGCTGTCTTCGATGAAACCGGCAGCGCCTGCTTGCTGGGCGATTGCGCCCAACGCTACAGCCACAGCCAAGGTGGACTTCTTCATGTACCGCTCCTCTCATTTCTAATTTTTGTATTTCTTTGGTCTCGGGTCTGACGCCCTCGATCCACAGATGCGCGATTAGCGCCAGATAGTGACCACCAAGTCAATCGTAACCTTGTGTGTCTACTACCTTCGTCTAATCGCAGTTGATTTGGTCCCTGCAGGGTAATGAGTTTTTCATACACCCAAAAAGAATTGTTTCATTCTTTTTCATACGATTCAGGAATAAGCGCGTTCGCGAAACGGACTGGTCAGGATAGACCAACCTGCCCATAAGCTAATTCCTAAAGGGTATTTACCTGTGCTTTTTTAGATCGATTAGTGTTGACGTTCGGTTGCATACGTCACTCACGATCAAAAAGGCGACGCCATCATGGCCAAGGGCACATCCTCCCGTCAATTTGTTACAGTTTTTGTATCGGTATTACTTTCTTTTGATGTCAACGGCTGACGGCTACACGAACACGCTATCGGCAAAAATCAACGCTTCTGAAGGCCTGGTAGTGCGTAACGGCAGCGGCATCACGCATTGGGGATAAACGCGGCCCAATGTGGGAGGGGGCTTGCTCCCGATGGCGGTGTGTCAGTCACATAGAGATTGACTGACCCACTGCTATCGGGGGCAAGCCCCCTCCCACAGGTAGATATGTATTGGTTGCCAGGCCGGGCTTACAAAGCCTTCTCGAAAATTTTCGAGTTGCGCTGATAGTTGTACAGCGACGCCCGCGCCGATGGCAGGCGGTCCACGCTGCTCGGCACGAAGCCGCGCTCACGGAACCAGTGGGCGGTGCGGGTGGTGAGGACGAACAAGGTCTTCAGGCCCTGGGCACGGGCACGGGTCTGGATGCGCTCAAGCAGCACGTCGCCGCGCGCGCCATGGCGGTATTCCGGATTCACTGCCAGGCACGCCAATTCACCCGCATCCGAATCCGCGATCTGATACAACGCCGCGCAAGCGATGATCATCCCTTCGCGCTCGACCACGCTGAACTGCTCGATCTCCCGCTCCAGCACTTCCCGCGAACGACGCACCAGGATGCCCTGCTCTTCCAGCGGGCTGATCAGGTCGAGCAAGCCGCCGACGTCCTCGATCGCCGCTTCGCGCACCAGTTCGAATTGCTCCTGGGCCACCAGCGTACCGCCGCCGTCACGGGTAAACAGCTCGGTGAGCAAGGCGCCGTCTTCGGCGTAGCTGACGATATGGCTGCGCCCTACTCCACCCCGGCAAGCTTCAGCGGCGGCATCGAGCAGCTCGGCCTGGTAGTTGCTGCCCAGGCGCTGCAGGTGGGCCGGCACTTGTTGCGGACGCAGTTCGCGCACCAGGCGACCATTTTCATCGATCAGGCCCAGGTCAGCGCCGAACAGCAGCAGCTTGTCGGCACCCAGGTCGATGGCGGCGCGCGTGGCGACGTCTTCGCAGGCCAGGTTGAAGATCTCACCAGTGGGCGAATACCCCAGCGGCGACAACAGCACGATGGAGCGCTCGTCCAGCAGGCGGTTGATCCCCTTGCGGTCGACCCGGCGCACTTCGCCGGTGTGGTGATAGTCCACGCCGTCCAATACGCCGATAGGGCGCGCGGTCACGAAGTTGCCGCTGGTCACGCGCAGGCGCGAGCCCTGCATGGGCGATGAGGCCATGTCCATGGACAAGCGCGCTTCAATGGCGATACGCAGATGGCCGACCGCGTCGATCACACACTCCAGCGTCGCCGCATCGGTGATGCGCATGCCTTCGTGGTAAGTAGGGGTCAGGCCACGCGCTTCAAGGCGCACTTCGATCTGCGGGCGCGAACCGTGCACCAGCACCAGCCGCACCCCCAGGCTGTGCAGCAGCACCAGGTCGTGGACGATATTGCCGAAGTTGGGATGTTCCACACCATCGCCGGGCAGCATGACCACAAAGGTGCAGTCGCGGTGAGCGTTGATGTAGGGCGAAGCGTGACGAAGCCAATTAACGTAGTCGGGCATAACACCTGGGCCTGTAATAAAAAGCAGCCGAAAAGGGATCAATCGTGAAAGCGCACAGCGGGCTGATGGTTATCGTCGGAACAGGCTTGGCGACACGCTCACTCTCCTTTCTATGTACGAACAGGCGGGGGTTAATTTATGCAGGTTTCAGGCAGTAATGTTCAATCAGTTCCCGCAATAGACGCACTGTAGGCGTCAAGCGTGACATTTCGAGGTATTCGCCCGGCTGGTGCGCACAGGCGATATCGCCAGGGCCGAGCACCAGGGTTTCGCAACCAAGGCGCTGAAGATAAGGCGCTTCGGTGCCGAACGCCACTGCTTCGGCACGATGGCCGGTCAAACGCTCTGCCACCCGTACCAGTTCGGCGTCTTCCGGCTGCTCGAACGGTGGCACTTCGGGGAACAGCGGCGCGTAGTCGATCTTGACCTGATGGCGCTCGGCCAAGGGTTGCAGCTTCTGCCGGATGGCGGCGCGCAGGACTTGCGGGTCCATGCCCGGCAGCGGCCGCAGGTCGAATTCCAGCGAGCACTGCCCGCAGATGCGATTGGGGTTGTCGCCGCCGTGAATGCAGCCGAAGTTCATGGTCGGCTGCGGCACGCTGAACTGCGGGTTGCGGTATTCACGTTGCCAGGCCAGGCGCAGGCCACGCAATTCGCCGATGGCGTCGTGCATGGCTTCCAGGGCGCTGTGGCCCAGACTCGGGTCCGATGAATGGCCGCTTTGGCCAAGAATGTCGATGCGCTCCATCATCACACCTTTGTGCAAGCGGATCGGCTTGAGGCCCGTCGGCTCGCCGATCACCGCCGCTCGACCCAACGGCCGCCCCGCGTCGGCCAGGGCACGGGCGCCGGACATGGAGCTTTCTTCATCGCACGTGGCGAGAATCAGCAGCGGTTGCTTGAACGGTTGATCCAGCAGCGGCAATACGGCTTCGATGGCCAGGGCGAAGAAGCCCTTCATGTCGCAACTGCCCAATCCTACCCAGCGCCCGTCGACTTCCGTCAGCTTGAGCGGATCGGTTTTCCACAATGCCGCGTCGTAGGGCACCGTGTCGCTGTGACCGGCCAGCACCAGGCCGCCGGGGCCGCTGCCAAAGCTGGCCAGCAGGTTGAATTTGCCGGGGCTGACGTGCTGGATGTCGATGGCGAAGCCCAGGTCGCCCAGCCAGGTGGCGAGCAGATCGATCACCGGGCGGTTGGTCTGGTCCAGCGACGCTTGAGTGCAACTGACCGACGGCGCGGCAATCAACGCGGCGAACTGCTCTTTCATGGACGGTAACGGCATGCGCGGTCTCCAACTTCCCGGATGAGCCCCACTATAGAGCCATCTGCACGACACAATAAACCGTTGCGGCACGTTGCCGGGCTCAGTCCTGTACACTGCACGACCTTGGCAGCCACACTTTTCCCTGGCTGCGCTCCCGATCCTGGATTTTCCGGCCATGCAGAAAGAAACCGAAATCAAGCTCCGCGTCAGCCGCGAGACACTCGCCGCGCTGCGTGAGCACCCGCTACTGAAAAAACGCAACAAAAGTGGCTGGGAACGCCGTGAGTTGATGAATCAGTACTTCGACACCCCCGAGCGCGACCTGGCCCAGGCCAAGGTGGCCCTGCGCCTGCGCAAGGACGGTGACGACATCATCCAGACCCTCAAGACCCGCGGCCAGAGTGTTGCCGGCTTGTCGGAACGCAACGAATACAACTGGGACCTGCCCAAAGCCAAGCTCGACGTGAAGAAGCTCGACGGCGAGTGCTGGCCCGAGCAACTGGCCGAGCTGGACAAAAAGACCCTCAAGCCGATCTTTACCACCGACTTCGTGCGTGAACGCGCCGAAATCGCCTGGGGTCGCGGCAAGGCCAAGGTGGTGATCGAAGCCGCCCTGGACCTGGGCCATGTGGTCGTCGGCAAGCAGAAGGAAGAAATCTGCGAGCTGGAATTGGAACTGCGCGAAGGTGAGCCGGCAGCCCTGCTGGAGCTGGCCGCCGAACTGGCGGCGACCCTGGCGCTGATGCCGTGTGACATCAGCAAGGCCGAACGTGGTTATCGCCTGTACGACGCCAGCAGCTACTCCCTGAGCCTGCCGGCGCCGCAGATTCACGCCGAAATGCCGTTGGACGATGCCTTCGCCGCAATCATGTGGCACCTGCTGGGCAGCAGCCAGCGTCTGGCCGAGCAATATCGCTTCAATGGCCACTGGCGTCTGCTGCAGGATTGGGTCGAGAACCTCGGCGAATTGCGCGCCCTGATCGGCAGCCTCGGCCAGGCCGCGCCGCGCCAATCCACCAGCGAGCTGCGCAGCGCCCTGGACGCGTTGCTGGAAGACTGGCGCCCGCTGGTCCAGGCCGGTGACGACGATGAAGACATTCGCAAAGCCGCGCCGGAGCAGTTCGTTGAAGAGTTGCAGGATGTGCGCTGGGGCCTGTTCTCCCTGAACACCTCGCGCTGGCTGCTGGCCCGCACCTGGACCGAAGCGCGCAACGTGCGTGGCAACCGTCAGGGCGCCGCGCAGATCACCAACTGGCTACCGCGCCTGTTGGCCGATGACGCCGTTGCCCTGCAACTGTCGCGTTACCAGCAGCAGCCGGAAGACCTGGCCGAGCAATTGCCGCGCATCGAACGCATCCAGGCCTGGCTGCACCATGCCCGTCACGTGGTGGACATCCCGGAACTGGACCGCTTGTACGGCGAGCTGAACAAGCTGGCGCACCTGGCTAACCAGCCGATTACCGATGAGTCGCTGGATGCGCGGATGCATCAGGCGATTGCGGTGTATCAGAATCGGGCGTGGAAGACGCTTCTGCGCCTGTAACATTGCTATCGGGGGCAAGCCCCCTCCCACATTTTGACCTGTGGGAGGGGGCTTGCCCCCGATGAGGCCTTCCCTGTCAGCGCAATACTGGCAGACTGGTAGTGGACTTGATCTCGGACAAAGCCACAATCGAATTGACCTCCTGAATCCCCGGCACCATCGACAACTTGTCAAAGAAAAACCGCTCGTACGCCTCGATGTCCGACGCAACAATGCGCAATAAGAAATCCACCGCGCCCATCAGTACATAACACTCCAGCACTTCCGGAAAGCCACGAATCGCCTCGGTGAACTCGGTGAAGTTGGATCGGCCGTGAGCGTTGAGTTTGACCTCGGCGAAAATCTGCGTGTTGAGGCCGATTTTCTTGCGGTCCAGCAGCGTCACCTGGCCACGAATCACGCCCTCTTCCTTCAACCGCTGGATGCGCCGCCAGCAGGGCGACTGGGACAGGCCGACCTGTTCGGCGATCTGCGCGCTGGAGAGCGAGGCGTCCTCTTGCAGCAGGGCCAGGATGCGGCGGTCATAGACGTCCAATTCACTGTGCATAAAAATACCTTCGGGTGCGCTTATCTTGAATTGCACGATTCTAATTTATGCGAATCTTGCTCATCTTAGATAAGAAATCTCCCATGGCGAATGTAAAAATTCCTCCAGCCAAATCTGGAGAGTCAGCATGCACGCCGTTGAAACCGTCCACTCTGTTACCCGCGCCGATGCGTGGGCTGTCGATAGCCTTCAGTGCGAGGCGCATTATCGGATTGCCGCAGAGGCGGAGCCGGACGTGCTGTGCCGGGTACTGAATTACTTCGCGCTGCAATTTCTCACGCCCAGACAGGTGATCGTGAACAGGCAAGACGACCTGCTGCATATCGACATCGTGGTGGACGGCCTGAGCTGGCATCGCGCCCAGGTGATTGGTGAAAAGTTTCGAAACCTGATCAGCGTGTGTTCCGTTGAGTCGTGGCCGGCAGGTAGCGCGCGGCCTCAAGCCGTGGCGGCAACCTCTCGGTAAAAGCCTGCAATACACGCCCAGGGAGAATATTCAGAAGCTGGCTAGCCTGGGATTACACCCGACGCCAATCTGGAACCCCTCATGCCCGCCGTCCTGCAAGATCGCCCTCTGGAACTGCAACAGTTGCTGCCTGCATTGATCGAGCAGCAACTGATTACGCCAGAGACGGCGCGGCAGGTGTCGTCCGTGCCCGCCAGCGCCCGGCATCCCCTGGAAATGATCGCCGCGCAAGGACCGTGCCTGGAAACATTGACCCGGTGGCTGGCCCGGCACGTCGATCAGCCTTATCTACGCATCGACCCACTGAAGATCGACGTGGCGACGGTGGTGCCGTTGATGTCCCACGCCTTCGCCCAGCGCCACGCCATCCTTGCAGTGGCCGTGGATGCGCACAGCGTCACCGTTGCCAGCGCTCAGCCCCATGTCAGCGGCTGGGAGGCCGGGCTTTCCCAGGTACTCAAACGCTCGATAAGACGCGTGGTGGCCAACCCTCAAACCCTCCAGCGCTGCATCAATGAATTTTACCGTTTGGCCAAATCTGTCAGCGGTGCCGACCAGCAAATGGCACCCCCCGGTACTGTCGAACGGTTCAGCCTGGGCGCCAGCGATAGCGAGCCGCATGCCGATGACGCGCATATCGTCAATATCGTCGACTGGCTGTTGCAGTACGCTTTTGATCAACGGGCCAGCGATATCCATATCGAGCCCTGCCTTGAACAGGGGCGTGTGCGCTTTCGCATTGACGGGCTGTTGCATGACGTCTACCAATTTCCGCCCCAGGTCAGTACCGCTGTGGTCAGCCGGCTGAAAAGCCTTGGGCGTATGAATGTGGCTGAGAAGCGCAAGCCCCAGGATGGGCGCATCAAAACGAAAACGGCAGGCATTGAAGTGGAACTGCGCCTGTCGACCTTGCCCACCGCCTTCGGCGAAAAGTTGGTCATGCGCATTTTTGATCCCCAGGTGCTGCTCAAGGATTTCGATCAACTGGGGCTGTCCGTCGACGATCAGCAGCGCTGGCAGGCCATGACCCGACAGACCAGCGGCATCATTCTGGTCACCGGCCCCACCGGCTCGGGCAAGACCAGCACGCTCTACAGCACCCTCAGGCAACTGGCGACCCGGGAGGTCAACCTGTGCACGGTGGAGGACCCCATCGAAATGGTCGAGCCGGCATTCAACCAAATGCAGGTGCAGCACAACATCGACCTGTCCTTCGCCAGCGGTATCCGCGCGTTGCTGCGCCAAGACCCGGACATCATCATGATCGGCGAGATTCGCGACCAGGAGACCGCCGAAATGGCGATCCAGGCCGCGCTGACCGGGCACCTGGTGCTGTCAACGCTGCACACCAACGATGCGCCGAGCGCCATCAGCCGTTTGCAGGAACTGGGTATCGCTCATTATTTGATCAAGGCGACGCTGATAGGCGTCATGGCACAGCGCCTGGTGCGCGTGCTGTGCCCCCATTGCAAACGCGCCGTCGCCGAAGTCTACGAGGCGGTCGGGTGTGGTGAGTGCCGCGACAGTGGCTATCGAGGCAGGGCCGGGCTTTACGAAATCATGATTCTGGACGAAACCCTCAAAGCGCTGATCACCCCCGGCGCTGACGTTCAAGCCTTGCGCCATGCGTCTCTCGGGCAAGGCATGCACAGCCTGCGAATGGCCGGCATGCAAAAGGTGAAGGCCGGACTGACGACGCTGACGGAAGTCCTCAGGGTTACCCCTGGGGATTCAGAAACAAATCCTTTGTTCGCTGGCCAATGAAACCGTTCTTATCCGTGACGACACCGTTACAATCGACCGAACGTCGTGTCACTGACATCATCAGATAGGGAATCGCAATGCAGATCGGAACCGTACTGCTTCTTTTCGTGGGATTGGCCATTGCCATCCTGTTCATGGGTTTCAAGGTGGTGCCCCAGGGCTACCAGTGGACCGTCGAACGTTTCGGCCGCTATACCAACACCCTCAAGCCCGGCCTGAACATCATCATCCCGGTCATGGACCGCATCGGCCGCAAGATCAACGTGATGGAAAGCGTGCTGGATATCCCGCCCCAGGAAGTGATTACCGCCGACAACGCCACCGTGCAGATTGACGCCGTGTGCTTCTTCCAGGTGGTCAACACTGCCCAGGCCGCGTATGAGGTGAACAACCTCGAACATGCCATCCGCAACTTGCTGCAAACCAATATCCGTACGGTGCTCGGCTCCATGGAGCTGGATGCCATGCTCAGCCAGCGCGACGGCATCAACGAAAAACTGCTGCGCACCGTCGACGAAGCTACGGCGCCGTGGGGCATCAAGATCACCCGTATCGAAATCAAGGACATCAGCCCGCCCGCTGACCTGATGGCGGCCATGTCCGGACAAATGAAAGCCGAGCGGATCAAGCGCGCACAAATCCTCGAAGCCGAAGGTCTGCGCGCCTCGGCGATCCTCACCGCCGAGGGCAAGAAACAGGCGCAGATCCTCGAGGCAGAGGGTAGCCGCCAGGCCGCCTTCCTCGAATCCGAAGCGCGTGAACGTCAGGCCGAGGCTGAGGCCCGCGCGACCCAGGTGGTATCCGAAGCGATCGCCTCCGGCAACGTGCAGGCGGTGAATTACTTCGTCGCGCAGAAATACATCGATGCCCTGGGCAAGCTGGCATCGGCCAACAACAGCAAAGTGATCCTGATGCCGCTGGAAGCCAGCCAGGTCATTGGCGCCGTGGGCGGTATCGGCGAGATCGTCAAAGCCACTTTCGACAACAAGAAAGGCTGAGGTCGCCACCATGTGGGATTTCCTGCAGCATCTTTCGTTCTGGGATTGGTTGGCGCTGGGCACCGTCTTGTTGATTCTTGAGGTGTTCGGTGCCGGAGGCTACCTGTTGTGGATGGGTATCGCCGCAGCGGCCGTGGGTGTGATCAAGTTCATCGTCCCGCCCCTCGGACTGGAGTGGCAACTGCTGCTGTTCGCCCTGCTGTCGATATTGACGGCCGTGTACTGGTGGAGACGCCAACGCAGCAGCGCCAAGGCCAGCGATCAACCCGGCTTGAACGAGCGCGGTTCAGAGCTGGTCGGGCGCACGTTCGTGGTGCATCAGGCGATAGTGGACGGCAGGGGCAAGGTCAAGGTCGGCGATGGCGTATGGATGGTCACCGGTGCCGATGCACCTGTAGGCGCTCAAGTCCGCGTGGTTGGGCAGGATGGGGTAGTTTTAAAGGTTGAAACTGTTTAGTCAGTGATGGAACTGGATCAGGTTAACTACAATCAAAACGTACAGATAACCCACCGGAGTCACCCATCATGCGTCTTAAATATGCTGTCGCAACCCTTGCTGTGCTCTCTCTCCCTGTCGGCTCAGCCATGGCCGATAGCTTCTGGCGTAATGTCATCTCGTCAGGCGCCACCACCGGCTCGACCTACCTGACCTTCAAGGACCACAAAATGGTCGTCGCCGCCCAGGACGACGCCGGCAGCTTCGTCGCCAGCGACGGCGGCATCCGCGGCCCGTACCTGGAAGCGGCCATGCAGAAAGTGCGCGCCGATAACCCTGGCCTGCAGGCCACGGACATGGAGCTGGCCAACGCCATCCTCGCGAAGAACGCTGTTACCGAGTAACCACTGCAACCTAAAAAATGCCGCTTTCTCAAGCGGCATTTTTGCATTCCCCTACAAAAAACCTGCGATTGATTACGTCAAGAGTCGAGTTTTCTGGGCAACCATCGGATCAGTCCTGTCGAGGCCGTGGGTAGCAGGTAACAAGCTACCGATTCCTTTTTCAATAAAGTGAATCAGTCTCCATGCAAAAACTTGTATTCGCCTGCCTCCTGTCGGCAGCCGCAGCCCCCTGTGCCCAGGCAGAAAGCTGGTATGGTTCGACTAAGCTCAACAGTACACGCCAGAACCTCTCCAGCGCTCTGCTGACCAGCCCCCGCGTGACAGAACGTGTGGCCGCACCGGACAGCAGCAAATCGGTGGTTGGCTCCTTTGCAGTGGGTTATGCCTTTGCCGACGGGTGGCGCCTGGAGGGCGAATACACCATGCCCAATACCTCGACATTCAAGTCCTACTGGGCGCCCTTCAATGCCAACGTCAATAGCCTGCACACCCAGAGCCAGCGCCTGATGCTCAATGGTTACAAGGACATACCTATCAATGACTGGCTGTCGTTCTACGGGATGGCCGGCATGGGTGTCGCGCGGGTTGACGCTGCTGGCTACCAAACCAACGATACACGGCGTTTTGCCAGCAATCGCCAGCACAACTTTGCCTACAGCGTGGGCATCGGGTTGCAAGCCAGGCTCAATGAGCGACTCACTCTGGGCACTGGTTATCGCTATACCGCAATGGGCGATGTTGAAACTGGCTACAACACGTTTGCCAACAGGGTGAATGCCCGTGATGAACAGCTCAAAGGCAAACTCAAGGAGCAGAATTTGTTTCTTGAAGCCCGCTTCGGCTTTTGATTCCCTGAAAAAAATGCCGCCGTCCAGGCGGCATTGTTTTGCTCGCAACATGACGAATCGTTCACGGGCGACAGGCTATATTCAGTCGCACCGTGCAACCATGCAGGACTCGCACGTCCATCACCCATCGCCTATCGGATGCCTTCTTCGTCATGAGCCAACAGCCTTTCCTGCCGTTCTCCAAACCTACCATTGACGAAGCCACGATCTCGGCGGTCGGCGATGTCCTTCGTTCCGGCTGGATCACCAGCGGGCCGAAGGTGCTGGCGTTCGAAGCGCAGTTGTCGGAGTTCTTTGGCGGCCGCCCGGTGCGCACCTTCAACTCAGGCACCTGCACCATGGAAATTGCCCTGCGCATCGCTGGTATCGGGCCTGGGGATGAGGTCATCACCACACCAATCTCTTGGGTCGCCACAGCCAATGTCATCCTCGAAGTGGGCGCCACCCCGGTCTTTGCCGATATCGACCCGGTGACCCGCAACATCGATCTGGCTCAGGTTGAAGCGGCGATCACCCCGCGCACCAAGGCGATCATCCCGGTTTACCTGGCCGGTTTGCCCTTGGACATGCCGATGCTTTACGCGCTGGCCAACAAGTACAACCTGCGCATCGTCGAGGATGCTGCCCAGGCCCTGGGATCCAGCTGGGACGCAGAACGCATCGGCGCTACCGGCGACTTCGTCTCGTTCAGCTTTCAGGCGAACAAGAACATCACCTCATCCGAAGGTGGCTGCCTGGTGCTGAACAACGCCGAAGAAGCCCGTCTGGCCGAGAAGTACCGCCTGCAGGGCGTCACCCGCAACGGTTTCGACGGTCTGGATGTGGACGTGCTGGGCGGCAAGTTCAACATGACCGATATCGCCGCCGCCATCGGCCTGGGACAATTTGCCCACATCGAGAAGATCACCGCCCATCGTCAGAACCTGGCACGGCACTACTTCGAATGCTTCGGCAGTGATTTCGAAGAACAGTACGGCGCACAACTGCCGCCGGCGGACTTCGAAAACAGCAACTGGCACTTGTTCCAACTGGTATTGCCGGAGCGTCAGGATGGGTTGCCCGCCCGCGCCACTTTTATGGAGCAGATGCAGGCCCGCGGCGTCGGCATTGGCTATCACTACCCGCCCATCCACCTGCTGAGCCTGTATCGGGCACAGGGCTTCAAGGAAGGGATGTTCCCCGTGGCGGAGCGTGTTGGGCGATTGATCGTGTCGTTGCCGATGTTCACGGCGATGACAGAGGCGGATGTGGAGCGGGCTGTGGCGGCGGTCAAAGCCGTATTGAAAGCAGGCTGATTATCCAGTGTGGGAGGGCGCTTGCCCCCGATTACGGTGGGTCAGCCACTGATGAGCAGACTGACACTCCGCCATCGGGGACAAGCCCCCTCCCACAAACTGACCAGCATTAGGGCAAGCCCCCTCCCACATCGGGTTCTGTGTTTACTCGCCGATAGCGGCTTTGTAGCCGGCAGCGTCCAGCAGTTTCTCCAGATCAGCCGGGTTGCTTGGCTTGAGCTTGAAGATCCAGGCGCCATAAGGGTCGGAGTTCAACAGCTCAGGACTCCCACTCAACTCGTCGTTGACCGCAATCACTTCGCCTGCAACCGGGGCGTAGATGTCCGAGGCAGCCTTCACCGACTCAACCACACCCGCCTGGCCCTCGGCTTCAAATGTGGCGCCAATCTCAGCCAACTCAACAAACACCACATCACCCAACGCTTCCTGTGCATGGTCGGAGATTCCGACGGTCACGGTGCCGTCGGCTTCCAGACGGGCCCACTCATGACTTTCGGCAAAACGCAGGTCGGCAGGGATATTGCTCATAGTCTGTGTCCTCAAGAAGAAATGTCAGCGGCCAGTGGCCTGCCGGAAAATAGTTAGATCAAGGTTTTGCCATGGCGGACGAAGGTCGGCTTGACCACTCGAACCGGGTACCACTTGCCGCGAATTTCCACTTCGGCCCGGTCGGCAGTCGCCGTCGGTACACGCGCCAGGGCAATGGATTTGCTAAGCGTAGGTGAGAAACTACCACTGGTGATCTCCCCTTCGCCAACATTGGCGATACGAACCACCTGGTGAGCACGTAGAACTCCACGTTCTTCCAGGACCAGCCCGACCAATTTGAACTGCACACCGGCTGCTTTTTCCGCTTCCAGCGCGGCGCGGCCAATGAAATTGCGCCCTGCCGGTTCCCAGGCGATGCTCGAGGCCATGTTGGCGGCCAGGGGCGACACCTGCTGGTGGATATCCTGGCCATACAGGTTCATGCCGGCCTCCAGGCGCAAGGTATCGCGCGCACCGAGGCCGATGGGGGAAATACCGGCGCCCACCAGGTCGTTGAAAAAACCCGGCGCCTGGTCGGCAGGCAGGACAATTTCCAGGCCGTCTTCGCCGGTATAACCGGTGCGAGCGATAAACCAGTCGCCGTCGGCCTGGCCTTCGAAAGGTTTGAGCTGATGGATCAGGGTGCCACGGGACTGGGTCACCAGTTCGGCGATCTTCTGCCGCGCGTGGGGACCTTGAATGGCGAGCATGGCCAGCTCGGAGCGCTCCTGCAGTTGCACCTGATAGCGGCCCAGTTGCGCCTGCATCCAGGCCATATCCTGGTCACGGGTGGCAGCGTTGACCACCAGTCGGTAACCGGTTTCGGTACGGTAGACGATCATGTCGTCCACCACCCCGCCCTGCTCGTTGAGCATGGCGCTGTACAACGCGCGGCCGCAGCCGTGCAATCGATCGACATCATTGGCCAGCAGGTACTGGAGCCATTCCTTGGCCTGAGGGCCGGTGACATCGATCACGGTCATATGAGATACATCGAACACCCCGCAGTCGCGCCGCACCTGATGGTGCTCCTCGACTTGCGAGCCGTAATGCAAAGGCATATCCCAACCGCCAAAATCGACCATTTTCGCGCCGAGGGCGAGATGCAGGTCATACAGAGGCGTACGCTGTCCCATGGGTTTCTCCTTCCGGGCTTGGCGAAGGTGCGCAGAGCTGCCACTTGCGCCGAACACCTTGAACGACAAGGCCCGCAGCCACATACAGCAGGTCGATCCGAAAAACGGAGCACACCGAATGCGGCGCATTGTAGCCGCAAGCTGTAGGACTGGCACCTAGCCGATTTGTCGTGCGGAGCGTCGGATCAACCCGATGACCGGCAGCAACCCAACCAGTACCAGGGTCAACGCCGGCAGCGAGGCCCGCGCCCATTCCCCTTCACTGGTCATTTCAAAGATGCGCACCGCCAGGGTGTCCCAGCCAAACGGGCGCATCAGCAAGGTGGCGGGCATTTCCTTGAGCACATCGACAAACACCAGCAGCGCCGCGCTCAGGGTGCCGGGCAGCAACAGCGGCAGATACACCTTGCAAAACAGTTGTGGCCCACTCACGCCCAGGCTTCGTGCGGCCTCGGGCAACGACGGGCGTATACGCGCCAGGCTGTTTTCAAGAGGCCCGTAGGCGACCGCCAGGAATCGCACCAGATACGCCAGCACCAGCGCCGACAGGCTGCCCAGCAGTAACGGCTTGCCCGCGCCGCCCAGCCAGCCCGACAGCGGCACCACCAGTTCGCGGTCCAGATAGCTGAAGGCCAACATGATCGACACCGCCAACACCGACCCGGGCAAGGCATAACCGACATTCGCCAGGCTGATGCCGGAACGGATCGCCCGCGTCGGCGCCAGGCGGTTGGCGAACGCCAATATCAGCGCCACGCTGACCGTCATCAGCGCCGCGATCGCGCCCAGGTACAGCGTGTGCACGATCAGGCCGGTGTAGCGCTCATCCAGATCGAAGCGGCCGCGCTGCCAGAACCAGGCCACCAGTTGCAGCATCGGGATAACAAACGCGCAAGCGAACACCAAGCCACACCAACCGCTGGCCGCTGCCGCCTTGAGCCCGCGCAGGTGATACAGCGCCTTGCCGCGCGGGCGCTCGTTGCCGGGCCGGCTCGCTCCACGCGCGCGCCGCTCGCCATACAGCACCAGCATCACCACCAGCAACAACAGGCTGGCCAGTTGCGCGGCACTGGACAGGCTGAAAAAGCCGTACCAGGTTTTATAGATGGCGGTGGTGAACGTGTCGAAATTGAACACCGAGACCGCACCAAAATCCGCCAGGGTTTCCATCAGGGCCAAGGCGACACCGGCTCCAATCGCCGGCCGCGCCATGGGCAGCGCCACGCGCCAGAACGCTTGCCACGGCGACTGGCCCAGCACCCGTGCCGCTTCCATCAAGCCCTTGCCCTGGGCCAGGAATGCAGAACGCGCCAGCAGATAGACATAGGGGTAGAACACCAGCACCAATACGATGATCACGCCGCTGGTGGAGCGCACACGTGGCAGGCGCAGCCCCGCGCCGAACCCTTCGCGCAGCAGGGTCTGCACCGGGCCTGCAAAGTCCAGCAGCCCTACAAACACGAAGGCCAGCACATAGGCCGGAATCGCAAAGGGCAGCATCAACGCCCAATCCAGCCAGCGCCGCCCCGGGAACTCGCAGAGGCTGGTGAGCCAGGCCAGGCTCACCCCCAGCAACGTCACGCCAAGACCGACGCCGAGCACCAGGGTCAAGGTGTTGGCGAGCAGACGAGGCATCTGGGTGTCCCACAGGTGGGACCAGATTTGTTGATCGATGCTCTGCCAGGACAGCAACAGCACGCTCAGCGGCAGCAGCACCAGGGCAGCGACGGCGAAGACCGGCAGGTACCAGCGGCGTTGGGCGGGGTGGGCCAAAAGCAAATTCCCTGGGAATGGACTATCTGAAGGCAGACACAAAACTGTGTGGGAGGGGGCAAGCCCTAATGCCGTCTGCAGGAGCGAGCTTGCTCGCGAAAAACTCACAGGCACCGCGTTCATTCAGAAAGCACGCATTATCGTTGACGTTTTTCGCGAGCAAGCTCGCTCCTACAATTAGGACTTGCCCCCTCCCACCTTTTGATTGGCAGCGATTTAGAAACTCAGTTCCAACCGGCGCGATCCATCAAGCGGATCGCCTCGGCCTGACGCTTGCCCGCCACTTCCACCGGCAAGGTATCGGCCACGAACTTGCCCCAGGTCGCCACTTCGGCGGACGGCGGTACCGCAGGGTTGGCTGGGAACTCCTGGTTCACGTCGGCGAAGATCTGCTGCGCCTCGGGCGTGGTCATCCATTCCACCAGGGCCTTGGCCGCTGCCGGGTGTGGCGCATGTTTGGTCAAGCCAATACCCGACAGGTTCACATGCACGCCACGGTCGCCCTGGTTCGGCCAGAACAGCTTCACCGCCAGGTCCGGCTTCTGCTTGTGCAGGCGACCGTAGTAGTACGTGTTGACGATACCAACGTCGCATTGCCCGGCGTTGATCGCTTCCAGCACTGCGATATCGTCGGAGAACACATCGGTGGACAGGTTATTCACCCAGCCTTTGACGATTTCTTCGGTTTCGGCCGCGCCGTGGGTCTCGATCAGCGTGGCGGTCAGGGACTGGTTATAAACCTTTTTCGCCGTGCGCAGGCACAGGCGGCCTTCCCACTGCTTGTCGGCCAGGGCCTCGTAGGTGGTCAGGTCGCCCGGTTTTACCCGATCGGTGGAATAGGCGATGGTGCGCGCGCGCAGGCTCAAACCGGTCCAGGCATGGGCCGAGGAGCGGTATTGCAGCGGGATGTTCTTGTCGATCACCTCGGAGGTGAACGGCTGCAGGATGCCCATCTGCTCGGCCTGCCAGAGGTTGCCGGCGTCGACGGTGAGCAGCAGGTCGGCGGTGGCATTTTCGCCCTCGGCCTTGATGCGCTGCATCAGCGGGGCTTCCTTGTCGGTGATGAACTTCACCTGTACGCCGGTCTTGCGAGTGTAGGCGTCGAACACCGGTTTGATCAGTTCGTCGATGCGCGAGGAGTAGACCACCACTTCGTCGGCGGCCTGCGCAGTGGCGCTGCCGATCAGGGTGAGTGCCAGGGCAGTCAGGAGGCGCTTGGATGCCAACATGGGTGCGGTCTCTCATTTGCAAAAAGAGCGCAAATGATAAGGACTCACATTTGGTAACGCTCGGTGGAGGCGTTACCAGATGTTGCACGGTCGGAGAGAGGCGTGAGGACTGATGGCCTCGCGGCATAGATCTCTACACAACGCTGTAGCACCCAACGCTAACCACGATGCGCAGCGAGTAGCTCTTGATCTTGATCTTGATCTGCTTTTGATCTCAGGCGCCCCGTTAAACCACGCTGGCCGAACGCAGGCTTGAATCCGTGGGTAACCCGGCAGGACGCCGGGTTAGCCGCACTGGGCCA
>NZ_KZ477997.1:16199-150671 GCF_002837185.1 Pseudomonas fluorescens | reverse complement strand
TTTTGGTTACTTTTGGGGCTCTTTTCCAAAAGTGACCCGCTATAAAAGCGGAACCGCCAGCCGCCGTTACCGCAGAAACGGATATGTACTCAATCTGATCCAGCATCCTGGTCGGCCCGGAGGCCGCCATCGGGGGCAAGCCCCCTCCCACATTTGGACCGAGGTGTACCAGGTGGATAACCGTCGATTCAGCTCTGTACCACCCCCGTCCCAAACCGCCGAATCGCCAGGCAGTACCCCACCAACGCCAGCGCCGCCAGCAACCCGCCCGCCGCGCCGATCCAGGCGAAGCCAAAGTGGCTGCCGACCCAACTGCCCATCAACGCACCACCGCCGATGCCGATGTTGTAGATACCGGAGAACATCGCCATGGCCACGTCGGTGGCGTCGGGTGCCAGCACCAGCACTTTGGACTGCATCGCCAGGCCGAAGCCCATGATCGCCATGCCCCAGAACACACTCAGGACCACCAGGTAGGACTCCGCGCCGCTCAACGGCAACATCAGCGCCAGGCAAGCCGCAAGCAGGAACACGCTGCTGATCACGAAGACGTGCGGATTGAAGCGATGCACCAGGCTGAACAGCAGCGAGCCGATGATGCCGGCACCGCCGAATACCAGCAGGATCAGGGTGACTGCGCTGCCACCCAAACCGGCGACGCCTTCGACGAAGGGTTCGATGTAGCTGTAGGCGGTGAACTGGGCGGTGACGGTCATTGCGGTCAGCACGTAGAGCGCCACCAAGGCCGGGCGCTTGAACAGCAGCGGCAGGCTGCGCAGGGAGCCGGAGTTCTGGCTCGGCAACGGCGGCAAGGTGCGCCCCAGCCAGAACACCAGCGCGGCGGCGAACGCGGCAATCACCAGGAAGGTGGTGCGCCAGCCCATGGCCTCGCCCAGCAGGCGGCCCAGCGGAATGCCCAGCACCATCGCCAGGGACGTGCCGGTGGCGAGCAGCCCCAGGGCCTGCACTTGCTTGCCCTGCGGCGCCAGGCGCACCGCCAGGGACGCGGTGATCGACCAGAACAGCGCATGGGCCAGGGCGATGCCGACTCGGCTGACCATCAGCAGGCCGAAGCTGGTGGCCACGCTGGACAGGATATGGCTGACGATAAACAGGCCGAACAGCACGATAAGCAATTTGCGCCGTTCGACGTTACGCGTGAGCAGCATCACCGGCAGCGACGTCAGCGACACGATCCACGCATAGATAGTGAGCATCAGGCCGACGCTGGCCACGGGCATGTCAAAGCTGGCGCCGATGGCGCTGAGCAGGCCGACCGGCACGAATTCGGTGGTGTTGAACACAAACGCGGCCAGCGCCAGGGCGATGACCGGTTGCCAATTGGCTTGGGGAGTTGCGGCTGAAAGGCTCATTGAGGGGCGAGGTACTCTGACAGTGATCAAACGGCCGCGCAGGACACGCGGGGCCGTTGAGCATTCTATAGGTTTCTCGCGGCGCTGTTGGCCCTGATCCTGCCCGGTTATCGCGTGACGGGTCAGCGCGACTGCCTGAGCGCCGGGCGAAATCGGCCTGATCGGCCCCGGCTCACGGATCCACCTGCGTCATCAACTCGGGAATGCTTTCCGGGCGCCTGGCATAGCGCTGGGCCAAGGCCGCACACACCATCAACTGGATCTGATGAAACAGCATCAACGGCAGGATCAGCACGCCCATGGTCGCGCCGGCAAACAACACCTGGGCCATCGGCACACCGGTCGCCAGGCTTTTCTTCGAGCCGCAGAACACAATGGTGATGCGGTCTTCCTGGTTAAAGCCAAACGCCTTGCCCAGCAGCGCAGAGGCCACCAGCACCAGCGCCAGCAAGATGCAGCACGCCAGCATCAGACCGCCCAGTTCCCACAGCGGAATCTGGTGCCAGATGCCTTCGTTGACCGCCTCGCTGAAAGCGCCGTAGACCACCAGCAGGATCGAGCCCTGGTCGACGAATTTGAGCCAGGACTTGTTGCGCCCGACCCAGTCACCGATCCAGCGTCGGGCAATCTGGCCGGCGACGAACGGCAGCAGCAACTGCACGCTGATCTTCAGGATCGCGTCGATGGTGGAGCCGCCATCGCCGTGCACATTGAGCAGCAGGGTCACCAGCAAGGGCGTGAGGAAGATACCGAACAGGCTCGAGGCCGCCGCGCTGCAGATGGCCGCCGGAATATTGCCGCGCGCCAGGGAAGTGAAGGCAATCGCCGATTGCACGGTGGCCGGCAGCGCGCAGAGGTAGAGCATGCCCATGTACAGGTCGTTGCCGATCAGCGGCGACAGCACGGGCTTGAGCGCCAGGCCCAGCAGCGGGAACAGCACAAAGGTCAGGCTGAACACCAGCAGATGCAAACGCCAGTGCCCCGCCCCGGCGACGATGGCCTGGCGCGACAGCTTGGCGCCGTGCAGGAAAAACAGCAGCGCGATGGCAAGGTTGGTGACCCAGCCGAAGGCCACGGCGGTCTGGCCGCTGGCCGGCAGCAGGGACGCGAGGATCACCGTGGCGATCAGGGTCAGGGTGAAGTTATCGGGCAGGAAACGCGGACGGGTCATAAGCAAGTCTTCCAGGGGTTGCCAAGCGCATGGGGCGACTCTAACGTAACGATCTGTTACCGACTAACGCCAATGAGCCAGTAAATGCCGCCTAAAGGACAGGATAAAACCGTCCGACGCACGGTGCCCGGGCTGTCCAGCCTGCCGCGACCTGTATATGGACGCACCGAATCGCTGCCCAATCGAGCACTGACGCGCCGACACAGCCATCCGTGGGTGCAGTTGTCCTATGCCATTTCCGGGGTGCTGGAGATCCAGACCAGTGCCGGCCGCTTCGTCGCGCCGCCCCAGCGTGCGGTGTGGATTCCGGCGGGCATGCCGCACCGGGTCTACAGCGCGCCCCACACCGAAATGCGCAGCCTCTACCTGGATTGCAGCGTCACTGCGTGGGCGGCCGGACACTGTCACGTGCTGGAGGTGAGCAGCCTGTTGCGCGAGTTGATCCGCAGCTTCAGCGAACGGCCGGTGGAATATGCCGAGGATGGCCCCGATGGCCGCCTGGCCCAGGTGATACTGGACCAGCTCGCCGCCGCGCCCCCGGTAGACTTGATGCTGCCCCTGCCCCATGACGCCCGCTTGCGGCAGATCTACCGCAGCCTGAACCTGCATCCGGAGCAGCAGACCACGCTGGGGGATTGGAGCCGGAAGCTGGGGATCAGCGAAAAAACCCTCAGTCGCTTGTTTCTGAGTGACACCGGGCTGACCTTTCGCGCGTGGCGCCAGCGCCTGCGCCTGCTGAGCGCCCTGCCCGCCCTGGAGCAAGGCGAGCGGGTAACGGACGTGGCGCTGGGCTGTGGTTATGAATCGACGTCGGCGTTCATCAACGCGTTTCGCCAGCAATTCGACGCCACGCCGGGGGAATTTTTCCGTTGAGGATGGCCCGCCAACTGCAAAAAATCCCCAAACACGCGCTCGGCTGGTATTGTGCCGCGCTTTGGAACACCGCTACCGACTTGCGAGGAATGGACGTTGGACACTGACGAAAAAATGACTGGAGACCTGTTCGAGGTCGATAAGCGCCTGTCACTCAAACCCGTGGTGGACTTCAACACCTACCTGCGCGACGCGTTTGGCAACGGCCCGTGCACCTGCATACGCTGCACTGCCAGCGGTGGCGATGAAACCGGCTACGGGTTCCAGCACACGTTCAATGTCGACGGCAAACCCACGCACCGCCGCTTTGCCACCACGGCAGGCAGTGACGTGCTGATGGCGCTGAAAAAGGCTTGGCTGTCGTACACCAAGGCCGAGCTGCCGCTCAGCGGTGTGTTGGCGCTGGAGGCGGTGAAGGAGTTTGTCGAGCCGCAGTTGCACAAGCGCGTAGCGCCACTGCTGTTGGCCAGCGGGTTGGTCAAGGACGTGGATGGCCAATTGCACATTCAGCCGCAAGCCTTGACTTGAACGCACTTCAAATGTGGCAGGGGGCTTGCCCCCGATGGCGGTGAGCCAGCTAAGCATTGGTTGGCTGACACACCGCTATCGGGGGCAAGCCCCCTCCCACACTGGTTTTGTATCAGCAGGTTAAAAGCCTGGGACACCTTGCATGCGGAGCTCGGGAGACAGTTCTTCCAGCGGCTCGGTCAGCGGCCGTTCGCTCATCCCCGGCAGCAGAATCACCTTGCGGCACTCCTCCTCGCACTTGTCGAACATCTCATACCCGCGCGCCGCCTGTTCCAGCGACAGCCGGTGGGTGATGATCGCGTCCGGGTTCAGGTGGCCCAGTTCGATATGCTCCAACAGCTCCGGCAGATAGCGCTGCACGTGGGTCTGGCCCATCTTGAAGGTCAGGCCCTTGTCGAACGCATCGCCAAACATGAAGCCATGGATAAAGCCGGCATACACCCCAGCCACACTGACCACCCCGCCACGGCGCACGGCCGCGATGCACTGGCGCAGGGCCTTGCCGCTGCTGCCTTCGATCTTCAAGGTGGTGAGGATGGTTTCGGTGGTGCTGCCCTTGGCTTCAAAACCCACCGCATCCACCACGCCGTCGACGCCGCGCATGCCGGCGGTCTGGCGGATGATGGTGTCGGCCGGGTCATCGTCCTCTTCAAAGTTGATCGGGATCACGCCATACATCTTTTGTGCGTAGGCCAGCCGATAGGGATGATCGTCGACCATGAAAATCCGCTCGGCACCGAGCATCTGCGCGCACGCCGCGCTGAGCAAGCCCACCGGGCCCGCGCCATAGATCGCCACGCTGGAGCCTTTGCCGATACCGGCATTGGTCACCGCCTGCCAGGCCGTGGGCAGGATGTCGGAGAGGAACAACACTTTTTCATCCGCCAGCAACCCAGGCACCTTGAACGGCCCGGCGTTGGCCTTGGGCACCCGCACCAGCTCCGCTTGACCACCGGGGATGCCGCCGTACAGGCGGCTGTACCCAAACAACGCGGCACCCGGCGGGATCGCCTTTTTATTCAGGATTGCGCCACGCCCGTCGTTGGTGGTTTCGCAGGCGGCGTACTGCTGCAACTGACAAAAAAAACAATCGCCGCAGGCGATCACGAAGGGGATCACCACGCGGTCACCGCGCTGCACCGCCGTGACTGCCGGACCGGTTTCCTCGACGATGCCCATGAATTCATGCCCGAAGATATCGCCGTGCTCCACCGTGGGAATTTTGCCCCGGTACAGGTGCAGGTCCGAGCCACAGATCGCGGTGGCGGTGACGCGCAGAATGATGTCGTCGGGTTGCTCAATGATCGGGTCAGGTACGGTATCGACCTGGACTTTATGGGCGCCTTGGTAGGTCATCGCGCGCATGGGCTGCACTCCTGTGATGGGGACTTACTAGTTAAGGGCACGCCCAGCGCAGGGTGTTCCCTCACCTGGCGGCGGTAAGCGATAAATGGTCGTTCAGCGCAACCGCGTGACCGTAAGCGCCACCACGGCGATCCGCTCGACGCGTTCATACCCGGGCTTGTCGAGTTCTTCGCCGAATACGTCCGGGTCCAGCTCACGGTAGGTCCAGCCATAGGCGTCACTGGCCAGCAACGGCTTGACCGCTTCCAGGAAGGGATCGCCGCCGGCTACCATCGCCACGCCGGTATACAGCAGCAGGCTACCGCCAACGGCCAGGCGTGCGAGGGATTCGCCGGCGATGCGCACCGACAACTGCTCGCCCAACGCACCACCGCCATGGCGATAGGCGCGTTGGCTGTCGTCATTCATGTACGGCGGGTTGGCGACGATCAGATCGAATTCGCCCTCGACGCTGGTCAGCACGTCACTCTGGTAAACGCTCACATTCGTCAGGCCCGCCAGCTCGGCATTCACCGCAGTCAGGCGCAGGGCGCGCGGGTTGATGTCCACCGCGAGCACCTCGGCGTCGTGCCGTGCATGGGCGACGACCAGCGCACCGACACCCGCTCCGCAGCCGATGTCTACCGCGCGTTTGAGCGGTTCGACGCGCTGCTGCAGATAGGCTTCGATCACCTGGGCGAATCGATAGCTGTCAGGGCCGAAAAACACCGCGTCCGCCTCGACGGTGGGATAAGGCGAATGGGCAAACAGCAGGTCGCCCAGGCTCGACCAGCGCACGGTGCTGCGCCACAGCGCGTCATGTTTTTCGATCACTCCAGCTTGCTGCAGCTCTTCACGAAAGGCCTCAGGCAGCAGGTCGTTGTCGAACGGCATGGACCAGCCGAACACATCGCGCAGGTTCATCGCCAGCGGGGTCGACAGGCGTTGGTACATGCGCTCGTGGGTCAACGGGGTCGGGGTGATAAAACGGTAGCCGCTCTCCTTCAAGCCTCGGCCAAGATTCAGCAGGGCACGATCGGCCAGTTGTTGTGCAGACATGGACACATTTCCTTAGCGCAGACGCGCGCGCAGTTGGATAAAGCGGCGGGTGGCATACAACCCGGCGGGGCTACAGTGGCGCCGCGCCGACATCCACGGAATCAGCGCGCCCAGTTGCTGCCCATCGGGCAGGCTCCACAGTGATTCGACGAGGGCCTGGGTATCCGGGTCAGCCGGACGGTGCTGCTCGCGGCTGAAACGGCTGCCGCGCCCGGGTCTTACCGGCGCCACGCGCTGGGTGCCGATCCAGTCACCGGCGATCCAGTCATGCAGCACCTGTTTTTCATAACCGCTGAACACACCGAACATCGCAGCGCCCGCGCCTTCGATCAACTGCCAGAACCGGCTTTCGGCGGGGTCCTGGTTGCGTTTGATCCAACCCTTTTCTTCCATCGCCCTGAGGAAATCACCCATCTGCCCCGGCTTGGCCAGCCACTGATTGACAGTCTTGCCTTCGAAGCGGCAGTAGTCCGAATGCATATGCTGGCCAAAGCTGCGCTTGCGTTCGAGCATGGCCATCACTTCATCCTGCAGATCAAAACCCTCGATAACTGCGGTGGTGCCTGGGCCGAGGTCGTTGAGGCGATACCCGGCGGCGACGCGACGGTAGAACTCTTGCCTGCCCTCACCCAGCGGCAGCAGGTTCAATACCGACTGCGCGGCTTTGCTGGCGTGGCCGCTGCTGGCGTTGTCGATGGTCACGTGAAGGGTGAAGTAATAGGGGTCGATGCCCAGCTCGCTCAGTTCGTAGGCAGTGATCAGCAGGTGCAGCGGCAACTGCTCGTAGCCCAGGTTGTAGCCGATGATTTCCGGCAGGAACTCTTCGGCGCACAGGCCCAGGGCCAGTTGCAACGCGCCTTGCAGATAGTGGCCGTCATCAAGCCCCGCCTCGCTATCGGCATCGTGTTCGCTGAGCAGCTTGCGATAGATCACCACATGGTTCTGAGCGGCTTCGCCGTCGCCCAACTCTTCGAGGTAGGTGGTCAGCAGGCCGTCGAAGCGCTGATCCTGCCAATAGCGCAGCAGGCCGTAGAGCCATGCGCCGTCGACCTGTTTGGTCGGGGCCACGCGTTGCAGCACATACAGCGCGTGCGCCTTGTTCTGGAAGTAGCGGCGCGGCCGACCTTGCTGGCGTTGCTCCAGATATTCGGCGTAAGCCTGGGCCACGGCGGCGCAGCGCTGTTCCACCCAGGCCGGCAACTGCTCGGGCACATCCGGCAGGTCGCTGACGGTCTCCTCCACCTGCGCCAATTGATCCTGCAGGTAATCACGCGCCACTTGCGTGGCATCCGCAGATTCACCGTACAGCTGTTGGTAGACCCGTTGATGGCGGCCCTGGGCCGAGTCTGTGACAGAGGCCGGTTGGCCCGACAGCGCTGTGAGGAGTGTCATGGTGGCAGTTTCCGCAAAGTCCGTTACAACGGGCCACCCTGCAAGGCGGCCCCGCAAAAGCGCTTGAACCACGCGCTTACACAATGCAGAGCATCGGGAGGTGCGGAAAATTCAAATGAGGTTGTTAAAGGGGGGATAAGCGGTCGCTGGGCAAAATGAAAATGTGGGAGGGGGCTTGCTCCCGATGGCAGTGGATCAGTCAATGAATTCGTCACTGACACACCGCTATCGGGGGCAAGCCCCCTCCCACACTTTTACATCCTGGGTTGCTGCGTTGTTATTTACGCGCAGCCTCCCACTGCTTGAGCAGGTCGTTGTAGTTCACGGTCTCGCCTTTGGGCTTCTCGTTGGCCAGTTTCGGTTTCGGCGCGCCAGGCTGATCGAACCAGTATTGAGCGTCACGCTCGGGGTTCATTTTCGGGCCGCACACCGGTTGCACCTTGGAGCGTTCCAGGCGCGTCATGATCGCGTCCTGCTCCTTGGCCAGGTTGTCCAGGGCCTGTTGCGGGGTTTTCTCGCCGCTGGCGGCGGCGGCGATGTTGCTCCACCACAGTTGTGCCAGGCGCGGGTAGTCCGGCACGTTGGTGCCGGTGGGCGACCATTCTGTGCGCGCCGGGCTGCGGTAGAACTCTACCAGGCCACCGAGTTTGGGCGCCATGTCGGTCATGGCCTGGGAGTTGATATCGGACTCACGAATCGGCGTGAGACCGACGATGGTCTTCTTCAAGGACACGGTTTTGGAAGTGACGAACTGCGCGTAGAGCCAGGCCGCGAGTTTCTGTTTCTCCGGCGTGGACTTGAGGAAGGTCCAGGAACCCACGTCCTGATAGCCCTTCTTCATGCCCTTCTCCCAATACGGCCCGACCGGCGACGGCGCCATGCGCCATTTCGGCGTACCGTCGGCGTTCACCACCGGCAGGCCCGGCTTGACCATGTCGGCGGTAAACGCGGTGTACCAGAAGATCTGCTGGGCGATATTGCCCTGGGACGGCACCGGGCCGGATTCGGAGAAGGTCATGCCCGCCGCCTCCGGTGGCGCATAGGCCTTCATCCAGTCCACGTATTTCTGCGTGGCGAACACCGCCGCCGGGCCGTTGGTGTCGCCGCCACGGGTCACGCTGGAGCCCACCGGATGGCAGTCCTCCACGCGAATGCCCCACTCGTCCACCGGCAGGCCGTTGGGCAAACCCTTGTCGCCGCCACCGGCCATGGAGAACCAGGCATCGGTGAAACGCCAGCCCAGGGAGGGGTCCTTCTTGCCGTAGTCCATGTGCCCATAGACGCGCTTGCCGTCGATTTCCTTGACGTCTTCGCTGAAGAATTTGGCGATGTCTTCATAGGCCGACCAGTTCACCGGTACGCCGAGCTCGTAACCGTACTTTTCCTTGAACTTGGCTTTCAGCTCCGGACGCTCGAACCAGTCGGCGCGGAACCAGTAAAGGTTGGCGAACTGCTGGTCGGGCAACTGGTAGATCTTGCCGTCCGGCGCGGTGGTGAAAGACAGGCCAATGAAGTCCTTGAGGTCCAGGGTTGGCGAGGTGAAGTCCTTGCCTTCGTTGGCCATCAGGTCGGTGATGGATTCGGTCTTGCCGTAGCGAAAGTGCGTACCGATCAGGTCCGAGTCGTTGACCCAGCCGTCATAGATATTCTTGTCCGATTGCATCTGGGTTTGCAGCTTCTCCACCACGTCGCCTTCCTGCAGCAGGTCGTGGGTCAGCTTGATGCCGGTGATTTCGCTGAAGGCCTTGGCCAGCACCTTGGATTCGTACTCGTGGGTGGTAAGGGTTTCCGACACCACGTTAATCTTCATCCCACGGAAGGGTTCGGCGGCCTTGATAAACCACTTCAACTCCTCAAGCTGCTGGGCTTCGGTGAGCGTGGACGGTTTGAACTCGCTGCCGATCCATTTTTTCGCGGCATCTTCATACGCATCAGCCCAGGCCGAAGCGCTCAAACCGCTGAGGGCCAGTACGGCGGCCAATGAAATGCTATGTCGCAGCTTATTGTTTTTATTCAACATAGAGACCTCCTGGTTAATTTCAGACGGGACTCGCAGACACCCCTTCTCTTGTAGGAGCGAGCTTGCTCGCGAAAAACTCAAGGACACCGCGGGCTACCAGGAGCACTGCGTTATCGTTGACGATTTTCGCGAGCAAGCTCGCTCCTACAGGGGTGTGCATACCTAGCCCCAACGCATCACACTCAACAGCCATACCAGGGAGAGCGCGGACGCCACCCAGATGCTCCAGTCGGTAACGCCGATGACCAGCAAATGCAGGTAGGCGCTACCGAGAAGACCGATAAACAAGCGATCACCCCGGGTGGTGCTGATCGGCAGAAAACCCCGCCGAGGGATACTCGGCGAGCGCAGCTCCCAGGTGGTCATGCCCGCCAGGATCAGCGCGATGCCGCCAAAGAACAGGGCTGTGGGGGTGGTCCAGGCCATCCATTCCATCATCGACTCCTCTAGACCCGGCCCAGGGCAAAGCCCTTGGCCACGTGGTTACGAACAAACCAGATCACCAGCATGCCCGGCAGGATGGTCAACACCCCCGCCGCCGCCAGCACGCCCCAATCGATACCCGAAGCCGATACCGTGCGGGTCATCACCGCCGCGATGGGTTTGGCATTGACCGAGGTCAGCGTGCGCGCCAGCAACAGTTCGACCCAGGAAAACATGAAGCAGAAAAACGCCGTCACCCCGATGCCGGAGCCAATCAGCGGGATGAAAATCTTCACGAAGAACTTGGGAAACGAGTAGCCGTCGATGTAGGCGGTTTCGTCAATTTCCTTGGGCACGCCGGACATGAAGCCTTCCAGAATCCACACCGCCAACGGCACGTTGAACAAACAGTGCGCCAGCGCCACTGCAATATGGGTATCGAACAGGCCGATGGACGAATACAGCTGGAAAAACGGCAGCAGAAACACCGCCGGCGGCGCCATGCGGTTGGTCAGCAGCCAGAAGAACAGGTGCTTGTCGCCCAGAAAACGGTAGCGCGAAAACGCGTAGGCTGCCGGCAACGCCACGCTCAGGGAGATCACCGTGTTCAAGCTCACGTAGTACAGCGAGTTGAGGTAGCCGGTGTACCAGCTGGGGTCGGTGAAGATCACCTTGTAGTTGGCCAGGGTGAAATCCTGCGGAAACAGGGTCAGCCCGCCGAGGATTTCGGTGTTGCTCTTGAAGGACATGTTCAGTAGCCAGTAGATCGGCACCAGCAGGAACAGGATGTAGATCAGCAGCGGAATAACCTTGCGCTTGCTCATGTCGGCGGCCTCAGCGGTTGGCGTCGGAGTGGGTCATGGCGGTGTAGAACAGCCAGGACACCAACAGGATGATCAGGAAGTACACCAGGGAAAACGCCGCCGCCGGGCCCAGGTCAAATTGACCCACGGCCATCTGGGTCAAGGTCTGACTCAAAAACGTGGTGGCATTACCCGGCCCGCCACCGGTGAGGACGAACGGCTCGGTGTAGATCATGAAGCTGTCCATGAAACGCAACATCACCGCAATCAACAGCACGCTTTTCATCTTCGGCAACTGGATATGTCGGAACACCGCCCAGGCCGAGGCACGATCGATCCGCGCCGCCTGGTAGTACACATCCGGAATCGCGCGCAGCCCCGAGTAGCACAGCAGCGCCACCAGGGATGTCCAGTGCCACACGTCCATCACCAGCACGGTGACCCAGGCATCCGCGGTGTTGGCCGCGTAGTTGTAGCTGATGCCCAGGGCGTTGAGGCTGTAACCGAGCAGGCCGATATCGGCGCGCCCGAAAATCTGCCAGATGGTGCCAACCACGTTCCACGGGATCAGCAAGGGGATCGCCAGCACGATCAGCACCAGCGACGACCAGCGCCCCTTGGTCGGCATGGTCAGGGCGATGGCGATGCCCAGGGGGATTTCGATCAGCAACACACAGGCCGAATAGATGAACTGGCGCAGCAGCGAGTCGTGCAGGCGTGGGTCGAGCAGCACCTGTTTGTACCAGTCGGCGCCGACGAAGTAGCGGCTGGACTGGTCAAAAATATCCTGCACCGAGTAGTTGACCACGGTCATCATCGGGATCACGGCACTGAACGCCACCAGCAGGAACACCGGCAGCACCAGCCACCAGGCCTTGTTGTTCTGCACCTTGTTCATGGCAGTACCTCCAGCAGGTAATCATCGGCGTAGAGCATCAGCCATTGCGCGGGGAAGCTGATGCAGGCGCGGCCTTCGGGCACCGGTTTGTCTTCGGCCAGGCGCACTTTGAGCGTGGCGCCGTCGAGGTTGAGGGTCATGATCTTGTAGGTGCCCAGGTCTTCCACGTGGGTGACGTCGGCCTGCAGGGCGTCCGGGTTGGGCTCGTCCCACACGTGGATGAACTCCGGACGAATACCCACCTGGAGCTCTTTGTAATCGGTGGCCTCGAGGCGTCGCTGCAACGCCTCGGACAATGGCAGGTGGGTGCCGGCAAACCGTACCCCGCCCGCCTCGGCCTGCACTTGGATCAGATTCATCCCGGGGCTGCCGATGAAATAACCGACAAAGGTGTGGCTCGGGCGCTCGAACAATTCGCGCGGCGTGCCGAACTGCACGATCTGCCCGCCGTACATCACCGCGATCTTGTCAGCGAAGGTGGAGGCCTCCAACTGGTCGTGGGTGACGTAGACCATGGTGATATTGAACTGCTCATGGATCTGCTTGAGCTTGCGCCGCAGTTTCCACTTCAGGTGCGGGTCGATCACCGTCAGCGGTTCGTCGAACAGGATCGCCGAGACGTCGTCGCGCACCAGGCCACGGCCCATGGAGACTTTCTGTTTTTCGTCAGCCGTCAGGTTGCGGGCTTTTTTGCTCAGCAGGTTCTGCAGGTCGAGGACTTCAGCGATTTCCTGCACCTTGCTGTGAATTTTCGCCTCGGCCATGCCTTGGTTGCGCAGGGGAAACGCCAGGTTGTCGAACACCGTCATGGTGTCGTACACCACCGGGAACTGAAACACCTGGGCAATGTTGCGCTTCTCCGGGGTGAGGTCGTTGACCACCTGGGTGTCGAACAACACCTGGCCCTCGGACGGGCTGAGCAGGCCGGAGATGATATTGAGCAAGGTCGACTTGCCGCAGCCCGACGGCCCGAGCAAGGCGTAGGCACCGCCCTGCTCCCACACGTGGTTCATTTCCCGAATGGCGTAGTCTTCCGGACCATTCGGCGTCGGACTGTAGCTGTGCGCCAGGTTGCGCAAATGGATCTCGGCCATCAGGCAACCCTCGCAACACGGCGCCCGGGGGCCTGGACCAAGCGGCCCTGACCATCGAACACAAACAGTTTATGGGTGGGGATATACACGCGGATCGGCGCATCGACGTCGTACTCATGCACCCCCGGCAAGTGCAGCACCAGCAGGAAATGTTCGCTGCGCACGTGCAGGAAGGTTTCCGAACCGCTGATTTCGGCCACCTCCACGGTCACCGCCAGTTCCAGGTCATCGTCGTTGCTCGGCACCAGGCTGATATGGCTGGGGCGCACGCCGAAACGGAACTCGCCTTCGCCGATGGGACGCAGGTCGACATTGAGGGGAAAGTGCACGAAGTTGGCGAAGCTGACTTCATTGCCACTGATGCGCCCCGGCATCAGGTTGATCGGCGGCTCGGAAAACAGCTCGGCCGCCAGCACCGTCTGCGGCTGGTGGTAGACCTCGGCGGCCTTGCCGCTCTGGATCACCCGGCCTTCGTGAAGAATGGTGGTGGTGCCACCCAGCGCCAGGGCTTCGTTCGGCTCAGTGGTGGCGTAAATGGCGATGGTGTGGCGCGCCTTGAACAGTTCGCGCATTTCCTGGCGCAGTTCTTCGCGCAACTTGTAGTCCAGGTTGACCAACGGCTCATCGAACAGAATCAACTCGGCGTCCTTGACCAACGCCCGGGCCATGGCCGTACGCTGCTGCTGGCCACCGGACAGTTCCAGCGGATGGCGTTGCAGGAATTTCTCGATGCGCAGCATCCGCGCCGTTTCCAGCACTTTGCTCTGGATCAGCTCATTGGACACACCGGCCTGGCGCAAGGGCGAGGCGATGTTCTCGAACACGGTCATGGTCGGGTAGTTGATGAACTGCTGATACACCATCGACACATTGCGCAAACGCACCGGTTTTTGCGTGACATCCACACCGTTCATCAGGATGCGGCCGCTGTCGGGTTTGTCCAGCCCGGCCATCACGCGCATCAGGCTGGTCTTGCCGGACAGGGTGCGGCCGAGCAATACATTGAAGGAGCCGGGCTCGAAACGCAGGGTGGCATCGTCGATCCAGGTTTGACCTTCGACAACGCGGGAGACATGTTCCAGGGTCAATGACATGACACGACCTTTTTATTATTGGAATGAATCTGGCCAGTTGTCAGAGCGAGTTTCGTGCCAAAGATGACAGGTGATTGATTCACAAGGGAATGGGCTCAGACGCATGTTCAAGCGTGAATAAAATGAACAGTTCAGGCTGAACAATTGAACAGATTTGCAGTTGACAATGAACAGTTGTGAACAACACTTTATGGGCGATGAAGATCCAATGTGGGAGGGGGCTTGCCCCCGATGGCGGCACATCAGTAACAGCAATGCTGACTGACCCACCGCTATCGGGGGCAAGCCCCCTCCCACACTTGAACCCATTCCAATAGTTTGAATTGTGTAAGCCCAATAACAATAAAAAGAAGGTCACCCCATGGCCGAACCACTGGCTCACGACACCATCATCCAGGACTCCTGGCGCCGTTGCCGCGCGTTCGGGCTGGATCACCAAAGCGTCCCCAGCTTCGATCAATTGCCCGCCGAGGGCATTCGGCAGTTGCTGGAGAGCCAGCATTCACTGGTGCAGACCACCCATCAGGAAGTACTGCCCTACTACGAGAACATCCTGAGCAATTCCAACTGCCTGATCATGCTCGCCGACAACCAGGGCCAGGTCCTGACGTCGTGGGGCACCCAGCGCTTTATCGAGCCCGGGCTGGCCCGTGGTTTCAGCGCGGGCGCCAGCTGGATGGAACACGCCAGCGGCACCAATGCCATCGGCACCGCCCTGGCCTGCGCCCAGGCGGTGCATATCGAACACGACGAACATTTCCTCAAGGCCAACCGCTTCATGACCGGTTCGGCGGCGCCGATTTTCGACGCCCAACGCGAGATCATTGCGGTACTGGATGTGTCCAGCGACAGCTACCTGCCGCCCTCCCACACCCTGGGCATGGTCAAGATGATGAGCCAGACCGTGGAGAATCGGCTGATCCTCAACCTGTTTCGCGGCGAGCATTTCCAGCTGACGTTCAACACCGGCCTGAGCAACCTCGACAGCCAGTGGGCGGGCCTGCTGATCTTTGATGAAAGCGGCCAGGTGCTGTCGGCCAACCGCCGCGCAGACAACCTGCTGGGTATCAGTTTGTCGCGGGTGATGATCGACAGCTTGTTCAAGGTGTCGCTGCTGGAGTTGTTGAATCAGCCTGAGGGGCTGCCGTTTTCCCTGCAAGCGCCGGGACGCAATCGCTTCCAGTGCCTGCTCAAGCGGCCCAGGCAGATGCCGGTACAGGCGCGGGTGTTCAATCAGCCTGCGCCGTCGAAGGCGACCGCGGTCAGTCTCGCCGCCCTGCATTTTGGCGATGCGCGCGTGGAGAAAGCCGTGCGCCAGGCCGAGCGCCTGCTGGAAAAGGACATTCCGTTGTTGATCCACGGTGAAACCGGCGTGGGCAAAGAGGTGTTCGTCAAAGCCCTGCACCAGGCCAGTTCCCGCAACCGGCAGGCATTGATCGCGGTGAACTGTGCGGCCATTCCGGCTGAGCTGGTGGAATCGGAACTGTTTGGCTATGAAAAAGGCGCGTTCACCGGTGCCAATCAAAAAGGCAGCATCGGCCTGATCCGCAAAGCCGACAAGGGCACACTGTTTCTTGATGAAATCGGCGATATGCCTTTACCCACCCAGGCCCGCCTGCTGCGGGTGCTGCAGGAGCGGTGCGTCCAGCCGGTGGGCAGCAGTGAGGTGTTCCCGGTGGACTTGCGCATCATTTCGGCGACCAACCGAGCGCTACGGGAGCTGGTGCAAACCGGGCGCTTTCGTGAGGATTTGTATTACCGCATCGGCGGCCTGACCCTGGAGCTGCCGCCGTTGCGCGAACGCAGCGACAAGCAGGCGCTGTTCCAGCAACTGTGGCAGCAACACCGCGAGCCCACCCAGTGGGCCGGGCTGAGTGCCGAGGTGCTCAAGCTGTTCGACCAGCACCCGTGGCCGGGCAATGTGCGTCAGGTGAGCAGTGTGCTGCAGGTGGCGTTGGCGATGGCCGAAGAACAGCCGATCCGCCCGGAGCACCTGCCCGATGACTTTTTTACCGACTTGAAACAGGCGGCGCCGCTGTCCAGCCATGAACGTCTGGATGACCACCTTGACCTCAACCAACGCCTGGCAGCCGCGGGCGGGAACATTTCCCACCTGGCGCGGGAGCTGGGGGTGAGCCGAAATACCCTGTACAAGCGCCTGCGCCAGCACGAAGGTTGATTTAGCGCCAACGCCACGACACGCCGGTGTAGATACCACGCCCGTCGGCGGGTGTGGAACGGGCTGCGTCCATGCCTTTGTCGTCGTAACCCGGCGTAACGGTGTTGGCATAACGCCGGTTGGTCAGGTTGCGCAGATCGACCCAGGCTTGCCAGTCCTGCCTGGGCGCGTCATAGCCGAACGTGGCGCCAAGGGTGGTATAGGCCGCGGCGTAATAGGAGTTGGCGTAGTCCACCGCCACCCGCGAGGCATGCTCGGTGTTGAGGCTGGTGTAGAAACCGCTCGGATGGCTGTAGCGCAGTTGCGCCTGGTAATAGTGCTTGGGGATGCCGGGCAAGGTGTTGTCGCCGAAACGATCATCGTCGCGGTAGTGGAAGTCACTGAAGGTATAGGCCTGGCGCAGCGCAAGCCGGCCATTGCGGCCACCGTCCCACAGTGGGCTGAGCAGGCTCAGTTCCACGCCTTGATGCACGGTGGGGCTGGCATTGGCTTCGGCGATGACGGCATTGGCGGTCGCGGTCTGGGCCTGGGTTTCCACGGTCAACAGTTCGTGGCGCACTTCGGAGCGATAGAGGGCCAGGTCCCACTGGCCGAGCCAGGCCTCGCCGCGCCCGCCGACCTCCAGGGTGGTTGCGGTCTGATTGCGCAACTTCACGCCTTCGCGCTGCAAGCCGGTGGCCGCACCGCTGCCGGCGCCGAAATATGTGTTGGAACCCCAGATCATCGACCAGGCGTGCGGCGGCTCGACCGAGCGGCTCAGGTTGCCGTACACCTGCAATTGCGGGGTGAAGTCATAGCGCAGGCCGATGCGTGGCGCGTAGTCCCAATCGTGCTGACGCGTCGGTGCCTGGCCGTCCGGATAGGTGACCTGGGTTTCGCGGCGCGTATGAATCGCGGCCACGCCGGTGGTCAGCCACAGGTCGGGGACCAGCTCCAGCTCGTTGCCGATATGCAGCACCGTGTCGGACCCCAGGTAGGTGTAGTCACGGGTCTTGGTGCCGGGCGCGTAGTCCTTCGTGTTGCCGGCCGGGACGCGTACGTACTCCGAGGCGCCATTGTTCGGCATCGCCTGGGTGGTGCGCAGGCCGAGGGTGGTGGTGCTGTCACGGCCGAACAGGCTGTCCTGGCGGATGTAATTGAGCGTGCCACTGATGTCGGTGTAGGCAACTTTCAGGCGATTGGTGCCTTCGCGCAGGTCCATCGGGTAGTCGTGATAGGCCAGCCCGACCTCGACGCGCGAAGCGTCATCCAACTGCAAGGTGGTCTTGTTGGCAAGCCAGGTGGAACCCGGTTGCAAGCGTTTGGAGTCGCGGGCGGCGTTGAGGCTGTTGGCGGCACGCGGGTCATGGCTGATCTGCTCGCGGGTGAGCTTGCCCGGCGTGTCATTGGTGGTTTCGCGGTAGCGCAGATAAAAGCGCGTCTCCAGGTTCGGGTTGAAGCGATAGCCGACGTTGGCCGCGATGCCCTTGCCCGTCCCGGCACTCTGGTGCTGGTAACCGTCGGACTGCGAATCGGTGAGGCTGATGTAGTAATCGGCATCACCGAGCACCTGGCCGGAACTGATTTCGCGCTGGGCGTAACCATGGCTGCCCGCCTCATAGCGCACTTGCAATGTGGGCGCATCATAACCGGTGCGGGTGACGTAGTTGACGGCGCCGCCCAGGGCCAGCGCGCCCTGATCGAAACCGTTGGCGCCGCTCAGCACTTCCACCCGGCTCTGCCATAACGGGTCCTTGAGTTCATAGGGCGTGCCGCCGGGGCCGGTCAGCGGCAGGCCGTCGAACATTTCATACAGCCCGGAGGCATGGGAACCCGGGCTGCGGTTCAAGCCCGAACCGCGAATGGACAACTTGACCCCTTCGTTATTCGCTGCCTTGGCGTACACCCCGGCCTGATACTTGAAGACATCCTCGTTGGTGCTCACCCGCCCCTGCTGCACGCTGTCCATGTCGATGAAGTTAGTGCCGCCGGGCACGCTGTTGAGCTGTGCCTGGGCGATCTCGCCGGCGCTGGCTTCAGACGTAGTGACTTCGACCGGCGCCAACTGCAGGTCTTCGGCCTGTACCAGCGAAGTGAGGGTCAGGGCGGCGAACAGCAGCGGTGGTTGGCGCAACAGCATGGACAGGTCCTTGAAATACGGGGGCATGCACGGCAATGCCGGCAAGCGAGCAGTCATGGGAAGGCTCCCACACCCGCCAGGTCACGCGCGATTCAAGTCACGGACTTCCCACAACCGTATCGGACCAAAATTATTTAAATGAAAACCCAGTGATCAATTGCTGCCCTGCTTGCCCGACCACTCCAGCGTCTGCATCAGATCGTCAGCATCGGAGCCGACGGGAAACCTGAAACCGTACATCTCCTCGGTGGCCAGGATGTCGGCAAGCGTATCGCATAGCTGCGCCTCCGTCGGCGCGTCGCGCAGCAGTTTGTGCGCGGGTATCAACACCTCCGAAGCGACCCCTTGGGCACTCGCGGCGTCGATGACGGCGAACAGGATAAACCGCAGGCGGATTTCGCGATCAGTAGGCCAAACCGTTTTTCGCTTACCCAAGGTAGGCACTCATGTTTAAGAAAAGTCCGAGGCTAGGGCTGACCGGGGGCGTGTTTCAAGCGGTCGAGGGCATCATAGGCAACTTCCTACAGAGGAAAGGGAAACACCGCACCGATTAGCCGTGCGCTGGAGCCAGCGTGTCACTGCACAGGCAAAAAATTCATCAGCAGCAGACTCTGCGCATAGTTGAGGCCGATGCGTCGGTAGCGCTCATCGAGTATCTGGGTGAGCAGGTCCAGGCGCGCGACAATCTTGCCGAACTCGACGGCGAAACTGAGGTTACTGCCCTCCTCCGATATCTCATTGGAAAACAGCAACAACACACCATTGGCGTCCTGACGCTGGCCGAGCAGCCAGGTGGCTTTCTCGATATTACGGGCGGCATTGCTGACAAACTGCGGGTTGATGGAGTCAGTCACGTAAAACTGCATGCGCCCACCGTGTGCGGTCACGAGCATGCTACCGATCGCATAGATGAACGCCCCCACCCGATCACCGCGAAACTCCGGGCTCAAGGAATAACTCAGGGCCGCCAGGTCACGACGCTCCCCCAGCGCAGGCAATGGCTGACGATTTTCGATCGCCTGGCGAATAGTCCGCGCAGCAGTCACCGCATCCGGATAACCGGACTGGCGCCACTGGCTGGGGTTGCGCAGGTACAGCTTGCTCATCAGCAGATAAAGGCTCTGCAGGTTGTCGCGCATGCCCAGGGTGGCCATGCGATCGACGCTGGTTTGAAAAAACTCATCAGGCTTGCCTTCGCTGAACTGCCTGGCGACGTCACGCCCCTGTTGCTGGCTGCAGCCAGTGGTCCACAACGCTAACAGCGCAGCCAGCAACAGCGGCCAGCGGGTGATAAAAGCAATTGACGTTCGATCCATCGGCACCGGGTCTGTGGCTGTTGGCCACCCGCAGGAATCGGGTGGCTGGGACAGAGGTAGATCAGGAGAATGGAAAAAAGTGCAGCCCCGCCGGTTCAGATAAGCAATGGACTACAGGGCGTTGCGACGATGGCTTTCACAACGCATCAATCGCCGCTGTAGAAAATTTGAATTAGCGAGTTGCCCTCTCGGTCAAGAATTATGAACGCAGTCAATCTGACGAGGTAAGCGAAATGACTATCCAGGCAGAAACACTCGTACAACTGACCCAAGCCCTGAAAGAGCGTGGCCTGAATCTGGTTTCCGATGTGCACTTCACCCGCGCGCCCTATCGGCACAATCACCGCTGGATCTGCACGGTAGAGTGATGACTCATGCCGTCAACTAATGTTCGTCGCGCGCAAAGCGCCTATGCGCGCGGATGTGTTTTTTCAGCCACGCAATCAAAAAAGCCCCCACGCCTATTGAAGATGTGGGGGCCCCTCTCTACAGATTGGTGCACTGCCCTGTGGTCTTGCTCCGCCAAGACTTACCGCCGGACAACTTACAGTTATGTGCATCTTTATTGTTCAGGATCTTTCCAGAGCAATTCTTGGCGGACCAACATTGATTGCGGTCAACCTCAACCTCTTTTTGTTCCTGCTCTTGGGCCGTCTGTATCAGCGGTGGCTTGTCGTTGGAAAACAAGGTTTCAGTATTGGACTTCTGTGTATCAGCGAAGACCATGCCTTGACATACAAACGCAATACTCATCAGTAAGACGCTGGACATTTTCATGTCGATATTCCTGTTCAGGACATTTTTAATTGGGTATGTACGCGATAACTTTTGAAGAACTGCATCTGCGCCCATTCAGACACCGCTACCAGGCTGACCTTGCCCTTCTTGGTTCGCCGGTAAACGATAACCGCCGTGCTGAATACCCAAGGCACGATCAATACATCACTGTCGTCCGGCGCCTTGAACTCCTGCTCCACAATCGATTCGGTAACCGACTCCCGGCTCACCTCCAGCACGTCGGTTACACCGAACTCCATATCCAGTGTGGAAGCCACTTCAGAACCGGACACCGGTTCAACCGCCTTCTCCGAAAGTGATGTCTTGAGCGACCAACTGACGGTCAATACATTCTTTATTGCCGACGTGACTGTGATCTTCTCGCTGGTCTTGCGTGAAGAACCTGCCGGGATATTGATGAAGCTTCTGGGATCGGTCCCGACGCTGTAGATCGCAACAGCAAAATATTCGTCGAGGAACAAATCCTGAGCATAAGGTGTTGGATAGTCCACATCGCCAATGCCATCCCAGAGTTCCGGCTCGATGACTAACGGCTCGGAACGGGCCAGCAGGCGCCGGCTCAGGGTCGGGCCGTCCGGGATATACTGTAATGGATTGAAATCATCTACCTGCGTCAGCTCTTTCTCAACCTGATCCCAATCGCGTACATCAGGGTTCCTAGCCGCAAACTCCAGTAAATAGTCACGGTATTCTTGCTCGACCGGATCAAGCGCTTCTTCTTCCAGTATCAGCTTCTTGTCTCGCCCTGCACGAATAGTGATTGAACGGTTGAAATCATGCCCACCCGACGGCAGGTTTTGCCAACCATAACATGTGAGAGCACCGCCACTGGTGAGGCTCGAATCATTAGAGCCAGAAAACGGAACATCAATCATCAAAGTGACTGCCCCGTAACCTTTCTCTCCCGGAGGCACCTGATCTTTCCACTGCGCGTGACACTCATAGCCCGTCCACGTTCCTCGCGCTGCGCGGATACCCAGTGCTTGAATGGTGGTATTTGGCGCAATACTGCACGGGCCGTTATCATCTTGAGAGTCACGGTACCAAGTGCCCCACTCGATTGACTTGCTAGTTACTTCCAGTGTTCGGTCCGTACCATTGGTAATTGTTAGATAGAAAGTCCATGACATTTTTTCATCTCCTTGTTGAACATCCTGCCAAGGAGAAATTAGACGCGAACCGGACAGCGTGCTGGCAATCTGACAGACGGTAAGGTTAAAAGGTGGTGCAGTTCAAAGTCCACCCTATCCAGGCACTTGCAAGACTCCACAAACCCCCACACAAAGCCGGTTATTTACTTATATAAATCATCGACCTGGTTTAACCGCCCGGCCCTACTAGAACTGTCTTCGTGTTCGACTCGGAGGCCGCTGGGTCGCTCTTCTCCATCTGATTCATCCAGCCCGGTAACGCCGCAAGGCTGAGTCAATCGAACAGGTGGGTACCGAGAATGCAGGTGCGCAGTGTGTCCCAGGCGGCACTGGACTTCGGATTCTCCCACTTTTCCCATTTCAGCCATGCGTTGCGCAAGGCATTTTGTGTGGCGCCCTTGCGCTTGGATCAACCGCCCCTGCGTGCCCCGCCAACATAAGCCGCGCAATTATTTAGCGCGCCTATTATCTCGATTCATTCTTTTGTATTCCTGAATGTACACCTGCCCCCCAAGCTGCGAGTGAGCGTCACTGCGCCGCGCGGACGGTTTGTCCGCGCTCCACAAACGGACGTGGAGAAGCCACGCCACTGAATCCCGGCCCCCGGAGGCCTTTATGAAATTAAGATCCTTGAATATCGCGCGCAGGGCCTTCGTCTGCTTTGGGCTGATCACACTGCTGCTGATCAGCCTGGCAGGCTTCTCCTATGTACAGATAGATCACCTGCGTAGCGCAGAACAGGACATCGAGCAAAACTCACTGCCCAGCGTCCAGGTCATTGACGATATTCAAATCGCCCTGCTCCACGCTCGCCTTGAAAGCATCCGCATGCTTTCGAGTACGACCCGGGAGGTGCATGACAAATCGCAGTCGTTGGTCGAAGACGCCATACAGGCACTTCAGTCGAAGACCGCGTTTTACCGTGAACATCTCATATCCGGCCAGCAGGATGAAATCCAGTTCGCGAAGACCAGCCAGGCGATGGATGTATACATCGACGGCCTCAAGCAAGTGCTTGCCCTCGATATTTCCGATCATGACCAGGCAGTCGTTTTTGCGAACACCGAGCAGGCGCAGCGAGCAAACGTCTATCAAGAGCAGCTCACCATTTTGCGTGAGCAGAATGCGCGTCAGGCGGTGGAGTCCGGCGAGGAGGCGACAGCGGTATACACCCACAGCGTGAGCGTCCTGATCTCGGTACTGGTCGTCGCATTCATCCTGACGATCGTCTTGGCAAGCTTGTTTACCAGAAGCATTGTCAGCCCCATCAACTCCTCGCTTGAGTTGGCGGAGAATATAGCGTCAGGCGACCTCACCCACGACCTTGAAGTGACAGGTTCGGATGAAGCCTCGCGCTTGATGCAGGCACTCAATCTGATGCAGAAAAACCTCAGGAGTACTATTTCAGAAATCTCGGGAGCGTCTGCTCAACTGAGTACTGCAGCCGTTGAAATGACCTCGATCACCGAGAGTGCCGATCGCACCCTGCAACAGCAGAACAGCGAAATAGAGCAAGCGGCCACCGCCGTCACCGAAATGAGCGCGGCGGTTGAAGAGGTCGCCAGGAATGCCAACTCCACCTCTGAAGCGGCCATGCAGTCCAGCCTCTCGGCTGATCTGGGCAATCAGAAAGTGACTGAAACGCTGACGGCAATGCGTGGACTGACAGAACTGGTAGAAGTCTCGTCAGGCCAGGTAAAAGAACTGGCAGGCCAGGCTCAAGACATCTCCAAAGTACTGAGCGTGATCAGGGCGATTGCCGAGCAAACGAACCTGTTGGCGTTGAATGCCGCCATTGAAGCGGCACGTGCAGGCGAGCAAGGTCGTGGCTTTGCGGTGGTCGCCGATGAGGTTCGGGCCCTGGCGCACCGCACCCAGACGTCGACCCAGGAAATCGAACAGATGATATCCACGATTCAGGCCGGTTCTTCAGCCGCAGTCGAGTTGATGCACAAGAGCACCTCTGAGGTCTACACCACCCGAGATACCGCAGAGCAAGCTGGCCACTCACTGCGCCAGATTATTGATTCCGTCCTGGAAATCAACGACCGCAATATCCAGATTGCGACCGCTTCCGAGGAGCAGGCTCACGTGGCGCGTGACGTGGATCGCAGCCTTATCAGCATTCGCGACCTGGCCATCCAGAGCACTGAGGGTACCCGCCAGACCTTGACGGCAAGCAACGAGTTATCACGCTTGGCCGTCAACTTGAACGACTTGGTGCTGCGGTTCAGGACTTGAAGTTGGATCAAACACCGATCACAGGCAAAAAAAATCCCGCAGAGCAGATGGCTCGCGGGATTTCTCTTGGATGTTTTGGCGTGCAACCCGGGATTTATTTGGCTTGGCGAAGCACAAGCTCCGACAGACGGGTCTTAACGCGGAAGCAGAACTCACGAATTTGAAATTGATAAGCAGGCATAACCATATAGTTCAAATCGGCACCCAGTGAATCTTTAACTTCCATGTATTTAGCGGTCTTACTGGCAATGGCCTGGTATTCGACCTCGTATTTGTCGTAAGACGCCTTGTTGTAAACCTTAAGAACATCCAGCTCTTTACGGCATTGCTCAGCGCGATTCTGGTTGAGTTTTGTCTCTGATTCTGGCTCTTGCTCTGGCTCTGCCGCCTGCGGTGAGTAAGGCACTGCAGCGTAAGCACTGGCGTTCGCAGGTGCAGCCTCATATCGCGCAGGCGATTGTGCGGGTGCCGGAGTTGCGGCTTCAGGCGCTTCTTGCTGGACGACGGCAGGAGGTGGTGTCACTTCAGGTTTTTCTTGATTTTTTGTAGCGCATCCCGAGAGGGCAATCCCTAGCACTGCAACGATGCCACACATTTTATTCATCAGTTCCACCAAACAGGTCATTTCGGTTAGCTGAGTCGTTAGGTTCTGGGTAAAAGCCATGACTCATTCAATGATCGAGTATGAATTTCTACCAGACTCAAGGCGCTCAGCCGCTCTTCCTTGAGTACGCAGATTAACGATGGTAGTAAAAAAACAGCGAGGTGACGAGTAAAAGCTCGTCAGAAAGACCACGGATTTTATGGGCCAATGGCACTGGCCGTCGTGGCACTGCGCAATCGCGGGCAAAAAAAATCCCGCTGGGCATTTAGCTCGCGGGACTTTCTTATGTGTTTGGCGGGAAACCAGGGATTCGAACCCTGGGAACGCTATTAACGTTCGCCGGTTTTCAAGACCGGTGCATTCAACCACTCTGCCAATTTCCCTTGTGCATCACGGGATTATAGTCGCTCATCCCGTCTCAGCGGGCGCCATAATACCCGAATGAAACACACTGTCAAACTCTCTGCATAGCTTGTTACAGAGCGTCTGTTATGATCTTTGCGACTGAACGTTTCAAAACTGAAGGAGTGTCGCCATGCGCGAACAGAATTACGCAGTGAATGGCAACGCGCAGGCTGAGCAGCTTGAAGTCAGCCGCGTGTTGCGCAATACGTACGGCCTGCTCGCCCTTACCCTCGCATTCAGCGGCGTGATGGCTTACGTGGCCCAGCAGATGCGCGTCGGCTATCCGAATATCTTTGTCGTGCTGATCGGCTTCTATGGTCTGTTCTTCCTGACCAACAAGCTGCGCGACTCGGCCTGGGGCCTGGTGTCGGCGTTCGCCTTGACCGGTTTCATGGGTTTTATCCTCGGCCCGATCCTTAACCGTTACCTCGGCATGGCCGGCGGTGCGGAGGTGGTCAGTTCGGCATTTGCCATGACCGCGCTGGTGTTTGGTGGCCTGTCGGCGTACGTGCTGATCAGCCGCAAGGACATGAGTTTCCTGGGTGGCTTCATCACCGCAGGCTTCTTCGTGTTGCTGGCGGCGGTGGTAGCCGGCATGTTCTTCCAGATCAGCGGTTTGCAACTGGCGATCAGCGCAGGTTTCGTGCTGTTCTCCTCGGTGTGCATCCTGTTCCAGACCAGCGCCATCATCCATGGCGGTGAGCGTAACTACATCATGGCGACCATCAGCCTGTATGTGTCGATCTACAACCTGTTTATCAGCCTGTTGCAGATCTTCGGCATCATGAGCCGTGACGACTGAGTGTCAGCGCTATAAAAAATGCCCCGTATCGTGAGATGCGGGGCATTTTCATTTGTGGGGCGGTGGACGCTCAGTACCTGTTAGGTTCCATCTCAAGCTCGACCCCGAAGCGCTCGGCAATGTCCTGCTGGATACGCAGCGCCAGGTTGGCAATATCCCGCCCGGTGGCTGAGCCATAGTTCACCAGCACCAGCGCCTGCATTTTATGCACGCCGGCATCGCCGTCACGAAAGCCCTTCCAACCCGCCTTGTCGATCAGCCAACCGGCGGCGAGCTTTACTTGCCCGTCGGCCTGAGGGTAAGCCACCAGGTCCGGATACTGGCTCTTCAGCTCGGCAGCCAGAGCCTGGGGCACCAACGGGTTTTTGAAAAAACTACCGGCATTGCCCAGCTCTGCCGGGTCCGGCAATTTTTCGCGGCGAATACTGCAGATCGCCTGGCTCACATCCTTCGGCGTGGCCTCGGTGATGCCCTGCGCAGCCAGGCGCTGCTGCACCGGGCCGTAGTCGAGTTTCAGATGACTGGCGCGACTCAGGGCAAAGCGTACCCGCAGGATCAACCAACGCCCGACTTCATGCTTGAACAGGCTGTCGCGGTAAGCAAACTGGCATTCGTCCAGGCTGAAATCCCGCAGCTCGCCCGTCTGGCGATCCAGCGCCGTGAGGCCGGCAAACACGTCCTTGATCTCAACGCCGTAGGCGCCGATGTTTTGCATCGGCGCCGCGCCGACCGTGCCGGGGATCAGGCTGAGGTTTTCCAGGCCGCAAAAACCCTGTTCCAGGGTCCACGATACAAAGGGGTGCCAGGCTTCGCCCGCCTCGCCTTCAACCACCACGTGCACGCCATCATCGTGCAGCACGCGAATACCCTGGGTCGCCATGCGCAACACCAGGGCAGGCACGTCCCGGGTCAGCAGCAGGTTGCTGCCGCCGCCGATCACCAGCAGCGGCACACTATGCGCGTCGGCGTAGGCCAGGGCTTGATGCACATCGGCATCACTGTGAGCCTCGGCAAACAGCTGGGCGCGTACGTCGATGCCGAAGCTGTTGAAAGGCTTGAGCGATACCTGCGCACGTACTTGCAAAGTCATAGCCGGCCCTTCAATTCGATCACCAATGAATCACAGGCGCGCTCGATCAGGTCCAGCACCCGGTCAAAGCCTTGTTCGCCTTCGTAATACGGGTCTGGCACCTCGTCCACTTCGCCGTCGAAGCGGCGCAGGAACAAATCCAGCTGCGCCTTACCCTGCGCAGGCTGCATGGCTTTGAGGTTGCGCAGGTTGCTGTGGTCCATGGCCAGGATCAGGTCATAGCGCGCAAAATCGGCGCGACAGACCTGCTGGGCACGCTGGGCTGACAAGTCATAGCCCCGCGCCAGCGCCGCACGTTGGCTGCGCAGGTCCGGTGGGTTGCCGATATGCCACTCCCCCGTCCCCGCCGACGCCACCTCAACCTGATCGGCCAGGCCGGCTTCGCGCAACTTATGGCGCAAGACGCCTTCGGCGGTGGGCGAGCGGCAGATATTGCCCAGGCAGACAAACAGGACTTCCATCAAGCCCCCAGCAGGCGACGGACGCGCTCAAGGTCTTCCTGGGTATCGACGCCTGCAGGCGGTGCTTCCAGCGCATCGCCCACGTGGATATGCACGCCGTGCCACAGGGCCCGCAGTTGCTCCAGGGATTCGGTGTTTTCCAACCAGCACGGGCCCCAGCTGACGAAGTCATGCAGGAAACCGGCGCGATAGGCGTAGATGCCGATGTGGCGGCGGTACGGCACGCCTGGCGGCAGTACGCCGGGGTTGCTGGCGAAGGCATCCCGCGCCCAGGGCAGGGTCGAACGGCTGAACGTCAGGGCCAGGCCGTTGATATCGCTGACCACCTTCACCACGTTCGGGTTGAACAAGGTTTCAATGTCTTCGATCGGTTCGGCCAGGGTCGCCATGCGCGCTTCGCCATGGGCCGCCAGATTGGCGGCGACCTGGTCGATGACGCTCGGCGGGATCAACGGCTCGTCACCTTGCACGTTCACCACGATGGCGTCGGGCGCCAGGCCCAGTTGCGTAGCCACTTCGGCCAGGCGATCGGTGCCGGAATTATGGTCTTCGCGGGTCAGCACCGCCTCGGCGCCGAAACCTTTGCAGGCTTCGATGATACGCGGATCGTCAGTCGCCACCACCACCCGCTCGGCGCTGCTTTTGCAGGCCTGTTCCCATACCAGCTGGATCATCGGCTTGGCGCCGATCATTTGCAGCGGCTTGCCCGGCAGACGGGTCGATGCATAACGCGAGGGAATCACCACGGTAAAGGCGGTAGTCATTTATCCAGGCGCTCATCGGTCGTCAAGGTGCGGGCTTCGCTCTCGAGCATCACCGGAATCCCGTCACGGATCGGGTAAGCCAGGCCGGCACCTTTGCTGATCAGCTCGGTTTTATCGGCGCTGAGCTTGAGCGGGCCTTTGCAGATCGGGCAAGCAAGGATGTCGAGCAATTTGGTGTCCATGAGTATTTCCTGGAAATAAACGGTTTAAGGCAAAAGACGGTTGGGCAGCAGGCGCATCAGTTGTGTGTCGAACCAGGCGACAAACGCCGGCGACGGCCGCGCGTCCACTGCAAGGTACCACCAGTCGGACCGGGCGAAGGCGCGGCACTTCACCGCGTCCTTTTCAGTCATGACCAGCGGCCAACGCGGTGTGAAATCCAACACCTGGGCACTGTAGGGCGCGTGGTCGGCAAACGCATGGGGGATCGGCTGCCAGTGTAGCGTTTCAAGGGTATTGAAGAAACGTTGCGGGTTGCCGATACCGGCAACCGCGTGTACTTGCTGGCCTGCCGGAAAATAGGTAACCGGCTGCCGCTCGCCGCTGTGCAGGTTGATCAGCGCCGCAGGCGCAAGGCCAAAGGCAAAGCCGTCTTCGCGGTCCTCGGCGGCACCGTTATAGAGCAGCGCATCCACGCTGTGCAGGCGCTCGACCGGCTCGCGCAACGGCCCGGCCGGCAGGCAACGGCGATTGCCCAGGCCGCGGGCGGCATCGATCAGTACCAGTTCGAGATCGCGGGCCAGACGATAGTGTTGAAGACCGTCGTCGGAAAGAATCAGGTCCAGGGTTTCGCTGGCCAACAGCGCTTTCACCGCGCGGCTGCGGTCCGGATCGATCATCAACGGGACACCGCAGCGCTGCACGATCAGCAAGGGTTCGTCGCCGGCCACATCGGCACTCTGATCGGCTTCGACTCGCCAGGGCAACTGTGGCGGCTTGGCCCCATACCCGCGACTGACCACGCCCACGCGCAAGCCATTGCGCCGGCAGTGCTCGATCATCCACAGGATCAGCGGCGTCTTGCCCGTGCCCCCGACGGTGATATTCCCCACGACCACAACGGGCACCGGGGACCGATAGACAGCGCCCTCGCCCGCCAGGAAACGCGCGCGCTTGCGCTGCACGACCCGGCGATACAACGACTCCAGCGGCCGTAACAGCACGAGCGCCGGATGGCCCGCGTACCAGGCCTTGAGCAAACGATCGGACATGGCCATCAGGGTGGACTCGCCGCCTCGACGGTGGTCATGCGCAGATGACTGAAACCGAGCTTGCCGGCGGCGTCCATCGCGGTAATCACAGCCTGGTGCTGGGTCTTGCCGTCGGCACTGATCGACAGTGGCAGGCTGGTATCGCCGCCGGATTCCTTCTGCAAGGCGTCCATCAGGCTGGTCAGGTCGTTTTTCTCCAGCAACTGGTTGTTCACCGAAAACACGCCATCGGCGCTGATGGCAATGTCCAGTTGCTTGACCTGCTGATCTTCGGCCGGCGAGCCGCTGACGGCTTCGGGCAAGTCGACGCGCAGCTGGGTTTCCCGGGTAAACGTGGTGGTGACGACAAAGAACAGCAGCAGGATAAACACCACGTCAATCAGTGACGCGAGGTTGATATCGACATTTTCCCGTTGCTTGCGGCGAAATTTCACGCGTTGCCCTCGACCAGGTCCACATCACGGTCGCCCTGCACCACTTCCACCAGCTTGATGGCTTCCTGTTCCATGCCGACCACCAGCTCATCGATGCGCCGTTGCAGGAAGCGGTGGAAGAACACCGAAGGGATACCCACCATCAGGCCCGCGGCCGTGGTGATCAATGCTTTGGAAATACCACCGGCCAGCACCGCGGCGTTGGTGGTCATGCCCGAGCCCATGAACGAGCTGAAAATATCGATCATACCCAGCACCGTGCCCAGCAAACCGAGCAGCGGCGCCATGGCGGCGATGGTGCCGAGGGCGTTGATGTAGCGCTCCAGTTCATGGATCACCCGCGCGGCGGCTTCCTCGATGCACTCTTTCATGATCTCGCGACCATGCTTGGAGTTGGCCAGGCCAGCGGCAAGGATTTCACCCAACGGCGAATTGGCGCGCAGTTCCTTGAGCTTCTGCTTGTCGAGCTGTTTGTTCTTGATCCAGCCCCAGACTTGCCCCAGCAGGTGCTCGGGGGTGACGCGACTGGCGCGCAGGGTCCACAGGCGTTCGGCGACGATGCCGAGTGCGGCGATGGAACTCATGATGATCGGCAACATCATCCAGCCGCCGGATTTGACCAATTCCCACACAGTGAATGCCCCCTCGAAAAAGTGCGCCACTTTATCATATAGGTTCGGCAGCGGGGTTCGTTGGCCGCAGACCGGCCTGTCGCAGCCTTCGGTGTTTGGTAACGCCGGATTACGGCAACGGTTCGCGCCAGAACCGGCGTTGACTGCGCGCAACCATGGCGGGCTGGAAGGCACCCAACTGAAAGCGCACGGCCCCGTGTTCGGCGCTGTCGTATAGTCGGCTGCCCTGGGCCTGATAGCGCGCTACCACTTGCGCATGAGGATGACCGAAGGCGTTGCCCCGGCCTCGGGAAATCAGCACCGTCTTGGGGGCAAGCCGCTGCACAAAGGATCTGGAGGACGAGCTGCGGCTACCATGATGGGGCGCTTGCAGCCAATCGGTCGGCACCGCCAGTGGCGTGTCAAGCAAGGCGCGCTCCGCCGCGCTGTCGATATCGCCGGTGAGCAGCAGCCGTTCACCATTGGCCTGCACCTGCAACACACAGGATTTTGGATTGCCACTCAGGGCGTCAGGCCACTGCCACAACGCGAAAGACACACCATCCCACTCCCACCGCTCGCCACTGATACAGGGTTCAGTCCCCAGAAAAGCCGGCAAGCCCTCGGTTTCGCCGCCTACCACGCGCCTGATCGGCAAACCACGGGCTACAGCTGCCGCGCCACCGGCGTGATCGGCGTCGGCATGGCTCAGCAGCAGCATGTCGAGCCGCGCTATCCCGAACGTTTTCAGCGCCGGCACGACCACACGCGCGCCCAGATCGACCGACCCGGAACGCGGCCCGGCATCGTAAAGCAACGCATGATTGCGGGTGCGCAGGATCAGCGCCTGCCCCTGGCCGACATCCAACTGCACCACCATCACCTGCCCGTGGGGCACCGACTCCCTGGGAGGAAACACCGCCAGCAACAGCATGGGCCAGCCCAGCAACCGAAACGGCACCCCCTTGGGCAGTAGCAGCAGCACCGCGCCCACCAGGCTGACCAGCCAATACGCCCACGGCACCTGGGCCGGCGTCCAGGCCGGCAACTGCCCGGCCAGCAGCGTCAGCACCTTGAACCACCCCTCCAACGCCCCGCCGGCCAACCAAAGCAGGCCGTCACCGATCGAGGGCACCCACAGCAGCACCGTACCGAGCAGCGCCAGAGGCAACACCACCAGACTGATCCAGGGCACGGCGAACAAATTGGCCACAGGCGCAGTGAGGCTGATGGGTAAACCCAGCACCAGCAAAAGTGGAAACAATCCGACGGCAATCAGCCACTGGGGACGCGTCCATGCCTGCCAGATGCTCCATGGCCCCAGCCGTCCACCGAACGTCAGGAGCAGCACCGCAACCGCCGCAAAGGACAACCAGAAGCCCGGCTGCAGACTGGCCAGCGGCTCTAGCAGCAGTACGCCGTTGAATGCCAGCAACAACGGCCACCACGCGCCCAGATGCCGAAAGCGCAGGCGCCATAGCAACACCAGACCGACCATCACGCAGGCCCGCTGCACCGGCACGCCAAACCCCGCCAGCAGGCCATAACCCAGCGCTGCGGCAAAGGCCAGGCCGCAGGCCCATGGCAGCCATGGCAGGTGGCGCGGCCAGCAACCGTAACGGGCCATCCCGGCCACCAGTGCGTAGATCAACCCGGCCAGCAAGCCGATGTGTTGACCGGAAATGACTAACAAGTGCACGGTGCCGGTGTCTTGCAACACCTGCCATTGCTCTGCGCTCAGCCCGGAACCGTCACCCAGCACCAACGCTGCCAGGGCGGCCTCATGGGTTTGCGCATCGGCGGCCTTCAGGCGTTGACGCAGGCTGTCGCGCAAGGCGTTGCGGGCCGGCGCCAAGCGCTCGCCGTGTTTCACCGAGCCCGTGGCCCCAATGCGTTGCGCCAGCAGCCAGGCCTCTTGGTCGAAGCCATGAAAATTGAGCAGGCCGGACGGCCGCTTGAGCGTGACAGCCAAGCGCCAGCGTTCCCCACTGCGCACCGGCGGCCCGCCGCGCCAGGACACACGGATGCGCTTGGGCAGCCGGGCTTTGCGCGACCGGCTGTCAGCCAGTTCAAAGCGCACGCCGGTGTCCGTCTGTTGCGGCAACCCGACCACACGCCCCTCCACCCAACGCGTCTCGCCGTCCAGCGCCGGGCGCAATCGATCATCCAGTGCCCACTGCGCGCTGATGCAAGCCCAGCTCAAGCCCAGCAGGAAAAACGCCAGCGGATAGGTGCGAAACGGCAGCAGCATCAAGGCCAACACCAGCATGGCCAACAGCCATCCGGTGGGCGGCAACGCCGGAAGAAAGCGCAGGGTCAGCAACCCCAGCGCGAGCGCGAACATCCCTGTCCTCATGAATCATTCCTTTCAATGATTCATTCAGTCTTAGCCGGAGTTCCCAGGGGCGCCTTTGATGTTTTGTCACAAAGTCTGAATTTTCTGTTTATAGAATACGCGCATACTTGCCCCTCGAACTGACCTGGACCCCATATGCCCCGGCGCTTATTCAAACGGTACATGCCCGACCCCAGCAGTATCAGGGAACACAAGTCATTACAGTTTCTTGGCACCCTGCTGCATGATCCGAACCTCTGGCACCTGAACCGGCACTCGGTGGCCCGGGCCATGGCCGTGGGCTTGTTTGCCGCGTTCATCCCCATCCCGTTGCAGATGTTGCTGGCCGCGATCCTGGCGATCGTGGTGCGCGGCAACATGCCGATTGCCGTCAGCCTGGTGTGGCTGACCAACCCGGTGACGATGCCGGTGGTGTTTGTCTGCACCTACATGACCGGCGCCTGGTTGATGAACGTGCCGCCACGCAGCCTGCCCGATAACCTCACCTGGGAATGGATCAGCGGCGAGTTGAGCACGATGTGGCAACCGTTCCTGCTGGGCTCGGTGGTCTGCGGGTTGGTATTGGGAGCCCTGGCCTACTGCCTGACCATGGGATATTGGCGCTGGTGGGTCGCGCACCAGTGGAAGAAACGCAAACTGCGCCGCCGCTGAGGGCTAACGGGCAGGCAGGTGCAGATGTACGCGCAGCAGGCCCTGCCCGGAATTTGCGCCCAGATACGGCCACTCCGCCGCTGCACGGCGTTGCGCGCAATGCGCAAGCCCGGGCCGTGAACCGTCCAACCGGATAATGGCCGCGAAGATACGTTTCACGTCAGCCTCATCGATGCCTCCCCCCTGATCCTCCCGCCAGATATGCCAGTGATCGCCCTCTCGCACGCGGTCCAGTGCCGCCCATACAGGCAATCGCCGGTCGGCGCCGAATGGCCCGAAGATTGCGACGTGTCATTAATTTACGAGATTCCCAAGGGCGCAAATGGCTACACTGCGCACGTGGCGTGGGCCGGATGCCTGCGTGGATGATTGATATCAATGTGGTAGCAGGAGAGTGGCGTGCTTAGAAGAATGGGGATAAAAGGCCGCGTACTGTTGCTGACTTTATTGCCGACCAGCCTGATGGCCCTGCTGTTGGGAGGCTACTTCACCTGGATGCAGCTCTCCGAACTGCAGACTCAATTGCTGCAACGCGGCGAAATGATCGCCGAGCAGTTGGCGCCGCTGGTCGCGCCCGCCCTGAGCAGCAGAAACACGGATCTGCTGGAACGCATCGCGACCCAATCCCTGGAACAACCGGACGTGCGTACGGTGTCGATCCTGGCGCCGGACCGCTCGTCCCTGGCTCATGCCGGTCCGACCATGCTCAATCAACCGCCCACCGGCAACAGTTCGCACCTGCTGCAGCGCAGCGGCAATGATGCCACCCGCTACCTCATGCCCGTGTTTGGCCGCCATCGCAACCTGGCGGGCGAGCTGATTCCGGATGAGTCCGACCGCCTGTTGGGCTGGGTCGAGGTGGAACTGTCCCACAACGGCATGCTGCTGCGCGGCTATCGCAGCCTGTTCGCCAGCCTGCTGCTGATCGCCATCGGCTTGATCTGCACCGCGGCGCTGGCCCTGCGCATCAGCCGCACCATCAATTCGCCGATCGGCCAGATCAAGCAAGCCGTGGCCCAGCTCAAGGACGGCAACCTGGAAACCCGCCTGCCGCCGTTGGGCAGCCAGGAGCTGGATCAGCTGGCATCGGGCATCAACCGCATGGCCGAAACCCTGCAAAACGCCCAGGAGGAATTGCAACACAGCATCGACCAGGCCACCGAGGATGTGCGCCAGAACCTGGAGACCATCGAGATCCAGAACATCGAGCTGGACCTGGCCCGCAAGGAGGCCCTGGAAGCCAGCCGGATCAAATCGGAATTCCTGGCCAATATGAGTCATGAGATCCGCACCCCGCTCAACGGCATCCTGGGCTTCACCCACTTGCTGCAAAAAAGCGAATTGTCGCCGCGTCAGCTGGATTACCTGGGCACCATCGAAAAATCCGCCGACAACCTGTTGGGCATCATCAACGAAATCCTCGACTTCTCGAAGATCGAAGCCGGCAAACTGGTGCTCGACAGCGTGCCCTTCAACCTGCGCGACCTGCTGCAGGACACCCTGACCATCCTCGCTCCCGCCGCCCACGCCAAACAGCTCGAACTGGTCAGCCTGGTCTACCGTGACACGCCGCTGTCACTGGTGGGCGACCCGCTGCGCCTCAAGCAGATCCTGACCAACCTGATCAGCAACGCGATCAAGTTCACCCGCGAAGGCACCATTGTTGCCCGGGCGATGATCGAGGACGAACAGGAAGACAGCGTGCAACTGCGCATCAGCGTGCAGGACACCGGCATCGGCCTGTCCAACCAGGACGTGCGTGCGCTGTTCCAAGCCTTCAGCCAGGCGGACAATTCGCTGTCGCGCCAGCCAGGTGGCACCGGCCTGGGCCTGGTGATCTCCAAGCGCCTGATCGAACAGATGGGCGGCGAAATCGGCGTCGACAGCACACCGGGCGAGGGCTCGGAGTTCTGGATCAGCCTGAACCTGCCCAAGACCCGCGACGACGTCGAAGACTTGCCCAGCGCGCCGCTGCTCGGGCGCCGCGTGGCCGTGCTGGAGAACCACGAACTGGCGCGCCAGGCCCTGCAACATCAGTTGGAAGACTGCGGCCTGGAAGTGACCCCGTTCAATACCCTGGAAAGCCTGACCAACGGCATTACCAGCGCGCACCAGACCGATCAGGCGATTGACCTGGCGGTGCTCGGCGTCACCGCCAACGACATTCCGCCCGAGCGCCTCAACCAGCACTTGTGGGACCTCGAACACCTGGGCTGCAAGGTGCTGGTGCTGTGCCCGACGACCGAGCAGATGCTATTCAACCAATCGGTGCCCAACCCCAACAGCCAGTTGCAGGCCAAGCCCGCGTGTACGCGCAAGCTGCGCCGATCCCTGGCCGACCTGATCAGCCCGCGGCCCTCACGCAGCGAGCCGGGCGAGCCGTTGTCCAGCCGTGCGCCGCGTGTGCTGTGCGTGGACGATAACCCGGCGAACCTGTTGCTGGTGCAAACCCTGCTTGAAGACATGGGCGCCAAGGTGCAGGCCGTGGAAAGCGGCTACGCGGCGATTGACGCGGTGAAGCAGGAAACCTTCGATCTGGTGTTGATGGACGTGCAGATGCCCGGCATGGACGGGCGCCAGAGTACCGAAGCGATTCGCCAATGGGAAAGCGAACGCCATGGCACGCCGCTGCCGGTGGTCGCCCTCACCGCCCATGCGATGGCCAACGAAAAACGCGCCCTGCTGCAAAGCGGCATGGACGATTACCTGACCAAACCCATCAGCGAGCGGCAGTTGGCCCAGGTCGTGTTGAAATGGACCGGCCTGGCCCTGCGCAACCAAGGGCCGGAGCGCCTTCCCGAGGGCCTCGGCCCAGGCGTGCAATTGCTGGTGCTGGACCATGAAGAAGGCCTGCGCCTGGCCGCCAACAAGGCAGACCTGGCAGCCGACATGCTCGCCATGCTGCTGGCCTCCCTGGAAGCCGACCGCCTGGCGATCACGGTCGCGCGTGAAGCCAATGACAATCATGCCTTGATCGAACGCGTCCATCGCCTGCATGGCGCCACGCGCTACTGCGGCGTGCCGCAATTGCGCGCGGCCTGTCAACGCGCCGAAACCCTGCTCAAGCAGGACGACGCCAAGGCCATGGCCGCACTGGATGAACTGGACATGGCGATTGCGCGGTTGGCCAGTGAAGCGCGGGTCAGCGCCTGAGCCAATTTCCATGTGGGAGGGGCAAGCCCCCTCCCACATCTGGTCAGCATTTCTCATTTGTAAATTGCAGGGAGCCTCTCTTCAATGCGCGTCATTCTTTTCAGCAGCCAAACCTACGATCGCGACAGTTTTAGCGCTGAGCCATGCCCCCAGGGCATCGAGCTGCAATTCCAGCCCGCCCGCCTCAACCTCGACACCGTGGCCCTGGCCGAACACCACGAGGTGGTCTGCGCCTTTATCAACGATGACCTCAGCGCCCCGGTGCTCGAGCATCTGGCCAGAGGCGGCACGCGCCTGATTGCGTTGCGCTCGGCCGGCTACAACCATGTCGACCTGCGCGCCGCCAAGCGCCTGGGCCTGAGCGTTGTGCGCGTACCGGCCTACTCGCCCCACGCCGTGGCCGAGCATGCCGTGGCGCTGGTCCTGGCCCTGAACCGTCGCCTGCACCGCGCCTACAACCGCACCCGCGATGGCGATTTCAGCCTGCATGGGCTCACCGGGTTCGACCTGGTCGGCAAAACCGTCGGCGTGGTCGGTACCGGACAGATCGGCGCCACCTTCGCCAGGATCATGAGCGGTTTCGGCTGCCGGCTGCTGGCCCACGACCCCTTCCCCAACCCTGAGGTCCAAGCCCTGGGCGCGCGCTACGTGAGCCTGCCCGAACTGCTCGCCGAGGCGCAGGTCATCAGCCTGCATTGCCCGCTGACGGCCGACAGCAGGCACCTGATCAACGCCGGCACCCTGGCCCACATGCAACCGGGCGCCATGCTGATCAATACCGGCCGCGGAGGCCTGGTCGACACGCCGGCGCTGGTGGAGGCGCTCAAGAACGGCCAACTCGGTTACCTGGGGCTGGATGTCTATGAAGAAGAGGCCCAGCTGTTTTTCGAGGACCGCTCGGACCTGCCCCTGCAAGACGACGTGCTCGCCCGCCTGCTGACCTTCCCCAATGTGATCATCACCGCCCACCAGGCCTTCCTGACCCGCGAGGCGCTGGCGGCGATTGCCGGCACTACACTGGCCAATATTGCGGCGTGGGCCGACGGTCGCGCGCAGAACCTCATCGAGTGATGATCAGCGGTCACATACCGGGCTCATGATAGTCCGGCACCCGTGATAGGATGCCGCGCCTATTTGGAGGATCCATGGCCGAACACGATTTCCGCTTCAGCTTGCTGAGCCCGCAACACACCCTGATCGAATGCCGCGCCCTGGTGCCGGGCCGTTATCAAGTCACCGGCAACGGTGGTTCGATCAAGCATGGCGACGTGCTGATCGTTACCCTGCGCGGCAGCAAAACCCTGTCGATGCGCCTGACCGTGGAAGGTGACGCGCGCTACTCCATCCGCCCGGCGGGCCAATGGGTCGCCATGGCCCAGGGGCCGAAATTCGGCGAGTTGGAGATTCACACCTGGAAGGTCAATTGCGACAGCTGCGACAGCGTGCTGGAGTTTGAATTCGCGGTGGAAACCAAGCTCACCCAAGAACCGCTGCAACCGGCCGCCAATGCCCGGATCAAAGAACTCGGCTGGGCCAGCGAAGGCGACAGGCACCGCTGCCCGAAATGCCAGCAGGCCGCACAATGAAGCGCCTGCTGCTGCTCGCCGCGATGGGTACGGCCCTGAGTGGCTGCGCCGGCGATGCGGTCAAGCTCAAGCAGGATCACAGCTATGTGGTGGAGTGGATCGGCGAGCGGCCGTTGATGGACTACGCGCACCTGACCGTAACCCTCGGTGCCGATGGTCGCGCCTATGGCAATGGCGGCTGCAACCACTGGTTTGCGCCGTACACCCTTGAAGGCGACAAGCTCAGCTTCGGCGCCATCGGCAGCACCCGCAAACTGTGCGCCGAGGCGCTGATGGAGCAGGAGCACCGCTTCTTCCAGGCCCTGCAAGGCGTCCAGCGCTGGGATATCTCGCCGATCGAGCAGACGCGGTTCTGGCCCGCCGAAGGCAAGCCGATTCGCTTGTGGCTTGAAGAAGGCTGACGCCGCCGATCTTTGGCCATGCGCGAGCAAAATGTGGGAGGGGGCTTGCCCCCGATGGCGCTGTGTCAGCCAGCACATACAGTGACTGACACACTGCTATCGGGGGCAAGCCCCCTCCCACATTTGATTTGAGGTCTTGCTTTAACCGCGCAGCGCCTTGAGCTTGGCCAACACCCCTTGCGCCGTCTGCTCACCCATCAGTTGCTCGCGCACCTTGCCCTGGTCATCGATGATGTAGGTCACCGGCAGCGCCTCGCTGCGCGGAATATCAAAGATCCCCTCCGGGTTCTGCGCCAGCACGGTGAACTTGATGCCCAGCTTGTCACTGGCAGCCTTGAGCTCCTCACCCTGCACATTGTCGAAGTTGACCCCGAACACGCCCACGTTCTGCGCCTTGAGCTGCTCGGCCAGGGCATTGAGCTCGGGGATTTCGGTGCGGCACGGGCCACACCATTCGGCCCAGTAATTGACCACCAGCCACTGCTTGTCCAGGCGCTCGGCCGGCACCTTCTGGCCGTACTGATCAACGCCGTAATCGTTACCGCAGCCGCTGAGCAGCAGGGTTGTGATGATCGCCAATGCACCGATCAGTCGCCTTGTCATGGGGTAATCCTTCGCAAAAATGAACGTTGGCTGCGGCCTATCGCCTCTTACGGTTTAAGGACAGGCGCCAGCGCAGGTAGAATACCTGCCACCTTACGCAAGATGCGACCCGCACATGACCGATCTGACGCTTTATCACAACCCGCGCTGCTCGAAATCCCGCGGTGCGCTCGAACTGCTGCAAGACCGCGGCCTCACGCCAACCGTGGTGCGCTATCTGGAAACGCCGCTGAACGCGGCGCAATTAAAGGCCCTGCTGGCCAAACTTGGCCTCAGTGCCCGGCAATTGTTGCGCACCGGCGAAGATGAATATAAAAGCCTCAACCTGGCCGACGCCAGCCTCAGCGAAGCGCAACTGATCGCCGCCATCGCCGCACACCCCTCGTTGATGGAACGCCCGATCCTGGAAACCGCCGATAAAGCCATCATTGGCCGCCCGCCGGAAAACGTGCTGGAGATCCTGCCGTGACGACGCCTTATGTGCTGGTGTTGTATTACAGCCGCAATGGCTCGGTCAGCGAAATGGCCCGGCAGATTGCCAGGGGCATCGAGCAAGGCGGCATGGAAGCCCGGCTGCGCACCGTGCCGGCAATCTCCACCGAGTGCGAAGCCGTGGCACCGAGTATCCCGGACGAGGGCGCGCTGTATGCCAGCCTGGATGACCTGAAACACTGCTCGGCCCTGGCCCTGGGCAGCCCGACGCGTTTCGGCAACATGGCCGCGCCGCTCAAGTACTTCCTCGACGGTACCAGCAACCTGTGGCTCACCGGCGCCCTGGTCGGCAAGCCCGCCGGCGTGTTCACCTCCACCGCCAGCCTGCACGGCGGCCAGGAAACCACGCTGATGTCGATGCTGTTGCCATTGCTGCACCACGGCATGCTGATCACCGGCCTGCCCTATAGCGAACAGGCGCTGCTCGACACCCAGGGCGGTGGTACGCCCTATGGCGCCAGCCACCACGCCGGGCCTGACGGCAAGCGTCTGCTCGACCCGCATGAAATCGCCCTGTGCCGCGCCCTGGGCCTGCGCCTGGCCAAGACCGCCACACTGCTGGAGAACGGCGTTGGCCAGAAAGCCTAAGGTTCTACCGTCCCAGGCGTGGCTGGAACCACGGGTCAAGCTGGCGCGCGCCCTGAGTCTTCTGGCGTTTTTCGGCCTGGTGGGCTTGTTGTGCGCGTATTACCTGTTCGTCGCCGACCTGCACGGGGCACGCCCGTGGGTCATCCTGCTGATCGAACTGGTGCCGCTGCTGGTGTTGGCGCCAGGGATGATCACGGGCAGCGCGCGCGGGCATTCGTGGATGTGCTTTGTGGTGAACCTGTATTTCATCAAGGGCGCACTGGCGGCGTATGACCCGAACCGGCAAGGGTTCGGGGTGCTTGAGATGCTGGCGAGCCTGGCGGTGTTTTGCACGGCGCTGTTGTATGTGCGCTGGCGGCATCAGTTGAATCGGCGGATGGCGGCGGCCTGATGATCAATGGTTGACGGTGTACGCCAACATCATCGACAACTGACACATCGACCGCCCACTTTGCGCATGCCACTGGTTAAAGGCACCCTGCACGGCCGCCAGGTCGCGCAGGCTGGTGGGTGCCTTGTCGACGATCTTCTGCGCATTCAACGCCGCCACCACGTCATCACTCGGCACAAACGTATCCTTGCCCACCATGCGCAGGAAACGCGGGGCCGACAGCCCGCCCAACTGGTGACCGTGTTTGCTCAGGTATTTCCATAACCCGACGATATCGGTCACCGGCCACTCGGCGACAAACGCACCGAAGCTACCCTTTTCCTGCTCGATATCCAGGATCATCTGCGCATTGCGCGGCACACTCTTGAGTTTGCCCAGGTGGCGGATGATGCGCGTGTCCTGCATCAGGCGCTCCAGGTGCTCGGCGCCCATCAGCACGACTTTTTCCGGGTCGAAACCGAAAAACACTTGCTCGAATGCCGGCCACTTGGCATCGACCACACTGTGCTTCAAGCCCGCACGAAACACCCGCAGCGCCAAGGTCGACAGGTAACGGTCATCGGGGATCTTGCGCAGTTGCGCCGGGGTCTTGGGCACAGGCAGATGGGCTTCCAGCTTGGCCGCCGAACCGAAGCGATTCAGACAATATTCGTGCAGCCACTTGTAATCGCGCATGCCCTCTCCTGGCAGTTGAATGGAAAACGGCGCCCGCAAGCGCCGTGTACTAGAGCCTCGATAAGGCTCAGAGGTTCACTACATTGACGAAACGCGAAGCTGCCGTCTCATCGATTTTCAAGCTGGCGAAGTCGAACAGGTTGCGATCGGCCAATTGCGACGGAATCACATTCTGCAGGCTGCGGAAAATACTCTCGGTACGCCCAGGGGTCTTGCGCTCCCAGTCCACCAGCATTTCCTTGACCACCTGGCGTTGCAGGTTTTCCTGGGAGCCGCACAGGTTGCACGGGATGATCGGGAATTGCTTGAAGTCGGAATAAGCCTGGATGTCCTTCTCGTTGCAATACGCCAGCGGGCGGATTACCACGTTGCGTCCGTCATCGGCGCGCAGCTTGGGCGGCATGGCCTTGAGCGAACCGTTGAAGAACATATTCAGGAAGAAGGTTTCGACGATGTCGTCGCGATGATGCCCCAGGGCCATCTTGGTCGCGCCGATCTCATCGGCAAAGGTATAGAGCGTGCCACGCCGCAGGCGCGAACACAGCGAGCAGGTGGTCTTGCCTTCCGGGATCAGCTCCTTGACCACCGAGTAAGTGTCTTTCTCGACGATGTGGTACTCGACGCCCAATTCCTTCAGATAGGCCGGCAGCACATGCTCGGGAAAGCCCGGCTGCTTCTGGTCCATGTTGACGGCAACGATCTCGAACTTGATCGGCGCGACCTTTTGCAGGTGCAGCAGCACGTCGAGCAGGGTGTAGCTGTCTTTGCCGCCGGAGAGGCAGACCATGACCTTGTCGCCCTCCTCGATCATGTTGAAATCAGCGACCGCTTCACCGGCCAGGCGACGCAGGCGTTTTTGCAGTTTGTTCTGGTTGACCGTAAGAGTGCCCATGGCGCTTGGATCCGCTAGAGGTGTGTGACGAAAAGCCGGACATTTTACCGGTATGAACGACCAAGTTCCAATGTGGGAGGGGGCTTGCCGCCGATTGCGGTGTATCAGTAGCAACTACCTCGACTGACACACTGCCATCGGCGGCAAGCCCCCTCCCACATTGGATCGAATTGCCATCCACAGACCCAGCGGCGATTACGCCCCGTGTTTACAGCGCGATTTACTCTAAAGGCCCTACAGTTTTCCCGGACATCACTTCCTATACTGCGACGTGAGGTCGCACAACTATCCAGACCTTGCAGGCCAGTTGGCCGGTGGGCGCTCCGATGGGGGCGATAGTAATAACGACAGGAGTGACTGGCATGATCCATCACGTCGTGGGGCTGTTTACCCATCCCGATCAGGAATGGCGGGAAATTCGTGGCGATAAGGAAGAAAGCATCAGCCACATGTACCTCACTCACACGCTGGTTCTCGCAGCGATCCCCGCCGTAGCCGCATTTATCGGCACCACCCGGGTCGGTTGGGTCATCGGCAACCGTGCCCCGGTGATGCTCACCCAGGAAAGCGCGCTATGGATGACCCTGATGTCGTACGCCGCGATGCTGGGCGGTGTGGCGGTGATGGGCGCGTTCATTCACTGGATGGCCCGCACCTATGATGCCAACCCCAGCATGGCGCGTTGCGTGGCCTTTGCCACCTACACCGCGACGCCCCTGTTCATCGGCGGGTTGGCGGCACTCTATCCGCACATGTGGCTGGGTATGGTGGTGGGGACCGCAGCGATCTGCTACACGGTGTATCTGCTGTACGTGGGCTTGCCGACGTTCATGAGTATCGACCCGGATGAAGGCTTTCTGTTTTCCAGCTCGGTATTGGCTGTAGGCCTGGTGGTGCTGGTGGCAATCATGGCGTTTACCGTCATTGTCTGGGGCCTGGGCGTGGGGCCCATCTACACCAGTTGACGCCTTGGAATGCAGGCAAAGCCACCGATACGGTGGCTTTGTGCGTTATGCATGACCATTCGGCGCCTGACAGATTCGAAAACCCCCTGCTTTGCGGCATACTGGGCGTCTCTGGAGATATGTACAGCATGCCCGAGCAACTCAATACCCGCGTCGAAGATTGTTTCCTGCAAGCCGAATCCTTTTTCAAACGAAGCTTCAAACGCCCCACGGTCAGCCTCAAGCTGCGGGGCCAGAAAGCCGGTGTCGCGCATTTGCACGAAAACCTGCTGCGCTTCAACCCTCAGCTCTATCAAGAAAACAGCCAGCACTTCCTGAAACAGACCGTGGCCCACGAAGTGGCGCATCTGATTGCCCACCAACTGTTTGGCGAGCGCATCCAGCCCCATGGGGAGGAATGGCAGTTGATCATGCGTGGGGTTTACGAACTGCCGCCGGACCGTTGTCACACCTACGCAGTCAAGCGTCGCCAGGTGACTCGCTATATCTACCGGTGCCCGTGTGCCGACAGCGACTTTGCGTTTTCGGCCCAGCGTCATGGGTTGGTCGGCCAGGGGCGGCGGTACTTGTGTCGGCGGTGCCGGCATACTCTTGTGTTCACTGGGGAGACTCGGGTGGAATGAGGGCCTTATCGGGGGCAAGCCCCCTCCCACCTTAACGCTGTGAACACGGGCAAATGTGGGAGGGGGCTTGCCCCCGATAGCGCCAGAGCAGTCACCCAATGACCTTGGCCTGCCGCAAATCCGCAATCCGCTCAGCACTCAACCCCAACTCCGCCAACACTTCATCACTGTGCGCGCCGACCTCAGCCCCGATATGCCGTGGCGCCGGCAAACCCTCGGAGAACTTCAGCGGGCAGGCCATCTGCGCCTGGGTCGAACCATCGCCCCTCGGCACCTGGCTGATCAACCCGCGCGCCTGCAACTGCGGATGCGCCAGCGCTTCGCTCAAGCTCAACACCGGTTCCACACACGCATCCACTTGCGCAAATAACGCGCACAGCTCGTCAAAACTGCGTTTTTCAAACTCCACCTGCAACGCCCGCTTGAGTGCCGGCTGCTGCTCAGGCTTCACGCCGTGCAGCGCCAGCTCCGGTCGCCCCAGGGTTTCACACAGCCGCTGCATGAACGCCGGTTCCAGGCTGCCCACCGACATCCAGCGTCCGTCCCGGGTGCGGTAGTAATCGTAAAAACTGCCGCCATTGAGCACATGGTTTTCCCGCTCCGGCTCTACCCCGCAGGCCAGGTAACCCGCGCCGACCATGGCGTTCAGGCTGAACGAGCAGTCGGTCATGCTCACATCCAGGTATTGACCGACGCCGCTGTGCTGCCGTGCAACCACCGCCGCGAGCACGCCCACCACTGCATGCAGGGAACCACCGCCCACATCCGCCAGTTGCACGCCCAGCGGCAACGGCCCACTGTCCCGTCGCCCGGTGTGGCTGGCTAAGCCTGCGACTGCGAGATAGTTGATGTCGTGACCGGCGCGATCCCTGTAGGGGCCGGTCTGGCCGTAGCCGGTGATCGACACATAGATCAGCCTGGGGTTGATCGCCTGCAGTGCGGCGTACCCCAGGCCCAGACGGTCCATGACCCCGGGGCGGAACTGTTCGATGAGAATATCGGCGCCCTTGACCAACTCGAGGACGATCTGCAGCGCCTCGGCCCGCTTGAGGTCCAGTGCCAGGCTGCGCTTGTTGCGATTGAGGTAGGCATGGCTCGCCGACGTGCCGTGATCATGGGGCGGCCATACGCGCAACAGGTCCGGCCGCGTCGGCGATTCGATGCGCAATACATCGGCGCCCATATCCGCCAGCATCAGCGAGGCGAACGGGCCGGGCAACAGGGTGGAAAAATCCAGCACTTTGAGGGACGCCAAGGGACCTGACATACAAACTCCGTTTGCAATTGGACGGGCCACAGCGTAGTCAGCCTTCGGCGCTGACGGCAATCGTCAGAACAATCAACCGCAGTGACCGTTTTGATCACGGCGGGCTTTTTCGTCGCGGCGGCTTTATCATTGGCCCACGTTTGTTGGCAGAGTGTTCCATGAAGTTCGCGATTGCACTGTATAGCGCCGCCCACGCGCCCGCCTCGCGCCGCGCCCTGTTGTTCGCCCAGGCGGCGCTGGCCGGCGGGCATGAGATTGTGCGGCTGTTTTTTTATCAGGATGGCGTGTACAGCGCCTCCACTAACATCGTCGCGCCCCAGGACGAGCAGGACATCGCGCGCCAATGGCGCGAATTTGTCCGTACTCAACAACTGGACGGCGTCGTGTGCATCGCCGCCGCCTTGCGCCGCGGCGTGCTCAATGCCGAGGAAGCCACGCGCTATCAACGCAGCGCGGTGAACCTGGACGCGCCCTGGGCCCTGTCGGGCCTGGGGCAATTGCATGACGCGATCCAGGACGCCGACCGCCTGATCTGTTTTGGAGGCTCGTGATGGCCCAATCATTGCTGATCATCAGCCGCCAGGCGCCGTGGTCCGGCCCCAGTGCGCGCGAAGCGCTGGATATCGTGCTGGCCGGCGGCGCGTTCGACCTGCCCATCGGCCTGCTGTTTCTGGACGACGGTGTGTTCCAACTGGCGCCGCACCAGGACGCCAAGGCCGTGCAACAAAAAGATTTGAGCGCCAACCTGCAGGCGCTGGGCCTGTTCGGCATCGATGACGTGTTCGCCTGCAGCCACAGCCTGTCCGCGCGCGGGCTGCCGCCACCGCACACTGCGCAGGCGCTGGACAGCCAAGCCATTACCCAGCTGATTGACCGTTACGACCAGGTGATTACCCTCTGATGTCGACTCTACATGTGGTGACCCACTCCCCCTTTACCGACATTCGTCTGGACAGTTGCCTGCGTGTGTGCGGCAGCGCGGATGCCATCCTGCTGTGCGGCGACGGCGCCTACGGCCTGCACAACGCAGCGCTGCAAACCAGGGGGGTGAAAGTGTTTGTGCTGGCTGAAGACCTGCAGGCACGCAACCTGCCGCTCCCGGACTGGGCCGACAGCGTGGACTATCCGGGCTTCGTGCAGTTGTCGATCGACTATGACAAGGTCAATACTTGGCTATGAACACGCTGACCGTAGGCACGCGCACCCTCGAGCTGGACAAGGACGGCTACCTCGTCGACCTGGATGACTGGTCCGATGAGGTGGCGCACGCCCTGGCCACCGCCGAAGCCGTGGAGCTGACCCCGGACCATTGGGAAATCCTCCTGTTGCTGCGCCAGTTCTATGCCGAATTCCAGCTGTCCCCCGCCACGCGCCCGCTGATCAAGTACACCGCCTTGAAGCTCGGCCCGCAAAAGGGCAACAGCCTGCACCTCAACAAACTGTTCAACGGCACTCCCGCCAAACTCGCCGCCAAGCTGGCGGGCCTGCCCAGGCCGACGAATTGCTTATGACCGACTTTGCCCCCCTGACCCTCTCGACGCCTGAAGAACATCCGTTTGCGCCGTTTGTGCGCATCCTTGGCAAAGGCAAGCGCGGCGCACGCAACCTCACCCGTGAGGAAGCGCGGCAAGCCATGGGCATGCTGCTCGACGAAAAAGTCGAAGACACCCAACTGGGCGCCTTCCTGATGCTGCTGCGGCACAAGGAAGAAAGCCCGGAAGAGCTCGCCGGCTTCACCGAAGCGGTACGCGAGCGGTTGAACCCGCCCGCATTGAATGTCGATATCGACTGGCCGACCTATGCGGGCAAAAAGCGCCACTTGCCCTGGTTCCTGTTGGCGGCCAAATGCCTGGCGCAACAGGGCGTGCGCATCCTCATGCACGGCGGCGGCGCGCATACGGCGGGGCGCTTGTACACCGAGCAACTGCTGGAGCGCTTGCACATACCGCTGTGCCGCAATTGGCAACAGGTCGAGGCGGCGTATGCACACGCCAACCTGGCGTTTATCCCGCTGGGTGACTGGGCACCCCAGTTGCAGCGCATGATCGACCTGCGCAACACCCTGGGCCTGCGCTCGCCGATCCACTCCCTGGCACGCCTGCTCAACCCGCTGAATGCCCGTTGCGGCCTGCAAAGCATTTTCCACCCGGGTTACCAGGGCGTGCACCGCGATGCCAGTGGCCTGCTGGGCGACAACGTGATTGTGGTCAAGGGCGACGGCGGCGAGATCGAGATCAACCCCGACACCCTCAGCCACTTGTATGGCACCACCGGCGGCCAGAGCTGGGACGAAAAATGGCCCGCCCTCTCCGCCCAGCGCCACGTCAAACCGGCGAGCCTGGAGCCCGAGCACCTGAACGCCGTGTGGCGTGGCGACGTCGAAGACAGCTACCCGCAACTGGCATTGATCGCGACCATGGCCCTGGCCTTGCGCGGCCTTGGACGCACCCGCGAGCAAGCGTTCGAACTGGCCCGGCAGTACTGGGATGCGCGAGAGAAATCGATTTAATCGATCATTGAGCTCCGGTCTTTGCGCTTTTAGTTCGAACTCATCCCTTTAAACTGGGCTCCAACGCTTATTAGCCAAGGAGCCAGTCATGGGTTTGCTGATCGAAGGACACTGGAAAGACCAGTGGTACGAAAGTAGCGCAGATGGCGCTTTCCAGCGTGAACAGGCGCAACGCCGTCACTGGGTCACCGCCGACGGCCAGCCCGGCCCGAGCGGCGAAGGCGGCTTCAAGGCCGAGGCCGGGCGCTATCACCTCTACGTCTCCCTGGCCTGTCCCTGGGCCCACCGCACCCTGATCCTGCGCAAACTCAAGGGCCTGGAAAGTCTGATCGACGTCTCGATAGTCAGTTGGCTGATGCTGGAAAACGGCTGGACCTTCGACAAGGCCCACGGCTCAAGCGGCGATGCACTGGACGGTTTTGACTTCATGCACCAGCGGTACACCGCCGACACCGCTGACTACACCGGGCGCGTCACGGTGCCGGTGTTATGGGACAAGAAGCTCAAGCGCATCGTCAGCAACGAATCGGCGGAGATCATCCGCATGTTCAACAGCGCCTTCAATGAACTGACCGGCAATACCCTGGATTTCTACCCGCAGGCACTGCGTTCGACCATCGACACCCTGAACGAACGCATCTACCCCGCCGTGAACAACGGCGTATACCGCGCCGGGTTCGCTACCTCGCAGCAGGCTTATGAAAGCGCGTTTGATGATGTGTTTGCCGAGCTCGACCACCTGGAACGCCACCTGGGCGAGCATCGTTACCTGGCCGGCGAATACCTCACCGAAGCGGATGTTCGGCTGTTCACCACACTGATTCGTTTTGATGCGGTGTATTACAGCCACTTCAAGTGCAACCTGCGGCGGATTGCCGACTACACGAACCTGTCGAACTGGCTAAGGGAGATGTATCAGTGGCCGGGGGTGGCCGAGACGGTGGATTTCGAGCATATCAAGGGGCATTACTATGCCAGCCATCGGACGATCAACCCGACGGGGATTGTGCCGAAGGGGCCTGCCCAGCGCTTTGATGTTGGGCATGATCGGGAGCGGTTGAGTGGTAAGGGTGTCTTTGGCTGATGCGGATGATGGGTTGAAGCTGATGGCCTCATCGGGGGCAAGCCCCCTCCCACACTTGGATCTGTGAATACAGTCAAAAGGTGGGAGGGGGCTTGCCCGCGATGCTTTTGAGGCTTACACCTGAGACTGAGCGCCTTCAAACCACTTGAGCTTCTCGCGCAACACCACCACCTCACCCACGATCACCAGCGTCGGCGCATGCACTTCATGCTCCGCCACCATGCGCGGCAAGTCGGCCAGGGTGCCGGTGAACACGCGCTGGTTGGAGGTGGTGCCCTGCTGGATCAACGCTGCCGGCGTATCGGCGGCGCGGCCATGCAGGATCAACTGTTGGCAGATAATCGGCAAACCGATCAAGCCCATGTAGAACACCAGGGTCTGTGACGGCCCCACCAGATCCTGCCAGGGTAGATCCGACGTACCGTTTTTCAGGTGTCCGGTGATAAAGCGCACCGACTGCGCATAGTCACGGTGCGTCAGCGGAATGCCCGCATACGCCGCGCAACCACTGGCCGCCGTGATGCCCGGCACCACCTGGAACGGGATGCCATGGGCCGCCAGTTCCTCGATCTCTTCGCCGCCACGCCCGAAAATGAACGGATCGCCGCCCTTGAGACGCAGCACGCGCTTGCCTTGCTTGGCCAGGTCCACCAGTTGCTGGTTGATCTGATCCTGCGGCACGGCATGCTCGGCGCGACGCTTGCCGACATACACGCGCTCGGCATCACGACGGCACAGCTCCAGAATCGCCGGGGCCACCAGACGGTCATACAACACCACGTCGGCTTGCTGCATCAGGCGCAAGGCGCGGAAGGTCAGCAGGTCCGGATCACCGGGGCCTGCGCCCACCAGGTACACCTCACCCGGTGCATAAGGCGGCGCGCCATTGACCTTTTCGATCAACAGGCGCTCGGCCTCATCGCCCTGCCCGGCCAATTGGCGGTCGGCAATCGGGCCCTGGAACACCTCTTCCCAGAACGCCCGGCGCTGCTGCACATCCGGGTACAAGCCTTTGACCTGGGCGCGAAAACGCGCCGCCAACCCGGCCAATTGGCCATAGGTTGACGGAATCCAGGTTTCCAGCTTGGCGCGGATCAGGCGCGCCAGCACCGGCGCATCGCCGCCACTGGACACTGCAATCACCAACGGCGAACGGTCGACGATCGCCGGGAAGATCACGCTGCACAAGGCTGGCGCGTCCACCACATTGACCGGAACACAGCGACGCTTGGCATCACTGGACACTTGCGCGTTCAGTGGCTCGTCGTCCGTGGCCGCGATGATCAGCACGCAACCGTCGAGGTCGGCCTCCTGATAACCGCGCAACATCAGGTCCCCGCCACTGCCCAGTACCAATTCACGCAACTGGTCTTCGATCTGGGGAGCAACCACCCGCAGCACTGCGCCGGCGTCAGCCAGCAGGCGGGATTTGCGCAAGGCGATCTCCCCCCCACCGACGACCAGCACACGACTGCCGCGCAGGTTATGAAACAGCGGCAGAAATTCCATTTAGCCGATGACCTCGACGCCGCCCATGTACGGCTTGAGCACCTCAGGCACGCGGATCGACCCGTCGGCCTGCTGGTAGTTTTCCAGTACGGCCACCAGCGTACGGCCTACGGCCAGGCCCGAACCGTTAAGGGTGTGTACCAACTCCGGCTTGCCGGTTTCCGGATTACGGAAACGCGCCTGCATGCGACGCGCCTGGAAATCACCGCAGTTGGAGCACGACGAAATCTCGCGGTATTTGTCCTGGCTCGGCACCCACACTTCAAGGTCGTAGGTCTTCACGGCGCTGAATCCCATGTCGCCGGTGCACAGCGCCAGCACGCGATACGGCAACTCCAGCAGTTGCAGGACGCGTTCGGCGTTGGCTGTCAGGCCTTCCAGGGCATCCATGGACGTCGACGGCTCGACCACCTGCACCATCTCGACCTTGTCGAACTGGTGCTGGCGGATCATTCCGCGCGTATCGCGACCCGATGCACCGGCTTCACTGCGAAAGCACGGGCTGTGAGCCACGAACTTCAACGGCAGTTGCTTGGCATCGAGGATCTCGCCGGCAACGATATTGGTCAGCGACACTTCGGCGGTGGGGATCAGGTACAGGTCGGCTTCGCCGTCGCGGCTGATCTTGAACAGGTCTTCCTCGAATTTCGGCAGCTGGCTGGTGCCCATCAGCGCCGGCGCCTGCACCAGGTAAGGCGTGTAGGCTTCTTCGTAACCGTGCTCGGCGGTGTGCAGGTTGATCATGAACTGCGCCAGGGCGCGGTGCATGCGGGCGACCGGGCCACGCAACAACGCGAAACGCGCGCCGGACATTTTCGCGGCGGTTTCGAAATCCAGGCCGCCCGTCAACTCGCCCAGGGCCACGTGGTCCTTGATTTGGAAATCGAAGGCTTTCGGCGTGCCCCAGCGGCGCACTTCGACGTTGCCGTCTTCGTCTTCGCCAATCGGTACCGATTCATGGGGAATATTGGGGATACCCAGCAGGATCGAATCCAGTTCGGACTGGATCTTGTCCAGCTCGACTTTGCCGTCGGACAGCTCGGTGCCCATACGCTCGACGTCCGCCATCAACGGCGCGATGTCTTCGCCGCGCTGCTTGGCCTGACCGATGGATTTGGAACGCGCATTACGCTCAGCCTGCAGTGCTTCGGTGCGGGTCTGGACGGTCTTGCGCTGTTCTTCCAGCGCTTCGATGCGCGCAACATCCAAGGCAAAGCCACGGGATGCCAGGCGGTCCGCTACGTCCTGAAGGTTGCTACGTAACAGTTTGGAATCGAGCATGTCGGTCTCTCGTTTATCAAAGTTTGGTCAGGGACAGGCCGGCCCAGGTGGCGAGCAGCCCGCCGAACACGCTGATACCCAGGTACCCGAAGGCGACCAGGGCCTGCCCGCTTTCCAGCAGGCGCAGTGTATCCAGTGAAAAGGATGAAAAGGTCGTCAGACCGCCTACAAAGCCGACAATCAAGCCGGCGCGAATTTCAATCGGCACTTCCGGGCGCAACAGGAACCAGCCGTACAACAGCCCGATGATCAAACAGCCCACCAGATTGACCGCCAGGGTCGCCGCATAAAAATGCTTCGGCCAGTTGGCGCTGACCCAGGTGCTAGTGGCGAAACGCAATAATGTACCAGCGATGCCCGCTGCGGACACGGCAAGAATCGTCTTGAGCACTACTTTCTCCGCTGTTTTGGGCTGAGTCGATCGAGTTGGGCGAGGTGATTGAGCTTTTCACCGATCTTCAGCTCCAGGCCACGGGGCACCGGCTGGTAGAACGGTTGTGGCTCAAGGTCGTCGGGGAAGTAATCTTCACCGGCAGCATAGGCGTCCGGTTCATCGTGGGCATAACGGTATTCATCGCCGTAACCCAGTTGTTTCATCAGCTTGGTCGGCGCGTTGCGCAGGTGCAGCGGCACTTCCAGGGAGCCGTGTTCGGCAGCGGCGCGCAGCGCGGACTTGAAGCCCATGTACACCGCGTTGCTTTTAGGTGCGCAGGCCAAATAGGTAATGGCCTGGGCCACTGCCAATTCGCCTTCCGGGCTGCCCAGGCGCTCCTGAACTTCCCACGCCGCCAGGCACAGGCTCAGCGCACGAGGGTCGGCGTTGCCGATGTCTTCGCTGGCCATGCGCACCACGCGGCGGGCAAGGTAAAGCGGGTCGCAGCCGCCGTCGATCATGCGCGCGAACCAGTACAGCGCGCCGTCCGGGTTGGAACCGCGTACGGATTTGTGCAGCGCCGATATCTGGTCGTAGAAGGCTTCGCCGCCCTTGTCGAAGCGCCGACGCGTATCGCCGAGCAGGCTTTGCAGGAGGTCGACGCCAATTTCATTGCCGTCTTCGGCGAGGTCCGAGGCGTTTTCCAGCAGGTTGAGAAAGCGGCGCCCGTCACCGTCGGCGGCGCTCATCAGTATCTTGAAGCCTTCATCGCTGAGACTCAGCTGGCGCTTGCCCAGGCCCTTGTCTTCGCTTAACGCACGCTGCAACAGCTTTCGCATTGCCGCTTCGTCCAGGCTTTTCAGCACATAGACGCGCGCCCGCGAAAGCAAGGCGTTGTTCAATTCAAAAGAAGGGTTCTCGGTGGTGGCACCGATAAAGATCAACGTGCCGTCTTCCACATAGGGCAGGAATGCATCCTGCTGCGACTTGTTGAAGCGATGCACTTCGTCGACAAACAGGATGGTGCGCTTGCCGTACTGCCCGGCCTGCTGCTTGGCGACTTCCACCGCCTGGCGGATCTCCTTGACCCCGGCCAGCACGGCGGAGACCGTTTCGAAGTGCGCATCCGAGACCTTGGCCAGCAGCCGTGCCAGGGTGGTTTTACCCACCCCCGGCGGCCCCCAGAAGATCATCGAGTGCAGCGCACCCTGCTCCAGGGCTTCACGCAAGGGCTTGCCGCGAGCGAGCAGGTGTTCCTGACCGACGTACTCATCCAGGTTGGTCGAGCGCAGGCGCGCGGCCAGGGGCTGGGCAATCGGGTCACTTCGAAACAGATCCATGGGCAGCGTTTGAAACCTCTGGGGAGTTTATTCCTGGATCACGTCGGCACCCTTGGGGATGTCGAACTTGAACTTGGACGCGGGCACAGGCTGGTTGGCCTTGACCCCGGAGAACAGGATATCGGTGCGCTGGCCAACGCTGTCGACCAGGCGCATGTTGTTGATCACGCCGTTGCCGAACGACAACGACAGCGTGTCGAACAGTGTGTCCCTGGATTTGGGCTTGAGCGTAAATTCGATCACGTTGCTGGTTTGCTTGGAGGTGATATCAAAGCTGTCGTTGATCTTCGACACGTCCCCCGACAGCAGCAGCGCCGGCGTCTGGTTCAGGCGCGGGTCGAGTTTCTTGATGGTCGCCTGTTCCAGGTCCGGGTCCCACAGCGTGACTTTCTGGCCGTCGGACACGATGGTCTGCTCGGCCTTGCCTTCGGTGTGCCAGTAGAACAGGCCGGGACGCTGCACGGCCATTTCGCCTGCGGTTTCCTGCAACTGGGTGCCACCGGCGTCCAGGGTCAGCTGGGAAAAGCGCGCGGTCAGGGTCTGGGATTTGTCCAGCAGGTTCTTCAGACTGGCCACGGAAGCCGGGTCAGCGTGGGCCGAAACGGCGGTCAGGGCCAGTGCCGGCAACAACAGCATGCGGATAATGCGCATGGGAGTCCTCATTGAGTAGTCAGGGCGCGCCGCGTGCTGCCACGCGGCGCGGAATCAGTCGCGCATCTGCCCGGGGGCGATGATTTCGCGCGAGCCGTTGGTGTTCATTGCGGTGACGACGCCGGCGTGCTCCATGGCTTCGATCATGCGGGCGGCGCGGTTGTAGCCGATCTTCAGCTTGCGTTGCACGGCGGAGATCGAGGCTCGGCGGCTTTCCAGCACAAACGCCACGGCTTCGTCGTAGAGCGCGTCGGTTTCAGCGTCATCGTCGCCACCCCCACTGCCGCCGTCAAAGCCGCTGCCGGCCTCTTCCACGCCCGCGAGAATATCGTCGTTGTATTCCGGTGCGCCACGCAGTTTCCAGGCTTCCACCACGCGATGCACTTCATCGTCGGAAACGAACGCACCGTGGACACGGATCGGCAGGCTGGTGCCGGGTGGCATATAGAGCATGTCACCGTGGCCCAGCAGTTGCTCGGCGCCGCCCTGGTCGATGATGGTCCGCGAGTCGATCTTGCTCGACACCTGGAACGCCATACGCGTAGGAATGTTGGCCTTGATCAGGCCGGTGATCACATCCACCGACGGCCGCTGGGTGGCGAGGATCAGGTGGATCCCGGCCGCACGGGCCTTCTGGGCGATACGTGCGATCAGTTCTTCGACCTTCTTGCCGACGATCATCATCATGTCGGCGAATTCGTCGACCACCACCACGATGGTCGGCAGCTTGGTCAGCAGCGGCGCTTCGTCGTGAATGTTCTCGCGCTTGTACAGCGGGTCGGTCAGCGGCGTACCGGCGTCCTGGGCTTCCTTGACCTTGGCGTTGAAGCCGGACAGGTTACGCACGCCCATCTTCGCCATCAGTTTGTAGCGACGCTCCATCTCGGCGACGCTCCAGCGCAGGGCGTTGGCGGCGTCCTTCATGTCGGTCACTACCGGGCACAGCAGGTGCGGAATGCCTTCGTAGATCGACAGCTCAAGCATTTTCGGGTCGATCATGATCAGCTTGGCGTCGTCCGGGCCCGACTTGAACAGGATCGACAGGATCATCGCGTTCACACCCACCGACTTACCGGAACCGGTGGTACCGGCCACCAGCAGGTGCGGCATTTTCGCCAGGTCGGTGATGACCGGCTTGCCGCCGATATCATGGCCGAGGGCCAGGGTGACCGGCGATTTGAAGTTGTCGTATTCCGGAGTCGACAGCACTTCGGAGAAGCGCACGATCTGGCGGTCTTCGTTGGGAATCTCGATACCGACGGTGGTCTTGCCGGGTATCACTTCCACCACGCGCACGCTGGTCACGGCCAGGGAACGGGCCAGGTCCTTGGCCAGGTTGGAAATACGGCTGACCTTGACGCCCGCGGCCGGCTGAATTTCGTACCGGGTAATCACAGGGCCAGGGTGAATCGAGTCCACCGACACTTCGACGCCGAACTCCTTGAGCTTGATTTCCAGCAAGTGGCCGACGGCCGCCAGGGATTCGGGCGAGTAGTTGAGTTGTTTCTTTTCCGCCGGGTCGAGAATCGAGATCGGCGGCAAGGTGCCTTCGACGGCGCTGTCGATGAACAGCGGCGCCTGTTTCTCTTTCTGCACGCGGTGGCTGGGCTCGGGCGCCTTGGGCGGCGCAGGGGCGATCACCGGCGGCACCTGCTTCTCGCGATCCGACATGTGCTTGCTCAGGGCCTGTTCGCGCTCGATCAGGCGTTCCTTGACCTTGGCCTGCTCGCGGCGGTCCGGCGTGCTTGGCGCCACCACTTCATTGACGCGGGTGTCCACTTCGCGCAGTTGCGCAACCATCTGCTTACGCTCCACGCGGGCGGCCCACCAGCGGTTGGCGGCGCCCTGGAACAACTCGAACAGGTCAAGGGTGATCTTGCCGGTCACGTCCATCACCTTGAACCACGACAGGTCGGTGAACACCGTAAGACCGAACAGAAACAGCGCGATGAACATCAGGGTGCTGCCCTGGATATTCAGGGTGCGGCGCGCCAGGTCGCCCAGGCTTTCGCCCAGCGCCCCGCCCGCACCTGCCGGCAGACCGGTGGGCGCATGGAAATGGATATGCGCCAGAGCGGCGCCGGACAACACCAGGAAGACCAGCCCGATCAGGCGCCAGGAGAACAACCAGCCGCTCCACTGCCACGGCTCGTGACGCTGGCGGAAAATCTGCCAGGTCTTGATCGCCAGTAACAGCGGAAAGATGTACGCGAAATAACCGAGAATCATGAACAGGATATCGGCGCTGTAGGAACCCACCGGGCCACCGAAATTCTGCACGTCGTCGATTTTGCTGTTATGGCTCCAGCCGGGATCGTCCTTGCCATAGGTGAGCAAGGCCATCATCAGGAACAGGCACAGCGCGCCGATCGCGATCAGCGCACCTTCCTTGAGTCGGTAATGCAGGTGCTGACGCCAGGCCGGCACGACTGCTGCTTTGGGTGTTGCGGCGGATTTCTTCAAAACGGGTCTTTTCCTGCGCCTGTTAGCGCGTCCATCTGTTGAATGACTGCACACGACTGCTCTATCCGAGCAGCTGAAAAATGACAAATGTTGCTGAATCTACTTTTTAACACTGCATAACCCATGGATGAAATGGCGATAACGCCATAATCGCCGCATTGTACGGGTTTGCGTGCGTGATGCCACGCACTTGCCCATCACCCGGCAGCCAGAGCCCTGCACGCGTTGCAGCCTGTTCAATTTGAGCATGCATTGTCTTTGCTGACAAAGGCTTATGCGCTGTATTTACCAATCCAGGCAAGCTTGGCAAATGGCGTGCATTGGCCAGACCCGATTACGACCGCACCTTATGCGCAGAGTTGCAGAAACACCCTTTCACGCTAAACCAGCCCGAGCAGCCATTTGCGCTGGCCCCGAGGCGCCGTGTCGACAATAATCAGGTCCCGGGGCAGGCGCCCAACCTGCCACTCCCCTCCCCTTCCGTAAGCCTGGATACCATGCTGACCTGGTTACAACGCGACACCCTGACATTCCCGCCACTGGCCAAGGCCATGCGCGAACCCAACGGCCTGCTTGCCGCCGGCGGCGACCTGTCGGCCGAACGATTGATCCAGGCCTATCGCCACGGCTGCTTCCCATGGTTCTCCGAAGGCCAGCCGATTCTCTGGTGGTCACCCGACCCACGCACGGTGATATTCCCCGACGAGCTGCACGTCTCGCGCAGCCTTGGCAAATTATTGCGCCAACAGCGCTATAGCGTGACGTTCGACCAGGATTTCGCCGCGGTCATCCAGGCCTGCGCAGCGCCTCGGGCATATGCGGACGGCACATGGATCACCGAAAGCATCCAGAGCGCCTACCTGGAGCTGCATCAGCGTGGTTACGCGCACTCCGTGGAGGTCTGGGACCAGGGCGAATTGGTCGGCGGCCTGTACGGCCTGGCGATGGGCCAATTGTTTTTTGGCGAATCCATGTTCAGCCGCGCCGATAACGCCTCGAAATTCGGCTTCGCCACGCTGACCCGGCAATTGCAGGCCTGGGGTTTTGTGCTGATTGACTGCCAGATGCCCAATGATCATCTGCACAGCCTGGGCGCACGCGGCATACCGCGCAACGAGTTCGCCGGGTACCTGCGCGATTATCTGGACCAGCCCAACGCTGGGCCGTGGGTTTCTTAGGCGACATCCGCCTACCTGGCTTACACTTATTTCAAAGCTTATCCCGAGGGTTGATCATGACCGAGCTGGCACGCTTGAAGTTTTATGCCACTCAAGCCCACTCTTGCAGCTATCTGCCCGACGAGCAGGCCACCACGCTGTTCCTCGACCCCAGCCAGCCGATGGATGTGCACGTGTACGCCGACCTGTCCGAGATGGGCTTTCGACGCAGCGGCGATCATCTGTACCGACCTCATTGCCAACACTGCAATGCCTGTGTCCCGGCGCGCATTCCGGTGGCGCAATTTTTACCGGATCGCAACCAGAAACGCATTCTCAAGCGCAATGCGGACCTGACGGTAAACGCGGTCAAGCCGCAGTACAGCGAAGAATATTTCGATCTCTATCAACGCTACATCGAACAACGTCATGCCGACGGCGATATGTTCCCGCCCAGCCGTGACCAATTTTCCACGTTCCTGGTACGTGACCTGCCTTTTTCGCGCTTCTACGAATTTCGCCTCGACGGACGGTTGCTGGCGGTGGCGGTGACCGACCTGCTGCCCAATGGCTTGTCGGCGGTGTACACCTTCTATGAACCCGCCGAAGAACGCCGCAGCCTGGGGCGCTTTGCAATTCTCTGGCAAATAGGTGAAGCGCTGCGCCTGGAACTGGAGGCGGTGTACCTCGGTTACTGGATCAAAAACTGTAAAAAGATGAATTACAAGACCCAATATCGGCCCATTGAGCTACTGATTAATCAAAGATGGGTAACGCTTAACTAGAACCCCTTGGCTTGAACACCCTTTTTCGGGCACAATGCACGCCGCTTTTGCCTGGCGCAGTTGCACCGGGCCATTCACTGGATACCGAGGGCTTTACTGCATGTCGAAAGAAGACAGCTTCGAAATGGAAGGCACTGTCGTCGACACCCTGCCCAACACCATGTTTCGTGTGGAGTTGGAAAATGGGCACGTCGTAACCGCGCATATCTCCGGCAAGATGCGCAAGAACTACATTCGTATTCTTACCGGTGACAAAGTGCGCGTCGAGCTGACGCCCTATGACTTGAGCAAAGGGCGCATCACTTACCGCGCTCGCTAAGCAAGTCAATACAAGACGCCCGGTTATGCCGGGCGTTTTTGTGTGGGTGTGTTATTTACCTGACACCCAAAACCAATGTGGGAGGGGGCTTGCCCCCGATAGCGGTAGATCAGTCACTCATGTAGCGACTGAAACACTGCTATCGGGGGCAAGCCCCCTCCCACATTGGCGCCCGTAGCTATCGATCAGGCCATTTCCGCCGTGGTTTCGAACTCGAAGGTCAGCTCGCCGTCCTTCAGATCGATATGCACCACGCCACCATGGTCGGAAAGCTCGCCGAACAGGATCTCTTCGGCCAGCGGCCGCTTGATCTTGTCCTGGATCAGACGCGCCATCGGGCGTGCGCCCATTGCCGCGTCGTAGCCGCCTTCCGCAATCCAGCTGCGCGCCGCTTCCGACACCTCCAGCTGCACGCGCTTGTCTTCCAACTGCGCCTGAAGCTCGGTGAGGAACTTGTCCACCACGCTCTTGATGACCTCATGGCTGAGGCGACCAAACTGGATAATGGTGTCCAGGCGGTTGCGGAACTCCGGCGTGAAGCTTTTCTTGATCACTTCCATCGCATCCGAGGAATGATCCTGATGCGTAAAGCCAATCGAGGCCCGCGCAGCGGTCTCGGCACCGGCGTTGGTGGTCATGATCACGATTACGTTGCGAAAATCCGCCTTGCGCCCGTTGTTGTCGGTCAAGGTGCCGTGGTCCATGACCTGCAGCAGCAGGTTGAAGACTTCCGGGTGAGCCTTTTCGATTTCATCGAGCAGCAACACGCAATGCGGCTGCTTGGTAATGGCCTCGGTCAACAGGCCGCCCTGGTCGAAGCCGACATAGCCCGGAGGGGCACCGATCAGGCGCGACACAGTGTGACGCTCCATATATTCGGACATGTCGAAGCGTACCAGTTCGATTCCCATGGCCTTGGCCAGCTGGCGCGCCGCCTCGGTTTTGCCGACACCGGTCGGCCCGGCGAACAGGAACGAACCCACTGGCTTGTCCGGCGACTTGAGGCCCGCACGCGACAGCTTGATCGCGGTGGACAGCGCGTCGATCGCCGCATCCTGTCCGAAGACGGTCAATTTAAGGTCACGCTCCAGGTTACGCAGCAGCTCCTTGTCGGAACTGTTGACGTGTTTTGGCGGAATCCGCGCGATTTTCGCCACGATGTCCTCGACCTGGGGCACGTCGATGCGTTTCACGCGCTTCTCGACCGGCTGCAGGCGCTGGTAGGCACCCGCCTCGTCGATCACATCGATCGCCTTGTCCGGCATATGCCGGTCGTTGATGTAGCGCGCCGCCAGCTCAGCAGCTGAACGCAACGCCTCATCAGTGTACTCGATGCCATGGTGCGCTTCGAAACGCCCCTTGAGCCCACGCAGAATACCGATGGTGTCCTCAACCGAAGGCTCGGACACATCGACTTTCTGGAAGCGGCGCGCCAGGGCACGGTCTTTTTCGAAAATCCCGCGAAATTCCTGGAACGTGGTCGAGCCAATGCAGCGGATATCACCCGACGACAGCAACGGCTTGAGCAGGTTGGACGCATCCATCACCCCGCCCGACGCAGCCCCCGCACCAATAATGGTGTGGATCTCGTCGATGAACAGGATTGCCTGCGGGCGTTTTTTCAGTTCGCCGAGCAGCGCCTTGAAGCGCTTCTCGAAATCGCCACGGTACTTGGTCCCGGCGAGCAACGCGCCCAGGTCCAGGGAGTAGACGACACTGTTGGCCAGCAGATCCGGCACCTGGTTGTCGACGATACGCTTGGCCAGGCCCTCGGCAATCGCGGTTTTACCCACGCCCGCTTCACCGACCAGCAGCGGGTTGTTCTTGCGACGACGCGCGAGGATCTGCGCTACACGCTCAACCTCAAGCTCACGCCCCACCAGCGGATCGATCCGCCCCTGGCGCGCCAGCTCGTTGAGGTTGCTGGCATAGGCATCCAGCGGGTTGCTTGAAGAAGAAGACTCACCGCCCTCGTCGTCCTGCATATCCTGCTCACCCTCGGAATGATCGCCGTGCCCAGGCACCTTGGAGATACCGTGGGCGATGTAGTTGACGACATCGATACGGGCAACGCTCTGCTGCTTGAGCAGAAACACGGCCTGACTTTCCTGTTCGCTGAAAATCGCCACCAGCACATTGGCGCCCGTGACCTCACGCTTACCGGAGCTCTGTACGTGGAACACAGCACGCTGCAATACCCGCTGGAAGCCCAGGGTTGGCTGGGTCTCACGGTCCTCGTCATGCACGGGGATCAGTGGCGTGGTGGAGTCGATAAACTCCTGCAGGTCATGCTTGAGTTTGTCGAGGTTGGCGCCGCACGCACGTAGAACGGTGGCGGCAGCTTCGTTATCCAAAAGTGCCAGCAGCAGGTGTTCGACGGTCATGAATTCATGACGCTTCGAACGAGCCTCCTTGAAGGCAAGATTGAGGGTGACTTCGAGCTCGCGGTTTAACATAGCTTCACCTCATACCCAAGTGGTCGGCGTTAACCGTCCTTCTCGATTTCACAGAGTAGCGGATGCTGGCTTTCCCTGGCGTACTGGTTGACCTGCATGGCCTTTGTCTCGGCGATGTCGCGGGTAAACACTCCACATACTGCCCGTCCTTCTGTGTGAACGGCCAGCATTACCTTGGTCGCCAACTCGCGGTTCAGGTTAAAAAACACCTCGAGCACTTCGACCACGAAATCCATCGGTGTGTAGTCATCATTGAACAAAACCACCTTGTACATCGGCGGCGCCTGTAAAGCAGGCTTGGCCTCCTGAACAGCAATGCCTGCAGAACCGTCGTCGTCATGTTCCTGATCCGGGCGATCCTGATTGAATGTTAGTCGAATCTGGCTATTTGCATGCATGGAAAGAAAGGTTCGTCAGTGGTTCAAATACAGTGGTGGGGGCGACCTGTCAGATTTTCAACTCCGACCCTTTGGTCGCCTTGACTATCGGCAAATCGGTGTTACAACAAATAGAGCCCACAGTGGGTAAAAAAGGTCCGCGCAGTCAACCTTATTTATTCGGGTTAGGACGGATAGACGGGATGATACTCCAGTGATGGAGTCTGGTGCAGAGGGATAAGGGAATGGCTAGCGGTAAGGTCAATTGGTTCAACAACGCCAAGGGGTTTGGGTTTCTTCGAGTGGAGGGCTACGAAGAGGACATTTTCGTGCATTACTCACAAATAGAAATGGAAGGGTATAAAACGCTGAAAGCGGGCCAGCTCGTGCAGTTCGAAAAAATTGTCGAAGGACCAAAAGGAAAACAAGCCGAAGGCGTTTCTGTGCCTACGAACCTTGCGACCGACACGCCTTTGGCACTGGCCGCTCACAACGAAAGGAAAGAAACAGCCTGATCCTGCGCAGGGCGAAAAGACCGGCCACCCCACTTATCGGATGGCCGGTTTTTCATGCAGCGGTTTTACATATGTGAAATCAACGCGTCACCAAAGCCCGACGACGACACCAATGTCGCCCCCTCCATCAGCCGCTCGAAGTCATACGTCACGGTCTTGGCCGAGATGGCGCCATTGGTGCCCTTGATGATCAGATCTGCCGCTTCGACCCAGCCCATGTGTCGCAGCATCATTTCTGCCGACAGAATCAATGAACCCGGGTTGACTTGATCCTTGCCCGCGTACTTCGGTGCCGTGCCGTGGGTGGCTTCGAACATGGCCACGGTGTCCGACAGGTTGGCACCCGGCGCGATACCGATGCCGCCCACTTCCGCCGCGAGGGCGTCGGACAAGTAGTCGCCGTTGAGGTTGAGCGTCGCAATCACATCATATTCAGCCGGGCGCAGCAGGATCTGCTGGAGCATCGCGTCGGCAATGGCGTCCTTGACCACCACATTCTTGCCAGTCCTGGGGTTCTTGAACTGCATCCACGGCCCGCCATCAAGCAGGGTCGCGCCGAATTCCTCGGCTGCCACTTCATAGGCCCACTCCTTGAAGGCACCCTCGGTGAACTTCATGATGTTGCCTTTGTGCACGATGGTCAGCGAGTCGCGGTCATTATCCACCACATATTGCAGGGCCTTGCGCGCCAGGCGCTTGGTGCCCTCCTTCGACACCGGCTTGACGCCAATCCCGCAATCCTGGTCGAAACGGATCTTGGTAACCCCCATTTCCTCCTTGAGGAACTTGATCACCTTGATCGCCTCGGGCGAACCGGCCTTCCACTCGATGCCGGCGTAAATGTCCTCGGAGTTTTCGCGAAAGATGGTCATGTCCACGTCCCCGGGCTTCTTGACCGGGCTGGGTACGCCTTCGAACCAGCGCACCGGGCGCAGGCACACATACAGGTCGAGTTGCTGGCGCAGCGCCACGTTCAGGGAACGGATGCCGCCGCCGACCGGGGTGGTCAGCGGGCCCTTGATGGACACCACGTAATCCTTGACCGCGTCCAGGGTCTCCTGAGGCAGCCAGGTGTCCTGGTCGTAGACTTGAGTCGCCTTCTCGCCGGCATACACCTCCATCCACGAGATCTTGCGCTTGCCGCCGTAGGCCTTTTCAACAGCAGCGTCGACCACCTTGATCATCACCGGACTGATGTCGACGCCGATACCGTCACCTTCGATATACGGGATGATCGGTTGGTCAGGAACATTGAGAGAATGGTCTGCATTGACGGTGATTTTGTCGCCGACTGCCGGAACCTGAATCTTCTTGTATCCCATGCTGAACTCCATCTATGGATTGAACATCTGGCTGCGTTCGAGCCTACTCCAGATATATGGCGACCGAAACCTCACGCCATGGTCACTTGCGTCGAAAACAGCATAATTTGTCGCCTACAAGCCTGAAACCAAAGGGAAAACCGCCAATCTTGAGCACAACATGCGACGTTGGTCGCACCCGGCCCGCCTGCGACCTTTAGACCAATGGACGACACACCTTTTGTATGAAGGCTCAGCGTAAGCATAGCGACCTATGTATAATGCCGCCGCTGACCCAAGAGTCACGACGGTTGACCGCTCTAGACAGTAGCCTTCAGCCAGAAAGCAGGACTATTACAATAGTCCAAACGCTTGACGCTCGACTGATGCAACCCAACATCACCGCGAAGAACACTCGACATTTCGCTCATGGATGACTTTGAACGAACGCGCTCCACCCGGCGCATCTCGAGTTTCTGCGCACGCTTTCAGCAAAGAAGAGAGTTAATCCGAATATGCCCACCCGCTCGAAGATCATCTACACCTTCACCGACGAAGCTCCTGCCCTCGCCACCTATTCACTGCTGCCTATCGTAGAGGCCTTCACCGCTTCCGCTGATATTGCCGTGGAAACCCGCGACATCTCCCTCGCCGCGCGCATCCTCGCAAGCTTCCCCGAGCAACTGGGCGCCAAGGCTATCCCGGACCACCTCGCCGAACTGGGCGACCTGGCCGTTACGCCTGAAGCCAACATCATCAAGCTGCCTAACATCAGCGCCTCGACTCCGCAGCTGCAAGCCGCGATCAAGGAACTGCAGGCCCAGGGCTACGCCCTGCCGGACTACCCGGAAACCGTAACCACCGACGCGGAAAAAGAAACCCGTGCACGTTACGACAAGGTCAAGGGCAGCGCCGTGAACCCGGTACTGCGCGAAGGCAACTCCGACCGCCGCGCACCGCTGTCGGTCAAGAACTACGCACGCAAGCACCCGCACAAAATGGGCGCCTGGGCTGCAGACTCCAAGTCGCACATCGCTCACATGAGCAACGGCGACTTCTACGGCAGCGAAAAAGCCGTACAGATCGAAGCGGCTGATGCCGTGAAGATCGAGCTGATCGCTCAAGACGGCACCGCGACCGTTCTGAAAGAAAAGACCTCGGTACAGGCTGGCGAAATCATCGACACCGCCGTACTGAGCAAAAAAGCCCTGCGCAGCTTCATCGCCGCTGAAATCGAAGACGCCAAGAAACAAGGCGTGCTGCTGTCGGTTCACCTGAAAGCCACCATGATGAAGGTCTCCGACCCGATCATGTTCGGCCAGATCGTTGCCGAGTTCTATAAAGACGCCCTCGCCAAGCACGCCACCGTGCTCGAGCAGATCGGCTTCAACCTGAACAACGGCATCGGCGACCTGTATGCGCGCATCAAGGCGCTGCCGGCTGACCAGCAAGCGCAGATCGAAGCTGACATCCAGGCGGTCTACGCCGCTCGCCCTGCCCTGGCGATGGTCAACTCCGACAAAGGCATCACCAACCTGCACGTGCCGAGCGACGTCATCGTCGACGCCTCGATGCCGGCCATGATCCGTGACTCCGGCAAGATGTGGGGCACCGACGGCCAGTTGCACGACACCAAGGCGGTGATCCCGGATCGCTGCTACGCCACCATCTACCAGGCGGTCATCGAAGACTGCAAGGCCAATGGCGCCTTCGACCCAACCACCATGGGCAGCGTGCCGAACGTCGGCCTGATGGCGAAGAAAGCCGAAGAGTACGGTTCTCACGACAAGACCTTCCAGATCAAGGCTGACGGCGTGGTCCGCGTCACCGACAGCCAGGGCAACCTGCTGATGGAACAGAACGTCGAAGCCGGTGACATCTTCCGCATGTGCCAGACCAAAGACGCGCCGATCCAGGACTGGGTCAAGCTCGCCGTCAACCGTGCCCGCGCCAGCAACACCCCGGCCATCTTCTGGCTGGACCCCAAGCGTGCCCACGATGGCGTAGTGGTCGAGAAAGTTCAGGCTTACCTGAAAGACCACAACACCGAAGGCCTGGACATCCGCATCATGGCCCCGGTCGACGCGATGAAGTTCACCCTGGAGCGCACCCGCAAGGGCCTGGACACCATCTCGGTGACCGGCAACGTACTGCGCGACTACCTGACCGACCTGTTCCCGATCATGGAACTGGGCACCAGCGCCAAAATGCTCTCGATCGTGCCGCTGATGAACGGCGGCGGCCTGTTCGAAACCGGCGCCGGCGGTTCGGCGCCCAAGCACGTGCAGCAGCTGCTGGAAGAAAACTTCCTGCGCTGGGATTCCCTGGGCGAGTTCCTGGCGCTGGCCGCGTCCCTTGAGCATCTGGGCGTGACCTACAACAACCCCAAGGCCCTGGTGCTGTCCAAGACCCTGGACCAGGCCACCGGCCAGTTCCTCGACAACAACAAGTCGCCATCGCGCAAAGTCGGCAACATCGACAACCGCGGCAGCCACTTCTACCTGGCGCTGTATTGGGCACAGGCCCTGGCCGCCCAGACCGAAGACACTGCCCTGCAAGCGCAGTTCGGCGAACTGGCCCAGACCCTGGCCGCGAACGAAGCAACCATCGTTGCCGAGCTCAACGCCGTACAGGGCAAGCCAGTGGACATCGGCGGCTACTACGCGCCGAACCCTGAGCTGACCAGCCAGGCCATGCGTCCAAGCAACACCCTCAATGCGGCGATTGCCAAGTTGAAGTAAGGTTGTAACGATGCAGGGAAGCCCCGGCCGAGTGCCGGGGTTTCTATTTCCACTGTTCAACTGAAGAAACCGGATCAAATGTGGGACGGGGCTTGCCCCCGATAGCAGTGGGTGAGCCCCGGATGTATGCACTGACACGCCCTCACCGGGGGCAAGCCCCCTCCCACATTGACTGTATTCGCGCTGCAAGACCGCACTGCGCCCTGAACCGAGGCATCCCATGACCTGGCTCCCCCACATCACCGTCGCCACCCTCGTCGAAGACAACGGCCGCTTCCTGATGGTCGAAGAACTCAAGGGTGGCCGTGCCGTACTCAATCAGCCCGCCGGGCATCTGGACCCGAACGAAACCCTGACCGAAGCCGCCGTGCGCGAAACCCTCGAAGAAACCGGTTGGGACGTCGAAGCCACCGGCATCGTCGGCATCTACCTCTACACCGCACCGAGCAATGGCGTGACCTATCAACGGGTCTGCTTTATAGCCAAGGCGTTGAAACACCACCCGGACTATCAACTCGACGAAGGCATCCTCCGTGCCCGCTGGCTGACCCGGGACGAACTGATGGACCTGCGCGACGACTGGCGCAGCGAGCTGATCATCCGCTGTATCGATGATTATCTGGCCGGCCAGCGTCACAGCCTGGAATTGATCCGCCCTTCTCTTTAGCCTTGCGGGCCCAGGCCTGCTAGAATCGCGTCCTTTTTCAAGACACCCGTTGAAACCCTATGCGTGATCCAGCCCCTTCTGACACACAAAAGAAGCGCGTCATCGTCGGCATGTCCGGCGGCGTGGATTCTTCCGTTTCCGCCGTTCTGCTCATGGAGCAGGGTTATGAGGTGGAAGGCCTGTTCATGAAGAACTGGGAAGAAGACGATGGAACGGAATATTGCACCGCCATGGACGACCTGGCGGACGCCCAGGCCGTGTGCGACAAGATCGGTATCAAGCTGCACACCGCCAACTTCGCCGCCGAGTACTGGGACAATGTGTTCGAGCACTTCCTGGCCGAATACAAGGCCGGCCGCACGCCGAATCCGGACATCCTGTGCAACCGCGAGATCAAGTTCAAGGCGTTCCTCGACTACGCCATGATGCTTGGCGGCGACCTGATTGCCACTGGCCACTACGTACGCCGCCGCGATAGCGATGGCCGTACCGAACTGCTCAAGGGCCTGGACCCGAACAAGGACCAGAGCTACTTCCTGCACGCCGTCGGCGGTGAACAGATCGCCAAGACCCTGTTCCCGGTCGGTGAGCTGGAAAAGCCCGAAGTGCGCAGGATCGCCGAGAAACACGGCCTGGCCACCGCCAAGAAGAAGGACTCTACCGGCATCTGCTTTATCGGCGAGCGCCGCTTCAGCGACTTCCTCAAGCAGTACCTGCCGGCCCAACCGGGTGAGATCAAGACCACTGATGGCGAAGTGATCGGCCGACACCACGGCCTGATGTACCACACCATCGGCCAGCGCCAGGGCCTGGGCATTGGCGGCTTGAAAGACGCCGGTGAAGAGCCGTGGTACGTGCTGGTCAAGGACCTGGAAAACAACGTGCTGATCGTCGGCCAGGGCAACGAACACCCGCTGCTGTTCTCTGGCGCGCTGCTTGCCTCGGAGATCTATTGGGTCAACCCGATCGACTTGAGCGCCCCTCGCCGCCTGACCGCCAAAGTGCGCTATCGCCAGAGCGACCAGCCGTGCACCCTGGAAAAAACCGCCACGGGTTACCGGGCCACCTTCGATGACCCGCAACGCGCGGTCACCCCAGGCCAATCCGTGGTGTTCTATGACGGCGAAATCTGCCTGGGCGGTGGCGTGATCGAAGTTGCGCAAGCCTGGAGCAACCCGGCATGAGCCCGACCCAGGAGCAATTGACTGCGCTGGGCGGGGTATTTCTGGCCGCCGTGCTGGTGGACAAGATCGCCAAGACCGGCCAGGTCACCGAAGCGGGCTTGGCCTGCATGCTCGGCAGCCTGTTGATCCGCGACCCCAAGGACACCCTGGAAGTCTACGGCGGCGACGACCTGGCCTTGCGTGAAGGCTACCGGGCCTTGATCGGCGCCCTGGAACGCGACCCCAGCACCTTGCAGCGCGAACCCTTGCGCTATGCCCTGTCGATGCTGGGCCTGGAGCGTCAGCTGGCCAAGCGCGACGACCTGCTCGAAACCATCGGCAAGCGTCTGCCGCAGATCCAATCCCAGGTTGAACATTTTGGCCCGGCCCACGAAAACGTGATCGCCGCCTGTGGCGCGCTGTACCAGGACACCTTGAGCACCTTGCGCCAGCGCATCCAGGTGCACGGCGACATGCGCAACCTGCAGCAACCGAACAACGCCTCGAAAATCCGCGCCCTGCTCCTGGCGGGGATTCGTTCGGCACGATTGTGGCGCCAGTTGGGCGGTCATCGCTGGCAGTTGGTGATCAGCCGACGCAAATTGCTCAAAGAGCTTTACCCGTTGATGCGCAACGAATAAGTCGCACCAGCAGACCTTTTTCAAGTTGTTACGCGTAATACGCCGGTCAGTTGGCGACGGACCGGCGGATTTTTTCATGTATGATACGCGCCCCATTTCGTTGCCCGACTGTCCGAGAACACCCCATGCAGCTTTCTTCGCTCACTGCGGTTTCCCCTGTTGACGGCCGCTACGCCGGCAAAACCCAGGCCCTGCGCCCTATTTTCAGCGAATACGGTTTGATCCGTGCTCGTGTCATGGTTGAAGTGCGCTGGCTCCAGCGCCTGGCCGCTCACCCCGCCATCAGCGAAGTGCCGGCGTTTTCCGCCGAGGCCAACGCTGTCTTGAACACCTTGGCGGAAAACTTCTCCCTGGAGCACGCCGAGCGTGTGAAAGAGATCGAGCGCACCACCAACCACGACGTCAAGGCCATCGAATACCTGCTCAAAGAGCAAGCGGCCAAGCTGCCGGAACTGGCCCAGGTCAGCGAATTCATCCACTTTGCCTGCACCAGCGAGGACATCAACAACCTGTCCCACGCCCTGATGCTGCGCGAAGGCCGTGATGACGTGATGCTGCCACTGATGCGCCAGACCGCCGAAGCGATCCGCGAACTGGCCATCCGCTTCGCCGCCGTACCGATGCTCTCGCGCACCCACGGCCAACCGGCATCGCCGACCACCCTGGGCAAAGAACTGGCCAACGTGGTGTACCGCCTGGAGCGCCAGATCGCTCAAGTCGCCGCCGTGCCGCTGCTGGGCAAGATCAACGGCGCCGTGGGCAACTACAACGCCCACCTGTCGGCCTACCCCGAGATCGACTGGGAAGCCAACGCCCGCGCCTTCATCGAAGACGAGCTGGGCCTGGGCTTCAACCCGTACACCACGCAGATCGAACCGCACGACTACATTGCCGAGCTGTTCGACGCGATCGCACGCTTCAACACGATCCTGATCGACTTCGATCGCGATATCTGGGGCTACATCTCCCTGGGCTACTTCAAGCAGCGCACCATTGCCGGTGAAATCGGCTCCTCGACCATGCCGCACAAGGTCAACCCGATCGACTTCGAAAACTCCGAAGGCAACCTCGGCATCGCCAACGCCCTGTTCCAGCACCTGGCCAGCAAGTTGCCGATCTCGCGCTGGCAGCGCGACCTGACCGACTCCACCGTGCTGCGCAACCTCGGCGTGGGTTTTGCCCATAGCGTGATCGCGTACGAAGCCAGCCTCAAGGGCATCAGCAAGCTGGAGCTCAACGAGCAGAAAATCGCCGCCGACCTGGATGCCTGCTGGGAAGTCCTGGCTGAGCCGATCCAGACCGTGATGCGCCGCTACAACATCGAAAACCCTTACGAGAAGCTCAAAGAGTTGACGCGCGGCAAGGGCATCACCTCCGATGCGCTGCAAACTTTCATCGACGGCCTGGACATGCCAGCCGCCGCCAAGGCCGAGTTGAAACTGCTCACCCCGGCCAACTACATCGGTAACGCTGTAGAGCAAGCCAAGCGCATCTGATCATCGCACGACCCTTTGAGACGCCCGGCCGCGCCGGGCGTTTTTATTCCTGGCTTAAAAGTGCTTTTTTTCAATAGGTTACACATGAATCCTGATATCCCTCTTCAACTTCTGGGCGGCATCACGGCACGGGAATTCCTGCGCGACTACTGGCAGAAGAAACCGCTGCTGATCCGCCAGGCCATCCCCGACTTCGAAAGCCCGATCGACGCCGACGAACTGGCAGGCCTGGCCCTGGAAGAAGAAGTCGAGTCGCGCCTGGTGATCGAACACGGCGAACGTCCGTGGGAACTGCGGCGCGGCCCGTTCGCCGAAGACGCCTTCAGCACCCTGCCCGAGCGTGAATGGACCCTGCTGGTACAGGCGGTGGATCAGTTCGTGCCGGAAGTCGCCGAGCTGCTCGAGCACTTCCGCTTCCTGCCAAGCTGGCGCATTGATGATGTGATGATCAGCTTCGCCGCGCCGGGTGGCAGCGTCGGTCCGCACTTCGACAACTACGATGTGTTCCTGCTGCAAGCCCAGGGCAAGCGCAATTGGAAAATCGGCCAGATGTGCAACTCTGAAAGTGCGCTGCTGCAGCACGCCGACTTGCGCATCCTCGCCGAATTCGAAGAAAGCGCCGAATGGGTGCTCGAACCGGGCGACATGCTGTACCTGCCGCCGCGCCTGGCGCACTTCGGCATTGCCGAAGACGACTGCATGACCTACTCGGTAGGCTTCCGCGCACCGAGCGCCGCCGAGGTGCTGACCCACTTCACCGACTTCCTCAGCCAGTACCTGACCGACGAAGAGCGCTACACCGATGCCGACGCCCAGCCGGTCAGCGACCCGCATCAGATTCAGAGCGATGCGCTGGATCGCCTCAAGAGCCTGCTGGCCGAGCACATGAGCGACGAGCGCATGCTGCTGACCTGGTTCGGCCAGTTCATGACCGAACCGCGCTACCCGGAGCTGGTGGCAGGCGAAGAGCTGGGCGAGGACGACTTCATCAGCAGCCTGCAAGACGGCGCAATCCTGGTGCGCAACCCGAGTGCACGCCTGGCCTGGTCGGAAGTGGACGACGACGTGTTGCTGTTCGCCAGCGGCCAGAGCCGTTACCTGCCGGGCAAACTGCGCGAACTGTTGAAACTGGTGTGTTCGGCAGACGCCCTGCACAGCGAGAACCTCGGCGATTGGCTAGCGGACGAAGACGGCCGCGACCTGCTGTGCGAATTGGTCAAGCAAGGCAGCCTGGGGTTTGCGGATGAATAGGATTCACGTAAGTGTCGCGGACTGGCGAAAGGATATCGACGAGATTCGGCGCATTCGTGAAGCGGTATTCATCGCTGAACAATCGGTTCCACCCGAGCTGGAATGGGACGCGGACGACGCCGGTGCGATGCACTTTCTGGCGTTCGAAGGTGATTTCCCGATCGGCACCGCTCGGCTGCTGCCCAGCGGCGAAATCGGTCGCGTGTCGGTACTCAAGGACTGGCGCGGGCTGAAGGTCGGCGACAAGCTGATGGAAGCGGTGATCGGCGTGGCCGAGAAGCGCGGCCAGACCCGTCAATTCCTCAGTGCCCAGGTGTATGCGGCGCCGTTCTACGAGCGCCTGGGCTTCAGGATCGTCAGTGACGAATTCCTGGAAGTCGGGATTCCGCATGTGGATATGGTACGCGGGGACTGATCCGAGACCGCATCGCCGCTATCGGGGGCAAGCCCCTTCCCACACTTGACCGCATTCCAAGGAATTGACTCGGTCAAAATGTGGGAGGGGGCTTGCCCCCGATGACTATTTCAGCAACCCCCCAAAATGCCCTGCCTTGCCAGGGCATTTTGCTGTCTAGTATTCAACTTGCGACCCGCCGGGCCGACAAACTGGCACTATCCAGCCTTTGACTCGCAGAGATAACGGACATGTCCCTACGCACCCTGCTCACCGCCCTCCTCCTGGCTGCCAGCGTCTCGGCCGTGGCCGACACCGAAGTGGTCAACCTGAGCAACCGCACCAGCACCGACCTGCTGCCCGTGGCGCAGAATTTCATCGGCAAGGATGGCACCGTCAGTGCCTACGGCAACCAGCTTATCGTTAACGCCGACCCTGCGAAGATAGAGGGCCTGCGCACCCTGCTTTCTCAACTCGACACACCGGCCAAGCGCCTGCTGATCACCGTCGACACCAACGAAAACAACCAGCAGAACAGCGGCGACAGCCAGACCCGTATCATCAGCTACGGCACCACCAGCCGCGAGGGTGGCATTCAGCAGATCCAGGCCAGCGAAGGCGTGCCCGCGCTGATCCAGGTCGGCCAGAGCGTACCGTTGACCACCACGCAGCAGGACAGTTACGGGCGCCTGCAGAACCAGACCCAGTATCGCAACGTCACCCAGGGTTTCTACGTGACCGCCAGCGTCACCGGCGAGACCGTTCACCTGGCCATCAGTACCAACCGTGACCGCATGAGCCAGGAACGGCCTGATGTAGTGAACGTGCAAAGCACCGACACAAGCGTCAGTGGCCGCCTGGGCGAATGGATCTCCCTGGCTGGCATCAACCGTGAGACCCAGGCTGATAAATCCGCTACAACCCGCAGCTACTCTACTCAGGGCCGCGATGACCTGACGGTGCGGGTCAAGGTCGACACGCTGAACTGAAGCACCAAAAACTGACTGGCGAGTCGTATTAGACCAAAGATGTAGTGCTTTAAAAAAAGCACTACAAACCAATTGACGATCCAAAAAAGCATGGGCATGATGGCCTCGCTCCCGCTAATCAGGGGCCCTGGCAAGGGCCTTCGGATCGTCGCTCCAAGCTACCCACCTGAGCCGATTCGTGTCTGTACCGCCCACAAGGTGTGTTTGACGAGGTTGCGACTGGAACGAAGTTGTCCCGAGGGACGGAAGCCAACCAGGTAACCCGGCTACACACTGATGGATCGTACCAAGGCCCACGATGCCCGAAGACCGTTCGCAGTTTGCCCTTACCTGCTCAACTCCGCCTTGAGCCATCGTTCATCCCGTCGCCCTCCCCGCCGAACCCGGCTTGACCGCCTGAGCTTCTGGTCAGCGAGCAGCCATCACCACGTACTCATTACGCGGCTGGCAAATGGAATTTTCCACCTAGACCTATGCGACGAGGTTTTTCCCCATGGCACTGACACGCGAACAGCAAATTGCAGCCCTTGAAAAAGACTGGGCTGAAAACCCACGCTGGAAAGGCGTGACCCGCGCTTATTCCGCTGCTGACGTCGTCCGCCTGCGTGGCTCGGTCCAACCTGAGCACACCTTTGCAAAACTCGGCGCCGAGAAGCTGTGGAACCTGGTCACCCAAGGTGCCAAGCCGTCCTTCCGCCCCGACAAAGATTTCGTCAACTGCATGGGCGCCCTCACTGGCGGCCAGGCAGTGCAACAGGTAAAAGCCGGTATCCAGGCGATTTACCTGTCCGGCTGGCAAGTGGCAGCGGACAACAACTCCGCTGAATCCATGTACCCCGACCAATCGCTGTACCCGGTGGACTCCGTGCCGACCGTGGTCAAGCGCATCAACAACTCGTTCCGTCGTGCCGACCAGATCCAGTGGAAAGCCGGCAAAGGTCCGGGCGATGAAGGCTACATCGACTACTTCGCCCCTATCGTGGCCGACGCCGAAGCCGGTTTCGGCGGCGTGCTCAACGCCTACGAGCTGATGAAGAGCATGATCGAGGCGGGCGCTGCCGGCGTGCACTTCGAAGACCAGCTGGCTTCGGTGAAAAAATGCGGCCACATGGGCGGCAAAGTACTGGTTCCGACCCAGGAAGCCGTACAGAAACTCACCGCTGCCCGCCTGGCGGCCGACGTTGCCGGCACGCCAACCATCATCCTTGCGCGCACCGATGCCAACGCCGCTGACCTGCTGACATCGGACTGCGACCCGTACGACCAGCCATTCGTCACCGGCGAACGCACCCAGGAAGGCTTCTACAAAGTGCGCGCCGGTCTCGACCAGGCGATCGCCCGTGGCCTGGCCTACGCGCCGTACGCCGACCTGATCTGGTGCGAAACCGCCAAGCCGGACCTGGACGAGGCCCGCCGTTTCGCCGAAGCGATCAAGAAGGAATACCCGGACCAACTGCTGTCCTACAACTGCTCGCCTTCCTTCAACTGGAAGAAGAACCTGGACGACGCGACCATCGCCAAGTTCCAGCGCGAACTGTCCGCCATGGGCTACAAGCACCAGTTCATCACCCTGGCCGGCATTCACAACATGTGGCACAGCATGTTCAACCTGGCGCACGACTACGCCCGCAACGACATGACCGCCTACGTGAAGCTGCAAGAGCAAGAGTTTGCTGACGCATCGAAGGGTTACACCTTCGTGGCGCACCAGCAGGAAGTGGGCACCGGCTACTTCGACGACATGACCACCGTGATCCAGGGCGGCACCTCGTCCGTGACCGCGCTGACCGGTTCGACCGAGGAAGAGCAGTTCCACTGAGTGACCGAGTACACGGCCACTGCGGCCCCAGGGAAGACCTAACCGCAGTGCCGCACAACCATCACGCCCCGACTGGTTCGGGGCGTTTTTTTGCCTGCACACCATGTACTGACGCACCCCGAACCAATGTGGGAGGGGGGCTTGCCCCACGATGGCGGTGGATCAAGCAACAGATGTGCTGACTGACACTCGGCAATCGGGGGCAAGCCCCCGCTCACAGGGGATTGCATGCAATTTGACGATTGTGCGCAAAACATTGATCCAGAGCGGTATCTGCCCGGATCAAATCAGTTAAAAAATCCGCTCCATCAACTAAGCGACACTCAACCAAGTAACGGCAACTTCCCGCGCTACACGAGAAACATTCGCTTAAATCCCACGCAAACAATATTCATTATCATTTGGAATGAGAAAACTTCGTTACCGCTTAAACAAAACACATTTGATAAAAAGCCCGCTAATGCCCGCGCTGCAAGGGCTACAGCCCCATTAAGGTGCACTATGTGCTTATTCCACCGAATAATTTCGCCACAGGAATTTTACTTGCCCGGTGTTTAGCCATAAAATCACCGCGATTGATTGCAGTGCGACATATCGTCACTGCATCGTTACTTTTTCGAGCTCAGAGACCTTTGCTCTCTGTTAAGGATTTCCAGCATGACCGATGCGACAGGACTCATGGCCCACAACTGGGGCTTTGCCATTTTCCTCCTCGGTGTTGTGGGGCTTTGCGCCTTCATGCTCGGCGTCTCCAGCCTCCTCGGGTCAAAAGCCTGGGGCCGCAGCAAAAACGAACCGTTCGAGTCCGGCATGCTACCTACAGGTGGCGCCCGCTTGCGGCTCTCAGCCAAATTCTATCTGGTCGCGATGCTCTTCGTGATCTTCGATATCGAAGCCCTCTTTCTCTTTGCCTGGTCTGTGTCCGTCCGCGAAAGCGGCTGGACCGGATTCGTCGAAGCTCTCGTTTTCATAGCAATTCTGTTGGCAGGTCTTGTCTACCTGTTCCGAGTGGGCGCCCTTGACTGGGCTCCGGAAGCTCGTCGCAAGCGGCAAGCGAAGCTGAAACAATGAGGCTTTGGCGATGCAATACAATCTCACCAGGATCGACCCGGATGCTCCTAACGAGCAGTACCCCATCGGCGAGCGGGAAACCGTTTCCGATCCGTTAGAAGACCAAGTCCACAAGAACATCTACATGGGCAAGCTGGAAGACGTGCTGAGTGGCGCGGTCAACTGGGGGCGTAAGAACTCCCTGTGGCCGTACAACTTCGGCCTTTCGTGCTGCTACGTGGAAATGACCACCGCCTTCACGGCGCCCCACGACATCGCGCGCTTTGGCGCCGAAGTTATCCGGGCATCACCGCGCCAGGCGGATTTCATGGTTATCGCCGGTACCTGCTTTATCAAGATGGCGCCGATCATCCAGCGTCTCTATGAGCAAATGCTCGAACCGAAATGGGTGATCTCCATGGGTTCGTGCGCCAACTCCGGTGGCATGTACGACATCTACTCCGTCGTTCAAGGGGTGGACAAGTTCCTGCCCGTGGACGTCTACGTGCCTGGCTGCCCGCCCCGCCCCGAAGCATTCCTGCAAGGCTTGATGCTGTTGCAGGAATCGATTGGCAAGGAGCGTCGCCCGTTGTCCTGGGTCGTCGGTGATCAAGGCGTGTACCGCGCCGAGATGCCGTCCCAAAAGGAACAGCGCCGCGAACAGCGAATCGCAGTCACCAACCTGCGCAGCCCCGACGAAGTCTGATCCAGCCCGCTTCTTTTTATAGAACGAAAACCTGGCTTCATTCTTTACGTTGACCGAAAGCGATAAAAAACCATGACTACAGGCAGTGCTCTGTATATCCCGCCTTACAAGGCAGACGACCAGGATGTGGTTGTCGAACTCAATAACCGTTTTGGCCCTGATGCCTTCACCGCCCAGGCCACACGCACCGGTATGCCGGTGCTGTGGGTGGCGCGTGCCAGGCTCGTCGAAGTCCTGAGCTTCCTGCGCAATCTGCCCAAGCCGTACGTCATGCTCTATGACCTGCATGGCGTGGACGAGCGTCTGCGCACCAAGCGCCAGGGTTTGCCGAGCGGCGCCGATTTCACCGTGTTCTATCACTTGATGTCGCTGGAACGTAACAGCGACGTGATGATCAAGGTCGCGCTGAGCGAGAGCGACCTGAGCGTCCCGACCGTGACCGGTATCTGGCCGAACGCCAGCTGGTACGAGCGCGAAGTCTGGGACATGTTCGGTATCGATTTCCCAGGCCACCCGCACCTGACGCGCATCATGATGCCGCCGACCTGGGAAGGTCACCCGCTGCGCAAGGACTACCCTGCCCGCGCCACCGAATTCGACCCGTTCAGCCTGACCCTCGCCAAGCAGCAGCTTGAAGAAGAGGCTGCACGCTTCCGGCCGGAAGACTGGGGCATGAAGCGCTCCGGCACCAACGAGGACTACATGTTCCTCAACCTGGGCCCGAACCACCCTTCGGCTCACGGTGCCTTCCGTATCATCCTGCAACTGGACGGCGAAGAAATCGTCGACTGCGTGCCGGACATCGGCTACCACCACCGTGGTGCCGAGAAGATGGCCGAACGTCAGTCGTGGCACAGCTTCATTCCGTACACCGACCGTATCGACTACCTCGGCGGCGTGATGAACAACCTGCCGTACGTGCTCTCGGTCGAGAAGCTGGCCGGCATCAAGGTACCGGACCGCGTCGACACCATCCGCATCATGATGGCCGAGTTCTTCCGTATCACCAGCCACCTGCTGTTCCTGGGTACCTATATCCAGGACGTTGGCGCCATGACCCCGGTGTTCTTCACCTTCACCGACCGCCAGCGCGCCTACAAGGTCATCGAAGCCATCACCGGTTTCCGCCTGCATCCGGCCTGGTACCGCATTGGCGGTGTGGCCCACGACCTGCCGAACGGCTGGGAGCGCCTGGTCAAGGAATTCATCGACTGGATGCCCAAGCGTCTGGACGAGTACCAGAAGGCCGCCCTGGATAACAGCATCCTCAAGGGGCGTACCATCGGCGTCGCGCAATACAACACCAAAGAGGCCCTGGAATGGGGCGTCACCGGTGCTGGCCTGCGTTCGACCGGCTGCGATTTCGACCTGCGTAAAGCGCGCCCGTACTCCGGCTACGAGAACTTCGAATTCGAAGTCCCGCTGGCGGCCAATGGCGACGCCTACGACCGTTGCATCGTGCGCGTCGAAGAAATGCGCCAGAGCCTGAAGATCATCGAGCAGTGCATGCGCAACATGCCGGCCGGCCCGTACAAGGCGGATCACCCGCTGACCACGCCGCCGCCCAAAGAGCGCACGCTGCAGCACATCGAAACCCTGATCACGCACTTCCTGCAAGTCTCGTGGGGCCCGGTGATGCCGGCCAACGAGTCCTTCCAGATGATTGAAGCGACCAAGGGCATCAACAGTTATTACCTGACGAGCGATGGCGGCACCATGAGCTACCGCACCCGGATTCGCACCCCAAGCTTCCCGCACTTGCAACAGATCCCTTCGGTGATCAAAGGCGAGATGGTCGCGGACTTGATTGCGTACCTGGGTAGTATCGATTTCGTTATGGCCGACGTGGACCGCTAAGCATGAACAGCACGCTTATCCAGACAGACCGTTTCACCTTGAGTGAAACCGAGCGCTCGGCCATCGAGCACGAGCTGCATCACTACGAAGACCCGCGCGCGGCGTCGATCGAGGCCTTGAAGATCGTCCAGAAGGAACGTGGCTGGGTGCCGGACGGCGCCCTCTACGCCATCGGCGAGATCCTCGGCATCCCCGCCAGCGACGTTGAAGGCGTGGCCACGTTCTACAGCCAGATCTTCCGCCAGCCAGTGGGCCGCCACATCATCCGCGTGTGCGACAGCATGGTCTGCTACATCGGTGGCCACGAGTCCGTGGTCAGCGAGATCCAAGCCAAGCTGGGCATCGGCCTGGGCCAGACCACCGCCGACGGCCGCTTCACGCTGCTGCCGGTGTGCTGCCTGGGCAACTGCGACAAGGCGCCGGCGTTGATGATCGACGACGACACATTCGGTGACGTACAGCCTGCTGGCGTGACCCAATTGCTCGAGGGCTACCCATGACCCTGACTTCCTTCGGCCCGGCCAACCTGATCAAGCGTTCGGCCGAGACCCACCCGCTGACCTGGCGCCTGCGTGACGACGGTGAGCCCGTATGGCTCGACGAATACCAGGCCAAGAACGGCTACGCCGCCGCGCGCAAGGCGTTCGCCGACATGGCCCAGGACGATATCGTCCAGACCGTGAAGGACGCCGGCCTCAAAGGCCGCGGCGGTGCAGGCTTCCCCACGGGCGTGAAGTGGGGCCTGATGCCCAAAGACGAATCCATCAACATCCGCTACCTGCTATGCAACGCGGATGAAATGGAGCCCAACACCTGGAAAGACCGCATGCTGATGGAGCAACTGCCCCATCTGCTGATCGAAGGCATGCTGATCAGCGCGCGCGCGCTGAAAACCTACCGGGGTTATATCTTCCTGCGTGGCGAATACACCACCGCCGCCAAGCACCTCAACCGTGCCGTGGCCGAAGCCAAGGCGGCGGGCCTGCTGGGCAAGAACATCCTGGGTTCGGGCTTCGACTTCGAGCTGTTCGTGCACACCGGCGCCGGACGTTACATCTGCGGTGAAGAAACCGCACTGATCAACTCCCTCGAAGGCCGCCGCGCCAACCCGCGCTCCAAGCCGCCCTTCCCTGCCGCCGTGGGCGTGTGGGGCAAGCCGACCTGTGTGAACAACGTCGAGACCCTGTGCAACGTGCCGGCGATCATCGCCGACGGCGTGGACTGGTACAAATCGTTGGCCCGTGAAGGCAGTGAAGACATGGGCACCAAGCTCATGGGCTTTTCCGGCAAGGTCAAGAACCCGGGCCTGTGGGAACTGCCATTTGGCGTCACCGCGCGCGAGCTGTTCGAGGACTACGCCGGCGGCATGCGCGACGGCTACACCTTGAAAGCCTGGCAGCCAGGCGGTGCGGGCACCGGCTTCCTGCTGCCCGAGCACCTCGATGCACAAATGTATGCCGGCGGCATCGGCAAGGTGGGCACCCGGATGGGCACCGGCCTGGCGATGGCGGTCGACAACACGGTGAACATGGTCTCGTTGCTGCGCAACATGGAGCAATTCTTTGCCCGTGAATCCTGCGGTTTCTGCACCCCTTGCCGCGACGGCCTGCCGTGGAGCGTCAAGCTGCTGATGGCCCTGGAAAACGGCGAAGGCCGCGAGGGTGATATCGAAACCCTGCTCGGTCTGGTGGGTTTCCTCGGCCCAGGCAAGACCTTCTGTGCTCACGCACCGGGCGCCGTGGAGCCATTGGGCAGCGCAATCAAATACTTCCGCCCTGAATTCGAGGCCGGCATCGCGCCAACCCGCGCGGGCGAACTCACTCAGGTGGTATCACCGACCATGGTCGGTGCGTAGCGCTTAAAGAAGCGAAGGGTCCGTGCCCTTCGTTTTTCTCATGTGCGGACGCCTTGATGGCTGTGTAGATGCACATGAATAACAAGATTCCATTAGCCACGCCCGCTGACAACGGGCCAACGAAGAACTTTGAACCATGGCCACTATCCACGTAGACGGCAAAGCGCTCGAAGTCGATGGGGCGGACAACCTGTTACAGGCATGTCTGTCACTCGGCCTCGACATCCCGTATTTCTGCTGGCACCCCGCGCTTGGTAGCGTCGGTGCCTGTCGCCAGTGTGCGGTCAAGCAATACACCGACGAGAACGACACCCGTGGTCGTATCGTCATGTCGTGCATGACCCCAGCCACCGACAACACCTGGATCTCCATCGACGATGAAGAATCCAAGGCGTTCCGCGCCAGCGTGGTCGAATGGCTGATGACCAACCACCCCCACGACTGCCCGGTCTGTGAGGAAGGCGGTCACTGCCACCTGCAAGACATGACGGTGATGACCGGCCACAACGAGCGCCGTTATCGCTTCACCAAGCGTACCCACCAGAACCAGGACCTCGGCCCGTTCATTTCCCACGAGATGAACCGCTGCATCGCCTGCTACCGCTGCGTGCGCTTCTATAAAGACTATGCCGGCGGCACCGACCTCGGCGTATTTGGCGCCCACGACAACGTGTACTTCGGTCGCGTTGAAGACGGCGTGCTCGAGAGCGAATTCTCCGGCAACCTCACCGAGGTCTGCCCGACCGGTGTGTTCACCGACAAGACTCACTCCGAGCGCTACAACCGCAAGTGGGACATGCAATTCGCCCCGAGCATCTGCCATGGCTGCTCCAGCGGTTGCAACATCTCCCCGGGCGAGCGCTACGGTGAACTGCGCCGTATCGAAAACCGCTTCAACGGTTCGGTCAACCAGTACTTCCTGTGCGACCGCGGCCGTTTCGGCTATGGCTACGTCAACCGCGAAGACCGCCCACGCCAGCCACTGCTGGCCGATGGCGCCAAATTGAGCCTGGACGCGGCGCTGGATAAAGCCGCCGACCTGTTGCGCGGCCGTAATATCGTCGGTATCGGTTCGCCCCGGGCCAGCCTCGAAAGCAACTTCGCGTTGCGCGAACTGGTCGGCGCCGAGCACTTTTACAGCGGCATCGAAGCCGGCGAGCTGGAGCGTATCCGCCTGGTCCTGCAAGTGCTCAACGACAGCCCGCTGCCAGTGCCGAACATGCGCGACATCGAAGATCACGATGCGATCTTCGTGCTCGGTGAAGACCTGACCCAGACCGCCGCACGTATCGCGTTGTCGCTGCGCCAATCGGTCAAAGGCAAGGCCGAAGAAATGGCCGACGCCATGCGCGTACAGCCGTGGCTTGACGCTGCGGTGAAAAACATCGGCCAGCACGCGCTGAACCCGCTGTTTATCGCGTCCCTGGCTGAAACCAAGCTCGACGACATCGCCGAAGAATGCGTCCACGCCGCACCGGACGACCTGGCCCGCCTCGGCTTCGCCGTGGCCCACGCCCTCGACGCCAGCGCACCGGCCGTCGAAGGCCTGGACACTGAAGCCGTGGAACTGGCCCAACGCATCGCCGACGCCCTGCTGGCGGCCAAGCGTCCATTGATCATTGCCGGGACCTCCCTGGGCTCCAAGGCGCTGATCGAAGCCGCCGCCAACATCGCCAAGGCCCTGAAGCTGCGCGACAAGAACGGCTCCATCAGCCTGGTCGTGCCGGAAGCCAACAGCCTCGGCCTGGCCATGCTCGGCGGCGAGTCCGTGGATGCCGCGCTGCAAGCGGTGATCGACGGCAATGCCGACGCCATCGTCGTGCTGGAAAACGACCTGTACACCCGCACCGCTGCGGCCAAGGTTGACGCTGCGCTCAACGCCGCCAAGGTGCTGATCGTTGCCGACCACCAGAAGACCGCCACCAGCGAGCGTGCGCACCTGGTATTGCCGGCTGCCAGCTTCGCCGAAGGCGACGGCACGCTGGTCAGCCAGGAAGGCCGCGCCCAGCGTTTCTTCCAGGTGTTCGATCCGAAGTACATGGACGCCAGCATCCTGGTGCATGAAGGCTGGCGCTGGCTGCACGCTCTGCGCGCCACCCTGCTGAACCAGCCGATCGACTGGACCCAGCTCGACCACGTCACCGCTGCTACCGCCGCGAGCGCGCCGCAACTGGCACGCATCGTCGATGCTGCACCGTCCGCCGCGTTCCGCATCAAGGGTCTGAAACTGGCGCGTGAACCGTTGCGTTATTCCGGTCGTACCGCCATGCGCGCCGACATCAGCGTGCATGAGCCGCGTACCCCGCAAGACATCGACACCGCGTTCGCCTTCTCCATGGAAGGTTACTCGGGTTCGGCCGAACCGCGTCAGCAGGTGCCGTTCGCCTGGTCGCCGGGCTGGAACTCGCCGCAGGCCTGGAACAAGTTCCAGGACGAAGTCGGGGGTCACATCCGCGCTGGCGACCCGGGCACCCGCCTGATCGAAAGCACCGGTGACTCGCTGAACTGGTTTGCTGCGGTACCGCGTCCGTTCAACCCGGCGCCGGGCACCTGGCAGGTCGTGCCGTTCTTCCACCTGTTCGGCAGCGAAGAGACCTCTTCCAAGGCCGCGCCGGTTCAAGAACGCATTCCGGCCGCCTATGTGTCGCTGGCCAAGTCCGAAGCCGACCGCCTGGGCGTCAACGACGGTGCCCTGCTCAGCCTGAGCGTAGCCGGCCAGACCTTGCGTCTGCCGCTGCGCATCAACGATGAGCTGGGCGCCGGCCTGGTTGCACTGCCAAAAGGCCTCGCCGGTATTCCTCCCGCGATCTTTGGCCACACTGTTGACGGTCTGCAGGAGGCAGCGCAATGACTTGGTTCACTCCTGAAGTGATCGACGTGATCATCTCGGTGGTCAAGGCCATCGTGATCCTGTTGGCCGTGGTCGTGGCGGGCGCCCTGCTCAGCTTCGTCGAACGTCGCCTGCTGGGCTGGTGGCAGGACCGCTACGGTCCGAACCGCGTCGGTCCGTTCGGCATGTTCCAGATCGCGGCCGACATGCTGAAAATGTTCTTCAAGGAAGACTGGACTCCGCCGTTTGCCGACAAGGTGATCTTCACCCTGGCGCCGGTCGTGGCCATGAGCGCCTTGCTGATCGCTTTCGCGATCATCCCGATCACCCCGACCTGGGGCGTGGCGGACTTGAACATCGGCTTGCTGTTCTTCTTTGCCATGGCCGGCCTGTCGGTGTATGCGGTGCTGTTCGCCGGTTGGTCGAGCAACAACAAGTTTGCCCTGCTGGGCAGCTTGCGGGCCTCGGCGCAAACCGTGTCCTATGAAGTGTTCATGGGCTTGGCACTGATGGGCATCGTGGTGCAGGTTGGCTCGTTCAACATGCGCGATATCGTCGAGTACCAGGCACAGAACCTGTGGTTCATCATTCCGCAGTTCTTTGGCTTCTGTACCTTCTTCATCGCGGGCGTGGCCGTGACGCACCGTCACCCCTTCGACCAGCCGGAAGCGGAACAGGAACTGGCCGACGGTTACCACATTGAATATGCCGGCATGAAGTGGGGCATGTTCTTCGTCGGTGAGTACATCGGCATCATCTTGATCTCGGCCCTGCTGGTCACGCTGTTCTTCGGCGGCTGGCATGGCCCGTTCGGCATCCTGCCGCAGTTGGCCTTCTTCTGGTTCTTCCTGAAGACCGCGTTCTTCATCATGCTGTTCATCCTGCTGCGCGCCTCGATTCCGCGCCCGCGCTATGACCAGGTGATGGATTTCAGCTGGAGATTCTGCCTGCCGCTGACCCTGATCAATTTGCTGGTGACGGCTGCCGTCGTGTTGTTGAACACGCCGGCTGCCGCGGTTCAGTGAGGATTTGACCCATGTTCAAATATATTGGCGACATCGTTAAGGGTACCGGTACCCAGTTGCGAAGCCTGGTGATGGTGTTCGGTCACGGCTTTCGCAAACGCGACACCCTGCAATACCCGGAAGAGGCGGTGTACCTGCCGCCGCGCTATCGCGGCCGCATCGTACTGACCCGCGACCCCGATGGCGAAGAGCGTTGCGTAGCCTGCAACCTGTGCGCCGTGGCGTGCCCGGTGGGTTGCATCTCCCTGCAGAAAGCTGAAACCGAAGACGGTCGCTGGTACCCGGACTTCTTCCGCATCAACTTCTCGCGCTGCATTTTCTGCGGCCTCTGCGAGGAAGCTTGCCCGACCACCGCGATCCAGCTCACGCCGGATTTCGAGATGGCCGAGTTCAAACGTCAGGACCTGGTGTACGAGAAAGAAGATCTGCTGATCTCTGGTCCCGGTAAAAACCCTGATTACAACTTCTATCGTGTTGCAGGTATGGCCGTTGCCGGTAAGCCCAAAGGCGCCGCACAAAACGAAGCCGAGCCGATCAACGTGAAGAGCTTGCTGCCTTAAGGAAGAAAGATGGAATTCGCTTTCTATTTCGCATCGGGTATTGCAGTGGTGTCCACGCTTCGCGTGATCACCAACACCAACCCCGTGCACGCCCTGCTCTACCTGATCATTTCGCTGATCGCCGTGGCCATGACGTTCTTTGCCCTCGGCGCACCGTTCGCCGGTGTACTGGAAGTGATCGCCTACGCCGGCGCCATCATGGTGCTGTTCGTGTTTGTGGTGATGATGCTCAACCTGGGGCCGGCCTCGGTCGCCCAGGAACGCGTCTGGCTCAAGCCCGGCATCTGGCTCGGCCCGGTTGTCCTCGCAGCCTTGCTGCTGGGTGAACTACTGTATGTGCTGTTCGCTCACCAGAGCGGCCAGGCCATCGGCCACACCACCGTGGACGCGAAAGCCGTCGGCGTCAGCCTGTTCGGCCCGTACCTGCTGGTGGTCGAACTGGCTTCGATGCTGCTGCTCGCCGCAGCCATCACCGCCTTCCACTTGGGCCGCAACGAAGCCAAGGAGCAATGACGATGCCTGCTATCCCTTTGGAGCATGGTCTGGCGGTCGCCGGCATCCTGTTCTGCCTTGGCCTGGTCGGCCTGATGGTTCGCCGTAACATTCTGTTCGTGTTGATGAGCCTGGAAATCATGATGAACGCTGCGGCACTGGCGTTTATCGTGGCGGGTGCACGTTGGGGCCAGCCGGATGGACAAGTCATGTTCATCCTGGTGATCAGCCTGGCAGCCGCCGAGGCCAGCATTGGCCTGGCGATCCTGCTGCAACTGTATCGTCGCTTCCACACGCTTGATATCGACGCTGCCAGTGAGATGCGCGGATGAACATGATCTTTCTGACTTTCGTATTTCCCCTGATCGGTTTCCTGCTGCTGTCGTTCTCTCGCGGACGCTGGTCGGAGAACCTCTCGGCCCTGATCGGCGTGGGCTCGATTGGCCTGTCGGCCATCGTGGCCGCCTACGTCATCTGGCAATTCAACGTCGCGCCCCCGGAAGGCGGTCATTACACGCTGGTGCTGTGGCAGTGGATGTCGGTGGAGGGCTTCAAGCCCAACTTCGCCCTCTATGTCGACGGCCTGTCGATCACCATGCTCGGCGTGGTGGTGGGTGTGGGTTTCCTGATCCACCTGTTCGCGTCCTGGTACATGCGCGGTGAAGCGGGCTACTCGCGCTTCTTCTCGTACACCAACCTGTTTATCGCCAGCATGCTGTTCCTGGTGCTCGGCGATAACCTGTTGTTCCTGTACTTCGGCTGGGAAGGCGTGGGCCTGTGCTCGTACCTGTTGATCGGTTTCTACTACAGCAACCGCAACAACGGTAACGCCGCGCTCAAGGCGTTTATCGTCACCCGTATCGGCGACGTGTTCATGGCCATTGGCCTGTTCATCCTGTTCCAACAGGTAGGCACGCTGAATATCCAGGAACTGCTGGTGCTGGCACCGCAAAAATTCCAGGTCGGCGACTTCTGGATCACCCTGGCGACCCTGATGCTGCTGGGCGGCGCTGTCGGTAAATCCGCGCAACTGCCGCTGCAGACCTGGCTGGCGGATGCGATGGCCGGTCCTACCCCGGTGTCGGCACTGATCCACGCCGCGACCATGGTGACTGCCGGTGTCTACCTGATTGCCCGAACCCACGGTCTGTTCACGCTGGCGCCGGATATCCTGCATCTTGTAGGCATCGTCGGTGGCGTGACCCTGGTGCTGGCCGGCTTCGCCGCACTGGTACAGACCGATATCAAGCGTATCCTCGCCTACTCGACCATGAGCCAGATCGGCTACATGTTCCTGGCCCTGGGCGTCGGCGCCTGGGACGCAGCGATCTTCCACCTGATGACCCACGCCTTCTTCAAGGCCCTGCTGTTCCTTGCTTCCGGTGCGGTGATCGTCGCCTGCCACCACGAGCAGAACATCTTCAAGATGGGTGGCCTGTGGAAGAAGCTGCCACTGGCCTACGCCAGCTTCATCGTCGGTGGTGCCGCGCTCGCAGCCCTGCCATTGGTAACCGCCGGTTTCTACTCGAAAGACGAAATCCTCTGGGAAGCCTTTGCCAGCGGCAACCAAAACCTGCTGTACGCAGGCCTGGTGGGCGCGTTCATGACCTCGCTGTACACCTTCCGCCTGATCTTCATCACCTTCCACGGTGAAGCCAAGACCGAAGCACACGCAGGCCACGGCATCTCGCATTGGTTGCCATTGTCGGTGCTGATCATCCTGTCGACCTTCATCGGCGCGCTGATCACTCCGCCACTGGCCGGTGTACTGCCGGAAAGCGTCGGCCATGCCGGCGGCGCGGACAAGCACAGCCTGGAAATCGCCTCGGGCGCCATCGCCATCGCTGGTATCCTGCTGGCGGCCCTGCTGTTCCTCGGCAAGCGTCGCTTCGTGACGGCCGTTGCCAACAGTGGCATTGGTCGTTTCCTGTCGGCCTGGTGGTTTGCTGCCTGGGGCTTCGATTGGCTCTACGACAAACTGTTCGTCAAGCCTTACCTCGCCATCAGCCATGTACTGCGTAAAGACCCGCTCGACCAGACCATCGGTTTGATCCCGCGTGCCGCCAAGGCCGGTCACACCGCCCTGAGTCGCAGCGAGACGGGCCAATTGCGTTGGTATGCAGCTTCCATGGCGGCAGGTGCCGTGCTGGTGATCGGCGCCATCGTTGTGGTAGCGGTTTGACTATGAACATTGCGATCTTTGCGAACTTGCGAAAGGAAACGAGCCTGTCATGATTCTGCCCTGGCTAATCCTGATCCCCTTTATCGGCGGCCTGCTCTGCTGGATGGGTGAACGCTTCGGCGCCACCCTCCCCCGCTGGATTGCGTTGCTGACCATGTCCCTTGAACTCGCACTCGGCCTCTGGCTGTGGGCCCATGGCGACTATTCATTTGCTCCGGCACCGGGTGCCGATCCAACCTTCGCGCTTGAATTCAAGCACGTGTGGATCCAGCGCTTCGGCATCAACGTGCACCTGGCCCTCGACGGCCTGTCGCTGTTGATGATCCTGCTGACCGGCCTGCTGGGTATCCTTTCGGTACTCTGCTCGTGGAAAGAGATCCAGCGTCACGTGGGCTTCTTCCACCTGAACCTGATGTGGATCCTGGGCGGCGTTGTCGGCGTGTTCCTGGCGCTGGACCTGTTCATGTTCTTCTTCTTCTGGGAAATGATGCTGGTGCCGATGTACTTCCTCATCGCGCTCTGGGGTCACAGTTCTTCGGACGGCAAGAAAACCCGGATCTACGCGGCGACCAAGTTCTTCATCTTCACCCAGGCTTCCGGCCTGATCATGTTGGTGGCGATCCTGGGTCTGGTACTGGTCAACTTCAACAGCACGGGCGTGATTACGTTCAACTACGCCGACCTGTTGAAAACCAAGATGTCGCTGACCACCGAGTACGTGCTGATGCTGGGCTTCTTCATCGCGTTCGCGGTGAAGCTGCCGGTGGTGCCGTTCCACTCCTGGTTGCCTGACGCCCACGCCCAGGCGCCGACGGCCGGTTCTGTCGACTTGGCCGGTATCCTGCTGAAGACCGCTGCCTACGGCCTGCTGCGTTTCGCCTTGCCGCTGTTCCCGAATGCGTCGGCCGAGTTCGCGCCGATCGCCATGACCCTGGGTCTGATCGGGATTTTCTACGGTGCGTTCCTGGCCTTCGCACAGACCGACATCAAGCGTCTGATCGCCTTCTCGTCCGTTTCCCACATGGGTTTCGTACTGATCGGCATCTACTCCGGCAGCCAACTGGCGCTGCAAGGCGCAGTGATCCAGATGTTGGCCCACGGTGTTTCGGCCGCTGCACTCTTTATCCTGAGTGGTCAGCTGTACGAGCGCCTGCACACCCGTGACATGCGTGAAATGGGTGGCGTGTGGTCGCGCATCGCTTACCTGCCGGCAATCAGCCTGTTCTTCGCCGCCGCGTCGCTGGGCTTGCCGGGTACCGGTAACTTCATCGGCGAGTTCCTGATCCTGATGGGTGCCTTCGTGCAGACGCCGTGGATCAGTGCGATTGCTACCTCCGGCCTGGTGTTTGGTTCGGTTTACTCGCTGATCATGATCCACCGCGCCTACTTCGGCCCGGCCAAGTCCGACACTGTCCTGCAAGGGATGGATGCGCGCGAACTGATCATGGTGCTCGGCCTTGCGGTACTGCTGATCTACATCGGCGTGTACCCGCAACCGTTCCTGGACACTTCTGCCGCGACGATGCATGGCGTGCAGCAGTGGTTCGGCACCGCCTTCTCTCAACTCGCTTCGGCCCGGTAAGAGCGCTATGGAATTCACGATCCAACACTTTATCGCGCTTGCGCCGCTGCTGATTACCAGCCTCACCATTGTGGTGGTGATGCTGGCGATCGCCTGGCGCCGCAATCATTCGCAAACGTTCCTGCTGTCCTGTGCCGGTTTGAACCTGGCCCTGCTGTCGATCATCCCGGCCCTCAAGGTCGCGCCACTGGCGGTTACGCCGTTGATGATGGTCGATGACTTCGCCCTGCTGTACATCGCACTGATCCTGGTGGCGACCCTGGCCTGCGTCACCCTCGCCCACGCTTACCTGGGCGAAGGCGGCACTGGCTACCCGGGCAACAAGGAAGAGCTGTACCTGCTGATCCTCCTGGCTGCGGCCGGCGGTATCGTGCTGGTCAGCGCACAGCACCTGGCCGGCCTGTTCATCGGCCTGGAACTGCTGTCGATCCCGACCTACGGCCTGGTGGCGTATGCCTTCTTCAACAAGCGCTCCCTGGAAGCCGGCATCAAGTACATGGTGCTGTCGGCCGCCGGTTCCGCGTTCCTGTTGTTCGGTATGGCCCTGCTCTACGCCGAAGCCGGCAGCCTGAGCTTCACCGGTATCGGCCACGCCCTGGCCGCCACCAACAGCCCTGCGCCAATCGCCCAGTTGGGCCTGGCGATGATGCTGATCGGCCTGGCGTTCAAGCTGTCGCTGGTACCCTTCCACCTGTGGACCCCGGACGTGTACGAAGGCGCCCCGGCGCCAGTGGCTGCGTTCCTGGCCACGGCGTCCAAGGTTGCCGTGTTTGCGGTGATGGTGCGTCTGTTCCAGATCTCGCCTGCCGCCAACACCGGTGTGCTGAGCAACGTGCTGACCGTGATCGCCATTGCGTCGATCCTGTTCGGCAACCTGCTGGCGCTGACCCAGAACAATCTCAAGCGTCTGCTGGGTTATTCGTCTATCGCCCACTTCGGCTACCTGCTGATCGCCCTGGTGGCGAGCAAAGGCCTGGCCGTGGAAGCCATCGGCGTGTACCTGGTCACCTACGTGATCACCAGCCTCGGCGCATTCGGTGTGATCACGCTGATGTCCTCGCCGTACAAGGGCCGTGATGCCGACGCCCTGTACGAATACCGCGGCCTGTTCTGGCGCCGTCCGTACCTGACCGCCGTGCTGACCGTGATGATGCTGTCCCTGGCGGGTATCCCGCTGACTGCCGGCTTTATCGGCAAGTTCTACATCGTCGCCACCGGCGTCGAGGCCCACGAGTGGTGGTTGGTGGCGTCCCTGGTACTGGGCAGCGCCATCGGCGTGTTCTATTACCTGCGCGTGATGGTCACCCTGTACCTGATCGAGCCGAACCTGCGCCGTGTGGATGCCGAGCTGCATTGGGAACAGAAAGCCGGTGGCGTGATGCTGCTGGCCATCGCCCTGCTCGCGTTCTTCCTGGGCGTGTACCCGCAACCGTTGCTCACCCTGGTGCAGCATGCGGTGCTGGGGGTTTGATCGCTTAGGTTGATGCAGTAAAAAGAACGGCGCCTTTGGGCGCCGTTTTTGCGTCTCAGAGGGAAACAATAGAGATGCAGTGCAACCACTATCGTCTTCGCGGGCAAGCCCACTCCCACAGGGGTATGCATTCCAAATGTGCGAGCGGGCTTGCCCGCGAAGGCGCCTGAACGGGCTGATACGGCTGGTAGCGCGTTTTCCCGAGACCGTGGCGCAACTTGCCGCTCTGGGCTGAGCTGCAAAAGCCCCAAAAAAAACGCCCCGAATGTTCGGGGCGTTTTTTACAGTGCAACGGCGTCAGAACGCGATACCAACCTTGAAACCATACTCATCACGCTTGAGCTTGGTGTTGTCGGCTACATAGGAGTCGTCATCGAGCTTGTATTCGGTACGGGTGTAGTACAAGCCCGCCATCACCGGCAAGTTGCCCTTCTGGTTCATCAGCAGGCTGACTTCGGCATAAGGGTTGGTGCGGTCCTTGAGGTCCACACTGTCGCTGCCGACGCCGTCCACCTTGAGTTTGGCGCGGCCATCGATGGTATGACGGGCGCCGGCTTCAACGCGCAGGGTCATGTCATCGAACTGATGGTTGTAGCCCAGGGCAGCCTTGGCGAACGGTGACTTGTTGGTGAGCTTCAGGTCGTAGCCGTTGGTGTCCGGCTCATAACGCGTCCAGGTGTAGCCACCGCCGACGATCACGTCGACGAAGTTGCGCGCATCCAGCGCGGCGCGCCAGCCGAGATCGAGGTCGGCCTGGCCTTCCTTGAGCTTGTTATCGCTCTTTTCGCCGTACTTGGCTTCGATACCGGCCTGGTAGATGAAGCCGGATTCGGCGGTAAGCTTATTACCGAAGTTGTAGAACAGGCCCGCCTCGGGCATGTGGTCCTTGTCGCTCTCGCTACCGCCTTCGAGTTTGAAGTCGTTATAGCTGCCGAGGATCCCGAAAGTGGAAATCGGGTCGGTCGACGGTGCAGCGAACACCGCGGTTGGCGACGCCACCAGGGCCAGCCACGAGGCGTTCTTGAGGAATTTTCCGAATAGTTTGGACATCGTTTACATCTCCATTTTTGAGTGGGCAAAGTATTCAGGAATCGGTTCGAACATTGGCGTCAGCAAAAAGTTCGAACGAATTTGCACCAAAATGGAGAAAAAACGGTTCAGCGAAGGCTCTAACTCAAGACTTTTCGCAATCGGCCCTGAGCACCCCCTCATGCACCCTGCGCAATTGCGCATGATCCGGCAGCCGAATGGATGAGCACCGTCATGATGCGTTCCCTGGGCGCGGACTGAATGCGTCACTATGCCGCGCGTCCGTGCGAATTGTCATTTTGAATGAACCTTTACGCGTGGCTGCCTATCCATCTATAACAAGACAGGGAGGCAACATGAGTACCGCAAAAATCTACACCATCAACTACCAGCTGCACGGTAAACCCAAGTCTTTTGTAGTGCGCGCCGAGGTGATGAACAGCACCGAAGCCTGGCATTGGGCGGCCGTCGATGCCGATATTGCGCACGTCAGCCGCATCGGCCGCGTGGGGCACGAACAGGTGAAAAAAACCACCCGGCCCTGGGCGGAAAAATACGGCATCACCGATGTGAGCTGGAACCCTCCAAAATAAACAAAGCCCCGCACAGTGCGGGGCTTGGTTTACTTCTTCAAGTCGCCCAACGGATCGTAGGGCGGCTTTTTTTCCGGTTGCTTTTGCTTATCCAGCGGCGCAATGGCGGGGCCGATGGGATCGACCTGCGGGTCAGACGCCTCCGGCGAATCGGGATCGAATCCCAGCTCATCTTTGCCAGTGGCGTGTTCGTCGGAGCGCGGGCCATTCGGGGGATTGCTCATACAGACCTCCTTGCTTACAGCGGGCGGGCTTTGTCGTGGAGGTTTTCCAGGTCGTGTTCGACCTGCTCCACGTCGTCGTTGTCCTGGCGCTCGGCCGGGTCGTTGGGGCGCAGTGCATCGTTATCGCGCTCCTCTTCACCGGGCGTGCGATCAGGATTGGGCGTGCCAGGCGGCGGTTGCTTGTGTTCGGACATGATGGCTTACCTCATGGTGACTTCAAGGGTTTAGAGGAAACACCGCTGGGCATCGTTCAACTTGATTGCTTCAAGCATGAGAAGATGCACGCCCGTGCTGGAGACCTGACCCGAATGTTCGAACTCAAACCCTGTGACCCCGTCCTTTATCGAAAACAAACCCGCCGCAGCACGCTGATCGTCGCCGTGGTATTCCTCGCCCTGGCCATGTTGTTGTCGAGCCTGGCGGTGATGCTGTTCGGTGAACCGGGGGGTGATAACGTGCGCTTCAATGTCGGCGGGGTGTTTGCCGGGGTGTTGATCACCCTCGCTCTGGTGCGCGGCCCCTTCTGGGGCCAGGCTTGGCTGGCACCGGCGGTATACGGCTGGCAGCTCAAGCGCAGCCTGATGAGCGTGACCAATGTGATGCACAAGGTCAGCGAACGGGTACAGGCCGATGACCCGAACGCTATCAAAGTGTTGCGTTTCTACCACTTGGCGCTGACGCAGATGCATGCCCTGGATGCCAACTCCAGCGCCCAGGCGCAACTGGTGGGTGAGGTCCAGGCACACAAGGCCAGGATGCACGCGTTGGGGATCGATACCGAACAAACCCGTCTCGATCCGGCTTGGCTGGAGAGCCTTAAAAACCGCTGAGCACTGCATGTGCGCCAGCCACACGCGCTAAGCCGTTCGTTTATGGGGCAATAAACGCAGGCCACTGGCGACAGCGCCGATCAGCGCGAACCCACAACCCAGCCACAATGCGCAGGCTGGGCCACTGTCCACGAACAGATGAAAACACAAGGCGACCAACGAGGCGCCCAGTGTCTGGCCCAGCAGCCGCGAGATCGCCACGATGCCACTGGCCCCGCCGCTGCGCGCCAAAGGTGCGCTGGTCATCAGCGCCTTGAGATTGGGCGACTGGAAAAAGCCGAAGCCGGCGCCACACAAGGCCATGCGCCAGCCGATATCGAATGCCGAGGCATCAGTGCTCAAGGTCGCCAGCGCTGCCATGCCGACACTGAGCATCAACAAGCCAATGCCGCACAGCAGGCCCAGTGACACGCGGTCAGCCAGGCGTCCCGCCACCAGGGCCATGACCGCCACCACGGCCGGCCACGGCGTCATCAGAAAGCCGGTCTCCACCTGGGTGTGGCCCAGCGCCGACTGCAACAGGAACGGCAATGCGACAAATGCCAGGCCCTGGGCACTGAAGGCACAGATCGCCGTCAGCGAAGACAACGCAAATACCGGGCGCTTGAACAAGTCCACCGCCAGCATTGGCGCCGGATGCCCGGCCTCGCGGCGCAGCAGTAAAGCGCCGAACACCAGCGCCAGCGCGATCAGTCCCAGGGTCAGTGCGCCCTGTGCGCCATGCACGGCGGCGCCCAAGCCCAGGACCAGCAAGGCGAACAACCCGGCACATAACAGCGCCGCCAACCGATCAAAAGCGTGCCCGGTGATCGGCAGCGTCGGTAACGAGCGCAGGCCCAGGCTCAAGGCCAGCAGCCCGAGTGGCACATTGATCAGGTACAGCCAATGCCAACTGGCCACTGAGAGAATCGCCGATGCGGCAGTGGGCCCCAGGGTGAACGCCAGCCCCACCACCAGCGAGTTATAGCCCAGCCCACGCCCGAGCATTTTCGCCGGGTAGATATGCCGCAGCAAGGCGGTGTTGACGCTCATCAGCGCGGCCGCCCCCAGGCCCTGCGCCACCCGCGCGGCGGTGAGGGTCAACAGCGAATCGGCGAGCCCGCACAATAAAGACGAGACAATGAACAGCAGCAACCCGCCGAGGTACACGCGGCGATGCCCCAGCACATCGCTCAGCGATGCAAACGGCAGCACTGTTGCGATTATCGCCAGCTGGTAGGCGTTGACCACCCAGATCACCGAAGCCGAGTCAGTACCGATGCCCTCTGCCAGCGTCGGCAAGGCGGTATTGACGATAGCAGTGTCCAGCGTCGCCATGCCGATCCCCAAGGACAGGGCAATCACGGCCGGTAAGCGTTTATCGAGGGGCAGCCCATCGGCAACAGGAGACATGAACAATCCGCACAGGTGGCAAGGGAGCCTAGATTACGGCCAGTGCGGATTTTTTTCAGCGTTCGTTCGCCTGGCTGTCATTGTTTTCATGTTGCCAAGGGCTGGCCAGGCCCGGCTCAATAGGTGATTTGAAGCGTGGTACTGGGCGGGTTCGTGCGGCAATTACAGGCTAACTGATCAGCCGCCATCTTCGGATTCCAGGGGCCGATCACGCCGTCGCGCTTGCCGTTGTCATCCACTGAATCCAGCGCTTTCAAGACGTTGTCACGCTTGAGCACTTCGCGGGCCAGTTGGGTTTCATTATCTTTGTGCGCGTCGCCGGTCAGCGAACGTCCCGCCACTTCACGGATTTTATCCGTGGTTGCATTCGGGGTCGTCGGGTGCTTGAACGCCTGGAAGTTGTCGCCAAATGCCTTGGCCAGACCCGAGTCCGACATTTTCGAGTAATCGTTGGGGGCCGGCTGTGGCGGTGAAACATTCACGGAAATGCGTGAGATCATCATGATTGGGTTCTCCTGGAAGTTTGCTGAGGTCGCTGTTAAGTGGCCAGCGGTCTCAGCTCAGTTCCAGGGTGCCCGTGGGGCGGGCAGGCACCGTCAGAGCGGCATTGCCGGTGTGATCGCGCTGAGGTCCAGATACCCTTCTTTCAAAGGCGGACACCAATAATAGCCACCGGTCAACGGTGTGCTGATGCGATATAAACCATCGACAATCCCGTCTTCCAGTCCACTCATACGGCGCAGTTGCGCTTCGAATGCGTCGAAGGAATGGCCGAAGGCGAGAAACATCAGCCCCGCCTGGCCGTTCTCGGCCCATGGCATCGAACGACGTACCACGAACGCCTGCGGGGTGAAGCTTTCCTGCGCGGTGCGCTTGGTATGGGCCGAGTCGGGGGCGTCGTCGAGCTCTTCGTTGTCGCCATGGCGGCGGCCGATGATGTGGTCGCGCTCCTGGGCCGGTAGCGCAGCGAAACCGTCGAGGTCGTGCTGCCACTGCTGGATGGCGGCGAAGCTGGCGCCGCTGTCTGTGAAGGCCGCTTCCACGGCCGCATCGTCGTGAGGGTTCTCGGTGCCGTCTTCATAGTCGGTCAAGTCGAAACCGGTCTTGTAGCGAAAGCCTTCGGTCATCTGTACCAGACGCAACGCCGGCGCCAGGGCTTTTTCGAACGCGCGGCTGCGCAACAGCAATTCACCACGGTCCACGCCATGCAACCATACCCACAGAGCCTGCTGAGTGGACGGGTTGTGCGCACCCGGGCCGCTGATGGCCGGGAAGCTGCGCAGCCCTTCGATGCCTGCGCCCAGCGCGCTTACCAGAGGCTTACCGAAACCGACCACCGCCGCCGAATCCGTCAACTGCACCAGCGCGTCCAGCGCAGCAGGCAAGGCATCCTGGGACTCGAGGGCAAAAAACAGATGGCGTGCCTGCAACGGCACTGGTGCGGCAAGAATGCCCGGCTGGTACTGACTCATGTGAACTCCTTCAAGAAAGCCGCGCAGTTTATCCCGAAGCACCCTGAATGCGCAGGAGAAAGCGCGCAAGCCTTGCCACAGAGCCCTTGTATGGGTGACTCTCTAGTCATGATTTGCAACTATTCCAGGGGTAGCGACATGACCACCAGCAACCTGCTCACCCAGCTGTTTCCTGCCTCCACCGCAGAGATTCCCGAACAATTTCGCTTGGCGGCGCCGATTGAACAGCGTGATTACCTGGTCGATGGCCAGTTGCGGGTGTGGAATGGCCCGCTGGCGCGCGTGCAAAGCCCTGTGCAACTGGGCGACGAACGCGTGCACATCGGCAGCACGCCGCTGCTGGACGCCGAAACCGCCCTCAGCGCCCTCGACGCCGCCGTGCGCGCCTATGACCGGGGCCAGGGAGAGTGGCCGACCCTGCGCGTGGCCGAGCGCATCCAACACGTGGAAGCCTTCCTGCGGCGCATGCGCGAACAGCGCGACGCGGTGGTCAAGCTGTTGATGTGGGAGATCGGCAAGAACCTCAAGGACTCACAGAAAGAGTTCGACCGCACCTGCGACTACATCACCGACACCATCAATGCCCTCAAGGAGCTCGACCGCCGCAGCAGCCGCTTCGAGCTGGAGCAGGACACCCTTGGGCAAATCCGCCGCGTGCCCCTGGGCGTGGCGCTGTGCATGGGACCTTACAACTACCCGCTGAACGAAACGTTCACCACGCTGATCCCGGCGCTGATCATGGGCAATACCGTGGTATTCAAGCCGGCCAAGCTCGGCGTGCTGTTGATCCGCCCGTTGCTGGAGGCGTTCCGCGACAGCTTCCCGGCCGGGGTGATCAACGTGATCTATGGCAGCGGCCGCGAAACCGTGAGCGCGCTGATGGCCAGCGGCAAGATCGACATCTTTGCGTTCATCGGCACCAACAAGGCCGCCAGCGACCTGAAAAAACTGCATCCAAAACCCCACCGTCTGCGCGCCGCATTGGGCCTGGATGCGAAAAACCCGGGCATCGTGCTGCCCGAGGTCGATCTCGACAATGCGGTCAGCGAAGCGCTCACCGGCTCGCTGTCGTTCAACGGCCAGCGCTGCACTGCCCTGAAGATCCTGTTTGTGCATGAGGACGTGGTCGACAGCTTTATCGAAAAATTCAACGCCAGGCTGGCGACGCTCAAGCCCGGCATGCCCTGGGATGACGGCGTGGCGCTGACCCCGCTGCCGGAAGTGGGCAAGGTGGATTACCTCAATGACCTGGTGGCCGATGCCGCGCAGCACGGCGCCCGGGTGGTGAATGCCAACGGCGGTGCAAGCCGTGGGTCATTCTTCTATCCGGCAGTGCTGTACCCGGTGAACCCGCAGATGCGCGTGTACCACGAAGAACAATTCGGCCCCGTGGTGCCGATCGTGCCCTACCGTGACCTGGAGACGGTGATCGACTACGTACTGGACTCGGACTTCGGCCAGCAATTGAGCCTGTTCGGCACCAACGCGGTTGAGGTCGGTCGACTGGTGGATACCTTCGCCAACCAGGTCGGCCGGATCAACATCAACGCCCAGTGCCAGCGCGGGCCGGACACCTTCCCCTTCAACGGGCGCAAGAACTCGGCCGAGGGTACGTTGTCGGTACATGACGCGCTGCGCGTGTTCTCGATCCGCACCCTGGTGGCGACCAAGTTCCAGGAGAGCAACAAGGCGTTGCTCAGCGAGATCCTGCGCAACCGTGACTCGAGCTTCATCAGCACCGACTACATCTTCTAAGATCACCTCGGTCAAAATAGGTGGGAGGGGGCTTGCCCTGATGCCAGTCAGTTAAGGCTTATTGTAGGAGCGAGGGGGGCGCCTAGCTCTTGCTCGCGAAAAACCTCAACGATAACGCGTGCTTTCTGAATGAACGCGGTGCCTGTGAGTTTCTCGCGAGCAAGCTCGCTCCTACAGACAGCGGTGTACGCTTGACTGACTGACATTAGGGCAAGCCCCCTCTCACATTGGATCGGTTTGCCCTGACTAATGAGGCCCCTTCAATACCGATGAACCTGCCCCTTTTCGCCCGGCGCCTGTTGCGCCCCCTGCTCGACCCGTACCGGCGCTATCGCCACGCCAAGCTGATCCACGCCGTGCGCGTGTCCATCGGCCTATTGGCGACGATCCTGCTGACCAGCGGCCTCAACCTGCCGCATGGCGAGTGGGCGTCGGTGACCATGCTGATCGTGATCGGCGGCCTGCAGCACCACGGCAATATCGGCAAGAAGGCCGTGGAGCGCGCGTACGGTACGCTGATCGGCGCCAGCGTCGGTTTGCTGCTGGTGGTGCAACAAGCCTACTTCGGCCAGCCATTCCTGACTTACCTGCTGATGTCAGCGGTGTGCGGGTTCTTTTCCTACCATGCCATCGGCAAGGGCGGCTATATCGCGCTGCTGTCGGCGATCACGGTGTTTATCGTCGCCGGGCACGGCGACAACCCGATCTCGGACGGCCTGTGGCGCACCGTCGATATCCTGATCGGCATCGCACTGGCGCTGGCGTTTTCCTTCGCCCTGCCGCTGTACGCGGTGTACTCGTGGCGCTACAACCTGGCCAGCGCCCTGCGCGATTGTGCGGCGATCTACAGCCGCATCATCAATGGCCAATCAGTCACCGACGATGAGCACTTCAAGCTGCTCAACCGCTTGAACGCGGCGATGCTGCAACTGCGCTCGCTGATGCCGTCGGTGTCCAAGGAAGTGCGCATTTCCATGACTGAACTGGACACCCTTCAGCGGCATTTGCGCCTGTGTATGAGCACCCTGGAGATTCTCGGCAATACCCGGCCGGACCCTCGCGATGAGCAGGCGACAGCGCGAATGCAACTGATGCTGAAGGCCGAGCACCGGCAAATTCGCGTGCAGTTGGTGGGGATGGCGCGGGCGTTGAAATCGGGAGTGACGGAGCGATTGGAGCGAGAGGCGCCACCCATGACAGGTGAAACAGAAATGCAGGCGCCGGTGTACAACGCATTGGACGGGTATCGGCTGCTGACATTGCAATTGGCAACCAACGTGGATGCGCTGCGCCAGCGGTTGGCCCAGTCATCCAGACGCTGGAACATCTAGGTGAGGAAGGACCGTCTGCGCAGACGCATGACGGCCTTCCCTTGACGGCACAGCCTTGGCTTTACCTGCGGATAACGCCGATGCCGAGTGGTTTGGTAAACACATTATCCTGCAGCACAGTCTGCGCGCCAGTGGCCAGGTTCATCCCGTAATACCAACTGAAGCCGTAGATGTCTTTGTGGGAGAGTGAAATCGACCAATAATCGGCATTCCCCATCGGCCAACGGTTGCCATAGGCAGCCCTGATTGCATACAGCTCGTCGATATAGACCGAGGTCAGGCCTCGACTCACGGCGCTTGAGCGGATGTCACTCAATGTCCCTCCTCCCAGGCCATAGACGTGCCAGACCTCGTAGCCACTGACCGTGCAATTTCTCGTCTGGGGCGGCGAAGCACTGTCAGAAACCGTTATCACGCATTCACCGTTGCCTCGCAATGAAACAAAGCCGCTCGAGTCAACGACCGCCACCGCACTATTGCTGCTTGAGTACCGATACGGCGGGGTCCCTCCTGAGGCATTGATTCGAACCGAATTGCCCGCATCGAAGTTCGGCAGGATGGTGGGATAATCCGGCAGTATGTAGGTGGTTGCATCGAGATAAACATACGTTTGGTCGATCACCAATGGCGAGGTGAGACTGATGGTGTACTCCGTGTCTGGAAAGCTCACCGCCGCAAACTCATCTTTGATGCCGGGCTGATAGTTGACCTTGGTGCTGACTGTGATTCGAGCGCCGTCCGGCAGGCTCTGCAGCCAATCACGGGATACCGGCACGTTCGCCAACCCGTTGGCTTGCTCTATCGCATTGATGGGATGGTTTTGCAGCAACACCAACGGCACGACCCCTGGGCTGTCGGTGGTGATTGTCGACCAGACGTGCTGGTTTTCCACACTCAGGCGCCATTTGGGCGAGCCGGCCAGCGCATCGCCGGTCAATGCGGGCGGATTGATGCTGGCGCCGTGAGGGATGTAATTGATCAGTACGCGCGGCAAATCGTCGGGCGCAAGGCTGCCAACCATGACCCTCTGCACTTCGGAAGAACCCTCGCCACCGCTTGCCAGTACGACGGAATATTGCAGGCTCACGATACTGTTGACGCTGCTGCCCAGGATCAGATTATTGATATTGAACGTGACCGTACCGCCGTCCAGCCCGTCTTGAGGGCCGAGGTAGAACTGCGTTCCGTCCGCATGGATCCAACGCAGGATCACACTGTCGGTACCGCCCTTATTCATACCGGGATAACTGACGTTGACTTGGCATTTGTTCTCAACCGTCAGCGGATCGATCGATACAACCGGCCCGGTGGCTGGTATGGAATCCTTGATGCCAGGGTGCGGGAAGATGTGCTGTTGCCGTTGAATCCTGTGGTGGCGGACATCAAACAGCACAGCGTCTTCAAATTTGCCGGTGCGATTGAAGGTCACCCAGAAGCTGATCGTCAGATCAGACCCCTCCTGCAAATTGCGCAAGGCCAGGACCGGTGTGTCACTGGCAATGCCGTTAAGAACCTCGTCGGCATTAACGTCGCGCCCTCGATACACTTCGTTGAGATAGGGCGCGCCGTTGCTGCGCACACCTTCATAGTTAAACCACATACGCTGCCCCAGGAAGGCATACGGCCAGGCAGGCACGCGTGTTTCATCGAAGTCCTGAAGCAACGGAACCTCCAGGACCGCACTGTCACCAATGCTGTCGATTACCGGCCCAGCCAGATGACGCGGCGGCAACAGGCGCACCTCCAGGACCGGCGAGTCGGTTGCAAAACCGTTGCGGACCACCTCAAAGAACACCTTGATGGTGCGTCCCAAAGGGTGGAGGTTGAAACCGATCACCTGGGTTGGGACGGTGAAATCGATAAAGTCGCCGGCCTGGTTGTCTTTGGACTGCGAGTGAGTGCCTTCTTCGGGCAAGCCCTCACAATGCATCACAACCTTGTCCATGCGCTTGATCTGGTCGTACCGCACCCGCACCGTCGCACCGTTTGGCCAGCACCGCGCGGGATCAAGCTCGTCAGGGTCGGTGGTCGCCTCCAGAACCTGGGGCGCAAACAGCTCACCCAGGGCCGTGCCAATCGTCACCAGCAGGTCCTCGGAATACTGAACGGCGCCAAAACGATCACGCAGGTAACTGACCGTCAGCGTGCCGTCCAGGTTACCCAGAAACAACTGCAGGGGAATATCCAGCAACAACGGATTGGGCGGTGGCGCGCCCAGGGTGTATTGGAACTGTACTACGCCACTCGAGGAGCCCGTGTATTTGACGATGATGATATCGCCCTGTTTGAACTCGGTGCGTAACTCGAGAGTGCCGACACTGCCCACCGTAGCGGGGTCGACATTGCCGTTGACTGCCTCGTGGATGATCGGCGCAGGCAAATCAAGCGCGGCTCGCCCGATCTGCACGTACAAGCGCTCCGACTCGCGTACGTCGTTGGCGCCGGAAACCTCATAGTGCACATTCGTATTGCCCAGACCCTCGAACTTACTGTATTCGGCGTTGGCGAAATCGCGAGTGCGTACATGGGTGCCGGCAAGCCGCGTAGACGACACGCGTTCCACCGTACCGTCCATGCGTTGCCCCTCAATTTGGACTTTAAGGCCGTCGCCCGGATCGCCGGGTGGCTGGTAATCCGGCATCTGCGCGGTAATACGCGCATGGTCTGGCGCGATGAAGGGACCAAAGGCCTCTCTGACGATGGGTTTGGGCAATTCGTAGCGACGGCCGATTACGTTGACGGTCAATTTCTTTGACCGCAACGGCGCCACGCCAGCTCTTACGCGCTCGTAATAGACGGTCAACGAGCTTTGAATGAGGGACCGCACCCGTTCGTTTCTAATGGGAAAGTCGTTGTACCCACGGATCATGTCCTGTTGAAGCGATTCAGTCATGAATTCGCCGCCGGGGGTGGTGCCTCGCACCGTCAAGCGAATGACATCACCGGTCTGGAAGTTCGGGTCATTGCGGGCAACGAATACCGAGGCCGTCGCCGGGCTTCGGCCCAGCGCATCGGCATCCAGTGTCAGGCTGGCGGCGTCGGCCTCGACAATTTCAGGTGGCGCAAGCGGCTCAATATCCTCCAGGTCGACTTGCACCAGCAGCGGCCTGGACTTGTGTTCCAGCGAACCGGAAATATTCTGCACTTCGTCCAGCACGTAGAACTGCACGACGTACTGGCCATTGTCGAGCGCGTTCAAAAACTGCGGGTCGATCCGAAACTGCACGTCACTTCCCACCTGGCTCTCGGTCACTGGCGCGAGGGGATAAAGATGCTCCCCGAAGAACAGCCGCACACTGTCGTTGACGCGCATGTTCTTCCAGGCCTTGATGGTGGCCGTCACATTGTCCACCACCGTGCTATCAATGGCGGTGTGCGAAAGCGTCAACACCAGCTCGGAATGCCAACCATCACCGGGCATTTCGTCTTCTGCGCCTGGACGTGTGTCCTTGATGAACACGACTTGCGGGACAGACGTCCGAGGCGTGGATGACCCGCGCTTGCGGACCTCGCCATATACGTTTGGGATAAAGCCCAACTGCAAGAACTGCCGGGGAATGGTCAGGTAAAACTGGTCGTTGTTCACGGTCGTGACGTCAACAGTATCTTCGGCCAATATGATGCCGTTCATTCTTATCGAGTAAACATCCGCGACCGAGACCTCACCCAGTACGGGATCATCCCAGCGACTGAAAATATAGTGCAAGCCATCTTCGATATGGCGTATGCCCAGCCCGTATGCAGCGTTTTGCACCGGCACGACCTGTCGGGGCGAGGTGAAGGGTGGCTCCAGGTTTTCGAGGATCATGACCCCCGGCTGAGTGGGAGACTCTTTCGGCTGGGCCGGCGCTACCAATACAGGCAAGGGGCGTGGAACAAGGGGGGTGGCAGACATGAGAAGCCTCCAGATTGATCAGCGTGCAGCCAGCACACGCGCCTGGAAACAGGAGACACTTGCCCATATCGAACGTCTAGCTGTGAGAGTTGACAGTAGCGACCAATGGCATCGCCATGCCGGCTGCCATTTTTTAAAGGGTGCCAACGCACTTTCACACTTTCTCTTACATATTTTTCACGTTTTATTCACAAGCCGAGACGTAGTGTGAAGCCTCATCCGTTACAAACGTTGCATATCAAGCCCGCCGCCCCAGCGGGCTTTTTTTTGCCCTGGATTTGGCCTAGCGCGCAACGGTGGCGGCGGGGGCATTCGCCTGCTCGCGAATCGCCCGCTGGGTCTGCAGCACTTTAGCCAACGCTACCTCGGCCTCGGCGCTTTGTTGCGGTACCCGAATCGCCGCCGACACCAGGGTAATCAGCTTGGCCATCACCTCGGCGTCCGTGGCCGGGCGGCCCAGGCTCATGGAGTTCATCAGCAGGCGCAATTCGGTGCCGGCCATCACCCCGGAAATCGCCTTGAGGGCAAATTGCAGGCGCACACCCAATTCTTTGCGCGGCAGATCCGGCAGCGCCAGGGCAAACGCTTCGAAGAAACGTTGGAACACCGGCTGGTAATGGACCTTGAGGTATTCCTGGATGAAGGGCGAGGTGTCGCTATAGACCCGGCCCAGGAAGCGAATGAATGAACGCCCTTCCCCGCTGGCGGGATCGCTGCGCTCCATCCCCATGGCGGGGGCGAACAGCACACCCAGCAGCGTGTCGCAGTCGAGCGGGCCGTCGGCTTCGGCTTCACAACGCGCCAGCAACTCCAGGCGTTGCTCATTGAGCGGCTCGAGGCGCTGCATCAGCAGGGTTTTCATCAGGGAATCCTTGTCCCCGAAGTGATAATTCACCGCGGCCAGGTTCACCTGGGCACGCTCGGTAATCTGCCGTAATAAAACAGCGTCATATCCGTACTTAATAAAGAGAGCCTCTGTCGCATCCAGCAGTCGAGTCTTGGTAATGTTTGGAGCGCTGAGTTTCTTCGCGGCCATAAGGGTTCCACGGGGGAAATATTGTTTTAAAAAATATTTTGATTTTTTTATACCGGGGCCTTCGTTCGAATGCAAGTAATGACACGGTGCCATGTGATCGAAAGCCTCTGCATACCGCGATGTCGAGGGTGGCCAACGGCTTTTCGCGCACCGAGTAATGCGTTTGAAAAGGTCACTGCGACGCCTTAAACCGCTCTAAATCCACCGCTGGCGAAGCGCAATGAACGCGGTTACTATTCAAAGAATTTTTTAAAAACAAGAAAATAATGAGTCTCTGACGGGCACTGTCAGCTCCCCAACTTGTTACAACGTTTTACGGGGTAGCACCGCACCATTGAGACGGCAGGCGTAGTCATGATCACAGAGCCCTCCGCGCACCCCAACCTGATTTCCTTGCAGGGAATCGGCAAAAGCTATCAGCTTGCCGGGCAACACCTGTCCATTCTGAATGACGTGTGCCTGTCCATCGCCAGCGGTGACAGCTGCGGCATCCTCGGCGCGTCCGGCTCCGGCAAAAGCACCCTGCTCAATATCCTCGGCCTGTTGGATCTGCCCAACTGCGGCCAGTATCGCTTCGCCGGTCACGAAATTTTCAACAGCAGCCCCGATGAACTGGCGGCGATCCGCAACCAGCAGATCGGTTTCGTGTTCCAGAGCTTCAACCTGCTGCCGCGCCTCAGCGCTCTGGACAACGTCGCGCTGCCGCTCAGTTACCGCGGCGTATCCCGCCATGAATCGGTGGAACAGGCCTTGCGCATGCTTGAGCAAGTCGGCCTGGCCGAGCGCGCCCACCACCGCCCGGCGGACCTTTCCGGTGGTCAACGCCAGCGCGTCGCCATTGCGCGGGCGCTGGTCGGCAAACCCTCGGTAATCCTCGCCGACGAGCCCACCGGCAACCTCGACAGCAGCACCGCCCAGGACATCATGGACCTGCTTCTGGCGCTCAATCGCGAACAACAGGTGACGCTGATCATCGTCACCCATGATGCGCACATCGCCGAGCGGCTGGAGCGCAAGATCCTGGTGTGCAACGGCGTGGTGCACGAGGCCGAGCGCCTATGAGCCTGCGGGTCGAACAGAGTCTGAGCCAACTGCTGCATGAAGCGTTTATCAGCCTGCGCACCCTGGGCAAACGCTCGGTGCTGGCGCTGCTGGGTATCGTGATCGGCAGTTCGTCGGTGGTCGCGTTGATCAATATCGGCCATAACGCCGCAGTGGATGCCGCCATGATTTTCAAGGACATGGGCACCGACACCCTGATCGTCCAGTTCCCGCCCAAAGGCAGCGGCAACGTGCCGATGCGCACCCGGCTCGACCTGGGTGCGGTGCGCCAGGCCGTACCGGGCATTGCGCACATCGGCGCGCTCAGCTTGTTCAGCGGGCCCATCGTGTTCCATGGCCGCACCGCCAATGCCAACTTCGTCGGCAGCACCCCGGATGTGCAGGCGGCCATGCGCCTGGTGGTGCGTGAGGGGCGTTTTCTGTCGGCCTTCGATGCCAACCAGACCTATGCCGTGATCGGTGACCAGGTCGCCCAGGCCCTCGGCGCCCCCGGTGAACCACTCAAACCGGGTGACCGCGTGCGCATCAACGACTACCTGTTCCTGATCATCGGCATCCTGCGCAACCAGCCACGCGCGATGCTGATGCCGGTGCAAGCCAATGAATCGCTGTTCATTCCCGCCGAGGGCATGCGGCGTATCTTTGCCAACCCGCAGATCAACAACGTCATCATCCGAGCTCAGCCAGGGCAAGACATGGAACGTGTGGCACGGGACGCCGCCGCCGCGTTGCAACCACAACTGACCGAGCACAACGTCGACATCACAGTGCCCCAGCAAATGATCGATGGCATGACCCGCCAAAGCCGCACCTTCGCCTACCTGCTGCTGGCCCTCGGCGCGATTTCCCTGGTGGGCGGCGGTGTCGGGGTGATGAATGTGATGCTGATGAACGTGTCCGAGCGCCGTCGCGAGATCGGCATTCGCATGGCCCTGGGCGCTCGGCAACGGGATATCCGCAACCTGTTCCTGCTCGAAGCCATCACCTTGACTGCCGTCGGCGCAGTGTGCGGCGCAGTACTGGGCATGACCGCCGCCTGGCTCTACGCCTGGCTGTCGGGCTGGGCGTTTTCCCTGGCGGTGTCCGCCCTGCCCCTGGGCGTTGGCAGTACATTGCTGGTGGGTTTGTTCTTTGGCATCTACCCGGCGGTCTCGGCCTCACGCCTGCAGCCGGTGGAGGCCTTGCGCGATGAGTAGATGGTTACTGCTGCTGGCACTGATCAGCCTGCCCGCCATGGCCGCCGAGGTGGTGATCAAGCCCTCGGCGCCCAGCACTACCCGCAGCGGCTACGACCGGGGCGTATCGCTCAATGCCCAGGTGACCACCTTGACCCTGGGCGACGCGGTGTACCTGGGCCTGCGCAACAACCCGGCGATCCGCAGCGCCTACCTGCAGCGAGTCGCGCAGAAGTTCGACCTGCGGGTCGCCGAAGATGTGTTCAACCCCAAGCTCACCCTCAACAGCTACTACCGTGGCACACGCGGTTCCCAGGACAGCGCGCGCAACGCCAACCTGGCGCCGTCCACCAGCCTGCTCGGCGAATACGGTACGCGCCTGAGCATGGCCTGGACCCAGCAGTTGAACAACGCCGACCGTGCCGGCCGTTACCGCAGCGACGGCCTCGACCTGGCCATCATCCAGCCACTGATGCGTGGCGCCGGCTGGGACGCCACCACCGCGCCGCTGCGCCTGTCACGCCTGGCGGAACAGGCCAACCGTCTCAACCTCAAGGCCACCGTGGCACAAACCATCAGCCAGATTATCGCCACGTACCGCGAGTTGCTGCGGGCCCAGGAGCAGCAGGTGATCGTGCAGGACGCGCTCAAGCGCTCCAACACCTTGCTGGAGGTGAACAAGGCGTTGATCAGCGCCGGGCGAATGGCCGAATTCGAGATCGTGCAGACCGAAGCCGACATCGCCACCCAGCAATTGGGCGTGGAGGAAGCGCAGAACCAGCTCGATACCAGTCGCCTGGCCCTGTTGCGCCTCTTGGCCCTGGACCTGTCCACACCGATTCGCGCCACCGAAGCGCTGGAGGCCCGGCCCATGGAAATCGACAAGCGCCAGGCGTTCAACCTCGCGCAAAACCAGCAACCGGAATACCTTGCCGCCCTGCTCGGCAGCCAGCGGGCCGACCTCAATCTGGTGATCGCCAAGGATTCGGGGCGCTGGCAAGTGGACCTGGTGGCAGGCGCGAACCAGGTGCGCGACGCAAACGACAGCGATAATGGCCGCACCCATAACCGCAGCTGGGACAGCTACGCCGGCGTACAGGTGCAGATCCCCATCGGCGATATCAGCACGCGCCAGGCCGAAGTCAGGGCCCGGGTGGATGTCGAGGACCAGGAAATCCGTATCACCGACGCCCGCCAGGAACTCGAGCGCAGCGTCAACGATGTGGTGCGCGACCTCGGCACCCGCTGGCGCCAGTACGAGATCGCCCAGCGCGCCGTGGACCTGTCGCGGCGCAAGATCGAGATTGAACGGGAAAAACTCAGCGCCGGGCGCTCCACCAACTTCCAGGTGCTGAGCTTCGAAACTGACCTGCGCAACGCCGAGAACGCGCGGCTCAATGCGCTGATCGCCTATTTGAACGCTCAGACCCAGCTTGACTTGACGCTGGGCATGACCCTGGAAAGTTGGGAAATCGCCCTCAATGACTACTAATCGCAAACGCCTGCTGGGCGCTGTGTTGATCCTGCTGGTGGCAGGCGTCGGGCTGGTCCTGCACACCCCGGCCGAGAGCCCGGCCAGCGCCGGTGACGAACAGTGGCTGGCGGTGAAGCCCGACCCGTTGGTGCATCAGATCGGCCTGGTGGGCAAGATCGAGCCCGACACCACCGTCACCCTCACTGCACCGTTCGACGGCAATGTACTGGCCAACCTGGTTGAGCAAGGCCAGCGCGTCGAGGCCGGCCAGGTACTGTTACGCATGGACCCGGCCACCGTCGAAGTGCAACTGCGCGACGCCCTCTCGGCTCAGCTCAAGGCGCGGCGCACCGTGCAGGAAATGCAGGACTGGGACAGCAGCGCCGCCGTCAGCCGCGCCCGGCGCAGCCTGCGCACCGCAGAAATGAACGCCGGCAATACCCGGCGCAAGCTCACCGAAAGCGAAAACCTGTTCAAGCGCGGCATCATCCCGCGTAACGAACTCGACGACCTCCAGCAACAGACCCAGCAGCAGCAACTGGACCTGGCAGCGGCACGCAGTGAACTGCAACAGGCGCTGGAACAAGGCAAGGGCGAATACCGACAGATCGCCGATATGGAGCTGACCAATGCCACGGTCAAATACGACGCCCTGCGCAAGCTGCTCGAGGGCAAGGAGGTCAAGGCGCCCTTCTCCGGCATCGTCGTGCCCGCACCCGGCAACAGCACTGCGTCCCAAAGCGGCGTCAGCAACAACGCACCGGTACAAGCCGGCAGCAAGGTCAGTCAAGGTCAGGTGTTGTTTGGCCTGGCCAATATCGAACATTTGAAAATCGTCGCCAAGGTCTCCGAACTGGACATCAATCAACTGCATCAGGGCCAGGCGGTGGAGGTGATGGGCGATGGTTTCGACGGTGAGCGGCTGACGGGTTCGGTGAGCGTGGTCAGCGGCCTGGCGATCGCCAATGACAGCCAGGGCAGCGCGCAGTTTCCGGTGACATTGTCGATCCCCAGCCTCACGCCGCAGCAGGTGCAGCAGGTGCGGCTGGGGATGAGTGCGCGGTTGACCATCGTTACCTATAACAATGACCAGGCGATTGTGGTGCCAAGCGCGGCGATCGGGCCCGATATGACGGTTGAATATCGGGAGTCGATGGACCAGCCGGTGGAACGGGTGAAGGTGACGACCGGGCAATCGACGCCCCAGGGCGTTGAAGTGTTTGGCCTCAAGCCTGGACTGGTGAAAGTCTCAAAATAAATGCAGATCCAAATGTGGGAGGGGGCTTGCCCTGATGCCAGTCTGTAGGAGCGAGCTTGCTCGCGAAAAACATCAACGATAACGCGTGCTTCCTGAATGAACGCGGTGCCTGTGAGTTTTTCGCGAGCAAGCTCGCTCCTACACTGGGATCAGAGCCTGCCCCCCTCCCACATTTAAATTTGTGTGAGTCTGGCGGCCAGCGCCTTGGCCTGGATCGCCACATCCGTCACCGCCGTACTCTCCCACCACATCCCGCGCAATGGCGGGCCCATGGCGAACAGCCGCCCACTCACCTGGCCCTGGGCATCCAGCACCGCGCCAGAAGTGTCCGCCGCAATCCCCAGCGCCAACGGCCCAGGCTGGACCAACCCGCGCTTGAGCAATTGTTGCGGCAACGGCCGGGCCACGCGGCGCCAGTCGTACTCGATGCCGCTGGAGTTGATCAGCGCCGCGCCGGATACCTGGGTGAGGCTCTGCTCGCCGCGATGGCGCACGCCAATGGTCACGCCGCTGGCCGAAGGCAGCAGCCCCTTGAATGACGCGGCGTGAATCCGTAGCCGCCCCTGCGCGTGCAACCGTTCCACCAACTGCGCACTCAACGGCGGCGAACGGTGGTGATGACTTTCCCACCACGGCCGCACATGGCGCACGAACTGACGTTTCTCGCGTGCGCTCGCCTGGCTCCACAACCTTGCGACATGCACCCGGACCGTGTCCAGCGGCGCCTGCCAATCCACGCCCTGGGCGAGCGCAATACGGCATTGGCGGCGCACTTCACGCAGCAGCTGCCGAGGGCTGCGCAGCGTGTGATCAGCGCCGAGAAAGTCGTCCCAGCCCGGCGGCTGGCGGCGCACATGGGGCAACAGGCCATGGCGCGAGAACACCTCGATCGGCCCACGATGCCCGGCCTGCTCCAGAGACACCACGGCATCCACCATGGTCAGCCCGGAGCCGATGATCAGCACGGTCGAATGCGGGTCGAGCCGGGCCATGGCCTGCACATCCCAGGGGTCTACTGCGGCCGCGTTCAGGCCGCTGGATTCGGTCTGCGGCGTACGCGCTGCCGGGAACATGCCGGTGGCCAATACCGCAAAGGCGCCCCGCAGGCGTTCGCCGTTATCCAGGGTCAACAGGGCGCCGGCCGCGTCGATTTGTACGTCGACCGCCTCTGCTCGGATATGCTCGACGGTGGATGCGGACAGCGCTTTGGCCTGCGCCAAGCGCTGCTGCGCGTACAGACCAAAAATGCCCCGTGGCGGGAACAGTTCGCTGATGGGCACAGGCTGTTGCGCCGACTCCGGCCACCCGCCGGCGCCGATGTAGTCGGTGAGCCACTGGGTCAGGTCATCGGCATTGTCCGGGTCGACACTCATGCGCGCCGCATTGCCGTTCAGGGTGTGCCCCAGTTCGACCGCACTGTAGGCCTCGCCGCGCCCCAGTTGCGCACGCGGTTCGATCACCAGCAGGCGCCGCCTGCCCGGCAGGCGCAGCAGTTGCACCGCCAGCATCGTGCCGCTCAGGCCGCCGCCGATGATCAGTCCATCAGCGTTGCGGATCGATTCACTCATGCACCTTCGCCCTTAGTGTTTGCCCAGATAAATGTCATGCAAGTCACCCCGTCCCAACAGCTCGGCAGCACTGCCACTCAACACCACCCGCCCAGTATCCAGCACGTAGCCCCGGGACGCATAGGTGAGCGCGACATTGATATTCTGCTCGGCGATCAAAAAGCTTACCTGTTGCTCGCGGTTGAGCTGCGCGATGATCGCGAAAATCTCCTGCACGATCATCGGCGCCAACCCCATCGACGGCTCGTCAAGCAGCACCAGGGCCGGACGGGTCATCAACGCCCGGCCAATGGCGACCATTTGCTGCTCGCCACCGGAGGTCAGGCCGGCGCGGGTGTGGCGCTTGGTCTTGAGCCTGGGGAACCAGGTGTAGATGCGCTCCAGATCCTGAGCCAGTTCCCTGCGGCTCAGGCGCCGCACAAAGCCGCCGCTGCGCAGATTGTCTTCCACTGTGAGCTGGCCGAACACATGCCGGCCTTCCAGCACATGCACCATGCCCTGGCGTACCCGTTGGCTGGGCTCTACGCCCGCCAGGTTCAGGCCTGCGTAGTCGATCCGGCCACGGCTGACTTCGGCGCGCTCGGCCCGCACCAGCCCGGAAATGGCCTTGAGGGTGGTGCTTTTGCCCGCGCCATTGGCGCCGAGCAACGCAACGATGGCGCCCCTGGGCACACTCAGCGACACCCCAGCCACCGCCAGGATCGCCCCGTCATAGACCACTTCGATATCGTCGACCGTCAGCAACGCCGAGCGCCCTGGCTCAGTGGCAGGCTGGCTCATGGTTTATTCATCCCCACTGCAGGTGCGCGGCGTCAGGTGCTTCTCTTTGGCGAACGCGGCGGATTTTTCATCGATCAACGGACGCAGCAACGCCCGGTCGGCGGCGATCCAGTCACTGATCAGTGTCCAGTTGGCACCGTCCCACTGCTGCACTCGCGCCGAACCGCCGCCTTCATGGTCGCGGCACGACAGCTTGAGGTTTTGCATCAGGCCCAGGTAGCCCATGTCGTTGAGGCGTGCATCGTCGATATCCAGGTGCTCGAGACCCCAGCGGCCCTCTTCGCCATTGAGCGGGCGCTTGCCAAATTTGGCCTGGGCCGTGCGGATCGCCTCCACGGCCACGGCGGCATTCACCAGGCCCGAGTTGTAGTAGACGCTGCCGAAGTTCTTCAGGTCCTTGAGGTCGCTGTGGCCCTTGTCGAGGATCGCCTGCTTGAGGCGCTTGTGGATCTCGAAGTCGCTGCCTGCCGGGTACGGCGTGAGCGCCAGATAACCTTTGGCGGCAGCACCGGCCGGCAGCACGTCTTCGCTGGAGCTGGCCCAGATATCGCCGATGATATGGTCAACCGGGAAGCCGAAGCGCGCCGCCGTCTTCACCGCCACCGGGGTGGACACGCCCCAGGTGCGCAGGAACACCCAGTCCGGATTGGCCTGGCGTACCTGGCGCCACTGCGCCGATTGCTCGTTGCCGGGGTCGGCCACCGGAATCTGGATATTCTCGAAGCCGTACTTGTCGGCGAGCAACTTCAACGGGCCGAGGGTTTCGCGACCGTAGGCCGAGTCGTGATAGACCGTGGCGATCTTCTTGCCCTTGAGTTTGTCGAAGCCGCCTTCGCGCGCGGCGATGTAGTTCACCAGCGTCGATGCCTCGCTATAGAAGGTCAGCATCACCGGGAAGTTGTACGGGAACACTGTACCGTCGGTGGCTTCGGTGCGGCCGTAGCCGAGGGTGATCAGCGGGATCTTGTCCACCTCGGCACGCTCGCTCAGCGCATAGGCTGCCGGTGCACCGTTAGGCTGGTACACCGCGACCGGCGCGCCATCCAGGCCATTCTTGAAGCGCTCGTAGCACTCGATGCCCTTCTCCGCCGTCCATTCGGTCTCGCATTCCTGCCACACCAGCTTCACGCCGTTGATGCCGCCCTCGACTTCATTGATATAGCGCAGGTAGTCGATCATCCCGGCCCACACCTGCACGCCGCTGGAGGCATAGGCGCCGACACGGTAGGTCGCCAGGGGAATGAATTGCTGGTCCTGGGAGGCGACGGCCTGGGGCACAGCACCGGCCAGGGCCGCCAGCGCGAACGCGGTGCCGAGCAGGGAACGTTTCAAGGATGCACGCATGGAAGTTCTCTTGAGAAGGTTAGAAACGCAGCGGCCACTGCCGCAGACGGTCACGCAGGGTGTGCAACAGGCGAATCAAGCCCTCGGGTTCCTTGATCAGGAACACGATGATCAACACGCCAAAAATGATTTTCTGCAGGTTCTGCAACTGCCCCGCATCGACCGAGCCGCCGAACAGCGCCTGCCCGGCGTGGCTGAGCAGGATCGGCAGCAGACTGATGAAGGCCGCGCCCACGAAGTTGCCGGCAATGCTGCCCATGCCACCGATAATGATGATGAACAGGATCTGGAACGAGCGGTTGATATCGAAGCTGCTGGCGCTGGCCGTGCCCAGGTAGGCGAACGCCCACAGCGCGCCGGCAATGCCTAAGTAGAACGAGCTGACCGCGAACGCCAGGCGCTTGTAACGCACCACCGGGATGCCGACCACGGCGGCGGCGGTGTCCATGTCGCGGATCGCCATCCAGTTGCGCCCGACCTGGCTGCGCACCAGGTTGACGGCGGTCCAGGTCAGCAGCAGCACCGTGACCAGGGTCAGCCAGTAGCGGCCCAGCGGCGTGTTCAGATCGTGACCCAACAGCGTCAGCTGCGGTGCGGAAATGGTCCCGGACGAGCCATAGTTATAGAACCAGGGGAATTTGACGAACAGCCACTCGAGAAAGAACTGCGCCGCCAACGTCGTGACCATCAGGTAGAAGCCCTTGATCCGCGAACTGGGCAGGCCGAACAACAGGCCCACGAAGGCGCTGATAATCCCGCCGCCCAGCAGCGCCACCGGCAAGCCCAGCTCGGGCAGGCGCAGCAAAAAACCATAGGTGGCGAACGCACCTACCGCCATGAAGCCCGCCGCGCCCACCGACGTTTGCCCGGTGTAGCCGGTCAGCAGGTTCAAGCCCAGCCCGGCCAGGGACAGCACCAGAAAGGGGATCAGGATCGCATTGAGCCAATAGTCGTTACCCCACAGCGGCACCACGACAAAGGCCAGGGCCAGCAGACCGAGCAAGCCCCAGGGAACGCGGCGTTGTACCAGCAAGAGCGGAGCGGTTTGAACAATGGGAATCGACATGCTTTCAGACTCGCTCAATGGCACGCTCGCCGAACAGGCCGGCGGGACGGATATACAGGAAGGCCAGCGCCAATACATAGGCGAACCACGGCGTGATACCACCACCGATCAACGGGCCGATATACACCTCGGCAAGGTTCTCGGCGGCGCCGACGATCAGCCCGCCAGCAATCGCCCCGCCAATCGAGGTAAAGCCGCCGATGATCAACACCGGCAAGGCCTTGAGCACCACCAGCGACAACGAGAACTGCACCCCCTGGCGCGCGCCCCACAACAGCCCCGCGACCAGCCCGACGATGCCGGCCGCCGCCCAGACGATCTGCCAGATCCGATTGAGGTTGATGCCGATGGACAGCGCCGCCGTGGTGTCATCCGCCACCGCGCGCAGCGATACGCCGATACGGGTCTTGTTGAACAGCAGCGCGAGGACGGTCACCAGCACCACGGCAGCCGCCGCGGCGATCAGGTCGAACTGGCTGAGCATCAGCGGGCCGACAAACAGCGGCACATCATCAATGCCCAGGTCCAGCGCGCGTACCTGCGAGCCCATCAAGCCCTGGGCCAGGCCTTCGATGATGAACGACAGGCCCAACGTGGCCATGAACAGGGTGATCTGCGAACGGTTCACCAGCGGGCGCAAGACCAGCCGCTCGATGAGCAAGGCGCCGACGATCATCACCACCACCGTCAGCAGCAGCGCTAGGACAAACGGCACGCCCTGGTCGTGCAGGCTGACGAAGGTCAGCGCGGCAAACAGCAGCATCGAGCCCTGGGCGAAATTGAACACGCCGCTGGCTTTGTAGATCAGCACGAAGCCGATGGCGACCAGCGAATACAGGGTGCCGGCGAGCAGGCCGCCCAGCAGGGTTTCGAAGAAAAAGATCATCAATGCACCGATCCAAGATAGGCCGCGATCACGTCGGGGTTGGCCTGCACCTGGGCCGGCGTGCCGTCGCCGACTTTGCGTCCGTAGTCGAGCACCACCACATGGTCGGACAGGCCCATGACCACGCCCATGTCGTGCTCGATCAACACCACGGTGGTGCCCAGGTCGCGATTCACGTCGGCGACGAAGCGCGCCATGTCCTGTTTCTCTTGCGCGTTCATGCCGGCCATGGGTTCGTCGAGCAGCAACAGGCTGGGCCCGGCGATCAGCGCACGGCCCAGCTCGACGCGCTTTTGCAGGCCGTAGGACAGGTTGCCCACCTGCACATCGCGATGGGCTTGCAGCTCAAGAAACTCAAGGATGCCCTGCCCGCGCAGGGCAAACGCTTGGGCTTCACGCCGCGCACGGGGCAGGCCGAGGGCCTGTTCGATCAGGCTGGTGCGCATATGCCGCGACAGGCCGGTGAGGACGTTGTCGAGCACGCTCATTTTCTTGAACAGTGCATTGTTCTGGAACGTACGGCCGATGCCTCGGCGCGCGGCGTCCAGCGGGTCGATCCGGTGCAGGTGTTGCGCGTCGAACACAATCTCACCGGCGTCGAAACGGTACACACCGTTGAGCACATTGAGCAACGAGCTCTTGCCCGCGCCGTTGGGGCCGATCAGCGCGCAGATCTCGCCGCGCTGCACCTCGAACGACAGCGCATTGATCGCCTTGACGCCTTTGAACGACAGCGAAATATCGCGCACCTGCAAAATAGCCTGGCTCATGCAATGTCCCGTTTGAATTCGGCCAGCCAGGTTGGCTCGGCGGGGGCTTTAAGCGGCTGCCAGATATAGCCCAGGCGCTGGAAACCGAGGAGCTTGCGCACACGGTTTTTCAGCACCCGGCGCAGGCCGCTTTGTGGATGGGCGATGGCCCATTCACACAGGCGTCGGCGCCAGGTGCCGTGGGCGGCGAGGCGGCTTTCGATCTCGTCGGCCAGGTGCTGCAAACGCTCGGGTGACAGCAGCAGGCCAGTGGGGGCGACTTCGCTGCGATCACGCTGCGCCGAGGCCAGGGTTTCCGGAAACGCCAGGCCGTGGCCGCTATTGAGCCATTGCTCCAGCACCGCGGCGAGACCGCCTTGCCAGTGGGTGCCCTCCTCGCTCCACAGTACGGTTTCAGCGCTGGGCTGCCACCAGCGTTGCAGGCGTTGCGACGGGGCGGCCGGGCCGAGCAGTTGAGCGAAGTCCACGCGCTGGGTAAATGCCCAATCGGGTTGGCGACCTTGCACGCAGGCGTGGCTGGGATGGAGACGCCAGAGCTGTTGCTCCAAGGCTGCCGGCTCCAGATCATCGGCCAGCGTCAGCACCTGCCCGCCCACGGATTGGGCTGCCAGCGCCAGCAACAGCAGGTTTGGCTCAAATGCGCCGCTGAGCGCCAGCTGCGACTGTTCGCTGAAGCCCTGCTGGCGCAAGCCGTCAGCCACGCGTTCGACGGCACGCAACACGTCGATCCAGCGCCAGGCATGCCATTGGCCCTGGCGTTTGTGGCGCAGGGCCACCTGCAAGGGTGTGAGCTGTGCCCAGTGGTGCAGGCGTTCCAGGGCGGCTTGGGGTTCGGGCACGCTCATAGGGGTTTGCTCCTATTGGTGGATAAGCGTGCGGTGGTCCGCTGGCTGAAATAAGTCAAACGCTGAAGATCAAATGTGGGAGGGGGCTTGCCCCCGATGGCGGTGTGTCAGTCAGGACACTTTTGCCTGACCCACCGCTATCGGGGGCAAGCCCCCTCCCACAGGGGTTTTGTGTGAACCGGACAGGTCGCGGTAGCCGGCGCCGGGGTGATTGGCGCCCAACCTCGGCCCCTCGCCAAACAACTTTTCGCGCAGCGTGCCCTGGGCGTATTCGGTCTTGTACACGCCACGCTTCTGCAGCTCCGGCACCAGCCACTCCACGGCGTCGACAAAGGTCTCGTGGGTCAGCGCATAGGCCAGGTTGAAGCCGTCCACATCGGTCTCTTCCACCCATTCCTGCAGCAGGTCCGCCACCGTCTGCGGTCCGCCGACAAACAGCGGGCCGAAGCCACCGATGCCGACCCAGTTGGCCAGTTCATTCGGCGTCCAGACCTTGTTCGGATCCGCCGTGGAAAACGCTTCCACCGCCGACTGGATGGCGTTGGTATGCACATGTTTGAGCGGCTCGTCCGGTTTGAACTGGCTGAAATCGATGCCGGTCCAGCCGGAGATCAGCGCCATCGCGCCTTCGTAGCTGACATAAGACTTGTAGTCGTCGAACTTGGCCTTGGCCTGCGCATCGGTCTCGCCGACGATCACCGTCTGCAGGTTGAAGATCAGGATTTTGCGCGGATCACGTCCCGCCTCGGCCGCACGTCGGCGAATATCCGCGACGGTCTTTTTCAGCAGCAGCTTGGACGGCGCGGCCACGAACACGCACTCGGCCTGTTCGGCGGCGAACTGTTTGCCACGGCTCGAGGCGCCGGCCTGGTACAGCACCGGCGTGCGCTGCGGCGAGGGTTCGCACAGGTGGATGCCGGGCACCTGGAAGTGTTTGCCCACATGGCGAATCTCGTGGATCTTGCGCGGGTCGCTGAACACCCGGCGCTCGCGGTCACGTACTACCGCGCCCTCTTCCCAACTGCCTTCCCAGAGTTTGTAGCAAACCTGCAGGTATTCCTCGGCATAGTCGTAGCGGGCGTCGTGCTCGGTCTGGGCTTTCTGGCCGAGATTCCTGGCGCCGCTTTCCAGATAAGAGGTGACAATGTTCCAACCGACGCGGCCCTTGGTCAGGTGGTCGAGGGTGGAGAGCCTGCGCGCGAACGGGTACGGATGCTCGAAGGACAGCGACGCAGTCAGGCCGAACCCCAGGTGCTCGGTGACCAGGGCCATCGGTGCGATCAGCGACAGCGGATCATTGACCGGCACTTGCGTCGCCTGGCGGATCGCCGCGTCGCCGTTGCCGTTGTAGACGTCGTAGATGCCCAACACATCGGCGATGAACAGCCCGTCGAATTTACCGCGCTCGAGGATTTTCGCCAGGTCCGTCCAGTATTCCAGGTCCTTGTATTGCCAGGAACGGTCCCGAGGGTGCGCCCACAAGCCGGGAGACTGGTGGCCGACACAGTTCATGTCGAAGGCATTCAGGCGAATTTCGCGAGACATCAAAGCACTCCGTTGAGGTGGTAGTTGCCGACGACCTGGTATTTGCGGCGCAGCGGGTCATCGACCGGCGACGGCAGCGCGGTGCGGCGGCCGGTCAATTCGAACTCAGCATTGCTGGCGGCGATAAGGGCCTCGGCGGCCGCGATCTGTGCCTCGGTGACGGCCACCGGACTCGGGTCGGTTTCGGCACGCTCGAACAGCGCGGCGGCCACATCGACACGAATCTGCAAGTCGCCGAAGCGGCTGATCACGTAAGGGTCGTCGCTGCGCTCGACAAAGCGGCGGGTGGTTTCCAGCAGTTGGCGTGCGTGGTTCAGTGCGGTCATCGTATGAGCTTCCTCAGTTCCAGGCGTGGCGTGCAGGCTTCACGCCGTTAAGCACGAAGTTGCCGATCAGGTGGTACTTCCAGCGCGCCGGGTCGTGCAAGGTGTGGGTGCGGGCGTTACGCCAGAAACGGTCGAGGTTGTGCTTGCCGGTGACCGAACGAGTGCCGGCCAGCTCGAAGAGTTTGCTGCTGGCGAGCAAGGCCGTTTCGGCGGACAGTACCTTGGCCTGGGCGACGATCAGCGAGGCGTTGGCGACGGTGTCTTCAGTCGGTTCGGCGAGGGCCAGGTCGACTGCCCTGCCCGCCTTGGCGAGCACCGCTTCGGTGCCGTGCACGCGCCACGCCAGGTCGCCGATCGCGGCAATGGTGAATGGGTCTTGCCAGCCGTGATCCTGCTGGCTGTCGATCCAGGGTCGTGCCTGGCGGGCGTGAATCTTCGCCTGCTCCAGAGCGCCCAGCGCAATGCCGGTATCGACGGCCGCCTGGATAATCTGCGAGATCGGGCCGTTGGCGGTGGGTTGGTCAAACGCCTGGTGTGCGGGGATGACCGCACTCGAGGGCACGCTCACACCGTCGAGGGTTACGCCACCACTGGCGGTCGTGCGTTGGCCGAAACCGTCCCAGCTGTCGATCACCGTGAGGCCGGGCGCATCGCGTTCGATGAAGGCAATCAGCGCCTGCCCGTGCTCGTTGTTGCCGACGGTCGGCACGATGTGCGCAAACAGCGCGCCGGTGCAGTAGAACTTCTCGCCGTCAATGCGCGCGGAGTCGCCGTCGATGCGAATCTGCGTGTCGAAAGTGCCGGCGTTTTTGCTCTTGGCTTCGGAAAAGGCATTGCCGAAGCGATAGCCCGCCAGCACCTTGCCGAAGTAGTGGCGCTTCTGCTCCTCAGTGGCGGTTTGCAGGAGGATATCCACCACGCCGAGGTGGTTCTGCGGAATCTGCCCCAGCGAAGGGTCGGCGGCAGAGATCAGCTTGATGACCTCGGCCACGGTCACATAGGAAACCTCGGCACCGCCGTAGGCTCTGGGAATGGTAATGCCCCACAGGCCGCTGGCAGAGAACTCGTCGAGTTCCGCCACCGGCAGACGCCGCTCACGGTCGCGCTCGCTGGCCTGCAGGGCAAACCGCGCCGCCAGCCGCGTGGCGACCTCGATGGCTTCCGCGTCCGAGCGGATGATATGGGCTGAGTGTTGAGGGTGGGCTGACATGGGCCGACTCCAGGCTCCGAATGAATAAAAGAGCCTTTGCAGGAGTCGTGCCTGAATTTAATCGTCAGTAAAATCAGCGAGTTGCTGGTTGACAGGGGGGCCTGATGCCTGACAAACCAGCACATTGTCTATCCACTGTTGCTGGGCAAACAGTTAGATCACCACGTTGCGCACAAAACGCACGGTCACCTCGCCGTCATTGCGATAACCGTGGACGTGGCGGCTGGCAAACATATAGAACTCACCGGCCGCGACGTGCTTTTCCTGTTCGCCCAGCAGCAGGGTGAGGCAGCCTTCGAACACAAACAGCTGCACACTCCAGCCGTCCGGATCGGGGTCCGGGCTGTAGCGGTCGCCCGGCGCCAGGTGCATCTCCCACAGTTCGACTTCACGGCGCGCCGTGGCCTTGGCCAGCAACACGGCTTTGCTGCCGGGGATATCGCCCGCCCAGGCCAGCTCGTTGATGCGACTGTGGTCACCGGCATCCGGCGCCTGGATCAAATCGCTGAACGCCACCTCCAATGCTTCGGCCACACGGTCCAGGGTGGACAGGCTGACGTTCTTTTCGCCGGCCTCGATGGCCACCAGCATGCGCCGGCTCACCCCGGATTTTTCCGCAAGCGCGGTCTGGCTCAGATCGGCGGCATGGCGCAGGCGCCGAACGTTCTGGCTGACGTGCTGCAGGACCGAGGCCCGGTGTGGATTTTCTTTGTGCACTATATTGCTCAATGGGTGGGTGTGCGCAGTATACTGCCCAGCGTGCGGCGCATTGTGCGGTCCGTGCCTTTCCCTTGCAAGACCGAGCCGCCATGACTGCCCAGAACTCCCCTTCGCGTTTCAATCGCTTCAGCAAAGCCGAATGCATCCTGGTGGTCATCACCATGATCTGGGGTGGCACGTTCTTGCTGGTGCAGCATGCGATGAGCGTCAGCGGGCCGATGTTTTTCGTGGGCCTGCGTTTTGCGGCGGCGGCCATTGTGGTCGGCTTCTTCTCCCTGCGTACGTTGCGCGACCTGACGCTGTTCGAGTTGAAGGCCGGGGTGTTCATCGGCGTGGCGATCATGTTCGGCTACGGCTTGCAGACCATTGGCCTGCAGACGATCCTGAGCAGCCAGTCGGCGTTCATCACCGCGCTCTATGTACCCTTCGTGCCGTTGTTGCAGTGGCTGGTGCTGGGTCGGCGCCCGGGGTTGATGCCGAGCATTGGCATCATGCTGGCGTTTGCCGGGTTGATGCTGCTGACCGGCCCCGCCGGTGCGTCGCTGAATTTCAGCTCCGGTGAAATCGCCACGCTGATCGGTGCCGTGGCGATTGCCGCCGAAATCATCCTGATCAGCGCCTTCGCCGGGCAAGTGGATGTGCGCCGGGTGACCGTGGTGCAACTGGCCACGGCGTCGCTGCTGTCGTTCCTGATGGTGGTGCCGATGGGCGAGCCGTTGCCGGGCTTTTCGTGGCTGCTGCTGTTCAGCGCGGTGGGCCTGGGCTTGACCAGTGCGGTGATCCAGTTGGCGATGAACTGGGCGCAGCAGAGCGTTTCACCGACCCGCGCCACCTTGATCTATGCCGGCGAGCCGGTGTGGGCCGGCGTGGTTGGGCGGATTGCCGGGGAGCGCTTCCCGCCGATTGCGATGGCAGGCGCGGTGTTGATTGTGGTGGCGGTGATTGTGAGTGAGTTGAAGAGGAGCAGCTCGAAGGCTGGCGCTGTGCAGGACGCGGTCGAGCAGGAAAATCGGGGATGATTGTTGAGCTATAAGCTGCAAGCCACAAGCTGCAAGCTGCAAGCTGCAAGCTGCAAGCTGCAAGAGGTAGGCGTTCGGCTTGTAGCTTGCAGCTTGTAGCTTGTAGCTTGCAGCTTGCAGCTTGCAGCTTGCGGCTTGTAGCTTGCGGCTTGTAGCTTGTAGCTTGTAGCTTGTAGCTTGTAGCTTGTAGCTTGCAGCTTGCAGCTTGCAGCTTGCGGCTTGTAGCTTGCGGCTTGTAGCTTGTAGCTTGTAGCTTGTAGCTTGTAGCTTGTAGCTTGTAGCTTGCAGCTTGCCACTTTCAACCGCTGTAGCCGCTTTACTCCTACCCTTGTAGGATCCTGCCACATCTTGCCGTTTGGTGATCGCGAAAGCGGCACGTATGATGCATCCCAAACTCCCGCAGATTAGAAGCCTATGTCCCTGATAGTTCTACTGCTTCTGCCATTCATTGGCAGCTGTCTGGCGGCCTTGCTGCCGCACAACGCACGTAATAGCGAATCCCTGCTGGCCGGCCTGGTGGCACTGGTCGGCACCGTTCAAGTCGCCCTGCTCTACCCCCAGATCGCCCACGGTGGCGTCATCCGTGAAGAATTCATGTGGTTGCCCAGCCTCGGCCTGAATTTCGTGCTGCGCCTGGATGGCTTCGCCTGGCTGTTCTCGATGCTGGTGCTGGGTATCGGTACGCTGGTGTCACTGTATGCGCGTTACTACATGTCGCCGGATGACCCGGTGCCGCGTTTCTTCGCGTTTTTCCTGGCCTTCATGGGCGCCATGCTCGGGCTGGTGATTTCCGGCAACCTGATCCAAATCGTGTTTTTCTGGGAACTGACCAGCCTGTTTTCCTTCCTGCTGATTGGTTACTGGCACCACCGCGCCGATGCCAGGCGTGGTGCGTATATGGCGCTGATGGTCACCGGCGCGGGTGGTTTGTGCCTGCTGGCCGGGGTGATGCTGTTGGGGCACATCGTCGGCAGCTATGACCTGGACCAGGTGCTGGCGGCGGGCGATCAGATTCGTGCGCACTCGCTGTACCCGGTCATGCTGGCCCTGGTGCTGATCGGCGCCTTGAGCAAAAGCGCGCAGTTCCCCTTCCACTTCTGGTTGCCCCACGCCATGGCCGCGCCGACGCCGGTGTCGGCATACCTGCATTCGGCGACGATGGTGAAAGCCGGCGTGTTCCTGCTGGCCCGCCTGTGGCCCTCGCTGTCCGGCAGCGAAGAGTGGTTCTGGATCGTCGGCGGTGCCGGCGCGCTCACCCTCCTCCTCGGCGCCTACTGCGCCATGTTTCAGAACGATCTCAAAGGCCTGCTGGCCTACTCCACCATCAGTCACCTCGGGCTGATCACCCTGCTGCTGGGCCTCAACAGCCCGCTGGCCGCCGTCGCGGCAGTGTTCCATATTCTCAACCACGCCACCTTCAAGGCCTCGCTGTTCATGGCGGCGGGCATTATCGACCACGAAAGCGGCACGCGGGATATCCGCAAGCTCAGTGGACTGGTGCGCCTGATCCCGTTCACCGCGACCCTGGCGATGGTGGCCAGTGCCTCGATGGCCGGCGTGCCGTTGCTCAATGGCTTCCTGTCCAAAGAGATGTTCTTCGCCGAAACCGTATTTATCTCGTCGACAAAATGGGTGGAAATCATGCTGCCCGTGATCGCGACCATCGCCGGTACGTTCAGCGTGGCCTATGCCCTGCGCTTTACCGTGGATGTGTTCTTCGGCCCGCCCGCCACCCACTTGCCGCACACGCCCCACGAACCACCACGCTGGATGCGCGCCCCCGTCGAACTGCTGGTATTCACCTGCCTGCTGGTGGGGATTTTCCCGGCCCAGGTGGTCGGCTCGATCCTCGCCGCCGCCGCACTGCCGGTGGTGGGCGGTGTGCTGCCGGAATACAGCCTGGCGATCTGGCACGGCTGGAACGCGCCGATGATCATGAGCCTGGTGGCCATGTCCGGCGGTGTGGTGCTCTACCTGATGCTGCGCAAGCAACTCAAGCGCGGCCGTTTCACCTACCCGCCGCTGATCGGCTACTTCAACGGCAAGCGAGGCTTCGAGCGTTGCCTGGTGGTGATGATGCGCGGGGTGCGCAAGATCGAGAAACGCATCAGCACCAAGCGCCTGCAAACCCAATTGTTCCTGCTGGTGATCGTGGCGGTGATCGGCGCCCTGATCCCGATGCTCAACAGCGGCCTGACCTGGGGTGACCGGCCGAAGATCCCCGGCTCCATCGTGTTCGTGACCCTGTGGGTGCTGGCGATTGCCTGCGCGCTGGGCGCCGCCTGGCAGGCCAAGTATCACCGGCTGGCAGCCCTGACCATGGTCAGCGTGTGCGGCCTGATGACGTGCATTACCTTCGTGTGGTTCTCGGCGCCGGACCTGGCCCTGACGCAACTGGTGGTGGAAGTGGTCACCACCGTGTTGATCCTGCTCGGCCTGCGCTGGCTGCCACGGCGGATCGAAGAGGTGTGGCCACTGCCCAACACCCTGCGCAAGGCGCGGATCCGCCGGGTGCGCGACTTCCTGCTGTCCACCGTGGTGGGTGGCGGCATGGCGCTGTTGTCCTATGCGATGCTGACACGCCAGACCCCCAACGATATCTCCTCGTTCTACCTCAGTCGCGCCCTGCCCGAGGGTGGCGGCAGCAATGTGGTGAACGTGATGCTGGTGGACTTCCGCGGCTTCGATACCCTCGGCGAAATCACCGTGCTCGGCGCCGTGGCACTGACCGTGTACGCCCTGCTGCGGCGCTTCCGTCCGTCGAAAGAAAGCATGCAGTTGCCCGCGCAACAACGCCAACTCGCGCCGGACGTGGCCACCGACCTGGTCAACCCGCGCCAGGCCAGCGACACCGCCCTGGGCTTCATGATGGTACCGGCGGTGCTGGTGCGCCTGCTGTTGCCGATAGCGATGGTGGTGTCGTTCTACCTGTTCATGCGCGGCCATAACCAGCCGGGCGGCGGTTTTGTCGCGGGCTTGGTGATGTCGGTGGCGTTTATCCTGCAATACATGGTCGCCGGTACGCAGTGGGTCGAGGCACAGATGAGCCTGCGGCCGATGCGCTGGATGGGGTTCGGCCTGCTCGCAGCAACCCTCACCGGGCTCGGCGCATTGTTTGCCGGGTACCCGTTCCTCACCACGCACACCTGGCATTTCAGCCTGCCGGTGCTGGGCGATATTCATGTCGCCAGCGCGTTATTCTTCGATGTCGGTGTGTACGCCATGGTCGTCGGTTCGACGCTGCTGATGCTCACTGCCCTCGGTCACCAGTCGGTGCGAGCGCATAAACCGAGCAACCAGGCCAAAGTCGTTGCCACAACAGAAGGAGCCGCCTGATGGAAGAAGTCATCGCAATTGCCATTGGGGTCCTGGCGGCCTCTGGTGTCTGGCTGATCCTGCGGCCACGGACGTTTCAGGTGGTGATGGGCCTGTGCCTGTTGTCCTACGGGGTCAACCTGTTCATTTTCAGCATGGGCAGCCTGTTTATCGGCAAGGAGCCGATCATCAAGGACGGCGTGCCGCAAGACCTGCTCAACTACACCGACCCCCTGCCCCAGGCGCTGGTGCTCACGGCCATCGTGATCAGCTTCGCCATGACCGCGCTGTTCCTGGTGGTGCTGCTGGCCTCCCGCGGCCTGACCGGTACTGACCATGTGGACGGCCGGGAGCCCAAGGAATGAATTGGGTCAACCAACTGATCGTTGCGCCGATTCTGCTGCCGTTACTGACCGCAGCGCTGATGCTGATGCTCGGCGAGAAACGCCGCCCGCTCAAAGCCAGGATCAATCTGTTCTCCAGCGTCATCGGCCTGGGCATCGCCGTATTGCTGCTGTACTGGACACAACAAGGCGGCCCGGGCTCGATCGGCGTGTACCTGCCGGGCAACTGGCAAGTGCCGTTCGGTATCGTGCTGGTGGTGGATCAGCTGTCGGCGCTGATGCTGGTGCTGACCGGGATCATCGGCGTCAGCGCGCTGTTGTTTGCCATGGCCCGCTGGGACCGTGCCGGCACCAGTTTCCACGCGCTGTTCCAGGTGCAGATGATGGGTCTGTACGGCGCCTTCCTCACCGCCGACCTGTTCAACCTGTTCGTGTTCTTCGAGGTGCTGCTGGCGGCGTCCTACGGCTTGATGCTGCACGGTTCCGGCCGTGCGCGGGTGTCGTCGGGACTGCATTACATCGCGATCAACCTGCTGGCGTCGTCGCTGTTCCTGATTGGCGCGGCGATGATCTACGGCGTCACCGGCACGCTGAACTTCGCTGATCTGGCGCTGAAAATCCCGCTGGTGCCGGAGGCTGATCGTGGCCTGTTACACGCCGGTGCGGCGATCCTCGCGACGGCGTTCCTGGCCAAGGCCGGCATGTGGCCGCTGAACTTCTGGCTCGCGCCTGCCTACTCCTCGGCCAGTGCACCGGTGGCGGCAATGTTTGCGATCATGACCAAAGTGGGCGTGTACACCGTGCTGCGCCTGTGGACCTTGCTGTTTTCCGGCCAGGCCGGCGCGTCGGCGTTGTTCGGCGGTGACTGGCTGGTATACGGCGGCATGGCGACCATTGTCTGCGCGGCACTGGCAATGCTCGCGGCGCAGCGCCTGGAACGCATGGCGAGCCTGAGCATTCTGGTGTCGGCCGGCATCCTGCTGTCGGCCGTGGGGTTTGCCCAGCCTAGCCTGACGGCCGGGGCGCTGTTCTATCTGGTCAGCTCCACCCTGGCGTTGAGCGCGCTGTTTTTGCTGGCGGAATTGATCGAACGCTCGCGCTCGGCCAATGACCTGCCGCTGGATGAAGAGATCGACGCCCTGCCCAAGGCCATGGAATCCCTGCATCCACGGCCCGGCGTCAACCTCGACGATGAACAGAAAGCCGTCATCGGCCAGGTGATCCCCTGGACCATGGCGTTCCTTGGCCTGAGCTTTATTGCCTGCGCGCTGCTGATCATCGGCATGCCGCCACTGTCCGGGTTTATCGGCAAGCTCAGTCTGCTGCATGCGCTGGTCAATCCGCTGGGCCTGGGCAACGCGGTGAATGAGCCCATCCGCCCGGCGGCCTGGGGCTTGGTGGCACTGTTGATCCTGTCGGGGCTGGCGTCGTTGATTGCCTTCGCCCGGCTCGGCATCCAGCGTTTCTGGACCCCGGAAGAACGTCCCTCGCCCCTGCTGCGCCGCTACGAATGTGTGCCGATCTTCCTGCTGCTGGGCCTGAGCATTGCGCTGACCTTCAAGGCCGAGCCACTGATGCGCTACACGCTGGCCACCGCCAAGAGCCTGAACAACCCGGAAAGCTACGTCATGGCGGTGATGGCGACGCGCCCGGTGCCAAGCCCCGAAGCCCAGGCAGCCGCCCTGGAGGTGCAACCATGAAGCGCCTGTTTCCCGCCCCGTGGTTGTCGCTGGCCTTGCTGGGGTTATGGCTGGTGCTGAACCTGTCGATGAGCCCCGGCAACCTGCTGCTCGGTGCACTGCTGGGCTTGCTTGCGCCGCTGATGATGGCGCCACTGCGTCCGCAACCGATCAGCCTGCGCCGTCCCGGCGTGATCCTGCGCCTGTTCCTGCTGGTGGGCCGCGACGTGATTGTCTCCAACCTGCAAGTGGCCTGGGGCGTCCTGACCTGCGGCTCACGCCCGCCGCGCGCGCGCTTCATCAAAATCCCCATCGACCTGCGCAGCCCCAACGGCCTCGCGGCGCTGTCAATGATCACGACGGTGATCCCCGGCACGATCTGGTCGGAACTGGCGCTGGACCGCAGCGTCCTGCTGCTGCATGTGTTCGATCTGGACGATGAGGCGCAGTTTATCGAGCACTTCAAATCCGCCTACGAACGGCCCCTGATGGAGATCTTCGAATGAGCGCCCTGCTCTCCAATGCGATCCTGTTGAGCCTGTTCCTGTTCTCGCTGGCGATGGTGCTGACATTGATCCGCCTGTTCAAAGGCCCGTCAGCCCAGGACCGGGTACTGGCGCTGGATTATCTGTACATCCTGGCAATGCTGATGATGCTGGTGCTGGGCATCCGTTATGCCAGCGACACCTACTTTGAAGCGGCGCTGCTGATTGCGCTGTTCGGCTTTGTCGGCTCGTTCGCCCTGGCCAAATTCCTGTTGCGTGGGGAGGTGATTGAATGATGCCGTTATGGATGGAAATCGTCGTCGGTGTGCTGCTGGTCCTGAGCAGCGTGTTTGCGCTGATAGGGGCGCTCGGGTTGTTGCGCATGAAGGATTTCTTCCAGCGCATGCACCCGCCGGCGCTGGCCTCGACACTCGGCGCGTGGTGCGTGGCGTTGGCCTCGATCATCTACTTCTCGGTACTCAAATCCGGGCCGGTGCTGCACGGCTGGCTGATTCCGATTCTGCTGTCGATCACCGTGCCGGTGACCACCCTGCTGCTGGCGCGCACGGCGCTGTTCCGCAAGCGCATGGCCGGTGACGATGTACCGGCCGAGGTCAGCAGCCGCCGCTGAGCGCTGAAGAGAACACAATCCAAATGTGGGAGGGGGCTTGCCCCCGATGGCGGTGGGTCAGTTACCGATGAACTGACTGATCCACTGCTATCGGGAGCAAGCCCCCTCCCACATTAGCTCAGCTGCTCACACAGGAATGCACTGCTGGCGATCCTGGACGTCGGATGGAAGGCCAGCACCCGCGTCGCCACCAGCAGATAGGCGACCTCTTCAGATGACATGAAAGCCATCCCCCCCATGAGTTCGAAAGCGCGCGTGCCAATACGGTTGAGCGCCTCCTGCACCGAGAAGCGTGTGGCCTGAGCACGCGCCAGGTCAGCGCGCAAGAAACGGTTTTCATCTATCGACGTCGCCAGCCCTTGCAACGCCATCGTCGCCCCTTGCAGATCGATCAGCAACAGCGCCCGATCCTCCTGCGAACCTTTACCCGCCGTCAGCGCTCGCGATGACAGTGCGCACGCCATGCCCAGGTACGACGCTGAAGCCAGCAACTGGAACCAGATCGCAAACAAATGGTTACCCGTACCCTGTTGATCCTCACCGAGCTGCTCATCCACGGTTTTGCTGAAATGCATCATGGACTCGGGAACCATCAGGTTGTTGAACCGGACCTCGTGACTGTCAGCCGCCTGCAAATGGGGAACAGACCAGAATTTTTCGCGCTCGATACAGGGATCGCCCGCCAGCGCGGCACCAATGCCAAGATGCACGTCACCTTGCGGATCAACATAGTTGACGCCAAAGGTAATCACGTCGAAATGATGGGTCATCGTGCAGGGTTTCTTGCTGCCATTGACGATATAGCCGTCGGCGGTTTTCTCCACGGCCATGGTCGACGCGAGGATATCCGAATGCGCGCGGCCTTCGGCGAATCCGGACGCAACCAACAAGTCGTTGCCTGCAACGATGCTCAGCAGCCCTTGAAGGTCAGGAAAAAAATGACTGGCCGCCATCATGCCCGCGATCGTGTGGTGGTGCATGGTCATCATCACAGCCAGTGAAGGGCAATGTGCGCCGACCCACGTATGCAACTGCGCCAACTTGCGCGCACTGACGCCCCTGCCACCCAGTGCCTCGGCAATGGCAAGCCCAGGCTGGCCCACTGTGCGAAACACATCAGCCAAGCGTTGAGACTTTCCTCGCTCAAGTTCCAACAGCGATGCGGACTCAAGAAAGGAGGCCAATTGTGGAACCAGCTCAAACGCGGTATTTCGTTCTTCTGTTAAAAACATACTCTTCACAACCTTCATTAGTTCGTACGATACCTACTCACTTGATGCAGTGCCGCGCGGTCACTTTAAATAGTGGCGCGCATAACGCTGGTCAAAATTCGACAACGGCAACCACATAAAGAAATCAGCCGTATTAAAAACAGCGTCCCAGGCCGGTGCCCCACACACCCAGGCGCCGCTACGTAATAAGCCTTTTAATATAGGTGGCAGGAGGGCAGGTTTTTCGCCTTTAACGTCATGAAGCGCAAATGCTGCATGTGGTGTGACACGATATTCAGACGGCGAAAACTGGTCCGGTGTAAACGCACGATAAATAGCTGATGCATGATGTCCGCCGTCCGCCAAACTGACGCTGGCGCACCCCATGACGTAATCACATCGTTCACGCTGTGTGTACATCCCCACGCCCGACCAGAGCAGCCTGGTCACGCTGCCGGCACGGTAGTCGGGATGCACGCAGGCGTGCCCCACCTCGATAATGCTTGCACGCAAATGATCCAACCGGCTCAGGTCGAATTCCTTTTCCGAATAGTAGTGCCCTATATGCCGGGCAGCGGTTGGACTCATGACACGGTACGTGCCGACCACACAGGCGGTGGTGACATCTCGCACGACTAGATGGTCGCAATAGTCGTCAAACTCGTCGACATTCAAACCCTGGATATTGCTAAGTGCCGGTGCCCGGAATGTTTCATTGAACACTTTATAACGAAGGGCTTGCACCTCTCGCAGTTGCGCTGGCGTACTGACGAGACTAACAACTAACTTACCGGCACGCAGCGACAAGCCTGAACCCACATCCTTGGTCTGTGTGAGCATTTGCATATATGTTCCCTTCTTATTACACCAAGTAACAAACATTACCTGCCCGTCTTGAAGGGGAACTGTAAGAGAACTCTGAAACCTCGCGCGAATTCGGCAAGACTAAAAACGGAGGGAATGTGCAGGCGGCTGAAAGGGGGTCAGTTGTGGGTGAAGAAAACACTAAGCCTCAATCACATGCAAACTCAGAGGTAGGTCTGAATCCGAAGACCGAGCAAAGTGAGCACGGTCAAAAAGTGGGAGGGGGCTTGCCCCCGATGAGGGAGTGTCAGTTGATACAGCTGTAACTGACACACCGCCATCGGGGGCAAGCCCCCTCCCACATTTGGATCGGGTTAACAGTCAGGCCTGATCAGCCAACCGCCAGGTCGTGCCACCCTTGCCGTCTTCCAGGACCACACCCATCGCAGTCAGTTGGTCGCGGATACGGTCGGATTCCGCCCAGTCTTTACCAGCCCGCGCAGCCAGACGCGCCTGGATCAATGCATCCACCTGCGCCGCATCCACACGCCCTTCAGCGCCGGCTTGCAGGAAGTCATCGGCTTCCATCTGCAACACGCCCAGCACACTCGCCAGCTCTTTGAGGCGAGCAGCAAGCCCAGCCGCCGCGTCGAGATCACTCTCGCGCAACCGGTTGATCTCACGCACCATCTCAAACAGCACCGCGCAGGCTTCCGGGGTACCGAAGTCATCATTCATCACTTCGGTAAACCGCGCCACAAACGCTTCGCCGCCAGCCGGGGCAACGGCGGGCAGGCCCTTCAACGCATGGTAGAAGCGCTCCAGGGCGCCTTTGGCATCCTTGAGGTTGTCTTCCGAGTAGTTGATGGCGCTGCGGTAATGGCTGGACACCAGCAGGTAACGCACCACTTCCGGATGGTACTTTTCCAGCACGTCGCGGATGGTGAAGAAGTTGTTCAAGGACTTGGACATCTTCTCGCCATTGATGCGGATCATGCCGCAGTGCATCCAGGCGTTGGCGTAGGTCTTGCCGGTGGCGGCTTCGCTCTGGGCGATTTCGTTTTCGTGGTGCGGAAATTCCAGGTCGCTGCCGCCGCCATGAATGTCGAAGGTCTCGCCCAGGCAGCAGGTGGACATCACCGAGCATTCGATGTGCCAGCCCGGACGCCCCGCGCCCCACGGCGATTCCCAGCTGGGCTCGCCCGGCTTGGTGGCTTTCCACAGCACGAAGTCGAGCGGGTCCTGCTTGGCTTCGTCGACTTCGATGCGTGCGCCGATGCGCAGGTCTTCGATTTTCTTGCGCGACAGCTTGCCGTAGCCCATGAACTTGGCGACACGGTAGTACACGTCGCCATTGCCGGGGGCGTAGGCGTAACCCTTGTCGATCAGGGCCTGGATCATCGCGTGCATGCCAGGAATGTGGTCCGTGGCGCGCGGTTCCATGTCCGGCTTGAGGATGTTGAGGCGCGCCTCGTCCTCGTGCATCGCGGCGATCATGCGCTCGGTCAGCGCGTCGAACGACTCGCCGTTTTCATTGGCGCGGTTGATGATCTTGTCGTCGATGTCGGTGATGTTGCGCACATAGGTCAAGTCATAGCCGCTGAAGCGCAACCAGCGGGTCACCAGGTCGAAGGCAACCATGCTGCGGCCGTGGCCGATGTGGCAGTAGTCGTACACGGTCATGCCGCACACGTACATGCGCACCTTGTTGCCATCCAGCGGCTTGAAGACTTCTTTGGTCTTGCTGAGTGTGTTGTAGATCGTTAGCACGACAGTTCCTTAAACAGAATCACTGGCCCCACGAATCACGCAAGGTCACGGTACGGTTGAATACCGGCGCGCCCGGTTTCGAGTCCTTGATATCCGCGCAAAAGTAACCTTCGCGCTCGAACTGGAAACGGTCTTCCGGCTGTGCGTCGCCAAGCGATGGCTCGGCACGACAACCGGTGAGTACTTGCAGGGAGTCAGGGTTGATGTTGTCGAGGAAACTGGCGCTGTCTTCGGCCTTTTCAGGATTCGGCGAGCGGAACAGGCGATCGTATAAACGCACTTCGCACTCGATGCTGGCAGCGGCCGGCACCCAGTGGACCACGCCCTTGACCTTGCGGCCTTCAGGGTTCTTGCCGAGGGTGTCCGGGTCGTACGAGCAGCGCAGTTCGACGACGTTGCCATCGGCGTCCTTGATCGCTTCATCGGCCCGGATCACGTAGCTGCCACGCAGGCGCACTTCGCCGTTCGGCTCCAGACGCTTGTAGCCTTTTGGCGGCTCTTCCATGAAGTCATCGCGGTCGATGTAGATTTCACGGGCGAACGGTAGCTTGCGCACGCCGAGTTCTTCTTTTTGCGGATGACGCAGCAGTTCGAGGTGATCGACCTTGTCTTCCGGGTAGTTGGTGATCACAACCTTCAACGGACGCAGCACGCACATGGCGCGCGGGGCGTTCGCGTCGAGGTCCTGGCGGATGCTGAACTCCAGCATGCCGAAGTCAACCACGCCGTCGGAACGGTTGGTGCCGACCATGTCGCAGAAGTTGCGGATCGACGCAGGCGTGTAGCCACGACGGCGGAAGCCCGACAGGGTCGACATGCGCGGGTCATCCCAGCCATGCACGTGCTTTTCATCCACCAGTTGCTTGAGCTTGCGCTTGCTGGTGATGGTGTAGTTCAGGTTCAGGCGGCTGAATTCGTACTGACGCGGGTGCGCCGGTACCGGCAAGCTGTCGAGGAACCACTCGTACAGCGGGCGATGGCTCTCGAACTCCAGGGTGCAGATGGAGTGGGTGATGCCTTCGATGGCGTCCGACTGACCGTGGGTGAAGTCGTAGTTGGGGTAGATGCACCACTTGTCACCGGTCTGGTGGTGGTGAGCATGGCGGATGCGGTACATGATCGGATCGCGCAGGTTCATGTTCGGCGAGGCCATGTCGATCTTGGCGCGCAGCACGCGGGCGCCGTCCGGGAATTCACCGGCGCGCATACGGTTGAACCAGTCCAGGTTCTCTTCCACCGAACGGTCGCGGAACGGGCTGTTCTTGCCCGGCTCGGTCAGGGTGCCACGGTATTCCTTGGCCTGCTCCGGGGTCAGGTCGTCCACATAGGCCTTGCCGGCCTTGATCAGCTCGACGGCCCAGTCGAACAACTGGTCGAAATACTTGGAGGCATAGCGCACTTCACCGGACCATTCGAAGCCCAGCCACTTGATGTCGCTTTCGATGGCGTCGATGTATTCCTGGTCTTCCTTGGCCGGGTTGGTGTCGTCGAAACGCAAGTGCGTGACGCCACCGAACTCCTGGGCCAGACCGAAGTTCACACAGATCGACTTGGCGTGACCGATGTGCAGGTAGCCGTTGGGCTCTGGCGGGAAACGGGTGACGATCTGCGTGTGCTTGCCCGAATCCAGGTCCGCCTGGATGATCGGGCGCAGGAAGTTGACCGGGACGGCAGGTCCGGCCTTGGCATTCGGGGTAGGGTCGACAGTGGGCTTGCTCATAGGATCCTTGAACAGACAGGTTCGTGGCCAGGTGGGGCCAGATAAAACAAAGGGCTCATAATAGCCGATGCAGTCAAGACACTGACAGGCTGGGACCAAAAACTGCTGTTTAATTACTGCTTTTATGGCCGGGGCGTTAAAAAACCACCTCGAAATTCCTGCAGGGCACGCTAAACTGCGCGCCTTGGCCGTCGTTTAAGCCAGACAGGTAAGGTGCCCGAGGCACTCAAACCCACGAATTCCCTGAAAAGAGTAGTGAACATGACTCAAGTCAAACTGACCACCAACCACGGTGACATCGTCATCGAGTTGAACGCCGAGAAAGCGCCGATCACCGTTGCCAACTTTATCGAGTACGTCAACGCCGGCCACTACGAAAACACCGTTTTCCACCGTGTCATCGGCAACTTCATGATCCAGGGCGGCGGTTTCGAGCCAGGCATGAAAGAGAAGAAAGACAAGCGCCCGAGCATCCAGAACGAAGCGGACAACGGCCTCTCCAACGACAAGTACACCGTCGCCATGGCCCGTACCATGGAGCCGCATTCGGCCTCCGCGCAGTTCTTCATCAACGTGGCCGACAACGCCTTCCTCAACCACAGCGGCAAGAATGTGCAGGGCTGGGGTTACGCGGTGTTCGGTAAAGTCACCGAAGGCCAGGACGTTGTCGACAAGATCAAAGGCGTGTCCACCACGTCCAAGGCCGGTCACCAGGACGTTCCAGCCGAAGACGTGATCGTCGAGAAAGCCGAGATCGTTGGGTGATATTGCTGATTTCAGACTTGCATCTGGAAGAGGAGCGCCCGGACATCACCCGGGCGTTTCTGGATCTGCTCCACGGCCGCGCCCGTGGCGCCCAGGCGTTGTACATTCTGGGGGACTTCTTCGAAGCCTGGATTGGCGACGATGGGATGACACCGTTCCAGCGTTCTATCTGTGACGCGCTGCGCGAACTGAGCGACAGCGGCACTGCGATTTTCATCATGCACGGCAACCGCGACTTCCTGATCGGCAAGGCGTTCTGCAAAGCCGCAGGCGCCAGCCTGCTCAAGGACCCGAGCGTCGTGCACTTCTACGGCGAACCCGTGCTGCTGATGCACGGCGACAGCCTCTGCACCCGTGACCTCGGCTACATGAAGCTGCGGCGCATCCTGCGTAACCCGATTGTGCTGTTTATCCTGCGCAACCTGCCTCTGGGCACACGCCATAAGCTGGCGCGAAAGCTGCGCAGCGAGAGCCGTGCACAGACGCGCATGAAGGCCAACGACATTGTCGATGTCACCCCCGACGAAGTGCCGCGGGTGATGCAGCACTTCGGCGTGCGCACCCTGGTCCACGGCCATACGCACCGCCCCGCCATTCATAAGTTGCAGATTGGTGACCAGGCGGCCAAGCGTATTGTGTTGGGGGATTGGGACAAGCAAGGCTGGGCGTTGCAGGTGGATGAGCAAGGCTTTCAACTGGCGGCGTTTGACTTCGTCAATCCGCAGTTGGCTTTGCCTGGCGCTTGATACCTGACAACACACATCAACTGTGGGAGGGGGCTTGCCCCCGATGAGGGAGTGTCAGTTGATGCATCTGTGCCTGACCCACCGCTATCGGGGGCAAGCCTCCTCCCACAGTTGATTGCATTTCAGCCCTGGGCAGTCAGTGCCCCGAAGCCGCAGGCCCTGCCTTCGCGGTAAACGGTGGCTTGGCCAGCCACACCAGCAGCATCAAGCCCATGAACATCCACCCCAGCAACGTGAAGTAGTCCACGGTGGACATCATGTAGGCCTGGCTGGTGAGGATCTGGTCCAGTTGCGCATACGCCTTGTGCCCTATGTGGGAGGGGGCTTGCCCCCGATGAGGGAGTGTCAGTTGATGCATCTGTGCCTGACCCACCGCTATCGGGGGCAAGCCCCCTCCCACAGTTGATTGCATTTCAGCCCTGGGCAGTCAGTGCCCCGAAGCCGCAGGCCCGGCCTTCGCGGTAAACGGTGGCTTGGCCAGCCACACCAGCAGCATCAAGCCCATGAACATCCACCCCAGCAACGTGAAGTAGTCCACGGTGGACATCATGTAGGCCTGGCTGGTGAGGATCTGGTCCAGTTGCGCATACGCCTTGTGCCCTGTG
>NZ_KZ477997.1:0-16102 GCF_002837185.1 Pseudomonas fluorescens | reverse complement strand
CATGTAGGCCTGGCTGGTGAGGATCTGGTCCAGTTGCGCATACGCCTTGTGCCCTGCCCCTCCAAGCGCCTGCAAGGCGTCGCGGGTCGCCGAGTCGTAGGTGGTCATGTTCTCGCTCATGTAGGCATGGTGCTGGTCGGCCCGGCGGATCCAGATCCAGGTGGTCAGCGACGCCGCAAAGCTGCCACCCAAGGTGCGCAGGAAAGTCGCCAGGCCCGCGCCGTCGGCAATCTGCTGGGGCGGCAGGTCGGACATCAGGATGCTCAGGGTCGGCATGAAGAACAGCGCCACGCCGATGCCCATGAACAGTTGCACCAGGGCGATGTGGGTAAAGTCCACTTCGTTGGTGAACCCCGCGCGCATGAAACAGCTCAAGCCGATCGCCAGGAACGCCAGGCCCGCCAGCAGGCGCAGGTCGAACTTGTTCGCGTACTTGCCCACGAACGGCGACATCAGCACCGGCAGGATACCGATCGGCGCCACCGCGAGTCCCGCCCAGGTCGCGGTGTAGCCCATCTGGGTCTGCAGCCATTGCGGCAGGATCAGGTTGATCCCGAAAAAGCCCGCGTAACCCAGGATCAGCACGATGGTGCCGATGCGGAAGTTGCGGTAGGCGAACAGGCGCAGATTCACTACCGGGTGCTTGTCGGTCATCTCCCAGATCACGAACACCGCCAGGGCAATCGCCGAGATCACCGCACCGATAATGATGAAGTTGGACTCGAACCAATCCAGGTCATTGCCCTTGTCGAGGATGATCTGCAAGGCGCCGACACCGACGATCAGGCTCAACAACCCCACATAGTCCATCGGCTGGTAGCTGGTGACCACCGGACGTTTCTTCAACTGCGCACGCACCACCATCACCGCAAAAATGCCGATAGGCACGTTGATGAAGAAGATCCACGGCCAGCTGTAGCTGTCGGTGATCCAGCCGCCGAGGATCGGTCCCGCAATCGGCGCCACCACCGTGACCATCGCCAGCAGCGCCAGGGCCATGCCGCGCCTGGCCGGTGGGTAGACCGCGATCAGCAGCGTCTGGGTCATCGGGTACAACGGCCCCGCCACAAGCCCCTGCAGCACGCGAAAGCCGATCAACTCGGGCATCGAGGTGGAAATACCGCACAGGAACGACGCCAGCACAAACAGCATGGTCGCCCACAGGAACAGCTTCACCTCGCCGAAGCGCCGGCTCAACCAACCGGTGAGCGGCAAGGCAATGGCGTTGCTCACCGCAAACGAAGTAATGACCCAGGTGCCCTGCTCCGAACTCACGCCCAGGTTGCCGGAAATGGTCGGCAACGCCACGTTGGCGATGGTGGTGTCGAGCACCTGCATGAAGGTCGCCAGCGACAGCCCGATAGTGGCCATCAACAGGCTGGGTGGCGTGAACGAGGCGTTATTGCTCATCAGCGTTGCGCAGCCTTGGGAGCGGCGACGCTGTTGTCATGGATCAACTGGTTGATCATGGCATCGGCCTCGGCGAGTTGGCGGTCATACACGTTGGTGGTGAACGAAGCCTTCTGCGGCGGCTGTTGCGCCAGGACCGGGCCGCTCTGGTCGTGCAGGTCCACATTGACCACGGTGCTCAAACCCACGCGCAGCGGGTGCTTGGCCAGTTCCTCGGCATTGATGTGGATGCGCACCGGTACGCGCTGCACGATCTTGATCCAGTTGCCGGTGGCGTTCTGCGCGGGCAACAGGGCGAACGCGCTGCCGGTGCCGGCGCCGAGGCTGTCGACGGTGCCGCTGTACTTCACGTCGCTGCCGTAGATGTCCGACTCGATGTCCACCGGCTGGCCGATGCGCATATCACGCAGTTGGGTTTCCTTGAAGTTGGCATCGATCCACAGCTGGTCCAGCGGAATCACCGCCATCAGCGCGGTACCCGGCTGGACGCGCTGGCCCAACTGCACGGTGCGCTTGGCCACATAGCCGGTGACGGGTGCAATCAAGGTGCTGCGCGCATTGGTCAGGTAAGCCTGGCGCAGTTGCGCGGCGGCGGCTTGCACATCCGGGTGGGACGAAATCACCGTGTCATCCACCAGGGCGTTGGTGGTCTTGAGTTGCTGCTCAAGGTTGGTCAAGGCGTTCCTGGCGGCGGTCAGGCTGTCACGGGCGTGGGACAGTTCTTCCAGGGAAATCGCGCCGCCCTGCGCCAGGGTCTTGCGTCGGTTGTAGTTGTCCTGGGCCGTCTGCACGTCGGCTTTCTGCGCGTTGACCTGGGCTTTCATACCATCGACGTTGCTGTACAAACCACGCACCTGGCGCACCGTGCGCGCCAGGTTGGCCTGGGCACTTTGCAAGCCGACGGCGGCGTCGTTGGGATCGAAGTTGACCAGCACCTGGCCTTCGTGGACCAGATCGCCATCGTCGGCGCCGATGCTGACCACGGTGCCGGTGACCAGCGGGGTGATTTCCACCACGTTGCCGTTCACATAGGCGTCGTCGGTGCTTTCGTTGAAGCGCCCATAAAGCTCGTACCAGGCCCATACGCCGACGACACCGAGAATGACGATCAGCGCCAGGCCGATCAGCATGACTTTGCGTTTGCGCGGGTTGTTGTCTTTGGGTTGTTCAGTTGCGTTGTTGCTGTCGGCAGTGGCCATGACAAATACCTCAAATTATTCCGTGCGGGTGGCTGGGGTGGTCGCGGCCACGTTGTTGGCGTCGAACCCGCCACCCAGGGCCTGCATCAATTGAATCGACAGATCGATCTGCGCAGCATTCAAGGCCGCCAACTGACGCTGGGCCTGCAGCAATTGCTGCTCGATGCTGAGCACATCCAGGTAATTACCGATGCCGGAGCTGTAGCGCTGCACCCCGGTGTCGTAGGACTGCTGGGCGATGTCGGCGGCGTGTTGCTGGGCCTTGATCTGCCGCCCGGTGTCGCGCAATTGCGACAGGGTGGTACCGATATCACCCAGGGCCTGCACCAGGGTCTTGTTGTACTGGGCCACGGCCAGGTCGTAATCGGCGTCGCGGGCATCGAGGTCGGCGCGCAGGCGGCCACCGTCGAAGATCGGCAGCGACACGGTCGGCGCAATGTTGAAGAAACGACTGGCCGAACCAAACATCGCGTCCCCCAGCAACGACTCGGCGCCGGCGCTCGCGCTCAGGTTGAGGTTGGGGTAGAAGCGGGTCTTGCTGGCGGCGATGTCCTTGCTCGCAGCCTCCACCCGCCAACGGGCGGCGACCAGGTCCGGCCGCCGGCCGAGCAACTCGGCGGGCAACACGGAAGGCACGGCGACGGCGGCGGGTTTGAGCACCGCCGGGCGGGCAAGCTCGTTGCCACGGTCGGGGCCTTTACCGAGCAATACGGCGAGGGCGATCCTGGCGCTTTGCAGTTGTTTTTCCGCATCGATCAACTGCGACTGGGAGCTGGCTTCCAGGCTTTCGGTCTGCTGGTACTGGTACTCGCTGTCGATACCGGAGCTCAGCCGGCGCTGGCTCAGGTCGAGCATCTGCCGGGTGCGCTTGAGGTCATCCTCGGCCAGGTCACGCACGATGTGCGCCTGGCCCAGGTCGCTGTAGGCCTTGGCCACGTTGGCAGCCAGCGTCAGGCGGGCGGCCTGCTGATCGACTTCGGCGGCGCGGGCCTGACCCAGGGCGGCTTCCCAGGCAGCGCGTTGGCCGCCCCACAGGTCGAAGTTGTAATTGAAACTGGCGCCAATGTTGCGCACGGTCGAGTAGGCATCGCCCTCCCCGCGCGGGTCCTGGTCCCTGGCCAGCCGCGAACGGCTGACACCGGCACTGGCATCCACGGTGGGCAGGCGCGCGGCGTTGGCGGCATAGGCCGCAGCTTCGGCCTGATGGGCACGGGCGCTGGCGACTTGCATGTCGGGGCTGTTTTGCAGCGCTTCCTGGATCAGCCTGTCGAGCTGTGGGTCGCCAAGGCCTTTCCACCAGTCGGCGCTGGGCCAGGCGGCATCCGACAGCGTCACGCCGCTCAAGGATTTGCCGGTTTGCAGGGCGTTGGCGTCCAGGCGTCGGCCCTGGGTGTCGAGGCCGCTGTAGTTGGCACAACCGGCCAGCGTCATCGCCGCCAGCACCAGGCTGAGTGCGCGTGTGTTCATTGTTTACCTACCCGCTGGATCGTGATGGGGTCACCCGCAGCGATCAGAATTTTCTTGAGGATCCGTTCCAGGGTTTCCAGCTCGCCCGACTCAAGGACGCCGGCCAGTTGATTGAGGGCCTGGGCGCCGATGTGCGGCAGCATGTCCGCCAGGCGCTGGCCATCGGCGGTCAGCACCAACTGCACCTGGCGGCGGTCCAGCTCGGAACGTTTGCGGCTGAGCAAGTCTTTCTGCTCCAGCCGGTCGAGCATGCGCGTCATCGAACCGCTGTCCAGGGACAGGTGGCGGCACAGCTCGGCCGGGGTGTCGACGCCGAACTGGGCCATGATGATCAACACCTTGAACTGCGCGGCGGTGATGCCGTGGGGTTCCATATGAGTGTCGATGATGCGGTCCTTGAGGATCGCAGCGCGGCCCAGCAACAGGCCGAGATGGCAGTTGTGAAAATTGTCGGGGGTGAAGTGGGGCATCGAAAGTCACCTTATTACTGCCTAGGCAGTGAATGTGTGACGCGATATTACTGCTTAGGCAGCGAATGTCAAATGGAACAGTTAGGTTGCTTGGTAACTGACCAAAAGCTCGAGTGAAATAAAGAACCCATGTGGGAGGGGGCTTGCCCCCGATAGCGGTGGGTCAGCTACAGATTAGCTGACTGAAAAACCGCTATCGGGGGCAAGCCCCCTCCCACATTTGACCCAGTTGGGCTTAGAAGTCGCGCTTGTAGAAGATATCCAGGGAGCTCGCCACGCCTGTGGCCACCTCCAGGTACACCTTCTTGCTCAACAGATAGCGCAAGGCAATGGTATTGGCCGGTTCGAACACCCCTACGCCGTAACGCAGGCTGAGTTTGTCGTTGATCTTGCCGCTGGCCACCACCGCAGTGCTGTTGCCGGTGCCTTGGGTATCCAGGTCGAAATCCTGGATGCCCAATTTATTGGCGATGTCCGAGGTCACCCCTGCGCTGCCCATCAGGCCCAGGCCCAGGGCGGCTTCGGCAAGCATGTTGTTGTCTTCACCGTTGTTGGTGCGCGAACGTCCCAGCACCAGATAGGACAGCGCGTCCTCCTGAGCCATGGCGGGCTCTGAGAAAATCTGCGTGGTCGGTTGTTCGGCGCTGCCGCTCAGGCGAATACCGGCGGTCACGGTTCGGGACGATTCGACCACTACACGGACAGCTTCGATGTCCAGGAATGGCTGGTCCAACGGCCCGGCAAACAACAGCCGTGCACGGCGCACGTTGAGGCGCTGGCCGTAGGCGCGGTAGCGGCCGTCGTTGAGCCACAGTTCGCCGCGGGTGTCCATGTTGTCGCCGATATGCACGTGGCCCTGCACTTTGGCGGTGAGGCCGAAGCCGGCGAAGTTGAGTTGGTCTTCACCCACTTCCACATCGATATCCATAGCCATGGCCATCGGCGGTTTGCCTTCTTCGGTCTGGCTGCCGACGATCACCGTGTCATCGGAGACCTTGACCGTCGAGGGCGGCAGCTCGCGCACGGTGATATCGCCGCGCGGGATGTGCACCTTGCCGGCGATCGCCAGCTTGTCGTCCTTGAGGCTGATCTTGAGGTCGGGGGCCACTTCCAGCTTGGCATAGGGTTCCACGCTGACCGGCAGTTGCGAGCCCTTGAGGCTGAGGTCGACCACCAGGGCGCGGCCCCAGTCGATCTGGCCCTTGAGGCTGCCCTGCCCGGCCTTGCCGCTGTGCCAGCCGCCGTTCAACTGCACGCTTTCGCCGGCGATCTGCGCCTGTAGGTTCAGGCCCTCGAGGCTGATGGGCAGTTCCGGCCCGGATACTTCACCGTCCACCAGGTTCACGTTGCCGTTGACCAGGGGCGCGAGCAACCCGCCGGAGATGCGGCCATTGCCGTTGAGCTTGCCGTTGAGCTTTTCAACCATCGGCACAAAGGGTCGCGCCACGGCGAGGTCCAGGCCGGTGAGGCTGAAATTGCCGGTGATCGGCTTGCTGGCCGGCAACGGGTTGATCTGCGCCTGCAACAACAACTCGCCCAACTTGCCGCCACGGAAATTCAGTTGGGTATCGATGCGCTTGGGGTTCAGGGTGGTTTCCAGCTTGAGGGTATCGTAGGGGAAATCCAGCCACTGGCCCTTGTCCCTGACACGCAGGTTGCCGCCCCCGGCGTCCACCGAGACCACGCCCTTCGGGCCGCTGGCCGGCAGGTCGAGTTGTACGTCGGCATTGAGCCTGCCCTGCCAGGCGAAGTCTTTGGGCAGGAACGCCGCAAGACTGTCGATTGGGAATTGCTTGAGGTGGTAGCGCAGCTTCGGCTCAGGCATCAGGCGCTGGTCTTCGCCACACAGGCTGGCGCCACCAGACACCCAGCAGTGCGCGGCGAAGGTCAGCCTGCCGTCGGCCAGGCGCTCGATTTTCGCCGGGGCCTGCAGCCGCCAGTCCTGGCCACCGGCTTGTACGTCACCGCTGGCCAGGCGCCCACGCCAGTTGCCTGCGTCGAGGTTGCCATCCAGCGCCAGGGCCAGTTTGAGCAACGGTCCGGCCAGCTCCACCTGAACCTTCTGGTTCTTGATATCGCCCTGGGCGCTGGCGGTGAGTGTGCCGACCTGGGTCTCGCCGCTTTGGATGCCGCTGCCCTTGAGGTGGATGCTGGCGCGCTGGGCGCTGTCCAGTGTCGCGTCGAGGTTGAGACTTTGCAGGCGGTTATCGGCCAATGCCAGTTGCTGGCCTTTGAGGTCGAGCGTGCCTTGGGGCACCTTCAAGGTACCGGCAACATCGAGGCGGCCATTGACCTGCCCGCGCAATTGCGGCCAGAGCTGGGCCAGGCGCGCCAGCTTGATGTCGATCTGCCCGGCCAGGCGTTGCTGCAGGCTGCCGCTGCCGTTGATGCGGTTGTCGCCCAGGCGGATGTCCAGGTTGGCGAGGGTCCATTGCTGCCCCGCGCCTTCGGCCTTGGCCGCGAACACGGCGGTCTGCCCGCGCAGGCGGCCTTTGAGGTCGAGGTCGGCGTTGAGCTTGAGTTGCTCGTTCTTGAATTCGCCTGTGCTGCGCAGCGGCCCGGCCAGGGTGCCGGGCAATTCGGCGACCCAGTACGCCGGGTTCAATGCCGACAGGTCCAGCGCGGTGTCCCAGGCGATACCGTCGGCAAACTGTACGTTCAGATGGCCCTCGGCCTTACCTTGACCTGCGCTCAGTTTCAGTTCGGGCAGGAAGATCTGCTTGAGGTCGCCGCTGAAGGGCGTGACCACTGTGAATGCGCCCGCCGGGCCGTCAAGGTCGGCCTTGAGGTTGCCCAGGTAGTTGCCGTCCTTGTAGGAAACCTCACCATTGAAGGTGCGCAAGGCCACCTGCGGTTCGTCGATCAGCGGATAGAGGCGGTGCCAGGGAAAGTCCAGCCAGTCGATTCTGGCGTCGGCGCGCAAGCCTTGTTGCCAATCCAGGTTGGCGCTGAGCGTGAGGCTTTGCTTGTCGCCGGCGTTCAGGTCGAGGCCGGCGATCTGCGCGCCCTTGGCGTCGACCTTGCCTTGCAGCAGTAAATCCACCGGGCCTTTTTCCGCCGGTAATACCGCCTTGCCCAGCAACTGATAACCCTCTTTAAGGTCACCCTTGGCGCTCAGGTCCAATTGGTTGAGTTGCAAGGTGTCGGGCAGATCGGCGCTGGGCTTGAACGCCTCGGAGGTGATGCGCAACTGCGCCGGCAGGTTTTCCGCCAACGGTTGCAGCTCGCCGCTGAGCTTGGCTGGCAGGTAACCGCTGCTGTCGGCGTCGAGCTTGAGGGTTTTGAGCAGGTCTCCGTCGATCTTCAGCGCGACGGTCCAGGGTGCGCCGCCCGGCGCGTAGGGCAAGCTGAGCGTGCCGGTGGCATTGAGCGGCCAATCGCCGGTGGGTTGCAGCAGGCCGGCGAGGTCCAGCACCAGGTCGTCGCGCTGCAAATGAACAGCGTCGATCTGCAGGCCGGCGGCGGTCCAGTGCGCCGCCAGTTGCAGGCCCTTGAGTTCTTCGCTGCCGTTGAACAGCAGGCTGGCGATGCGAACATCGCCCAGTTGGATGGCAACCGGCAGCTTCAGTTCGGGCAGTTGGATCGGCCCGCTGCTGCTTTCTTCGGTGCTGGGTGCGAACGCCAGGCTGACCTGGTCCACATCCAACTGGTCGATGCACAAGGTCATGCGCAACAGGCAACCCGGCGACCAGTCAAGCGTCGGCGCCTTGAGTTCGACGCGGCTGCCGTCCTGTTGCCACAGCACGTGGTCGGCGCTCCACTGCCCGCCCAGGCGTCCGTGAAAATTCTCCACGCTCAAGCCCGGCACCTGGCCCAGAACCCAGCGACTGCCTGCCTGGGTACCGAGCAGCGTCCACAGCGTCAACAGCAACAGCGCGAGGACGGCAATCAATGCCAGCCCCGCTATTTTCAAACCACGCATCACAGCTCAGGCCCCATGGAAAAGTGCAATCGAATGCCGCCCGGATCTTCCAGGGCATGGGCCAAATCGAGGCGGATCGGGCCCACGGGCGAGACCCAGCGCACACCCACCCCCACGCCGGTTTTCAGACTGGGCATATCCAGGGTGTTGAACGAGTTGCCCTGGTCGATAAAGGTCGCGACCCGCCATTTCTCGGTGATGGAATACTGGTATTCGGCGCTCAGCGCCACCATGTAGCGGCCGCCGATGCGGTCGCCACGGTCGTTTTCCGGCGACAGGGTCTGGTATTCATAACCGCGCACGCTCTGGTCGCCACCGGCAAAGAAGCGCAGCGACGGCGGCACCGACTTGTAGCCATTGGTGGCACTGCCGCCCACTTGCGCGCGGCCCAGGAAGCGGTGGTTATCCCACAAGGTGGTCAAGCCCTTGATCGTGGCGGTGCCATACAGCAGGTTGGTGTCGGAACCGAGCCCTTCCTTGGCGACTTTGCTGTCGAACATCAGGCGATAGCCGTTATGCGGATCGATGCGGTTGTCGCTGCGCAGGTAGGAGTAGCTGATGCCCGGCATCACCAGGTTACTCAGGCCCGAGTCATTGCCCAGGCGATACTCTTCACGCTGGTATTTGAGCGAGATGACCCGGGTCCAGCCGCTGGGCAACTTGCTGTGCCATTCGGGGCCGAGGGTGAGCAGCTTGCTCAAGGTGTCGGTGTTGGCGATCTCTTCATTCTGATAGCCACCGGCGAAGCGCAATTTGTCGGTGAGCGGAGGGTCGAGCGGAATGTCGTACCACAGGCCGACGTTCTGTCGCGGCGCCGACAACTCGGCTTCCCAGCCATAACTGTGGCCCTGGGGATTGACCCAGTGGCGCGTCCAGTTGGCCTTGCCCCGCGGGCCGACGTCCGTCGAAAACCCCAGGCCCAGGCCCATGGTGCGTGGCTTGCGCGTGTCCAGTTGCACGGCCACCGGAATCACGTCATTGGTCGAGGCAGTGGGGCTGGCGTCCACCCGCACGCTTTCGAAGAAGCCACTGGCTTGCAGGTTCTGGTTCAGTTCGGCGATCAGTTCGGAGTCGTAAGGAGTGCCACTGTCAAAGGGCACCATGCGTTGCAGCAGTTCTTCATCGAACGGCGTGTCGCCGGTGAAGCTGACCTTGCCCATGCTGTAGCGTGGGCCGCTGTCGTAAACCAGTTCGATATCGGCGACACCTGCCTGGGGGTCGACGGAGAGTGTCTGGCGGGTGAAACGCCCACTGAAAAAGCCGTAGCGCGACGCCTGGTTCTGGATCAGGCGCTTGGCGTCATCGTAATGGCCGTGATTGAGCACCGCGCCGGGCTTGAGATCGTCACTGGCGGGCACGCGAAATGCCTTGAGGCTCGCCGCCGGGCCATCGACCCGCAGGGTCACGTTGCGCAGATGCACCGGCTCGCCGGGGTCGATGGTCAGGATCAGGCGCGGGTTCTTGCCGCCCTTCACATCGCTGGCGATCAGTGGTTGATAGAAGCCCAGCGCCTGGGCCGCTTTGCGCGCCTGCTCTTCGGCACCGCGGCTGAAGCGCAGCAGGGCTTCTTCGTCACGATCGCCAACCCCGCCGATGTAGCCTTCGATGTTGGCTTTCAGCGCGTCATTTGAGGGTTTGATCCGCACGTCCAGTTCGCTTTGCGCCAATGCGCCGCAGCTTGTGAACAGCAGAACCAAGCCGCTGGTAAATCTTCCTGGAAACTTCATAGGCGCGGATGCTACACGAGCGAGAGAGGAACTTTGAACCCGGATTTATCTGAATAATTCTGTCTCAAGTCGTTGCAGCAGTTAACGCCTGGGGATTGGGATGAAAAAACACATGCTCCAGGACAGGTCCTACGGCAATTTCACCGATTTCCTCATAGCCCTGGCGCTTATAGAAATCCAGGTAACGGGAATTGCCCGTGTCGAGCACCACGCCCGATGAGTGCGGGTCTTCGGCGCACCAGTTGTGAACCGCTTCGAGCAATTGTTCGCCATAGTGGTGACCTTGCAACTGCGGGTGAATGCCCAGCAACGGCAACACGTGCACCGACTCACCGGGCAGGCACGCCAGCACGGCCTGATGGTACTCCAGGTAACGCCGCGTACCGCGCACACCGGTGCTCAACCACATGCGGATCTGCCAGGCCCAGCTCTCGGTGATGCCCAGGCGCCGCTGCGGCGGCGCGATGAGGGCGACGCCGATCAAACGATCGTTGACGAACAGGCCAATGGCCGGAAGTTTCTGGAAAAAATGCTGCTTGACCAGTTCCCGCACCGTAGCGCGTACCCGCTGTTCATAACCTGGCCGCTCGGCTTCGAAGATGTAGGCGAAGGTCGGTTCGTGACGGTAGGCCTGGTACAACAGGGAACGCGCTTCGCGGGAATAACCGCTGTTGAGCACGCGAATCTCGGCAGCGGCCGTCGAGGTGTCAGGCATAACAATCAATCTCCTGGACGCCATGCAAAAAGATGGCGCTCTTATGGGTACGAACCTGCGCAGCGCCAGTCGTTCCCAGACATTAGCAGCGCACGCGTCCTACTGCCACGCTGGCCCCCGTCCGACTTGTCGGCTAGCATCGCCCTTTTGCCAGACTGGACCGCCGACCATGAAAATCGTCTCCTTCAATATCAACGGGCTGCGTGCCCGCCCCCATCAGCTGGCGGCGCTGATTGAAAAACACCAGCCGGATGTCATTGGCCTGCAGGAAACCAAGGTCCACGACGACCAGTTCCCGCTGGCCGAAGTCCAGGCGCTGGGCTACCACGTGTATTACCACGGCCAGAAAGGCCACTACGGCGTGGCCCTGCTCTCGCGCAAAGAAGCGTTGAGTGTGCACAAGGGTTTTGCCACCGATGAAGAAGACGCCCAGCGCCGGTTTATCTGGGGCACCTTCGCCGACGAGAGCGGCAACCCGGTCATCATCATGAACGGCTACTTTCCCCAGGGCGAAAGCCGCGACCACCCCACCAAGTTCCCGGCCAAACAGCGCTTCTATGAAGACCTGCAGCAACTGCTGGAAAGCCGCTTCAGCAATGAGCAGGCACTGGTGGTGATGGGCGACGTGAATATCTCCCCGCAAGACTGCGACATCGGCATCGGTGCCGACAACGCCAAACGCTGGCTGAAAACCGGCAAGTGCAGTTTCCTGCCGGAAGAACGCGAATGGATGGCCCGCCTGAAAAACTGGGGCCTGGTGGACAGCTTCCGGCACTTGAACCCTGAGGTGACCGACCGTTTCAGCTGGTTCGATTACCGTAGCCGTGGCTTTGAGGACGAGCCCAAGCGCGGCCTGCGCATCGACGTGATCATGGCGTCCAATGGCTTGCTCCCACGGGTCAAGGATGCCGGCGTCGATTATGATTTGCGGGCATTGGAAAAGCCGTCGGACCATGCGCCGATCTGGTTGGAATTGAGTTAATTCCCTGACACTACTCGGTCAACTGTGGGAGGGGGCTTGCTCGCGAAAAACGCCAACGATAACGCGTGCTTTCTGAATGAACCGGGTGCCTGTGAATTTTTCGCGAGCAAGCTCGCTCCTACAGAGGGCCAGGGCAAGCCGCCGCCTCCCACAGTTTGATCTGTGGTGTATCGGTCATATGTTTGCAATCCAACTGACTTAATCTCGCAGCACTTCCTTTGGCGCAAAAAGGTGCCGGCATGAGGCTGCGCGTTCTGTTACTGCTGACGCTTTTCCCGTTTTTCGCTGTGTCCGCCCCTCTCCCGCTTCCCGATCAAGGCCCGGCATTGCGCCTCCAGGGTTCCAACACTATCGGCGCGGGGTTGGGCCCGGCCCTGGTCAAGGGGTTGATGGAGCGCCAGGGTTTGCAAGGCGTGTACATTGAACCCGCCGAGGGCGCCAATGAACAGCACGTGATCGGCAAGACCCGTCAGGGTAAAACCGTGAGCATCGACGTAGCCGCCCACGGTTCCAGTACAGGATTTGCCGCGCTGAAAAACCACAGTGCCGACCTCGCCGCATCGTCGCGACCGATCAAAGACACCGAACGGGTCGACCTGCAAACCCTGGGCGACCTGAAAAGCCCGGAAGCCGAACAGGTGATCGCCATCGATGGCGTGGCAATCATCCTCAACCCCCGCAACCCGCTCAATACGCTGGACACCGAGCAACTGGCGCAGATCTTCAATGGCCAGATCAGCACCTGGGAAGCATTGGGCGGCGTTGGCGGCGCCATTCAGGTGTACGCCCGCGACGACCGGTCCGGCACCTATGACACCTTCAAGGAACTGGTGCTGAACCGCCGCGACAAACCGCTGGTCGCCTCGGCCCGGCGTTTCGAGTCCAGTGAAGCGCTGTCCGATGCGGTCAGCCAGGACCCTCAAGGCATCGGTTTTATCGGGCTGCCCTACGTGCGCCAAGCCAAGGCAGTGGCCATTGTCGATGGCGACTCGCAACCGATGCTGCCACTGAACAGCCTGATCGCCACCGAGGATTACCCGCTGTCCCGGCGCCTGTACTTTTATCTGCCGCCGGCGACGCATAACCCCTGGGCCAAGGCATTGGTGGATTTTGCCCAAAGCAGCCAGGGCCAGGCAATCGTCGCGGCCAACGGCTTCATCGCTCAGCACGTGCAGGCGATCGGCGTGACGCCACGCGCCTCGATGCCCGCGGATTATCAGGCAATCGTGCGCAACGCCCAGCGCCTGACGGTGAATTTTCGTTTCGAGGAAGGCAGCGCCAGCCTGGACAACAAGGCGCGCCAGGATGTACAGCGGGTGGTGGCCTACCTGAAAAGCCACGGCAAACTGCACAAGCAAGTGACGTTGGTGGGGTTTGGCGATGCCAAGAATGATCCGCAGCGGGCGGCCTTGCTGTCCAAGTTGCGGGCCATGGCGGTGCGCCGGGAGTTGGTGAAAAGCGGCGTGATATTGCGCGATATTCGCGGGTTCGGCGCGCAGATGCCGGTGGCGGCGAATACGGCAGATGAAGGGCGGATCAAGAATCGGCGGGTGGAGGTTTGGGTGTACTGAGGCTGGTTTTTTTGGATTGTTCGATCCGGCCTCATCGGGGGCAAGCCCCCTCCCACATTTTGACTGTATTCACACATCCAAGTGTGGGAGGTGGCTTGCCGCCGATAGCGGGCGACGCGGTCTCACTGCCCGCCGCGCATCAGCTCCCTGGGCACATACTTGCCAATCTCGAACTTGCCGATCGCCGCACGGTGCACTTCATCCGGGCCGTCGGCCAGGCGCAGGGTGCGCTGCATGGCGTACATATAGGCCAGCGGGAAGTCATTGGACACACCGGCACCGCCATGAATCTGGATGGCGCGGTCGATCACTTTCAGGGCCACGTTGGGCGCAACCACCTTGATCTGGGCGATTTCGCTTTTGGCGACTTTATTGCCGACCGTGTCCATCATGTACGCCGCTTTCAGGGTCAGCAGCCGCGCCATGTCGATTTCCATGCGCGAGTCGGCGATCTTGTCGATATTGCCCCCCAGGCGGGCCAGCGGCTTGCCGAAGGCGCTGCGACTGACCGAGCGTTTGCACATCAATTCCAGCGCGCGCTCGGCCATGCCGATGGAGCGCATGCAGTGGTGGATACGGCCCGGGCCAAGCCGGCCCTGGGCAATCTCAAACCCGCGCCCCTCACCCAACAGCACGTTTTCGTAAGGCACGCGTACGTTGTCGAACAGCACTTCGGCGTGGCCGTGTGGCGCATCGTCGTAGCCGAACACCGGCAGCGGGCGCAGGATTTTGACGCCGGGCGCATCCACCGGCACCAGGATCATCGAGTGCTGCTGGTGGCGTGGCGCATCCGGGTTGCTCAGGCCCATGAAGATCAGGATCTTGCAACGCGGATCGCAGGCGCCGGAGGTCCACCACTTCTTGCCGTTGATCACCCACTCATCGCCTTGGCGTTCGGCGCGGGCGGCCATGTTGGTGGCGTCCGAGGAGGCCACATCCGGTTCGGTCATGGCGAAGGCTGAACGAATCTCGCCGCGCAACAGCGGCTCGAGCCAGCGCTGTTTCTGCTCTTCATTGGCGTAACGCACCAGCACTTCCATATTGCCGGTGTCGGGGGCGGAGCAGTTGAACGGTTCCGGGCCCAGCAATGAGCGGCCCATGATTTCGGCCAGTGGCGCGTATTCGAGATTAGTCAGGCCGGCGCCCAGCTCGGATTGCGGCAGAAACAGGTTCCACAACCCCTCGGCTTTAGCCTTGGCTTTGAGCTCGTCCATGATGGCAGTGGGCTGCCAGCGGTCACCTTCGCTGACCTGGCGCTCGAACACCGGCTCGGCCGGGTAGACGTAAGCGTCCATGAATGCGGTGACGCGTTCACGCAGTTCCTGAACCTTGGGCGAATAGGCGAAATCCATGAGCGGCTCCCTTCTCTGAGAGGTTGTTTAGGTCATGCAATCGATGCTAGAACAGCGTTGATAATTTACCTAGCCTATTCTCGGCGTGTATTAACATTCATCACCGATATATGATTGGCGTCGGAAGACATAAAAAATCGCCCCCTGATAATAAGAGCGCAATCCACATGAATCTGAGCAAGGTCGACCTCAACCTCTTTATCGTCTTCGACGCAATCTACACCGAAGCCAACCTCACCCGTGCCGGGCAGATTGTCGGTATCACCCAGCCGGCAGTGTCCAACGCTCTGGCACGCCTGCGCGAGACGTTCAACGACCCGCTGTTCGTGCGCACCGCCCAGGGCATGGTGCCCACGCCGATGGCGCAGAACATCATCGGCCCGGTGCGCAACGCGTTGTCGTTGCTGCGGGTTTCCGTACAGGAGAGCCGGATTTTCAACCCGCAACAGGCGGCCAAGACCTATCGCATCAGCATGACCGACCTGACCGAAGCGGTGATTTTACCGCTGCTGTTCCAACGCCTGCGCCGACTGGCGCCGACGGTGGTCATCGAGAGCTTCCTGTCCAAACGCCGCGAAACCACCAAGGAACTGGCCGCCGGGCGCCTGGATTTCGCCGTGGATGCGCCGCTCAACACCGACCCGCAAGTGCGCCACGTCAAGCTGATGGAAGACCGCTACGTGTGCGCCATGCGCAAGGGCCACCCGATGGCGGGCAAGGACAAATTCACCCTGGATGACTACCTGTCGCTGACCCATATCCATATTTCCAGTCGCCGCAACGGCCTGGGGCATGTCGACCTGGCCCTGGGCAAGATGGGCATCCAGCGCAAGATCGCCCTGCGCTCCCAGCACTATCTGATGGCGTCGCAAGTATTGCAGCAGACCGACATGGTCATGACCGTGCCCGAACGCTTCGCCCGTCGCCATGAGCTGCACTGGTTCAACCTGCCGGTCAATGATGTGCCGCCGGTGGAAACCCATTTGTACTGGCATGAAAGCACCGACCAGGACCCGGCGAACCGCTGGATGCGCGAACAGATGATCGAGTTGTGCCAGCAAGTTACTGCCCACGAGAAGAAGCTGGATAAGCAACAGGCCTGAGGTTGCAGGAGGCCCCAGTGTAGGGGGCTTGCCCCCGATGACCATAACGCTATAGCGCCCACCGCTAACCACGATGCGAAGCGAGCCGCTCTTGATCTTGATCTTGATCTTGATCTGCTTTTGATCCTGGGCGCCCCGTCAAACCACGCTGGCCGAACGCAGGCTTGAATCCGTGGGCAACCCG
>NZ_KZ477996.1:44642-174255 GCF_002837185.1 Pseudomonas fluorescens | reverse complement strand
GGTTAGCCGCACTGGGCCAGGGATGGCCCATTGCGGCGGCCCACGGATTCAAGCCGGAGTGAGGGCACACCGAGCATTAGCGAGGTGCCGAGTGGTGGGGCAAGAGCCCTAATGAGATGGTCAGCCCGGCGAGAACCTCAGGTCTACACTACTGAGGTTCTCACTTTTCCTGAGGAGGCTTTCTCATGAACAGCGTAACGATTCTAGGCATCGACATTGGCAAAAATAGCTTCCACTTGCACGGCCAAAACGCACAAGGCCATCAGGTATTACGCAAGAAGCTTAATCGCCGACAGTTGCTGCCATTACTTGCACAAATGCCACCTTGCAAAGTCGCCATGGAGTCCTGTGGGGGTTCACAGTTTCTTGCCAGAGAAATCACCAAGCTCGGTCATCAAGTCCAACTGATTGCGCCACAGCATGTGAAGGCTTACGTCACAGGCAACAAGAACGACTTCATTGATGCCGAGGCTATTTGCGAAGCCGCATCACGTCCCAGAACGCGATCTGTACAGGTGAAATCGGTTGACCAGCAGGTGCTGTCGACCGTGCATAAACTGCGTAAATCACTGGTGAGTCGACGCACCGGAGTGATCAACCAGGTGCACGGGTTCTTACTTGAGTTTGGCGTTATCTTTCCCACCGGCTATGCCGCGTTGGAGCGGGTTCCTGCATTGATGGAAGAGCACAATCTACCTCTGCTCCTGCAGCAGGCCATTAGTCGGATGCTTGATGACATTCGTCAATTGACCAGCGAAATCAAAGCGCTGGATACCGAGATCAAGCAGCAAGTAAATGGGAGTGACGCCGGCAAAAGATTACAGAGCATCCCCGGCATCGGCCCCCTCATCGCTAGCGCGCTGGTGGCCGATGTCGGGGACGCTTCGATATATAAATCGTCCCGAGATTTTTCGGCTTCGCTGGGATTGGTGCCACGGCAATACTCGACCGGAGGCCAAACCACACTGTTGGGCATAAGCAAGCGGGGCGATAAGTATTTGCGAACCTTGTTGATGCAAGGTGCCCAAACCCTGCTTTACCGAATTGATAAACGAAACGATGCCCTTGGAGTCTGGGCTAGAAACCTATTGACCCGAAAACCACTCAACAAAGTTGCCTGCGCGCTGGCTAATAAAATGGCCAGGATTGTCTGGGCGATATTGACCAAAGGTGGCACCTACAACGGGCATGCCACCGCGTAATCCGGTTTTACCACCAGCTTTTGCGACGTCAGTAATTGATGGCGATAAACGGCAGATACCCTGGCTGAGAACCTGGTAAGCAAAATAGCTTTCTAAGCTGAAGCCCTTTTCAGGACAGGCAGGAGCGAATACTCATCAAGGGCCGAGCGTGTACCCGCGCTCACATGGAGCCCGAATACATTAGCGCAAGCCTGATTTACCGTTCATCGTGACTGGATAGCAAAAGGTGGGCTGACCATACATTACTTTTGGGGCTCTTTTCCAAAAGTGACCCGCTGTAAAAGCGGAACCAATAGCAGCCATGACCGCAGAAACGGATATGTACTCGGTCCAATCCAACATCCTGGTCGGCTCTGAGGCCGCCATCGGGGGCAAGCCCCCTCCCACATTTGGACCAGGATCGACACAACAGCCCGGTCGGCCCCGAGGCCGCCATCGGGGGCAAGCCCCCTCCCACATTTGGACCGGGATCGACACAAAAGCCCGGTCGGCCCAGAGGCCGCCATCGAGGGCAAGTCGAATCGTCGCACCGCCCCTCCCACATTGGATTATGGAGCACCAGCAAGGGAGCCCTTGACGTTCACGTCAACCTGCCATTAGCTTAGCCCCAGGACTTTCTCGAGCACCGCCATGAGCACCACCTACAGCATCTCCGACCTCGCCCGCGAGCTCGATATCACCACCCGCGCCATTCGCTTCTATGAGGAGCAAGGCCTGCTGGCCCCCGAGCGCCGGGGCCAGGAGCGCATCTACTCGGCGCGGGACAAGGTCAGCCTCAAGCTGATTCTGCGCGGCAAGCGCATCGGCTTTTCCCTGGCCGAATGCCGCGAGTTGATCGAGCTCTATGACCCCACCAGCGGCAACCACATTCAACTCAACAGCATGCTGGCAAAGATCGCCGAGCGCCGTGAGCAGCTTGAGCAACAGTTGCTGGATATCGAACAAATGAAGCTGGAACTGGACACCGCCGAAGAGCGCTGCACCCAGGCCCTGGCACACACCATGCGCCAGGCCGGCCATTGACCAGAAGGTAACCGCCATGACCCTCCCCTCACACGTACGCCTGGTGGAAGTCGGCCCACGCGACGGTTTGCAGAACGAAGCCCGACCGATCAGCGTCGCCGACAAGGTGCGCTTGGTGGACGCCTTGAGCGCCGCCGGCCTGGGCTATATCGAGGTGGGCAGTTTCGTGTCGCCCAAGTGGGTACCGCAGATGGCCGGCTCCGCCGAGGTGTTCGCGCAGATCCAGCGCAAGCCTGGCGTGACCTATGGCGCGCTGGCGCCGAACCTGCGCGGCTTTGAGGATGCACTGGCGGCCGGGGTCAAGGAAGTCGCGGTATTTGCGGCGGCGTCCGAAGCGTTTTCCCAGCGCAATATCAACTGCTCCATCAGCGAGAGCCTGGAGCGGTTTGCGCCGATCATGGCGGCGGCCCGGCAGCACGGCATCAGCGTGCGCGGGTATGTGTCATGTGTGCTGGGTTGCCCCTACGAAGGGGATATTGCTGCGCAACAGGTGGCGGCTGTCGCCCGCGAACTGTATGCGATGGGCTGCTATGAGGTGTCCCTGGGCGACACGATCGGCACCGGCACAGCGGGCGCGACACGCCGACTGTTCGAGGTGGTCGGCGCACAAGTGCCGCGCGACAAGCTCGCAGGGCATTTCCATGACACCTACGGCCAGGCGATCGCCAACATCTACGCCAGCCTGCTGGAAGGCATCCAGGTATTCGACAGCTCTATCGCGGGCCTCGGCGGCTGCCCTTATGCCAAGGGCGCGAGCGGTAACGTCGCCACCGAGGATGTGGTGTACCTGCTCAATGGGCTGGGGATCGACACGGGTATAGACCTGGAGCGCCTGATTGGCGCGGGCCAGCAGATCAGCCAGGTGCTGGGACGGGCAAGTGGATCGCGTGTGGCGAAGGCGCGTAACGTCGGTTGAGTAGCACACCTGTGACAATGTGTTACCTCAGCCCGGCATAACGGGTAACGCGGGAACATAATCCGTTGCCAATCCAGAGAAATATAACCTGCTAAAAAATCAAACCATTGATTTTAAAGGACTTTAAAAAGTTGGCACGGCTTCTGCTATCTCTATGGCATAACAAGAATAAAAAGCACCAAACCTAATAAAAATAAGACGAAACGACTCTGACATAACAAAAACAACACGGCAGAGACGCAGCTAACAGATTTTTTTGGAGAAGATGTGCTTTGCAGGGTACGGCGTGCCGAAACCCGCAACCGGTTAGAGAAAAATAAAACTACCTCAGGTAGCTACCCACTGGTTGGATCGTTTACGAAGAAGCAGATCAGCGCTCAAAAAAATACGTTTGCTCTTGACCCCGGATGGGGGTCGCCAAAACAGCGGTACGGGTCACGGCTACCAAAAACAACAACAGGCCGCCCCTCAATAATAAAAAAGAGCACGCAACGACACATTAAAGGGGACCTTCGGGTCCCCTTTGTGCTTTCTGTGAGTCATTGCGAGCGTGTTCGCAGCTCTTCGATTGAGATCTCGCGCATCCGGAATTTCTGGATCTTGCCCGTCACCGTCATCGGAAACGCGTCCACGAACTTGAAGTGCCTGGGCCTCTTGAAGTGGGCGATGCGGCCATTGCACCAGGTTTGCAGTTCCAGCTCGCTCGCCACCTGGCCCGGGTGGAACTTGATCCAGGCGACGATTTCCTCACCGTAGCGTTCATCGGGAACACCGATAACTTGCACATCAGCCACGGCCGGATGGGTGAAGAAAAACTCCTCCAGCTCCCGTGGATATACGTTCTCGCCACCGCGAATGATCATGTCCTTGTTGCGCCCGACGATGCACACGTAACCGTGTTCGTCCATGGTCGCCAGGTCGCCGGTGTGCATCCAGCCCTGCTCGTCGATGGCATCGCGAGTGCCTTCGGGGTTGTTCCAATAGCCGAGCATCACACTGTAACCGCGCGTGCACAGTTCGCCTATTTCACCGCGTGGTAGTGTGTTGCCGTCACCGTCGATGATCCTGTTTTCCAGCTGCGGCTGGGTGCGGCCTACGGTGGTCACACGGCGCTCCAGATCGTCATCGGCGCCGGTCTGCAAGGACACCGGGCTGGTTTCGGTCATGCCATAGGCAATCTGCACTTCACCCATGTGCAGTTCGCCGATGACGCGGCGCATCACCTCGATCGGGCAGGTCGAGCCGGCCATGATTCCGGTACGCAGGCTGGACAAGTCGAACTCGCCCAGGCGTGGGTGATCGAGCAGCGCGATAAACATGGTTGGCACGCCGTACAGGCCGGTGGCGCGCTCTTGAGCAACGGCGGTCAGCGTCAGCAACGGGTCGAAGCCGTCATTGGGATAGATCATGGTGGTGCCGTGGGTGATGCACCCCAGGTTACCCATGACCATGCCGAAACAGTGGTACAGCGGCACAGGAATCACCAAACGGTCCTGCGCGGCAAGCCCCAGGCTTTCACCGACCATATAGCCGTTGTTGAGAATGTTGTGGTGACTGAGGGTGGCGCCTTTGGGAAAGCCGGTGGTGCCGGAGGTGTACTGGATATTCACCGGCTGATCGAAATGCAGGCTGGCCTGGCGGGCATGCAGTTGCTGCGCAGGGACGCTCCCCCCCAGCGCCGACAATTGCGCCCAAGGCATGAATGGCGCAGGTGGGTTGGGGTCCAGGCTGATGATGCGGCGCAGGTCGGGCTTGAGTTCCTGCAGCATCGCGTGGTAATCGGACGTCTTGAACGCGCTGGCGCACACCAGCCACTGGCAACCGGACTGCTGGAGCACGTAGTCCAGCTCACTGGTGCGATACGCCGGGTTGATATTGACCAGAATCACACCGAGTTTCGCGCTCGCCACCTGGCAGACCAGCCACTCGGCGCAATTGGGTGCCCAGATGCCCAGGCGGTCGCCGGTTTGCATGCCCAGGGCGAGGAACGCCCGCGCATGCAGATCAACCGTCTCGGCCAGCTCCCGCCAGGTGTAGCGCCGCTGTTGGTGGCGGACCACCAAGGCTTCCCCATCAGGATACTGCGCAGCGGTACGATCGAACGCCTCGCCAATGGTCATGGCCAGCAAGGCCTTGTCCTGGGAGCCACGGCTGTAGCTCGGATTCGGTTGATCCATAACGACCCCTGTTGTCTTTTTTGTAGGTTGACGTAAACGTAAACTACGATTGACAGCGCCGCAACGCAAGCTTACGTTAACGTAAAGGTGAGCGCCCTCCCCCGCGCCTTGCCTACACAACAACAAAAGCTCACATTAAGGTGCCTGTCCATGAGTTACCCGTCCCTGAACTTCGCCCTCGGCGAAACCATCGACATGCTGCGCGACCAGGTGCAGTCCTTCGTGGCCAAGGAAATCGCGCCCCGCGCAGCGCAGATCGATATCGACAACCTGTTTCCCGCCGACCTGTGGCGCAAGTTCGGCGACATGGGCCTGCTGGGTATTACCGTGCCGGAGGAGTACGGCGGCGCGGGCCTGGGTTACCTGGCGCATGTGGTGAGCATGGAAGAAATCAGCCGTGGCTCGGCCTCGGTGGCGTTGTCCTACGGCGCCCACTCCAACCTGTGCGTCAACCAGATCAACCGCAATGGCAGCCACGCACAGAAACTCAAGTACCTGCCCAAGCTGATCAGCGGCGAGCACATCGGCGCCCTGGCCATGAGCGAGCCGAATGCCGGTTCCGACGTGGTGTCGATGAGACTGCGCGCCGACAAGCGCGGTGACGTCTACGTGCTCAACGGCAGCAAGACCTGGATCACCAACGGCCCCGACGCCAATACCTACGTGATCTACGCCAAGACCGACATGGAAAAGGGCGCCCACGGCATCACCGCGTTCATCGTCGAGCGCGACTGGGCAGGCTTCAGTCGCAGCAACAAGTTCGACAAGCTGGGCATGCGCGGCTCCAACACCTGCGAGCTGTTTTTCGATGACGTGCACGTCCCCGAAGAAAACATCCTCGGCGTGCTCAATGGCGGCGTCAAAGTGCTGATGAGCGGCCTCGATTACGAACGCGTGGTGCTCTCCGGCGGCCCCACCGGAATCATGCAGGCCTGCATGGACCTGATCGTGCCCTACATCCACGACCGCAAGCAGTTCGGCCAGAGCATCGGCGAGTTCCAGCTGATCCAGGGCAAGGTCGCCGATATGTACACCCAGCTCAATGCCAGTCGCGCCTACCTTTACGCGGTGGCCCAGGCTTGCGAGCGCGGCGAGACCACGCGCAAGGACGCCGCTGGCGTGATCCTGTACAGCGCCGAACGCGCTACGCAAATGGCCCTTGATGCGATCCAGATCCTGGGCGGCAACGGCTACATCAATGAATTCCCCGCCGGGCGCCTGCTGCGTGATGCCAAGCTGTACGAAATCGGCGCCGGCACCAGTGAGATTCGGCGGATGTTGATCGGTCGCGAACTGTTTAATGAGACGAAATGAATTTCGTCAGCGGCAAGTGACAAGCTTCAAGCGGCAAGAGGACGGTGCTCTTGCTTCTAACTTGTAGCTTGTAGCTCGAAACTTAAAGCTGCTACGGAGTAGCCCATGCTTCTACACACCCAGCTCAACCCGCGCTCGGCGGAATTCGTCGCCAACAGCGCGGCGATGCGCCGCCAGGTCGACGCGCTGCACACCCTCCTCGCCCAGGTACAACAAGGCGGCGGCGCCAAGGCCCAGGAGCGGCATACCTCACGCGGCAAACTGCTGCCACGCGAGCGCATCAATCGTTTGCTCGACCCGGGCTCGCCGTTCCTCGAATTGAGCCAGTTGGCCGCCCACCAGGTGTACGGCGAAGACGTACCGGCTGCCGGCGTGATTGCCGGCATCGGCCGCGTGGAAGGCGTCGAATGCATGATCGTCGCCAATGATGCCACCGTGAAAGGCGGCTCCTACTACCCGTTGACGGTCAAGAAACACTTGCGCGCCCAGACCATCGCCGAGCAGAACCGCCTGCCGTGCATTTACCTGGTGGACTCCGGCGGCGCCAACCTGCCGCGCCAGGATGAAGTGTTCCCGGACCGCGAGCATTTCGGGCGGATCTTCTTCAATCAGGCCAATATGAGTGCCCAGGGCATCCCGCAGATTGCCGTGGTGATGGGCTCGTGCACCGCCGGTGGAGCCTATGTGCCGGCCATGGCCGACGAAGCGATCATGGTGCGCCAGCAGGCGACTATTTTCCTCGCGGGCCCGCCGCTGGTGAAGGCCGCCACCGGCGAAGTGGTCAGCGCCGAAGACCTCGGCGGTGCCGATGTGCACTGCAGGATTTCCGGCGTGGCCGATCACTATGCCGACAACGATGAACACGCCCTGGCCCTGGCCCGCCGCAGCGTGGCCAACCTCAATTGGCGCAAGCAGGGTGAGTTGCGCCAACGCACGCCCGTCGCGCCGTTGTACAGCGGCGAAGAGCTCTATGGCGTGATTCCGGCCGATGCCAAGCAGCCGTTCGATGTGCGCGAAGTGATCGCACGGCTGGTGGACGGTTCGGTGTTCGATGAGTTCAAGGCGCTGTTCGGCACCACCCTGGTGTGCGGCTTTGCACATCTGCACGGTTACCCGGTGGCGATCCTGGCCAACAACGGGATTCTGTTCGCCGAAGCCGCGCAAAAAGGCGCGCACTTTATCGAGCTGGCCTGCCAGCGCGGGATTCCGCTGCTGTTTCTGCAGAACATCACCGGCTTCATGGTCGGCCAGAAGTACGAAGCCGGCGGCATCGCCAAGCACGGCGCCAAACTGGTGACGGCGGTGGCCTGCGCCAAGGTGCCGAAGTTCACGGTGATCATCGGCGGCAGTTTCGGTGCCGGTAACTACGGCATGTGCGGTCGCGCCTATGACCCGCGCTTTTTGTGGATGTGGCCCAATGCGCGCATCGGCGTGATGGGCGCCGAACAGGCGGCGGGCGTGCTGGTGCAGGTCAAGCGCGAGCAGGCCGAGCGCGCCGGCAACGCGTTCAGTGCCGAGGAAGAAGCGGCGATCAAGCAGCCGATCCTCGACCAATACGAAACCCAGGGCCATCCGTACTATTCCAGCGCACGCCTGTGGGATGACGGCGTCATCGACCCGCTGCAGACCCGCGACGTGCTGGCCCTGGCACTGTCCGCCGCCCTCAACGCCGCTATCGAGCCGAGCCGCTTCGGCGTGTTCCGCATGTGACCTGCAGGAGCGAGCTCGCTGGCGAAAAACGTCCAGTCAACGCGTACATCCTGGATACCCGCGTTATCGTTGACGACCTTCGCGAGCAAGCTTGCTCCTACAGGAGGCCTCTCATTTTCACGGAGCTTCTTGCATGAGCGATTTCAACACCCTCGAACTGATCACCGACAGCCGTGGCTTTGCCACGCTGTGGCTCAGTCGTGAAGCCAAGAACAACGCGTTCAACGCCCAGATGATCCGCGAACTGATCATCGCTCTCGACCACGTACAGGGCGACCCGTCCCTGCGCTTTCTGGTGTTGCGCGGGCGCGGCAAGCACTTCAGCGCCGGCGCCGACCTGGCCTGGATGCAGCAATCGGCCGAGCTGGATTACCACACCAACCTGGACGACGCCCGTGAACTGGCCGAGTTGATGTACAACCTGGCCAAGCTGAAAATCCCCACCCTGGCGGTGGTACAAGGCGCCGCTTACGGCGGCGCGCTGGGCTTGATCAGTTGCTGCGACATGGCGATCGGCACCGATGACGCGCAGTTCTGTCTGTCTGAAGTGCGTATCGGCCTGGCACCGGCGGTGATCAGCCCATTCGTGGTGCAGGCCATCGGTGAACGCGCGGCCCGTCGCTATGCCTTGACGGCCGAGCGGTTTGGCGGCCAGCGTGCGCGGGAGATCGGCCTGTTGGCGGAAAGCTACCCGGTCGAGACGTTGGAGCAACGGGTGGATGAGTGGATCGCCAACCTGCTGCACAACAGCCCGGCGGCAATGCGTTCGAGCAAAGACTTATTGCGTGAGGTGGGCAACGGTGCCCTTACCCCGGCGCTGCGGCGTTACTGCGAAAACGCCATCGCGCGAATTCGGGTCAGTGCCGAGGGTCAGGAAGGCTTGCGCGCCTTTCTGCAAAAACGCGCACCCAGCTGGCAATCCAAGGAGCCGCACCCATGAGCACATTGACTAGCGTGCTGGTGGCCAACCGTGGCGAAATCGCCTGCCGAATCATGCGCACCGCCAAGGCGATGGGGCTGACCACCGTGGCCGTGCACAGTGCGATCGACCGTGATGCGCGGCACAGCCGCGAAGCGGATATTCGTGTCGACCTGGGCGGCAGCAAGGCCACTGACAGTTACCTGCAGATCGATAAACTGATCGCCGCCGCCCACGCCAGCGGCGCCCAGGCGATTCATCCGGGCTACGGTTTTCTTTCGGAAAACGCCGGGTTCGCTCGGGCCGTCGAGGCAGCGGGCTTGATCTTCCTCGGCCCGCCCGCCTCGGCAATCGACGCCATGGGCAGCAAGTCGGCGGCCAAGGCGCTGATGGACACCGCCGGCGTGCCGCTGGTGCCGGGTTATCACGGCGAGGCCCAGGACCTGGAGACCTTCCGGGAGGCCTGCGCGCGTATCGGTTACCCGGTGTTGCTCAAGGCCACGGCCGGCGGCGGCGGCAAGGGCATGAAGGTGGTTGAGGACGTCAGCCAGCTGGCAGAAGCCCTGGCCTCCGCCCAGCGCGAGGCGCTGTCGTCATTTGGCAACGGGCAGATGCTGGTGGAGAAATACCTGCTCAAACCGCGCCATGTGGAAATCCAGGTGTTTGCCGATCAACACGGCAACTGCCTGTACCTCAATGAGCGTGATTGCTCGATCCAGCGGCGTCATCAAAAGGTCGTGGAAGAAGCCCCCGCGCCGGGATTCAGTGCCGAGCAACGCAAGGCCATGGGCGAAGCGGCGGTTCGCGCGGCGCAGGCCATTGGCTATGTGGGCGCGGGCACAGTGGAGTTCCTGCTGGATGCCCGCGGCGAGTTTTTCTTCATGGAGATGAACACCCGCCTGCAAGTCGAGCATCCGGTCACCGAAGCGATCACCGGCCTCGACCTGGTGGCCTGGCAGATCCGCGTGGCCCAGGGCGAGGTGCTGCCGATCACCCAGGCCCAGGTGCCGCTAAGGGGGCATGCGATTGAGGTCAGGCTGTATGCCGAAGACCCGGCCACTGATTTTCTGCCCGCCACCGGACGGTTGGCGCTGTACCGCGAGTCCAGACCAGGCCCGGGGCGGCGCGTGGACAGCGGCGTCGAACAAGGGGACAGCGTTTCGCCGTTCTACGACCCGATGCTCGGCAAGTTGATTGCCTGGGGCGAGGACCGTGAACAGGCGCGGCTGCGATTGCTGAGTATGCTCGACGAATATGCGGTGGGCGGGCTCAAGACCAACCTGGGCTTCCTGCGGCGCATCATTGGCCATCCGGCCTTTGCTGCGGCCGAGCTGGATACCGGGTTTATTCCGCGCTATCAGGCTGAGCTGCTGCCGGTGGCCGCAGCGTTGAGCGATGAGTTCTGGCAGGCGGCAGGTTCGGCTTTTATGCAAACCTTGCCGACCGGTGACGGACCCTGGGCAGCGACCCACGGTTTTCGCGCGGGGCTGCCGGCCCAGGTTTCACTGCATTTGAGCTGCAATGGCCAGGACCGACTGGTCACGCTGGCCGGGCCACCGTCGCCACTCATGGACGAGCACCTGGTGATCGAACACCAGGGTATACATCGCTCCCATCTGGCGGTGCGCAATGAAGGCACGGTGTATCTGCGCTGGGATGGCGAAATGCAGGCGGTCAGCCTGTTCGACCCGATTGCGGCGGCCGAGGCCGGTCACACCTCTCAAGGCGGCCTTACCGCCCCCATGAACGGCAGCATCGTGCGCGTACTGGTGGACATCGGCCAACGCGTCGAAGCCGGTGCGCAACTGGTGGTACTTGAAGCGATGAAGATGGAACACAGCATCCGCGCGCCCGAGGCGGGCGTGGTCAAGGCACTGTTTTGCCAGGAGGGCGAGATGGTCGCCGAAGGCAGTGCACTGGTAGAACTGGAGCCAGCGCACTAGAACTTCGCCATGGCTTGCACGACCACGCCCAGGATGCGGCAATCGTCGGTGAACAGCAGTTTGGGGTAAGTGGGATTGAGCGGCACCAGGTAAAGCTGGCCGCTGTCTGCCTGCAGCTGGCGAAAGGTGGCCTGGGGGCTGTCCAGCCATTGCGCAACCACCAGTTTGCCGGGCTGCACCTCGATAGCCGGATCGACCAGGATCAGCATGCCGGCGCTGATGCTCAGACCCGTGGGCGCGGTCATGGCGTCGCCGATCACCGGCAGCCAGAAGGCGTCGCCATGGGCATGGTAATCGGTCAATTCAAAGCGTTCCGGCCCATAATGGGCACGTGTTTCACGCAGTTCGCACACACCGCCCCAGTCGTTGACCGGGTAGCGAAAATACGGGTTGTAGTGGTGCTCCAGTGCCGCCTGTGCATCCGTCCTGTCGCGAATCTCCAGCGCCACTTCAAGGTAGCCCAGCCCCAGTTCCGCCAGTACCCGGTTCATGTCCGCCAGGCTCGGAACGCGGCGCTTGTTGAGCCAATGGCCCACGCCGCCCTGGGACATGCCCAGGCGCTCCGCCAGTTCATCCTGCGTGACCTTGCGGTCTTTCATGTTGGCTCGCACCAACGCTATCCAGTTATCCATGGCGCTGACAATACGGTGCGTATTTTCCACGGCAATAAACAGTTTGTAGTAATCCATAAAACGACATAAATACGATACGTACTATCATCGATATAAGGTTTTCGACACCCACCCAGAGTACCGCCCCTCATGACGACGAGCCCGTATCACCTGCCTGAACTACCTGAAAACACTGAGCTGCACGACATGCACTGCAGCGGCGCCGCACAGCGCGCGCTGGACTATTACTTGAAAGAAGATATGTCTGCGCCAGCCTCGGGCACAGCCTTTTTCACCATCAATTCAAGCATCAGCCAGGAGGAAGCGCTGGTGCACGCCTCCGACCTGCTGCGCAGTGCGGCGGCAACCGCCTACGAGTCGGCGAGCAGCCATCAGGGCAATCAGCGTGACCTGGCATTTTCGGTGGTGTACTTGATCGATATGGCGAAGGCGATGGTGGAGCGGTCGTTGCGAGCGCCGGACGCTCAGGCAAGCGGATGACGGGCACACGGGAAAAATATTTCTATCGGACGGATAAAAACATTTGACTTGCAAATGATAATGATTATTATTGGACCTAGCTGATCGCGAGATCAGTCGATAGACCAAGAGACCTTAGGTCGGACTCTTGGAATATCTCCTCATCAGGCTAATCACGGTTTTTGACCCGGCTCTTTGGCCGGGTCTTTTTTTTGCCAGTTTTTCTGGCATGGCTTCAGGCTAATGAAGACTGTGTGTTGCTTGATGGCGCGGATGGTAGCAAAAGACCATTGCGAAAAGAAAGGCGCAGCAAGGCCCCAGTCCAAATCTTCCCGATTTAGCGCTTGAGAATCAATCTCATAGACCCTAAGCTGGCGCAGCGTCACGGATGATGCCCCCCTCCCCCCGTGCAACAATTTTGCTTCCAGACATTGCCTGCTGCCTGTGTAAGATAGCCGCCACATCCTCATATTCAGGCAACCAGACTATGACCGTGGCCTTGACGTCCATCAAAATCAGCACCGACTTCGACAGCGGCAATATCCAGGTCCTGGATGCCAGCGATGCCTACCAATTGTTGCTGGCAATCAAACCCGACACCCGCAGCCAGCATTATCAGTGGTTTCACTTCAAGGCCGAAGGCATGCATGTAGGTCACACCCATACTTTTCGCCTGAGCAACGCGGGCGGTTCGTCCTACAAGCACGCCTGGACCGGCTATAACGCCGTGGCATCCTACGACCACGTCAATTGGTTCCGCGTGCCGTCACGCTTTGATGGCGAAATCCTGCATATCAGCCTCCAGACCCGGGAAAAACACGCGTGGTTCGCCTACTTCGAACCCTATAGCCGTGAACGCCACGACTGGTTGATCGAGCAGGCGCTGAAGTACGCCGGCGTCAAGCTGCTGGCCACCGGCAAAAGTGTCGAGGGCCGCGATATCCAGCTGCTGCGCCGTGGCAAAGGGGGCGAAGGCCGCCGCAAGGTCTGGATCATCGCCCAGCAGCATCCCGGTGAACACATGGCCGAATGGTTTATGGAGGGCGTGATAGAACGCCTGCAACAGAGCGGTGGCAGCGAGTTGAAAAAGCTCCTGGCCGTCGCCGACCTGTACCTGGTGCCGAACATGAACCCCGACGGCGCATTTCATGGCCACCTGCGTACCAATGCCATGGGCCAGGACCTCAACCGCGCCTGGCAGAGCGCCAGCCAGGAACTCAGCCCGGAAGTCCTGTTCGTGCAACAGCAGATGGAAAAATATGGCGTCGACCTGTTCCTCGATATCCATGGCGACGAAGAAATCCCCTACGTGTTCACCGCAGGCTGCGAAGGCAACCCCGGCTACAGCCCGCGGATCGAAGCCCTGGAAAAACACTTCCGCAGCCACCTGAGCCAATTGACTCGTGACTTTCAGACCACCTACGGCTACACCCGCGATCTGCCGGGCGAAGCCAATATGACCCTGGCTTGCAATGCGGTCGGTGAGAAGTACGACTGCCTGTCACTGACCCTGGAGATGCCCTTCAAGGACAACGACGATGCGCCCAACGCGAAAACCGGCTGGTCCGGCGATCGCTCCCGGCAGTTGGGCAAGGATGTCCTGAGCAGCGTGGCCGATATCATCGGCCACCTGCGTTGACGATCAGTCAAAGACTGATCAGTGGCGGGTGCCGGTCATACTTTGCAGTACGCCGTCGCGGCGGATCAACCCGTGGAACAGTGCGGCCGCCAGATGCACCAGCACCGTCAGAAACAGCAGGTAGGCGAGATAACCGTGGGCCTTGCGCAACAGCGCAAACAACGGCGCATTCGCCGAGACCAATGCCGGCAGCTGCACGGAGCTGCTGAGCATCACCGGGTCACCGGCGGCCGAAATCATTGCCCAGCCCAACAACGGCAACACCAGCATCAACCCATACAGCACCGCGTGTGAGGCCTTGGCCGCGAGCACTTGCCACAGCGGCAAGTCAGCCGGCAGCGGCGGTTGGCGCGTGGAAAAACGCACCACCAGGCGCACGATGACCAGCGCCAGAATGGCGATCCCCAATGGCTTGTGCAGGTGAATCAGCCACTCGTGGCGCTCAGACACTGACGCCGCCAGGCCCGCGCCGATAAACAGCATGGCGATGATCATCAACGCCATCACCCAGTGCAGCAAACGCGCCAGCGGGGCAAAAAATCGTGGTTCAACCTTCATGGCTTCGACTCCTGGGGGACACTGTGCAACGGGCTGACTTCACCGGCACGGCGCAGGTATGAACTGGCATAGGCCGCCGAGCGAGCCGCCAGCAGCGGGTCATTGGACGCCTCGATACCACTGGGCAGAATCAGCGGGTCGAAGTTGATATCGCGGCAATCGCCATCGGCTTGTGGCTGGCTGCTCTGCAACACCAGGGTGCCGGCGTTGAGCACCTTGTGCTCACCGGTCCAGGTCTTGCTGGCGTCATCGAGCGGGTCGCGGGGGTTGGCCAGCGTCATGTTCAACTGCCAATGCAGCGGCCCCGCAGCCAGGCGCTGCACCAGGTCTTTTTCCAGGAAGTCGCCGCCTTCAGGCGCGGTATCGCCCGCTGCGTCGCGGCTCTGCGGCACCACGGTCCAGCGCACAGCCTGGCGTTTGCCGTCGGCATTCACCAGGTAAAACGTGTTGATGCCGTTATAGGTTTCGGTCGCGTAACTGGCCGATGGTTTGGCGGTTTTGACCCAGGCCAGAAACGGCGCGGTCTCCGGGTGTGCGGCAAAAAACGCCGGCATGCTCGCCGGGTTCGGCTTGCCGGTGGCCGGGTCCGGCGCGCCGGCCTTGAGCAACTGGTAGAACGCCTCGGGCGTGCCCACCGGGAACACCGGCATGCTGTTCATCCCGGTGCGCCACTGCTGGCCGTTGGCCTGGCTCAATTGCACGGCAAAACTGCGGATCGGCACACTGCTGTCCGGCGCATAAGGGTTGCCGCTGGGCAAGGCGAACCGCCCGATCACTGGGGTTTTCGCTTCGTTGAACAACTGGGCGCTGGAGTAGGTGCGTACCTGGGGATTGCTCTCGAAGTACCCGGCCACGCACACACCCTTGGCATGGTTACGCCGAAACCCCGGGTGCACACCGTTATTGGTTTCCAGGGCATTGACCAGGGTTTTTGGACGCAGGCGCTGTGGGTCGAGGGTGCCGTTGACGTAGGCGAATGCCCCGGCAACAACGGCAACCACGGCACCGATACCGGCGAGTCGCGCGATCAGGCTCGCAGTGCTCAACGGAGGACGAGGCGGTGATGAGTGATCTACCATGTATGAACTCCAGGGCCAGAGGCCTTAGGGGGTGAAACATAAGGTCGGAGCATTGAGACGCACGCCGATAAACTCTATTCCCTGGCTGCGTTTTATTTTCCAGCCCATGGAATAACCTTCAGCGCCGGACGTCTCCCTAGTCCCAGCAGCGTAGTAAACAGCCAGACACCCATGCATGAACTCGACGAACAGTTACGTGAACTCATCCCCAGGCTGCGGCGCTTTGCCGTGTCCCTGACCCGTAACGCCAGCAGCGCCGACGACCTGGTGCAGTCAACCCTGGAACGGGCGATCATCGCCTGGGCCGACAAGCGCATCGAAGGCGACCTGCGTGCGTGGCTGTTTTCGATCCTGTACCGACAATTCCTCGATGCCCATCGGCGCAACCGGCGCTACGCGCGCATGCTCGAATTCTTCACCGGCCGCGACGATGCTCAGCCCTCGGTGGAGCGTACGGTAATGGCCCAATCCACCCTGCAAGCCTTCGACCAACTCACTGCCGAGCAGCGCGCCCTGCTGCTGTGGGTGTCGGTCGAAGGCTTGAGCTACAAGGAAGTCGCCGAAATACTCGACGTGCCCATCGGTACGGTGATGTCGCGTCTCTCACGCGCCCGCCAGGCCTTGCGTCAACTCAGCGATGGCGAAATTGCCAGCCCTTCCCTGCGGATACTCAAATGATCAGCCTGCCTCCCAGTGAACGTGACTTACACGCCTACGTCGATCACCAGTTGCCGGACAGTGATCGCCGTGTCCTTGAAACCTGGCTGGCGAGCCACCCCGACGTGGCCGCCCAGGTGCATGCCTGGCAACAGGATGCCCAGTTGCTGCGCGCGTCTTTGAGCGGTGCCCTGCAGCAACCGGGTAACCCGGCATTGGACCCAGCGCTGATTCGCCAGCGCGTCAAGCATCGGTCCCGCCGCCATCTCGCCACCGCCGCGCTGCTGCTGATCGCTGTCAGCCTCGGCGGACTGGGCGGCTGGCACGCCCGCGAGGCCACCCAGCCTGTGCTGTTGCCGATGGCCGATGCGATGCAGGCATACCGTTTGTTTGCCCAGGACGGCATCATGCCCGCCGACTACAACGCTCAGGACCGCAACACGATGCAGGCCTGGCTCGATCGCTACTTCAACCAGGCCCATCGCTTGCCCGACTTGAGCCAGGCGGGGTTCAAGCCGGTCAGCGGGCGCCTGCTCACCACCGAACAAGGCGCAGCGGCCATGGTGCTGTACGAAGATGCGCGGGGTCGGCGCATCAGTTTCTATATCCGCCCACCGGGTCCGAACAACGGCTTCCTGCCGCGCGGCAGTCGCAGCGCCGACGGATTGCAGGCCGACTATTGGTCGGGCGGCGGGTACAACTACGCGATGGTCAGTCCAGTGGATCAGGCCAGCGCCGGGCAAATGAAGTTCTAGAAGCCCACGTCCAGCACCACGTTGTCCAGATAGGTACCGGCCGGTGGCGTGGGCTGGTCGGGGTAGATCCTGGCGTTATAGTTGTAGACTTGGCTGCCCGTGCCCAAGCCATTGCCGGGGTTGACCTCGGCCGTGGAACTGGCGCGCCGCGCCGCGCCAACGCTGCCCCAACGCGTGGTGCCGGCACTCTTGAAGATATCGTAGGCCAAGTAGTTGCCGCCGGAAATCATGCGCCGCCGGCCACCGACGCTGACCGCGTTCTGGCCGTCGCTCAAGCCCACGGTGTAGGCGCTGCCCTTGGTACAGGCAATGCTGATGGTCTGCCCGGTCACGGCAGTGAATCCGCTGACCACCGGCGCGCTGCCGAAGCTGATAGTGGGGGCGCTAATCTGGCAGTCATTGGTAACGTTCATGCTCACGGTCAGTGATGCCGTGCCGCTGCCAATGTCACGCCCCAGGCAGATGCCGCCAAGACCGATCCCCGAGCAGTAGTTCCAGTTCCAGGCGATGTTCAACGTCTCGGTATACAAGCCGGCGGCGACATTGCTGCCGGTGATGCTGCCCAGGTAGAACGGCACGGTTTTCGCACCCGGCCCCGCGATCAGGCCGATGATCTGGGCGATACCGCCGGCGCCGCCAAAATCGAACTGCGCCCCACGGGTGATCGGATAACTGGTGCTGTTATTGCCATAAATCGTGTAGCCGATCACATCCCCGGTCGGCCCGCGCATGCCGCCCTGAGTCGACGTAATCGTGGCGTAGAAATGGTCGGTCGACGCCAGCAGCGACACCAGGGCCGAGGTGCAGCTCAAGCCGGCGTTGGTGGTAGAGCTGGTTTGCGCAGCAGTACGCACGGTCATCGAACTGATCGAGCCGAAACTGGCCGGGACCGTGGACACCACCGAGCACACGGCCAACGCCTTGCCCGAACACAACAGCCCTACCCCAAACAGCCATCCCTTGCCCCTCACCCGAACACTCCCTGTTCAATCCTTCATTGGCAGACCAACGGACCGATCAACGGCACGTCCTGTTGGTGCGCATCGATATCGAATCTCGCCTGGCAGGTGCGACCTTCTCCGAGCGTGACCTGCAGCGTGTTGTGGGCGCTGAGGTTTTCCAGATAGACCAGGCCGTCCCAGCCCACCACCGCCTGGGTGTTGCTCTGTTCATGCACCACCAGGCTGCCCAGCGGCAACTCCTGGTGCTGACCGTCGACCAGCGTGATGCTCGCGGCGAGCACCCGGCGCAACGGAAACTCCAACAGGTAGCCGCTGCCACGGCGCACCGACACGCGCTGCTCCACATTCGGGCTCTGCACATTCGGTGGCAGGTTCAGCGGGTCGATTTCATATTTGGCGCGGTAATACGCACTGCTCCAGGGCACCAGTAAGTGGCCCTTGTTGTCGGTCTCGCCGACCCACTGGTTTTCATAGCGCACCGGAATGCCGGCGAACCCTTGGGTGCTCACCACTACAAAGGCATCGTTGATCCGGTTGGCGGCGAAGGTGTTACCGCCCATCCACACCAGCGAGCCGCTGGCATCCGCCCAGCGCGTCTGGGCATCGCTGCTGCCGTACACACCGGCCTGCAACTGCACCGACTGCAGGCGCCAGGTCAGGTCGGCCTGGCGATAAGTGGGGGTATCGCCCTGGGCGTAGCCGAGGTTATAGCCCACCCCGCCTTCGCTGGGCACCGCGCGGCTGTAGTTGATGCGTTGGCGGCTGGCACCGTCCTTGCCGCGCTCGGTGCTCAAGGACAGGCTGGCGTTGAGGTCGAACGGAATCACCAGTTGCGCCTGCATCGCCCAGTTGCGGTCGCCGATTTCGCGGTTGGCCGACAGGTACACGCTGGAGTTGCGCCACAGCGGTTTGCTCCAGCTCAGGTTGAGCAGGCGCGTGCGCGAATCGTCCGCCGCCTGCACGTCGAAATAACCCAGGCCGAGGCTGCCGAACCGCTCGAGGTTGAGGCTCAGGGTGACTTGCTCGCTGCGCTTGCTGAGGCGGGCGTAGGGCGTGTCGACCAGGGTCAGGTCGGCATACCCGTCGCGCCGTTCGACACGTTGGTACATCAGGCTGTAGCGCGTACCGTTGTACTGATAGCCGAGGCTCAATTGCCGACCGCTGTGGCTGTCGAGCCGGCTCTGGCTGACGGCCGTATTGAGCACGCCGACATTGCCCAGGCGCAGGTTGCCGCCGAGCCCGCCGAGGGTCAGGTCGCTGGACGCCTCGGCGTGGCTTTCCAGGGTCAGGTTGTCGGAATAGCCGTAGCGGAATGTGCCGCTGGCCACGCCCGGTCCGTAGCCGAAGTCGCGCAAGGTGTAGTCACGGCGCAAGGTCCCGGCGGCTACGGAAAAATCCGTCAGGCCGTGTTGCAGCAAGGTGCTGGTGACATAAAAGGGTACGGTGGTCGACACCTGACGACCGAGGGCGTCGGTGGTGACGACCACAGCCTCGCCGGCGCCATTGATGAACGGAATGTTGGTCAGCGTATAAGGCCCGGGTTGCAACTGCGCGCTGTCGGTCTTGTAGCCATTGATGAACAGGTCGACCGACGAGGGCACCGCCGCCTCACCGGCAAATTGCGGCAAGGGGTACGTCACCAGGTCCGGACGCACGGCAAAATCGCGCGACAGTTGTACCCCGCCCAGACGCACCGAACTGCTCCAGGGCAACGCAGCGCTGATCACATCGCCGGCCTCGTAAGTGAGCAGGCGCTCATCATCGGAAAAGCGCCAGGTGGTGTCGTAGCGGCGGTAACCGTTGTTGAGCGTGCTGTTGCCGATGCCGTTGGACAGGGTCTGGCGCAGCTGCCCGGTGTTGGACAAGGTGCCCCAGTTATCGAACAGACGCACCTCGTTCCAGGCCGCAAGGTAGCTGCCGCCTTCGTCGGTGTCGTTGAAATACACGTCATAGTTGAGCAAGGCGCCGAAGCTGCTCATGGCTTGGGTGCGCGGGTAGGTGTTGCGGTTGCCGATGAACTGCTCCTGCAACCAGGACGGTGGTACATCCAGCAGCAGGCGCTGGCCATTGCTGTCGTAATCGCTGTGCAGGCCAGGCACCGTGTCCAGGGCCACGCTGCCGTCGGGGTCACCCGGCAGCTTCATGCCCACGTCCTGCAAGGCGCTGGCCGGCACGAACAGCCGCCCGGCGCGTTGGTCGACCGCGATGACGCGGCCGGTGTCCATCTGGTTGACCACCAATTGCAGAAACAGCTGTGCGTCGGCGACCGCCTCCATGCTGCTCGGCGGCGGCGGTAGATCGCCCGCTACCGCAGCGCCCCACAGCCCGCTTACCACTGCCACCGACGGCCATATACCACGAGCCCAACCACGACTCACTGTGGCACCGCGTCCTTCCATGGACATCTCCATCCTGTTAAAACCCGGGCGTGCACCCGTCCCGCGACACACTGTTTACCGTGTCGGCGCAAGGCTCTCCACTTGCGTCGCGCCGTTGATCCTGACCTGCAACGGCTGGTCGCCCGGCACATCGCCCGGCATCGGCCAGCGCATGGTCGCCCCCGGCAATACGTAGCCGAGCAGCCCTTCCACCAGCGGCCGGGTCTGGCCGCCCTGTTTGAACGAGGCATCGGTCAACCGCGCATGCACGGCGCCCTGGTTACGCACCTCGATATAGCTGCGCCCGGCCACGTTGACCTTCTTCCAGCTCAATTGCGGCTGGCCGGCGCTCTTGGGGTCGCGCTGGCGGGTGGCGTCGTCCTTGCTCCACAGGCCGGCGCCGTAGGCAAACAACGGCACCGAATAGCGCATCTGGAAACGTATCGCCGCCGCCGTATTCTTGCCCTCCGGTGGCGCGGGCACCTGCAGCGCCGAGGGTATTTCATCGATGATGATGCGATAGGCCAACTCCCGGCCTGGCGGTACTTCACGGGTGCGGGTCAGGCGCACCAGTTGTTTCTGACCGGGTTCGATCCTGGCCACCGGCGGGCTGCCGATCACGTCGCGCTGGTTCTGGTACTGCTCGTCGAAGCCGTTCTGGGTCCAGGCAAACACGCGCACCTGCAGGTTGGCGGCCTCGCTGCCACGGTTCTCCAGCCACAGCGCACTGGCCTGTTGGTCGGCCTCCAGCACCGGGTCGATGGGCCAGATCAACACCGAGCTGGCCGCCTGCACAAGCCCGCTCGTGCACAGGGCACTCAAGACAACACCCGCGGCGCACAACCGCCGGGAAGGTAAACGCATAAAACCACTCCTTATTCCCATAGTCCTACCACGACAGTTGCACCTGCAACGTGTCGCTGTACGTCCCCCCCGGCTGATTGCCCGGCAGTACCACCCGCCCGTAGATCGGCAGGCGGATGGTGTTGGCATCGCTGTAACTCACGCTGACGCTCTGGCTGATCCCCAGGCTCTGGCTGAACGCCGCATCGCGAAACAATTGATAAGGCACCCGCGCGCTGCCGCTGTTGAGCTGCAAATTGCGCCCACTGCCGCTGTGCAACCCGCCGTCGACGCTCATGCTCAGCGCTACCCCCGGCGTACATTGCAGGGTCACGCCGCCTGTCAGGGCCGCCGTCACCGTGCTGGTGGCCAGGGCCGAATAGCTGCCATAGGTCAGCGCGCCGTAGTTGCTGCCACCGCCCACGATCAGGCACCCCGGCGTGACGGTTGCGCTGACCTGGAAGCTCTGGCTGGTCACCGCCGACAACGGCAGTGGCAACGCCAACCCACAGGCCAACCACACTCTGAGCCACATCGTCAGAACGTCAGTTCCACGGCCACGGTGTCGGTGTAGACGCCCGCCGGCAGGCCCGGCTTGCCCACCGCGCGTCCATACAGGCCTACGGTTTGCGCCACACCGGTACTGGCGGCGAGGGTAATCACGCCATCGATCGCCAGCAGCGAGGAGAAACCGCTGTCGGTGTAGAAGTCATAGGGCACGAAATTGCCCGCGCCATCGGCCAATGCGCGAGTGCCGCCCGGCGAGGCACCGTCATGGGCACCGGCGCGCACTTTGACAGCGGGCGTAGTGCCGGCCGAGCACACGATCGACAACGCACCACCGGTGCCGGTGCCCCCCAGCAACTGGGCGTCAGCGTTGGTAAACAAGCTATTGGTGGTACCGAAGTTGAGGCTACCGAAGTTCAACCCGGTCGCCGCACCGGAGCCGTTGACCTGGCAACTTGCAATCAAGGTCAGGCTGGAGCTGATCTGCCCGGTCACGGTGGTCGCCGCGTTGAGGCTGGAAGCCATCGTCAGGCCCAGGGCACAGGCGCCTAATCGAGATACGAGTACATGCATGATCGTCATCCTCATGGTTTACCAATCCAGAGTCACCGTCAGGGTGTCTGTGTAAATGCCGGCCGGTAAGGCCCTGGTATTCGCCACCACGGAGCCGAATACCGGGATCGGTACCTGGGTGTCGTGGGTCATGGCGAAGTTTCGTTGCTCGCCGATGCTGTAGGCGGTGCGACCCAGAGGGTCTGCCCACAGCTGATAGGGAATGGACTGGCGACCATTGCTCAGGCGCCGCGTGATGCCGTCGCCATTGGTGCCACCGTCGATGGTCACCGTGAAGCTGCTGGCCACAGACGGGCTGCAGGACACCGACAGCGGAGTTTTGTCGCCGGCGGAAACGGCCGCGCCCAGGGTGTCGTTCCAGGTCGGTCCCTGGCTGCCGAAATCCAGCATCGCGGAACCGCCCTCGGGCGTCACGGGCGCCGTTTCGACGCTCTTGTTGACCTCGCAGCTGGCGGTGATCACCAGCCGCGCCTGAATCTGCCCGCTGGCGGCGGCCGCCTGCGCGTCTTCGGCCAGCAACAGCAGGCTGCCCAGCGCGATCACGGCCAGAAAGCGACTTACCATGTGACCGTAACCTTGAGCAGGTCGGAATAACGGCCGACGGCGGGAATGTCTTTGAGCGGCTCGATACGGCCGAACAGCGGCAGGTCGACGGAGCCGCTGTCCGGCACGCGACCGCTGACCGGCACATCCACCGGCAACGGGATCAACCGCGCGGCGTCGGCATAGATGCGATAGGGGATGGGTTTGCTCGCCGGCGCGCCATTGGCCAGATAGCGCACTTCACCGACGCCGCCATGCAGGCCACCGTCGACGCGCACTTGATAGGGTGTATCGGGATTGCATTCCAGGCGTGGCTGGCGCTGGCTGATCAGCGCGGCACTCAACGGCCCGGCCGGGTCATCCAGACGCGGGCCGCTGCCAAAATCCAACACGCCAAGCTGTTCGATGCCCGCAGTGCGCGTGGTACCCACCAACTGGCAACCGCGCTGCACATCGATGCGCACCACCACTTGCAGCTGCGCCGCGAACACCGTGTTGCAGAGCATCGTGCCCATGACTGCCAGTACTGTCCGTTCCTTCACTGCCCCAAAATCCTTATACAGGGGTGGCTCCTGCGTATAAGGGTAGCCACTTGGCGCAAATCTGCCAGTCTGGTCAGGAATACCCCGCGTCTGGCTGTTCCGGGGGGGCTGGCTGCCGCCTGGGTGTTGGTCAAATCGTGGCGAGCGTCCTAAAGTGAGCGACCACCGAAACAAGAGTGACGCGCCTTGACCGTGCTTTCCCTGATCCGCCGCCTGCTGGGCACTCCCCCCCAACAGGCGGGCGCATCGCCCATCACTGCATTTTTCCGGCACAAGGCTGAGCAGCAGGGCTATACCCTCAGCGCCGGACAGACCCGCGCCATTGCCGCGCTGGCCCGCGAAACCGAACACCTGCTCGGCGGCCGGCCCGCCCGCAGCCTGTACCTGCACGGCCCGGTCGGACGCGGCAAGAGCTGGCTGCTCGATGGTTTTTTCCAGGCACTGCCGATTGCCCAGAAACAGCGCGTGCACTTTCACGACTTCTTCGCCGACCTGCACCGGGGCATGTTCGAACATCGCGCGCAGGACGACGCGTTGGCCGTCGCCCTGGACGAACGGCTGGCGGGCTGCCGCGTACTGTGTTTCGACGAATTCCACGTGCACGATATCGGCGATGCGATGCTCATCAGCCGTCTGTTCAAGGCCTTGTTCCAACGCGGTGTGCTGGTGCTGGTGACGTCCAACTATGCGCCCGAGGGCCTGCTGCCCAACCCGTTGTATCACCAGCGCTTCAAGCCGGTGATCGACCTGATCGCGGCGCGCATGGACGTGCTGGAAGTCAGTGCCCCCGAGGACTTTCGCCGCCTGCCGCAGGCCCATGCCGAGCAGCGCTTCAGCACCGGCAGGTACATCTGGCCAGGCAGCGTGGCGCAACGTGAGGCGCTCGGGCTGCCGGCTGCGGATTGCCCGGCGCTGCCCTTGACCGTGGGCAACCGGCCGTTGCAGTGCCGCCGCCGTGAAGCGCGCAGCATCGCCTTTACGTTCAACGATCTGTGCGAACAGCTCACCGCCGTGATGGATTATCTGCTGCTGTGCCAGGACTTCGACCACTGGATCATCGACGGCCTGCCTCACCTCGCCGACTGCCCGATTGCCGTGCAACAACGTTTTATCAACCTGGTGGACGTGCTTTACGACCGCGACAAACAGCTGATCCTGATCGGCGCGCAGCCACTGGAGCACGCCCTGGGCGGCAAGGCCATCGACCTTGCGCGTACCGCCAGCCGCCTGGGGCAATTACGCCAGTGCGGCACGCAAGTTGCGCGCGACCCGGTATCATGAGCGCCTTTTCACGCCCCCTTGCCGAGTGACCGCGCCGTTGATCAATACCCTCGCCCAACTCAAGGCCGGCCAATTGGCCGGCGCCACCCGCCTGGACCTGGCCTGCGGGCTGACCGAATTCCCCCGGGAAATCTTCGAACTGGCCGACTCGCTGGAAATCCTCAACCTCACGGGCAACGCCTTGAGCAGCCTGCCGGACGACCTGCACCGCCTGCGGCACCTGCGCGTGCTGTTCTGCTCGGACAATGCCTTCACCGAACTGCCCGAATGCCTGGGCCGCTGCGCCCAGCTGAGCATGATCGGCTTCAAGGCCAACCGGATCGACACTGTGCCGGCGGCCGCTCTGCCGCCCCAGTTGCGCTGGCTGATCCTCACCGACAACTGCATCAGCCGGTTGCCCGACGAACTCGGCCAGCGCCCGCTGCTGCAAAAGCTGATGCTGGCCGGCAACCAACTGACGCAGCTGCCGCCCAGCCTGGCCCAGTGCGAAAACCTTGAATTGATCCGCATCGCTTCCAACCGCCTGACCCACCTGCCGCAGTGGCTGCTGAGCATGCCCAGCCTGACGTGGCTGGCGTATGCCGGCAATCCGGTGGAAATGGCCGTGACGGTGACTGCTGATACCACGCCGGACATTCCCTGGACCGACCTGCAACTGGGCGAGGTGCTGGGCGAAGGCGCTTCGGGGATTATTCGCAAGGCGCTATGGAAACCTCGGGCGTTGCCGGTCGCGGTCAAGCTGTACAAAGGCACCATCACCAGCGACGGTTCACCGCTGCATGAAATGCAGGCCTGCATCGCCGCCGGGCTGCATCCCAACCTGATCAAGGTCCAAGGCCGCGTCAGCGGTCACCCCGATCACCAGGCTGCATTGGTGATGGACCTGATCGACCCGAGTTATCGCAACCTCGCGGCGCTGCCGAGCCTGGCGTCGTGCACGCGGGATGTCTACGCACCCGGCACCCGTTTCAGCCTGGACGTGGCACTGCGCATGGCGCGCGGTATCGCCTCGGTCGCCGCGCACCTGCACCGGCACGGCATTACCCACGGCGACCTGTATGGCCACAATATTTTGTGGAATGCGGCGGGTGATTGTTTGCTGGGGGATTTTGGCGCGGCGTCATTCCATGCCACGGCGGACACCTTGGAAACCAAGGCGCTGCAGCGCATTGAAGTGCGCGCATTCGGCGTGCTGCTGGGGGAGTTGCTGGCGCGGGTCGAGGGGGCAGCGGCAGACGAGCTGGTTGAACTGCAACTCAGTTGCTGTCAGCCACAGGTGCTGGCGCGACCAAGTTTCGACGAGATCGAAGTCGTGCTGAGCGCGCTCTGACACCACTGGAACAAATGTGGGAGGGGGCTTGCCCCCGATGGCGGTGGATCAGCCACATTGTCTATGCCTGACCCAATGCTATCGGGGGCAAGCCCCCTCCCACATTTGAGCTCATTTATTCAGTGATGATCAGCCAGCCAGGCCGACAAACATATCCTGCACATCATCATGGTTGTCCAGGCCTTCCAGGAACGCCTCGACTTCGGCCATCTGCTCGTCGGTCAACCCACTGACCGGGTTCTTCGAGAGGTAGCCCAGCTTGGCCGACAGCACGGTGAAGCCCTGTTCCGGCAAGGCTTTCTGCACCGCGTCCAGGTCGGTGGTTTCGGTGATGAACAAGGTGGTGCCTGCTTCTTCGCCGTCTTCAAAGTCCTGGGCGCCGGCTTCGATGGCGGCCATTTCCGGATCAGCGTCCGGGGTGTCCGGCGATGCCTCGATCAGGCCGACGTGGTTGAAGTCCCAGGCCACCGAGCCGGAAGCCCCCAGTTGGCCCTTACGGAACGCCACGCGGATTTCCGCCACGGTGCGGTTGATGTTGTCGGTGACGCACTCGACGATCAACGGCACCTGGTGCGGCGCGAAACCTTCGTAGGTGACGCGGTGGTACTGCACGGTCTCACCGAGCAGACCGGCACCCTTCTTGATCGCGCGGTCCAGGGTTTCCTTGGGCATCGAGGCCTTCTTGGCCTGCTCCACCACCAGACGCAAGTGAGCGTTGGTCGAGGTGTCTGCACCATTGCGGGCGGCGATGGTGATTTCTTTCACCAGCTTGCCGAAAATCTTGCCCTTGGCATTGGCTGCCGCTTCTTTATGTTTGACTTTCCACTGTGCGCCCATGACTCACTCTCTACTTTCCATGGCGCCGAAACGTCTACTGGCCGGCGCTTTGGGGGCAGAGTTTATAGCGCAGCAACGCATCGTTCCACCAAAAAACCCTCAAGGCGCCAACTCGAAAAAGGCCTGAATCAGGCGCAACGACCGGCGCCGCTCCAGGCAGCCAAGCCAATGCCGGTTCAGCAGGCCATCGCCCCGGATCGGCACAGCGCGTACACGCGGGTCCGGGCTGACCTCCATCGACGACACCACCCCGACGCCCAACTCGGCCGCAACGGCCTCGGTCACCGCCTCCCGACTGTCCAGTTCCAGCAGCACCCTGGGCCGCACATTGGCAACCCTGCACGCGTCGTCAAAGGTACGCCGGGTGATGGAACCGGGCTCGCGCAGCACCATGATCTCTTCGTTCAACGCTGACAGTGCAATGCCCTCGGCCTGCCCCGCCCACGCATGCATGGCCGGCACCAGCGCGCAAATACGTGACTCGCCCAAGGGGTGCAGGTGCAGGCCATTGCGCGGCTCCACTTCGGTCAACACCGCCACATCTGCATGCTCGGACAACAACGCCGCCAGGGTTTCCTGGGCATTGCCCAGGCGCAGATTCACCGTGACGCCCGGATAAAGGACGCGCAGCCGGGCGATCATCGGCATCACCAGATGCGGTCCGTCCGCCGCCACTTCCAGGCGCCCGGTGAGCAATTGGCGGTTGGCTTCGAGCATGGCCTGCGCCTCATCCACCAGGCCGAAGATCGCCCGGGTGATCGCCGCCAGGCGTGCGCCCTCCTCGGTCAACTCGACCCGCCGCGCAGTGCGGCGCAGCAACGGGATCTGGTAGTGCTCTTCCAGGGCCTTGATGTGTCCGGTCACCGCCGGCTGGCTGATGAACAGCCGGGCGGCTGCACGGGTAAAACTGCCCTCGCGGGCCACCGCATCGAATGCGCGCAGTTGAAACAGGTTCATGGCTATCGGCCTCACTGATAGCTCGCATAACAACAAACAATTTGATTGATGACAAGCCAAACTGCAATTTAGGCGCCGTAGAGTCGACCCGTTGTTTTACGAGGACCCGAGATGACCCCTGCTGCGCCGCTCCTGCTGACCCCAGGCCCCCTGAGCACTTCCGACCGCACGCGCCAGGCGATGATGGTGGACTGGGGTTCATGGGATGAGCCTTTCAACCACCTCACCGCCCGTGTGTGCGAGCACTTGCTGGCGATCATCCATGGCGCTGACAGTCACCATTGCGTGCCGTTGCAGGGCAGCGGCACCTTCGCCGTCGAAGCCGCCATCGGCACCCTCGTGCCGCGTGACGGCAAGGTGCTGGTGCTGATCAACGGCGCCTACGGCAAACGTCTGGCGAAGATCTGTGAAATCATTGGCCGCGCGTACAGCAGCTTCGAAACCCCGGAAGACGAGCCCACCACCGCCGCCGATGTGGACCGCCTGCTGCGCGCCGACGCCGCGATCACCCATGTCGCGCTGATCCACTGTGAAACCAGCACCGGCATCCTCAACCCGCTGGCGCAGATCGCCGAGGTGGTCAAACGCCACGGCAAGCGCCTGATCATCGACGCCATGAGTTCCTTCGGCGCGCTGCCGATCGATGCGCGGCAAGTGCCCTTCGACGCGTTGATCGCCGCGTCCGGCAAATGCCTGGAAGGCGTGCCGGGCATGGGCTTCGTCTTCGCCGAAAAGACCGCGCTGGCTGCGGCCGGAGGCAACTCTCATTCCCTGGCGATGGACCTGTTCGACCAGCACAGCTACATGGCCCGCACCGGCCAGTGGCGCTTCACCCCGCCCACCCACGTGGTCGCCGCGCTGCACGAAGCGCTTGTGCAATACCATGAAGAAGGCGGCCTGCCCGCCCGCCATCAACGCTACGCCAATAACTGCCGGGCACTCCTGGACGGCATGGCCGAACTGCGCCTGCGCAGCTTTCTGCCGGCGGCGATCCAGGCACCGATCATCGTCACCTTCCACGCACCGAAAGACCCGCGCTACCAGTTCACGGACTTTTACGAACGGGTCAAGGCCAAGGGTTTCATCCTCTATCCGGGCAAATTGACCCAGGTGGACACCTTCCGTGTGGGCTGCATTGGCCATGTCGACGCGGCCGGCATGCGCGCGGCGGTCAAGGCCATCGCCGAGGCGCTGCAGGAAATGGATGTGCTGGACATTTGATTGCCCCCTTACACAGGACCCGCACCATGAACTATCAAAACCCCACCTCCCTCCAGGCCGTCATCCTCGACTGGGCCGGCACCGTGGTCGACTTCGGCTCCTTTGCCCCCACGCAGATTTTTGTCGAGGCCTTCGCCGAATTCGGCGTGCAGGTGTCCATCGAAGAAGCCCGTGGCCCGATGGGCATGGGCAAGTGGGACCATATCCGCACCCTCTGCGACCAGCCGCAGGTCGCGGAACGTTATCGCAAGGCCTTCGGCCGCACGCCCACCGACGCAGACGTGACTGCCCTCTACCAACGCTTCATGCCACTGCAGATCGAGAAAATCGCCGAACACTCGGCCCTGATCCCCGGAGCCCTGGACACCCTTGCCGGCGTGCGCGCCCAGGGCATCAAGATCGGCTCCTGTTCCGGCTATCCCAAACAAGTGATGGACAAGGTGGTCGCCCTGGCAGCCAGCAACGGCTACGTGGCCGACCATGTGGTCGCCACCGACGAGGTGCCCAATGGCCGCCCATGGCCGGCCCAGGCACTGGCTAACGTGATTGCGCTGGGCATTGACGATGTGGCGGCGTGCGTGAAAGTCGACGACACCGTGCCGGGTATCCTCGAAGGCCGACGCGCCGGGATGTGGACCGTGGCCCTGACCTGTTCCGGCAACGCCCTGGGCCTGACTTATGAGCAGTTCCGGGCGCTGGACAGCGCCACACTGGCCAGCGAGCGCCAGCGTATCGAAGCGATGTTCGAAGGCTCGCGCCCGCATTATCTCGTGGACACCATTACCGATCTGCCGCAGGTTATCGTCGATATCAACGCACGCCTGGCTCGCGGGGAAATGCCGCAAAGCAACTGACGAAGGTCAATGCACCGGCATTCACAACAGGCGAAGCGCTTCAAACAGGCATACAGTTAACCCACTCCGTCAAAGAACGGAGGTATGCCCTGATGAGTGAGGACCCAACGATGCCGTGGAAAAATTCCGATACGCGCTACAGCACCATGTCGATTGCATTGCACTGGTTGATGGTGGTGCTCCTGGCGGTGGTCTACGCCTGCATTGAGTTACGCGGCCAGTTCCCCAAAGGCAGCGGTGCGCGCACGCTGATCGTCGAAATGCACTTTATGTTCGGCCTCACCGTGTTTGTGCTGGTGTGGCTGCGCCTGTTCGCCCGCAGCCTGGGCGTGGCGCCGCAGATCGTGCCGGCGCCGCCGCCCTGGCAGCGCCTGTTGGCGACGCTGACCCACGTCGCGCTGTATGCGTTGATGATCGGCATGCCGATTGCCGGCTGGCTGATCGTCAGTGCCGAGGGGCATTCGGTGATGTTCTACGGGATGGAGTTGCCGCCGCTGATCGCTGAAAACAAGGCACTGGCCAAGGAGATCGAAGGCTGGCATGTGCTGTTCGGCCAGATCGGTTACTGGCTGATCGGGCTGCATGCGCTGGCGGGAATCTTTCATCACTACGTGCTGCGCGACAATACGGCGTTGCGAATGATGCCGGGTGGGAGGGGGCTTGCTTCCGATCGCGTTGAGTCAGCCAACACATCCATCGACTGATACACCTCAGCGAGGGCAAGCCCTGATGCCAGTCAGTTAGCGCAGATCCCCTGTGGGAGGGGGCTTGCCCCCGATAGCGGTGGGTCAACCGACACCAGTGTTTGCTGGGCCGACGTCTTTGCGGGCAAGCCCCCTCCCACAACGGGACCGCTCTATACGTTGAAACCTCGGCGGCCTTGCAGGCCGCCGGTGTGGATGAAGATCAGGCGCGTACCGGCGGCGAAGCGTCCGGCCTCGATCTGTTGCTTCAACGCGAGCAGTGCCTTGCCGGTGTAGAGCGGCTCCAGCGGCACACCGCTGGCCTGTTCGGTGCGTTCGATAAAATCGAGCAGCAGCGGATCGACCTTGGCAAAGCCGCCTCGGCTGGCGTCGATCAGTGCGTAACCGTTGTGCACCATGGCACTTACGTTCTGCGCTACACCGTGATCGTCCGGCACTGCCAATGCGCCGTAGACCGTACGCCTGCCGGCCTCGGCCAAGACCAACCCGGCCAACGTCGTACCGGTGCCCGCTGCCAGCCACCAGCCGTCGTAATCCGCCCAACCGAGCTGGCTCAACTGCGCCTGCGCCTGCTCGACCAGCACCCCGCAGCCCAGCGCTCCGGCCAGCCCGCCGCCGCCCTCCGGTACCGGATGAAGATGCGGATACTGTTCGCGCCAGGGCAACCAGAAGCCCAGCTCATGGCGTGCGCGATAGCCGCCGTAACCGAGCCAATGCAATTGCATGCCAAACGCCCTGAGGTCGAGCACGGTGGGTGTGTCTTGAGGATGGCCGCGCAACAGGCCGACCGTGGGAAAGCCAAAGCGCTTGCCGGCCGCCGCCAGTGCGTGCAGATGGTTGGAGTACGCCCCGCCGAGGCTGATGATGCCGTTAGCCCCCGCGTCGCGGGCCTGGTTCAGGTGCTCGGTGAGCTTGAACCACTTGTTGCCGCTGATCAGCGGGTCGATACGGTCCAGGCGCAGCACCGCCAACTCGACCCCGTTCAGCCAGTCGAGCTGCACAGGTTCAAGGGGCGCGAGAGGCAGCCAGTCGAAAGGGCCCATCGGGAAGTTATCTGAATAAAAAGGAGCGGCAGTCTACCACCGCCCCCTTTCGTCGACTTACAGCTCGGCGGCCAAGCGCGAGCCCTGGTTGATGGCGCGCTTGGCGTCCAGCTCTGCCGCCACATCGGCACCGCCGATCAGGTGCACGTTCTGCCCGGCGGCGACCAGGCCGTCGTGCAATTCGCGCAGCGGGTCCTGGCCGGCGCAGATGACGATATTGTCCACCGCCAGCAGCTGGGGCTCGCCCTCGGCGCCGATGCGGATATGCAGGCCTTCGTCATCGATCTTCAGGTATTCGACGCTGTTAAGCATCTGCACCTGTTTGTTTTTCAGGCCGGTACGGTGGATCCAGCCAGTGGTCTTGCCCAGGCCGTCGCCGACCTTGGAGGTCTTGCGTTGCAGCAGGAACACGTCACGCGCCGGTGCATGGCGCTCGGGCTTGATCCCGGCCACGCCGCCACGGGCCTCGAGCTGGGTGTCGATGCCCCACTCTTTCCAGAACGCTTCGCGATCCAGACTGGTGGACACGCCCTGGTGCACCAGGAATTCCGACACGTCAAAACCGATACCGCCCGCGCCAATCACCGCCACGCGCTTGCCGACCGGTTTGCGCTCCAGGATCACGTCCAGGTAATTGAGCACCTTGGCGTTCTCCACACCCGGGATCGCCGGCGTACGCGGTGCGATACCGGTGGCCAGGATCACGTCGTCATAACCGCCCGCCACCAGTTGCGCCACATCAACACGGGTGTTGAGGCACAGCTCGACGTGGGTGGTCTGCACTTTGCGTTTGAAGTAGCGCAGGGTTTCGAAAAACTCTTCCTTGCCCGGTATGCGCTTGGCGATGTTGAACTGACCGCCGATTTCGCTGGCCGAATCGAACAAGGTCACCTGGTGCCCGCGCTCGGCAGCCACGGTAGCAGCAGCCAGCCCGGCAGGGCCTGCACCGACGACCGCAATTTTCTTGATCTGCTGCACGGGCAGGTAGTTGAGCTCGGTCTCATAGCACGCCCGCGGGTTGACCAGGCAGGTCGTCAGCTTGCCGCCGAAGGTGTGGTCCAGGCACGCCTGATTGCAGCCGATGCAAGTATTGATCTCGTCGGCGCGCCCGGCCGCGGCCTTGTTGACGAACTCCGGATCGGCGAGAAACGGCCGCGCCATCGAGACCATATCGGCATCGCCCTCGGCGAGAATCTGCTCGGCGATTTCCGGAGTGTTGATGCGGTTGGTGGTGATCAGCGGAATCTGCACCGCGCCCCGCAACTTGGCGGTGACCTTGCTGAACGCGGCGCGCGGCACTTTGGTGGCAATGGTCGGGATACGCGCTTCGTGCCAGCCGATACCGGTATTGATGAGGGTCGCGCCGGCCTGCTCGATGGCCTTGGCCAACTGCACGACTTCTCCCCAGACGCTGCCGCCCTCGACCAGGTCGAGCATCGACAGGCGGAAAATGATGATGAAATTCGGGCCGACCGCTTCACGCACCCGGCGCACGATTTCCACGGCCAGGCGCATACGGTTTTCAAAGCTGCCGCCCCAGCGGTCGGTGCGATGGTTGGTGTGGGCGGCCAGGAACTGGTTGATGAAGTAACCTTCGGAACCCATGATTTCCACGCCGTCGTACTCGGCGACCTGGGCCAGCAGCGAGCAGGTGACGAAATCCTGAATCTGCTTCTCGATGCCCTCCTCGTCCAGTTCCCTGGGCTTGAACGGGTTGATCGGTGCCTGGATCGCACTCGGCGCCACCTGCTTGGGACTGTAGGCATAACGCCCGGCATGCAGGATCTGCATGCAGATCTTGCCACCGGCGTCGTGGACGGCCCGGGTGACAATCCGGTGCTTTTGCGCCTCTTCGTCGGTGGTCAGCTTGGCCGCACCGGCATACACGCCGCCCTCATCGTTCGGGCCTATGCCACCGGTCACCATCAGGCCGACGCCGCCACGGGCGCGCTCGGCGAAATAAGCCGCCATGCGCTCGAAACCGCCGGGTTTTTCTTCCAGGCCAGTGTGCATCGAACCCATCAGGGTACGGTTGCGCAGGGTGGTAAAACCCAGGTCCAACGGGGCCAGCAGGTGCGGGTAGGCAGCAGCGGTCATGGTACAGCTCCACAACGGATCATCACGGGACGTGGAGGGCTCGAATGGCACCCCATCGGTTTATGTCCCACAGACTAAGAGGCGTTCACCTACCGCTCAATGACTGAAACTCACAACTTATTGATCCAAATGCACAGCAACCCTTGGCAAGCCGGGCCAGGGGACCTACCCTAGTCGCGAACCCTGCCCCCGGTCTGTTGTCTGTTGCCCCATGCGCAAATTACTCATATTCATCGTCACCATGGCCCTGGTTGCCGCCCTCGCCGCGTATCTGGTCTGGACCCAGGAGCGCCCTGTGGCGCATTACCTGTCGGACCTGCGCATCACCCTCGCGGTCAATGAAGGCCAGCCGGCCGAGCGTGGCAACCTGCTGGGCATCCAGCCGGAGCTGTTCCCCGCCGATTACCAGAGCCTGGAGCGCCTGCACCTGAAGCTCTCGGCCTACCTGCAAAAGGCCCGCGAACAGGGTTTGATCAACGACAAGACCGTCGTCGTGCTGCCGGAACATGTCGGCACCTGGCTGATGCTGGCCGGCGAGAAAAACGAGCTGTACCAGGCCACTCACCTCAAGGACGCGATGAACTGGCTGTCGATCAGCAACCCGTTGCCGTTCCTGCGCGCCTGGATCAGCGCCACCGGCGACAACCGCATGGATGATGCGTACCTGCGCATGAAAGCCCCCGGCATGGCGCGCGATTACCAAGTGCTGTTCGGCGGCCTGGCCAAGGAATTCGGCGTGACCCTGGTGGCCGGTTCCATCGCCCTGCCCAACCCCAGTGTGACCCTGGGGCAACTGCAGGTCGGCCATGGCGCGCTGTACAACGTCAGCGTGGTATTTGCCGCCGATGGTTTGCCCCTGGGCCAGCCGCAGCGTCAGCTTTATCCGATTTACGACGAGCGCGGCTTCATCGAACCCGGCGATGAAAACATCGTCAGCGTGGTCGACACCCCGGCCGGGCGCCTGGGCGTGCTGATCGGCAGCGACAGCTGGTACCCGGATAACTACCGCAAGCTCAATGAACAAGGCGCCCAACTGATTGCCGTGCCGGCCTATGTGACCGGACGTGACACCTGGGACCGCCCGTGGCGCGGCTTCAAGAGCGTATCGACCCCCTCGGAAGTCAGCCTCAAGCCCGAAGAAACCAGCGAGGGCGAAGCCTGGCGCCGCCTGACCCTGATCAGCCAACCACCGATCAGCCAGGCCACAGCGGGCATGAGCGTGTTTTTGCGTGGCCAGTTCTGGGACCTGGGCAGCGCCGGGCAGAGCTTTCTGAGCCGCAACGGGCAACTGTTCGCCGACGGCGAAGCCCGTGGCGCGCGCCTGCTCAATATCTGGCTGTAACCGCGTGAAGCCGGTGCGCCTGGGGGATCTGTCGGTGGGCTTCGTGCACACCCTGGCCGATGCCATCCAGAGCCACGGCCTGGACCCGCAGCCTTTGTTGCTGCAATACGGCCTGGACCCGGCACGCCTGGCCGAAGCGGGTGCGCGCTTGTCGATCCCGCGCTATATGCGCCTGGGGCATGCGGCCATCCAACTGACCGGTGATCCGGGGCTGGGCCTGCGCATGGGTCAGCTCAGTCGCCTGAGCCAGGCCGGGCTCGCCGGTGTGACCGCCGCCCAGGCACCGACCGTACGCGAGGCCGCGCGCACGATGACCCGCTTCGAACCGCTGTATGGCTCCAACTACCGTGGGCAATCGAGCTTTCATGAGGACGCCGAAGGCGCCTGGCTGCGGTTCTATTCCATCAGCCCCTACAATGCCTATAACCGCTTTGTGGTGGACTCGATCATCGCCGGCTGGCTGCATCAACTGTCGAGCCTGGCGCAACAGCCGGTGCAGGCGCAGCGTATCGAAATCGAATTCCAGGTCCCCGAATACAGCTCGTTGTATGGCGTGCTGGGAGACAGTCCGGTGCAGTTCGGCGCCGACAGCAATCAACTACGCCTTAACCAGGCCACCCTGGCCCTGCGCAACCCACAGCACTGCCCGAGTACTTGGCACCTGTTGTTACAGCTGTGTGAAAGGGAACTGGAGCAACTGACCCGCACCCGCAGCCTGCGCGAGCGCATTACTCGGCTGCTGGGGCCGATGCTCAATGGTGGCCGGGAACCCGACCTGGAAGAAGTGGCGGCACGCCTGAAGCTGCCCACCTGGACGCTGCGCCGTAAACTGGCCGACGAAGGCACGCAATTTCGCGCGATTCTCAACGATACCCGCCGCGATCTGGCCATGACCTACATTCGCGACACGGAACTGGCCTTTGGCGAGATCGCCTACTTGCTCGGTTTTGCCTCAGCCCAAGCCTTCCAACGCGCCTTCAGGCGCTGGAACAACCAGACCCCAGGGGAATTTCGCCGCAGTCAGCGGCATTCCGCCTGAAGTCGGGCTTACAGCTCGGTGGCATCGTCGACCGGATCCAGTGGGTCGAGTTCGAATGCCTGGTACTCCAGCAGTTCTTCCTGGTAATCGTCCATGGTGGACTCCTTGTTGAGATAAAAGCGCCAGCGCAATTAATGACCTGCACGACCAGACTAAAGTGCCGTCATGACGAAAAAATGTCTGCGCCTTGATGTTCCCGCACGTGAAGATTAAACGCGGCAGCGGCGGACTGATTTAGTCGGAAGACCGAGGCACTATTGCAATCATTGCAATTGCAATCAACTGACCAATTCCATTAGGGTAGGCACCTCTGTCGCCAGGAGCCACGCCCCATGCCCGCCTCTACCGCACTCGCTGCGCAGCTGTGCATCGACGCACTTGACACGCGCGCCTACTCGCGCAGCTCACCGCTGTACACGGTCCTGAGCATGGCCGGCGCGCTGGAATCCAGCCGCCAGGCCTGGGTGATTCGCGGCCAGTCGCGCAGTCGGCGCCCGGGTAACTGGCCCACCTGGTTTGCGTGCAATACCGGAGAAAAACCGATGCTCTACCTGCACAGCGCCACGTCGTCTGCACAGCTGTGTGCACTGTCACACCAGACCGCCCAGCGCGGCATTTTGTGCAATGACAGTGAAACCCAGCCATCCCCGTGGCCGAAGGGCGCGCAACCGTCGCTGCCATTGTGGCTGGCGAGCCATCCACGCTGTACGCCCTATGACCCGGCCTCGGGCGAAGAGGCACGGGCCATCGTGCTGGGCGGGTTACGTACGCTGTACGTGGATGGCCAGCCAGGGTTTTATTACCTGGCGCTGCATGATCAGCACAGCACCCTCGCACCGCAGACGCTGGACCGCGAAGGTGCGATCAAGGGCATGTACCCCGTCCGGCGAACTGCCGGCGTGGAGCACGTGCGCTTGCTGGGTGCCGGTCGAGCCTTGGAAGAGGTCCTGCACGCCGCGCTATTGCTGGAGCAGCAATGGGGTATCACGGCGCACGTATGGAGTTGCCCCAGCTACACCCGACTGGCCCGCGAGGCGGCGGCGGCTGAGCGCTGGAACCGCCTGCATCCATGCGCGCCCAGACGCAGCAGCCATCTGCGCGACTGCCTGGCGGGGAGCCGAACACCGGTGATTGCCGTCACTGGCTACCCGCAGGCGGTTGTCGACCCGTTGGCCGCGCATGTGGACACACGCTTCGTAGCGCTGGGCGCAGGCTCGGTGCAGGCAGGCGCGCCGAACCGCTACTGGATTGCAGTGCTGGCCTTGAAGGCGTTGGCCGATGAAGGGCATGTCGATACACAAACAGTGGAAGAAGCCCTGCAACGGTATGACCTGAAATGACCCGGCCACGTTTGATCACATTCATGCCTTGCGCCGGCTACGGGTTTGCACGCCGGCCTCCATCGCCAACCCCGCCGTACGCTGTAGCGCATCGGCAAACGCCTGGCGATGCTCAGGCTCGATTTGCGACAAAAACAGCTCATCCACGGTGCTTTCGTAGATTTTCCACATCTTTTTGCGCAGCGTACGACCCGCCTCGGTGATCGAGGCAAACGCCGCGCGGCCATCACCGTCGGAACGCGAACGCACCACCAGGCCGTCCTTTTCAAGGCGGTCGACCAGGCGCGTGAGGTTGTAACGCTCAATGGCCAGCACATCGGCCAATTCATGCATGCGGCGGGTGCCTTCAGGACCGCTTTCCAAGCCCCACAGCGCGTCGTACCAGGCATACGGCGGCAGTTGCGCTTCACCCAGACGGCGCTCGATCTCACGGATGACCGTCCTGTGGGCCCTGACAAAACGGAACCATACATCAGGCTCTTTCGACGACATGCAACACCATCCGGGAAATTTCAAGAAGGTTGCAATAGTAGCTCATCCCGGGCTAAATTCCGGCATATCGTTGCAATTGCAACTACATCGCAGCACGCCCACAAGGTGTTCGCCGCCCGGAATCCGCCTACCCTGGAGCCTCATATGAATCCCAATAACGCAGCATCCCTGGACAACGATCCGCAGGAAACCCGCGAGTGGCTGGACTCCATCGAATCGGTGCTGTCTGCCGAAGGCCGCCCTCGCGCCCATTACCTGATCGACCAACTGCTGGATTTCGACGTCGCGCGCCATGGCGACTTCTACGGGCGCGTAACCACCCCTTACGTCAATACCATTGCTGTCGAACGCCAACTGCCCTACCCCGGCGACCTGGACATTGAACGGCGGACCAATGCGTTTATCCGCTGGAATGCCATGGCGATGGTATTGCGTGCTGGCAAACACTCAGGCGTGGGTGGGCATATTGCGACCTATGCGTCAGCCGCAGTGCTGTACGACGTAGGCTTTGACCATTTCTTTCGTGGCCGAACCGACACCTTTGACGGCGACCTCGTGTACATCCAGGGCCACTCCTCCCCTGGCATCTACGGCCGCGCGTATCTGGAAGGCCGCCTTAACGAGGCCCAACTGGATAACTTTCGCCGCGAGGCCGGTGGCGAAGGGCTGTCTTCCTACCCTCACCCACGGCTGATGCCGGACTTCTGGCAATTCCCTACAGTGTCCATGGGCCTGGGGCCGATCACTGCGGCTTATCAGGCGCGCTTCATGCGTTACCTGGAGTTTCGCGACCTCAAGCAACACCAGGGTCGCAAGGTATGGGCGTTCCTCGGTGACGGCGAGATGGACCAGCCGGAATCGCTGGCCGCCATTTCCCTGGCCGGTCGCGAAAAACTCGACAACCTGATCTTCGTCGTCAACTGCAACCTGCAGCGCCTGGACGGCCCGGTGCGCGGTAATGCCAAGGTGATTCAGGAGTTCGAGAGTGTGTACCGCGCCGCCGGGTGGAATGTGATCAAGGTCATCTGGGGCGGTGGCTGGGATGCGCTGCTGGAAAAGGACCGCAGCGGCTTGCTGCGCCAGCGCATGATGGAATGCGTGGACGGCGATTACCAGAATTACAAATCCCAGAATGGCGCCTACGTGCGCGAGCATTTCTTCGGCAAATACCCGGAGTTGCTCGCACTGGTTGCGGACATGTCCGACGACGATATCTGGAAACTCTCACGGGGCGGCCATGACCCGCTCAAAGTCTACAACGCCTACGCCGCCGCAGTGCGCCACAAGGGCCAGCCCACGGTGATCCTGGCCAAGACCGTCAAGGGCTTCGGCATGGGCGAAGCTGGCGAAGGCCAGAACATCAATCATCAATTGAAGAAGATGGGTGCCGACGCGGTAAAAGCCTTCCGCGACCGCTTCGGGCTGGACGTGGCCGATGACCAGCTCGACGAAATCCCTTACCTCAAGCCGGCGGCCGACAGCGCAGAAGCCCGCTACTTCAATGCCAGACGCCAGGCGCTGGGCGGGTATGTGCCCGCCCGGCACACTGATGTGGCCCCGTTGACTATCCCACCCCTGTCCGTATTCGCCACTCAACTCAAGGACACCGGCGAGCGCGCTATTTCCACCACCATGGCGTTTGTCCGCATTCTCGGCACGCTGCTCAAAGACCCGCATCTGGGCAAGCTGATCGTCCCCATCGTGCCGGACGAGTCGCGCACCTTCGGCATGGAAAGCCTGTTCCGGCAGATCGGCATCCACTCCGCCGTCGGCCAGCTTTACACCCCGCAGGACGCCGGGCAACTGAGCTACTACAAAGAGAGCAAGGACGGACAGATCATGCAGGAAGGCCTGAATGAATCAGGTGCCATTTCTTCCTGGATCGCGGCGAGTACGTCCTACAGCAACCATGGCCTGATGACGCTACCGTTCTATATTTTCTATTCGATGTTCGGCTTCCAGCGCGTCGGCGACCTGGCCTGGGCAGCGGGCGACGCACGAGCCCGCGGCTTTCTGCTGGGTGCCACGGCCGGGCGCACTACCTTGATGGGCGAAGGGTTGCAGCATGACGACGGGCACAGCCATATCCTGGCCTCGGTAGTGCCTTGCTGCGTGGCCTACGATCCGACCTTTGCCTACGAGCTGGCGGTGATTATTCGCGAGGGCATGCGGCGCATGTATGTCGAACAGGAAGACATTTACTACTACATCACCCTGCTCAACGAAAACTACCCGCACCCGGCAATGCCCGAAGGCGTGGAAGATGGGATCCTCAAAGGGATGTATCCGCTGAGCACACACCCGGATGCGCGGGTGCAACTCATGGGAAGCGGTTCGATCCTGCGCGAAGTCATCGCTGCAGCGGCACTGCTCGAGGAAGACTTCGGTCTATACAGCGATGTCTGGAGCGTCACCAGCCTGACCGAGCTGCGCCGTAACGGGCACGCCGTAGAGCGCTGGAACCTGCTGCATCCGGAAAGTGAACCGCGTCTGAGCTACGTGGAGCAGTGCCTTGTCGGCAAAGCCGGGCCGGTGGTGGCAGCGACGGACTACATGAAATTATTCGCCGATCAGATTCGCCCCTTCGTACACGGCCGCCGCTTTGTGGCGCTGGGAACCGACGGTTTCGGGCAGTCGGATACCCGGGAAGCCTTGCGCGAGTTTTTTGAAGTGGACCGCCACTTCATCGTGCTGGCGACGTTGAAGGCACTGGCGGATGACGGTGTGATCGGTCGTGACAAAATCGCGGAGGCAATCAACCGCTACGGGATCAACGTCGACAAGACTGACCCCGTAACGGTCTGAGTCATTGCGCTGGCGTTGGCAGGGCTGGAATCGCCTCTGTCGGCGCCGGCAGGCTGGGGTTGGTCGGCGCGGGCGCGGACTCTATGGCTGGGGTCTCTGGTGTCGTCTGCGGCACTGGCTCTACGCTCGGCGCGATGGGTTCGGCCTCCGGTGGCGGTGCCAGTGGCTGCGCACCGGCAGGGGTTGTGGGCGCTTCTTGAGGTGTTTCAAGCTTCTCGGCGGCCGGCGCGGCTTTCGGTTCAGGCATGCCAAGCTCATCCTTGGGCTTCTCGGGTATATGCTCAGCCTGCTTTACTTCCTGGGGCAGGAACACATCCACCAAGGCAAAGTAACGCTCATAGAACTTGGGCGCCGAGACGGTCTCGCTCGCCACCTTGACCATCGAGTCATCGGTGGAGCCGATCGGCATCGACACCGAACCCAGCACCCCAACCCCAAGGCTTGCGGAGTTGTTGACCTTCTTCAGCGCATAGCGGTCCAGCAAGGCGTTGGCAAACATCGTCGAATGGTTGCTGCCTTTGCCATCGGCGGCACACACCACGTTGAAGCTGATCTGCAGGTGGGTCTCGCCGGTCTGCTGGAAACTCTTGTTGCCGGCCACCAGCTTCGGATCGCTGCTGGTGATGATATAGCCCTGGCTCAGCAGGGCACGGCGCGCCGCTTCACAGGCCGCTATATCGCTCACCGGGTAATCGCGGGAAAACGTACCGGAGTCGTCGAAATTCTCATGTTCGTAAATAGCGGTCTTGGGTGACGAGCAACCCGCCGCGCCCGCCAGCACCAGCGCCAACCCGAGGTTTCGCAAGTGAAATGATGTCGACATCGAAAATCCTGAGAAAAACAGTCCGGGCGGTATTGTGCAACAGAACGAGGGGTTGGCGCGCGCATTCCTGTCGGTAAAACGTCACAGGTTTTTTGAACGGCGCCAATGACTATGACAAGTTTGTTTACAACTTATTCCACAACTTCCTATTATCGTCCTGGGTGCGTTGCTGCATAGGGCACAGCGCAGGTTAAACGTTAAGCGTTGGTCGGGCCGCCAATGGAGCTTTGTCGTGCCTGATAAACACCCCGCTATCTCCCGCCCCCAGCGTTTTACCGAGGGCGCGCTGTCTGCCCTTGAGCGCTTTTCACATATTGAGGCCGTCAGCGGCATCGTCCTGCTATTGGCCGCCATCGTGGCCTTGATCTGGGCCAACAGTGCAGCGGCCGACACCTATGAGCACTTCTGGAACACGCCGGTCACCCTTGGGCTGGGCGACTACAGCGTGTCGCGCTCCCTGCATTTCCTGGTCAATGACGGCCTGATGACCATCTTCTTCCTGGTGGCGGGCGCCGAGATTCGTCAGGAAATCAAGGACGGCGCGCTCGCCAACCTGAAGCTGGCCACCTTGCCATTGGGTGCCGCGCTGGGCGGCGTACTGATGCCGGCGATCATTTACACCCTGCTCAACCACGGCACCGCCGCCGCCAGTGGCTGGGCCGTGCCCACCGCGACAGACATCGCCTTTGCTGTCGGCGTGCTGGCACTGTTGGGCAAGTCGATTCCCAGTGGCGTGCGTGTTTTGCTGCTGGCCCTGGCAATCATCGATGACATCGTGGCGATCCTGATCATCGCCGTTTTCTTCACCGCCAGCCTCGACTACATGGGGCTGGTGATTGCCGCCGCCGGGCTTGCGCTGGTGGTGGTTTTCCAGCGCATGGGCATCGGCAAAGCCGCTATCTACCTGCTGCCCGGAGCAATTGTGTGGTTCGGCCTGCTCAAGACCGGCGTTCACCCGACGCTCGCCGGCGTGATCCTGGGACTGATGACCCCGGTCAACTCCAAGCCCACCACCGAGCGTCCGCTGGACACCATCGGCCGTACGTTCGCCGAATTGATGGAGCGCTTCTCGCAGTCGCCGGAAGGCCCCGGACAGGTTGCCCAGCCACTCAAGCAATTGCGCCACGCACAGCGCGAGCTGTTACCGCCCGTGCAGCGGGTGCAATCGGCGTTGCACCCGTGGGTGGCGTTCGGCGTGATGCCGCTGTTCGCGCTGGCCAACGCCGGCGTCAGCCTGAGCGGCTTCAACCTGGACGATCCCCTGCCCCACGGCGTGTTCATGGGCGTTATCTTCGCCCTGGTGCTCGGCAAACCCCTGGGCGTGATGCTGGCCAGTGTCACCCTGGTCAAGCTCAACCTCTGCAGGCTGCCGGACGGCGTCAGCTGGGCAGGTGTCGGCCTGGTCGGCCTGCTGGCGGGGATCGGTTTCACCATGTCGATCTTCATCTCGTCCCTGGCGTTCTCCGACCCGGCCTTGCTCTCGGCGGCCAAGCTGAGCGTATTGACGGCCTCGACCCTGGCCGCAGTCATCGGGCTGACCTGGGGCAAACTCAGGTTCTCGGGCAAGAAGACGTGAGAAGCAGAAGTCGCAGGCTTTAACGCACGCAAAAAAAGACCCCGGCCTTTTCAGGACGGGGTCTTTTTAGTCAAGCCAACATCAGAACTTCTTGATGTCTGCCTGGGTTTCCAGCTGCTTGCGGTACGCCGCGAAGTCCTGCTGGCCGATACGGGAAGCGAGGAAGCGGCGGTATTGCGCTTTTTCTTCGTCCGTAGGGGCTGCCGCTTCGTTGACACCGTTCAAGCGCGCGATCACCAGGCTGCCGTCGCGCAGAGTGACGGTGGTGAAGGTCGGCTTGTCCTTGGCCGCTGGCTTGGGCATGCGGAACAGCGCTTGCAGCACAGCAGGGTCGACGCCTTCCTGGCCACGGGTCGCCGCTTCAGTCACCTTCCAGGCCTGGCCGTCAATCGGCTGGTCCAGCGCAGTCTTGCCATCACGCAGGCTGGCGATCAACTCGTCGGCACGGGTTTTGGCGGCAGCGCTCGCACGCTCCTTGGTCATCTGCGTGCGGATCGCCGCCTCAACCTTTTCCAGCGGCAGCTGGGCAGGCTTGAGGTGCTCTTTGGCGCGCAGGACGATGATGGTTTCCGGGTCCAGCTCGATGGCGCTGCTGTTGGCACCCTCATCCAGCACTTCCGGACTGAACGCAGCGGTGACCACGGCACGGTTGGCCGCGACGCCTTCGCCACCTTCACGGCCGAACGGCGCCGACGTGTGTACGGTCAATTTCAGATCGGACGCCGGCTGGGCCAGGTCGGAAGCCTCGAATGCCGCATCTTCCAACTGCTTGGTCGCTTCGACAAAGCGCTGTTCAACCTGCTGGGTCTTGAGCTCGCGGGTCAGCTTGTCTTTCAGGCTGGCGAACGTCGGCACTTCTGGCGCTTCAACGCCCAGCAGCTTGATCAAGTGCCAACCGAAGGCGCTGCGCACCGGCGCGGACACCTGGTCTTGCTTGAGGCCGTACAGCGCCGTCTCGAAGTCCGGATCGTAGACACCGGGACCGGCAAAGCCGAGATCGCCGCCATTGTTGGCCGAACCCGGGTCCTGAGAGAACTCTTTGGCCAGGGCGTCAAACTGTTCGCCCTTGGCCAGGCGCGCCTGGATGTCTTCGATCTTGGCCTTGGCTTGCGCCTCGGTGACCTTGTCGTTGACCTCGATCAGAATGTGCGCGGCACGACGCTGTTCAGCGAGGTTGGCGGTTTCTTTCTCATAGGCGGCCTGCAGCTCATCGTCCTTGACGGTGACCTGGTCGAAGAAGGACGACTTCTTCAGCTCCAGGTAGTCGATGACGACCTGATCCGGGGTCATGAACTCCTTGGCATGCTGGTCGTAGTACGCCTTGACTTCGTCGTCGGTGAGTTTCACCGCTGCCGGGTCAGCCTTGATGTTGACGGTGGCAAAATCGCGCGTCTGTTTTTCCAGACGGGCGAATGCCAGCACCTCGGCATCGGTCACGAAACCACTGCCGGCGATGCCTGCGCGAACCTGGCCGATCAGCATTTCCTGGGTCATCATCTGACGGAATTGCAGGCGGCTATAGCCCAGTTGACGAATCACCTGGTCAAAGCGCTCGGCGTTGAACTGGCCATCCACCTGGAACTCCGGCGTCTGCAGGATCACCTGGTCCAAAGCCGCTTCCGAGAAGCCGAACTTGGAATCCGCAGCGCCTTGCAGCAGCAGCTTGCGATCGATCAGGCCCTTGAGGGCCGCGTCGCGCAGCAGTTTCTCGTCCAACAGGGAAGCATCGAAATCCTTGCCCAGTTGTTGCATCAGCTGGCGCCGTTGCATATCAACGGCCTGGCTCAGTTCGGTCTGGGTGATTTCCTCACCGTTGACCTTGGCCACGTCCTGCTTGTTATTACCCGAAGCCTGGAAAATAGCCTCGATACCGGTGAACGCCATCAATGCGACGATGATCCCGATAATGGTCTTGGCAATCCAGCCTTGTGAATTGTCCCTGATATTTTGCAGCATGCGTCCCCCAGAAACGGTTGAACATCAAAATAGGCAACCGTGGAGCGTGGGTAGAATCCGGATAGAAGAAAGGCGCATCCGAGGATGCGCCTTCTCGTAACTGGCGGAGCGGACGGGAGTTTTAACGCTGACCCCCGGCGTGGCGACCCGATGGATACTCGGGCCGGCTACCGCTCCGCTGCCAGGCCAGACCTGCGTCCGACCCGGGTAAGCAAAGGCTTGATCGAAGCTTAGTTAACGGCTTCTTTCAGGGCTTTACCGGCTTTGAAACCTGGTTTCTTGGCAGCAGCGATTTGCAGTGCTTTGCCGGTCTGTGGGTTACGGCCAGTGCGAGCTGGGCGGTCAGTCACAGAGAAAGTACCGAAGCCTACCAGTACCACGGAGTCGCCGGCCTTCAGAGCGCCAGTGACGGATTCGATTACTGCGTCCAGCGCACGGCCGGCAGCAGCTTTCGGGATATCAGCGGATGCAGCGATAGCATCAATCAGTTCCGACTTGTTCACTCTAAGTCCCCTTATATATCTATGAGTATGATTCTAAGTTTTTTGGTAAAAAGCAAAAACCAGTGCTGGATGGCCAACAGACACTTAAGAGCCGCTTTATAACAAGGGCTCTAAAAAGCTGTCAAGGAAGCCCCCCAGGCTCCAGCACTTTAATGCGTGCTAATTCTTTCCTTGGAATCCGACTCGCGTTTTTCGTCCTTCGCGACAATCTCCGGAGCCACATCCGGCAAGGGCTCCGGCGCGTATTGCAGCGCAATTTGCAGGACTTCGTCAATCCATTTAACCGGTTTGATCTGAAGATCCTGTTTAATATTGTCTGGAATTTCCTTCAGGTCGCGGACATTCTCTTCGGGAATGATCACGGTCTTGATTCCACCCCGGTGCGCGGCGAGCAATTTCTCTTTCAGACCGCCGATGGCCAATACCTGGCCGCGCAGGGTAATTTCACCGGTCATTGCCACATCGGCACGCACCGGAATGCCCGTCAATGCCGACACCAGGGCCGTGCACATGCCTACACCCGCGCTGGGGCCATCCTTCGGGGTCGCCCCTTCCGGCATGTGGATATGGGTGTCGTGCTTCTGGTGGAAGTCCAGGGGGATACCCAGGCTCTTGGCACGGCTGCGCACCACGGTCTGCGCGGCGGTGATCGATTCGACCATCACATCGCCGAGGGAGCCGGTCTTGATCAACTGGCCCTTGCCCGGGATCACGGCAGCTTCGATCGTCAGCAACTCGCCGCCCACCTGGGTCCACGCCAGGCCCGTCACCTGCCCTACCTGATCCTGCTGCTCGGCCAGGCCGTAGCGGAATTTACGCACACCGAGGAAATGTTCCAGCGCATCGGCCGTCACCTTCACCGAGAAGCGTTTTTCCAGTGCATGTTCCTTGACTGCTTTGCGGCAAACCTTCGCGATCTGGCGCTCAAGGCCCCGTACACCGGCCTCGCGGGTGTAATAGCGCACGATGTCTCGGATCGCTTCGACGTCAAACTCGATCTCGCCTTTCTTCAGGCCATTGGCCGACGTCTGCTTGGGCGCGAGGTATTTGATCGCGATGTTGATCTTCTCGTCTTCGGTGTAACCCGGTAGACGAATCACCTCCATCCGGTCCAGCAACGCCGGCGGAATGTTCATGGAGTTGGAGGTGCACAGGAACATCACGTCGGAGAGGTCGTAATCGACTTCCAGATAATGGTCGTTGAAGTTGTGGTTCTGCTCGGGATCGAGCACCTCAAGCAGCGCCGACGCCGGATCGCCACGCATATCGCTGCCCATCTTGTCGATTTCATCGAGCAGGAACAGCGGGTTGCGCACGCCCACTTTGGTCATTTTTTGAATCAATCTTCCTGGCATCGAACCGATATACGTCCGGCGATGGCCGCGGATTTCCGCCTCGTCACGCACACCACCCAGGGCCATGCGGACAAATTTGCGGTTGGTCGCGCTGGCGATGGACTCCGCCAGAGAGGTTTTACCCACCCCGGGAGGCCCGACCAGGCATAACACCGGACCACGAATTTTCTTCACGCGCTTTTGCACGGCGAGGTATTCGAGGATGCGTTCCTTGACCTCTTCAAGGCCGTAGTGATCGGCATCGAGGATTTCTTCGGCGCGGGTCAGGTCCAGGCGGACCTTGGTCTGGGCCTTCCACGGCACTTGCACCAGCCAGTCGATGTAGGAGCGAACCACGGTGGCTTCGGCCGACATCGGCGACATTTGCTTGAGTTTGTTCAGCTCGGCCGTCGCCTTGGTCAGCGCGTCCTTCGGCAGGCCGGCGGCATCGATACGCTTTTTCAGCTCTTCGATCTCGTTGTGGCCTTCCTCGCCGTCGCCGAGTTCTTTTTGAATGGCCTTCATCTGCTCATTCAAGTAGTACTCGCGCTGGCTGCGCTCCATCTGTTTCTTCACGCGGCCACGAATGCGTTTCTCGACCTGCAGCAGGTCGATTTCACCGTCCAGCAGTGCCAGTACATGCTCGACACGGGCCGACAGGTCGATGATCTCGAGGATGTCCTGTTTCTGCTCGATTTTCAGCGCCATGTGCGCAGCCATGGTGTCGACCAGGCGGCTCGGCTCATCGATGCTGTTGAGGGACGACAGGACTTCCGCCGGGACTTTCTTGCCCAGCTGCACATACTGTTCGAACTGCGAAAGCAGGCTGCGCACGAAGACTTCGGATTCACGCTCAGGGGCTTCGACTTCGTCGATCAGCGCCACTTCGGCGCGCAGGTGGCCGTCCACCTCCATGAAACGCTCGACCGCGCCGCGCTGCTCGCCCTCCACCAGCACCTTGACGGTACCGTCGGGCAGCTTGAGCAATTGCAGGACAGTGGCAACGGTGCCGACGCGATACAGGGCGTCTTCGCCCGGATCATCATCAGCAGGATTCTTCTGGGCCAGCAGCAGGATCTGCTTGTCGCCCGTCATCGCAGCCTCGAGGGCTTCGATAGACTTCTCGCGCCCCACGAACAGCGGGATAACCATGTGCGGATAGACGACGACATCACGCAACGGCAGGAGAGGCAATTCGATGGTTGTCTTCATGATTTCGCCTCTATGACAGTTGAAAAATAAGCTTGAAACCAAGATGGGGGTTGCATGCAAAAAAAACAAGCTCAATGCCAGCACTTAAACGCATGAATAAACGCGATTTAATCAGCCGTCCTGCAAAAATACCCCAAAAAAACAAGGGGCCCCAAAAAGGCCCCTTGCTTGTACCGCCACTGCAAAGACGCTTACGCGTCAGGTGCAGCCTTGGCAGCCGGCTCACTGTTTTCATAGATATACAGTGGCTTGGACTTGCCTTCGATAACGCTTTCGTCGATCACCACTTTACTCACCTCGGACTGCGAGGGGATTTCGTACATGGTGTCGAGCAACACGCCTTCGAGGATCGAGCGCAGACCACGTGCACCGGTCTTGCGCTCCAGTGCGCGCTTGGCCACTGATTTGAGCGCATCGGTACGGAACTCGAGGTCCACACCTTCCATCTCGAACAGCTTGGCGTACTGCTTGGTCAGGGCGTTTTTCGGCTCGGTGAGGATCTGAATCAACGCAGCCTCATCAAGCTCGTCCAGCGTCGCCAGGACCGGCAGACGACCGACGAATTCCGGGATCAGACCGAACTTGACCAGATCGTCAGGTTCGACTTCACGCAGGGACTCGCCCACCTTCTTGCCTTCTTCCTTGCTGCGCACTTCAGCGCCGAAACCGATACCGCCACGGGTGGAACGCTGCTGGATGACCTTTTCAAGCCCGGAGAACGCACCGCCACAGATAAACAGGATGTTGCGCGTATCGACCTGCAGGAATTCCTGCTGCGGGTGCTTGCGGCCACCCTGGGGCGGTACCGAAGCGACCGTGCCTTCGATCAGCTTCAACAGGGCCTGCTGTACGCCTTCACCGGAAACATCCCGAGTGATCGACGGATTGTCCGACTTGCGCGAAATCTTGTCGATCTCGTCGATGTAGACAATACCCATCTGGGCCTTCTCTACGTCGTAGTCGCACTTCTGCAGCAGTTTCTGAATGATGTTCTCGACATCTTCGCCCACATAACCCGCCTCAGTGAGGGTGGTGGCGTCGGCGATGGTGAACGGAACGTTCAGCAGGCGAGCGAGGGTTTCCGCAAGCAGGGTCTTACCCGAGCCTGTTGGGCCGATCAGCAGGATATTACTCTTGCCGAGTTCGACTTCGTCGCCTTTCTTGTCACGCTGGTTCAAGCGCTTGTAGTGGTTGTACACCGCTACGGCCAGAACCTTCTTTGCACGCTCCTGACCAATGACGTACTGGTCAAGGATGCCGCTGATTTCTTTAGGCGATGGGAGTTTGTGCGCACTGCTCTCGGCCTGGGCTTCCTGCACCTCCTCGCGGATGATGTCATTGCACAGGTCGACGCATTCGTCGCAGATAAACACCGAGGGGCCGGCAATCAATTTGCGCACTTCATGCTGGCTTTTGCCACAGAAGGAGCAATAAAGCAGCTTGCCGTTGTCCTCGCCGTTGCGGGTGTCAGTCATTCGTTCGATCCAAATCCGATAGGCTTGCAACACAAGATGAAGGCTTATGCGGGCTTTTTCAAGCCCGCCAGTGGTCGGACATGCCGACCAGCCCTATTTTGAGCGGCTTATATTAAGCGGGGCGCTTTTCGATCACGGCGTCGATCAACCCGTATTCACGGGCCGCTTCAGCACTCATGAAATTATCACGGTTGGTATCACGCTCGATTTCTTCAAGTGTGTGCCCGCTGTGCTTGGCCATCAGTGTGTTAAGGCGCTCACGAATGAAGAGGATTTCCTTGGCATGGATTTCAATGTCCGATGCCTGGCCCTGGAACCCGCCCAGTGGCTGGTGAATCATCACACGTGAGTTCGGCAGGCAGTAACGCTTGCCCTCGGCACCGGCGGTCAGCAGGAAGGCACCCATGCTGCAGGCCTGGCCAATGCAGGTAGTCGATACGTTTGGCTTGATGAACTGCATGGTGTCGTAGATCGACATCCCCGCCGTCACCGAACCGCCCGGCGAGTTGATGTAGAGATGGATGTCCTTGTCCGGGTTTTCCGCTTCAAGGAACAGCAGCTGCGCACAGATCAGGTTAGCCATGTAGTCCTCTACCGGGCCGACCAGAAAGATCACTCGCTCCTTGAGCAGGCGCGAGTAGATGTCGTAGGCGCGTTCGCCACGAGCGGACTGCTCGACAACCATCGGGACCAGGCCGCCTGCGGCCTGGATATCAGAGTTCTGCTGAATATAGGAATTACGGAACATGCTCTGCAGTTACTCCCAAATAGTCATGTCTTGAAAACGCATAAGCCAGCGCGAGGCTGGCTTATGGTTGAATTTCCAACGAGTTGGACAATCAGTCGGCTTGTGCTGCTTCTGCCGGTTTGACTGCTTCTTCGTAAGAGACCGCTTTATCGGTCACCTTAGCCTTCTGCAGAACAGTATCCACAACTTGTTCTTCCAGCACAACCGAACGTACTTCGTTCAGTTGCTGGTCGTTCTTGTAGTACCAAGCCACGACCTGCTCAGGCTCCTGGTAGGCCGACGCCATTTCCTGGATCATTTCGCGAACACGGTCTTCGTCCGGCTTGAGGTCGAACTGCTTGACCACTTCAGCCACGATCAGGCCCAGCACGACACGGCGCTTGGCTTGCTCTTCGAACAGCTCGGCCGGCAGTTGGTCAGGCTTGATGTTGCCACCAAACTGCTGAACAGCTTGTACGCGCAGGCGATCCACTTCATTGGACAGCAAGGCCTTGGGCACTTCGATCGGGTTGGCGGCCAGCAGACCGTCCATGACCTGGTTCTTGACCTTGGACTTGATGGCCTGGCGCAGCTCGCGCTCCATGTTCTTGCGCACTTCGGTGCGGAAACCTTCGATGCCGGTTTCCTTGATGCCGAATTGAGCGAAGAACTCTTCGTTCAGCTCTGGCAGCTTAGGCTCGGAAACGCTGTTGACGGTCACGGTGAACTCGGCGGCTTTGCCGGCCAGGTCCAGGTTCTGGTAGTCAGCAGGGAATTCCAGGTTCAGAACGCGTTCTTCACCGGCCTTGGCGCCAACCAGGCCGTCTTCGAAGCCCGGGATCATGCGGTTGGAACCCAGCACCAGCTGAGTACCCTTGGCGGAGCCACCAGCGAATACTTCGCCGTCAACCTTGCCAACGAAATCGATGTTCAGCTGGTCTTCGTTCTGGGCGGCACGGTCGGCCACTTCGAAACGGGTGTTCTGCTTGCGCAGGATTTCCAGCATGTTGTCCAGGTCCGAATCAGCGACGTCGGCGCTCAGGCGCTCGATTTCGATGCCTTCAAAACCGGCCACTTCAAACTCGGGGAACACTTCGAAAGTAGCAACGTATTCCAGGTCCTTGCCAGCTTCCAGGGACTTGGGTTCGATCGAAGGCGAGCCAGCCGGGTTCAGCTTCTGCTCGACAACGGCTTCGTAGAAGGAAGCCTGGATCACGTCACCTACAGCTTCCTGGCGCGCATCGGCACCAAAACGACGCTTGATTTCGCTCATCGGCACCTTGCCTGGACGGAAACCAGCGATCTTGGCCTTCTGGGCAGTCTGCTGCAGACGCTTGTTGACCGCAGTCTCAATACGCTCTGCCGGCACGGTGATGCTCAGGCGGCGCTCGAGAGCAGTAGTATTTTCAACAGAAACTTGCATGGATATTCCTCGTTGCACAGACATTAGCCGGCCATTTCCGACCCCAATCAAGGGCATGCATTCTAGTGGGTCAAACTCAAGAAGTCACCCTACTCAAAATACACCTGAAAACAGCCGGCAATTTATCGGTACGAAGGCACTGAAGTACCTCGCCCCGGTGACAAATACAGCCAATTGCGCCAGGGCTCTGCGCCGCCCTTCTATATATAGAACGAGCAGCCATTCATCTCCCTGACGGCCCGCCCCGCGAACGGCGCGAGCAGGCAACACGGCATCATCGAGACACACAAACACGACGAAACGCGCTGCCGATGGGGCCCACTACCTGCGACCGCCGAAATATCGAACCGCCAAAACCAAAAAAGGCGCCAGACTGTTAAATCTGGCGCCTTTCGAATATGGGGTGGACGAAGGGGATCGAACCCTCGACAACGGGAGTCACAATCCCGTGCTCTACCAACTGAGCTACGCCCACCATATTGCGTTAACAAAGAAACCAAACTACTTCTTTGTTGAACCTTGCCCAGCCTGACAGCCGAGCAACGTTTTATTTGGTGCGGATGAAGAGACTCGAACTCTTACGCCTCGCGGCGCTGGAACCTAAATCCAGTGTGTCTACCAATTCCACCACATCCGCGCTTGAAGCTCTTAAAGCAAAGGCGCCAGACGGTTAATCTGGCGCCTTTCAAAATATGGGGTGGACGAAGGGGATCGAACCCTCGACAACGGGAGTCACAATCCCGTGCTCTACCAACTGAGCTACGCCCACCATATAGCGCTACTTGTGCCAAAGCTGCCTAATGGCGCACCCGGCAGGACTCGAACCTGCGACCATCCGCTTAGAAGGCGGATGCTCTATCCAGCTGAGCTACGGGCGCCTGATTAATCTGTACTCTTGGAGGATTACAAACTAAGTGTTTCCAGCCTTGCAGTACAACAATTCTGCTCGACTTTCTAACCAGTGCTAGGCTGTGCCCGACAAGTGCGACGAATAGTATAGAGAGGCCTGAAACCCGTCAAATCTTTTTTGAAAAAAACTGATTTTATTTAAGGGGTTAGGCCAATTTGCAGACCAAGCGCCTTTGCCCTCGCGCCTTGGCGTGCGAGAATGCGCGCACTTTTCTTCCCCCTCTCGATGGTTAATCACGCGTAATGACTGCACAACTTATCGACGGCAAATCAATCGCCGCCAGCCTGCGCCAGCAGATCGCCAAACGCGTCACCGAGCGTCGCCAGCAAGGCCTGCGCACGCCTGGCCTCGCGGTGATCCTGGTCGGCAGCGATCCTGCCTCTCAGGTTTACGTCTCGCACAAGCGTAAAGACTGTGAAGAGGTGGGCTTTATCTCCAAAGCCTACGACTTGCCTTCGGACACCACTCAACAGGCCCTGACCGACCTGATTGACAACCTCAACGATGACCCGGACATGGATGGCATCCTGCTCCAGTTGCCGCTGCCCGAGCACCTGGACGCCTCCCAACTGCTGGAACGCATCCGCCCGGACAAAGACGTCGATGGTTTCCACCCTTATAACGTTGGCCGACTGGCCCAGCGTATCCCGCTGCTGCGCCCGTGCACACCCAAAGGGATCATGACGTTGCTGGAAAGCACCGGGGTCGATCTGTACGGTCTCGATGCAGTCGTGGTGGGCGCGTCGAATATCGTCGGTCGCCCGATGGCCATGGAACTGTTGCTGGCCGGCTGCACCGTGACCGTCACCCACCGCTTCACCAAGGACCTGGCCGGCCACGTTGGCCGCGCCGACCTGGTCGTGGTCGCCGCCGGCAAGCCGGGCCTGGTCAAAGGTGAATGGATCAAGGAAGGCGCCATCGTCATTGACGTGGGCATCAACCGCCAGGACGACGGCAAGCTGGTGGGTGATGTGGTTTACGACACCGCCCTGCCCCGCGCCGGCTGGATCACGCCGGTTCCAGGCGGTGTAGGCCCGATGACACGGGCGTGCCTGCTGGAGAACACGCTGTATGCGGCGGAAACGTTGCACAGCTAATAACCAGGCGTACTGAAAAAGCCCTGCCTTATCGCAGGGCTTTTTATTGCCCGAAAAAAAACTGTTTTTTCTTAGTTTTTAAGCACTTTCGTCTGGTTCTGGAAGAACATTCGACAGCTTCTGATCCATACTCCTAAAATGTAACGTCATTTTTCATAAAACCCGTTTCCAAACGGTATTTCCTTACTTTTTAGCGAGTTCATCCGCGTGAAAATTCGTCTTTCTCTTGTCAGCCTGTTTTTCGCTTTCACAGGCACGTTCGCCCACGCCGCCGAATCCACCCTGGCCCCGCGTGACGCCTCCAAACTGCAAATTGCCTCCGGCAGCGCCATGCTGGTGGATTTGCAGACCAACAAAGTTATCTATGCCAGCAACCCCGACGTGGTAGTACCCATCGCGTCCGTGAGCAAGCTGATGACCGGCCTGATCGTGCTGGAAGCCAAGCAGAACATGGATGAATACATCGACATCAACATCACCGACACGCCGGAGATGAAAGGGGTGTTCTCGCGCGTGAAGATCGGCAGCCAGATGCCGCGCAAGGAGATGCTGCTGATCGCACTGATGTCCTCGGAAAACCGCGCCGCCGCGAGCCTGGCCCACCATTATCCGGGCGGCTACGCGGCGTTTATTGCGGCAATGAACGCCAAGGCCAAGGCGCTGGGCATGACCAGCACCCATTACGTGGAGCCTACAGGCCTGTCGATCCATAACGTGTCGACCGCCCGCGACCTGAGCAAGTTGCTGGCCTATGCGCGCAAGTTCCCGATGTTGAGCCAGTTGAGCACCACCAAGGAAAAGACCGTGGCATTCCGCAAGCCCAACTACACCCTGGGTTTCTCCAACACCGATCACCTGATCAATCGTGCCAACTGGGACATCAAGCTGACCAAGACCGGCTTTACCAACCAGGCCGGGCATTGCCTGGTGCTGGTCACGAGCATGGGTAACCGCCCGGTGTCGCTGGTGATCCTGGATGCCTTTGGCAAGTTCACCCACTTTGCCGATGCCAGCCGCATTCGCAGCTGGGTCGAGACCGGCAAGGGCGGCGCGGTGCCGGATGTGGCGTTGCGCTACAAGGCTGACAAGAATCTGAAGAACCGTGCGGGTGTGACGGAAGTGCGTCGCTGACTCACTCACAACGCAAATTAAAGGTGGGAGGGGGCTTGCTCCCGATAGCGGTGGGTCAGTTACAGATACTTCTACTGACACACCCTCATCGGGGGCAAGCCCCCTCCCACATTTGTTACTTGCGTTCCGCCAGGACCTTGAGCGCCTGGGCCGCCGCCCCTTCCTGCCCGGCCTGAGCCGTAGCATTCGCCGCCTCTCGCCAACGCTGCGCGTCCACATTCGCCGGCAACTGGCTTGGACGCTGGGTCAGGATCGCCCAATGACCCGCGCTCTTCCACGCCGACTCAAAGTCACTGAAACCCATCATCAATCGCCGTTCCATGCCGGAACGCAAGAGCACCGTGCTTTTCTGCTGATTGAACCCCACCACCACGACGTAACGCGGGCCGGACCAGAAACTGGAGTTGATGCGCGCCATCACCGGATAACCGGCCGCCACCTGCGCCAGCACCGCGGTCAGCCTTTCATCCAGCGGATACACCATCAACCCGTACTCACGCGCCAGCTTTTGCATGTTGCGTTCAAGGTCCGCCTCGGCGCCCGGCAGGTGCAGTGGCTTATCGAGCAGCCCCGGTGTCATGACAATGCCTTGTTGCGACAGCATGCTGGCCAGTGCCGCAGGAGCGCTCTGATAAGCCTCGCTGCGAAAGGTGGGGACGCCATTGAGTTCAACCCGCTCCGGCAGGCCGGGAAGTTTCGACGGCTGGCTGGAACAGGCCATCAGCCCCAAGGCACAGGCCAGCAGGATGGATGTTCTGAGGTTCGACCGTAAGCGCAATGTTTGACTCTCTTGATCAACTGCCGGTGAGGGTCCCGATCATAGGACGCTCTTGGGCAAGGGTATAGCCTCAAGTGTCGATAAAGCGCTCGCCATAGAGCAAACAAGTTGGAAGGACACGACCATTGGTCAATAGCAGGCAACCGCCGGGTAGCTAGACTGTCCATTGAGAAGACTGTGTGTACCCCGGACGGGGTGAAGGGAGGCCTGAATGAGCCTTGCAACGACGATTTTCCTGTTGATCTGCGGTTGGCTGGCGGTGGCCGGCGCCATGTTGTGGGGGGTCATGCGCGTGACTCGCCGGCATCATCCCCCCCATGTCAAACCCACTGCGCCCGCCGAGCCGCGCAAGGCGACGGCGCACCATGCCTAGCCGGGCATGCAATTGAAGTCCTGGGTGGCGGCGACTTCCTTGCCGTGCCCATCCTTGAGCGCTGCGCGCACAGTAGTCCCCAGGCTCGACTCCTCCAGGGTGTAATGCTCACCCGCCTTGAAATGTTTGTACTCGACCCGGCCCTGGCAGTCCTGCTGGTTATCGTCGCCGGGCTCTTCCTCGAACAACGTCACGTCCAGGCGATGGTCCCCGGGGCTCACTTCAAAGTAGCGCCCGTCATCCACGCGCTTGCCGTCGAGGCGCTCGGCCAACAGGTCATTCGGTGCTTCTTCTTTCAAGCCGATCCAGGCCTGGCTCGGGTCGGCCTTGGGTATCGGGCCGGCACACGCCGACAACAATACAACAGCCGCAAAAGTGGGAATCAACAACAGTGTTTTCGGTGACATGGCAGGGCTCCAAAGCGCATCAGTAAAAAGCGTGTCCGATGGCTGACAAGCTTGAAGAGCCGCCGTTTGTAGAACAAATGAATACAAATGAAACGATCTTCAGCCGTTACCTAAATCTTCCTTCACCTGGCTGAAAGGTGCGTGTTAGGTGGGTCGGGCAAGACTGCCGGGGTTTGCAATCCTGCTTTTCTCGGAGACTCACGCATGCTCGGGCTGGTAAAGACCGCACTGCACAAGCCGTACACGTTTATCGTGCTGGCCATATTCATCTGCATCATCGGGCCCATGGCGGCCCTGCGTACGCCCACGGACGTGTTCCCCGATATCGGTATCCCGGTGGTCGCCGTGGTCTGGCAATACAACGGCCTGTCGCCGGACGCCATGGCCGGGCGGGTGATCTACACCTACGAACGCTCCCTGAGCACCACCGTCAACGACATCGAACATATCGAATCGCAATCCCTGCCGGGCATGGGCATCGTCAAGATCTTCTTCCAGCCCGGCGTGGATATCCGCACCGCCAACGCCCAGGTCACCGCGGTGTCACAGACGGTGCTCAAGCAGATGCCACCGGGTATCACTCCACCGCTGATCCTCAACTACAGCGCGTCCACGGTGCCGATCCTGCAAATGGCGTTTTCCAGCCCGAGCCTGTCGGAGGCGAAAATCCGCGACCTGGTGCAGAACAATATCCGCCTGCCGCTGAGCGCCCTGCCCGGCCTGGCGATGCCCACGCCGATGGGCGGCAAGCAGCGCCAGATCACCCTGGACCTCGATCCCCAGGCCCTGGCGGCCAAGGGTTTGTCGGCACAGGACGTGGGCAACGCCCTGGCGCTGCAGAATCAGATCATCCCGGTGGGCACCGCCAAGCTCGGCCCCAACGAATACACGATCCTGCTGAACAACAGTCCCAAAGCCATCGATGAACTCAACGACTTGCCGATCAAGAGCGTCGACGGCGCGATCATCACCATCGGCCAAGTGGCCCACGTGCGGGACGGCTCGCCCCCACAGACCAATATCGTGCGCGTCGACGGCCATCGCGCCGTACTGATGCCGGCCTTGAAGAACGGCAGTATCTCTACGCTCTCGATCATCGACGGCATCCGCCAGATGCTGCCGCGCATCAACGAAACCCTGCCACCCTCGCTGAAGACCTCACTGCTGGGCGACGCCTCGGTGTTCGTCAAGCAGTCGGTGGGCAGCGTGGCCCAGGAAGGCATCATCGCCGCCCTGTTGACCAGTGCGATGATCCTGCTGTTTCTCGGCAGTTGGCGCTCGACCCTGATCATCGCCGCGTCGATCCCCCTGGCGGTGCTGTCGGCCATTGCGCTGCTGGCGGTCAGCGGGCAAACCCTCAATGTGATGACCCTGGGCGGCCTGGCCCTGGCGGTGGGCATTCTGGTGGACGACGCCACGGTGACCATCGAAAACATCAACTGGCACCTGGAACAAGGCAAGGCGGTGAAGACGGCGATTCTCGACGGTGCCGCACAAATCGTCGGCCCGGCGTTCGTCTCGCTGCTGTGCATCTGCATCGTGTTCGTGCCGATGTTCCTGCTGCAAGGCATCGCCGGGTATCTGTTCCGGCCGATGGCGCTGGCGGTTATCTTTGCCATGGCCAGTTCGTTCATTCTCTCGCGCACCCTGGTGCCGACCCTGGCGATGTTTCTGCTCAAGCCCCACGTACCGGAGCAAGGCCCGGGGCATCATCCGGAAGATCCATTCATCAACCATCACGACGGTGAGCAGCACCGCAAGCCGCGCCATGCCGCGCTGCAAGCGGTGCTGAATTTCCAGCAAGGGTTCGAGCGACATTTCTCGAATATCCGCGACACCTACCACGGCCTGCTGATGCTCGCACTCGGCGCGCGCAAGCGCTTTATCCTGGGTTTTCTCGCCTGCGTGCTGGCCTCGTTCGTGTTGCTGCCGAGCCTGGGCCAGGATTTTTTCCCGGCGACCGATGCCGGCGCACTGGCGCTGCATGTGCGCCTGCCGCTGGGGACGCGTATCGAGGAGAGCGCCGCCGCGTTCGACCGCATCGAAGCGCGGATTCGCGAGGTGATCCCGACGCAGGAGCTGGACACGATCGTCGACAACATCGGCATCCCGCTCAGCGGCATCGACATGGCCTACAGCAGCAGCGGCACCATCGGCCCGCAGGACGGCGATATCCAGGTCACGCTGAAAAAGGACCACGCGCCCACCGCCGATTACGTGAAAAAGCTGCGTGAAGCCCTGCCGCACAGCTTCCCCGGCAGCCACTTTGCGTTCCTGCCGGCAGACATCAGCAGCCAGATCCTCAACTTCGGCGCGCCGGCACCGCTGGACGTCAAGATTTCCGGGCGCAACGATGCAGAAAACCGTGCCTATGCCGTGGAGCTTGAACGGCGCCTGCAACACGTCCCGGGCATCGCCGACCTGCGTATCCAGCAGTCCACCGGTTACCCGTCGCTGCAGGTGAATGTGGACCGCCTGCGCGCCAATGGCCTGGGTATCACCGAAAAAGACGTGACCAACAGCATGGTCGCCTCCCTCGCCGGCAGCTCCCAGGTGGCGCCCACGTTCTGGCTGAATCCGGCCAATGGCGTGTCCTATTCGATCGTGGCTGCGACGCCGCAATACCGCCTCGACAGCCTGCCGTCGCTGGAGGCCCTGCCGGTGACCGGTGCCGATGGCCAGTCCCAGATCCTCGGCGGCGTGGCGACTATTTCGCGGGTACACAGCCCGGCGGTGGTGACGCACTACAACATCGAACCCACCCTGGACCTGTATGCCAACGTGCAGGGCCGCGACCTCGGTGGCGTCGCCCGTGATGTGCAAAAAGTCCTGGATGACACCGCGTCCATGCGTCCCAAAGGCGCGACGATCAGCCTGCACGGGCAGATCGATGCGCTGCACGAGGCGTTCAGCGGGTTGAGCTTCGGCCTGCTCGGCGCTGTGGTGCTGATCTACCTGCTGATCGTGGTCAACTTCCAATCCTGGGCCGACCCCTTTGTGATCATCACCGCGCTGCCCGCAGCATTGGCGGGGATCGTGTGGATGCTGTTCCTCAGCGGCACTTCGTTATCGGTGCCGGCCCTGACCGGCGCGATTCTGTGCATGGGCGTGGCCACCGCCAACTCGATCCTGGTGGTGAGCTTCTGCCGTGAACGCCTGGCCGAACATGGCGATGCCTTGAAAGCTGCGATGGAAGCCGGTTACACGCGCTTTCGCCCGGTGTGCATGACCGCCCTGGCGATGATCATCGGCATGCTGCCCCTGGCGCTGTCCGAGGAACAAAACGCGCCGCTGGGCCGCGCCGTGATCGGTGGGTTGATCTTCGCCACTATCGCCACTTTGTTGTTTGTTCCCGTGGTCTTCAGCCTGGTCCACGGTCGTCATCCTACTCGCGCAATTGCTGGAGAAACGTCCCATGTCGTCTGATCAAAAACCCTCGCGCAAGCGTCTGATGCTCATGGGTGTCGGCGGCCTGACCCTGGCCGCCCTGTTGGTCGCCAACGGCTTGCACGCGCGCACGCTGCATGAGCAATCAGTGACCGCCTGGACTGAAACCGCGGCCATCCCCCAGGTGAGGGTGTTCCAGCCCGAACAGAATGCCAGTGGCGACACCCTGCGCTTGCCGGCGCACCTGGAGGCCTGGAGCAAGGCGCCGATCCATGCCCGGGTCAGCGGCTATTTGAAGGACTGGAAAGTCGATATCGGCAGCCAGGTCAAGGCCGGGCAAATCCTCGCGCAAATCGACAGCCCGGACCTTGACCAGCAGTTGGCGCAAACCCACGCCCACCTGGTTCAGGAACAGGCCAACGCGCGCCTGGCCGCCACCACCGCAACGCGCTGGCAAAACCTGCTGGCCAGCCATTCCGTGTCACGCCAGGAGGCCGATGAGAAAACCTCGGATGCCGCCGCCGCCAAAGCCAATGCCCAGGCGGCCGCCGCCGACTACGCGCGGCTGTGCGCACTGGAAAGCTACAAGACCCTGCGCGCGCCCTTCGCCGGCACGATCACCGCGCGCAACACCGACATCGGCCAGTTGATCAAGGCCGACACCGACAGCGATCCGGAACTGTTCAGCCTTGCCGACACCCACCAGTTGCGCCTGTACGTGCCGGTGCCACAGAACTACGCGGCGGTAATCCACCCAGGTCTGGAAGCCGAGCTGACGGTGCCCGAACATCCGGGCGAACACTTCAAGGCGCGTCTGATCGGCGACTCCACGGCCATCGACCGACGCTCCGGCACCTTGCTCGCGCAGTTCGTCGCCGACAATCCGAACGGTGAACTGCTGCCCGGCGACTACGCCGAAGCGACCTTGCCGATTCCGGCGGACACCCATGGCGTGAGCATCCCGGCCAGCGCGTTGATCTTCCGTGCCCAGGGCACCCAGGTCGCGCTGCTGGACCGGCAGAACCATGTGCACCTGCAAGCTATTCATATCGGCCTGGACCTGGGCGAACGCCTGGTGATCGACCACGGACTGAAACCTGCCGACCGCATCATCGACAACCCGCCCGATGCCCTGCGCGAAGGCGACGCGGTACAACTGGCCGATGCCACCGGGGGTGTCCATGCGCCCAAGGCTTAACCCGCTTGCGGCAGTGATGCTGCTGGCCTTGCAAGGCTGCTCTATGGCCCCCACCTACCAAGTGCCGTCGGTTGACCTGCCGGCGGGCTATCGCGAACAGACCAGCGACGGCCCGTGGCACAGCGCGCAGCCGTCCGACCTATTGGCGCCTCAGTGGTGGAAGCTGTACAAAGATCCAACGCTCGATGAGCTGCAACAGCAACTGCTCACGGCCAACCCGGACCTGGCCGCAGCGCTGGCGCATTTCGATGCGTCCCAGGCATACGCCAGTCAACTGCAGGCGGGGCTGTTCCCACAGCTCACCGCCAGCGCCCAGCCGCTGCGCCAGCGCCAATCGGATTCGAGGCCGTTGCGCGGCACCACGCAACCGTCGGTGTACAACAGCGACACCGCCGGATTCTCGTTGAGTTACGAGCTGGACCTGTGGGGCAAGATCCGCAACCAGGTCGCGGCCGGCGACGCCCAGGCCCAAGCATCCGGGGATGATTTGGCCGTGGCGCGCCTGAGCCTGCAACGCCAGTTGGCAACGCTGTATGTGCAACTCAATGGACTGGATGCGCAGAGCCGCATTCTCACCCACTCGCTGGAGGATTTCAGCCAGGCGCTGCAACTCACCCGTAGCCGTTATGAGGGGCAGATCGCATCGGAACTGGACCTCACCCGTGCGCAAAATCAACTGGCCGAGGCCAGGGCGCAGCTGGATGACGTGCGCGGGCAACGTAACCTGACCGAGCATGCCATCGGCGAATTGGTCGGCGTCGCGGCCAGCCACTTTTCATTGCCACCCAGCCCGCAGTTAATGGCCTTGCCAGGGATTCCAGCGCAACTGCCGAGCCACCTGCTGCAACGTCGCCCGGATATTGCTGCGGCGGAACGGCGAGTGTTTGCAGCCAATGCTTCTATCGGCGTGGCCAAGGCGGCGTGGTATCCGGATTTCAGTTTGACCGGGTTGATTGGCGGCCAGACGCAGGGCGTGGGCAATCTGCTTTCAGCGGGCAATCGCTATTGGGCGCTGGGGCCGTTGATGAACCTGCCCATCCTTGATGGTGGACGCTTGAGTGCCAACGAACGCCAGGCCAGGGCCGAATTTGAGGAAGCGTCGGCGCAGTACCGCAGCCAGGTCTTGAAAGCCGTGCGCGAGGTGGAAGATAACCTCGCACAACTGCGCGACTTGCAGCAGCAGGCCCAGGATGAACAGGCGGCGGCGGATGCGGCGCAGCACACCCAGGCGCTGGCGATGAACAGCTATCAGGCCGGAGCCGTGAGTTACCTGGATGTGGTCACCGCGCAGACGGCGGCCTTGCAGGCGCAGCGAACCTTGCAGGCGGTGCAGACGCGGCAGTTGCAGGCGAGCGTGGGATTGGTGACGGCGTTGGGGGGTGGGTGGCAAGCTGGAAGCGAGGGGCAGACGCACTGACGGCGGCGCCTGTTACGGCCTCATCGGGAGCAAGCCCCCTCCCACACTGGTTCCGCGCCAGACACACAATGTATGAACACTGCAGGCCCCCTGTGGGAGGGGGCTTGCTCCCGATAGCGGCCTTCCAGACACATCCTGCCAAAAGCCTGCACATCACAGTCAGCCCACCCCTTCTAGCCTCTCAGAGTCCACTTAGCAGAGAGGCCAGGGAATGCCTGATCTACCCGCTTCACATCGCCTGCGCATCGGCCGATTGAGCGAACCGAATCGCATCTACTTGATCACCACCAATACCCATGAACGCATTCGCCTGTTCAGTGACTTTCATCTGGGGCGCCTGGTGGTCCGGCAATTTCGGGCCGCTCAGCACCAAGGGCTGGCGAACTCCCTGGCATGGGTGATCATGCCCGACCATTTCCACTGGATCATCGAGTTGAAAAAAGGCTCACTGGCAGACCTGATGTGCCAGGTAAAATCCAGAAGCACACGAACCGTCAACGGCGCCACCGGACGCAAGGGCCGGCTATGGCAGGAAAGCTTCCACGACCGCGCGCTGCGCAAAGAAGATGACCTGGTGAAAATGGCCCGGTATGTGGTGGCCAATCCATTGCGCGCAGGGTTGGTCGAGCGGATTGGCGATTACCCCTTGTGGGATGCCATATGGATCTGACGTCAAACACAGTTCAAATGTGGGAGGGGGCTTGCTCCCGATGGCGGTGTATCAGTCACCAGCTTTATTGACTGACCCACCGCCATCGGGGGCAAGCCCCCTCCCACATTTTTTACCACATTTCAGGCGGCGAGCTTGCCGCTGGCAATGGCTGCTGAAGCCGCCACCATGGCACGCAACAACACCGCACACCCCGCCGCCAGGTCATCCGGCGCAGCATTCTCGATTTCGTTATGGCTGATGCCACCCTCGCACGGCACAAAAATCATTCCCGCAGGGCCCAGCTCGGCGACGAAAATCGCGTCGTGCCCGGCCCCGCTGACAATGTCCATGTGCGACAACCCCAGGCCATTGGCCGCGTTGCGCACGGCGTCCACGCAGCCTTGGTCGAAGTACAGCGGCGGAAAGTCGGCGGTGGGTTGCAGTTCAAAGCTCAAGCCATGTTTGTCGCAGGTTGCATCGATCACCTTGCGCACCTGGGCAATCATCGAATCCAGGCGTGCCGGCTCCAAGTGACGAAAATCCAGAGTCATGCGCACCTCGCCGGGAATCACATTGCGCGAACCGGGATACGCCTGCAGGCAACCCACGGTCCCGCAGGCATGCGGCTGGTGCTCCAATGCTGCGGCGTTGACGGCGGCCACCACCGCTGCCGCGCCTACCAGAGCATCCTTGCGCAGGTGCATCGGCGTCGGTCCCGCGTGTGCTTCAACGCCCCGCAACTTCAGGTCGAACCACTTCTGCCCGAGGGCTCCGAGTACCACGCCGATGGTTTTTTTCTCATCCTCAAGAATCGGTCCTTGTTCGATATGCGCCTCGAAATAAGCACCAACTGTGTGCCCGCTCTCAGCACGCGTCCCCGCATAGCCGATGGCGTTCAGCGCTTCGCCAACCGAGACGCCATCCACATCCACCTTGGCCAGCGTATCGGCCAGGCTGAACTTCTCGGCGAACACCCCGGAGCCCATCATGCACGGTGGAAAGCGCGAGCCTTCTTCGTTGGTCCACACCACCACCTCCAGCGGCGCTTCGGTTTCGAGCTTGAGGTCGTTGAGGGTACGCAGCACTTCCACACCGGCCAACACACCGAAGCAACCGTCAAACTTGCCGCCGGTGGGCTGGGTGTCGATATGGCTGCCGGTCATCACCGGCGGCAGGTCGGGGTTGCGCCCCGGGCGCCGGGCGAAAATATTGCCGATGCCGTCGACGGTCACGGTACAGCCGGCTTCCTCGCACCACTGCACAAACAGGTCGCGGGCCTTGCGGTCGAGGTCAGTGAGCGCCAGGCGGCACACCCCGCCCTTGGGGGTGGCGCCGAGCTTGGCCAGGTCCATCAGCGACTGCCACAAACGGTCGCGGTTGATGTGCTGATGGGTCGATTGCAGAACGTCGAGGGCAGCGTTCATGGGGGGATCTCCTCAGGCTACAGGTTCTTATGAATTGACACGATTCCAACAGTCAAAAAAGTGGCCAGATGTGGGAGGGAGCTTGCCCCCTCCCACATTGTTGACCGTGTTCACAAAGATGATTTGGCTGCGACCGGGGTGATCGCGCGCCTGGCGTTCAACGCGTAATACAACACCCCGCCCAACGCCGAACCGGTAAACCAGCCATAGCTGTAGAACCAGCTGAATGCATCACTGCCCAGGGACAGCAAGGTCAGCACCACCGGCACACCGAACGCGATAAACCCGCTCCAGTTCCAGGCCGGATACACGTCATCGCGGTAGAGTCCGGCCAGGTCAAGCTGCTGTCTGCGGGTGATGAAGTAGTCCACCACCATGATCCCGGCGATCGGCCCCAGCAGGCTGGAGTAACCGAGCAACCAGTTGGAATACACCGTCTCCAGGCTGACATCGGAAACGATCAGTCCGAGTTTTTTCAGTAGCTCATGGGCCATCAGCACCAACCCCACCAGACCGGTCAGAATCACCGCCGTGGTGCGGTTGATCAGCTTGGGCGCGATGTTCTGAAAGTCGTTGGTTGGCGAAACGATGTTCGCCGCCGTGTTGGTCGACAAGGTGGCGATGATGATCAGCGCCATGGCGATGGCGACCCACACCGGGCTCTGGATATGCCCGATCAGGGTGACCGGGTCGGACACGCTGACCCCCACCAGCTTTACCGAGGCAGCGGTCATGATCACGCCCAGGGCGGCGAACAGGAACATGGTCAGCGGCAGGCCGAAAATCTGCCCGAGGATCTGATCCTTCTGACTTTTGGCGTAGCGGCTGAAGTCAGGGATATTCAGCGACAACGTGGCCCAGAAACCCACCATTGCGGTGAGGCCTGCCATGAAGTAACCGGTGAGGCTCGCACCTTCGGGACGCTTGGGCGGGATCGCCATCAGTTCGCTGATCGATACATTCGGCATCGCCCACACCAGCAAGCCAATACCCACGGCGACCAGCAACGGCGCCGACAGGGTTTCCAGGCGCTTGATCGACTCGGCGCCACGCAACACCACCCACAAATTCAGGCACCAGAACATCATGAAACCGATCACCTCGCCGGTGCCGCCGAGGGACTTCCAGCCCTCGAAAATCGAGCCGAGAAATAGATGGATCGCCAGCCCGCCGAACATCGTCTGGATGCCAAACCAGCCGCACGCCACCAGCGCGCGGATCAGGCACGGCACATTGGAACCCAGGATGCCGAACGATGAGCGCAACAGTACCGGAAAGGGAATGCCGTACTTCGTACCAGGAAATGCGTTAAGCGTCAGGGGGATGAGAACCACCATATTGGCCAGCAAAATCGCCATCAGCGCTTCGCCCACCGACAACCCGAAGTACGCAGTGAGCACGCCGCCCAGGGTGTAGGTGGGCACACAGATCGACATACCGACCCACAGCGCCGTGATATGCCACGTGTTCCAGGTGCGTTCGTGCACCTTGGTCGGTGCCATGTCGTGGTTGTAGCGAGGGCTGTCGAGGACGTCGGGGCCAGCGTCGAGTTCGTACAGGCCGTTGCGTTCAATGACTTGCGATCTGTTCTGTTGCATGGCCGCTCCACGGTTTTTTTAAAATTATTGTTGCTCACCTGCACGGTTGAGGCAGGTGGCCGGAGTACCTCGTAGACAACATGACATCTCAGGCCCGGCCAGCCGTCACTGCACTCAATTACCGTGCCGACAACCGCGTCGCAACCCACACTGCCTATATAACTGGCTGATGTTTATCAGCTTTATCCAATTGCCCGAGGGTGTCTTAACAACGTGCCGTGCGACTCAGGCGCGCTAGCACCAAAGTTATCCGAACCTTCAGGACTCAATCTGGTGCACCACAATTATTTTTATTTCCCGGCCTCGTCAAGCGCCGTCTCTCAAGCGGCTGATTTGCAATAAGAAATGTTGCTCAAATGAGCAACCTGTCAAGTGCGTCAAAAGGGTATGCCGCTGCTTCATTTTGGTGAGTTAATATTTTTATTCTTAAAAATCATTAGGTTAAGACAACAAAAAGGCTAATAAAAATATTCTTGCCCAATCGAAAAACTCGGGCTAGTTTCTATTCCTGTCACCGATGACAGGAATTAACCCGCCATCGGCGAGCGGTATTACAACACTTAGAACTGGCACAAGCCGGTCAAGCCTGTGAGGAACTCGACATGTCGCTGTTGATCCGTGGCGCCACCGTTATTACCCATGATGAAAGTTACCGCGCCGATGTATTTTGCGCAGGCGGTCTGATACGTGCGATCGGCACGGACCTGGATATTCCCGCCGGCACTGAAACACTCGATGGCAGCGGTCGATACTTGATGCCCGGCGGCATCGATCCCCATACCCATATGCAACTGCCGTTCATGGGCACGGTGGCCAGTGAAGACTTTTTCAGTGGTACGGCGGCGGGCCTGGCGGGCGGTACCACCTCGATCATCGACTTCGTGATACCCAACCCGCAGCAGTCCTTGATGGAGGCGTTCCACCAATGGCGCGGCTGGGCCGGGAAGTCGGCGTCCGACTACGGCTTTCATGTGGCGATCACCTGGTGGAGCGAGCAGGTACGCGAGGAAATGGCCGAACTGGTCAGCCACCACGGCATCAACAGCTTCAAGCATTTCATGGCCTACAAGAACGCGATCATGGCCGCGGATGACACCCTGGTGGCCAGTTTCGAGCGCTGCCTCGAATTGGGCGCGGTACCCACGGTCCATGCGGAAAATGGCGAGCTGGTCTACCACCTGCAACGCAAATTGATGGCCCAGGGCATCACCGGGCCGGAAGCGCATCCGCTGTCGCGCCCTTCCCAGGTGGAAGGCGAAGCGGCCAGCCGGGCGATCCGCATCGCCGAGACCCTCGGCACGCCGTTGTACCTGGTGCACGTCTCCACCCAGGAAGCACTGGACGAAATCACCTATGCGCGGGGCAAGGGCCAGGCGGTCTACGGCGAAGTGCTCGCCGGCCATTTGTTGCTGGACGACAGCGTCTATCAACACCCGGACTGGCAGACTGCCGCGGGCTACGTGATGAGCCCGCCGTTCCGTCCGCGCGGGCATCAGGAGGCACTCTGGCGCGGTTTGCAATCGGGCAACCTGCACACCACCGCCACCGACCACTGCTGCTTCTGCGCCGAGCAGAAGGCTGTCGGGCGTGACGACTTCAGCAAGATCCCCAACGGCACCGCCGGCATCGAAGACCGCATGGCGCTGCTGTGGCACGAAGGCGTCAACACCGGGCGCCTGTCGATGCAGGAATTCGTTGCGCTGACCTCCACCAACACCGCGAAGATCTTCAACCTCTACCCGCGTAAAGGCGCGATTCGCGTGGGCGCCGATGCCGACCTGGTGCTGTGGGACCCGCACGGTACGCGCACCATTTCCGCCAAGACCCATCATCAGCAAGTCGACTTCAACATCTTCGAAGGCAAGACCGTGCGCGGCGTGCCGAGCCACACCATCAGCCAGGGCAAGCTGGTCTGGGCCGATGGCGACCTGCGCGCCGAGCGGGGTGCCGGGCGGTATGTGGAACGGCCGGCGTACCCGTCGGTGTTTGAACAGTTGAGCAAGCGGGCGGAGCATTCCAGGCCTGTGGCTGTGAAACGCTGAGACCGCTATCGGGGGCAAGCCCCCTCCCACACTTGGAATGCATTTCAATGTGGGAGGGGCGGTGCGACGATTCGACTTGCCCCCGATGAGGCCAGTGAAGGCAACAAAAATGCCCACTTAGAGGCAAACCAAAAACCGTGAGGCCACTACCGTGATCCAGACCCTGACCCACCTCCCCCACCCCCGCGAAGACGGGGCCACCCTCGCCAACCATTTCAGCGATCTGGCGCCGCCCCTCAACGCCCGCCAGGCCCGACTGGAAGCCTCGCGCTGCCTGTATTGCTACGACGCGCCCTGCGTGAACGCGTGCCCCAGCGACATTGATATCCCATCGTTCATCCGCCATATCCACACCGAGAACGTGCAAGGCGCCGCGCAGAAAATCCTCTCGGCCAACATCCTTGGCGGCAGTTGCGCGCGCGTCTGCCCCACGGAGATCCTCTGCCAGCAAGCCTGCGTGCGCAATAACGCCGAAGAATGCGCCCCGGTGCTGATCGGCCTGCTGCAACGCTACGCGGTAGACAACGCCCATTTCAGCGAACACCCTTTCCAACGCGCCGCGCCCACCGGTAAACGCATCGCCGTAGTCGGCGCAGGGCCCGCCGGTCTGGCCTGCGCCCACCGCGCCGCCTTGCATGGCCATGACGTGGTGATCTTCGAAGCCCGGGAAAAAGCCGGCGGTCTGAATGAGTATGGAATCGCCAAGTACAAGCTGGTGGACGACTTCGCTCAGAAGGAATTGGATTTTCTCCTGCAAATCGGCGGCATCGAGCTCCGTCACGGCCAGCGCCTGGGTGACAACCTCACCCTGAGCGAGCTGCACACGCAATTCGATTCGGTGTTCCTCGGCCTCGGCCTGGCGGCCAGCAAACACCTCGGCCTGCCCCACGAGGACGCCCCCGGCCTGCTCGCCGCCACCGACTACATCCGCGAACTGCGCCAAGCCGATGACCTCACCCAATTGCCGTTGGCCGACCGCTGCATCGTGCTCGGCGCCGGCAACACCGCCATCGACATGGCCGTGCAAATGGCGCGCCTCGGTGCCCGCGACGTCAACCTCGTGTACCGCCGTGGTGTGGCCGACATGGGCGCGACCCAGCATGAACAGGACATCGCCAAGGCCAATCAGGTACGCCTGTTGACCTGGGCCCAGCCCGAAGAAGTCTTGCTTGACGACAAGGGCTGTGTACGCGGCATGCGCTTTGCCCGCACACACCTGGAAAACGGTCGCCTGCAGCCCACCGGCGAAACCTTCGAGCTGGCCGCCGACGCCATCTTCAAGGCCATCGGCCAGGGTTTTGACAATGCAGCGCTGCACGACCCACTGGCCCAGCAGCTGCACCGCGTGGGCGAACGCATCTTTGTCGACGAACACCTGCGCACCAGCATTCCCGGGGTCTATGCCGGCGGTGATTGCGTCAGCCTCGGCCAGGACCTCACCGTGCAGGCGGTGCAACACGGCAAGCTGGCCGCCGAGGCCATGCATGCCCAACTCATGCTCAATGTGGAGGCCGCGTAATGGCCGATCTGTCGATTGTGTTCGCCGGTATCAAAGCCCCCAACCCGTTCTGGCTGGCCTCCGCTCCCCCCACCGACAAAGCCTACAACGTGGTGCGCGCGTTCGAGGCCGGCTGGGGCGGCGTGGTGTGGAAAACCCTGGGTGAAGACCCGGCGGCAGTCAATGTGTCGTCGCGCTACTCGGCCCACTTCGGGGCGAATCGCGAAGTGCTGGGTATCAACAATATCGAGCTGATCACCGACCGCTCCCTTGAGATCAACCTGCGCGAAATCACCCAGGTGAAAAAGGACTGGCCGGACCGCGCACTGATCGTGTCGCTGATGGTGCCTTGTGTCGAGGAGTCCTGGAAAACCATCCTGCCGCTGGTAGAAGCCACCGGCTGCGACGGCATCGAGCTGAATTTCGGCTGCCCCCATGGCATGCCCGAACGCGGCATGGGCGCGGCGGTCGGCCAGGTGCCGGAGTATGTGGAACAGGTGACGCGCTGGTGCAAGACCTATTGCTCACTGCCGGTGATCGTCAAGCTCACGCCCAACATCACCGACATCCGCGTGGCCGCGCGCGCGGCGTATCGTGGCGGCGCCGATGCAGTGTCGCTGATCAACACCCTCAACTCCATCACCAGCGTCGACCTGGAACGCATGGTCGCCCTGCCCGTGGTCGGCACACAAAGTACCCATGGCGGCTACTGCGGCTCGGCGGTCAAACCGATTGCCTTGAACATGGTCGCCGAAATCGCCCGTGACCCGCAGACCCAGGGCCTGCCGATCTGCGGTATCGGCGGCATCGGCAACTGGCGTGACGCCGCCGAATTCGTCGCCTTGGGCTGCGGCGCGGTGCAGGTGTGCACGGCGGCGATGCTGCATGGGTTTCGCATCGTTGAAGAAATGAAGGATGGCTTGTCGCGGTGGATGGACAGTCGGGGTTACGCCAGCTTGCAGGCGTTTTCCGGGCGCGCGGTGGGCAACACCACCGATTGGAAATACCTGGATATCAACTACCAGGTGATTGCGAAGATTGACCAGCACGCCTGCATTGGCTGCGGGCGTTGCCACATCGCCTGCGAGGACACCTCGCACCAGGCCATCGCCAGTTTGAAACAGGCCGATGGCACGCATAAATATGAGGTGATCGATGACGAGTGTGTGGGCTGCAATCTGTGCCAGATCACCTGCCCGGTGGCCGACTGCATCGAGATGGTGCCGATCGACACGGGCAAGCCGTTTTTGAACTGGACCCAGGACCCGCGCAATCCTTATCGGGAGGCGGTGTAGGCCTTCGGACCGCTATCGGGGGCAAGCCCCCCTCCCACATTTTGATTTGGAATACATTCAAGTGTGGGAGGGGGCTTGCCCCCGATGAGGCCCTCAGCCTCCCTCCAAGACTCAAGGCTCTAACCCGATCCCGCGCAATATTACCCCGGTCACCGTCTGAATCGCCCGCTCAAACTGCATATCCGACAACGGCTGGTGATCATTCAAGATATTCACCTGGTGATCGAAGTCCGCATAGTGCTGGGTCGACGCCCAGATCATATACAGCAGGCTCGACGGCTCCAGCGGCAGGATGCGTTTGTCCTGCACCCACTGGCGAATTTTCGCTTCCTTCATCTTGGCCCAGTCGTACAGGCTTTCATCCAGCGCCTCACCGAGGGTTGGCGCGCCGTGGATGATTTCGTTGGCCCAGACTTTCGAGCCATACGGCCGTGTGCGCGAGCGCTGCATCTTGGCGCGAATGTAACTGCTGAGCACCACGCGCGGGTCATCGAAGGTTTCGAAACTCAGGGCGTCCTGTTTCCACACCTCCAGCAGGTCGAACAGCACCGCGCTGTACAGCTCGCTCTTGGTGGTGAAGTAGTAATGCAGATTCGAGCGCGGCAGTTGCGCCTCTTTGGCGATGTCGGCCATGGCGGTGCTGCCATAGCCTTTTTCAGCGAAGACCTTCTCCGCCGCCAGCAGGATTTTCTCGACGTTGATCCGTCGGATGCCGATCTTGTGATTGCCCATAAGGGCTCCCTGACAACAACACGACCTAGAGACTACCATCGGCTCTAGATCGGGGCGACACGCCGAACCGAAACTTCGTACACTGGCGCCTTCTATCCTCTGATTGGTATTGAACAATGTTGATCAAGAATTCCCTGACAACCCTCGCCCTGCTCGCCTCACTGCTGGGCGCGTCCGCGGCATTTGCCCATGCGCACCTTGAAAGCGCCACGCCAGCCAAAGACAGCAGTGTGGCTGCGCCAAAAGATATGCGCCTGACGTTCAGCGAAGGCGTCGAAGCAACCTTCACCAAGGTGTCCCTGAGCAAGGACGGCACGGAAATCGCGATCAAGGGCCTGGAAACCCCGGACACCGACAAGAAAACCCTGGTGGTCACCCCTGCCGCACCGCTGGCGGCCGGCACCTACAAAGTCGAATGGCACGCGGTGTCCGTCGATACCCACAAAAGCGAAGGCGAATACAGCTTCAAGGTTGGCCAATAAGCCATGGCAACCCTGCTGGTGCTGTGCCGCTTCCTGCATTTCATCGTCGTGCTGCTGATGTTCGGGACCTGTGTGTTCAGGCCCCTGCTGCTCGGCGCGGCCGTGCTCCCGGCACTTGACCGGCAATTGTTGCGCATCACCCGTGGCCTGGCCTGGGTGGGGCTAGGTTCCGGGATCGCGTGGCTGTTGTTGATCACCGCCAGCATGGCCGGCGGTTGGGACGCGGCGCTGCAACCGGCGACCGTCCAGCGGGTGTTGGGCAAGACCTTCTTCGGCCAGGTGTGGACCTGGCACCTGCTGCTGAACCTGCTGCTGGTGATCGCGCTGATCAAGCCCTGGCCGGCGCTGCGCCTGCCGCTGACAGTGCTGATGCTGGTGACCCTGGCACCAGTGGGCCATGGCGCCATGCTCAATGGGCTGAGTGGGCAATTATTGATCCTTAATCAGGTGGTGCATCTAGTGTGCGTAGGCGCCTGGCTGGGTGGTTTGCTGTTGTTGGTGCTGACCCTCGGGCGTACGCAGGACTACCGGCTGGAGCCTGTGCTGCGGCGCTTCAGCAGCGTCGGTTATGGCTTGGTCGCCGGCTTGCTGGTAACCGGCTTGATCAACGTGCGCGTGCTCACCGGGCAGTTGTGGCCCACGCCGTTGTTCAGTGGTTTTGCCCTGATCCTGTTGATCAAGGTGATGCTGGTGCTGGGCATGTTGGCGCTGGCGCTGCTGAATCGGCTGCGCCTCGAGAGCTGCGAACAACGGCTGGGAAGCTTGAAGGCCAGCGTGATGGTGGAATGGCTGCTGGGAGTCTGCGCAGTAGCCGCCGTTTCACTTCTTGGCACCCTGCCTCCGATGGTCCTGGCGGGATAAGAAAACCAAGTCGAACTCGGTCAACGGTGGGAGGGGGCTTGCCCCCGATAGCGTCGTATCAGTTGACATTAATGTGACTGACACACTGCGATCGGGGGCAAGCCCCCTCCCACCGTTGACCCTGCCCACTTTTTATTCAGGCACGGCACGTCATCGTATAACTTCTGCTTGACACACCCCGAAAACCCCGCAAATATCGCGTCCAATGTTGTACGACAACGTATGACAAATAATAAAAACAACAAAAGAAAGGGAGCCTCACTGTGAGTCAATTCGCCCGCAATTCCTCCTGTCGCCTCGGTCTCGCCAGCCTCGCGTTCACCCTGCCCCTCACCGCCCACGCCGAAGGGTTTGTCGAAGACGCCAAAGCCACGCTCAACCTGCGCAATGCCTACTTCAACCGCAACTTCACTAACCCCACCAATCCCCAGGGCAAGGCCGAAGAATGGACGCAGAACTTCATTCTGGATGCCAAGTCCGGCTACACCCGTGGCACCCTGGGTTTGGGCATTGACGTGCTGGGCCTGTACTCGCAAAAGCTCGATGGCGGCAAAGGCACCGCCGGCACCCAACTGCTGCCGGTGCACGATGATGGCCGCCCGGCCGATAACTTCGGACGCCTGGGCGTGGCGCTGAAAACCAAGTTATCGAAGACTGAACTGAAGGTTGGCGAATGGATGCCGGTGCTGCCGATCCTGCGCTCCGATGACGGCCGCTCCCTGCCCCAGACCTTCCGCGGCGGCCAGGTGACATCCAACGAGATTGCCGGCCTGACCCTCTACGGTGGCCAGTTCCGCGGCAACAGCCCGCGCAACGACGCGAGCATGGAAGACATGTTCATGAACGGCAGAGCCGCGTTCACGTCCGACCGCTTCAACTTCGGCGGCGGCGAATACACGTTCAACGACAAGCGCACCCAGGTCGGCCTGTGGTACGCCGAACTGACCGATATCTACCAGCAACAGTACCTCAACCTTACCCACAGCCAGCCGGTGGGCGACTGGACCCTGGGCGCCAACCTCGGTTTCTTCAATGGCAAGGAAGATGGCAGCGCGCTGGCCGGCGACCTCGATAACAAGACCGCCTTCGCCCTGCTTTCGGCCAGATACGGCGCCAACACCTTCTATGTCGGCCTGCAAAAACTCACCGGCGACAGTGCGTGGATGCGCATCAACGGCACCAGCGGCGGCACCCTGGCCAACGACAGCTATAACGCCAGCTATGACAACGCACGGGAGAAATCCTGGCAACTGCGCCACGACTTCAATTTTGTGGTGCTCGGCATTCCCGGACTGACCATGATGAACCGCTACATCAGCGGCAGTAACGTACACACCGGGGCGATCACCGACGGCAAGGAATGGGGCCGCGAGTCCGAGTTGGCCTACACCGTGCAGAGCGGTGCGTTGAAGAATCTGAACGTGCGCTGGAGGAACTCGACCATGCGTCGGGATTTCAGCAACAACGAATTCGATGAGAACCGGATCTTTGTGAGCTATCCGATATCACTGCTGTAAGGCAGCAGGCCGTCTGTCAGCCACCGCAAAAAACTGTGCTGTAGGAGCGAGCTTGCTCGCGAAAAATGTCAACGATAACGCGTGCTTCCTGAATGAACGCGGTGCCTGTGAATTTTTCGCGAGCAAGCTCGCTCCTACGAAAGCCAGCGGTGGCTCAGTGAAAGATGTATTGGCAGACAGTCCCTCATCGGGGGCAAGTCGAATCGTCGCACCGACCCTCCCACATTTGCTCTCACTGGCTGGAAGGGCGTTGACAACACGGGGAATCCCTAACACTATTTCGGCATAGTCATACGACAACCTACAACAAAAATTGGAATGCCCATGACCACCACCAGCCCTGCTCCCTTCAACCGCATCCTGCTCACTGGCGCCGCCGGTGGCCTGGGTAAAGTCTTGCGCGAACGCATGCGCCCCTACGCCAACGTTCTGCGCCTGTCAGACATCGCCGATATGGCCCCCGCCGCCGCCCATGAAGAAGTGCAACCCTGCGATCTTTCCGACAAACAAGCGGTGCACCATCTGGTGGAAGGCGTCGATGCGATCCTGCATTTTGGCGGCGTGTCGGTGGAGCGTCCCTTTGAAGAGGTGCTCGGCGCCAATATCAGTGGCGTCTTCCACATCTACGAAGCCGCGCGGCGTCATGGGGTCAAGCGTGTGATCTTCGCCAGCTCCAACCATGTGATCGGCTTCTACAAGCAGGGCGAACAACTCGATGCCCATTCACCGCGCCGCCCGGACAGCTACTACGGCCTGTCCAAGTCCTACGGCGAAGACATGGCGAGTTTCTACTTTGATCGCTACGGCATCCAGACCGTGAGCATTCGTATCGGCTCGTCGTTCCCGCAGCCGCAGAACCGCCGGATGATGCACACCTGGTTGAGCTTCGACGACCTGACCCAACTGCTCGAACGCGCGCTGTACACGCCAAATGTCGGGCACACCGTGGTCTACGGCATGTCGGACAACCTCGACACCTGGTGGGACAACCGCTACGCCGCGCACCTGGGCTTCGCCCCCAAGGACAGCTCCGAAGTGTTCCGCGCCCAGGTCGAGGCCCAGCCGCCGGTGGCTGACAATGACCCGGCCAGAATCTATCAGGGCGGCGCGTTCTGCGCGGCAGGCCCGTTTGGTGACTGAGTTCACGGCAACCCAAGGGAATGAGTGGCTATGAGTGCAGAATTGATTGTCGACGCCCGCAACGCCGTGGGCGAATGCCCGGTGTGGGTACCCGAGGAAAATGCCCTGTACTGGGTGGATATCCCCAACGGTCGGCTGCAGCGCTGGAACGCCGCCACGGGCCAGGTTGCAACGTGGCAAGCCCCGCAGGTGCTCGCCTGTATTGCCCGTACTGATTCAGGCAACTGGGTCGCCGGCATGGAGTGCGGATTTTTCCAGCTGACCCCGCACAGCGATGGCAGCCTCGACACCCTATGCCTGGCCGAGGTCGAGCACCCACGCGCGGGCATGCGCCTCAACGACGGCCGCTGTGATCGCCAGGGTCGCTTCTGGGCCGGCAGCATGGTGATGGACATGGGCTTGAACGCCGCCGAGGGCACCCTTTATCGCTACGCCTCAGGCAGCGCGCCCCATGCACAATTGGGCGGCTTCACCACCCTCAACGGCCTGGCCTTCAGCCCCGATGGTCGCACGATGTACGCCTCGGACTCACACCCCCTTGTGCAGCAGATCTGGGCCTTCGACTACGACATTGACACCGGCACGCCGTCCAACCGCCGCGTATTTGTCGACATGCATCGACACCTCGGTCGGCCCGACGGTGCAGCGGTGGACGCGGACGGCTGCTACTGGATCTGCGCCAACGATGCCGGTTTGGTGCACCGCTTCACCCCGGACGGTCGCCTCGACCAGTCGCATCACGTACCGGTAAAAAAACCCACCATGTGCGCCTTCGGCGGCAGTCGCCTGGACACCCTGTACGTCACCTCGATCCGTGACGACCCGAGTGAGCAGTCACTGTCCGGCGGCGTGTTCGCCCTCAACCCCGGCGTCCAGGGACTGCCCGAACCGCGCTTTATCCTCTAGCTGCATCGCTGTGCCTTGAATACAACAATAACAAGACAGGAATGACTTCCCATGGACTTCAAACGCACCTTGCTCGCCGCCACACTCGTCGCCCTCAGCAGCGCTGCCCACGCGCTGGAAATCAAATTTGCCGACATCCACCCCGCCGGCTACCCCACGGTCGTCGCCGAAGAAAACATGGGCAAAGCCCTGACCAAAGAAAGTAACGGCGAACTGACCTTCAAGTACTTCCCGGGCGGCGTGCTGGGCTCTGAAAAGGAAGTGGTCGAACAGGCCCAGGTCGGCGCCGTGCAGATGACTCGCGTCAGCCTCGGCATCGTCGGCCCGGTGGTGCCCGACGTCAACGTGTTCAACCTGCCCTTCGTGTTCCGTGACCAGGCGCACATGCGCAAGGTCATCGATGGCGAAATTGGCGACGAGATCCTTGCCAAGATCACCAATTCCGAGTTCGGCCTGGTGGCCCTGGCCTGGATGGACGGCGGCACGCGCAACCTCTACACCAAGAAACCGGTGCGCAAGCTCGAAGACCTCAAGGGCATGAAGATTCGCGTACAGGGCAACCCGCTGTTCATCGATGCGTTCAACGCGATGGGCGCCAACGGCATCGCCATGGACACCGGCGAGATTTTCAGCGCCTTGCAGACCGGTGTGATCGACGGCGCGGAAAACAACCCGCCGACGCTGCTCGAGCACAACCACTACCAGAACGCCAAGTACTACACCCTCACCGAGCACCTGATCCTGCCCGAACCCATCGTGATGTCGAAAATCACCTGGAACAAGCTCACCCCCGCGCAACAGGACATGGTCAAGAAGGCCGCCAAGGCCGCCCAGGCCGACGAGCGCGTGTTGTGGGACGCCAAGTCCGCCAGCAGTGAAGAGAAACTCAAGAAGGCCGGGGTCGAGTTCATCACTGTCGACAAAAAACCCTTCTATGACGCCACCGCGCAGGTTCGCGCCAAGTACGGCGCGCCTTACGCCGACATCATCAAGCGTATCGACGCCGTTCAGTAACGCCCTCCTCCCAGACAAGGCCCGGCGCGGTCCGCTGCTTCAGCGAGCCGCGCCCGGTTACGGTGAACGCCATGAAGAATCTACTGCTGCGCATCAATGACCGCATTTACATGACCTGCATCTGGGTCGCCGGTCTCTCGGTACTCGGGGTCGCACTGATCATTCCCTGGGGCATTTTCGCCCGCTACATCCTCGGCACCGGCTCAAGCTGGCCGGAGCCCACCGCCATCCTGCTGATGCTGGTGTTCACCTTCGTCGGCGCCGCCGCCAGCTACCGCGCCGGTGCACATATGTCGGTGGCCATGGTCACCGACCGCCTGCCTGCCGCCCAACGCCGCCTCGTCGGCATTGTTTCGCAACTGCTGATGGGCACCATTTGTCTGTTCATGACGATCTGGGGCACCAAGCTGTGCCTGTCCACCTGGAACCAGTTCATGAGCGCCATCCCCACCCTGCGCGTCGGCATCACCTATATGCCGATCCCGATTGGCGGCTTGCTGACCCTGATCTTCGTGATGGAGAAACTGCTGCTGGGCGACCAGAGCAAGCGGCGCGTGGTGCGCTTGGACCTGGTAGAAGAAAGCGAAGGGGCCGCCTGATATGGACGCATTGATTCTGTTGGGCAGTTTTATCGCCTTGATCCTGATCGGCATGCCGGTGGCCTACGCGCTGGGCTTGTCGGCGTTGATCGGCGCCTGGTGGATCGACATCCCGTTCCAGGCCCTGATGATCCAGGTGGCGGGCGGCGTGAACAAGTTTTCGCTGATGGCGATCCCGTTCTTCGTGCTGGCCGGCGCGATCATGGCCGAGGGCGGCATGTCGAGGCGGCTGGTGGCGTTTGCCGGGGTGCTGGTGGGTTTTGTGCGCGGCGGTCTGTCCCTGGTCAACATCATGGCCTCGACCTTTTTCGGCGCGATCTCCGGCTCGTCGGTGGCCGATACCGCGTCGGTGGGTTCGGTGCTGATTCCGGAGATGGAACGCCGCGGCTACCCCAGGGAGTTTGCGACAGCTGTGACGGTCAGCGGTTCGGTGCAGGCGCTGTTGACGCCGCCCAGCCATAACTCGGTGCTCTACTCCCTGGCGGCGGGCGGCACGGTGTCCATCGCTTCGCTGTTCATGGCCGGCGTGGTGCCGGGCTTGTTGATGAGCGCGTGCCTGATGGTGCTGTGCCTGATCTTCGCGAAAAAGCGCGACTATCCCAAAGGCGAAGTCATCCCCTTGAGGCAGGCGCTGAAGATCGCCGCCGACGCGCTCTGGGGCCTGATGGCCATGGTGATCATCCTCGGCGGCATCCTGTCGGGTATCTTCACCGCCACCGAGTCGGCCGCGATTGCGGTGCTGTGGGCGTTCTTCGTGACCATGTTCATCTACCGCGACTACAAATGGCGCGAGCTGCCCAAGCTGATGCACCGCACGGTGCGCACCATTTCCATCGTGATGATCCTGATCGCCTTCGCCGCCAGCTTCGGCTACATCATGACCCTGATGCAGATCCCGGCGAAGATCACCACGCTGTTTTTGACCCTGTCGGACAACCGCTACGTGATCCTGATGTGCATCAACGCCATGCTGCTGTTGCTTGGCACGGTGATGGACATGGCGCCGCTGATCCTGATTCTCACGCCGATCCTGCTGCCGGTGGTGCTCGGCATCGGCGTCGACCCGGTGCACTTCGGCATGATCATGCTGGTCAACCTCGGGATTGGCCTGATCACCCCGCCGGTAGGCGCGGTGCTGTTCGTGGGCGCGGCGGTGGGCAAGGTCAGCATCGAGAAGACCGTGAAGGCGCTGCTGCCGTTTTATGCGGTGCTGTTCCTGGTGCTGATGGCGGTGACTTACATTCCGGCACTGTCGCTGTGGTTGCCCAGCGTGGTGCTGTAACACCAATCTCAAGAACACAGGTGCTTGAATGTGGGAGGGGGCTTGCCCCCGATAGCAGTGGGTCAGTCTGAGCATCTTTGACTGAAACACCGCAATCGGGGGCAAGCCCCCTCCCACCTGTCGGGCAGCGCTGTTTTTACTATTTCCATGCGGCAGGTCGATCGTGTCTTTGAACTTCGTTGAGCTTAGGGATCCATTCACCCATCTGGTACTCGCGCCCGCCATCGGCGGCAGTCTCGTGAACTGGACGGTACGCGCCACCGGCCAACCGCTGTTGCGCCACAGCGATGAGCAGGCGATCAATACCGGGCTGCCGGGCAAGCTGGGCTGCTACCCCTTGGCACCCTGGTCCAACCGAATCGCCCACGGCGGCTTCGATAACCCCGACGGCTGGCTGGCCCTCAAGCCCAACAGCCACACTGACCCGCTGCCGATTCACGGCTCGGCCTGGCAACAGGCGTGGCAGGTGAGCCGCCAGACCGCAGATGAAGTGGTGTTGCAGGTACTCTGCGATGCACCGTTCGCGTACCGCGCCGAGCAACGGTTTCGGTTGCGCGACGGTGTGCTGACGATTGAATTACGCGTGACTCATCTGGGCAAAAACGCAGCATGGCATGGGCTGGGATTGCACCCGTATTTTCCACGACGTCAGGGTACGCGGTTGCAGGCCAAGGCATCGCAGGTGTGGTTGAGCGATGCGGCCAAACTGCCGACGCAATTGGCGGCGGTACCGGAGGATTGGGATTTCAGGCAAACCGGAACGCTGCCGCAAAGCCTGGTGGACAATGGCTTTTGTGGCTGGGATGGGCACTGCCTGATCGAGCAACCAGAGCTTGGTCATACCCTTGAATGCCAGGCTACCGGCGCCGATTACTTCCTGCTGTACTGCCCGCCGGGGTTGGGTTTTTTCTGCATCGAGCCGGTAAGTCATCCGGTAAATGCCCATCACCTGCCGGGCAGGCCTGGCCTGAAACTGCTGGAGCAAGGCCAGTCAACCCAACTCAGTTTCAACCTGAAATACACTCCACATGTGGGAGGGGGCTTGCCCCCGATAGCGGTGTGACAGTCACTGCAAATATGACTGATCCATTGCCATCGGGGGCAAGCCCCCTCCCACATTTTGCTCCCTGTTGTGTCAGGGTCAGGGGGGTGAATTTTTAAGGCGCCCTGCCGTGTCAATACTCACCACCACCGACAACCCCGGCCGCAACCGTTCACTCTCGGTCTGGTCAGGGTCCACGGTGATTCGCACCGGCACGCGCTGGGCGATCTTGACGAAGTTGCCGGTGGCGTTGTCCGCCTGCAACAGGCTGAACTCCGAGCCGGTCGCCGGGGAAATATGCTGCACCGTGCCGTGAAACCTGCGGTGGTTCAGCGCATCCACGGTGAAGGTCACCGGCTGGCCGACCTGCACATTGTCCATCTGGGTTTCTTTCATATTGGCAATCACCCACAACTGCTTGGGCACCAGCGCCATCAACTGCGCGCCGGAGTTGACGTAGGCCCCCAGGCGCACGCCAATCTGCCCCAACTGGCCATCCCGGGGTGCGGTAATGCGGGTGTTGGACAGGTCGATCCGCGCCAATTCCACCGCCGCCTCCGCACTGGCCACCGCCGCCTCCAGGGAGCCGCGATTGACGATCACCGTTTGCAGGTCCTGCCGCGCGATTTCCAGGCTGGCCTGGGCCTGGGCCACGGCTGCCACCGTCTGGGCATTGGCGGCGCGGGTCACGTCCAGCTCCCGCTTGGACACCGAGCCGTCGCTGATCAATTCTTCATTGCGGCGCAGGTCGGCGGTGCTTTTGCGCGCCTGCGCCTGGCTGTCGACCAAGGCGGCCTGGCGCAGCTTGATGGTCGCTTCGGCGCTGTTGCGTTGCTGCACCACATTGGCCAGCGAAGCCTTCTGCACCGCCAGTTGCGCCAGGGCCTGGTCCAGGCGCTGCTTGTAGATGCGATCATCGAGGCGCACCAGCAGGTCACCGGCTTTCACATACTGGAAATCCTGCACCGGCACTTCGAATACGTAGCCGCTGAGCTGCGGGCCGATGATCGTCACCTGCCCACGCACCAAGGCGTTTTCGGTGGTTTCCACGGCGCTGCTGAACGGCGGCAGTTGCCACGCATACAGCACGATCAGCACGCCGACGATGGCAACGGCGGCAAAGCCCAGGGACGAAAGGATGCGTACCCGCAATGAACGCGGTTCGGTCACGGCGGCGCCCGGTGGCGTGGCGCCCTCGGGCGTGGAAGCGATGGCGTTGGTGGTCGTGGTCGTGGGTTCGGTCATGAAGAGGCGCCGACAGGTTGAACGGGAGGGGTTGCTGCTTTGGTGGTGCTCATCAGCCACAGGCTACGGATAAAGATCCAGATCATGGTCAGGATCGCGATAATCGCAATCAGCATGAAGACATCGTTGTACGCCATGACGTTCGCCTCACGGGTGGCCGCCGTGGCCAGGCTGCGAATGCCCATGAAGTTGCGCAGTTCCGGGTCGGCGACGATACCGCCATAGGCCGAACCGCCACTCTGTACCCGCGCCGCCACACGCGGGTCGAGCAAGGTCAGGTGCTCGACGATCATGCTCGAGTGGTACTTCTCGCGCACGATCTGGAAAGTGCCGAGCAATGCCGCCCCGATCAGGCCGCCGAGGTTCTGGCAAATCCCGAACATCACCGAAAAACTCACCAGGTTGCGCGGGTTGGTCAATACGTTCTTGGTGCCCAGCACCATGGTCGGCCCGAGAAAGAAGGTCCCGCCGAAGCCTAGCAGGAACTGGCTGATATACAGGTTCTGCGGCCGCGTCAGGTTGCTGGAAAAACTGTCCATCACCGACCCGGTCGCCATCAGCGCCAGGGAAATGATCAGCGGCATCAACAGATGCGCCGGGTTGATCGTCAAGGCGCTGACCACCAGCCCGGCAATCGCTCCGGCCAGCATCACCACGTACAAGGTGTGCATCTGCTGGTAACTCATGTTCAGCATCTGCATGAAACCCACTGCGCCCGTGGATTGTTCGGACAGCACCATCCGAATCAGGATCACCGCCAATGCCAGGCGAATCATGGTGCCGCTGCCCAGCCAGCGCGTCATCAGCAGCGGGTTGGCGCGGTTATGCTCGATGGCCAACCCGGCCATGATCAGCACCAGCGAACAGGCCGAGGCGATGCCGATCCAGGGCGCTTCCAGCCACCAGTCGATGCGCCCCAGGGACAACACCGCGCAGAGCAGGGCGACGCCGGTGGCCAGGATCGCGAAGGTGAGGAAGTCGAGTTTTTCGAAGGTCTTGAACCGGTCGCCGGGCGGCAATTTCAGCAGAAACACACAGCCCAGGCAGATCAGCGCCAGGCCCAGCTCGAACAGGTACAAGCCACGCCACTCGGCGATTTGCAGCAAATCCTCGGAGAACAGCCGCGCCAGCGGCAACGCCAGCTGCGCGGTGCCCAGCCCCAGCACCAGGGCTTTGAGGCGCCACTTGGCCGGGAACGCCTGGATCATGTAGTACAAGCCCAACGAACTCAGCGCCGCCCCCACCATGCCGTGGGCCGCCCGCACGGCGATGGCCGAGTTGAGGTCGTTGACGAACAAGTGGCCGAAGGTCACCAGCGCATACAGCACCAGGAACACTTCGGTAAACGCCCGCAGGCCGAACTGCTGACGGAATTTCACCAGCAGCAGGTTCATGCACACGTTGGTCATCACATAGGCGGCGGGCAGCCAGGCCATTTCCGCCGTGGTCGCGCCCAGGGCGCCTTGCAGGTATTGCAGGTTGGCGATGACCAGGGCGTTGCCCAAGCCACCGGTGATTGCCACCAGCACACCCACCAGCGCAAACAGCCAGCGTTTGTGGGTGGGGTGCAACGGCGTCGACGGTGAACCGGGCAGGCTCGGCCGCTCGTGGGGTTGCCAGGTGTGGGGGGTGTATTTATCCATTCGGTGACCTTGATGAACCGACGTGCAAGGCCGGTGAAGCCGCTACTCAGGGCGCAGTGAACCTGAGCAGCGTTTATCTTGCCATGCCAAGGGCGCAATTGCTCCTCAGACGGGCACCGAGCACTTGAACTCAGCTATCAGGATCCGGCTTGATCGCGATATCAGGCACCGGTTCATAGAACGGGCCATAGTCCAGCAGCAATTCATCACCTTTCTTGATGTCTTTGAGCGCCACATAGAACGTCAGGTTTTTCCCGACTGCGATGGACACCACATTGTTGGACTGCCACACCGGCCCGTTACGCAGTTGCGAGGTATTGATCAGGCTCAGGGTGTTACCCGTGTGCAGCCCACTGACCGTGCGCGTGCCCGAACGTGTACCGAACAGGTAGGTCAGCACAGCTCGCGAGCCTTGCTTGCGTTGCTCCTGGAACAGCGACGCCTCGTCCGCATGGTATTTGCCCGCATACGGGCCAAGCACTTCGAACTGGGGAATGTCACGCCGCGCCCACACCGAAGCGCCGCGAGCCGGCCCGCCATCGTCGAGCACTGTGACCACCTCCATAGCCTCCTCAAACCGAGACTGGTGTTGACCTTCGGTGCTCAGCCAGTTCTTGATCGACGCCTTGATTTGCGCTGAAACGCGTGCCTTTGTCGGGCTATCAAGCCCGTCCAGCACGCCATTCCAATGGGCAATACGGATGTCATCGACAGGGCCCTCAAGTGTTTGGGTCAAGCTGAGCCTGGGGTTCACCGGGTCCTGCAGAATCGGCAGTGTATTGTCGATCTGATGACGAGGCAGTGGAGCAGTAACATTGGGTTCAACTTTTATAACGACGACGTCCGACGATGAGCCAGAGGTGTGTTCGCTCTGTGGCGTGTCGGTGGGCTTGTCCAGGTCCGAAGATTTCGGCGGCGGCGGATCCAGAGGGTCTTGCGCAGGCCGTTTGCGTGTCGTACCCGCAGCAGGTTGCTCGGACGCGGGGGGTTGCGCGGTGGTTTGCCCTGCCCGATTGAGGCGTTGCACGGTCGCCTCCTTTAACGAACCGTCGACCTTAACGTGCTGGCTCCAAGTGTTTGGGTTGAGCCCATGTTGGCTCAAGAACTGCGACTGTGTGACTGAATTGTTCGGTTGAACCAACAGCTCGCGCCACTGGCGTAAATAGTCATCGGTCAGCGCGGTATAGGTGCGACCAGCTGCCCTGTTCAACAACGCTTCACCGGGCGGCCCCAGGCCGCCATCCTGCCGTGCACAATTTTTGAAGGTACTCGGATTGAGGTGATAATGACCGGCAAACCCGTTCATGGTCATGGCGTCACGCGCCTGCTGTGTCTTGCTTTGCCAATCACGAATATGTGTTTCAGTCAGCGTCTTGAAAGGTGTGTTGACCGCGCGGTCGCGCACGATCTTGCCGGTATCGCTCAACTGGCCGTCGGCTTGCACGTAGTAGGCAAAGGTTTTCGGCGGCAGGTTCCTCTGTTGGGCAAAGTGCTCACGGGTAATGCTTTGCTGTTGGGCGGGCGACAACGCTTCCCACTCGCGTAGATGTTCGGCAGTGATTAGCTGCTTGCGTGGCTGCGTCTGGAACGTGGGGGCAAGCGCAGCGTTTTGCTCCACTGGATTGAGACGTTCCACGGCCGCGCCTTTCAAGGAACCATCCTTTTTAACGAAGCGACTCCAACTGGCTGGACTGAGCCTGTGTTGGCTGATGAACTGCTCTTGTGTCACTGAGTTGTTCGGTTGCGCGAAGAGCGTGCGCCACTGCTGTAAATGCTCATCGGTAATCACCTCGTAGGCCGTACCTGCGGCAACCCTACCCAACAGTTCCCTGCCCTGTGGCCCCAGGCCGCCATCGGCCCGCACGTAATTTTTCAGCGTATGGCTATTAAGGTGATGATGACCGGCAAACCCCTCCAAGGTCATCGCGCTACGCTCCTGCTGTGTCATGCCTCGCCAGCTATGCAGATGCACTTGGGTCACCTTATTGAAGGGTGTGTCAGCGGGCCGGTTACGTATGATCAAGCCGGTTTCGCTGAGTCGACCGTCAACATCTTTCACGCAGTACTCAAACGCCCTCCAGGGCAGTTGATGCTGTCGGGCAAAGCCCCTGGGGGTAAGTCTTATTTGTTCCTGGCGGGACAATGCTTCCCACGCCCGCAAATGTTCAGCGCTAATCTGCCTCCCTCCACCGGCTGCCCCCAGGCGTTGCCATTGATCCCCCTGTATGTGCTGGACCACCAACTCGGTTTGCCGGTTGTTGTGATAAACCCGCGCCTGCACAACGCCCTCTTCCGTGCGAGTGACCTGCCGGACCTCGTACACCGCTGTTTCACCGTTGCTGTCGGTGTGGCGTATATGCGAAAGATGCCCATCGGTTGCCACATACACGCCCTGATTGTTGCGTGAGAGCCCGGCGATGGTGGAGGCTGGCATCTTGTAGTGACCGAACAGCTCATGGCTCAGCGCGTTCGCTTCATCGACGTGCGCAACGCCCACCTTGCCGGCGACCGCCTGCGTCGTGGGCGCAAAACCATCGAGCGGGCTGCCATAAGGCCGCATCGTGTCGGCATCAAAAGCATACCAATGGCCGCTCTTGAGCACTGCAGCCCCTTCCACTGTCTGGTCGACCCCCTTCACGATGCCCGTTGCTGCGGCGTCGTACTGTTTACTCACTGCCTTCAACACATCGTAACTGGCACTGGCGCCCCTGAACCGGTTGACAGCTTTGGCGCCTTTGGACAGCAGATAAAGACCGCCATTGCCCACAAGCTTGGGCAGATCACTCAAGCCCCCCAGGGGGTTGAGCACGTCAATGGTTGCCACGCCGATGACCTTGGCCGCCCGCAACGCCTTGACGCCGGTGGACAGCGCAGTCCGGCCGATCTTGAGTAGTTTTCCTGCGGTGGCAGTGCCAGCGGTAAGAAACCCGAATACATCCAGCAAGAGATCGAATGTGCCCGCGCCGGACTGGCCGTTCTGAAAATTGACAATGGCGGACCTGAAGGGGATCAGGTTCAGCAAAAACTCGCTCAACTGTGCGTTCGCCTTGTCCAAGCTTGTCTGTCCGCGGGCTTGTTCTTTGATAGCCGGATCGTCGAGTGCCAAGTGCTGGACAAACGCCCTGGCAATCGCTTCGGACCGATGGCTGGTGAAACTATTCAATAGTGAATTATTCGAAGGGCGCTCACGACCCAGATCATCTGCTGAATAACGGGGCGTGAGCGCTTTGGTTGTAGAAACGTTTTTGCCGTCCCTGACCTCCTTGACCACCGCTTTGGACAGGGACGCCTTTTCAATCGTGCCTTTATTGAAATCGATTACATAGGCTTGGGACGTGCCCTGCAGCTCGGTTTTGACCAGCAGCCCCGGTTTGTTTTGAGCGTATGTATTATTGAAATGACCATCCATGACATACGAGCCTTCCTGGAAAAAGCTGATTGTCCCCAATTCGAAGTTCTTTCGATCCGCCAATGGCAGTTGCGAAATCATGTGCCTGACCGTTGTATTGACGGCGGCCTTTTTTTCCTCGATTGCGCGGTTGAACTGCCTGTCGAATTCAGCCAGCACGCCAAACTGCGGGTTGGCGTTCAACATCGTCAGCACCCTGCGCAGGTCACCCGACTCAAGCGAGCTGCTGGGCTCATGCGCCTTGAAGGGTCTGGGTTCGAGCCAGTCGTTCATGGCGACATCCAGTAGCGAAATCCCTCCCCCTTCAATCACCACGTAACGCTGATCAACAGCGAATACTTTTTCTTCGAAAAACGCGCCCAGGTCGCCAAACCGTTCCTTGAGTTTGGTCAGTGCGATCTCTTTTCGTGTGGGTAATGCTTTGTCCAGTGCCCGGGAGGCAGATAGCCGGGTGTCAAGTTGCGCGTTGAAGGCGGTTCTTGCCGATTCGAGGTGTGCGGGGAGGTAGTTGTCATTGCTTCTTTTGGTGAGCACTCCATTGGCGATTGCCCAGTCCAGCAAAGCAGCCATTTGTGCTGTGTGGGTGATCGCAGGGTCAACCAGCCACGCCTTTTCGGCCTCGCGCATGACCTGGGCAAACGTCATGCCGAGGACTTTGCCCGGTGTCTGCGCCTCGATCGTCATGGCTGCAATCGTCAAGCTGGCCCATGCCTGGCTACCGATCTTCACACTCGGGGGAATGTCTTTAATCAGAAACTGCGGGGCCGAGCGGGCCAGCAACAGGTATGCCCCCACCTTTGCAAGCGCAGCGCTGGTTCTGCCTGAGCTGCTCAAGTGTTCGGCCAGGGCATCCCCAACTGCAGAGGGGTGGCGGCCCCAATGTTTGTCACTGGCCAGATCGAAGCCGGCTATTTTGTTGCGATCAGGGGCGGTAATCGACTCAGGATCCATCTGCAGTGCGATCCCCGCCAACAGGTAGTCCGTTGCGCTACTCTCGTTGTCGATGCCTTGCATTCTTTGCTGCAGCGCCTTGCCCATCCGTTGCCCCTGGGGGGAGCGCACTAGCGCCTCGACTATTTTGGCAGGGTCGTTCTGCGCGGACGCTGGCACTGGCTGACGATACCGCAAGAACTCCAGCACACCGCCCTTGGTTTGCATCACCAAAGGCTGGTCGCCCAGAGGGTGTTCGTGATTCATCGTGATAAGACGCAAGCGCCGTTGTTCGTCTGCGCTCAAGGGTATCGGCCAGGACAGCGCCCCGCCCAGATTACCCAGCGCAGGGCCTGGGATAACGGGGGTGGCCAACCTATCGAGTTCTTCGTTGACCGGCGCTGACTGATTGCCGGGCGCCAGTACCGGCGGTGAGGAAAAGCGCTGTGCAGGGGGAATGGAGGTCATGAGCGATGTCTATCCGTAGTCAAAAAATCATCCTGGCGTTTGCCGTGCTCACTGGGTGTTAAAACCCAATCAGCAGGTTCCTGCCCACCTACCAGATTTTGTGACTGCCGCAATGCACGGCGATCTTACGAGTCGCCGGCACAGAGTCAGATCAACGCGTTGAACAACATTCCAATCGCCACTACTACACACAGGCTGGCAAACCCCACCTGCAAGCTGCGGGCGGGAATCACCGAACACAGACGCCGTCCCGCTAGCATTCCGACGATACTCGCGCCAATGAACGCCCAGCCCACCGGCTCGATGCTCACCCCCGCATGAAAGGCCCCCGCCACGCCGATCAGCGACAGCAGGCTGACCACCATCAACGAGGTCGCGACGATCCCGCGCATCTGCACATCGGTGAGTTGCTTGAACGCCGGCACAATCAGAAAACCGCCGCCCACGCCGAGCAACCCGGAGACCGCGCCCGTCACCGCGCCCAATGCAGCCAGGGTCACAGTGCATTTGGCGGTCCAGGCCAGGCGCCCGGTCTGCTGGTTGAGCATGCAGTTTTTCTGGCCCCAGGAGGCGGCGCCATGGTCACTCGGCCCAGCCTGGACCTTTTCGCGCTGCAACATGCGCCAGGCCACCAGCACCATCAATGCACTGAACAGGCCCATCAGCACCGGCTCCGACAGTTGATGGGCGACGAACACCCCCAACGGCGAAAACAGCGCGCCCAGCAACGCGATCAATAACGCCGCGCGGTAACGCACCAAACCATGGCGCAGGCCGTCGATCGCGCCCACCGCCGCGGCTGCGCCCACCGCGAGCAATGACACCGGCGCGGCCTGAGTCATCGTCAACCCCAGGCCCAACACCAGCGCCGGCACTCCGAGAATGCCGCCGCCCGCGCCGGTCAGGCCCATGACCAGGCCCATCAATACACCCAACACACTGGCCAGCAGCATTCAGTCCACCTTGCTCAGGCGGGTCAGCCACTCGCGGCCCTTGAGCATGCCGTTCCAGTAGAACCACGGCAGCAATGTGGCCTTGAGGAACCACATCGAGCGACGTGCCTGGGTGGGGTCCAGGGGAAAGGTCGGCAGCAGCTTGCCGCCGTAACCGAACTCAGCCAGCACTACCTTGCCCTTCTCCACCGTCAGCGGGCAGGAGCCGTAGCCGTCGTACTTGAGCGGCAGCGGTGCCTGTTTGCGCAGGGCCAGCAGGTTTTCAGCGACCACCACGATCTGCTTGCGCACCGCCGCAGCGGTCTTGGCGTTGGCGGTGCCGCACACGTCGCCCAGGCCGAAGATGTTCGGATAGCGCAGGTGCTGCAGGCTGTGGGGGTTCACTTCGCACCAGCCGGCGGTGTCGGCCAGCGGGCTATGCCGGATAAAATCCGGGGCGACTTGCGGCGGGACCACATGCAGCAGGTCAAACACTTTTTCGACGACGTTGACGTTGCCTTCGGCGTCCTTGACTTCAAACCAGGCCTTGCCTGCCGGGCCATCGACCTTGATCAGGTTGGCATTGAACGCCAGGCGCGCGTTGTATTTCTCGACGTACTTCATCAACGGCGGCACAAACGTTGGCACACCAAACAGCGCGGCACCGGCCAGGTTGAATTCAACCTCGATGTTTTTCAGGCTGCCCTGCTTGAGCCAGTGATCGCAGGACAGGTACATGGCCTTCTGCGGCGCGCCGGCGCATTTGATCGGCATGGCCGGCTGGGTGAAGAGCGCCTTGCCACCCTTGAGCTGCTGCACCAGTTGCCAGGTATAGGCCGCGTGTTCGTAGCTATAGTTGGAGGTGACGCCGTGGCGACCGAGGGTCTCCTGCAGGCCCTCGATCTTTTCCCACGCCAGGCGCAGGCCGGGGCACACAATCAGGTTTTTCCAAGTGACGCGCTGGCCGCTGTCGAGCACAAGGGTTTGCTCGTCAGGCAATAACTCGCTGACGGCGGCCTGGACCCAGGTGACACCATTGGGCAGTACGTCGGCCAGCGGGCGCCGGGTTTTTTGCAGGTCGTAGGCGCCGCCGCCCACCAGGGTCCAGGCGGGTTGATAGCAATGGAAGTCGTTGGGTTCGATCAGGATGAGGTTCAGTTGCGGGTCGCGCTTGAGCAGGCTGGCCAGCAGGCCGATGCCTGCCGAGCCGCCGCCGATGACGACGATATCGCCACTGATGGTGGGTCCCCAGTGTTGTTCGGTCATTGTCTACTGCCTTTTTGGAGTCAATGCACACAAGGGTCGCTGCCGGATGGCGTCACGCCCAGCTTTTTATGACCGCGCCGCAGTACAGGCCGGACAGGGTCTTCATCACTTGAATCACTTCATGGCTGGCCAGCCCGTAGAAGATGTATTTACCTTCCCGACGGGTGGCGACCAACCCTTCGTCCCGCAGGATGCCCAACTGTTGTGACAACGTGGGCTGGCGCACGCCAGTCTGGGCTTCCAGCTCGCCGACGTTGCGCTCGCCCAGGGTCAACTGGCAAAGGATCAACAAGCGGTCTTCATTGGCCAGGGCCTTGAGCAAGGAACAGGCCTTGGACGCCGATGCACGCAACTGGGCGACCTCGCCCTCACTCAACGTAGATTCCATTTGCCTCGGCTCCTTTAACTCACTTAAGCTCAAAACATTATGTTTAAACGTAAACTGATTGTAACCACTTTTTTCTTCATCGGGGATAGCCGCCATGCCAGCGTTGATTCAAGCCTTTCTGGACGAGGCATCGTCGACCTACACCTATGTGGTCTATGAAGCCGACGGCGGCCCGTGCGCCATCGTCGATTCGGTGCTCAACTACGACCCGGCCTCCGGGCGCACCGATACCGCGCAGGCCGACAAGGTGATTGCCTTCGTGCGCGAGCATGGCCTGCACGTGCAGTGGCTGCTGGAAACCCACGCCCACGCCGATCACCTGTCCGCCGCGCCGTACCTGCGCCGCACCCTGGGCGGCAAGATTGCGATTGGCCAGTCCATCAGCAAGGTGCAGGGCGTATTCAAGCAGCTGTTCAATCTGGAGCCGGCGTTTCGGGTGGATGGCTCACAGTTCGATCACCTGTTTGCGCCGGATGAAATCTTTCATATCGGTGGCTTGCAGGCCCAGGCGCTGCATGTGCCCGGGCACACCCCGGCGGACATGGCCTACCTGATCGATGGCCGCCTGATCCTGGTGGGCGATACCCTGTTCATGCCCGACGTCGGCACCGCCCGCTGCGACTTCCCCGGCGGCGATGCGCGGCAGTTGTACGCGTCGATGCGCAAGCTGCTGGCGTTCCCGCCCGAGACCCAGCTGTACGTGTGTCATGACTATCCACCCGAGGGCCGCGAGGCGAAATGCCAGACCACGGTGGCTGAACAGCGCGCGCAGAATATCCATGTGCATGACGGGGTGGATGAGGCGGCGTTTGTCGCGATGCGCACCACCCGCGATGCCGGGCTGGGCATGCCGACGCTACTGTTGCCGGCGGTCCAGGTGAATGTGCGGGCGGGGCATATGCCGCCAGCGGAAGACAATGGCGTCACCTACCTCAAGATCCCGCTCAACCAACTTTGAAATGCATTTAAACATGTGGGAGGGGGCAAGCCCCCTCCCACATTTTGTCCACCGTTGAATCAGGAACCGAGGCTGATGCCGTTGGCCGGCAATGGCAGCGCGGTTTTATAGCGAACTTGCTTCAAGGCAAAACTGGAGCGGATATTCGCCACCCCCGGCACCTTGGTCAAAAAATCCATCATGAAACGCTCCAGCGACTGGATCGTCGGCACCAGCACCCGGATCAGGTAATCCGGGTCGCCAGCCATCAGGTAACACTCCATCACTTCCGGCCGGTCCGAGATCGCACCTTCGAATTGCTGCAACGCCAGTTCATTCTGCTTTTCCAGGCTCACATGGATGAACACGTTGACATGCAGCCCCAGCAGATCGGCGTCCAGCAACGTGACCTGCTCGCGAATCAGGCCGTGTTCTTCCATCGCCTTGACCCGGTTGAAGCACGGCGTGGGCGACAGGTTGACCGAGCGGGCCAGGTCGGCGTTGGTGATGCGTGCATTCTCCTGCAGGGCATTGAGAATGCCGATATCGGTACGGTCCAGTTTGCGCATGAGACAAAGTCACCTGTTTATTATGTTTATGCAGATTTTTTATCCGCAAATGATCCTGAGCGCAACGAAACACAGATAAATATTCTTCTACGCCACGCCTATGATTGTTGTAGGACAAGATTTCTTCTACCCGAAGACTGACTGTCAGCTAGCGCGCCCACTACAAGAAATTCACAAGATCGAGCGTAGAAAGCCATGAACCAGCCGTATGCACCGCTGCGCCTGCACGTTCCCGAACCCTCGGGCCGCCCAGGCTGCAAGACCGACTTCACCTACCTGCGCCTGACCGACGCCGGCCTGGTACGCAAACCCGCCATCGACGTGGAACCCGCCGACACCGCCGACCTGGCCAAAGGCCTGATCCGCGTGCTCGACGACCAGGGCCAGGCGCTCGGGCCGTGGGCCGAGGGTGTCTCGGCAGACATCATGCGCAAAGGCATGCGCGCGATGCTCAAGACGCGCATCTTCGACAACCGCATGGTGGTCGCCCAGCGCCAGAAAAAAATGTCGTTCTACATGCAAAGCCTTGGCGAAGAAGCCATCGGCAGCGCCCAGGCCCTGGCCTTGAACATCGACGACATGTGCTTCCCCACCTACCGCCAGCAAAGCATCCTGATGGCCCGCGACGTGCCGCTGGTGGACCTGATCTGCCAACTGCTGTCCAACGAGCGCGACCCGCTCAAGGGCCGCCAGTTGCCGATCATGTACTCGGTCAAGGACGCGGGTTTCTTCACGATTTCCGGCAACCTTGCCACCCAGTTCGTACAGGGCGTGGGCTGGGGCATGGCCTCGGCGATCAAGGGCGATACCAAGATCGCCTCGGCCTGGATCGGCGACGGCGCCACCGCAGAATCGGACTTCCACACTGCCCTCACCTTTGCTCACGTGTACCGTGCGCCGGTGATCCTCAACGTGGTCAACAACCAGTGGGCCATTTCCACCTTCCAGGCCATTGCCGGCGGTGAAGCCACGACTTTCGCCGGACGCGGCGTCGGTTGCGGTATCGCCTCCCTGCGCGTGGACGGCAACGACTTTATCGCCGTGTACGCCGCCTCCGCCTGGGCCGCCGAGCGTGCCCGCCGCAACCTGGGGCCGACGCTGATCGAGTGGGTCACCTACCGCGCCGGTCCGCACTCCACCTCCGATGATCCGTCCAAATACCGCCCCGCCGACGACTGGAGCCATTTCCCATTGGGCGACCCGATTGCCCGTCTCAAGCAGCACCTGATCAGGATCGGCCAGTGGTCCGAAGAGGAACACGCGGCGGTCAGCGCCGAACTGGAAGCCGAAGTGGTCAAGGCGCAGAAAGAAGCCGAACAGTACGGCACCCTCGCCGGCGGCCAGATTCCAAGCGCCGCGACCATGTTCGAAGACGTCTATAAAGAGATGCCGGAGCACTTGAAGCGCCAGCGTCAAGCGTTGGGGGTGTGACATGAACGATCACAACAACAGCATCGAACTGGAAACCGCCATGACCACCACCACCATGACCATGATCCAGGCCCTGCGCTCGGCCATGGATGTGATGCTTGAACGGGACGACAACGTGGTGGTGTTCGGCCAGGACGTCGGTTACTTCGGCGGCGTGTTCCGTTGCACCGAAGGCTTGCAGACCAAATACGGCAGCTCGCGGGTATTCGACGCACCGATTTCCGAAAGCGGCATCATCGGCGTGGCGGTGGGCATGGGCGCCTACGGCCTGCGTCCGGTCGCGGAAATCCAGTTTGCCGACTACGTCTACCCCGCCACCGACCAGATTATTTCCGAGGCCGCGCGCCTGCGTTATCGCTCAGCCGGCCAGTTCACCGCGCCCTTGACCATGCGCATGCCGTGCGGCGGCGGCATCTATGGCGGCCAGACCCACAGCCAGAGTATCGAAGCGGTGTTCACCCAGGTCTGCGGCCTGCGCACGGTGATGCCGTCCAACCCCTACGACGCCAAGGGCCTGCTGATCGCCTCCATCGAAAACGATGACCCGGTGATCTTCCTTGAACCCAAGCGCCTGTATAACGGCCCGTTCGATGGCCATCACGACCGCCCGGTAACCCCGTGGTCGAAACACCCGCAGGCGCAGGTGCCGGACGGCTACTACACCGTACCGCTGGACGTGGCCGCCATCGTGCGTCCGGGGTCTGCGGTGACCGTGCTGACCTACGGCACCACGGTGTATGTGTCGCAAGTCGCCGCCGAAGAAACCGGCATCGACGCCGAAGTCATCGACCTGCGCAGCCTGTGGCCGCTGGACCTGGACACCATCGTCAACTCGGTGAAAAAGACCGGCCGTTGCGTGGTGGTGCACGAAGCCACGCGCACCTGCGGTTTTGGTGCCGAGCTGGTGTCGCTGGTGCAGGAGCACTGCTTCCACCACCTGGAAGCGCCGATCGAGCGCGTCACCGGCTGGGACACGCCCTACCCGCATGCGCAGGAGTGGGCGTATTTCCCAGGCCCGTCCCGAGTGGGCGCGGCGTTGAAACGGGTCATGGAGGTCTGAATGGGCACGCACGTTATCAAGATGCCGGACATTGGCGAAGGCATCGCGGAAGTTGAACTGTCGCAGTGGCATGTGAAGGTCGGCGACCTGGTCGTCGAAGACCAGGTGCTGGCGGATGTGATGACCGACAAGGCGATGGTGGACATTCCCTCGCCGGTCCACGGCAAGGTGATTTCCCTGGGCGGCGAGCCGGGTGAAGTCATGGCGGTGGGCAGTATTTTGATCAGCATTGAAGTGGAAGGCGCCGGTAACGCCAGGGAAGCGCCGGCCGTGGCCGCACCGCTGGAAAAAGCCGCACCGGTGGTGGAGAGCCAGCCGCAACCGGCTCCAGGCAAGCCCGCGCCTGTCGCGGCCAACGTCCAGGCGCCCGTGGCGCGGGAGGCCAATGAGCGCCCGCTGGCCTCCCCCGCCGTGCGCAAGCATGCCCTGGATGCGGGTATCCAGTTGCGCCTGGTACAGGGCTCCGGCCCGGCCGGGCGGATCCTGCATGAAGACCTCGAAGCTTACCTTCAGCAAGGCGCCAGCCCAGCCTCGGCCGCCGCCAACCCTTATGCCGAACGCAACGACGAGCACCAGATCCCGGTGATCGGCATGCGCCGCAAGATCGCCCAGCGCATGCAGGATGCCACCCGCCGCGCCGCGCATTTCAGCTACGTGGAAGAAATCGACGTCACGGCGCTGGACGAACTGCGCGTGCACCTCAATGAAAAACACGGCGCCACACGCGGCAAGCTGACCCTGCTGCCCTTCATCGTGCGCGCCATGGTGGTGGCACTGCGCGATTTTCCGCAGATCAACGCACGCTATGACGACGAAGCCCAGGTCATCACTCGTCTCGGTGCGGTGCATGTGGGCGTCGCCACCCAGAGCGATGTCGGCCTGATGGTGCCAGTGGTGCGCCACGCCGAAGCCCGCAGCCTGTGGGGCACTGCCGAAGAAATCGCGAGTTTGGCCACAGCAGCCCGAAACGGCAAGGCCAGCCGCGAAGAGCTGTCGGGCTCGACCATCACCCTGACCAGCCTCGGCGCGCTGGGTGGCATCGTCAGCACGCCGGTGCTGAACCTGCCGGAAGTGGCGATTGTCGGCGTCAACCGCATCGTCGAGCGGCCGATGGTGATAAAGGGCCAGATCGTGGTGCGCAAAATGATGAACCTCTCCAGCTCGTTCGATCACCGTGTGGTCGATGGCATGGACGCGGCGCAATTCATCCAGGCCGTGCGCGGCCTGCTCGAACAACCCGCCAGCCTGTTCCTGGAGTAAGGGCATGACTCAGACACTACACACCACGCTGCTGATTATCGGCGGCGGCCCGGGCGGTTATGTGGCCGCAATTCGCGCCGGCCAACTGGGCATCCCGACCCTCCTGGTGGAAGGCCAGGCGTTGGGCGGCACCTGCCTGAACATCGGCTGCATTCCGTCCAAGGCCTTGATCCATGTGGCCGAGCAATTCCAGCAGACGGTACACCACAGCCAGGGCTCGCAGTTGGGCATCGAGGTGGACGTGCCCACCCTGGACATCCGCAAAAGTGTGGAATGGAAAGACGGCATCGTCGATCGCCTGACCACCGGCGTCGCCGCGCTGTTGAAGAAGCACAAGGTGCAGGTGATCCACGGCTGGGCCAAGGTGGTGGACGGCAAGACCGTCGACGTGGGCGAGCAGCGCATCCAGTGCGAACACCTGCTGCTGGCCACCGGTTCGAAGAGTGTCGAGCTGCCGATGCTGCCGCTTGGCGGGCCGATCATTTCATCCACCGAAGCCCTGGCCCCGAGCCGCGTACCGAAGCGGCTGATCGTGGTGGGTGGCGGTTATATCGGCCTGGAACTGGGCATCGCCTATCGCAAGTTGGGGGCCGACGTCAGTGTGGTCGAAGCCCAGGATCGCATCCTGCCGGCCTATGACGCCGAACTGACTCAACCGGTGAGCGAATCCCTCAAGCAACTGGGGGTGAAGCTGTACCTCAGACACAGCGTCACCGGGTTTGCCGACCATTGCCTGCAAGTGCGCGACCCGAATGGCGACACCCTGTCGCTGGAAACCGATCAGGTGCTGGTGGCTGTTGGTCGCAAACCCAACACCCAGGGCTGGAACCTCGAAGCGCTGAACCTGGACATGAACGGCGCCGCGATCAAGATCGACAGCCGTTGCCAGACCAGCATGCGCAATGTGTATGCCATTGGCGACCTGAGCGGCGAGCCCATGCTGGCGCACCGGGCCATGGCCCAGGGCGAGATGGTCGCCGAACTGATCAGCGGTAAACCTCGCGAATTCAACCCGGCGGCGATTCCGGCGGTGTGCTTTACCGACCCGGAACTGGTGGTGGTGGGCAAGACTCCGGACGAGGCCAAGGCAGCCGGCCTGGACTGCATCGTGTCGAGCTTCCCGTTCGCCGCCAACGGACGGGCCATGACCCTGGAGTCGAAAACCGGCTTCGTGCGGGTGGTGGCGCGGCGTGACAATCACCTGATTGTCGGTTGGCAAGCCGTGGGCGTGGGTGTGTCGGAACTGTCTACTGCGTTTGGCCTGAGCCTGGAAATGGGTGCACGCCTGGAGGATGTGGCGGGAACGATCCACGCCCATCCGACCTTGGGCGAAGCCGTGCAGGAAGCGGCGTTGCGGGCTTTGGGGCATGCGTTGCACCTGTAGAACCGTGGCGAGGCCATCGGCGGCAAGCCCCCTCCTACAGGGGAATGCATTCTAAATGTGGGAGGGGGCTTGCCCCCCGATAGCAGTGGATCATCCAATAGAGAGGTTGAATGGTCCAACCGCCCGCTCCCACACCGGCCAAGAATGCAGTATTGTTGAGCCCATCCAGAAAAAAATCCGACTTGACCAGAGATTAGAGGGTGTCATGGGTAACGAAAGCATCAATTGGGACAAGCTGGGTTTTGACTACATCAAGACCGACAAGCGGTTTCTCCAGGTCTGGAAAAACGGCGAATGGCAAGCAGGCACCCTGACCGACGACAATGTGCTGCACATCAGCGAGGGCTCTACCGCCCTGCACTACGGCCAACAGTGCTTTGAAGGCCTCAAGGCCTACCGCTGCAAGGACGGCTCGATCAACCTGTTCCGTCCGGACCAGAACGCCGCGCGCATGCAGCGTAGCTGCGCCCGCCTGCTGATGCCGCATGTGTCGACCGAAGACTTCATCGAAGCCTGCAAACAAGTGGTCAAGGCCAACGAGCGCTTCATCCCGCCTTACGGCAGCGGCGGCGCGCTGTACCTGCGCCCGTTCGTGATCGGCACCGGTGACAACATCGGCGTGCGCACCGCGCCGGAGTTCATCTTCTCGGTGTTCTGCATCCCGGTCGGCGCCTATTTCAAAGGCGGCCTGGTGCCCCACAACTTCCAGATCTCCACCTTCGACCGCGCCGCGCCACAAGGCACCGGTGCCGCCAAAGTGGGCGGTAACTATGCCGCCAGCCTGATGCCGGGCTCGGAAGCGAAAAAATCCGGCTTCGCCGACGCGATCTACCTGGACCCGATGACCCATTCGAAAATCGAAGAAGTCGGCTCGGCCAACTTCTTCGGCATCACCCATGACAACCAGTTCATCACGCCGAAGTCGCCTTCGGTGCTGCCGGGCATTACCCGCCTGTCGCTGATCGAACTGGCCCAGAGCCGCCTGGGCCTTGCCGTGGTCGAGGGCGAAGTGTTCATCGACAAGCTGGATCAATTCAAGGAAGCCGGTGCCTGTGGTACCGCTGCGGTAATCTCGCCGATCGGCGGCATCCAGTACAACGGCAAGCTGCACGTGTTCCACAGCGAAACCGAAGTGGGCCCGATTACCCAGAAGCTCTACAAAGAGCTGACGGGCGTGCAGACCGGTGACGTTGAAGCGCCAGCGGGTTGGATCGTCAAGGTCTAAGCCACTGCCTCAGCAACACTGCAAAACCTGTGGGAGGTGGCTTGCCCCCGATGGCGGTGAATCAGTCAACATCATCGGTGACTGACACCCTGCCATCGGGGGCAAGCCACCTCCCACATTTGCCTCCTGTGTTCTTAAGATTGGGGAGGAATATTCCCGGCAATCTTCTTGCCCATGCTGATCCTCGGCTCCACTCCATAGCCCAACGCCTCGTAGAACCCCACCACCGCGTCATTGCCGCCGGTGATCTGCAGGTTGATCTTCATGCAACCCAACGCCGTCAAGGCCTGTTCGGCGTGACGCACCAACGATGATCCCAGGCCGTGGCGACGATAGTCGGCATGCACCGCCACCGAGTACAGCCAACCGCGATGGCCGTCATAGCCGGCGAGAATCGTACCGATCACGGTTTTTTTATCGGTCGCGACAAAGAATAGCCCGTCATTGACCACCAGCTTCTTATCGATCGCGAGGCTCGGCAGGTTATGCGCGGTGTCATAGCCGAACGCCTCCTGCCACAACTCAACCACTTGTGCACGGTGCTGACGGTCGCGATACGGGCCGATGGGATGCCGGGACAGCAGGGCCTTTTCCATGACCAGCGTGCGCTCATTGCCATGATAGACATCACGCACGGTGTGAAACCCCAGCTTGCTGTAGAACGCCTCGGCGGTCAGCGAGGATGGCACGCTCAACACCGTCACCCCGGCTTCGCGGGCGCGCAGTTCGATCTCGATCATCAACAGGCGACCAATGCCCTGCCCTTGCAGCGCCGGGTTGACGAACACCGAGCGCACCACGTTGGCGTCAAGGGCGGCGGTGGCAACGATCACCTGCTCCTGGGTGGCCACCAGCACGACACGGCGCTTGAGCAGCGCCAGCACGGCATCGGGGGTGAAATGACTTGCCACTCGGGCAATCACATCGGCCGGGTAATCCTGTGCGTTACTGCTGTGCAAAGCCGCCAGGATGACCTGGCTGATCCCTTCGGCATCGGCGGTTTGGGCAAGACGAACAGCGGTAGACATGATTGCTCCTGGCTGAGGACGCTCTGACAAACACCACAATACCAAGCCCCCTCCCACATTTTCTAATTATGCCCGCTTGAAATGCGTTTGCCGGGTTTGGTGCCCACCAGCCTGGCCTGCCCATCCTTCTGTTTGCCCGTGCGCGCCTCGCTGATCAGCCCCGGAATCAACTTGCCCTCCGGCAGGTTCTTCCAGAACCGGCTCGGCAGATGCCCTTCCATCACCTTGGGGTTCAAGCGCGCCGGGTTGAAGATGTGGCTGTAATAGGTCAACCACATGGCGCTGTGCGGGTCTTCGACATTTTGCGCCAGCTGCTGCCACGCCTCGGGGCACTGGCGTTGGTGAATCAATTGCTCGCCGTCGTAATACACCCCATCCAGCGGCGTCGCGATCATCCAGCGATGGCGGCCCATGCGCCCGACGAAATGCTGGCTGGCACTGTGCAAAATATCGTGGGCCGGCTCGTGCCAGGCCACGTACTCCGGCAGCTCGGGCCCGGCTTCGGCCGGCAATGCAATAAACCGCACAAACGCATGCAAGTGGTGGGCTTCACGGCTGACCTGCTTGATGCGGCGCTGCAACTCGCTGCCCAACTTGTCACCTGCCAGCATTGCCGTGCGATCGCCATGGCTGACCCGCCACAACACTTCGTACAGCAAACTCCAACGCTGATCGCCCTGGTAGCAGGCGGCCGACTCCAACAGTTGCAACAAGGCCTTGGGAATGCGCGCCTGGAAAGGCCCCGGCCCGGACGGAATGGGTTCGTCGGTGGCAAACAAATCCGCCACCTCGGCTTCGCCCCAGCTCACCTGGCTGGGGTCGACCTGATGGCTGAGCAGCCAGCGCGCCTGTTCGCGCCAGGTGCTGAACAGGTTGTCGCATTCCAGGCTGATCATCCCCACAACCCCATCTGTTGCGGTTGCGGGCGATCACGCAGCTGTTCGCGCAGCAACACACTGGTGCTATCGGCCTGCTGTGGGTGGTAATCGCTGGTGATGAAAAACGGCTTGGCCTTGGCCAGCACGCAGCGCATGCGGGCCAGGTCTTCAAAGCGGATCTTGCGTTCGCGGCGCAGATCTACCAGGCGCTGGGTGGTGCGCAGGCCAATGCCGGGGATGCGCGCGATCAAGGTCGGTTCGGCGCGGTTCAGGTCCAGGGGGAACACCTCGCGATGCTCCAGGGCCCACGCCAGCTTGGGGTCGATATCCAGGGCCAGGTGGCCGGGGCCTTCGAACAGTTCATTGGCGCTGAAGCCGTAGCTGCGCAACAGAAAGTCGGCCTGGTACAGACGATGCTCGCGCATCAGCGGCGGTGCGGCCAGGGGCACGCTCTTCGGACTGTTGGGAATCGGGCTGAACGCGGAATAATACACGCGGCGCAGCTTGTAATTGCCATACAAGGCTTCGGCACCGTGCAGGATGGTGCTGTCGTCGGTGTCATCGGCGCCGACGATCATCTGGGTACTCTGCCCGGCCGGGGCGAAGCGCGGTGCACGGGGTTCGTTGAGCACCGTCTGTTCACCGGTGTAGATGGTCTGCATGGCCTGTTTGATCGAGACGATCTGCTTTTCGGGCGCCAGGGTTTGCAGGCTGGTATCGGTGGGCAGTTCAATATTCACGCTCAGGCGGTCGGCATAGCGCCCGGCCTCGGCGATCAACGCAGGGTCAGCTTCAGGAATGGTCTTGAGGTGGATATAGCCGCGAAAATCGTGCTCTTCACGCAGCAATTTGGCGACCCGCACCAACTGCTCCATGGTGTAGTCGGCTGAACGGATGATGCCGGAACTGAGAAACAGCCCGCTGACGCAATTGCGCTTGTAGAAGTCCAGGGTCAGGGTGACCACTTCTTCCGGGCTGAATCGCGCACGCGGCACATCGCTGGAACGGCGGTTGACACAATACTGGCAGTCGTAGAGACAGAAGTTGGTGAGCAAAACCTTGAGCAGCGACACGCAACGGCCGTCGGGCGTATAGCTGTGGCAAATGCCCATGCCATCGGTGGAACCCAGCCCGGCCTTGCCTTCGGAGCTGCGCTTGGGTGCGCCACTGCTGGCGCACGAAGCGTCGTACTTGGCGGCGTCGGCGAGAATGCTGAGCTTTTCGATCAACTGCATGGAGAGCTACCGATACTGGTTTTTTGTACAGTATCAGCAGCAACCCCATGTCACAAGTACCGCCTGTAGGAGCGAGGCGGCCGGCTAGCCCTTGCTCGCGAAGAACGCGAGAGCGCCGCGTTGATTCAGAACAGGCGCGTTATCGTTGACGTTTTTCGCGAGCAAGGGCTAGCCGCCCGCCTCGCTCCTACACAATCCGATCAGCTTGCAGTGGCGAGCAGCAGGTCCTGCACCGAGCGCGCGCTGCCACGGCTACGGTCATTGGCATACAACGACGCGGCAATTTCATCGGCACGAATCGGCAGCACCGACAGCAACGTATCGCTCAAACCATGGCTGGCCTGGCTGAACCCCTGGATGTAAATACCGGCCTTGCAGCGCTCGTCGGTGACGATGCGGTAGTCGCGGGCCACTTCGAAATCGCCCATGTAGGCTTCGAGCGGCGCGAGCAGTTCGCGGTGCATCTGGCGTTCGTAACCGGTGGCGAGGATCACCGCGTCGTAGTGATTCACACTGGTTTCGCCGGTGGCGTTGTTGCGCAGCGTCAGTTCAATGCCCAGCGGGCCGGGGGTGGCCTTTTCGACCACGGTCATGGTGCGGAAGGCCTGACGCGCGATGCCGGAAACTTTCTGCCGATAGAAGATGCCGTAGATGCGCTCGATCAGGTCCAGGTCCACCACCGAGTAGTTGGTGTTCTGGTACTCGGCGACCAGGCGCTCACGTTCGGCGCCGACTTGCTGGAACACCAGGTCGGTAAAGGCCGGCGAGAACACTTCATTGACGAACGGGCTGTCATCCGCCGGTTTGAGCGCCGAACCGCGCAGAATCAGGTCGACCTGCACCGATGCAAAGCTGTCGTTGAGGTCGATAAAGGCTTCGGCGGCGCTTTGACCACCGCCGATCACCGCAATGCGCATGGGCTTGCCGTCCACACACGGCTGGCTGGCCATGCGGTCCAGGTACTGGGAATGGTGAAACACCCGGCTGTCGCCCTTGAGCGCCTTGAAGGCTTCGGGAATACGCGGCGTGCCGCCGGCGCTGACCACCACCGAGCGTGTGGTGCGCACATGCTGTTCGCCCAGCGCATCGCGGGAAATCACGCGCAGCGCTTCAACCTGTTGCTGGTGCAGGATCGGCTCGATGGCCAGCACTTCCTCGCCGTAGCGGGCCTGGGCCTGGAATTGCCCGGCAACCCAGCGCAGGTAGTCGTTGTACTCCATGCGGCACGGGTAGAAGGTGCCCAGGTTGATGAAGTCCACCAGGCGGTCGTGGGCCTTGAGGTAATTGACGAAGGAATACGGGCTGGTGGGGTTGCGCAGGGTCACCAGGTCCTTGAGGAACGAAATCTGCAATTCGCTCTGGGTCACCAGGGTATTGCCGTGCCAGCGGTAGTCGGCTTGTTTGTCGAGGAACAGCACGTCCAGTTTGCCCTGCGCCTTCTCACGCTCCTGCAGGGCGATGGCCAGCGCCAGGTTCGAAGGGCCGAAGCCGATGCCGATCAGGTCGTGAACCGCGGGCGAAGCAATTGCCTGTGTCATTCCAGTGTCCTCTGGATAAGCCCCTTGGCGGTTGGGGCGGGAATACCTTCATGGCCTGAACAACAGGCCGTGTGTTGATAGGAAACGAGGACAGTGAAATAAAATTTAACTAACAGCGCTTCAGTGCACTTCCCACTCACGCATGCGCAACCGGCAGTGCTTCATGGCATTGACGATGTGCTTTTCCACCAGCGCGCGGGAAATGCACAGGCGCTCGGCGATTTGCAGGTGGGACAGGCCGTCGAGCTTGCGCAACAGGAAACTGTCGCGGCAGGCCGCCGGCAGCTCGGCCAGGGCGCGCTCGAGCATCTCCAGACGCTGGCCCTGGTCGTGACTGGTGTGCGGTGAACAGGGGGCGAAGCGTTCTTCAGCGTCCAGCACCTCCAGCGGTTCCAACTGGCGCAGGGCGTTGCGCCGATGGCCGTCGATCACCAGGTTCAACGCGGTGCGGTACAGGAACGCGCGCGGCTGTTCGATCGGCGTGTCACTGGAGCGCTCCAGCACCCGCACATACGCGTCATGCACCACATCCTCGGCCACCTGACGGTTGCCCAGCTTGGCGTTGAGGAAACACACCAGCTCGCGATAGTAGTTTTCCAACATGACTCCTGGCCCCATGGCCGTGGTGCTGACGATGCCAACCTTTTTAGGAACACGTCCATCGATGATGGCAGTTTGAGTGTGTGCAATTTATAGTAATTCTCATCTACTTTTAAAGAAGTCTTGCATCACCGGTGCTTTTTTTTTCGTCGGGCGAGCTGTTACCACGTGTGTAAGGGCCTAAATCTCCGGGCAATTTTCTCGTATAACTGTCAACTCCCCGCTCCTGCGGTCAATACCTCCCGGCTGGAACCAAGACATGAAACGCCCTCGACCTGCCCGACGCGCCCTGCTGGTGATGGCGTGCCTGCTCTGCATCCTCGCAGTGGTTGCCTGGCAAGTGCTGCCGTCGGGCCGCGACAGCCTGCCCACGGTCGCCGTAACCCGCGGCAACATTGAAAACAGCGTCACCTCACTTGGCACCCTGCAGCCGCGCCGGTATGTCGACGTGGGTGCCCAGGCATCCGGACAGATTCGCAAGATCCATGTGGAGGCCGGTGATCAAGTCAAGGAAGGCGAGCTGCTGGTGGAAATCGACCCTGCCACGCAACAGGCCAAGCTCGACGCCAGTCGCTACTCCATTGAAAACCTCAAGGCGCAGTTGCAGGAACAGAAAGCCCAGCACGAACTCGCACGCCAGAAATACCAGCGCCAGCAACGCTTGGTTGCAGGCAACGCCACCCGTGAAGAAGATGTGCAAACCGCCAAAGCCGAACTGAGCGCCACCCAAGCCCGTGTCGATATGTTCCAGGCGCAGATCCGCCAGGCCCAGGCCAGCCTGCGCAGTGACGAGGCCGAACTGGGCTATACGCGGATTTACGCGCCCATGAGCGGCACCGTAGTGGCGGTAGATGCACGGGTCGGCCAGACCCTCAACGCCCAGCAACAAACGCCGTTGATCCTGCGCATCGCCAAATTGTCGCCGATGACCGTATGGGCCGAAGTGTCCGAAGCCGATATCAGCCACGTCAAACCGGGCATGAGCGCCTATTTCACTACCCTCGCCGGCGGCAACCGGCGCTGGACCAGCACCGTACGCCAGATCCTGCCGATCCCGCCCAAGCCGCTGAATGAAACCAGCCAGGGCAGTGGCAGCCCCACCAGCACGAGCAAAACCGGCAGTGGCCGCGTAGTGCTGTACACCGTACTGCTGGATGTGGACAACACTGACAATGCGCTGATGGCCGAAATGACCACCCAGGTGTTTTTCGTCGCCAGCCAGGTCAAGGACGCTCTCACCGTCCCGGTCGCGGCGCTGCTCGGCGGCCAAGGCACCGACAAGCAGATCGCCCGGGTCGTCACCGAAAATGGCGCCATCGAGGAGCGCGAAGTACACCTGGGTATCAGTGACCGCCTGCGCGTTGAAGTGTTGGATGGCCTCAACGAAGGCGATCACCTGTTGATCGGCCCAGCCAGCGGCGGCGGGGGTTGATGTGACCACGCCATTGATCGAACTCAAGAACATCCGCAAGTCCTACGGCGGCGGCGACAGCCCGCAGGTCGACGTATTGCGCGGGATCGACCTGTCTATCCATGCGGGAGAGTTCGTTGCCATCGTCGGCGCCTCGGGCTCCGGAAAATCCACACTGATGAACATCCTCGGCTGCCTCGACCGCCCCACCGTGGGCGACTACCTGTTCGCCGGGGAAAACGTCGCGCACCTGGACAGCGATGCACTGGCCTGGCTGCGCCGCGAAGCCTTTGGTTTCGTGTTCCAGGGCTACCACCTGATCCCGTCCGGCTCGGCCCAGGAAAACGTCGAGATGCCGGCGATCTATGCCGGCATCAGCGCTGCCGAACGCCATGCCCGCGCCAAGGCTCTGCTGACCCGCCTGGGCCTGGCCGACCGCACCAACAACCGCCCGCACCAGCTCTCCGGTGGCCAGCAACAACGCGTCTCGATTGCCCGTGCGTTGATGAACGGCGGGCATATCATCCTTGCGGACGAACCCACCGGAGCCCTCGACAGCCACAGCGGCGCCGAGGTGATGCTGCTGCTGGATGAGTTGGCGAGCCAGGGCCACGTGGTGATCCTGATCACCCACGACCGCGAAGTCGCGGCGCACGCCAACCGCATCATCGAGATCAGCGACGGCCTGATCATCAGCGATTCGGCGTTGAGTAACATCCACGTGCCCATCACGGCCGGCAGCAATGCATTGCAAGCCGTGGACCTGCGCCAGCGCCTGGCCGACGGCGCCGAACACAATGGTGCCTGGAAAGCCGAGCTGCTGGACGCGGTGCAGGCGGCCTGGCGGGTGATGTGGATCAACCGCTTCCGCACCGCGCTGACGCTGCTGGGGATCATCATCGGCGTGGCGTCGGTGGTGGTGATGCTGGCAGTGGGCGAAGGCAGCAAGCGCCAGGTCATGGCGCAGATGGCGGCCTTCGGCTCCAACATCATCTACCTGAGTGGCTTTTCGCCTAACCCGCGCACGCCGCCAGGTATCGTGACCCTCAATGATGTGGCGGCATTGGCTACATTGCCCCAGGTCAAGCGCATCATGCCGGTGAACGGCACCTACGCCGGCGTGCGCTTCGGCAACGTCGACTACACGGCCTATGTGGGCGGTAACGACACCAATTTCCCGGACATCTTCAACTGGCCGGTGGCCGAAGGTAGCTACTTTACCGAAGCCGACGAGCGCGCCGGGGCCACGGTGGCGGTGATCGGTCATCGCGTGCGCGAAAAACTGTTCAAAGGCCAGCTAGACCCCATCGGCCAATACATCCTGATCGAAAACGTGCCCTTCCAGGTGATTGGCGTGTTGGCGGAAAAAGGCTCCAGCTCCGGCATGCAAGACAGCGACGACCGTGTCGCCATTCCCTACACCGCCGCCAGCGTGCGCCTGTTCGGCACCTATAACCCCGAATACGTGGTCATTGCCGCCGCCGATGCGCGCAAGGTGCAAGAGGCCGAGCAAGCCATCGGTCAGCTTATGCAAAAGTTGCACGGCGGCAAACGCGACTTCCACCTGACCAACGACGCAGCGATGATTCAGGCCGAAGCGCGCACGCAAAACACCCTGTCGCTGATGCTCGGCTCGATTGCCGCGATTTCCCTGCTGGTGGGCGGTATCGGCGTGATGAACATCATGTTGATGACCGTGCGCGAACGCACCCGTGAAATCGGCATCCGCATGGCCACCGGCGCACGCCAGCGCGACATCCTGCGCCAATTCCTGACTGAGGCGGTGATGCTCTCGGTGGTCGGCGGGCTGTTCGGTATCGCCCTGGCGCTGCTGGTGGGCGGCGTGCTGGTGCTGGCCGACGTGGCGGTGCAGTTTTCCCTGGTGGCGATGCTCGGCGCCTTTGGCTGCGCGCTGGTCACCGGCGTCGTATTCGGCTTTATGCCGGCCCGTAAAGCTGCCCGGCTCGATCCGGTTAAGGCGTTGACCAGTGAATAAACGATCCATCGCACCACAACTGTCAGTGCTAAGCCTGTGCCTGCTGCTCAGCGCCTGCGCCGGCAACCCCGCCGCCGTCGACAGCGGCATCGCGCCACCCGCCGCCTGGCATTATGGCCAACGCGCGGCCAGCCAAGCCACCGACCAGCGCTGGTGGACGCACTTTGGCAGCCCATCGCTCAACCGCCTGATCGACCAGGCCCGGCGTGACAGTTTCGACGTGGCCGCCGCCATGGCGCGCGTGCGCCAGGCGCAGGCAACGGCGGTGATTGCCGGGGCGCCGCTGCTGCCCGAGATCAACTTCAACCTCACCACCACCCGCGAAAAGCTGTTGCGCGGCAGCGGCAACTCGGACCTGGACGCCACCGAGAGCAATAAAACCGTCACCCGCTATGACGCCAACCTCACGGCCAGCTACGAACTCGACTTCTGGGGCGGTCGTGCCGCTGCGCGGGACAGCGCGCTGCATAGCCTGCAGGCCAGCCAGTTCGACCAGGCCAACGTGGAACTGACCCTGCTCAGTAACGTCGCCGATCGTTACGCGCAAACCCTGGCGGCGCGCCAACGCGTGCAGATCGCCGAGCTGAACCTGGCGAATGCGCGCGCGGTGCTGAACCTGGTGCAAACCCGCTACGACGCCGGTTCCGCCACGGCTCTGGAACTGGCGCAACAGAAAAGCCTGGTGGCCAGCCAGCAGCGGCAACTGCCGCTGGTCGAGCAACTGGCCGAAGAGGCGCGCATCACCCTGGCCGCGTTGCTCGGCCAGCCCGTGCAGGCGCTGGAACTGGGCACCGAGGCGTTCCCGGCACTGACCTGGCCAACCATCGGGCCCGGCGTGCCAAGCCAGTTATTGAGCCGGCGCCCCGACCTCGCCCAGGCCGAGGCACAGCTGGCGGCGGCAAGTGCAGACGTCACCGTAGCCCGCGCAGCGATGCTGCCTGCAGTGACCCTGGGCGCGACCCTGGGCTCGGGCGCATACAAGGCCGACGATATCCTGCGCAGCCCGTTCTACACCCTGACCTCGGGCCTGGTGGCGCCGATCTTCAACAACGGTCGTTTAAGCGCCGAACGCGACAAGGCCCGCGCGCGCCAGGATGAGCTTCTGCAAATCTACCGTGGGGCGATCATCAACGGCTTTGCCGATGTGGAAAAAGCCCTCAGCAGCATCAGCCGCCTCGACCAGCAACGCCAATGGCAAGTTGAAGAACTGCAACAGGCCCAAACCGCGTTCCGGATCGCCGAAAGCCGCTACCAGGCCGGTGCCGAAGATCTGCTCACAGTGCTGGAGACCCAACGCACCCTGTACGCGGCCCAGGACTTGGACGTGCAGCTGCGGCTGTCGCGCCTGCAAGCCAGCATCGCGTTGTACAAAGCATTGGGCGGTGGCTGGAATAGCGACACCTGATAAACGAAACTCCAGTTTCGTACACGATCCGTTTAATCGCCTTACATTATTAGACCCAAGGTCCTTGGTAAAAAAGCCGACTTCATACGGCTTCCCGGGACCTTTTAATGAAACCCAGCGTTGTTGGAAAATGCCTGGTCTGCCTCGGCGGCTGGTTGATCGCACACCTGGCCCTGGCCGACCCCCTGATCGCGCCCACCGCCATTGATTGGTTACTCGATTGCCCTTTCCCGGTGCTTGAGCGGCTCGCCCCCGACGTACTCGACCGTACCCAATGTGGCCTGGTGACGGTGCCCCGCGACCATGCCGCTCCTGGACGCGGCCGCATACGCCTGAGCGTGACACGCGTCGGCGCGCGCGACCCGCTCAACCGCGAGGGCGTGGTGTTTATCCAGTCCGGCGAGCCGCATACAGCTAAAAACGCCACCTTTGCCCTGCATCTGGCCAGCCTTTGGGAGTCTTACGCCAACCCGGCTTACCGTAAGCTGGTCGACCGCTACGACATGATCGAACTGAGCAGCCGCGACCTCACAGGGGGCGACGCCCTCGAACAGGCGGCACAGGATATGGAGTATGTGCGCGGGCAACTGGGCGAGTCCCGGCTCAACTACGTCGGCAATGCCGACGCGGCGCGCCTGGGCAACCGCTACGCGACGCGGTTTCCCGAACGCGTCGCACGCATGGTGCTGGTCAACGCAGGGCACGGCGAACCGGGCGCATCCGGCGTCGAGTCGCTTCTGCTCAAGGAACCCGCCCAGACAACTGCCGACGGCTGTGTCAGCCGCTGGCTCGGGGAGTTTCTGGCCTACGGCAAACAGCCACCGACGAGCACCCGGTGTCTCGACCGTGGCGGCTGGGAGTGAGCCGCAGGTCTACGACCCTTTGAAACTGGATCCACTGGCGTTCGATCACTCTTGATTCACCGCACAACCCGATTGCCGAGTGTCAGTCACTGCATCTGTGACTGATCTACCGCTATCGGGGGCAAGCCCCCTCCCACATTTGCACTGCATTCCAATCACTGAAAAATGCCTGCCCTCGAAGCGGGTCACAACGTACCGCAGGGTTCGGGCATGGACGAAGGTGCGCAAGTCACGCTTATGCAAAGGCATCCCCTACCAAGCACTTGCAAGCACCACACAACCCGAGCTGAAATTCAATTGAAATGTGGGAGGGGGTTTGCCCCCGATTACTGAGTGTCAGTGAATGCCTCTGTGACTGACACACCGCTATCGGGGCAAGCCTCCTCCCACAGTGCTCACCGCGTTCCACTACAATGCCCTCCACTCATCTCCCGGGGGCTTCATGGACATCGAACTGGCACGCACCTTTCTGGAAATCACCCGCTGCGGCAGCCTCGCCGCAGCGGCGGAGAAACTGCACGTCACCCAGACCGCCATCACCGCACGGGTGAAGAACCTGGAAAACCAGTTGGGCAGTACGCTGTTCGTGCGCAATCGCGCTGGTGCACGCCTGACCGCCGACGGCGAGGCCTTTGTGGTGTACGCCAACCAGTTGCTGCAAACCTGGGAAGCGGCGCGCCGCGACCTGCCCTTGCCCGATGGCTATCGCAATGTGCTGCATATCGGCGCAGAGGTCAGCCTGTGCAATCCGCTGATGCTCGGTTGGGCCAAGGCGCTGCGCGAGCATATCCCCGGGCATGCCCTGCGCACCGAAATTCGCGAGGGCGAGTACCTGTTGCGTCAGTTGGAGTTGGGCGTGCTTGACGCCGCGCTGGTGTTCCAGCCGCAGTACTGGCCGGGCTTGCAGGTCGAGCAAGTCCTGGAAGAAAAACTGATCCTGGTGCAACTGGCGAGCAAACCCGAGCCCTATGTGTATATCGACTGGGGCCAGGGTTTTCGCCAACAGCACGACGCCGCCTTGCCCGACCGCGCGCGCGCCGCCGTGGGTTTCAATCTGGGGCCGCTGGCGCTGCAGTACATCCTGGTGAACGGCGGCGCCGGGTATTTCCGCACGCGCGTGGTGCAGAGCTACCTGGACAGCGGCGTGATGCAGCGGGTGGCCAAGGCGCCGGAATTCAGTTTCCCGACGTACCTGGTGTATTCGCGGGCACGAGATTCTGCGGTGTTGCAGCAGGCGTTGACCCTGTTGCGTGAAGTGGTCAAGACCGAAGGTGACTGGTCGCAACGCTGGGACCCGCTGATTTGAGTCACCCTGGGCCTGCGCGCATGCTAGCCTGCGGGAGTGTCCTCTTGCAGCCTTACCGATGAACAAGAAAAAGTCTGTCACCATCAGCGACATCGCCAAACGGGTGGGCATGACCACCATTACCGTGTCCCGGGCGTTGAGCAAACCTGATCTGGTCAAACCCGCCACCCTGGCGCGCATTCTGGAAGTGGCGCGCGAGCTCGACTACGTGCCCAATGCCTTCGCGCGCGGGCTCAAGCGCAGTGAAAGCCTGATCATCGGTGTGATCACCGCGTCGGTGGACAACCCGTTCTACAGCGAGATGATCAAGGCGATCTCCCGCGAAGCAAAAAAGCACGGCTACACCATCATGCTGGTGGACACCGATGAGCTGGAAGAACTGGAAAGCAAGGCCGTCGATACCCTGCTGGGTTATCGCGTGGCGGGGATCATCCTGTCGCCGGTCTCCGATGAGCCAAGCTACCAGCCTGACTATCTCGAGCGCCTGGGCAACGGCAAGACCCCGGTGGTGCTGCTTGACCGCACGCTCCACGACAGCCCGTTCAGCCGCGTGGTGCTCGACAACTACCACAGCGGCATCCAGGCCGCGCACTACCTGTTGCGCCAGACCCCGGACCTCAAGCGCCTGCTGGTGCTGACCGGCCCCGAGCACTCGCGCATCACCGTCGAACGCCTCAAGGGCCTGCGCGAAGTGCTGGCCGAACATCCTCAGGTGCAGGTCGAGGTGCAGGCCGGGGACTACACGCTGATGCCGTCCTACCTGCACACCCTCGACTACCTCGCCGCCCACTCGGCGCCGGACGCGATCATGGGCTTCAACCAATTGATCACCCTCGGCGCCCTGCGCGCGTTACGCATGCACAACATCGCCCACGACAGCCTGACCATCTGCGGCATCGACCGCCTGCCGTTCGCCGATATTTTCGGCGTGCCCATCGCCTGCGTGGCCCACGATGCCTCGCTGGCCGGCAGCAGCGCGGTGCGCCTGCTGCTCGATCGCCTGCAAGACCCGTACAAGCCACGGGACAAGGTGGTCATCGCCGGGCAGTTGGAGAACGGCTAACGGCTGGTATAGCCGCCATCGATGGGCAGGCTCACGCCACTGATCATGCTGGCCGCATCGCTGAGCAGGAACAACACCGGCAACGCGACTTCCACGGTGTGCGCAAAACGGCCCAGGGGAATGGCGGCCAGCGCCGGGTCGCGCTTGACCGGATCGGACCAGGCCATGGTCGCCATCGGCGTGAGCGTGACAGTGGGGTTGACGCTGTTGACGCGAATGCCGAAGCGGCCCCATTCAGCGCACTGCACGCGGGTGATCGCATCGAGGGCGGCCTTGGAGGCGCAGTAGCTCAGATGATCATCCAGCGCCACCAGCGAGGCCTGACTGGAGACGTTGACGATGCTACCGGCGATGTTCTCTTCGATCATTTTCGCCGCCACGCGGCTGGCCACGTGCGCCGCAGCGCGAGCGTTGACGCTCATCACCTGATCAAACGCCTCGGCGCTGATGGCGGCGGCGGGCTCCAGGCGTGAAATGCCGGCGCAGTTGACCAGACCGTGCAGCGCCGGCAGCTCATTCAAGGCGTGGTCGAGCGCGGCGCTGTCGGCGATATCCACGCTCAGGGTGTGGCAGCCCAGTTCGGCCAGTGCCCGGGCGTCACGGCCCAGGGCGAAGACCTCGGCGCCACTGGCAATGAGCTGCTGTGCGATTTCGCGGCCAATCCCGCTGCTGGCGCCGGTGACGAGGATGCGGTGGTGAGTGAAGTCAAAAATTGCGTTCATAGATCAAAATCTCAAGAACAATGAAGATCCACTGTGGGAGGGGGCTTGCCCCCGATAGCGGTGTGTCATTCAACACAGGCGGCGACTGTTACACCGCCATCGGGAGCAAGCCCCCTCCCACATTTTTGACCCTGTTGGGTCAGTTGGCCTGCAGGGTGTGCATGATCGGCTTCAGCGCGGGATACAGCTTCAGGTACTCGGCAAACGCGTGATCGTAGACCGCGACATTCTCCCGCTTGGGCTGCGCCCGCAACGCCAACTGCACCCAGCCCTTGTCCATCGCCTCATCACTGACCAACCCTACCGTGTGCGCCGCCAGCAACGCCGCCCCCAGCGCCGCTTCGACTTCCTGGACGATCGTGTACACCGGGTAGCGCGTCACATCCGCGATGATCTGCATCCACACATCCGAATGGCTCGCACCGCCTACCACGATCAAACGCGGGTCAAGGGAATGCGCGCCCCGGGTGCCGGCTTCGATATTGTGGCGCAGGGCAAAACTCACCCCTTCGAGCACGGCGCGGTACAGATGGATGCGACTGTGATACAGGTTCAGCCCGACAAAACTGCCGCTGGCGCGGTCGTCCCACACCGGGCTGCGCTCGCCCATCAGGTATGGCAGGAACAACAGGCCTTCGCTGCCCGCCGGGATATTCATCGCGCTGCGCTCCAGCAACACCAGGCTGTCCTGGCCGCTGGCCTGGGCCTGTTGCTCCTCGGCCTGGCAGAACTGCTCGCGGAACCAGCTGACCGACGCCCCGGCGGTGATCGCGCCACCAAAGATGTACAGGTCGCGATGACCGTTATAGACGTGAGGCATGCTGACCAACCCGTGCCGCGCGTCCACCCGCTGGTTGAGGTAGCCCCAACACATGCTGGTACCGATCATCGCCACATGGTTGCCCGGTTGGGTGACGCCCGCAGCCAGGGTCGCCATGGCCGCATCCACGCCACCGGCGAGCACCGGCGTGCCCGCCGGCAAGCCCAGGCGGGCGGCCCAGCCCTGGAGCAAACCGCCCACCACCTCACCGGAATACAGCAACCGCTGCGGCATCATCGCCGGCGGGATGCCCAGTGCATCGAGCATCTCGCCCGACCAGCCGCGCGCAGCCACATCGTAGACACCGCCGATATTGCCGGCGCTGCTGTGGTCCACCGCCAGCTCGCCCGTCAGGCACCAGTTGATATAGCTGTTGGGCGGCAGCAGGTAGCGCGTGTCGGCCCACACCTGGGGCCGATGCTGCTTGAGCCAGAGCATCTTGGTGAAGCCGTAGTAGCTGTCCAGCGAGTTGCCGGTGACGGCGAACAGCCGGTCCAGGTCCACATGCTCACGTACCCACTGCACCTGTTCACCGGCGCGCCGATCCATCCAGATAAGGCACGGGTGCAACGGTGTGATCTGCGCATCCACCGCGATCCCCGAGCCGCCATACAGGCTGCTGATGCACAACGCCTTGACCTGTTGCGCCGCGACGCCGGACTTGGCCATGCACTGCGCCACACAGGCCTCGACCGCATCAAGCCACACCTGCGGCCATTGCTCGGCCCAGCGCACTTTCGGCGTATCCACGCGATAGCCCTGGCTGTGCTGGGCGATGATCGTGCCGTGGGCATCCACCAGCAGCGCCTTGGTGCTCTGGGTCCCTATGTCTACACCCATCACGTAGTTCATCGTCAGAGCACCGGCTTCAACAGCACCTTGATCGACTTGGTCGAGTTGGCCAGTTCGAAGGCCTCGGCGTAGTCATCCAGGGGGAAGTCATGGGTGACGATGCCTTTTGACGTGACCAGGCCGCGCTCGAACAGGTCGATGGCAATCGGGTAGCAATAGGGGCCGAGGTGGGCGCCGCGCACGTCCAGCTCCTTGCGGTCGCCGATGATCGACCAGTCCACGCTGGTCTCGGCGCCGAACACGCTGAATTCGACAAAACGCCCGAGCTTGCGGATCAGGTCCAGGCCCTGGGTGACGCCGGCCGGTACGCCGGTGGTCTCGATGTACACGTCGCAGCCGTAATGGTCGGTAAGGCCGTTGATGAGTGCGCGAGCGTTGTCGCGCGACGGGTTGATCACCACGTCGGCGCCGAACTTTTTCGCCAGCTCCAGACGCTCGTCGACCATGTCGATCACCACCAGTTTCTTCGGCGTCTTCAGCGCCGCCACCTGCACCATGCACAGGCCCAGGGTACCGGCGCCGGCAATCACCACCACATCGTCAAGCTGGATATCGCCACGGTTGACCGTATGGATCGAACAGGCCATGGGCTCCACCAGCGCCGAGTCTTCCAGGGACACCGACTCGGGAATCCTGTGCACGATGGCGGTCTTGGGAATGCGCATGTACTGGGCCATACCACCCTCGGCGACCTCACGCTGAAAACCGAAGATGTTGTGCACTTCGCACATCCAGTATTTGCCGGACTTGCAGAATCGGCACTTGCCGCACGGCACGATCTGCTCGGCGATCACCTTGTCGCCCACCGCCACGTCGAAGTGCTCCTCGGCGCCCTCGCCCGCCTCCACCACATAGCCGAAAAACTCGTGGCCCGGCACGACAGGCGCCTTGACCCAGGGATTGTCGCCGCCCCAGAACATCGCCGCGCCGGAATGGCACTTGCAGTCGCTGGCGCAGATGCCGCAGGCGGCAATGCGGATCACCAATTCATTGGGCCGCGCCTGGGGTTTGCCGATGCGTTCCAGGCGGTAGTCTTTGGGGCCGTGGCAGACGACGGCTTGCATATCAGTGTGCTTGTCCATGGTGTTCGTTCCTGTGTGGATAGGGGTTCAGCGATGGCGCTGACGGCTGATAAAGATCGCCAGCAAAATGATTGCGCCCTTGATCACGCTCTGCACGTAAGGCGATACGCCGAGCATGTTCAAGCCGTTGTTCAAGACGCCGAGCAACATGGCACCGAGCAAGGTGCCGACGATCACGCCGCGCCCGCCGGCAATCGACGCACCGCCCAGTACCACGGCGGCAATCGCATCCAGTTCGAACGACACACCGGCATTCGGCTGGCCGCTCATCAAGCGTGAGGTCAGCACCAGCCCGGCAATCGCTGCGGTGAAGCCGCTGATGCCGTACACCAGCAACTTGAAGCGCGCGGCGCGCACACCGGACAAACGCACCGCTTCTTCATTGCCGCCGATGGCGTAGATGTAGCGGCCGATGCGCGTGTGTTGCAGCAGCACGTAGGCCGCCAGGTAAGTGAGCAGCATGATCAGAATCGGCACCTGGATGCCCAATACGCTGGCGCGGCCGAACACCGCAAACCACTCCGGCAGCCCGGAAATCGGATAGCCGTCGGTGTACATCAGCCCCAACCCCCGGGCGATGCCCATGGTCGCCAGGGTCACGATGATCGGCGGCATATGCAGGTAGGCCACGAACAGGCCGTTGCCGATGCCGAACGCCACACCCACCAGCATCCCGGCGCCGATGGCCAGGCCTGGCGGCAGCCCCGCGACCATCAAGCCGGCCGTGAGCGTGCCGGACAGTGCCATCACCGGGCCCACCGACAGATCGATGCCGCCGGTCAGAATCACGCACGTCATGCCCACCGCGATAATCGCGTTGATCGACACCTGGCGCGCAATGTTCGACAGGTTGCTGGCGGTGAGGAAGGTGTCGCTGGCGAGGATCATCACCAGGGTCACCACCACCAGTCCGACAAAGGGATAAAACGCCGGCGAGCGCAGCAACCGCGCCAGGTTCAGGCGTAACCGGCCGGTACCTGCGGTGTTAATGGACGTATTCACTTGAACCCCCTGTTGCATGGCGCATGACCTCTTGAGGATTGACGGCGGACGCTTCCAGTACCTTGACGATCGCGCCTTTGTGGAACACCGCGACGCGGTCGCACATGCCGATGACTTCCGGCAGTTCGGAGGAAATCATGATGATCGCGTAGCCCTGCTCAGTGAGACTGCGCATCAGCGCGTAGATCTGCGCCTTGGCGCCCACATCGATGCCACGGGTGGGTTCGTCGAACACCAGCACGTCGCAGTGGTGGTTGATCCAGCGGGCAATCACGACCTTTTGCTGGTTGCCGCCGCTGAGGTTGAACACCCGGCTTTCCGCGCTGGGCGCCTTGATCGACAGCTGGCGCATCAGCGCTTCGACGCTGGCGCACTCTCTGGCCTTGTCGATCAGGCCCGTGGCGTTCTGGTATTTGGGCAGGTTGTTCAACGAGATATTTTCGCGAATGCTGAAATCGGTGATCAGCCCTTCGCTCTTGCGGCTCTCCGGCAACAGGCCGATGCCGTGCGCCAAGGCCTGGGCCGGGTCGTCGAGGCTGACCTTTTCGCCGCGCAGCCACACGTCTTTGCTCACCGAGGGCAGCGCGCCCAGCATGCCCAGGGCCAGTTCGGTGCGACCGGAACCGACCAGGCCGGCAAAGCCGAGGATTTCACCCTTGTGCAAGTCGAAGCGGTTATGCGGGCCGTTGCGCACCAGCTGGATGTCCTTGACCTCCAGCAGCAAAGGCCCGCGTGCTGTGGTGGGCTTGGGCGGGAAACTGCATTCCAGGCGGCGGCCGACCATCATCTCGACCAGACGGTCGATATCGCTGTCGGCCACAGCAGTGACGCCTGCATTGCCGCCATCGCGCAACACACTGATGCGGTCGCACACCTGGAAAATCTCCTCCAGATGGTGCGAGATAAAAATCACTGCCACGCCCTGACGCTTGAGTTCGCGCATGATCTCGAACAGCAGCTCGGCTTCGCTGGGCGTAAGGGTTGCGGTGGGTTCATCGAGCACCAGCAAACGCGCATCCAGGGCCAGGGCCTTGGCGATCTCGACAAACTGCTGCTCCGCCACGCTCAGATGCCTGACTGCGCATTCCAGGTTGATCGACACGCCCAGACGCTTGAACAAGGCCTCGCAGGCCTCGAACATTTGACGTTTGCGCAACAGGCCGAAGCGGTTGCTCAGCTCATGGCCGAGGAAGATATTGTCCACCGCCGTGAGGTAGGGAATCAGGCTGAATTCCTGGAACACGATGCCGATACCGGCCGCGATCGCATCACGGTAAGTCGCAAATTGCCGGGGCTGGCCGTCGATCAGGATCTGCCCCTCATCCTGATGCTCGACGCCGCCAAGGATCTTCATCAGGGTGGATTTGCCCGCGCCATTCTCCCCGAGCAACGCGTGTATTTCGCCGCGCTCCACTTGCAGGTTGATGGACTTGAGGGCCTGCACCCCCGGGTAACACTTACAGATATTTTCCAGCTTCAGAAGACTGCTCATACCGAAGGCCTCGCACTCGGGAGGAAGACCAGGGCCCCACGGCGGACGTGGGGCGCCGGGGTTTACCAGCTGAAGTCCCCGGCCTTGGCCTGGTCGATCAGGGTGATGTCCACCGGAACCGTGGCGGGCACTTGCGAGCCCCACTTTTTGGCCAGGGCTATGCCCAGGGCCAGGCGGATCTGGTCACGGGGGTATTGGGCCGAGGTGGCGATGAACTTGCTGCCGGGTTTCTGGATCGCCTTGATCGCTTCCGGCGCACCGTCGACGCTGACCAGCTTCACGTCCATGCCGCTGGCTTCGATGGCCGACAGCGCGCCGAGGGAGCCGTTGTCGTTCACGCTGAAAATGCCCTTGAGGGTGGGCTGGGCCTGCAACATGTTTTCGGTGACGGTCAGCGCCTGGTCACGTTCCTGCTTGCCGTTCTGGATGCTGACAATCTTGATGTCCGGGTGCTTGGCCACCGCCTCCTTGCAACCGCGCACACGCTCCAGGATCGGCACCACGGCAATGCCGTCGAGGATGGCGATATTGCCTTTGTCGCCGATGTGTTTGGCCAGGTACTCACAGGCCTGGAAACCGGCATCGAAGTTTTTCGAGCCGACGAAAGAATCCAGCGGGCCCTCCGCCTGGGCGTCCACCGCCACTACGACCACACCGGCAGCATGGGCGGACTTGACCGCCGATTGCACACCGACCGAGTCGGTCGGGTTGATCAGCAGGATATCGATGCCTTTTTGCAGCATGTCTTCGACATCACTGACCTGCTTGGACACATCATGGCGGGCGTCGGTGATGATCAGTGTCGCCCCGATGCTCGCGCCGGCTTCTTCCAGGGCGTTTTTCATGGTGACGAAATAGGGGTTGTTGATTTCCTGGAACGAGGCGCCGATGCGGATCGGCTTGGCGGCTTCGGCAAACACAGGGGAAACGCTGCCCAGAGTGATACTGGCAGCCAATAAACACAGGGTTTTCGGGAGCATTTTCATGGCGTGGGTCTCTGTTTTGTTTTTATTTTTAGAGCAAATGTTATCGTTAACATTTTGGCAGAAGCTAACAAGGAAATGCGAGGTGCGCAAGGGGTCATTGGTCAGACTCGATCCAAATGTGTGAGGGGGCTTGCCCCCGATGGCGGCGGGTCAGTCAGTAAATTCATTGACTGATCTACCGTTATCGGGAGCAAGCCCCCTCCCACATTCGATTGGTTGCAGCCTGCAAAAATTTGCGGCACACGGAGCAAAAAAGGGGCAGCCCCTTGGAGGCTGCCCCTTCTGTTTCACATCACTGTGTCAGTGGATGATGTCCTGGGTGCAGATATGCCCCAGGCTGACGTATTGCACGTTGTCACCGCCGACGCCCACACCGGGGAATTCGGCCAGCTCGATGCGCCAGCCGCCCTCGTTGTAGGTGGTTCTCCACTTGTACGGCACACCGGTGCTGCTGTCGTTGATCACTGTGGTGTAGTCACCGAAGCAGGTACCGATATTGGCCGTGGCCTCGGAGACACCCGCGCTGTTGGTGGTCGCCTTGTAGTCGACCCAGCGGTAGTTCAAGTCGACGAAGTGGTTATCCACGCGCAACACCGGGGTGACGCCCAGCAGCGGCGCGCCAGTGGAGTCCGACCATTGGGTCGACCAATTCAACAGCCGCGCGGTTTGCGTGGCCAACCACACTTCGGTCACCCGCACGATGTTGTCACCTTTCACACTGTTGGCGTTCAGGCGCGGCGTGGAGCCCAGGCTCAGTTGGTAATACTTGCTCGGGTCCTGCGCCACCGCCGGGTTGGCGCGCACGCGCACCTTCACGGTGGTACCCGGCGTTACGCTCGGATAGGTCGAGGTGGAACCGGCCGGCACGGTGACCCAGTTGGTGCCATCGAAGCGGTCGAAGATCCACTGGTTACGGCTGCCGTTCTCGTCGCCCGCCAGGTACATGCTCACACTTTGGCCACGTACCGCCTGGAAGTCGAAGTAATCGACATCGCCGGCATTGTCGAGATTACCGCTGACCTTGTTCATCGAGTCGGGCAACACGAACGCGGTTTGCGCGCTGTCGTTGGGCTCGAACGCGTCGATGTTGCTGTCCACCGCCACGCCGAAACTGAACTGCGCGTTATCGGCGGCCTTGGCCACCATGTACCAGTAGTAGTCACCGGCCGGCAGCACACCGTTGAGGTATTCATCGGCATTGCCTGCGGCATCCGACGTACCCACCACACTCAGGTTGCCCTGGCCATCATCCTGGAACAGAGTCAGCGACATGTCCGCGCCTGCACTCTGGTTGACCAGTTGCACCTGCACTCGCGCGTTTTGAGGCAGGTTGAAGTGGTAGGCAAACTCGTTACCGGCCTGCACCTCATCGACGGTGTAGAGCGTGTTGATATCCAGGGTGGGGAACAGTGGTTCAAACGCTGCAACCGCCGCGCTTTTCAGTGCGCTTTGCGCCGGTTTCTTCAGCTCACCGACCACGCTGTCGAACGGCGCGGACTTGAGGGCCTTGGTCACCGCCTTGGACTGGCCGGACTTGGCCGCCGAGAGTTTTTGCTTGAGCTCGGCCGACACCTTCGACGCGTCCAGCTTGCCGCCGGACTTGAGCGCCTTGTTCACGGCCTGCTTGACCGCGTCGGCACTGAGTTTCTGAGGCGCTTGCTGAGCCAGGGCGCAGGCCGAGACGAAGCAGGAGGCCATGATGGCCGCGCCTAGCATAAGGGCTTTTTTCGATTTCATTTTTTATCCATCCATAGTTAAAAAATAGAAGTTCAGGTGATCGGCGACATCCGGTCACCTGGGATGGACTGTAGGATAATACTGTTTTTATGTACAGTGATTTTTTTGAGATTTTGTCGACCTCCACGGGGGCTTCAAATCACCTAATACCCGGTCATCTCCAGATACCCCACCCCACCGTCGAACTTCACCGGCCCTTCCCAATAGGGAATCCCCAGGTTCATCCACGCCTTCGAATTGACGGCCTCGGGGGTGATGTCCAGGTGTTTGCCGGGGATCTTCAGCGACCAGCGCGTGGGAATGCTGCGTCCGTCAATCTCGGTGGTGGTCAGCGGCGCCAGTTGGATATCCGCGTTGTGCAGGGTCTCGGTGCGTCCCTGGGCGTCGATCCAGGTGCCGGTGAGATAGCCGCCGCCGTCCTTTTGCCGCACGCGAAACAGCATCAGTTGTTCGCCTCGGTCCAGGTGCAGGGAGAACCAGTCCCAACCGGTCTGGTTGGCGGCCAGGGGCTGGCTGCTCCATTCACGGTCGAGCCAGGCGTTGCCGCTGACCTGGTAGGTCTGACCGTCGACAGTGACGCTGCCGTTGGCGCTGAAGAACGGCTGGCTGTAGTAGTAGGACGCCTGGCCCTGGTCGGATTTGCGGCTGTAGCCGTTGTCGCCCTGCAGCACCAGTGGGCGACTGGAGGTCAGTTGCAGATCATAGGCGAATTGCGCGCCACTGGCCTTGAGTTGCATGTCGGCCAGAGTGTGGGCGGCGCCAGTGCGGGTGGCGAAGTTCCAGTCATCGATCCAGGCATTGAACGGCAGCGCCTGCGCCCCGGCCTGGCCGACGCCGCCCCGGGCGAAGCGCTCGGCGGCGTAATGGCGGGTGGCGGAGGTGACGGCGGCATGGCCGAGCCAAATCGTGGAATCGCGCCAGCCCGGTTGTGGCGGTCCGGCTTTCACGGCATTGCGAAACAAGGTCCACTGCACGCCGAAGACATTGCCCTGAGCGTCCTTGAGGTTGGCGGTGACGTACCACCATTCAATGCGAAAGCCTGGATGCGGGCCGTGATCCTCGGGGAAGGTGAACACTTTGCCGGGCACCACCTGGACGAAGTCGGCGGCATCGCTGCCAAGGCCGGCGAAACTTTCCTGGGGTGCGGGGGCTTTATCGCATGCGCTCAGCAGCAGCAGAACTACCCACGCCAACGCCTTAATCTTCATGGGCAAACGTCCTCAACAAATCCGCCGGGCGGCTGCGGTACAGCTGCCACAATGGCCAGGCCGACGCCAGCAGCGTGGCAAGCATCGCCAGCCCCATCAGTTGCGCCAGCTGCCAGGGGAACACGTGCAACGGCAGGCGCCAGCCAAAGGCTTGCACGTTGATCACCGCATCCAGGCACCACGCCAGCAGCAGCCCCAGGGGCAACGCCAGCACCAGGGTGAGCACCGCCAGCAGCCAGGTCTGGCCCAGGTTGAGCAGCATCAGTTGGCGGCGCGTGACCCCCAGTGCCCACAACGGCGCCAGTTGGCCGAGGCGACTCTGGCTCTGGGTCAGCAGGCTGATGAACAGCGCCACACCCGCTACGCCAAGGGTCAGGCTGTTCAACGCGGCGGTAGCGGCGAAGGTGCGTTCGAAGACCTGGCTGGACCAGCCCTTGAGTTGCTGTTGATCGATGATGCGGCTGTCTTCCAGGTCGAACTCACGCTGCACGTCACGCACCAGCGGCGGCACATCCTGGGTTGCCACACGCAGGTTGAAACGCACCGGTGACAACGTTGGCCAATGCGCCAGCAAGTGCTTGGCGTTGACCAGCAGATGGCCCTTGGGGTTGCCGTAATCGGCATAGATACCGACGATTGTCGGTGCCCATGGGCCCTGGGGCGTGGGGACTTGAACGGTGTCACCCAGGCGCACGTTCAAGCGTCGCGCCAATTGCTCGCTGAGCATCACGCTATCGTCCTGCAGCAGGCGGTCCCAGGGCGTGCTCGCCGCTTCCAGCAACGGCCAGTGCTGGCGATAGGTGGGGTCGTCAACCACGCCGAACACCTCCGCCGGCCAGCCCTGCAATTGCACCGCAACTTGCCAGCCGGGCAGCACCGCCCGCACCCGTGGTTGTTGCGCCAGCCAGGCCTGCAAGTGCTGTGCCTGGGCCGGATTTTGCGGATTGAGGTACAGCTCGGCGGTGAGGCGCTGCTCCAGCCAGTTATTGAAGGTGCTGCGAAACCCCGAGGTCATGGAGCCCGCGCCGATATTCGCCGCCAGCGCCAACAGCAGCGCCATCAGGGCCAGGCTCAAGGCCGGCAATTGCTGGCGGCAGTCGGCAAGGAACCATTGGCCCAGCACCGAACGGCTGCGTCCCAGCACGCCCTTCAACATCCCATTGAGCAGCACCGGCAAGCCGAGTGCGGCGCCCAGCAGCAAGCTCGCCATCAGTACGAACCCGGCGGCCAGGCTGTTGCCCCAGACCAGTGCCAGCAGCGCAACGACCAGCGCCACACCCGCCACCCAGCCCTGGCGTCGCAGCCAACGCCCGTGGGCTTCGTGCCAGGCCTGGGCGTTGGCCAGCGCCAGCAACGGCAGGCGTGCCGCGCGCCACAGGCTGCTGGCCCCGGCGAGCAACGCACCCAGCAAGCTCAAGCCCAGGCCCGCCAACCACCACCAGGGGCTCAAGCTCAGTTGGCCTGCGACTTCAGCACCGTAGAGGCCGCGCAGGCTGGCCGCCACATCCGGCAGCAACAGGCTGGCGAGCAGGTAACCGCTGGCAACGCCGAGCACGCCGCCCAGCAGCGCGAGGAATCCCAGCTCTACGCCCAGGCTCAGGATCAGCAGGCGTGCGCTGACCCCGCAGGCACGCAAGGTGCGCAGCAGGCCCCGGCGCTGCTCCAGGGCCAGGCCGATGGCCGCATGCACGATAAACAGCCCCACCACAAAGGACAGAAAGCCCAGGGCGTCGAGGTTCAGGTGGAAGCTTTCGGTCAGGCGCGAAAGGGTGTTGTCGTCACCCTGCTTGAGTTGCAGCCCGGCAGGCGGCGTCGGATGACGGGCGGCGAAGGTGTTGTCCAGCAGCAGGCGCGACAGCCGGCCCTGCATGTCGAGCAGCGGTTGGGCGAAACCGATATCGGTGAGCAGCATGCCGGGGGCCATGTCAGGCTGCACCTGCAGCGGCGGCAAGGGTTGCCCATTGGCCGTCAGCGGTTGCTCGCCTTCATGCAGGCCGAGCGCCTGCAAGGTTTGCGCGGCTATCCAGGTGCGCCCCGGCGCGTCGAAAAACGCCAGTACCTGCGCCTGGCTCAAGCGTTGCCCCGCCACGCTGCCGCTGCCGGGCAACGACACCGGCTCGATGCCCATCAATTGCAGACGCTGCTCTTCATGCCCCTTGAGCACCACCCGCCCCTGCACCACCGGTGACACCGGCCACCCGGCACGGCGCAGTTCGGCGAACACGGCTTGCGCGAATCCGGCACCGTCGGGCGCACTCAGGCTGGCTTGCGGTTCGCCGCCGATCAATTGGCTGGCACGCGCGTAGCCATCCCGCGCCTGGCTGTTGAGGGCCTGCACCCCGGTCAATAACGCGGTGGCCAGCCACAGGCCGGTCAGCACACTGAAAAACTGCACCGGGTGGCGCCGCCAATGGCTCAACAGCGCACGCAGCGCCCAATAGAACACCGCCATCTCAGCGCGGCTCCATCGGCACGACGCGGCCGTGGTGCAGCACGACCTGCTGATCCAGGCGTGCGGCCAGGCGCGGGCTGTGCGTGACCATCAACAGGCTGGTGGGACTGTCGCGCAACAGGTCGAGCAGCAGTTGCAGCACCTCATCGCTGGTGGTTTCGTCAAGATTACCGGTGGGCTCATCGGCCAACAGCAAGCCGGGGCGGGACGCCAGTGCACGCCCCACCGCCACCCGCTGTTGCTGGCCGCCGGAGAGCTGCTCCGGGTAACGCTTGAGCAAATCGCCCAGGCCCAGGCGCTCCACCAACTGCGCCTGCCACTGCGCATCGAACCGCCCGGCCAGGCGCGCCTGGAACGCCAGGTTGTCCTCCACACGCAAACTGCCAATCAGGTTGAACTGCTGGAACACCAGGCCGATTTCGGTGCGCCGCCACTGGGCCAGTTGCCCTTCGTTGAGGCGATCCAGGCGCTGGTCACCGATCAGAATACTGCCGCCATCCATGCGGTCGAGCCCCGCCACCAGGTGCAGTAACGTGCTTTTGCCGCTGCCCGACTCGCCCATCAATGCCAGGCTGCTGCGCGCCGCCAGGTGCAGGTCGACACCCGCCAGAACGGTCAGCGGGCCTTGGGGGGTGGCGTAGTTTTTTACAACACCTTCTACCTGCAACATACGAACGCTCGGGTTAAGGACTGCAAACGAGAATAACGGCTGCCGGACGTTCCCACGCAATTTTTTCACATTGATTTCACCGCGTGCCCACCCGGAACACTTTAAATTCCCCACCCAGGCAGCATTAACCGACAACTTTTAAGTTGCCCCAAACGGTGTTTCTTAATATCCACATGTTCAGCTCAAAGACAGCAGCCTTGTGACAGGCTTTTGCTCCACCAGGAACATCTGCCGTATGAGTTGCGCCGGTCTTTTAACAACAAATAATCACTTGTGCCCATGGTGAACAACGTGGCAGACATTACCCTGACCAAACCCCGTAGGGCCAGGTTGAAGCGCCTGAGAAAATTCCGCGTGCCGGTGGCGGGCATCATCGTAATCGCCCTGCTGTTGAACGTTTTTATATTCTGGCCAAGGTCACCGCAGGACCTGGGCATCGGCAACCGCCTGGTCACTTCCGGGGTACTGGCCAGTTGGCGCAACGGCGACCTGATCGTGCTGGTACGGCATGAAGAGCGTTGTGATCGCTCTGGCAACCCCTGCTACGGGCCGGCTGACGGCCTGACGGTCAATGGCACACAACGCGCGGCCGACCTGGGCAGCGCCTTTGAAAGCCTGGGCATGGAGCGCACCGACGTGCTCAGCAGCCCCACCACGCGCACCGCGCAGACGTCGCTGTTCATGTTCGGCAAGACTGAACTTTCCCCCGGTCCCCTCGCCATCTGCGGTGATGCCATGGGCGAAGAAATCCTCAGCCATAAACAGGCGGATCGCAACCTGATGCTGATCACCCATAGCGCCTGCATGAGTGACTTCCAGGAGGCACTCGGCTACCCCCACGCGCAGGCGGCCGAGTACGGCAGCGCCCTGTTCGTACAGGTATTGCCCGACGGCAAACTCAAAGCCTTGGGCACTATGAAACGTCAGGAATGGGCAGCCGCACTGAAGCAACTTTAAATACACTCTTTTACATATTGCCGCGTAGCGCGTTCAGCAAAACGACAGCCCGCGTCTGCCATTTTAAGCGCGCCTGTTAGTTCAGGACGCCCTAACTTTCTGATGAAGCAGTGACTCTCTTAATGCTCGACGCCTTTAATTATTCAAACTTCGCGCCTGCGGCTGAACGTCAAGGAGCGAATTTTTCATGAGCCGATTGAAGCCCTTGCCAGTGCTGGTACTTGGCCTGGTCATTTTCCTGGTGCTGCCATTGGGCCTGCACGGTCTGTGGACCCCGGATGAAACCCGCTACGCCCAGGTCAGCCAGGAAATGCTGATGAGCGGCAACTGGGTAGCGCCGCACTTCATGGGGGTGCGTTATTTCGAGAAACCGGCCGCGGGTTATTGGCTGATTGCCCTGGGCCAGGCAGTGTTTGGCGAAAACCTGTTCGGCGTGCGTATCGCCTCCGTCCTGACCTCGGCGTTGAGCGTGCTGCTGGCCTATCTGATTGCCCGCCGTCTGTGGAGCGACCCGCGTAAAAGCTGCGCCTGCGCATTGCTCTACATGAGCTTCGGCCTGGTGGCCGGGCAAGCCGGGTATTCCAACCTCGATCCGCAATTCACGTTCTGGGTCAACCTGAGCCTGGTCGCCCTCTGGTTTGCGCTCGGCAGCGCCACGCCACGCGCGCGTCTGGGGGCCTGGGCCCTACTGGGGCTGGCCTGCGGCGTGGGCTTCATGACCAAGGGCTTTCTGGCGTGGCTGCTGCCGGTGCTGATCGCCATGCCTTACATGATCTGGCAGCGCCGCGTCGGCGAGTTGCTGCGCTACGGCCCGTTGGCGATCCTGGTCGCGGTGCTGGTCTGCCTGCCGTGGGCGCTGGCGATCCATGGGCGCGAGCCGGATTACTGGCGTTTCTTCTTCTGGCATGAACACATCCGCCGCTTCGCCTCGGACACTGCACAGCATGCGCGGCCATGGTGGTTTTTCCTGCCGATCATGGTGGTGGCGTGCCTGCCCTGGTCTGCCCTGTTGCCCGCCACCCTGATCAGGGCCTGGAAAGACAGACGCGAGCCGGCCATTGTCTTTCTGGCCCTGTGGCTGTTGCTGCCCCTGGGCTTTTTCAGCCTGAGCAGCGGCAAGCTGCCGACCTACATCATGCCGTGCCTGTTACCCCTGGCGTTGCTGATGGGCCATGCCTTGATCGACCTGCTCAACCAGCACAAAACCCGTGCGATCTTCATCAACGGTGCGCTCAATTTCATCCTCGGCATGACGGCCATGGTGACGCTGATTTACCTGCAGATCGCCAGCCCGATCTACAGCAACAGCCACGCCGAGATGTTCAGCCTGTCCCTGGCCTTTATCGTGCTGCTCGGCTGGATCCTGGCCAACCTGCTGCAAGCGATGCGGCCTCTGACGTTATGGGCAACGCCGGCCCTGGGTATCGGCCTGCTGGTGGCGCTGCTGCCGGCGAGCATGCCGCAGATCATTGCCGATAACGAAATGCCCGACCAGTTCGTGCTTGAACATCTGGATGAACTGCAACACACCCATGCTTTGCTGAGCAACGAACTGGGCTCGGCGTCCGCCCTGGCCTGGCGCCTGCGCCGGCCGCAGGTGGCGTTCTACAACACGGCGGGAGAGCTGCGCTACGGCCTGGATTATCCGGATACGCAACCGCGCAAGGTCACCCTGGACAACGTTCAGTCCTGGTTGAGCGAAGCACGAACCCAGGGTTCGGTCGGCGTGCTGATGCGCGTCAAAAGCACCAGCGAACACCTTGAGGAGGGCCAACTGCCGCCCGGTGGCAAGCGCTACCGCAAGGGCAACCTGGTACTGACGATTTATCCCCAACAACCTTGATCACCCTCACAGGAACACCCCATGCGCGTGTGCAAAACCGAACGCGGCGCCCTCGCTTTATTGCTCGGTGTCTCGGCCTTGCTCCTGCTGCTGGGCCTGGGCAGTCGCGACCTGTGGGGGCCGGAAACGCGCTGGGCGAACATCGCCCTGCAGATGCTGCAAAGCGGTGACTACTTCGATCCGTATCTGAAGGGCGCACCCTATTACGACAAACCCCTGCCCTCCTACTGGCTGATCACCGGCCTGGCCAACCTCATGGGAGGTCTGGGCCCGTGGTCGCTGCGCCTGTCATTGGTGATCGCGGCCTGGCTGAGCATCTGGCTGGTGTACCTGATCGGCGAGCAACTGTTTCGCAAAGGCACCGGGCTGATCGCCGGCTGGATGCTCGCCACCACGTTCTACTTCCTGTTCTGGGCCCGCGTGGCCACCGCCGATGTGCTGACCGTGTGCGGCGTGCTGGCGGCGGTCTGGTGGTATTGGCGCGGGCCGGACGATACCCGACTGGGGCGCTATAGCGTCTTCTTCCTGTTGCTGGCGGCAACGTCGCTGTTCAAGGGCTTGATCGGGTTCGTGCTGCCAGGGTTGGTGCTGCTGCCGCATCTGCTCAGCCAGCAGCGCTACAAACGCCATCTCAATGCGCGGCTGGTGCTGGCGCTGCTGATCGCCGGCGGCTTCTACGCGATTCCTTTCTTGCTGTCCCACCTCTACGGCGCTCCCACCTACGGCGAGAGCGGCCTGCAACTGGTGTTTCGCGAAAACGTGGTGCGCTTTTTCGACCCCTTCGACCATATGGGCCCGATCTACACCTATCTGATCTACCTACCGGCCTACACCCTGCCGTGGGCGCCGTGCTGGATGCTCGGCGCGTGGCTCGCCATCCGTCATTGGCGCCGTACACCGCCCAACGTGCGCTGGCTGGTGTGGAGCCTGGGCCTGTTGTTCGTATTCTTCACCGCCAGCGGCAGCCGACGCAGCTACTACGTACTGCCCCTGGTGCCATTTGCCCAACTGCTCGGCGCCTGGTGGCTGAGCGAACGCCTGCGCCAACAACCGGACCGCTGGCCGCGCTGGCAAAAAAGCTTCGGTATTGCCGCAGCCTTGATGCTGTTGGTGCTGGGCGTGATCTACCCCTGGACCACCGGCAACGGCGGCGTCACCCGCTTTGCCGACGATGTGAAAGCCCAAGCGGTGAAAAGCGCACCGTGGAACCAATGGCAACTGGTGCTGGTGGAAGTGGACAACAAGCTGCCGATGTACCTGCAAAACGGCGGCAAGCCGTTCTACTACGTCAGCGAAAACCAAGACTTCCCGCGCCAGGGCGACAGCGCCGCGTTCATGGCCTGGCTGGAAAAAACCAGCGGCCAGGGGTTCGATCCGCAGCACACGATTATCGTCGCGCAGTACTCCAGGGAAGATCCCCAGCCGTTGGCATTTTTGGGGGTTGATCATCAAGTGGTTACGACGCAGCCGGACAATGGCGAGCGGTTGTTTCAGCGGCGGTCGGGGGGGAGCGTGGCGTTTATTCCGCAAGGGCATTGAGAATGCCGGCACTGCAAAAATGTGGGAGGGGCTTGCCCCCGATGACGGTGTCAGCTGATGCAGCTGCTGCTGACACTCCGTCATCGGGGGCAAGCCCCCTCCCACAGTGTCCGCGTTTCAAGGCCTGGATTCGGCGGTGGCGGTTGAGAGGCACGGCTGTCGGCGACCGCTGGTGGAAAAGGCAGCACTGTGTAATGTGGGAGGGGGCTTGCCCCCGATGGCGGTGGGTCAGCCGGTGCATCTGCTGCTGACACTCCGTCATCGGGGGCAAGCCCCCTCCCACAGTGTCCGCGTTCC
>NZ_KZ477996.1:0-44633 GCF_002837185.1 Pseudomonas fluorescens | reverse complement strand
CTGCTGCTGACACTCCGTCATCGGGGGCAAGCCCCCTCCCACAGTGTCCGCGTTCCACTGCTCAGATTCGGCGGCGGCGGTTGAGTTGGGGGATGGCGGTTTGCGCAACTTCCACCTGCGGTGCTTGCGGCACCGTGCGCGCCGCCAGTTGCGCCAATGTCGGCTGGCTGAACAACGTCCGTGCATCCACCTCCAGCCCGGCCTTGCGCAAGCGTGCCACCAGGTTGACCGCCAGCAACGAATGCCCGCCCAGTTCAAAGAAGTGGTCGTGCCGCCCTACCCGTTCCAGTTTCAGCACCTGCGCCCAGATCGTGGCCATCAGGTGTTCCACCTCGCCCTGAGGGGCTTCATAGGCGCGGCTGACCACCGCCTCCAGCCCCGGTTCCGGCAAGGCCTTGCGGTCGAGTTTGCCGGCAGGGTTGAGCGGCAGGCTCTCGAGTTGCACGAAAGCAGCCGGCACCATGTACTCAGGTAACTGTTCCAGCACATGGGCGCGCAACGCGTCCAGGCTGGGGGCCTGCTCGCGCAGGGTGAAATAGGCCACCAGGCGCTCGTCGCGAATCAGCACCGCCACTTCCCGCAAGGCGGCATGAGCGGCCAGGCACGCTTCGATCTCGCCCAGTTCCAGGCGCACGCCGCGCAGTTTGACCTGGAAGTCATTGCGCCCGAGAAATTCCAGGTTGCCGTCCGGCAGGTAGCGCACCAGGTCGCCGGTACGATACAGCCGGTCGCCGGCGACGAAGGGGCTGTCGATGAAGCGTTCGGCAGTCATCTCGGCCAGGCCCAGGTAGCCACGGGCGACACCGACACCGCCAATGTGCAACTGCCCGCTGATGCCCATCGGCACCGGCCTGTCATGTTCATCCAGCACATACAGCCGAGTATTGTCGATCGCCCGGCCGATCGGCAGTTGCAGCGCGGGCACCGGCGCGCCCGGCTCCAGGGTCCACGCGCTGCTGTCCACCGTGGCTTCAGTGGGCCCATACACGTTATGCAAGCGCACGCCAGGCAAGCGCGCCTGCACCCCGCGCGCCAGAGCCTCGGTCAGCTCGCCACCGCCGCACAGCACGTCGGTAAGGCTGGTGCACAGGGCTGACGCTTCCAATTCAAGAAACTGCTGCAACATCGCCGGCACGAACTTGATCACGCTGATGTGCTGCTCGCGGATCACCTGCGCCAGGTACGCCGGCTCGCGATGCCCGTCGGGCCGCGCCAGCACCAGGCGCATGCCCTGGGTCAGCGGCCAGAACAGCTCCCACACCGAGCCGTCGAAGCTGAACGGCGCGCGTTGCAGCAAGGCACCGCCCGCGGTCGGCGGGCACAGCCGCGAGCCCCAGTGCATGAGGTTGCCCAGGCCGCGATGCTCGATCATCACGCCCTTGGGGGTACCGGTGGAGCCGGAGGTGTACATTACGTAGGCCAGGTGGTCGACAGTCAAACCCGGCACCACAGGGTTGTCGGCCGGAGCCTGGTGCCAGGTGCAGTGGTCGAAATCGATCACCGGCACCGCCACCTCCTGCACACAGTCACGGGTGGCGGCCTGGAGCAGCAGCGCCACCGGCTGGCTGTCTTGCAGCATGTAGGCCAGGCGTTCGCGGGGGTAGCCCGGGTCCAGCGGCACATAAGCGCCGCCGGCCTTGAGAATCCCCAGCAAACCCACCACCAGGTCCAGCCCGCGCTCGACGCACAGCGCCACCCGCGAATCCGGCTTTACACCGTGTTCGCGCAGGTGAAAGGCCAACTGATTGGCGCGTCGGTTGAGTTCGCGATAGGTCAGTTGCTGCGTGCCTGCCTGCACCGCAACGGCATCCGGCAGTTGCCGCACCTGGGCCTCGAACAGCGCTTGCACGGTGAGGGTTTCGGGATAGGCGGTGACGGTGGCGTTGAAGTCCACCAGGAGCGCCTGCAATTCACTGGAGGGCAGCACCTGCACATCGCGCACCGGGCTGGCCGGCGCCTGTTCCAACGCCTCGACCAGACCGTTGAGCGCTGTGTCGAGGTAACCCAGCACGCGTTCGGCCCCCACGGTGCGTGGCGCCTTGGCCTTGAGCCGGAAGCCGCTGGCGATGTCGTCCGCCGTAAGCATCAGCGGATAACTGAGAATGTCCTCGCTGCTGAGCATGGCGATACCCGGCACCAGGTTCAACGCCGGCTCGGCGCGGGTATGACGGTAATTGAGCAGGCTGTTGAACAGCGGCGCGGCGCTGCTGCAGCGCTGGGCCAGGGCCAACGAGGCTTGCTCATGCACGAGCAAGGCGCTCAGTTGCTGGTGGGTGTCGGTCAATGCATCCACCACGCTTTGCCCGGCCAGGCGCACGCGCAGCGGCAAGGTGTTGATGAACATGCCCAGGGCGCGATCGGCGCCCTCGCCCGCTTGCAGGCGACCGAGCAACACCGTGCCGAACACCACGTCTTCGCGGCCGGCCACGCGGCTGAGCACCTGCGCCCACGCGAGGTGAAACAGGCTGGCGGCACTGACCCCAAACGCGCGAGCCTGGGCACGCAGGCGTTGGTTGAGTGATGCATCGAGCGCCTGCACGCACTCTTCGATTTCAGCCCGATCCGCCTGGCGCTCCTGCAAGCCGAAAGCGAGGGTCGGTTCATCCACGTCCGCCAGGCGCTCGCGAAAAAACGCCTCGTGGGCCGCTTGCCGCTGCGCTGAACGGGTCTGCGCGACCACGTTGCGGTACGGCACCGGCACCGGCAACTGCGCCTGTTGACCGAGCAGATGGGCGCGGATTTCGTCCACCAGCACGGTGGTCGAGGTGGCGTCGTTGACCAAATGGTGAAAGCGCAGCCTGGCCACCCAGCGCTGGTGGTGCGGCTCTTCTGCGTAATCCAGGGCCATCAGCGGCGCGTGGCGCAGGTCCAGCGGCCGGGCGGGTTCACGCAGCGGTTCGAGCGGCAACCGCGCGTGCCGCCACACCACCTGCATCGGCTGTTCAAGGGCGTCCCACACCAGGCTGGTGCGCAGGATGTCGTGACGGTCGATCACCTGTTGCAGCGCCTGGGCAAACGCGTCCAACTGCTCGCGGCGCGCAAAGCTGAACATCGCCTGCTGCTGGTAGGGATCGCGCTCGTCGGTGATGTGGTGATAGAGCAGACCTTCCTGCAGCGGCGCCAGCGGGTAGATCTCCTGCACATTGCCGGCGCCACCGGGAATGCCGGCGACGATGCGGTCCAGGCTGGGCTGGTCGAGGTCGGCCAGGGCAAGCATGTCCGGCGTAATCCGCGTGCAACCGGCCGGGATGCGATTGGCCGGTACCGCCACTTCGCTGCCGTCACTGGCCGCCGCCAGCGCTGCCAGGGTGGGCTGGCCGAACAACACCTGCACGTCGGCCTGCAGGCCCGCCTCGCGCATGCGCTGCACCAGTTGCACCGCCAGCAGCGAGTGCCCGCCCAGTTCGAAGAAATGGTCGTGCCGGCCGACCTGTTGCACCTGCAGCAACTCGGCCCAGATCTGCGCCAGCGTGGTTTCGACGCCCTCGCGGGGCGCCTCATAGCGACGGGTGACAAAGGCCGCCTGGGTGGGCGCCGGCAACGCCTTGCGGTCGAGCTTGCCATTGGCGGTCAGGGGCAACGCCTCGAGGTGAACGTAGGCCGCCGGCAGCATGTAATCGGGCAGCGAGACGTGCAGATGGGCGCGAAGCGTTTCGATGTCCACCGGGTGATGCGCGATGAACCAGGCCAGCAATTGCCCTTCGCGATATTCCACCACGCAGGTCTTGATCGATGGGTGCGTCGCCAGGGCTGCTTCGATTTCCCCCAGCTCGATACGCACACCCCGAATTTTCACCTGGTCGTCATTGCGCCCCAGGTATTCAAGGTTGCCGTCCGAAAGCCAGCGCGCCAGGTCACCGCTGCGGTACATACGGCCGCGGTTGAAGGGGTCGTCGACGAAGCGTTCGCCGGTCAATTCGGGACGATTCAGGTAGCCCCGCGCCACGCCCTGCCCACCGATATACAGCTCCCCCACGACGCCAATCGGCACGGGCCGTTGTTGCGCGTCCAGCAGGTAGATAAGGGCATTGGCGATGGGCGCGCCAATGTGCAACGGCTGGCCGGCGTCAACGCGCCCGGAGGTGGCGACCACGGTGGCTTCGGTCGGGCCGTAGTTGTTGATGACCTCGAAGGTTTGCGCCTGGTTGAACCCGCGCAGGCGGTCGCCGCCGATCAGCAAGGTGCGCAAAGTGGGGTGCGCCAGGTGCTGGCTGAAAGCGTATTCGGCCACCGGCGTGGGCAGGAAACACACGTCCAATGGCTGGGCGCGCCACCACTGGAGCAGCGCATCGATATCTTCCGCACCGTCGTGGGCGGGCGGTAGATGCAGGGTCGCGCCGACGCACAGCGCCGGCCAGACTTCCCAGGCCATCGCATCGAAACCAAACCCGGCGACACTGGCGGTATGGCTGCCCGCGTGCAGGTCGAAGGCCTGGCAATGCCAGTCCACCAGGTTGGACACGCTGTGGTGCTCGACCATCACGCCCTTGGGCAAGCCCGTGGAACCTGAGGTGTAAATCACATAGGCAAGGTGGGACGGCATCACCGCGACCTGAGGATTGCTCTCGGCGCCGTGGTCACTGGACGCGTCCAGCGCAAGCACCGGCACATCCAGGGCCGGCAGGCGATGCAGCAGGTCGCGCTGGGTCAGCACCGCCACGGGCGCGCTGTCGTGCAGCAGATAATTCAAGCGCTCAGTGGGATGGGCCGGGTCTATCGGCACATAGCAGGCGCCGGCCTTGAGCACCGCCAACAACCCGGCCAAGGTCTCCAGGCCGCGTCGCGCCAGCACCGCGACGCGCTCATCCGGCTGCAGGCCGTGGGCCAACAGTTGATGGGCCAGCGCATTGGCCTGACGGTTGAGTTGCGCGTAAGTCAGTTGCCGTCCCTGATACACCGCCGCGACGGCGTGCGGCGTGCGCGCCACTTGAGCCTCGATACGCCCATGCAGGGTCTGCGGTGTGGTGTTGGGTTGCGCCGTGGCATTCCATTGCTGCAGCCGGGCCTGGTCCTGTGGCGTCAGCAACGCAAACTCGCCCACCGTCAGCGTCGTGTCTGCCAGGCCCTGCTCCAGCAACCCGGTGAGGCGCTGTGCCAACGCCTCTACGTCGCCCTGCTCAAAGTACGCCTCGTTATAGACGCAATGCAGGCACGCCGTGTCCTGGTAACGGTTGCTGCGCAAGTGGATCGCCAGCGGCAGCGGCTCATGGTGGTTGGATACCTTGACCGCACGGGCCTGCACCTGGCCGTAGCGCAGGTCGTGGTCGTCCTGCTCGAACGACACCGACAGGTCGAACACCTGTTCGCGATCCGTACGCCGCAGGCCCAGCTCGCGGTTCATCTCACTGAGGGGGAAGCGCTGGTGGCGCATGTCCTGCTTGAGCTGATCGCGCACCCCGCGCACCAGTTCACCGAAACTCAAGGCTTCGCTGAACTGCAACCGCACTGCGCTGACCTGGGCGAACAAGCCGACCGTGGCGCGAAAGCGCGCGTTGGAGCGGTTCAGAATCGGCAGGCCCACCACCCATTCATTGCGCTGGCCGGTACGGGTGAAATACACATACAGCGCCGCCAGCAACACATGGAACGCCGAAGCCTGGTAACGGTTGGCCACGTGTTCCATACGGTTGAGCAGCGCCACCGGAAAGGGTTGCACGCACGTATTGCTCGCGGCCTTGGCGGTGTGCCGTGGTGTGAGCAGTGGCTCGGGCAGCACCTGGTATTTGTCCAGCCAATACTCACGATCACGGGCGTAGCGGGCCGATTGCCGGTAGCGCTGGTCGCTGTCGATGAAGTCGATATAGGACGGTGCCAACCCGTCTGCTTGTCGGCCGTGCTGCACGGCGGTGTACAGGTGGGCAAGTGATTGCAGCATCTGGCCGAACCCCCAGCCGTCGAGGATCAGGTGATGGGCCTGGGTGCCAAGGCGGTAATGGTCGTCGTCGAGTTTGACCAGGAAAAAACGATACAACGGCTCGCCGCTCATGGCGTAGGGCCGGGCCATTTGCGCCTGCATCAAGGACTGGGCGGCGGCCTTGGGGTCGGGCACGCCGCAGAAGTCGTACTGCGCCACGTCCACCGTCCATTCGGCGGCGAAGGTCTGCCGGGGCAAGCCATCGGCGCCGCTGTGCAGTTGGGTGCGCAATGCGTCGTGCCGGGCCACCAGCAGCTCGATCGCACGCTGGATCCATTCGGGTGCGATGGCGCCGGGCAGATCAACGTAACCGCCGATGTTGTACAACGGCGAGTGACCCACGCGCAGTTGGTCGAGCCAGATGTCCTGTTGCGCGGCGGTAAGGGGAAAGCTGGCCGGCGGGCTGGAAAGTTGCGTCATAAGATCCTTCTCATGGGGGTCAGGCACTGGCCGCGCAGGGTCGCCCATTACCACGAATTGATCGGATTTGAGCATGGTGAAGCGAGGGCGTCTGACACCCGAAACCCGGACATCCAAACGGATAGAGCGGGCTTGGCTGAGGGTTCACTGCTGAAACGATGAAAGGCTTGTAGGAGATTGGCTATATGTGTCCGACGTTTAATTTGAAAAATGTTTTTCAATTTTTGAGTTTTCTTTAACTATCAATAGGTTAATCACATTTAAAGATTCACCTTTCGTCCTCGTATGCTGAGTTAACTGTAAGAAACGTCGAATTAATGACGCGGATTTTATGGCAGCTTGTGTCCCTCGATTCCGCTACATACGTAGGACAAATCGCTATGGCTAAATGAAATCTCGAACGCCGAGTTACGTTCACGCAGTACGGAATGCCCCGAACAGACCCAGGGCATCCGTTGACGGTTTTCGACATCAAGGATGAGATGGCTATGAGTCTGCCCCCTAGTATTACCGATACCCAGAGCCCACATTTCTATGCCGAAATGGGCGCGCTTATTTCCAGCAGCGGCCAGGAACATTTCGCCGCGAACATGCTGCATCTGGTGGATAAATGGATACCGGTTCATCTGGTGGACCTCAGCGAGTGGTGCCTCGATGAACTGCGTGACAGCGTGCTGGATATCCAACTGCTGGGCAGTGCGGGCCTGAACGAAGACCTGCCCGCGCCCCAGACACTGCACTCGCTTGACGACCACCCCCTGCTGCGACAGATGCTGCGCATGCAGGACCCGCTGCTGATCCAGATGAAAGCCAAGGCCGACAGCGCACACCCGCGTGGCAGCTCGCACCAGTGCAACCTGGTTTCGCGCCAGGGTCATCGACGCTGTGTGATTTCGTTCTATCGCCCACCTGCCGAGCGCGGGTTTTCCCTGGCGGAACTGTCGTTTCTCAAATGCCTGTCCGAGACCTTGCTGCCGTTGATGGAGCGTCACGTGCTGATCCTGCGCCAGGCGCCGCACGCCGAGGCGGAGCCTGGGCACAACGGGCTGGAGCAGTCGCAATTGCAGCGTGAGTTCTACAAGCGCTTGGCGCTGAGCGACATCACCCTCTCGGCCCGCGAGCAGGAAGTGTGCCTGGGCCTGTTGACCGGCGGCACCGTGCCGCAGATCGCGGAAAAACTCAGTGTGAAAAACAGCTCGATTGAAACCTACCTCAAGCGCGCCGCCGCCAAGCTCGGTGTGAGTGGCCGACACGGCCTGGCCAAATGGATGGTGGGCGCCTGATGCACACACGGACCCTTGCCGCCGTTGGCGTAGCCTGGATGCTCGGCGGGTGTTCGCTGATCCCCGAGTATCAGCGGCCCGACGCGCCCGTGCCGGCCCACTATCCCCACGACGGTGTGTACCGCCAGGCGCAGGCAGGCACGCTGCCCGACGCCATGGACTGGCGCCAACTGTTCCACGACCCGGCACTGGCGCCGTTGATCGACGCGGCATTGGTCAACAACCGCGACCTGCGGGTCGCCGCACTGAATGTGCAGGCATTCCAGGCGCAGTACCGCATCCAGCGCGCCGACCTGTTCCCGGCGGTGTCCGCCACGGGGGCCGGCAAGCGTCAGAAATTGCCGGAGGGTGTGACCGGCACCGGTAAGTCGGCGATCACCTCCAACTACTCCGCCACCCTGGGCTTGAGTGCCTATGAACTCGACCTGTTCGGCCGCGTACGCAGCCTCAGCGAACAAGCGATGCTGACTTATCTGGGTACCGAACAAGCCCGGCGCAGCGCACAATTGAGCCTGGTGGCCAACGTCGCCAACGCCTACCTGACCTGGCGTGCCGACCAGGAGTTGCTGGCCCTGGCCGAGCAGACCCTGGCGGCCAACGATCGCAGCTGGCAACTGACCAGCCGCAGCAAAACCGCCGGCAAGGCCTCGGCGCTGGACGTGGTACAGGCACGCACGGCGGTGGAAAGTACCCGCGCCAGCGTGGCCCGCTACGAACGCCAGGTGGCCCAGGACCTCAACAACCTCACGCTGCTGGTAGGCGGCCCGGTGGATGCCCACCTGCCCGCGCGCCCACTGGCCGACGACCTGGTCGCCCGCGTGCCTGCGGGGTTGCCTTCAGACCTGCTGCAACGGCGACCGGACATCCTCCAGGCCGAATACCAGCTGCAGGCGGCCAACGCCAATATCGGCGCGGCCAGGGCGGCGTTCTTTCCGTCGATCACCCTGACGGCCAACGCCGGCAGCACCAGCACGCAACTCTCGGGTTTGTTCAAGGGCGGCGCGGGCACCTGGACGTTCCAGCCGCAAATCAATCTGCCGATCTTCAACGCCGGCAGCCTGCGCGCCAGCCTTGATTACGCCAGGCTGCAGAAGGACATCACGGTGGCGCAGTACGAAAAGTCCATCCAGACCGCTTTCCAGGAAGTCGCCGACGGCCTCGCCGCGCGCCAGACCTTCAACGACCAACTGGACGCGCAACGGGATTTCGTCGCCGCCAACCAGCGCTACTATGACCTGGCCCAGCACCGCTACCGCAGCGGCGTCGACAGCAACCTGACCTTTCTCGATGCGCAGCGCGCGTTGTTCAATTCACAGCAGGCGCTGATTGTCGATCGCCTGGCGCAACTGGTGGCGCAAGTGAACCTGTATACCGCGCTCGGCGGCGCGTGGGATCAGCCGCCAAGCCTTGCAACTGCACGCTAGGGCAGCTTCAGACCAGCAGTTTGGGGATTACGGCCACGGGAGCCGGGGGCGTGTGCGGTGCGTTGTCGTTGTTCATCCAGGTTTTAAGCGTCGTCACTAACGTGCCCAGCAACTTCAACAGCTCGGCTGTTTCCAGATCACTCCGGTTGGACTTGAAAACCTGGCCAATGACATGGTGTGCCGGCACCTGGCCAAAACGTTCGAATTGATCAAGGGTTTTGCCCGCCAGTCGAGAAGTTGCGCCGTCAGCTGTGTTGAGCGTGACCATTGTGTATAGCCTCATTTAACGAAAGGATAGAAATCGCAGTGCGATCAAGGATGCATGACTTGCCCACCGTCACCGTCGGGCATTGAGTTCAACAAGCACTCATGCGTGGCCAGCCGGTAGGAAAGGTTCCTGATGCCAACGTGGGCGTGCGGTAACAACATCCTTCTACTTCAGCCGATTTCTATCGGAAAACTCCGCAGGCTCGGCGTTTTCATCCGAGCGCAGTATTGCGCCGCCCGGCAGCATTCAGCGGGCTGCGGACACATCACGCTTGTCGGACCGCTCTTACGCAACTTTCGGGTTGCGTCCGATGAACCCCGCCGCTAACCTTCGCGAGTCGCTGCAAAATCAGCGAACGGGTGTGGTAGCCCAGTTCTTTCATAGACCCCAAAACGCTCGCGGGCGTTTTTTTGTGCGGGCTGCTTTGTGGCGGCTGTGCATGGGAGGCTTCGGCCTGCCGGGTTTCTATGACCGGTCTACCACCCCGTGTACAGTCGCCTCCCTACTTCGTGTGGTAGCGAAATGGAGGTGCTCATTCATAGGAGCTTCGCCATGAAAAAAGTCACGCCCAATCCCCCGCCATCCCCCTCGGATGACAACCCGCAATTACCCCCCGATGTCATCTTCTCCGTCCGCCCAGGCCTCAGCACCGAAGCCGCCTTGAGCAATGCCAGCGAAATGCTGGAGTCAGCGACCGTCTGCGCCTATGACTGCGCCGAACACGTGGATGGCGCCAGTCGCAAGCATGTTTTAGCCGTGGTGCAGATGATCGAAATAGCGAAGTTACTGGTGGATGATGCGCTGAACCGGGAATGTCCGGTGGCCTGATCCGGAACGCCACCCCCCAGCACAGTGCAACCCCTGTGGGAGCTGCCGAGCTTCAGCGAGGCTGTGACAGCGCCCACATCTGATCTGCCGCGCCGGCAAGACCGCACCTGGCTAACAGCGTCCCATCGCCAGGCTATGGGGTGAAAACTCTACGAACTGCCAACGCAATGCCAAGGCCGCGGGACGTCGGATCACCTGTTCCACGGTCACCGTCCACAACCGTTGCGCCCCCTCGAACTCGGCCACCTGCGGCCCGCTGAGCATCAACGATGTACGCCCCGCCACTTGCAGCATGTCCCCCGACTCGAAATCGATGAACAACAACCCTGCCACCGGGTTGGCTTGCAGGTTGCCGAGGGTGTTGAAGAACAGGTTGCCGGCAAAATCGGGGATGGTCAGCACGTTGCCCTGCACCTGCACGAACCCGGTGTTCCCGCCCCGATGAGAAACGTCCACCGAACGCTCGCCGTGCAGGTCGACATAGCTGGCGACGAAGAAGGTGTCGGCGTTGCGGATCATGTGCTGATCGGCGCCATCCAGGCTGTCGCTGCGCTCGGCCACGTTAGCGGGTTTGCGCGCAATCGTGTCGACCGGGCGCAGTTGGATGTATTTGGGGCAGTTGCCGAAGCTGTGCACCACGTCGACTGCAAAGCCTTCGTGATCCACTGCGCCAATGCGACCGTTCATGCGATTGCGCCGGCGGGTGTTCAGGTCGATGCCAAGCACGCCGACGGCTGCGCCGGCCGTGATTCCAGCGCGCGCCGGATCGCTGTTGGAGGGCAGGCTGTCGATCTGCAACCGGTACGGATCAGGTGAGTGCGCGAAACCGGGCGCGCCTTCGAGCATCGTCGCCCACGGCGTGCCCTGTTCATCCACCGCGCCCACCACCAGATAAGGCAGCAAGGGATAGAAATCGCGATGTTGCTCGGGCAGATGATCGCGTATGACCTTGGGGCCGATCACGGCCATGCGCTCGGCCGCGCCGGCAGTTGCCTGCAGTTGCCGTTCGCCGGCATGCCAGGGGGATTGCTCGATTGAGTTCATGACGGTCACCTCTCGTTGGATAGCTGGATGCTGCGCCTGACCCGACGCCGAGAGAATGACCACCCCGGGCAATCCACTATTACGCCAGCTGAAATGCCGGGTGCCCGCGCAATGCCGCTACACAGTCATCGACAAAACTGCGCACACGCATCGGCGCATGGCGACCTTCGCGGTAGACCACCTGCACCGGCACCGCAGGCAGCTCAAAGCCTGGCAATACGCGATGCAGCCGGCCACTTGCCAGGTGCTCGTGCACCGGATAGTTCAAGCAACGCACCAGCCCCGCGCCCTGCACGGCTGCATTGATCGCGCCTTGCACCGTGGCGCAGCGCAGACGTGCGCGGGCCTTGAGCTGACAGTGCGCGAAGTCCCACTGCACCGGGTCGGCATCGGCGATCAGATGGTGCTGCCTGAGGGCGTCGGGATGCAGCGGCTCGCCGTGGGCGGCAAGGTAGCCGGGACTGGCGCAGAGGATGTGCCGCACATGCCCCACCGGTCGCGCGATCAAGGACGAGCTGGGCAACGCGCCCACCAGCACCGCCACGTCCAGCCCTTCCTCATGCAGGTTCGGGTAGTAGTCGTGATAGTGGGCGAACAGGCGCACCAGCGGGTAACGCTCCATGTACGCGGCCAGTACCGGCGCCATCACATAGCGGCTGAACAGCAACGGCATGAATACGCGCAGATTGCCCTGGGCCTGGCTATGCAAGCCCTTGGCCGACGCTTCGGCCGCCTCCACCGCCGCCAGCAACCGCACGCAGTCGGCCATATAGGCAGTGCCGGCGTCGGTGAGGCTGACCCCACGGGTGCTGCGCTGCAACAACCTCACCCGCAAACGCGCTTCCAGACGCGCAATCGCGCGCACCAGGGTCGGGCCCGAGACGTGCGCAACGCGCGCCGCCGCCGCCAGGCTCGGTTGCCCGGCCAGCGCCACGAACAACTGCATATCGCGATAGCGCTCCATCAACCGCGCTGCTTTTTCATCGGTTTGAGGGCCACGTCATGCCCCAGGCGCTCGGCCAGAAAATCGACGAATGTGCTGACCTTGGCCGGCACTCGCCCGGTGTTCTGGAACACCACGCGGATCGGCAGCGCCGCCGGCTCGAAGTCCTGCAGGACAATCTCCAGCTCACCGGCCGCCACGGCCGCCGCGACCTGATAGGACAGCACCCGGGTCATGCCCCACCCCAGCCGCGCCAGGTTGATCGCGGCGTTGTTTGCCGTGACCGCCAGGCGCGGTTCGATCGGCACCGTCAGCGGCAGGCCGCCGTCGACGAAGGCCCATTCACTCACCCGTTGGCTGGCGGATGAGGCGACGATCTTCGCTTCACGCAAGTGTTCAGGCCGCTGGGGTCGCCCATGCCGAGCCAGGTACGCGGGCGATGCGCACACGACCCGGCGCACCTCACCGACCTCGATCGCCTGCTGCCCCGGCTCGGGCAGATGACCGATGCGCACGGCCACATCGACACCTTCGTCGCTCATATTGACGACGCGGTCGACCAGCAGAGCATTGATGTTCACCTGGGGAAAACGGTCGAGGTACTCCCCCAGCGCCGGCGCCACAAACAACTCGCCGAACAGCACCGGAGCAGTCACGTTCAGTTGCCCGCAGGGGATCGAATAACTGCCCGCCGCCGCTTCCTCGGCTTCGTCCAGCTCGGCGAGGATTCGCCGACAGTCTTCCAGGTAACGCTGCCCGGCTTCGGTCAGGTGCAGGCTGCGGGTGGTGCGCGCCAGCAGTTGGGTGCCGATGCGTTGTTCCATGGCGGCAATCGCCCGGGTCACGCTGGGCGGCGAGGTGTTCAGACGCCGCGCGGCGGCGGCAAAGCCGGCCTCTTCGGCCACCGCAAGGAACACCTGCATTTCATGAAAACGGTCCATCGACACCCCTTGAAGATTACTCTGATTGCAGCCCCGCCACAGTGCGCGGCATGCCGACGAAGCCCGGCAATGCTTCAATGCTGGCGAGCCAGGCGCGCACCTGAGGATAGTCGGCCAGCGACACGTTGCCTTCCGGCGCATGGGCCACGTAGGTGTAGAAGGCAATATCGGCAATGCTCGGCAGGTCGCCGGCCAGAAAGCGGCTCTCGTCCAGTTGCTGCTCCATCACGTTCAGCAGGGCGTGGGCGCGGTTGATGGCAACGGCTGTGTCCACCTCGGCACCAAACACCGTGGCCAGGCGCGCCGTGGCAGGCCCGGCATGCAATTGACCGGCCGCCGCCGAGAGCCAACGCTGCACACGTGCCTGCCCCACCGGGTCAGCGGGCAGCCACTGGCCATTGCCATATGTGTTGGCGAGGTACACCAGGATCGCGTTGGAGTCGGCCAGCACCGTGCCGCCGTCGTCGATCACCGGCACCTGGCCGAAGCGGTTGAGGGTGGCGAGGAATTCGGGTGATTTATGGGCGCCTTGCTTGAGATCCACCAGGATAAATTCCATGGGCAGGCCCAGCAGGGATAGCATCAGCTCGACCCGGTGGGAGTGGCCGGACAGGGGAAAACCATACAGTTTGATCGCAGGCTGGGTCATGAAAGGCTCCAAGGAATAGGTATCAACGCCAGGCATGTTCCACCCCTGTCGGACTTAGCGGAATGGCCAGGAATGACAATCCAGCATTTCACCTGATGAAACAATCGGGCGCTAAGCCAAACACAGGATTTCGATAAAAAAATTCAAACTATCGCCCCTCCCATCGTTCACACCTTCACGTGCAACGCAATGTAGGAGGCAACATGCAATACCGACAACTGGGCCATTCCGGTCTGCTGGTCTCGGAAATCATCCTGGGCACCGTGCCGTTTGGCGGTCGTGCCGAGTTCGAGAAATGCGGCGCGGTGGACGTGCCCCAGGCCAGGCGCATGTTCGATATCGCGTTCGACGCCGGGGTGAATATGATCGACACCGCCGACCTGTACTCCCATGGCCTGGCCGAGGAAGTGGTCGGCAAAGCCTTGGGCGACAAGCGCAACGATATTCTGCTGGCGACCAAAGGCCGCAGCCCGGTGGACGAGAACCCGAACAATTCCGGCTCGTCGCGCTACCACTTGATTCGCGCCTGTGAAGCCAGTTTGAAGCGCCTGGGCACCGACCATATCGACTTGTACCAACTGCACAACTGGGACGGTCTGACGCCCATCGAAGAAACCCTTGAAGCGCTGCGCCTGTTGGTGGGCTCGGGCAAGATCCGCTACTTCGGCACCAGCAATTTCACCGCCTGGCAAATGATGAAAGCCCTGGGCAAGGCCGAGTTGCACGGCATGCTCAAGCCGATCACGCAGCAGATCTACTACACCCCAGAATCCCGCGAGGCCGAGTACGAGCTGCTGCCTATGGCGCTGGACCAGAATATCGGCACGCTGGTGTGGGGACCGATGGGTGAAGGCCTGCTGACCGGCTCGACCCGGCGCGGGCATAAGCCACCGGCCAATACCCGCCAGGGCAGCGGCTGGCCGGAACCCTACGTGCATGACCAGGAGCGGGCGCTGGATATCATCGAAACCCTGGCCGCCGTGGGCGACGAGCACGGTGTGTCGGTGGCGCGCACCTGCCTGGCGTGGCTCAAGGATCGCCCGGGGATCACCTCGCTGATTGTCGGCGCCCGCACCGAAGCGCATCTGCGCGACAACCTTGCGGCGACCGAGCTGAAACTGACCGAGGAGCAATCCTCACGCATCGAGGCCGTGACGCGCCGTCAGCCGCTGTATCCTTACTGGCATCGCTTTACTGCGGGGATCGATCGCTTCGATCCGGCAGAACAGCCGTTCCTTGCCGAGCATCAAAAAACCATGGATGCGCGCAAGGACAAATAGCGCCTGCACGCAACAGATCAACAGGTGGGAGAGGCTTGCGCCCTCTCACCTTTGGTAAGGGAGATCGCGTTGATCGCACAACTCATGATCGCCGCCCTCGGCGTCGTCGCTATCTGGTTCAGCCAAAGCAAACGCCTCAAAGTGCGCCGTTATGCCTGCCTGTTCGGCATGGCCGGCCAACCGTTCTGGTTCTGGTCGTCGATCAATGCCGAGCAATGGGGCATTGTGCTGCTCAGCTGTTTCTACACGGTGGCCTGGGCCAAGGGCATCAAGACTCACTGGATTGATCGCAAGACTGATGAACCCGTCTAGCCGCACGCCACCCGACCGCGTGGCCAGCAATTCCCCCCTATGACGCCTTGGCAATGAAACCGCCCAAGACACGCGTCAGGCCTGCTCAGCTCGGTTGGCGAAGCGCCATCGACTAGGCTTCCTCGTCAGAGGAGCCTTCCATGATGAGCTCGATGATGGCTTCTCTATATTCCTTCACATCTAAAGGCATACCGGTTCTATTCGCCTGATAGCATGAGTTCCGAATGCCGCCTGAGCCAAAACTGCTTTCATCTGCGAGACCACACTATGCGTAACCTGATTGTCGCCGGCGCTTGCCTTTTATCCATCACCCTGACCGGCTGCCAGCACACCCCACCGGCCAACGACCAACTGGACGCCGTACTCTGGACCCAGACCTCCATCGAGCACGAGTTGATCTACCGTCAGCTCTTCGCCAACGCCACCCGCCAACTGGATGTCGCCCTGGCCGATCCCGGCTGGGACGCGCTGCCCTTTCCCGCGCGAGATCTCACAGGCCTGCCGCCGGCGGTAGTGGTCGATATCGACGAAACCCTGCTGGACAATGTGCCGCTCAATGCCCGCGACATTCTAAACAACCAGGTCTATTCCTATGACCGCTGGAACACCTGGGTCGACCAGGCCAAGGCCCAGGCGCTGCCCGGTTCGGTGGCGTTCCTGCAGGCAGCCCGGCAAAAAGGCATCAAGGTCTATTACCTCACCAACCGCGAACACAGCCAGGTTGCGGCCACGGCGCGCAACCTGCGCCTGCGCGGGTTCCCGATTGAGAGCGATGAACACATCCTGGCAGCCAGCACGCCTACCGGCCACTGCGAAAGCGCCGGCTATGGCAAGAACTGTCGTCGCCAGTGGGTGGCCAGCCATGCGCGGGTGCTGTTGATGGCCGGTGATTCCCTGGGCGACTTCGTGCAGGCCGAACACAACACGCTGGCGGCCCAGCGCAAGGCGGTCGAACCCTATGTGAACTGGCTGGGGCAGCGCTGGTTCCTGCTGCCCAATCCGAGTTACGGCAACTGGTACAGCGCGCCCTATGGGGATAATGAGAAGTTGGCGTTCGAGCAAAAGCGCAGGCTCAAACAGCAGGCGTTGCAGTTGCAGGAGTAGCAGCGTGCACTACTCCCGCCTGGCTCAGCGGCGTGCGCTGACGGCTGCGCCGTCGTTGGACACGATCACTTCCACACGGCGGTTCAACTGGCGTGACGGCGCGCTCAGGTTATCGGCCACCGGGTACTGCTTGCCGTAGCCCACCACGGTGATGCGTTCGCTGCGCACGCCGAACCGCTCCAGGCCACGCGCCACGGCCTGGGCGCGACGTTCGGACAAGCTCTGGTTGAAAGCGTCGCCGCCGGTGCTGTCGGTAAAGCCTTCTACGCGAACCTGGCGTTCAGGGTTCTGCAACAGAAAATTCGCCAGCCCCTGGAGGTCGCGCTGGCTGCCCGGCTTCAGCTCGGCCTTGGCGGTATCGAACAGCACATCGCCAAAGGTAATCACCTGGCCGCGCTCCGACGGCTGCGCCTTCATGGCCTGCAAGGCCTTGAGCTGTGCGGTCCTGACGTCAAGCTGGACCTGGGTGCGGTCGACTGCGATGTTGTCGAGCCGCGCATCGATTTTGCGGCCGGCAATGGTCTGTTCCGCTACCGCGATTCGCTGCGACGCCAGGTACGCCAACTGGTCGATCTTCGGATCGGTTCGGTCATGCAGCGAAACCTGGTTGGCGCGGTCAAGCGCATTGGAGGCGATACGCGTCTCGACTGCCGCCAAGGTGGTGGACTCAGGCTTTTGCTGCAAGCTGGAAAATTGACTGCGCGCTTGCAGCAGTTGCGCGTTTTCCGGTGGCGTGGCGCAACCGGCCACGGCCAGCGCCAAGGCGGACAGAACGGGAATGAAGTAAGTGGCACGCATGGGGAGAATCCTCAGTGGGTAGTCGCGGGAGCGTTGAGCATTTCCTGCTTGAGCACCTGGATGCCCTCGCGTGCCTGCTGCAAGACCTGCTGTTTACGCACCGTGTTGGCCTTCGTCTCGGCGAGGTTGGCGTCCACTTCGATCTGCTCGGCCAGCGCGTCCACTTCCACGTAGTGTTTTTCGCCGATGGCTTGCTCCATACGCGCCAGTTTGTCTTGGGCGGTCTTCATCTCCAGCGGTGCGAATTGCGTGGCTTGCGCCGCCAGGGCGCGGCCCACCGAATCGCGGGCCAGGGAGATTTTTTCCGTCGGTGCCAGCGGCGTGGCGCAGCCTGCCAATGTTGCCGCTACGATCACCGCCCAGGCCGAGCGGCGCAGGCGTTTGCTCACACGGGTGATCCTCATGTTTTGACTCCTAAGCCTATTCGTATGGCTGTGGGGCCTGTTAGACAGGCCCCTTGCCGTCTCGCTTGTGGTCAAGCGATGGCGCCATCCTAGGAGGAAAAACACGGGCGAGAAGAATGAAAACTCCCAGATACCTGTAGGGGATTTCTCAGAGAAAGGGTGACAGTCTGCCCTGCGCTCACACCGCCCTGGCCGCCACCGCCTCTACTTCCACCAAGGCCCCGGGCAATGGCAATGCCACCACCTGCAACGCCGTGCGCGCCGGTTTGTTCGGTTGTTCAAGGGTGCCGAAGAACTGCGTATACCCGCGCTGCAATCCGGCGAAATCCAACTTGCCGTCGGTTTGTGCGGCGCCCACCAGGAACACCCGCAACTGCACGATATCGCCCAGGTCCAGATCCTGCTGCCCAAGGATGTTGCGCAGCTTGTTGAACACCGACACCGTTTGCACTTCGGTGTTGCCGTACACCCCGGGAACGTTCGGGTCGACCAGGTCCGGCAAGGTGCCGCTGACGAATACCAGGCTGGCCGAGGCCGGCACGGTCACGGTTTGCGAGATGGGGAAATCGCCGACGCTGGTGCGTTGGATACTGTCGCTCATGGTGTTGCTCCTTATTGGATGTCTACCCAGGTTTTAAATGCCGCCGCAGCGTTATGACGCCGCCAGTGCCGCACGGTGACGTTGCCGGCTCACCCGTTCGGCCAACTGCGCAACCACATGCCGCGCCGAGTTGGCCGCCGATTCCTGCCAGATACCCACGCCGCTCTGCACCAGACCGTCGCCGGCGAAGTACACGCGGCCGTGGGCCTGTTCCAGCAACGCGCTGGCCTCGGCGGGAAAGTGCTCGCGTTGCAGCCAAGGGCCTTCGCTGTAGGGGATCTGCTCCCAGGCCACCGCCAACGGGTGGCGCAGCTGCGTGGAATAACCGGGGTGCAGCAGTTCCACGGCGTGTCGGGAGGTGGCGTACTGCGCGGCGAACGACTGCGCGCCGAACGCGCCGGCGCCCTCCCCGGTGACATAACCGGCCACCAGTACCCCGTCGCGGGTGTTGAGGTCGTTGCTTGGGTACCACAGCAGGCGCGCCGGATGTTCAACCCAGGACAGCCCGCCGTAAATGCGGTAATCGGTTTCCCAGAAGCGCGGCGATTGCCACGCCACTTTCGTCGCCTGGTCGCTGCGGGTGCTGAGCAAGGCGGCTTTGACCGGGTCGCTGAAGTCGGTGTCGAGCCTGGCCAGCAATGGCAGGGGCAAGGTGGATACCAGGTAATCGGCACGCACCACCTGTTCACGGCCGCTGTGCTGGTCGTGATAAGTCACCGCGACGCCGTCTTCCAGTTGGCGAATCTGTCGCACCTGAGCGCCCAGTTGCACCTGCTCGCGCACACGCTGATAGAACGCCTCGGTGATGCGGTCCATGCCGCCCACCGGCTGAAACATGGTCGCCGAGAACTCCGGGAATTCGGTGTGCAGCAGCGCGCCCCACAGCTCGGGATGCAGCAGGCGCTCAAGGCCGATCGGCTGCGCGCTGGCGGGCAGTGCGCCGGGATGCACGGGCGATTCACGGTGGCCGGAACGCAAGCTGCCTTCGTAGGCCAGCGCCTGGGAAAGGTCGCCATACACTTGAAGGAATGCCAGCAAGCGAGTGCGTTCCTCGCCGCTCAATACGTCGTCGAGCGCATCACGCTGCACCGCCTTGGCCAGCAAGCCGGACAGATGGCCGCGTGCATCATTGACCGCCTGGCCGACGGTGAACGCCGGTTGTTGCAGGTCCGGCCGCACTTGAGCGCCATGGCTGCTGTTGACCAGCACTTGCAGCGGCACGCCCAGTTCGCTGCAGTAGTCGAGGATGGTGCGGTGCTGGCTGGGAATGCGCGCGGGGCCGGCGTTGAAATACTGGCCCGGATCGAACGCTACCGTTTGCGCGCGGCCATCGGTGTAGTCCACGCGGTCGCCGTTGCGCAGGGTCCAGGTGCGCCCACCCACGCGGTCGCGGGCCTCCAGCACCTGCACGGTGAACCCGGCACGGCTCAGTTCCAGCGCGCTGACCAGCCCGGCGATCCCGGCGCCCAGCACCAGCACGCGGGTGCCCTGGCCCAGACCGTCCTTGAGTTGCAGCGGTTGCGGCCGCCGGTGTGAAGACGGCCCCAGGCCCAATGCGGCCAATGCGTCTTTGGCCGCCTGCTCACCGCCGACGGCGGCAATACTGGACAGCGCTTCACGTCGTGTCAGTCCCATGTTCGATACTCCTAATCCGGCAGGCCCGGTGGGTTGATCAGCGATTTATCGACGCGCTCCACATCCAGCCCCCAACGCTGCAAGACCTGGGCGTATTGGCCGCCGGCAATCGCACCTTCCAGGGCGGTATGGATCGGCTTGACCAGGCCGTTGTCCTTGCGCGTGGTCACGGCGATATCGGCCTGCAACGGCCAGCCGCCGTTGACGGTGCCGACGCGCTTGATGCCGCCGGTGATCGCCGCCGAATAGGCGTACACCGAGTTGGGCCCGAACAACGCATCGCTGCGCCCCGACTGCACCGCCAGTTGCGCGGCGGCCTGGTCGTCGAAGTACTGCAACAGCGCAGGCGTGAGGCCCGCTTTTTCATTGGCCTCGTTCCACGCCAGCAGGACTTTTTCCTGATTGGTCCCGGAGCCGACGATGATCTTGAGCCCGGCAATGTCGGCGGCCTGTTTGATCTCGCTGATGGGGCTGGTGCTCTTGACGTAAAACCCGAGCACGTCCTGGCGATAAGTGGCGAAGTCAAAACGCTTCTTGCGCGCTTCGGTCACGGTGACGTTGCTGACCACCGCGTCGTACTTGCCCGAACTGACGCCCAGGGGCCAGTCCTCCCAACTGGTCTGCACCACATTGAGTTGCAGGCCGAGACTGTCGGCGACCAACTGCGCGGTGTCGGCTTCACTGCCGATGGTGGTCTTGTCATCGCTGGCCAGCAGCGCCAGAGGCGGCCCGGCCACGCCGGACACGGCTACCGTGAACTTGCCCGGTTGGGCGAACTTGAAGCCCGGCGGGATCTGCGCAATGGCCGCTTCGTTACGGGGCGCATGAATGCGCGGGCGGTCGGGGCTGAGGTCGACCTGCTGCACGGCGAACGCCTGTTGCGCGGTGGCGACGGCGAGCGCCAGCACGGCCACACGCAGGGGGTGGTTAAACATGGGCAGTCACTCCTTGAACTAAAGCACTTTGCCGAGAAAGGCCTGGGTGCGGGGATGTCGGGGTTGGCGGAAGATCTGTTCGGGCGGGCCTTCTTCGATCAATTGGCCGTCGCAGAGAAACACCACGTGGTCGGCCACTTCGCGGGCAAAGCCGATTTCATGGGTGACGATGACCAGGGTCACGCCCAATCGGGTCAGGCCCTTGATCACGTCGAGCACTTCGCCCACCAGTTCCGGGTCGAGGGCCGAGGTGGGTTCGTCGAACAGCAATACCTTGGGGTCCAGCGCCAGGGCACGGGCGATGGCGACGCGCTGTTGCTGGCCGCCGGAAAGCTGACGCGGGTAGGCATCGAGCTTGTCCGCCAGACCGACCTTGGTCAGCAACTCGGCGGCGTTGTAACGCGCCTGGGCCTTGCTCCAGCGTTTGTGCGCCAGTGGCGCTTCGGCAATGTTTTCCCAGGCGGTGAGGTGCGGGAACAGGTTGAAGTTCTGGAACACGAAACCCACGTCGATGCGCCGCTTGAGAATTTCGCGCTCTTTAAGCTCGAAGAGCAGGTCACCCTTGCGCCGATAGCCGACGTACTCACCGTCAATGGTGATATGCCCGCTGTCGATCTTCTCCAGGTGGTTGATGGTGCGCAGCAAGGTGGACTTGCCTGAGCCGGACGGCCCGAGGATCACCGTGACCTTGCCCGGGTCGATCGTCAGGTCGATGTTGTCAAGCACCTGCTGGTTGCCAAAGCGCTTGCCGACGCCCTGGATCTGGATACGCCCTGCGCGTGCTTCAGCCATGGGATTTCTCCTTGAGCCAGTGGCGCAGCCGTTGCAGCGGTGTCGGCGGCAGCACGCGCGCAGTGCCACGGGCGAAATGGCGCTCGACGTAATACTGGGCGCTGGTCAGTACGGTGGTGATGATCAGGTACCACACGGTCGCCACGATCAGCAGCGGGATCACCGCCTGGGTGCGGTTGTAGATGACCTGCACGGTGTAGAACAGCTCCGGCAGCGCCAGCACGTAGACGATGGAAGTGCCCTTGACCAGGCCGATGATTTCGTTGAACCCCGACGGCAGAATCGAGCGCAGTGCCTGCGGCAGGATGATGCGAAAGATGCGTCGCGAAGCCGGCAACCCCAAGGCCGCCGCCGCTTCATGCTGGCCGGCTTCCACACCGATCAGGCCGCCACGGATGATCTCCGCCGCGTACGCCGCCTGCATCAGGCTCAAGCCCAATACAGCCACGGTAAATTGGCTGAGCACATCCACCGTCGACCACTCGGCGAACACCACCTCGGTGAAGGGCACACCGACCACGATGTGGTCGTAGAGGTAGGCAAAGTTGTAGAGGATGATCAGCACAAGCAGCGCCGGCATCGAGCGGAAAAACCAGATATAGCCCCAGGCCAGCGCCGCCAGCAGCGGCGAGCCGGACAACCGCGCCAGGGCCAGCGCGGTACCGAGGATGATACTGAACAGCGTGCTCAGCAGCGTCAGCAGCAACGTCTGCCCCAAGCCACGCAGCACCGAGGGCGAGAAAAACCACTGGCCGAACACGCCCCACTCCCAGCGCGGGTTGGTGGCCAGGGAATGCACAATGGCGAGCAGCACCAGCGCGGCAAAGATCGACCCGGCCCAGCGCCAGGGATGCCGGGCCGGCACGACCTGCAAGGCCTTGATCGGCGTGGCGACACGGCGCTGGTGACGCGGGTAAGGATTGACTTCATCGATCAGGTCGAAGGGTTTGGCGACAGTGGGCATGGTCTATTCCTCGCAGGCCTTAGAAGGCATAAGTCAGCCGGGTGTAGTAGTACCCGCCAGTAAAACCGTAGGGCGAATAGGTGCCGTAGCTGGCAAGCATGGTGCTGCTCGGCACGCCTTGTTTCTTGGGGTAGAGGTCGAAGAGGTTCTTGGCGCCGATGGCCACGTTGAGGTCTTTGGTGAGGGCGTAGCCGAGGTCGAGGTCGGTGATCCATTTGGCGCTGTAGACCCGGTCCAGCTCGCGATCAGCCGAAGCATTGACTTCCTTGTAGGCGCCGTAGCGCGTCAGGGCCAGGTTCAGGTTGAAACGCTCGAAGCTCCAGTCGCCGCCGAGGATCAGCTTGGTCGTGGGTTGCACGCCGGTGATCAGGTTGCGCGCCTCCCGGTCCATCAGCTCATAGGAAGTGCCGAGGATGTTGGTCGACTCCTTGTAATTGCGGATTCTGGTCTGGTTCCAGTTGAACGCGGCAGTCCACTTCACGGCACCGAACGCGCCCAGGTCGTGGTGGTAGCTGCTGACCAGGTCCAGGCCCTTGGTGCGGGTATCGGCGCCGTTGATGAAGTACTGGCCGCCGGAGGTGGAGTTGACGCCGTTGTTCTGCAACACCTGGCTGACTTCGGGCCCGAGCAGGGTGCCGGTGAGGGTGATGCGGTCGCGCAGGTTGATCACATAGGCGTCGGCGGTGAAGCTCAGGCGGTCGGTGGGGGTGAGGGTCAAGCCCAGGCTGAAGTGGGTCGAGCGTTCGGGCTTGAGATCCTCGGCGCCCAACGCCCTGGCCGCCGCCGAACCGACCGGCAACACGCCGTAGTTGATCGACTGGTACACCCCATCCACCACGCCATAGGTGGTCGAGCGCGCGCTGAACAGGCTGTTGGCCAGGGACGGCGCACGAAAGCCGTTGCTAACGGTGGCACGTACCGCCAATTGCGGGGTGAAGTCATAGCGGGTGGTCAGCTTGCCGCTGCGGGTGGCGCCCACCCCTTGATTGTAATGCTCATAACGCACGGCGCTGCCGACGTACCAGTCCGGCAGCGGGTTGAAGCCCGCATCGACATACCCGGCGACGCTGTTGCGCGAGGCGCTGCTTGCTTCGTCGGGGGAAATGCCATTGGTGACCTGGGCCCCGGACGCGGCGCAATTGCCCGGCGCCACGCAGTAACCGCCGTCGGCATAGGACGCGTAGTCTCCGGCCTGCACCTCATAGGTGTCGCGCCGGTGCTCGAAGCCATAGGACAGGTCCAGCGGCTTTTGCAGGCCGATGTCGAAGCCGCGCTTGACGTCCAGGTTGGTGGTCAGCTCGGTGGAAATCCACGTGCCGGAGGTGAAGCTGTTCGGCGTGGCCTCGCCCAGGGACGGGTTCTGGTTGTGGGTGGTGCCCTGCTCCGCTTCGTTGCGCCCGTAGGTGGTGGACAGGTCCCAGTCCCACTCGCCCACGGTGCCCTTGCCGCCAAAGGCCGCCTGGAAATCGTCTTCGTCGATGTACCAGGTGGGCGTGTAGCCGGAAGGATAGCCATTGGGCCCGGTGGTGATGGTGTTGGTGATGGTCGGCAGGCGGAAGTTCTGGCCCTGCTCGGCCTTGCGCCGCGAGTAGGTGGTGAAGGAGTACAGGCTGAGGCTGTCGTCGATCGGCAGTTCGGCGTTGTAGCCCAGGGTCAGCAGATTGGTCTTGGGCGTGCCGTAGCCACCGTACGTAGACTTGCCGGCCAGGCCGTAGGCTTGTTCATAGGTGTAGCCGTTGGCGCTGGCCTTGTTGTCGTCATTCTGGCTGCGCGCATCCAGGGCCAGTTGCACGATGCCGCCGTCGCCGATTTCGAAGCCTTTGTTGAGGCTTTGCTGCACGGTCTGCTTCTTGCCGTCATAGCCCAAGCCTGCGTTGGTCACCGAGGTGCCGCGGGTGTCGGCCTTGAGGATCACGTTGATCACCCCGGCGATGGCGTCGGAACCGTACTGGGCGGCGGCGCCATCGCGCAGCACTTCCACATGGTCGATGGCACTGATGGGGATCAGGTCCAGGTCCGCCGGCGCGGCGCCGGTGTTGATGCCGTTGATGTTCAGGGTGGCGCTGGTATGGCGGCGCTTGCCATTGACCAGTACCAGCACTTCGGCGGCGCTCAAGCCACGCAGGTTAGGGGCGCGGGCAATGCCGCTGGCGTCCCAACCGGTTTTTTCCGGCAGGGTCAGCGACGGGATCACCGCGCTCAGGGCCTCCATCAACCCGGGCTTGCCGGTGCTTTGCAGTTGTTTGGCGCTGACCACATCGATGGGCACCGGGCTGCGGGTGACGGTGCGCTGCTCGGCGCCTCGGTTGCCGGTGACCACCACGGTGGACAGGGTGCTGTCATCCTGGGCCTGGACCGCGGCGGCCAGCAGGGACAAGGTCAAGGCGGCGGTGGGGGGTAGAACATGCTTCATCGCTATTCCCGGCTTTTTTCAAATCGCAGAGTCGGGCAGGCACGCGCCTGGCGCGGCATGGCCGGTGTTCAAGGTGTAGATGCGGTTTGAACTAGGTGTGGGGCGAGCGAGGGGGTTGAAGGGGCAACATACGTCGAACTCCGTTCCAACGATTCTGCTGCGGGGGGATTACCCGGTCAGGTGCGCAGAATCTGAATCACGCTGGGTACCATCCGGGGTCAGGGGTAGGCTGTTGCAATCAAACATAACGGAATGGATTTCAAAAATATAATGCTATTTGGGCATAAGCTAATATTCTTGAATTTCATTATTTTTAAAAATGTTTATTCATATAAATAATAACTAACCTGCCAATCCCAGCCCGGATACACCTGACACAAAGAGGATCAACTGTGGGAGGGGGCTTGCCCCCTCCCACATTTTTAACCACGTTCCTTCAGTTAGCCGGCTTCAGCAGTTGCATCTGCTGGCGATAATCATCCGTCACCTGCCGCGCCTGGCTGCTGCTGGTGATCACCCGGGGCGTGATCAGCACAATCAATTCGGTGCGGTCCTTGGATTTGCTGGTGTTGCCAAACAACCAGCGCAAGCCGGGGATCTTGCCCAGGTACGGCACGGCACTGACGGAGTCCGCATTGTCCTGCTTGATCAACCCGCCCAGCAGCACCGTCTGCCCACTCTGCACTGCCACCTGCGTCGACACCGACCGTGTGGAGATACGCGGATTATTCGGCGTGTCATTATTCGACGACGCCTGATCCTGCGCATCACTGACCTGCTGCTGAATATCCATATACACCAGACCTCCCGGATTGATCCGCGGCACCACATCCAGAATCACCCCGGTCTGCACATACTCCACACTGCTCAAGGTAGTGTCAGAAGTCCCCGTGTTCACCGTGGTCTGGCTGATGGGAATGTTATCGCCCACCTGAATCTGCGCCGGCTGGTTGTTCATCACCACCAGCGACGGCGCCGACAGCACCTGGGTGCGGCCGTTGGTTTCCAGGGCGTGCAGGGCCACTTGCAGGTTGGAACTGACGAAGGAATAGAACAACGAATCCGCCGCCCCCAGCCCGGCTCCGCCACCGCCCAACGCGCCCTGGCTGCCGGCGGCGTTCGCCACCGTGGTGCTGGTGGAATTGCCGGCCAGGCGACCGAGGTACCACTGCACGCCCAGGTCCAGTTCGCCGGTGAGTTTGACCTCAAGGATGCGCGTCTCGATCTGCACCTGCAGCGGCGGATTGTCGAGGCGTTTGATCGCCGATTCGATCTCCTTCCACTGCACCGGGCGCGTGCGCACCAGCAACTGGTTACTGCTTTTTTGCGCGGTGATGCGAGTACCGGCGTCGAGGCTTTTGGCCGGCGCGTCAGCCGTGCTGCCGTCGTCGGCGCTGTCGGTGTCTTCGCTGGCTTGGGCGTCTTGCTCGTCATCCTCGCGGGTAGGCTGGTTGGTGTTGCCCATGCCGCTGCTGTTGCCGCCCAGCACGCCAGGCGTGCTGCCGGACGTGCTGTTGGTGCCGGGCGATGACAGGGTCGCGGTGCGCAAGCCGGGCGCGACCTTGGCCGGGGCGTCGTCCTTGATTGCGCCGCTGCCGTAGATCTGCCGCAGGTACTTGGCCAGGTCGGTGGCCTTCATGTTGCGCACGTCGTACACATACATCTGCGGCTCGTTACCCCCGCCTTCGTCGATGGTGTGAATCCAGTCACCGACTTCGCTGAGGTACTGTGGCTGCGACGAAATCGCGACCACCGAGTTGGTCCGCTCGATCGGCAAAAAACGCACCATGCCCGCCAACGGCATGCCGCTGTCAGGACCGAACATTTTTTGCAGTTCGGGCATCAGCTCGGCGACGGAGGCGCGTTGCAGGCCGAACACACCCACCGACATGCCCTTGAGCCAGTCCACGTCAAAGGTGTCGATGGTGTCCTGATAGTTGGCCAGCTCTTGCGGGGTACCGGCCAGGCTCAGCACATTGCGCGCCGGGTCAACCAGCAGAAAGGCATTCTCGCGGGCAAACGGCTTGAGCAGTTTCTGCATCTCGGTGGCCGAGATGTAACGCAGTGGAAAGAGCCGCGCCGACAGGCCGCTGGACGGTTGTGACACGCGCATCTGCGGCACCAGCTTGCCCGCCACCGCCTGATTGGCCGGCAAAATCACATAGCGGTTGCCCTGCTTGATCATGGCGTTGTCGGTCCACGACAGCAGGGTTTCCAGAATCGACAGCGCCTGCTCCTTGTTCACCGGTTTGGAGGTGGAAAAGCTGACATTGCCCTTCACCCCCTGGGCAATGCTGTAGTTCTCATGCAGCAGGTCGCCCATCACGCTGTTGATCACCGCTTCGATCGGCTGGTCGGCGAAGTTGAACACGATGTCGCCGCCCGCCTCTGCCTTGCCGGCCGGCGCTGCTGTTGGTTGGCGCACGAACTGCTGGTTGCCGCGAATCAATTGGCGCTGGAGGGGTGTCTTGGCCTGGGGCTGGCTGCTGTCGGCCGGGGCCTGTTCGCTGGCCGGGTCCACGGGCGGGCGTTGCGCGCCGGTGCCCTGCATCGCCTCGTGCAACAAGGCCTCGTCCGGGTCCAGATGCTCGGGGAATGTGCCGCAGCCACCGAGGGAAACGGCGGTGGCCAGGCAAAACACGGTGGTGCGCAAAGCGCCGGGGAATGTATCGATCAAGGGGCGGACTCGTGAGGAAGGATAATCGGGGGTGTGGTGGACGGCGGCGGCAGGCGCAGGCCTCGCAGGCTCAGGGTCTGCGTGCGGCCGTCGAGTACAAAGCGGGCTTCGCGGGGTGTCAGGTGTTCCAGGCGCCAGCCGTTGGGCAGGGTCTGGTCCTGGTGGACTTTCAGTGGCGGGCCGTCCGCGCGCTTGAGCAGTGCGACGCGCAGGTCACCGTCCAGCACGATGCCGGTCAGCGTCAGGCTCGACAGGCTGGAGACGGCGGCTTGGCCCACCGCGCGGTCAGGGCTGCGGTCAGGGCTGAACAGCGGCGCCTGCCAGGTGCCGGCAAGGCTCTCCAGGGTTGCGCTCGGGGCCACCAGTGCCTTGGCCGTGGCGTTGGCGCGCGCATCGGGTTCGGGCGCCGGCAACCACTCGGGCGCATCGCCGATGCTGCTGAGGATGCCGACCATCAACAGGCCCAACAGCCCGGCCACGCCGAGCAACAGCCACTCCAGGGGACGCAGTGCGTTGATCATCGGCGCACCTGCGCGGCAGAAGCCGGTTGCAGGTAGCCACGCACCAGCAGGTGCACCACCAGTTGACCGGCGCCACCGCTGGCGGGCGCGTTCGGCCCTCGGCGGATGCTCATCTCATCGACAAACAGAAACGGGCGCTGGTACTCCAGCTCATGCAGGATCGCGGTCAAGGGTTCGATGGCGCAGTTCAGGGTCAGGCTGACTTTGACTTGGCGGTAGGGTTCGCTGTCGTCCTGCTCGGGGGTGATCGGCATGCGCTGCGTGAGGCTGCAGCCGCCACCGAGGCCGGCGCGGCTGTTGATCAGGTCGGCGATGCGTTGCATCAGGTCCGCCGCCACGGCGCTGGGGTCATCGCCTGGCAGCAGGCTGGTGCTGCTGGCCGGGTCCTGGCGGGCCTCCTCGAGTTGCTGGCGCAGGGAGTCGCCCTGGCGCAATACGCCGGCGTAGCGTTGCTGCTGTTCGCGCAGCTGCTCGGCCTGCTCGCCCATCTCGCGCAAGGGGCCGGCGAACCAGCTGTCGACCAACAGCCAATACGCGGCGCCGAGTACCAGGGCCAGGCCGATCAGGGCGGCGCCACGACGTTCACGGGGTGTCAGTGGTCGGCGCATCGGCGGCCTCCTGGTGCAGGTGAGCGCGCAAGGAAAATTGATCCTTGCCGGTTTGCGCATCGGGTTGGATCACCCCTTCGAACTGGGCGTTTTCCAGGCTGTGGCAGCCCTTGACCCGGGTGATCAGGGCGCTGGCCTTGGCGCTTTGCCCGGAGAATGAAACGTCGGCGCCGTCGTTGACTTCCAACTGGTCGATCCAGGTGTCGGACGGCAGGCAGGCGGTCAGCTCGTTGAGCAGCCCGGCCAGCGGCGGCTGTGCGGTCTTGCGGCGGATCAGGTACTGCGCGGCGCCACGGGTATTGAGCAGTTGCTGGCGCAGGGCCTGGATCTGGGCGACCTGGGCTTTTTGCGCACGCACGCTTTGCTGCATGCTGTCGAGCACGCGCTGGCGGTCGTTGAGCCACAGCAGCATGGCGGCAATCAGCAAGGCGCCGCACAGCCACGGCAGGCTGCGTTGCAGGCCTTTGCCCGCCGGGCGCTGGCGTGGGCGCAGCGGCACCGGCAGCAGGTCGATGCCCATCGGGACGCCCGCCGCGTCCGCCACATCCACCGCGTGTGGCTGCAAACCGAGGGCGGCGCACTCCGTGAGGATCTGGTCGAGGCGCTCGCGCAGGATCGCCACCAGCGTCACGTGCACGTGGGTTGGAGTGCGCCGCTCCTGGCGCGCGACGAAGTACAACTGCGCCGCATCGAACGGGGTAAAACGGTCCAGTTCATACCCCACCACCGTCGCCAGGTTGCGCGCCGCCGCCGGGGGCAGTTGCAAGGCTTGCACCAGCACCGCCGAGGGCGCCAGCAACAGCACCTGGCGCGCGTCGCCGGCCACGGGCGACACAGGCGCGGTCAGCGGCCATGGGTACACATGCTCGGGGATGTCCTGCAGCGACAGCCACGCCGGCAGGCAGCCACGCAACTCCTTGAGCCACAGCCGCCAGCCCATTTGCAGCAGGCTGCCGCGCCAGCGCTGGGTGATGGGCTCCGTCAGCAGCTGCAGCCGTGCGGATAAGTGTTCGTTCATTCTTGCCAACGTAAGACTCGATAAGGTTGTGCGCTGCCTTGCGCGGGGCTCAATAACACGGTGGCCTGCAACTGGGCGTGGTGGCCGCCGGGGCGTTGCGCGCGACTGTCGATCACCAGCACTTCACCAGGGTCGGCGCCCACCGCACTCAGGTGCGGCAGGTTCAAGGCGCGGCGCATCAGCGCGCTGGCGAAGGCCGGATCGGGCCGGTCCAGGCCACTCCACAAGCTGATCTCGGGGACCAGCGCGCTGTACAGCGCCTGGGTCATGCCCGGCAACTGCCGCACTTCTTCTATGACCCTGAACGGCGCCAGGCCCTGGTTGCGTCGTACCTCCAGGTCCTTGGCGAGCTGGCTGGCCTGGGCCTGGGTCGCGCCGCAGGCCAGGGCCAGCCGCGCGAAATCGCCGACTTCGGCGCTGTTCAAGTACAACTTGCCGCGCTCACTGCGCAGGCTGACGTGCAGCTGCGCATCGTCGAACACCAACGGGATTTCACGCCCATCGGCGATCCACTGTTTGCGCTGCAACGGGTCGGCCAGGCCCTGTATCGCCAGCGCCACGCCCGCTTCGGCGGCCAGCACTGCCTGGGTGTGCTGGCGGTGCCACGCCGCCTGGCGGGTTTCCAGTTGCACCCAGCCGGCCAGGCCGCCGAGCAGCAGGCTGAGCAACGCCAGCACCCACAGCACCAGCAGCAGCGCGACACCGCGCTGATGCCGGATCATTCAGGGCCCCCACCCGACAGGTTCAACCGCAGCGCGACCACCTGGGTGACCCAAGGCACCGGCCCGTTGACGCGCGCCGCAATCCGCACCGCCGAGGGCAAACGCTTGGTCCACGGCCACTCGCTGATCCAGCCGGTGGCCTGGCCCTTGGGCGACACGCCGCGATAGCTGAACTGCAGATCTTCGACACCTTTCAATAACACCTGTGGCTCACTGCGCGACGCCGGTACGCTGACCTGCGCTGGAGACTCAAACCGCGCGAACGCCACCTGCAAATCGCGCTGCGCCTCGGCGCCGGTCAACTGCAGCGTGAAGCGCTGAATCCCGCCACCGAGCACGCCCGGCAGGGTCGCGACAAACTGCATGCGCTGCGGGCTGCCGGCGAAAAACCCGTCGGTCTGGCTGTCGTCCTCGGTCACGTCCAAGGGCAGCGCCTCGCTGATCGCAGTGCGCAAAAACTGCTGCGCAGCCCGCATTTCATCCAGGCTGACCGTATAGCGCTGCGCCTTGAGCACCGCGCGATTGGCCCCCAGCAGCGCGCCACCGACCAGGGTCAGTAATACGCCGAGCAGGCTCAGCACGATCATGATTTCGAGCAGGGTAAAGCCCTGCTGACGGCGCTTCACAAACCGGCCCCTGCTGCACGCAGTTTCAAGGTGCTGAAACTGGCGTGGCGCGGCCCTTCGCTGACCGTCAGGTCGAGACGAAACACGTGCGGCTGGCCGATCCGGGTCGGCTGTTGGGCGATGCGCAGCTGCCAGGCGATGCCGTCCAGATCGCCGTGGCGCACGCCATTGGCCAGGAGGCCTGCTGCTTCCTGGTCCATCACGCTGACGGCAGCATGGCTCAGGCGGTCGCTGTGGGCGACTTGCAACAGCGCGCGCGCGCTCTGGCCGAAGGCGACCAGCAGCACCGTGCTGCAGATCGCCATCAGCGTCAGCGCGGCGAGCATTTCCAGCAGGGTGAACCCGGCTTGCCGCTTCATGGCAGCGCCCTGGACTGCACGCTGCCGGTCAGCCAGCCAATATCGATGCGCCAGCGCCGGCTGCCATTGGCCAACAACAGGTTGCCGCCGGTGGAACTGCCGTCGGGGTAGAACTCCACCGCCGAGCCCGCGTGTTCGGCCGTGTGCAAGGTGACTTGCAGGTCGGCCGGCCAGTGTTTTTTCGGGCGGCCAGGGGCCTGGAAGCTGAGGCTGCGCAAGTCGAACAACGTGCTTTGCGCGGTGCCGCTGACAATCGCCCGCGCCCGCGTGCTGCGCAACGCCTCGACCATCTGCCCGACCGCCTGGCGCTCCTTGGCGGCGCGCAGGCCTTGTTGCAGGCCAAAACCCACCAAGCCGGCCGCGATGCTGATCAAGACGATCACCACCAGCATCTCCAGCAAGGTAAAACCACGTTGGGCGTTGGCCATGTTCAGCCGTTATTCCCAGTTGCCCAGGTCGGCGCTGTAGCCTTCGCCACCGGGCTGGCCGTCCTGGCCGTAGAACATCAGGTCGAACGCGCCGTGCTCGCCGGGGAAGCGATAGCCGAAGGCATGGCCGAACGGGTCCTTGAGGTCCGACGGCTTGGCATACGGGCCGGCCCAGCCGGCGGTGTTGCCCGGCTTGTCGACCAGTTGCTGCAGGGACTTGGGCGGCGAGCCGACATCCAGCCCGTAGCTTTCGATTTTCATGCTCAGGCTCGCCAGTTGCGCCTTGCCCGCGCCGTACTTGCCCTTGTCGACATTGCCGCCGACCTGGCGTACCACGATGGTCGCGACGATGCCCAGCAGCACGATCACGGCGAGCATTTCCAGCAGGGTAAAACCGCCCTGGCGGCGGGCAGACTTGAATCGGGTATGGCGCATCGGCTTGCTTCCTTGAGGGTTCATATATTGCTGGTCAGGCTCATCAGCGGCAGCATGATCGCGAGCATGATCACCGCCACCAGCACCGCCATGACCACGGTCAGCGACGGCACCAGCGCGGCGAGCAGGCGGTCGATGCCGCGCTTGGCTTCAACGTCGAACACATCGGCGACCTTGAGCAGCATGCTGTCGAGTTCGCCGGCCTGTTCGCCGACTTCAATCATTTGCAGCGCCAGGTCGGGCAGCAGCGGCTGCGCGCCAAAGGCACTGGCGAGGGTGCCGCCGCCCTTGACGGATTCGGCGGCCTGGGCGACTTGTGCTTGCAGCGCGCGGTTGGTGCACACCTGCCGGGCGATCACCAGCGCCTGCAGCAGCGCCACGCCGTTACTCAGCAGAGTGCCGAGGGTGCGCGTCAACCGCGCCGCTTCGACCCGTTGCAGCAGCGGGCCGATCACCCGGATGCCGAGCACGCGGCGGTCATAACGTTCACGGCGCTGCGGGTCACGCAGGCGTGCAGCCAGCGTCCAGATCATCACGATCAAGCCGGCCAACACTGCCAGGCCGTAGGCCCCGAGAAACTGGCCGAGCCCGAGAATCACTTCAGTGATCAGCGGAATGGGCACACCGAGGTCTTTGAAAATAGGTACAAACTGCGGCACCACATAGGCCAGCAGCAGCGCCAGCGAACCCAGTACGCCGACCACCAGAAAGGCCGGGTAGATCAGCGCGTTGATCACCTCGCCCCGCAGTAATTGGCTGCGCTCCAGGTAGTCACTGAGCTGGCGCAGGGTGTTTTCCAGGGCGCCGCCCGCCTCGCCCGCGCGCACCATGCTCAGGTACAGCGGCGAGAACGTGCTGCCCTCTTCCTCCAGCGCTTTGGATAACGGCTGGCCGGCTTTGACCTGTTCGCGGATACGCTCGATGAGGGCGCGGGTCTGCGGCTGGCCAGGTTGCTTGAGCAGGATGCCCAGCGAGCGCTCCAGCGGCTGGCCGGCGCCTAACAGGGTGGCCAGTTGCTGGGTGAAACTGACCAGCGCCGCGCCGCTCAACTGACCACGGCCAAGGGCATTGAGCAGCCCTTGGGCACCGGCGACGTCAACCTGCAACACCAGCAGCCCGCGCTTGTGCAAGAGGGCGACGGCGGCGTCGAGGTCCTTGGCGTCGAGCGTGCCGTTTTGCGCAGCGCCCTGGCTGTCGAGCGCGCGGTATTTGAACAGGCTCACGTGCCCTCCCCGCGGGTCACGCGCAGCACTTCTTCCAGCGAGGTCACGCCGGCAACGGCCTGGCGCAGGCCTTCTTCATGCAAAGTGCGCAAGCCGCCACGGCGGGCGGCGGCTTCGAGGGTGGCGGCGTCGGCCTGGCGCATCAGCAGGCCGCGCAGTTCTTCATTCATCACCAGCAATTCGGTGATTGCGCTGCGACCGTGGTAACCACCGCCCGGCGCATTGGCACGCGGGCGATAGAGCATGATCGGTCGCGCATCGGTAAAGCTGTCCAGGCCATGCTCGGCGATCAGTTCGGGCGGTGCTTCAAAAGCTTCGCGAGTGGCAGGGTCGAGGCGGCGCACCAGGCGCTGGGCCAGGATGCCGTTGACGGTCGAGGCAATCAGGTAGCTCTCGACCCCCATGTCAAGCAGCCGCGTGATACTCGCCGCCGCGCTGTTGGTGTGCAAAGTAGAAAGCACCAAATGCCCGGTCAGCGACGATTGAATAGCGATGCGGCAGGTTTCCAGGTCGCGGATTTCGCCGATCATGATCACGTCCGGGTCCTGACGCACGATGGAGCGCAGCGCGCCGGCAAAATCCAGGCCGATGGCCGGCTTGACCTGAATCTGGTTGATGCCTTCCAGTTGATATTCCACCGGGTCTTCAACCGTGATGATCTTGCGCTCGGCGGTGTTGAGCCGTGACAGCGCGGTGTACAGCGTGGTGGTCTTGCCCGAGCCGGTCGGGCCGGTCACCAGCAGAATGCCGTGGGGCCGCTCCAGCACTTCAAGGAAGGTTTCCAGGCGCTGTCCGTCGAAACCCAGGCTCTGGAAATCGAACTGAACGGTCTGCCGGTCAAGCAGACGCATGACCACCGATTCGCCAAAACTAGTGGGCACGGTAGACACCCGAAGGTCGAGCTCCTTGCCCTGGATGCGCAGCATGATCCGGCCGTCCTGGGGCAGACGCCGTTCGGCGATGTCCAGGCGCGCCATGATTTTCACCCGCGAAATCACCGCGGCGGATGAGCTCGACGGTGGCGCCTCGGCCTCGTGCAGCACGCCGTCGATGCGGTAGCGCACCTTGAGCTGGTTTTCGAAGGGTTCGATATGGATGTCCGAGGCGCGATGTTCCACCGCGCGCTGCAGGATCAGGTTGACCAGGCGAATCACCGGCGCCTCGGAGGCCATGTCCTTGAGGTGTTCGATGTCTTCCAGCGCACCGCTCTGCTCGTCGAGGTTTTCGATCAGCGTGCCCATGGCCGAGCGCCCCTGGCCGTAGTAGCGCTCGATCAGGGTTTCGACCTCGTTGCGCGGGCCGACCGCCAGCCACACGGGCACGCCGCAGGCATAGGCCATGGCCTGGAACGGGTAGACCCGCGACGGGTTGGCTGCCAGCACGCGCAGACCACCCTGGCTCCAGCCCACGGGCACCACCTGGTAGTGGCGCATAAAGCGCTCGGTCAGGTTCGGTAAAGGGTCAAGCAAGGGTGGCGCGGCGTCGGCCAGCAGCAGCGGCGCGCCGAGCAGGTCGGCCCAGGCGCGGGCCAGTTCGACTTCGGAGACCAACCCCAGGCGGGTCAGCAGGCCAAGTAATTCAGTGTCGGCGCCCTCTTGGGACAGGCGACGGGCGCGCTCCAGGTCCACGGTTTTCAACCCGGCCTGTTGCATCAGCCACGCGCAGACCTGTTCGGTATCCGGGACGTGCATCTGGCAGGCATCGATGGGCGTTGAGGGACTTGGCATAAGCAGCTATCTGAGGGGCAATGTTCTACAGAACTGCAGGAACCCTTGTGGGAGGGGGCTCGCTCCCGATAGCAGTGGACCAGTTGGCGCATGTGCTGGCTGATACACCGCTATCGGGGGCAAGCCCCCTCCCACAGGAGACCGCGTTTCCAGGTTAGTTCGAGGTCTTCGGCGCGGCCTGGCTGCTGCTCAGCGGTCGGCCGCCCTTGGTGGTTTCGGCTTTCTGTTTTTTCGCCGCCTTGGCGTCGTGGGTCTGGGTCAGCACGGTGGAATCGGTAGCACCCGACGTCGCATCGGCGTCGGTTGATTCAGCGGCCATGGCCGCGCCACTCAGTGCAACGCCGAGCACGAGGCCGGCACCCATCAGGGACATTTTCATAAACATTCTCCAGTTCAAAAACAGCGGACAGCTCAAGTGGCGCCTTGAATTCGATCAAGACCCTACACCAAAGCGGTGTGAATGACAGCTTGTATAAAACATGGCCTTTTAGAACTACCGGGCAACGCCACTAGTTCGCCATGCCGCCATAAATTTTCTTAAACCAATCGACTGGTAGGTTTAACCTTAGTTCCAAAACGTAATGAAATATTTCTTATTTCACGCAAAAATTAGCTTTTGTTTGACTTATAACCGCAAGAATTGCCTTAATTATGCAGTTTTAGCGGTTCAAAACGCCATCGCGTGATGCCACTTAGACACTACCCATAACAACAATCACTACAATTATTAAACTTTTAATACTGCAAAAACTGCCAAGTAGTTGCAATTAGCCATTGGTTAAAAATTGCGATCAAGGCGGACTATTGCCCGTGAAAAAGTGACGAGCGCGCTGTGTGAAGCGCGCGTCTTGGCGCCCTATTTTCAATAAACAGTTGTCGGAGAAACCCATGAACAAACGCAAATTGATCGGTGCGCAGTCGGCATTTGCCCTGCTGGCACTGGCCGTGTCCCAGGTGCATGCGGCCACCAGCCCGGCCCTGGACGAGGGCCGGGTGAGCCGCGCAGAAAAGGCCGCGGACAAAACCCTGGCAAAGATGACCATGGAAGAAAAACTCGCCTACATCGGCGGCACTGGCGGTTGGGACGTCAAGCCGCTGATCCAGTACGGCGTCCCGCAGATCCACGGCGCCGACGGCGGTGTCGGCGTGCGCTACACCAGTGAAGGCAACGCGCAGGGCGTGGTATACCCGTCCGGGCCGAACCTGGCAGCCAGCTGGAACCCGCGTCGCGCCATCGACCTGGGCCGCGCCCTGGGCTACGACACCGCCAGCGGCGGATATCAGTTCGTCACCGGCCCCGGCGTCAACCTGTACCGCATGCCGTACAGCGGCCGTGCGTTCGAGTATTTGTCGGGTGAAGACCCCTTCCTCGGCGCCAGCCTGGGACCGGCAGTGATCAACGGGATTCAGTCGCGCGGGGTGTGGGCCAACGCCAAGCATTTCGCCGCCAATGACCAGGAAAGCAACCGCTTCCACCTCAACGAAACCATCAGCGAGCGCGTGCTGCGCGAGATGACCCTGCCGCCTTTCGAGTCCGCCTCCAAGAACAGCAAAGTCGCGATGATGATGTGTGCATTCCAGAAGGTGAACGGCGAGTTCGCGTGCCAGAACAAGCACCTGATGCGCGACATCCTGAAAACCGAATGGGGCTATCCGGGCTTCGTCCAGAGTGACTACAACGCCGTGGTCGACGGCTTGCCGGCAGCACAGGCCGGTACTGATCTGGACATGATGGGCTATCAGATGAACAGCACCGTCCTCAAGCCGTACCTGGACAGTGGTGAGCTGAGCAGCGCGACCATCGATGACAAGGTTCGCCGCATCCTCAAGCAGATCTACCTGTACAAGTTCGACAGCAAAGCCCCGCTGACCAGCCACAACATGAACAGCGCCACCAGCAACCGCACGGCGCTCAATGCCGCGCGCGAAGGCATCGTGCTGCTGAAAAACCAGAACAGCCTGCTGCCGCTGGACGCCAAGAAGGTCAAGCGCATCGCCGTGGTCGGCACCCTGGCCAAGTACGCGCCGCCTACCGGTTTCGGCAGCGCCAATGTGATGGCCGCCAACTACATCAGCGAGCTGAGCGGCTTACAGCAACTGGCGCCAGGCGCCAAGGTCGAGTTCATCGACGGGCTGTCGCTGGACCCGGCCACCTCCAGCTGGACCCATGCCGACAGCAATGGCACTAGCGTCAAAGGCCTGAAGACCGAGTTCTTCAGCAATACCAACTGGTCCGGTGACCCGGCTGCCACCCGCACTGACAGCCACATCAACCTCGACTGGTCCACCGACAGCCTGCCGGTGAATGGCGATACCGCCGCCACGTCGATTCGCTACAGCGGCCAGATCACCCCGACCGTCAGCGGCGAACAGGTGTTCAAGATCCGCGCCGACGGTGCGGTACGCCTGTACGTCAACGGCAAGAAAGTCCTCGACAACGGCGACGGCAAGCCGCTGCCGAACAACAGCATTCCGCCGACCATCCCGGTGTTCGCCAAGGTCAATCTTGAAGCGGGCAAACCGGTCAACATCAAGCTCGAATACTCGCGCCGCAACGGCTACCTCTCCACCATGGGCGGCCTGGTCGGCGTGCAGATGAGCTGGGCCTCGCTGGTTGCGCCACAGGACCTGGCCCAGTACGACGCCGTACTGGTGGCAGCCGGCAACAGCAATGAATACGAGGGCGAAGGCTTCGACCACAGCTTCGACCTGCCGGAATACCAGAACCTGCTGATCCAGAGCATCGCCAAGGTCAACCCGAACACCGTGGTCACCCTGCACGGCGGCACCGGCTTGAAGATGAGCGACTGGATCGACCAGGTGCCGGCCGCACTGCACGCGTTCTACCCTGGGCAGAACGGCGGCCAGGCCCTGGCAGAGATCCTGCTGGGCAAGGTCAACCCGTCGGCCAAGCTGCCGATCAGTATCGAACGCAATATCGAAGACAACCCGATCTATGCGACTTTCCCCAAGTTCGACAATCAGGAAACCCTGAGCGAGATGAGCTACAAGGACGACCTGTTCATGGGCTATCGCGGCTACGAGAAGAAGGGCATCAAGCCGCTGTATCCGTTCGGTTATGGCTTGTCGTACACCACCTTCGGCTACAGCAACATCAGCGTCAGCCCTGGCGTCGCAGTGGCCGGTGCGCCGATCAAGGTGTCGTTCGATCTGGCCAACACCGGCAAGGTCGCCGGCGCCGAAGTGGCCGAGCTGTACGTGGGCCAGAACAACCCGAAAGTCGAACGCGCGATCAAGGAGCTCAAGGGCTACAAGAAAGTGTTCCTCAAGCCTGGCCAGAGCAAGCGCGTGACCATCGAGCTCAACGACCGCTCGCTGGCCTACTACGATGTGGCCGGCAAGCAGTGGGTGGTGGATGCCGACAGCTTCAACCTGTCGGTGGGCGCTTCGTCCCAGGACATCCGCCTGAACGCCAAGCTGGTCAACCCGTTCCGCCAGGAACTGTCGACCACCACCAGCAACCCGCTGCCGCGTTCGGCGCTTAATTCGACGTTGCGTGAATCGACGGTGAAGACCGGCGGCGTGCTGCATCAAAATGAAGGGGATAGCGGCACCAGCGACGGTGATGGCTATGACATGAGCGATGACAGCAGCCAGGGCAGTGCTGCAAGCAACTGATCCCTGCGGGAGGGTGCCTTGCTCCCGATAGCGGTTGTCCAGTCGACACTTGTATCGACTGAATCACTGCTATCGGGCACCTAGGTATCTACACAGGTATCTACACAATACTGCAGCGCCCCCCTAACCACGATGCGCAGCGAGCCGCTCTTGACCTTGATCTTGATCTGCTTTTGATCTCAGGCGCCCCGTTAAACCACGCTGGCCGAACGCAGGCTTGAATCCGTGGGCAACCCGGCAGGACGCCGGGTTAGCCGCACTGGGCCAGGGATGGCCCATTGCGGCGGCCCACGGATTCAAGCCTGCGTTCGGGCACACCGAGCCTGGGCGAGGTGCCGAGTGGTGGGGCAAGAGCCTTTTTGGTTACTTTTGGGGCTCTTTTCCAAAAGTGACCCGCTGTAAAAGCGGAACCGCCAGCCGCCATTACCGCAGGAACGGATATGTACTCGGGTCTAATCCAACATCCTAGTCGGCCCAAAGGCCGCCATCGGGGGCAAGCCCCCTCCCACATTTGAATCTTCTTGGCTTTGATTTATTTGTAGCGTTTCTCGAAGACGGCCACCTGTTCGGGTTTGATCAGCTCGAAAGGCACCCACACCTCTGACTCAATCGGCTCGCCCTTGATCATCCGCACTGCCGCCTGCACGGCCTGGGTCGCCTGGGCTTTGGGGTCCTGGAACACCGATGCGCTGAGCACGCCGCGCCGGATCGCCGCCAGCCCATCAGGCAGGCCATCGATACCGACAATCGCCACTTCGCCCTTGGCCTTGCCCGCCTGCTGTAATGCCATGGCGGCGCCAATCGCCATTTCATCGTTGTTGGCCACAATCGCGTCGAACTGTGTGCCTGCCAGCAGCCAGTTGCTGGTCAGGTCCATGGCCTTGCTGCGTTGCCATTCGGCACTTTGCTGCTCAACAACCCTGATGCCGGGAAAGTCCTTGAGCACCTGCCTGGCGCCTTCAGTGCGGTCTCGGGTGGCGTTTTGCGCCAGGTCGCCCATGATGATCGCCACGTTGCCCTTGCCGCCGAGCTTTTGCGCGAGGTAGCGCATCTGCAATTGCCCGGCTTCAATGTCGTTGGACGCCACGGTGACCACACCCTCGGGCAATGTGCGTTCATCCGGGTGGCGGTTGACGTACACCAGCGGGGTTTTGCTGGCGACGGCCGCGCGGGTGATGTTGGCGGTGGCGGCGGTGTCCACCGGCAGTACGATCACCGCGTCGACGTTCTGGTTGAGCAAGCCTTCGACCTGATTGAGCTGGCGCACCACGTCGCCCTGGGCATCCTCGAACTGAATCTGCACGTCCTGTTGCGAGGCGGCCGCTTCAAGGCCGGTGCGCACGTAGGTCATGAAGTTATCGTCGACCCGCGCGATGCTCACGCCGATGCGATACGCGGCGAAGCTCGATTGGCTGAACAGCAGTAACAGTGTGGCCACGATCAATGAATAGCGATGCATGAGGTGTTCCTCTTGTTGTTATAGGGTGAACGCTTGGCGAAAACGCTCCAGGGCCACTTCGCTGTCGCCGCTGGCCCAGCCTTCCAGGCCGACCACGCCGCTGTAGCCCATGGCATGAAGGGCCCTGGCTATCGCCGGGTAATGGATTTCGCCGGTACCGGGTTCCTGGCGTCCAGGCACGTCGGCCACCTGGATTTCACCGATGGCGGGGCCGGCGCGCTGGATCAGCTCGATCAGGTTTCCCTCGCCGATCTGGGCGTGGTACAGGTCCAGGTTCATCTTCAAATGCGCGCTGCCCACCGCTTCGATCAGGGCCAGGGTGTCGTCGGCGCGAGCGAACGGGGTGCCGGGGTGGTCCAGCTCGGTGTTGAGGTTTTCCAGCAGGAACACACGGCCAGCGTCCTCGCCCAGGCGCGCGATCCTTTCCAGGGCCTTGCAGGCGCTCAGCCACATGCGCCCGGTGGTTCGGCTCACGGGCTGCACCGGCAGGCCGCCGTCACCCAGGCCGGTGCCGTGCAGGTTGAGGCTGGGGCAATCGAGGCGCTCGGCAACGCTCAAGGACTCACGGGCGCTGTCGAGCAAGTGGCGGATACCGTCAGGCTCGGTGAGCGTGCCGCTGATGTAGCCGGTCATTGAGGTGAAGTCGGCGCCTGTCGCGGCCAGGGCGTTGATGTCCTTGTCTGCCCAGCTCCAGATTTCGGCGCTGAAACCGAGCGCATCAATCCGTTTGACCCGCTCCACGAACGGCAGGTCAAGGAACACCATCTCGGCACTGACCGCCAGCTTGAACGGGATCACAGGGTCACCGCCGTGCCTTGCTCGTAGGACTCGATACACGCGCGCGCAATTGCTAGGGCGGCACGCGCATCTTCACCGCTGGCCAGGGGCTTGGCGCCGCTTTGCAGGCAGTCGACAAAGTGGTTGAGCTCGGCGATGTAGGCATCGCGCAACAAGTCGGTGTCCAGGCGCTGGGTGTCGGCCTGGATGCCTTGGGCCTGGTAGCGCACCAGGTCGGATGCCTGCACGCCGCCCATGGTCAGCATGCCGGCGCTGCCGAACACTTCACCGCGTATGTCGTAGCCATACACGGCCTGGAAGCTGGCTTCGGCGGTGGCAATCGCACCGTTATCGAAGCGGATCGTCACCACGGCGGTGTCGAGCAAGCCTTGGCTCTTGTATGCCGGGGCGATCAGCGCGTCGGCCATCACGTGCACCTGCACCGCTTCGGCACCGGGGTTGAGGTAGCGCAAGGTGTCGAAGTCATGGATCAGGGTTTCCAGGAAAATCACCCATTGCGGTGACGCAGCCGGGTTGTGCAATGCCGGGTCGCGGGTCAGTGAGCGCAGCAACTGCGGGGTGCCGACGCGTCCTGCGGCAACGTCCAGATGTGCGCTGCGAAAGCTCTTGGCGAAACGCCGGTTGAAGCCAACCTGCAGGGGCACACCGGCATCGGCGGCAGCGGCGATGGCGCGGTCGGCTTCATCGAGGGTAATGGCCATGGGTTTCTCGCAGAAAATCCCCTTGCCGGCGCGGGCGGCGCTGATCACCAGTTCGGCATGGCTGCGGGCGGGGGCGGCGATGAGCACGCCGTCGATGTCCGGGTCGTCGAGCAGTTGCTGCGGGTCGGTGTAGACCTTGTCCACACCCAGTTCTGCCGCCAGACGTGCGGCTTGCCCCGGGGTAGGATCGGCGATGGCGGCAAGGCAGGCGCCGGGAATGTGCCGGGCGGCCGTGAGGCCATGGAAGCTGCCCATGCGGCCGGCGCCGATCAAGCCCAGGCGAATGCTGTTGGTATTCATGTATGACCCCTTTTTATTGTTGGCCCCCCAGGACGGTCCTGGCGGGCAAAGGGACGAGAGCAAGGGCTGTGCCAAAATACAAGCCGCTGATATATAAAGGTTTTTAAAAAAATAGTGTTCATTTAAATGACATGTCTATGCTGACATGTCGACAACATGAACATGGAAGCCGCTTATGACACTGGCGATGAGTGCGCAAGACCTCGATTACCTGACGGCGCTGGGCCCCGCCGCGCTGAATGACGGCCCGGTCGCGGCGTTGGAGCAGGCGTGGCAGGCCTGCCTGCGCGGCCAGTCAGAGTGCCCGCCGCAGGTTCGTCAAAGCATCTGGGATTCCTGGCGGCGCAGCGTCAAGGCCGGCATTGATCCGGCAGATAACGCTTACCGCTTCGTCGCCGCCGACAGCCTCGCGGCCACGCTGGCCAACCACCGCGTGCTGATCGCCGCCGCCGCGCAAGTCATGCAGGGGTTGCTGGCGTACAACCCGCGCGGGCATATCAACCTCACCGATGGCGAGGGCACCACCTTGTATTTCTGCGGGCTGGATATCACGCCCGTGGGCAGTCGTCTGCTCGAATCGGTCCAGGGCACCAACTGCACCGGCCTGGCGCTGGCTGAAGATCATCTGGTGTATGTGCTGGCCGAAGAAAACTTCGCGGTCGGCCTGCGTCAGCGCCGCATGCACTGCGCCGCCGCACCGATCAAGAATGCCCAGGGCCAGACTCTGGCCGTGCTGACGCTCACCGCCGAACCCGGCTGGTTTCACTTTCATACCCTGGGCACCGTGCAGGCGGCCGCTGAAGCCGTGTCGCGGCAGATGGCGCTGCAAGCGCTGCTGGAAGAACAGCAAACCGTGCTCGAAGTGCTCAACGAAGGCCTTGTGGTCGTGGATGAACGCGGCTGCATCAAGGCGCTTAACCGCTATGCCCGGCAGTTGTTCGGGGTGGGACTGGAGCTGATTGGCAGTCCCTTCCAGTGCCTGGGCCGCAGTGAATTGAGCGATGCGCTGGGCGAGTCTGTGCGCGATCTGGATTGCACGTTCCAGCTGCATGATCGCAGCCAACTTGCCTGCCTGGTCTCGGTGTGCCCGCTGGGGCAGGGCGGGGTGATTGTGTCGCTGCGCGAAAACCGGCGCATTCGTGAAATCACCCGGCGCATTGTCGGCACCCAGGCGCGTTATACCTTCGACACCATCCAGGGCGCGTCGCAGGCGATCCAGGACGCGCTGCACCTGGGGCGCATCGCCAGCCGCAGTGATTCCACCACGCTGATCCTTGGCGAAAGCGGCACCGGCAAGGAGTTGTTCGCCCAGGCCATCCACAATGCCAGCGAGCGTTGCCACGGCCCGTTCGTGGCGGTCAACTGCGGCGCCATTCCACGGGACCTGGTGCAGAGTGAGTTGTTCGGGCACGTCGAGGGCGCGTTCACCGGTTCAGCCCGTGGCGGCTCGGCGGGCAAGTTCGAGCTGGCCGATGGCGGCACCATTTTCCTGGATGAGATTGGCGACATGTCTTTCGACGCCCAGGTCAGCCTGTTGCGGGTGTTGCAGGAAGGTGAAGTCGCGCGGGTTGGCGCAAAAAGCGCACGCCAAGTGGATGTGCGCATCATCGCCGCCACCCACCGCAATCTCAGCCAGGCAGTGGCCGAAGGCGCGTTTCGCGAAGACCTGTACTACCGCCTGAATGTGCTGAACCTGACGGTGCCGCCGCTGCGGATGCGCCGCGAAGACATTCCCTTGCTGGCACGGCACTTCCTCAAACGCTGCGCGCGCTCGTTGCGCAAATCGGTGCAGGGTTTCTCCCCGGATGCGCTGGCCCTGCTTTGCGCCCATGCCTGGCCGGGCAACGTGCGCGAGTTGGAAAACGCCATCGAACGGGCGACCAACCTGGCCATGGGGGAGTTGATCCAGCCGGGCGACTTGCCGCTGGACACCCGGCCTCGTCCGCTGGTCCATGCCTATGCGCCGCAACTTACCCAAGACCTGAGCAGTCACGAAAGGCACGCCATCGTTGCCGCGCTGAAAAACACCGGTGGCAATATCCGCCTGGCCGCCCGGCAGTTGAACGTGTCCCGGGGCGGGCTTTACAACAAGATGAATCGGTTTGGGTTGAATGCCGGGGATTTTCGCGGGCTCTGAACGGTTACTAATGTTCGAGGCTTGCTCCCGTGACGGCCGGACAGCCAACGCGTATCTATCTGACGCTGCGTAATCCAAATGTGGGAGGGGGCTTGCCCCCGATGAGGGAGAGTCAGTAAGTGCATTCGTGACTGACACACCGCCATCGCAGGCAAGTCGAATCGTCGCACCACCCCCCACATTTGGATCGCGGATCGGCACAAGATACCGGTCGGCTCTAAGGCCGCCGCGCTTTTGATCTTGATCTCAGGCGCCCCGTTAAACCACGCTGGCCGAACGCAGGCTTGAATTCGTGGGTAACCC
>NZ_KZ477995.1 GCF_002837185.1 Pseudomonas fluorescens | reverse complement strand
GCGGTGTTCTCGGCATGAATGCGGCGATGATGGAGGACTATCTGAAGTTCATCGCTAACCGTCGTTTGTCGCAGATTGGGTTAAAGGAAGAGTATCCGGGGACCACCAATCCGTTCCCGTGGATGAGTGAGATCATGGATTTGAAGAAAGAGAAAAACTTCTTCGAAACCCGTGTGATCGAGTATCAAACGGGTGGTGCGTTGAGCTGGGACTGATCCGAGCAATACTAAAAAGCCCTGACTTGCTCAGGGCTTTTTTGTGTTCACTGAATTGAACGGGATCCTTCACTGCATGAGAATCATCCATAGAGCGGTTGATTCAAATTCATGCCACCTAGGCTCACTCACCGGTGCCTGCGCCTTCGCGATATGCCGTAGTGTCTTTTGGTAAATCAGCGGGGTATTACGAAAGACAAGCGGTTCTAACGCGCCTTTCGAGGTCGACGGTTTGCCATTTCTTGAAGTACATCACGTAAAGCACCTCGCCCAGAAGGGTTCGGATCGCATCAGCAATGCTGTAGCCTTGTGCCCCAATTGCCATCAGCGTTGTCACCGGTCGAGTGATCGGGAGGCTTTCACCGAGGGGCTTTACGCCAAGATCGGAAGATTGGCACGGGAGTAGACTCCTGCTGTCACACCTGATGCACATTCAAAAAATACTAGATAGGACCGAGGCCAACCCGTGAACCCAGACATGCTCGAAGCCGGCCCCGCTGACGCCAAAGTACTTTCGGTCTTTGACTTCGACGGCACCCTGACCCACCACGACAGTTTCGTGCCCTTCCTCAAGTTTGCCTTTGGCACTGGCGCGTTTTATGGCCGGATGGTGAAGCTGGCGGTGCCGGGGCTGCGCTTTTTGGTGCGCCAGATCAGCCGGGATGAGTTGAAGGCGCAGTTGATCCGCACCTTTATGACCGGTGTGGAAAAGACCTGGGTGCAGCAGAAGGCCGAGGAGTATTGCCAGCGCAATTGGGCGCGGTTGATGCGCCCGGCGGGGGTGTTGTCGGTGGAGCAGGAGTTGGGCTCGGGGGCGGTGGTGACGCTGTGTTCGGCGTCGCCGGCGTTGGTGTTGCAGCCGTTTGCCGATCGGCTGGGGATCCGCTTGATCGGGACTGAGCTTGAGGTGGTGGACGGGGTGCTGACCGGTAAGCTCACGGGGAACAATTGCCGCTGTGAGAACAAGGTGCTGCGGCTTGAGGCGGTGTATGGGGACCTGGGGGAGTATCGGCTCAGGGCCTGGGGCGATACGCGTGGGGATCGGGAGTTGCTGGCGGCGGCGCAGGATGCGCATTTTCGGCATTTTCATGCGAAGAAGAAAAGGCGGGCTCGGTTGCAGCGGTGATGCGGGTAATTGGGATCGGCTGGAGAACCGCGTCGATCCCATCGCTGCCTCGCTGGGGCTCGACACCTACCACATTTGATCTTTGACGGGGCTTAGAGCGGCGTCTTCAGGTCCACGCCCAGCGCCATGGCGAAGGCTTTGACCATCGGGCTTCTTGGCGCGTTGTGGCGCAGGATCAGGTTGAACGCGGTGCTCAGGTGGACCTGCTCGGGGCACAGTGCACGCAGGCGCCCTTCCCTTACCAGCGGCGCGGCGTAGTGTTCCGGCAGAAAGCCCAGGAAACGGCCGGTGAGGATCAGGATGGCGACGGCTTCCACTTGGGAGGCCGAGGCGGACTGGCTGTCGTGGTTGACGAAGTTGGGCTTGTCGCGGTGGATCGCGTAGCGGTGGTTGACCACTTCGTATTGGCGCAGTACCTCGGGCGGGATGTCGTTCGCGGTGAACAGCGGATGTCCTACGGCGCAGTAGGCGTGGGCCTTTTCTTCGTAGAGCGGGAAGTAGTCGAATTCTTCGCGGCGTTGGTACACCGGGACGATGCCGGCGACCAGGCGTCCTTCCACTACGCCGCGTTCAACTTCATCCAATTGCGAAGCATGCAGGCGCAATCTGATCTTTGGCGATTCGCTGTGCAAAGTGCGCAAGGCGGCAATAAGCGGGGAGTTAACATCGGAGACGGTGTTATCAATAACGCCCACACTAAGGTCGCCAATCAGTTCGTTTTGCGCCGAACTAAGCTTGTCGCGAAAACTGTCCACCGAGGTAAATAACTCAATGGACGCTTGATACACCAACTTGCCTTCTTCGGTCAGCCCGAAGCCTTCCCGGCCCCGTGTGCACAGGCGCATGCCGATGCGAATCTCGAGGTCGGAAATCTGTTTGCTGATGGCCGCCAGGCCCACATTCAGCTCGTTTTGCGCGGCACTGAAACCGCCGGCCTCGACCACGGCCATAAATACCCGCAGCAATTTGAAGTCCAGTCCGCTCAGTTGCAGCGGCGGTCTTGTGCCGGGTTTGGGGGGCAGGTTTCCAGAAGTGGAAAGTGGGGTTTCCATAATGCGCGTTGACCTCGAGTGCCATATTCAACAGGCTTGAACCCAATCCTTGAACATAGCCAGGCGGCGATAATGAACATAAACATCCGCCCTTGGCAACCTTGAATACGGCGCGTCAGACGCCGGTTCTACCCCGTTGAAATCTTATTTTCACTGCCTCCGACTCTTCTAAAAACAAGCGTGAGGAATACCCATGTCCCAGCCCACCGACCGCCTTTGGGGCGCTCGTTTCAAGACCGGTCCGTCTGCAGCCTTGGCCGCGTTGTCGCGCTGCCCCGAGCGTTATTTTCGCCTCACGCCTTACGATCTGGCCGGCTCCCGTGCCCATGCTCGTGAGTTGCAGCGCGCCGGGTTGCTGGATGAGTCGGAGACCCTACGCACGCTGGAAGCCCTGGACCGTATCGGCGATGACTTCGCCGCCGGCCGCCTGCATCCGACCCTGGATGACGAAGACGTTCACACCTTTATCGAACGCGTATTGACCGAGCGCCTCGGCGCCCTGGGCGGCAAGTTGCGCGCCGGGCGTTCGCGCAATGACCAGACGGCCAACGACCTGCGCCTGTTCCTGCGTGACCATGCGCGCACCATCGCCACCGAGGTGCTGGGGTTGCAGCAGGCATTGGTCGAGCAGGCCGAGCAGCATGTTGAGAGCATCTGCCCCGGCTTCACCCATCTGCAGCAGGCGCAGCCGATTGTGTTCGCCCACCACTTGCTGGCCCATGCGCAGTCGATGCTGCGCGACGTGCAGCGCTTGGTGGATTGGGATGCGCGTACGGCGTTGTCGCCCCTCGGCGCGGCGGCGATGGCGGGTTCGGCGATTGCACGCCAGCCGCAGTATTCGGCCAAGGAAATGGGTTACACCGGGCCGTGCGAAAACTCTATCGACGCTGTCGCCAGCCGTGACCATGTGGCGGAGTTTCTGTTTGTGGCGGGCATGCTCGGGGTGAATATTTCGCGACTGTCGGAGGAGTTCTGCCTGTGGTCGTCGCGTCAGTTTCGTTGGGTGGTGCTGGACGATGCCTACGCGACCGGCAGCTCGATCATGCCGCAGAAGAAGAACCCGGACATTGCCGAACTGGCGCGGGGCAAGGCCGGGCGTTTGATCGGCAACCTGACCGGGTTGATGTCGACGCTCAAGTCGTTGCCGCTGTCGTACAACCGTGACTTGAGCGAAGACAAGCACAGCGTGTTGGACAGTGTGGACACCTTGCTGCTGGTGTTGCCGGCGATGGCCGGGATGGTCGCGACCATGAAGGTGCAGGTCGACGAGCTACGGCGGCAGGCACCGATGGGTTTTACCCTGGCCACCGAGGTGGCGGATTGGTTGGCCACCCGGGGGGTGCCGTTCAAGGAAGCGCATGAGATTACCGGCGCGTTGGTGCAGGCCTGTGAGAAACATGAGATTGAGCTGTGGGAAGCCTCGCCGGCGATGTTGGCGCAGGTGGATGCTCGACTCACACCCGAGGTGCGCGACTGCCTGACCCTGGAAGCGGCGATTGCGGCGCGCAGTGGTTGGGGGGGGACCGCGCCGGAGCGGGTGAAGGAGCAGATGGCGCGGTTGAAGGTGGCGTTGGCTGAGCAGCGCAAGTGGGTCGAGGGTTATCAGGGGTTTCGGATTTAACCCTGGGAATTTTCTGCTGTGTGGACGGGCGCTATCGCAGGCAAGCCAGCTCCCACATTTGACCGTGCTTCAATAGATGGACCGAGTGCAACAGTAGTCGTTTTTTGGAGAATCACCATGAACCAGACCCCGGCCGAGCGCTTGGAGATAGAGCGCAAGTTGTCCGAAAACCAGTTCGATATCACCCAGTACGAGCACGTGCCGCGGCGTTATTACGGGCGGATGTTTTTTGCCACGTTGATCGTGATTGCGTTGGCGGCGCTGTTGCGTGCGTTTGCCAAGGGTCAGATCGAATGGTCCTACATCGGGCAGTTCCTGACGTCCGAAGCCATTCTTTGGGGCCTGGCCAATACCATCATCATGTCGATCCTGGCCATGGCGCTGGGCGTGGTGATCGGGGTAATCACGGCGATCATGCGCATGTCGGCCAACCCGATCCTGCGCTACGTCGCGATTACGTACACCTGGTTGTTTCGCGGTACGCCGTTGATTCTGCAACTGCTGTTGTGGTTCAACCTGGCGCTGATCTTCCCGGTGATCGCGATTCCGGGCCTGTTCAGCCTCGACACCGTCGACCTGATGACGCCATTCGTGGCCGCCCTGCTCGGCTTGAGCATCAACCAGGGCGCGTACACCGCCGAAGTAGTGCGCGCCGGGCTGTTGTCGGTGGACACCGGCCAGTACGAAGCCGCCAAGTCGATCGGCATGCCGAGCCTGCAGGCGCTGCGCAGGATCATTCTGCCGCAGGCCATGCGCGTGATTATTCCGCCGGTAGGCAACGAGTTCATCAGCATGGTGAAAATGACCAGCCTGGCCAGTGTGATCCAGTACTCGGAGCTGCTGCACAACGCGCAAAACATCTACTACGCCAACGCGCGGGTCATGGAGCTGCTGATGGTGGCCGGCATCTGGTACCTGGCGGTGGTGACGGTTCTTTCATTTGGTCAAAGCCGCCTCGAGCGTCGTTTTGCCCGCGGCGCCGGCAAGCGTTCGTAAGTCTGGGTTGAGGAGATTTGCCCCATGAGAAGCATCGTCAAGGCCGTCAACCTGAACAAGTATTACGACCAGTATCACGCGCTGCGCGACATCAATATCGAGGTCGAGCAAGGCGAAGTGATGTGCATCATCGGCCCGTCCGGCTCGGGTAAAAGTACCCTGCTGCGTTGCGTCAACCAGTTGGAAAAAATCGACAAGGGCGGCCTGTGGGTCGACGGCGAACTGGTCGGTTACCGGGTGGTCGGCAACAAGCTGCACGAGATGAACGAAGTGCAGATCGCCCGGCAGCGCCTGGCCACCGGCATGGTGTTCCAGCGTTTCAATTTGTTCCCGCACATGACCGTGCTGCAAAACATCATCGAAGGCCCGTGCCAGGTGCTCAAGCGCTCGCCCAAGGAGGCCACCGAGGATGCGCTGGAGTTGCTGGCCCGCGTGGGCCTGGCGGACAAGCGCAATGCCTACCCGGTGGAGTTGTCCGGCGGCCAGCAGCAGCGTGTGGCGATTGCCCGCGCGTTGGCGATGCGCCCCAAGCTGATGTTATTCGACGAACCCACGTCAGCCCTCGACCCGGAGCTGGTAGGCGAAGTGCTGTCGGTGATGCGCGATTTGGCCACCACCGGCATGACCATGATCGTGGTCACCCATGAGTTGGGCTTTGCCCGCGAAGTCTCCAACCGCATGGTGTTTATGGATGCTGGCCAGATTGTGGAAGCCGGCAGCCCCGAAGACATTCTAATAAGCCCACAAAACCCGCGTACCCAAAGCTTCATTTCTGCCGTTCGCACTTAACTAAAAAACTAACGAGAACGCCCCCATGAAAAAGATGTTTATTCCTTCGTTGCTCGCCGGCCTGATGGCTTCCAGCGCGGTGTTCGCGGCCTTGCCCGCAGCCATCAAGGACAAGGGTGAGATCAGCGCGGCCATCGTGCCGAACTACCCGCCGATGGATTTCAAGGACCCGGCCACCAATAAGCTCACCGGCTTTGACTTCGACCTGGGCAACGCCCTGGCCGAACGTCTGGGCGTGAAGATCAAATGGCAGGAAACCGGCTTCGAGCAGATGCTCAGCGGCCTGACCACCAAGCGCGTCGACATCGTGCTGTCGGGCATGAGCGACACCGCCGAGCGTCAGAAATCGGTGACCTTTATCGACTACTTCACCAGCGGCCCGCAGCTGTACACCCTGGCCAAGCGTGAGGAGATCAAGGAATTGACTGACCTGTGCGGTAAAAAAGTCGGCACCAGCCGCCGTACCACCTGGCCGTCGGAAATTGCCGCGTGGAGCAAGGAACACTGCGAAGCGGCGGGTAAGCCGGCGATCGTGGTGATCGGTACCGAAGGCTCGGCCGATGCGCGCGCGCAGTTGCAGCAGAACCGCCTGGATGCGGCGATGCAGGGCAGCGAGACGATTCCTTATCTGATGTCGCTGGACAAGGGCAAGTACAAGCCCGTGGGGCTGGCGATTTCCAAGCAGTTCACCGGGTTGGGGATCGAGAAGAGCAATACCGAGTTGGTCGCCGCGATCAGTGAAGCGTTGCAGGGCATGATTGATGATGGGACGTACGGCAAGATTTTGAAGAAGTGGGATCTGGAGCAAGGTGCGGTCGAGAAGATCAGCATCAATGCCGGCCAGTAGAAACAAGGTCTGAAAAGGTGGGAGGGGGCTTGCCCCCGATTGTGGTGGGTCAGCTCTACATCCGTTTAATGACACGCCCTCATCGGGGGCAAGCCCCCTCCCACATTGGATCTGTGTGTTCATAAGCAATAACAAGGATGCTCTCCCCAGCCGTGGCCACCTACTCCCTGGTAATTCGCCGCCTGTTGATTTGCTCGGTGACCATCGTGGTCAGCCGTTCCATGACCAGCCCACTGCTGGCCCTCTGGCTGAGTACCCGACTGGGCCTCAACCAGCAGGACATCGGCCTGCTGATGGGCGTTGCCGTGTTTATCGCCACGTTGCTCGGTCTGTACGGCGGCTACATCATCGACCGCCTGGAAAAGCGCAAGCTGCTGATCCTGGCCATGCTCTCCAGCTCCATCGGTTTTCTGTTGCTGACGTTTGCCAGCAACCTCTACCTCACCACCCTGACCCTGATGATCACCGAAGCCGCGTCGGCACTGTTCCTGATCGGCTCCAAGGCGATCATCAGCGAAAACCTGGCGGTGGGCGAGCGTGCCAAAGTGTTTTCCCTGCGCTACACCCTGACCAACGTCGGCTATGCCACCGGCCCCATGGTCGGCGTGTTGATCGCCGGCCAACTGCCCTGGGCGCCGTTCCTGATCGCCAGCGCGATTGCTTTTGGCAGCCTGTTCCTGATGGTCGGCATTGCTCCGACCGCACGCACTACCCGTCATAAACCGCAAAGCTTTCTGCGCACCCTCCAGACCTTGCGCAGCGACCGCACGCTGATCCTCTTCACCAGCGGCAGTTTGTTGAGCACCATTGTCCACGGGCGCTACACCTTGTATCTGTCGCAGTTTCTACTGGTTGCCTACACGCCCGCAGCCGCGTTGAAGATTCTGTCCGCAGTGCTGGCCTGCAACGCCATCACGGTGATTTTGCTGCAGTACCAGATTGGCCGTTTTCTCAAGCGCGAGCAGTTACGCCACTGGATTGCGCTGGGCACCCTGCTGTTTATTCTCGGGTTGATGGGGTTCAGCCTGGCAGACAGTCTGGTCAGTTGGTGCCTGGCGATGTTCGTATTCACCTTGGGCGAGATGATTATCTACCCCGCAGAATTCCTGTTTATCGACACCATCGCTCCCGATCCACTGCGGGGCAGTTACTACGGCGCGCAGAACCTGGCGGCGTTTGGCGGAGCGATGAGCCCGCTGATTTGTGGGTATCTGCTGATCAATGCGGCGCCGGCCAGCATGTTTTATGCCCTGGCGGCCTTGACCGCAGCCGGGGGAACACTGTGCTTTGTAAGTGGGCGACGGGTTGCAAGTTCTTGCTGATATTTGCGCAGGTTCTCGCTATTAATAGCCAAACCTCTCACGGACCCGAGCCCCATGAAATTCGACACGGCCTACAGCCTGAGTCTCGATGACAAGCTGTCGATCTATGACGTACGAGACCTGAATTTCGACGAAACCGCCGATTTCGATTCCGACACGGACAACTTTCTCTGCCCCAACGATGTATGCCGCGCGACGTTCGATACCGGCAATACACTGAGTACGTTCAACGCAAAGAACGTCAACTACCGACGCACACCGCATTTCAAGAACAAGACCGCTACCCGGCATATCGAGGGTTGCCGCTACGCCAGCGCGCACAGGAACGCGGCCGGAGAAAGCGATGACGATCGCGAGGAACATTTCCCGTCGGAGTTTGTGCTCACACGGCGTCAGTACGAACGTAAGAATCCGCTGACAGGTACCGAGAACGTCGTCCTGCAAGAACCAACAAAGGCCCCTTCAAATCGCGTCGTCACATCCCATGGCAAGAACGACACCCCCCCAGACAAAACCAGCGTATTCGCCCACCCGGTGGAGTGTTACGTGTCGAATATCGATGACAAGGACAGGCTCAAATCAATGCCGTTGAAAATCGGCGAGCACACAGCGACGTACTGGACGTTCTTCAAAAAAATCGAATACCTGCAGGACAACACGGGCCTGATCTACTGGGGCAGGATCAAGGCGATCAAGGACTACACCAGCAGCTTTCGCATCGACTTCGAAAAGAAGGTATGGCTCGACAAAAAACCCTACGCCGTCAACGTCTACCTGAGCAAAAAGCTCATCGAGAACTACCGCAAGCGCACGGCATTCCTGGAGCAGATCAAGGCCGCAGCAGCCAGCGAACGAGCGTTGTATTGCTTTTTCTATGGCGTCACGCCGCAGCTCAAGCAAGTGCCGAGCAAGAAGACCCCCGAGCAGACGTTCGGGGTATTCAGCGCCAATATTGAAAACCTGGATCATCTGATCATTCGCCAAGTGCCGGGAGTGGAATAGGCGCAAGTGGAAACGCCAGCCTTTGCCCTGAGTTGATGAGCGGTAGGAACAACTGTATAAAAACACAGTATAGTTGTGCCTCCCCTGTCGAACCTGGAGAAATCCCAATGTCCTCTCTGGCAATGAGCTCTTTCGTAGAACAGCAGATCGTCCTTCATCAATTCACCGCCAAACACAGCGCCCAGGCCCGCCTCATGTTGGGTTGGAGCCGCGAAGAACTGGCCCGTCAGGCTGGCGTGACGGTGCAAGCCGTTCAACAACTGGAGAGCCACGGCGACGTCGAGGATGAAACCCGACTGGTCCTGGCATTTTGTCTGGAGGCCCAAGGGTTGGTGTTTTTCCCTGGGTTTGCACCGGGATGGGGAATGAGCAAACGCCGGTTCGACACCGTAGCGGCCGACCCCGCGGCACCCGGCATCATCTCTCGGTTGCTGGGTTCACCCGCTGCATCAATTGACTCGTCAACGCCTCAACCGAATGGTGCGTAGAGTCCAGCCGGATTACCGGGCAACTCAATGGCTTCAACCAGCTTTCATGCCGACGCAAACTGCGCAGGCTGCGGTTGCCGTCGTCGTAACGCGCGGCACAGGCAAGAAATGTGGCGCTGTTTACATGGCGGCTGCCGCCTTCGAGTATCTGGTCGCCGTAGCGCTGTTGTTCTCGCACGCGCAGGCGGTGCAGGCGGACGTCGGGGTCCAGGCGCAGAAAGACCACATGGGTGAACAGCGGGATCAGGGTATCCCCCCATCCGCAGAGTGAGCCGGACAACACCCAACCTTCATGGCTTGCGGTGTGTTCCTGCAACAGGCGGATGCGCTCATCTTTGGGTCGGGCAGCAGAGAACGGTTCCGGGGTTTGCTGCCAGTAATAGAAGTCCGAGTCGAAAAAGGCCACATTCAGGCAGTCGGCCAACGCCTTGCCCAGGGTGGACGTACCGACGCCTGCAGCGCCAAGGATGTGAATTCTACAGGCCATGGTTTTCTCTCCATGACATTGAGTTCAAGCCACGCCGACATCGGGCCAGCAGTGGCGCAGCTCTACGCATTATTTGTCGGTTGGCCGCACAGGGACAACCTCTACCCTGCGCCGTTGAGCAGAGGTTGGATCATCTTCAGACGTTGCCTGCAGGTGCCTCGGCCGCGTTATCTGCCGTTACGGGTGCTGGCGTAAACGGAGTGCCCGGGAGGAATGCCGGCTCTTTGATCGCCTGTGTGGCCTGCTCATAAACATAGGCAGCGGACAGTAAGGTGGCCTCGCTGTTAGCCGCCCCGTAAAGGTAAAGTGCAGTTGGCATACCTTCATCATCCATGCCCGAGGGAACGGACATTGCGGGGTAACCTGCCGCAGCACTGAAAAAATAATTGTTTGAGAGGAAATTCGACACCATGGCGTCGAGCTTGTGCTCTTTCATCGGATCATCGATGGTCTTTTGAAAAACAGGGAGGACGGCGTCCCACAGCTTATCGCGCTGGTCCTCGGTCGTTTCCAGGCCGTTGATAAGCTCAAGCAACTTGTGATCAGGCTCACCAGGTTGCTGGTTACGCTTATTGAATGCGATCAGCTCGGTGAGCGATTTGACAGGCAAGCCTTCGCGTCCGGCAAGATACTCTTCCAAGTGATGCTTGACGTCTGAAAACAACGCTTCGTTGTAATCGGTGTAGGTTTGCTCCTCGACGCCATCCTCGAGGGTGCCAACGGGCACCAGGATCGCACCTTGAGCCCGCAACACCTCAAGCGCCTGTGCGTAATGCTTGCTGTCGGCCCGCTTCGCGGGGTCCCTGGCCTCCTCTGCAGACAATTCAGGCACAGGCGTGTAGCCAATGCGCTTGCCTTTCAACGCGTCGGGCCGCAAGCCTTCGGTATAGACACGGGTTTCGGCCATGGCGTTGAGCGCTTCTGCCGCATCACAGACATTACGGGTGAATGTGCCAATCGTATCCATGCGTGAACTGGTCATGACCCCCTCGTTGCTCAGCAAGCCTACGGAGGTTTTCAAGCCAAAAACGCCGTTATAAGCCGCTGGAGTAATGACCGACCCGCTGGTTTCCAGCCCCAACGCCAGCGGCACATGCCCCTGGGCAACTGCCACTGCTGAGCCTGAACTCGACCCTGCCACCGCCCCTCCGAGGCGATGTGGGTTCAGCGTTTGGCCGCCTCGCGAACTCCAGCCATCCACGGGCAGTTTGGAGCGGAAGTTAGACAGTTCGCTCATGTTGGTTTTACCAACCACCACTACCCCTGCCCCCAGCAAGTTGTCCACAACCCTGGCATTTTTAGTCGCGCTCTCTCCCACCAACGCCTTGGAACCAGCGCTTGTCTGCATACGGTCCCCGGTTTCGAACACATCCTTGAGTGCAATGGGAACGCCATGCAAATACCCGCGCAAATGGCCCTTTTTACGTTCCAGATCGCGAGCCCTGGCGTCCTTGAGGGCATCCGGGTTGGTTTCTACAAACGCGTTACCGCCCTGCAGTCCACGATCAACATTAGCGATTTGTCTGAGGGAGTCCTTCACCAGCGACTCTGAGGTGACCGCACCACGGCTGGACATCTCCCCTGCCATTTGACAGGCGCCCTTGAAGCCCTGCGGCGGATTTGAAAGTTCTTGCACCAGGCCTGACGCCCACCCACCTGCCGAAACGGGTCCGATCATAAAATACCCCTTTAAGTGACTGAATGAGGGCTATCGTCCGATAACCCGACAGCAGTCTAAGAGGTTGTTCCGGCAGCTCTATGCAGAGCTAATCCCACTGCCCGGTATGATCATTCCATAACTGCTGTAGGTACGCTGGATGCTATCAGTTGAGCATAAATTCGCAGCAGAACCTTCACCCGCTCACCCGCCCAGCGGGCCCCATAAAACCAGAGCCTGGCCCCCTCTTCCAGTGCCTGGCAGCCACTGGGGTAGCCGCTTCTGCAAGCGGCATGAAACGCCTGGCTTTGCTCGTCTGACATCAAGGCATCCAAACGATGACGGGTCACAAGCCCATCGATGGCAGTGCCGGATTCAAGCGGGTCGCTCGTACACTGCGCGTCCACTGCTACTAACTGCACGCCCGCCTGGCGCAGGATGACGAGCGCGCGCTGCAGGGTCGCACTGTGATCGGCGGGTTCGATTTGACCATCGCGTACATATCGGCTGGCATAACCGATACGCCATCCCTCCAGCACCAGGGATGCATCCGAAGCGCTGCTGTTTTGCACCAGGGGGACTTCAACCATCACGGGCTCAGTGGGGTCGACACCACTGATTGCGATCAGTGATAAAGCCGGGTCTCGCGTGGGCCTGATCATTGGCGCCAAAGCATTGTAGCCGGGTATGAGCACCGCTCCCTCAGCGCGCGTAGCACCGAAGACGATAGCACCGGAGTTGGCGTTGTCGGTTCGCGCCTGGATGGGGCTGGAAGAACCAGGATCAGCGCTCTCATGCGCAACGGCGTGCGTGCACGCCGGTAAGCAGGGTATGCCCAATCGCCACACTTTCTTGCAGTTATCGTTCATGACAACGTCTCCCCCTACATTAAATTTCCGAGGGATCATCGCACTCCCGTCCGACGTTTGTCGCAGCGTTGAAACACCCTGAAAACACCTTTTTCCCCACGCTCGTTAATCAGCCTGCAGCGTGTTCTTTTGCATCTTGAGTCTCTACTTCCAGCCACCACGCATGCCCTCGCTCGGGCTGGTTGAGCCTGAACGCCTGCCCCATGGCCGGTGTAGTGATCGACACATTGCGCTCCCAGGCCAGTGCCATGATGCGGTCGAACGGCTCGTGCCAGGCGTGGAACGCCAGGTCGAACGTGCCGTTGTGAATCGGTAGCAGCCAACGGCCCCTGAGGTCGATATGCGCCTGCAATGTTTGCTCCGGCTGCATATGCACGTGAGGCCAGTCGACGTTGTAGGCCCCGGTTTCCATGAGGGTCAGGTCAAACGGTCCGTATTGCTCGCCGATCCGCTTGAAGCCGTCGAAATACCCCGTATCGCCGCTGAAAAATATCCGCCGCGCGTCATCGATCATCACCCAGGAACACCATAGAGTCTGATTGCCGTCAAACAGGCCACGCCCGGAAAAATGCTGCGCCGGCGTGGCAACAAAACGGATGCCATCGACCTCGATGCCCTGCCACCAGTCCAGTTGCCGCACTTTGCCGGCATCCACACCCCATTTGACCAGCGTGTCTCCCACCCCCAAAGGCGCCAGAAAGTAGCGCGTCTTGTCGGCTAATTGGACGACCGCCGCGCGGTCGAGGTGGTCGTAGTGATTGTGGGACAGGATCACCGCCTCCAAGGGCGGCAATGCTTCAAGGGTGATAGGCGGTGGGTGGAAACGCTTGGGGCCGGCCCAACTGAACGGCGAGGCGCGCTCGGCGAACACCGGATCGGTGATCCAGAACTTGTCGCGCATTTTCAGCAGCACGGTTGAATGGCCCAGGCGGAACACACTGTGATTGGGGGCTGCCTCCAGGTGTTCACGGGTCAGGCTCTGTACCGGGATGTTGCCCACAGGCCTTGTAGTAAGCGGTTTGTTAAACAACATGTTCCAAAAGATGCGCAAGGTCTTGCCAAAGCCACCGTGCGGCACCGGCGCATCGTTATGGAAGTGGCCCTGCTCCCGCTCGGCAGGCTTGAGCGCAGTGGGTGCGGGATCGAGACGGGTTGAAAGGGTGCCCATTACACAGTGACTCCTACGTCTGCTCATGAATTACACTGCACAGTGTAGTTTCTACATTGCAACAAAATCCTGAACAAGTAAACTGCCGAGTGTAATTTCATTTTTGAGCCGAACGTCCTCCATGAATGCCTCCCCACGCCTCACCGACCGTAAACGCGAAGCTATCGTGACGGCGGCCATCGCCGAATTTCGCAAGAATGGCTTCGAGGTCACCAGCATGGACAGGATCGCCGCCACTGCCGGCGTTTCCAAGCGTACGGTCTACAACCACTTCCCCAGTAAAGAAGAGCTATTCGCCGAAATTCTCCATCAGTTGTGGGCCAGCAGTGCCGCGCAGCTGGATGTGGCATACAGCAGCGATCAACCGTTGCGCGATCAACTGCGCAAGTTGCTGGAAGCGAAAATGAAGATGATGTCGGACGCCAACTTCCTCGACCTGGCGCGCGTGGCCATTGCGGCCACCATTCATTCGCCGGAACGCGCCCAGGACATGGTCAGCCGCCTGAGCGCGCGTGAAGAAGGCTTTACCCTGTGGGTACGCGCCGCCCAGGAAGACGGCCGACTGAGTGGCGACGATCCGGCGTTCGCCGCTCACCAGATACAAAGCCTGCTCAAGGCCTTTGCTTTCTGGCCGCAGATTACCCTTGGCCAACCCACCCTCGACGCAGCGTCCCAGGCCCATGTGATCGAATCGGCGATCGATCTGTTCCTCGCAGGTTATGAGGTCAATACCCACCGTCACCGGTAAGACGTCGGCCTGAGTCGTCTTACAACTCTTCGTCTGAATCTTCCTCCGAAAGCCTGCCGAGATAGCATACTGCCACCACTGGTCACCTAGTCAGAAAAAAGCTTCCCAGGAGGCGAACTTCCTGGCTGGCCAATCACTCTGAACCCGTTGTTCCACCCCCCTCTGTCAGCACAAGGAAGCTGGCAATGAGCAAGTCAACCGTGAGGCCCAGATGCCCTACGGGGTCAGGCGCATCTACATGGAATCCTCATACGCATGCCTGCTCGAGCTCCCGAACATGCTATTCAACGCTTACAAAAAAACCATCACTGCCTTGCAACACACCACTGCGCAACAAGCCAGCCTGCTGGACGCGATCGAGCGTTCCATGGCGGTTATCGAATTCGACCTGCAGGGCACGGTGCTGCGCGCCAATGACAATTTCTTCAAGACCATGGGCTACCGCGCCGAACAGATCCTGGGCCAACCCCACCGCATGTTCTGCACACCGACGTTCGCCCGCAGCGCCGAGTACAACCAGCTGTGGACGCAGTTGCGTAACGGCCAATTCCAGTCAGGCACCTTTGAACGGGTAGGCGCCGATGGCCAATCGGTATGGCTGGAAGCCAGTTACAACCCGGTCAAGGATGAAGCCGGCCGCGTGATCAAAGTGGTGAAGTACGCGATGGACGTCACCCCACGCCTGCAGGCCGAAAGTGAAGCCAACGCCAAGCTGCAAGCCATCGACCGCGCCATGGCGATGATCGAGTTCAACCTCGATGGCACCATCATCACCGCCAATGCGAACTTCCTGCAGCGCACGGGCTACAGCCTGGCGCAGATCCAGGGCAAGCATCACCGTCTGTTCTGCACCCCGGCGCTTGCCGGCAGCGCTGCCTACAGCGAATTCTGGAAGCGTCTGAACCAGGGTGAACTGTTCAACGGCCAGTTCGAGCGCGTGGACAAGCACGGCAACGCGCTGTGGCTCGAAGCCAACTACAACCCGGTGTACGACGCCAGCGGGCGTCTGTGCAAAGTGGTGAAGTTTGCCTCGGATGTCACCGCCCGTGTGCAACAGCATGCCGCTGACGCGCAAAGCGCTGCGCAGGCGTATCACCTGTCGCTCAATACCCAGGACATGGCCGAAAAGGGCGCCGACGTGATTCAGAAAACCGCCACCGGCATGCGCGAAATCGCCGTCGATATTGACGCCTCCTCGCAACTGATCGCCAAGTTGGGTGAGCGGTCGCAGCAGATCACCACCATCGTCAACACCATTCGCGGTATCGCCGACCAGACCAACCTGCTGGCCCTCAACGCCGCCATCGAAGCGGCCCGCGCGGGGGAGCAAGGCCGTGGCTTTGCCGTGGTCGCCGATGAAGTCCGCCAATTGGCGGCGCGTACCAGCGGCTCCACGGCGGAAATTTCCGGCATGATCGCCATGATCCAGGACGAAACCCGCCAGGCCATCGACAGCATGGACGCCACCCGCGACCGCGCGGCTCAGGGCGTGGAGCTGGCCAACCAGGCCGGTACGGTGATCCTGCAGATTCGTGAAGGCACCAGCGAGGCGGTGCAGGCGGTGAGCGCGTTCGCCAATGAGCGGGGCAATCGCTGACGGCTTCTTCATGTGCCTGGCCGGGGCTCGGTCTATAGTGCGTAAGCCTTACGCCATCGACTCGAGCCTGCCATGACTTCAGATAAACCTGACCCAATCCCTGTCGACCACCTGCGTTTCCATCGCCACCACGCTCACCTGGCGCCGACCTTTGGCAACGACACCTTTGCCCTCAAGGCCGAAGCCTTCGCGCGCTTCTTTGGCACCCCAACGTTCCTTGGCGCGCAAACCGCCATTGTGGTGCTGTGGGTGGTGCTGAACATGACCGGCATCACCCACTTCGACGTCTACCCCTTCATCTTGCTCAACCTGGCCTTCAGTCTGCAATCGGCCTATGCCGCGCCGCTGATCCTGCTGGCCCAGACGCGCCAGGCGGCACGCGACAAAGCCCAGTCCGACGCCGACGCACAACACCGCGAAGCCCTGGCCACCGCCAATACCGCACGCCAGGCCCAGGCGGAACAGACCACCCAACAGCTGCTGGAACTGTTGGAGCAGAACACGCGGCTGACGGAAATGACCAAACAGCTGACCGAGCGTATCGAAACCCTGACCTGTGAAATGCATCAGCACTTTGTGCGCAAAACCTAATGGCGCAGCCAGCGCACGTGTCGCCCCAGCTCATCAAACAGCGTCACCACCGAACGCAACGCCCGGCAATCAGGGCGCGTCAACAGCCACAGCGCCGTCTCATGCCCTGCCAACGCGGGTCCCAGGGGTTGCAGGCCATCGTTTATCAGGAAATCCGGCAACGCGGCCACCCCAAGCCCGGCGCGTACCAATTCCGTCACCGACTGCATGCTGTTGCAGCGATAACCGGGACGCACGCCCGGCAGATGCTCACGGCGCCAGGCCACGGTGGGGTGGTCGGGCAAAAAGTCGTCCGGCGCGATCCAGGCCAGGTCGGCCAGTTCCTGGCCTGCATGCCGACGGGCATAGTCGGCACTGGCGCACACCTGATAGGTCACCGTGCCCAGGCAACGTCCGACAAGATGCTCCGGTGGCTTGCGGGTCAGACGCAGCGCGATATCCGCATCGCGACGGCTGAGGTTGGCGAAATCGTTGGAGGTGCTCAGTTCCAGGATCAACGCCGGATAGTCCGCCATGAACCTGGCCAGGGCGGGTAGCAGCAGACCTTGCAGCACCGAGTCGGTACAGGTCAGGCGCACCGTGCCGCTGATCACTTCACCGCCCTGCTCCACACCGATACGCGCAGCCTCCAGGGCAAGCTCCGCGCGCTCGGCCTGCTGCGCCAAGTGGTTGGCTAAACTGGTAGGCAGATAGCCAGCGCGGCTTTTTTCAAACAACGTCTGGCCCAGGGCTGCTTCCAGGCGCCGCACCGCCCGGAACACTGTGGACACATCCACCCGCAGCAACCCCGCCGCCCGCGCCAGCGTGCCGCCACGGACCAGAGCGAGGACCAGCGACAGGTCGGTGTAGTCGACCTGATAGTGCGCGGCTGCATTGACCATGTGGGAAAACGCCAATATCGATTGCGTGAGCGCCAATCTATAGTGCCCTTCAGGTCACCACAAGCCATGGGATGCACACGATGAACGACACCCCGCTGCACCTCGCTCTGATCGGCGATTACAACCCCGACGTGATTGCGCACCAAGCCATCCCGGTAGCGCTGCAACAAGCGGCCCAAGCCCTGAAGCTGAGCGTGAACCTGCACTGGCTCGGCACCGATACCCTCACCTCAACGGCCTCGCTGCACGGGTTCGACGGCTTTTGGTGCGTGCCTGCCAGCCCTTACCGCGATACCGAAGGCGCGCTGCGAGCCATCCGCTTTGCCCGCGAACAGCGGCGGCCGTTCCTCGGCACCTGCGGCGGTTTTCAGCACGCTGTGCTCGAATATGCCCGCAACGTGCTGGGATGGGCGGATGCCGAACACGGCGAGTTGGTACCGGGCGCCAGGCGCGCAGTCATTACGCCATTGAGCTGTGCGCTGGTGGAAGCAAGCGACACCGTGCGCCTGCTACCCAACACGCGTATCGCCCAAGCCTACGGCAGCCTGGATATCCACGAAGGTTATCGTTGCAGCTTCGGTATCAATCCAGAGTTCGCTCATGCACTGCTCGAGGGGGAGATGATTCCCGGCGGGCATGATGCTGCCGGCGAACTTCGTGCGATGGAACTGCAGAACCATCCTTTTTTCGTCGCCACGCTGTTCCAACCCGAACGTGCCGCCCTCAAAGGCACCACGCCACCGCTGGCAATTGCCCTGCTCAAGGCGTGCCGGGAGGCCTCGGCATGATCGCCAAGACACCGACACCCCCCTACTACGCGGTGATCTTCAGCTCACTGCGCACCGAGGGCGACCAGGGCTACGCTCAGGCCGCCACGCGCATGGTGGAGCTGGCGCGTGCACAGCCGGGATTTCTCGGCGTGGAGTCGGCGCGGGAAGAGGGATTGGGGATCACCGTGTCTTACTGGAGCAGCGAAGCGGCGATCCTGGCCTGGAAACAGCAGGCCGAACATCGACAGGTGCGAGAGCAAGGGCGTTCCCTCTGGTACACAGCGTTTCAAACCCGCGTATGCAAAGTAGAGCGGGACTACAGATTCCCGACGTGAACCTTCGGCCCGCCCCCACAGGTTGACCTTCACACAGGTGCAGGCCTAGCTGACCAGGCTACGCAACGCACTGATCTGCGGGATCTCGGCCCGGCGCATGTACACCCGCAACGGTTCGCTGATGTTGAGCCGATCGTCGATATTCTGCTCCAGCAGTAATTGAATGCGTGCGCGCGACAGGATCATGGTGTGGTCGGCAGCCGGTACCCAGACGAACTCGGCGGTGGGAATGATGCCGTCATCGGCCACGTCCATGCCGAAGGCATCTTCGCTGAAACGCACGATGTACTGACCCGTCTTGCGATTCAGGCCGACAAAACCGTGGAGTTGGTCGGCGGCCTGGCAGATAAGCTCGGAAGTGATGCGCATGGTAAACCTCACTGAAAAGTCCCACAGGGACTGGAAAGATGGTTTACACGCGTGGCAAAAAATACCGCCCTCTGACGGGGCAGCTGTGGCTAAGAGTACTGCAATACATCGCAGAAAAACCCACAAAATTGGCGCGTGCGCACGTTAATGTCGGTTTGGTGATAGCGCCTTTCGCAATCAATTGTTAAAAAGGACACCTTCTCAAAGCTACCTCCACGAAAGGACTTCGCATATGCCTGTCACGTTAACCAACGGCCCGGTGCGCACCACGATAGGGAGTGCCGTGCTGCTGGCGCTGATGCTCGGCCTTGCTCCCGCACAGGCTGCCGACCCGATCAGCCCGGCTGAACTGGCAACAAACGAAGGCATCCCCTACCCTGCCGTGATCGCCCACCGCGGCGCGTCCTATGACGCCCCCGAGTCCACCGCCGCCGCTTACAAGGTCGCGCGCGACCTGGGCGCCGACTACCTGGAACTGGACCTGCAGCGCAGCAAGGACGGCGTATTGTTCGCCCTGCACGACAACAACCTGCAACGCACCACCGACGTGGCGACCAAGTTCCCCGAGCGTAAAGACGCGCCAGCCAACGAATTCACCTGGAAAGAACTGCAAAGCCTGGACGCCGGCAGCTGGTTCAACGCCGCCTACCCGGACCGTGCACGCCCAGGTTTCGTCGGCCTGAAAATCCAGAGCCTGGATGACATCATCAAGATCGCCGAAGGCAATCCGCAACATAAGCCCGGCCTGTACATCGAGACCAAGGAGCCCAAGCAATTCCCGGGCATCGAGGCCGACCTGAAAAACAAGTTGCTGGACAAGGGCTGGTTGAGCTCTGCCGGCTCCAAGCTGGGCAAGAGCAACACCGGTGTCGGCCAGGGCAAGGGCCGTGTGGTGCTGCAAACCTTCGAGGTGGCCAGCCTGAAAGAACTGCAGAAAGAAATGCCCAACACGCCGAAGATCCTGCTGTTGTGGGTCGGTGAAGGCAGCATTGAACCCAAATCCAAAGTGACCTTCGCCGAGTCCGGTGAAGCGACCAAAGCTGCCTATTACGCCAAGCAGGAACCGAAAGACGCGGCCGAGTTCGAAAAATGGGTCGACCAGGCCAAAAGCCTCGGCGCCATCGGCACCGGCCCGTCGGCTGAACTGACCGACCATGGCGACCAGAGCTACACCGACCTGGTCAAGCCTGAGATGAACAAGCTGACCCACGACAAGGGCCTGTTGGTGCATGTGTACACCGTGGATGAGCCGGTTGATTTCGACAAAGTGATGAAGGCCGGTGTCGATGGCATCTTCACCAACCGGGCGGCCGAACTGTTGAAGTTCTACAAGCGCTGGCCGTCGTCCAGCGTGCAGGACCTGCTGAGCGATCATAAATACTGAGGCGTTGGTGTCAGTGAGCCATTAAGGATGAGTTAAGTTGCGCCGGTTAATCTGGCGCCACTTAAACAGCTCAACCAGAAGGACACACACCATGAAAACCTTGACCGCTCTGTTCGCCGCCACCGCCCTGACGCTGACTGCCGGCCTGGCCCAGGCGGATGTTCGTCCGGATCAGATTGAAGGCCTGCTCAAGTCCGGTGCCGTGATGCCATTCGAAAAACTCAACGCTGCGGCCGTCGCCAAACATGCTGGCGCAACGATCAACGACACCGAGTTGGACCACAACAACAGCGGCGTACTCGTTTATGAAGTTGACCTGACCGACACCGCCGGCAAGAAATACGAAGTCAAGCTCGACGCCAAAACCGGCGCTGTGCTGGAAGACAAACTCGATACCTGAGTTCAATCCCAAAAAAACGCGCCACCTTCGGGTGGCGCGTTTTTTATGGGCGCGCGCCGTGCTGTCACATAATCGTCATCACGCCTTGCAATGATTCGAGCATGCGAACCTGTGAAATATCCTACAGGCGCTTTCTGTGCGAGCCCCCATGAACCACAGCATTGACCACGCCCATCAGGATCCCGACCTGTTTGGCCTGCTTTACGGTTTCCGCTTTCTCCCCGGCGAAAAAGGCCAGCAGATTGACTCCGCTGCCGCGCTGCAGTGGCTGCAACAACCCGGCGACCCGCAGGCATTTCTCTGGCTGCACCTGAACCTGGCGCATGCCGCCTGTGAGCGCTGGATGCAAGCGCACCTGGAACTGCCCGAGGAGTTTTTCGAAGCGCTGCACGAGGGCTCGCGCTCCACGCGCATCGAGCATGTCGATTCGGCCCTGCTGGCGGTGGTCAACGACGTGGTATTCAATTTCAGCAGCATGGTTTCGTCGGATATATCCACGTTGTGGGTGTGTGCGCGCAGTCGCTTGCTGATCAGTGCGCGCCTGCAACCGCTGCACTCGGTGGATAAGTTGCGCTCGTCGGTGAAGGCCGGTGAACGTTTTCGCTCGCCGCTGGAGTTGCTGGTGCATTTGCTGCGCGACCAGGGCGAAGTGCTGACGCAGATCGTGCGCAAGACCAGCCTCAGCGTCGATCATATCGAAGACCAGTTGCTGTCCTCGCGCCTGTCCACCAACCGCGCCGAACTCGGTGCCGCGCGCCGCGTGCTGGTGCGTTTGCAACGCCTGCTGGCACTGGAACCGGGCTCGCTGTTGCGCCTGCTCAACCGGCCGCCGCACTGGCTGCAAAAGGAAGACGTGAAGGAGCTGCGCAAATCCACTGAAGAGTTCGCGCTGATCATCAACGACCTGACGGCCCTGGGCGAGCGCATCAAGCTGTTGCAGGAAGAGATCGCCGCCAACCTCAACGAGCAAAGCAACCGCACGCTGTTCACCCTCACGGTGGTGACAGTGCTGGCGCTGCCGATCAACATCATCGCCGGCTTTTTCGGCATGAATGTGGGTGGGGTGCCGCTGTCACAGGACCCGGAAGGCTTTTGGATATTGGTCGCGCTGGTGGCGACCTTCACCCTGATTGCCGGGCGCTGGGCATTCAGAAAGCGTAAGGATTTAATGAACTGACAGGCACTCCCCACCTAAACACTGACCTGTCGCAGCATCTCTGTAACAATTTGCAATGATCATGAACGCCATCCTCCTCACACTGGATGCTCCGGCATGGCCACCCCTTCCCTGACTGCCTCACCCTCTGCCCCAACACCGCGCCTGGACACCAAGCCCGGCCTGGTCACGGTGATCATGTTCTTCGCCGTGCTCGCCATGGGACTGCTGTTCACCGCCTACAGCCTGATGCATGACATGCACGAAATGGGCGCTCAGCTCACCACCTGGACCCCATTCCTGCTGCTCGGCGTGGCGCTGCTGATCGCCCTGGGCTTTGAGTTCGTCAATGGCTTTCACGACACCGCCAATGCGGTGGCCACGGTGATCTATACCAACTCGCTGCCGCCGCATTTTGCGGTGGTGTGGTCGGGCTTTTTCAATTTTCTCGGCGTGCTGCTATCCAGCGGCGCGGTGGCGTTCGGCATCATCGCCCTGCTGCCGGTGGAGCTGATCCTGCAGGTGGGCTCATCGGCCGGCTTCGCGATGATTTTCGCCCTGCTGATCGCCGCGATCCTGTGGAACCTCGGCACCTGGTGGCTGGGTTTGCCGGCGTCGTCGTCCCACACACTGATCGGCTCGATCATTGGCGTCGGCGTGGCGAATGCGTTGATGCATGGTCGCGATGGCACCAGTGGAGTGGATTGGAGCCAGGCGGCCAAGATCGGTTACGCGCTGCTGTTGTCGCCGCTGATCGGCTTTGCGTTTGCCGCCTTGCTGTTGCTGGCGCTGCGCGCCTTTGTGAAGAATCGCTCGCTGTACAAAGCGCCCAAGGGCGACACCCCGCCGCCGTGGTGGATTCGCGGCATGCTGATCGTCACCTGCACCGGTGTGTCGTTCGCCCACGGCTCCAACGATGGGCAAAAAGGCATGGGCCTGATCATGCTGATCCTGGTGGGCACCCTGCCGATGGCCTACGCCCTGAACCGCACCATGCCCGCCGACCAGTCGCTGCAATTCGCGGCGGTCGCCGAAGTTACCCAGGCTGCGTTGGTAAAAACAACACCGCAGCCGGCACCCGCCGATTCCCGTGCAACCTTGTCGACCTATGTGCGCACCCAGCAGGCCACGCCGGAACTGGTGCCCGCGCTCGCCGCCATCACCGGGCACATCGGCGCCGAAGTCAAAGGCTATGGCTCCCTGGCCGCAGTACCGGCTGAAGCGGTGGGCAACGTGCGTAACGACATGTACCTGACCAGCGAAACCATCCGCCTGATGGACAAGGGCAAAGTCGGCGATTTCGACGCCGACACCCAGGGCAAACTGCAGCTGTTCAAGCAACAGATCGACAGCGCCACGCGCTTTATCCCGCTGTGGGTCAAGATCGCAGTGGCCATCGCCCTGGGGCTCGGCACCATGGTCGGCTGGAAGCGCATCGTGGTGACGGTGGGCGAGAAGATCGGCAAGACCCACCTGACGTACGCCCAGGGCGCCTCGGCCGAGACCGTGGCGATGCTGACCATTGGCGCGGCGGACATGTTCGGTCTGCCGGTATCGACCACTCATGTGTTGTCATCGGGTGTGGCCGGGACCATGGTGGCCAACGGTGGCGGCTTGCAGATGCGCACCATCCGCAATTTGTTGATGGCCTGGGTCTTGACGTTGCCGGCGGCGATTGTGTTGTCGGGCAGCCTTTACTGGCTGTTCACCCAACTGTTCTGACCCTCCCTCAATCGAATGTAGGAGCGAGCTTGCTCGCGAAAAACGTCAACGATAACGCGTGCTTTCTGAATGAGCGCGGTGCCTGTGAGTTTTTCGCGAGCAAGAGCTAGGCGCCCCCCTCGCTCCTGCAAAAAGCGTTATTAGTGGTTGGCGGCGCAAGTCAAAGATGGGCTTGCAGGGTGGCGGCCAACCATTCCATGAACACCCGCACGCGCAACGGCAAATGCCGCTGGCCGGCGTAGAGCAACGACACGTCCAGCGGCGGCGCCGGGTAATCAGCCAGCACCGCGACCAATTCACCACTGGCCAGCAAGTCGCGAATGCCGAGCCGTGGCACTTGAATAATGCCAAAGCCGCCCAGGCACGCCGCCTGGTACGCATCGGTGCTGTTGACGGTCACCCGCCCGGCCATCGGCAACCGCTGCACCTTGTTGCCTTGCAGGTACTCGAACCCCGTTGACCGTGCGCCCAGCGGCCGTACGTAATGCACCAGCCGATGATGTTGCAGGTCAGCCAGGGTGTGCGGAATGCCGTAGCGCTGCACATACCCTGCGCTCACACAGTTGACCATCGCCATGCTGCACACCCGCCGCGCCACCACGCTCTGGTCGGGCTGGGCCCCCACGCGCACCACGCAATCGAAGCCTTCGGCGATCAGGTCCACCTGGCGGTCCGAGCTGCCGATTTGCATCTCGATCAGGGGGTGGCGTTCCATGAACGGGGGCAGGTTGGGCACGATCAGCGTGCGCGCTATCACGTTGGGCATGTCCACCCGTATGCGCCCGGCCAACTGGGTTTCGTCCTGTCGAAACAGGCCCTCCAGTTCCTCCATGTGCGCCAGCAAATCCTTGCTGCGCTCATACAACACCTGGCCGTCCTGGGTGGCCTGCACCTTGCGCGTGGTGCGTTGCAACAGGCGTGCACCGAGCAGTTCTTCCAGGGCGCGTACCTGTTCGGACACGGTGGAGCGCGGCAGGCCGAGGCTTTCACCGGCCTGGGTAAAGCTCGACAGTTCGGTCACGCGCACAAAAGTGCGCAGCAGCTCAAGTTTATTCATGGGATTGTTCGCCATGTCCGACCAGTGATTCCGGTACAGCGTTGTTTATCACGTTATGGGCGGACAAATACACTCAGTCCCACCATCACTCAAGAGGACTGCACCATGACCCCACGTAAAATCGCACTGATCACCGGCGCCAGCCGCGGCTTGGGCAAAAGCGCTGCACTGCACCTAGCCGCCCAGGGCGTCGATATCCTCGGCACTTACCACAGCAAGGCCGATGAGGCGCAGGCGTTAGTGGCGCAAATCGAACAACTGGGCGGCCGTGCGGCGATGGTGCAACTGGATGTCAGCCAGAGCGCAACGTTCGAAGGTTTCGCCGATCAAGTGACTGACGCGCTCAAGGATGTGTTCGCACAGGATCACTTTGATTTTCTGGTCAACAACGCCGGTATCGGCATTCACGCAAGCTTTGCCGAAACCACCGAAGCCCAGTTCGACCAACTGGTCGCTATCCAATTCAAAGGGCCCTTTTTTCTGACACAGAAGCTGTTGCCGTTGATTCGCGACGGTGGTCGCATTCTCAATGTGTCCAGCGGCCTGGCGCGCTTCAGCCTGCCGGGCTACGCGGCCTACGCGGCGATGAAAGGCGCGATGGAAGTGCTGACCCGCTACCAGGCCAAGGAGCTCGGCGCGCGTGGCATCAGCGTAAATATCCTCGCCCCTGGCGCGATTGAAACCGACTTCGGCGGCGGTGCGGTACGCGACAACGCCAACCTCAATGCCATGGTCGCCAACAACACCGCCCTGGGCCGCGCCGGTCTGCCCGACGACATTGGCGGGGCCATCGCGCTGCTGCTGGCCGATGGCGGCCAATGGATCACCGGCCAGCGGATTGAGGCCTCGGGCGGCATGTTTCTGTAAGCGGCTGACGGCTACAGGGCGATGGGTGTTTTGCGGGTGACTCGTTCCCGAATCACGTCATACGCCCAGTGGTACACATAGGTGTACGGCAGGAAGAACAGCAGCACGCCGATGTCGAGCATGAACGCCTGCAGCAGGCTGATATTCAGCCATCCGGCTACCAACGGCACCACCACAATAATCAACCCGCCCTCGAACAGCAGCGCATGCACTATGCGGGTCCGGCCGTTGTTGCTCAGTTGCAGACGCGCCTTGAGGCGGTCGAACAGGCTGTTGAAGAGGATGTTCCACGTCAGCGCGATCAGGCTGATCGCCAGGGCGACCATGCCCATCTCCAGCGCAGGCTTGTCCATGATCCACGCCAGCAACGGCGTGCACATCAACAACGCCAGCGCTTCGAAACCGATGGCCTGGCAAACACGTTCAGTAATCGACTTGGTAGGGTTCATGACCCGGCTCCTTGAGTGACGATGGTTGCCATGATCACGCGTGGAGCCGATACTTCATAACCAATAACCATCGATCAAGGCGATAGTCATGGCCTCCCATGAAGTGCTCCAGGCGTTTGTCCAGGCCGCCACCCAGGGTTCGTTTTCCGCCGCCGCACGCAAGTTGGGCAAGAGCCAGTCGACCATCAGCGCAGCGGTGGCAAGCCTGGAAATCGATCTGGATGTGATGTTGTTCGATCGCAGCAGCCGCAAGCCGGCGCTGACCCCCGCCGGCCAGGTGCTGTTGCAGCGTGCCGAACAGGTGCTGGAGGCCAGCAGCCGACTGGAACTGGCGGCCAGTCAATTGGCCCAGGGGCTGGAGCCGAAGCTGAGTATCGCCATGTCCGATACCTACCAGTCCGACCGTTTCGAAGTCGCCCTCAGCGCCTTTGAACAACGCTACCCGGACCTTGAGTTGGAATGCCTGATCGCCGAGTGCGAAGACCTGATCGCCCTGGTGCAAAGCGGCCGGGCGCACATCGCGTTTATCGAGCAGCAGGAGGTTTATCCCCCTGACCTCAGTTGCTCGCCGGTTGAAGAACGCACCGAAATCGCCTTGTTCGTCTCGCCCAAACACCCGCTGGCGAGCCTGCCCAGTCTTGATCCGCACACCCTGCAACAGCATCGGGAGCTGCGCCTGGCAAGCATCATCAACCCTGACGAAAACCGTGGCGCCCAACGCGTGTGGTCGGCGCCGAGCTACCTGATGCTGATGGAGATGGCGCAACTGGGCTTTGGCTGGGCCCCCATACCGCGCTGGTTGGTGGAGCGCTTCGGCGGCAACCAGTTGGTCGAGCTCAAGGTGCGCGGTTGGCCGCGCTCGGTGGCGGTGGACGCGATGTGGTCGCGGCAGCAACCGCCGGGCCCGGCGGGGAGTTGGTTGCTGGCGAAGATGCTTGAGTAAGCAATCAAGACCGACGTATGCAAGAGGCAAAAGCGCCGTAAGCGAATGAGGTAGAATTCCCGCCCCTTCGTAGGATTTCAGGATATGCCGCTCATGCAAACCCGCCTCGCCCCCTACGAAATGCTGAACGTTGTGCAAAAACAGCAACTGGACGGCCTGACCGTGCATCCCGAGCAACTGGCTTACTCCGGTGATATCTACTGCGCGCTGAACAGCCTGCTGGTCAATCCCAACCCCGACAGCATCAAAGGCTTCGCCCTCCTCGCCGGCGACGTGCCGGTCGCCTTCCTGCTGCTCAAACGCCCACCGTGCCTGCCCCATTGGGCCCACGAGGACAGCGCCACATTGCACGCATTGCAGGTAGACAGGCGCCAGCAAGGGCACGGCTTCGGCAAGGCCTGTCTGCAGGCACTGCCCGAAGCCGCGCTACAGGCGTGGCCGCAGATCAAGGCGCTGGAATTGTCGGTGGATGCGGACAATGAGGCGGCGATGAGGCTGTATCTGGCGGCAGGTTGGGTGGACAGCGGTGAGGCGTACAAAGGGCGGATCGGGTATGAGCGCAGATTGAGTCTGCCGCTCATACGCCACTGACATCCGCTTCAGCCCTTCTCGCCCACCGGTAGCCAAATCTCCACCGTCCCGGTGCCCTTCCTTCCATCAAAATCCGCACTGTAGCGCTCGAAATCCGCCCCCATCACCTTGTAGCCCGAGTGCGGCAGCCACTCGAACATGATGCGCTCGTAGGTTTGCTCAAGCGCTTGCACCGGCCCGTGATGAGGGAAGACGGCATAGTTCAGTGGTGGAATTTCAATGCTCTGGAAATTGCTCGGCACATCGCTTTTGCTCGGGACTTCAACACCGGCCATGTAGTCGAATTCGCCATGCCTGGGATTATGGCAAACCCCATACGTCACGCCGCCGACGCGCTTCTTGATGTCCTTGACGCAGTCATCGAACAATTCCCATAGCCGTGGAATATCCCCCACGGTGGCCTTCGAATAACGCCCTTGGACGCCTGCGATCACCAGGGCCTTGCCGGCTTCCATGCGTGGCTCCAACGGTTGTCTTGTCTGCTGATCCATACGAACAGTCTCCTTCTTATGAGGGAACAAACCCGTAACGAGTATAGGGGCATATCCGCGCGGTACTCCATGTAGAAATTTTTCCAGCGCATCTGGACAACTTGCCATCATCGACCGTATTGTCTGCCCCGCAGGCCACCGCAGTGGCCGACGTCGCTCGGACGGTTCCGGGCGCTTACGTACTTCGAGGCCACAATGGCAAACCCAGGTTCGCCGCGCCGCTTTGCGCGCATAGATCGACTCCCCCCCTATGTTTTCAATATCACTGCCGAGCTGAAGATGGCTGCGCGTCGGCGCGGCGAAGACATCATCGACTTGAGCATGGGTAACCCCGACGGCGCCACGCCACCGCACATCGTGGAGAAAATGGTCACCGTCGCCCAGCGCGAGGACACCCACGGCTACTCCACCTCCAAAGGCATTCCGCGCCTGCGCCGCGCTATTTCGCGCTGGTACAAGGACCGTTATGAAGTGGACATCGACCCCGAAACCGAGGCCATCGTCACCATCGGTTCCAAGGAAGGCCTGGCGCACTTGATGCTGGCCACCCTGGACCAGGGCGACACGGTTCTGGTGCCGAACCCGAGCTATCCAATTCACATCTACGGTGCCGTGATTGCCGGCGCCCAGGTGCGGTCGGTACCGCTGGTGCCCGGCGTGGACTTCTTCGACGAACTGGAACGGGCGATTCGCGGCTCGATCCCCAAGCCAAAGATGATGATCCTCGGCTTTCCCTCCAACCCCACTGCGCAGTGCGTGGAGCTGGATTTCTTCGAACGCGTGATCGCGCTGGCCAAGCAATACGATGTGCTGGTGGTGCACGACCTGGCCTACGCCGACATCGTCTATGACGGCTGGAAAGCGCCGTCGATCATGCAGGTGCCCGGCGCCAAGGACATCGCGGTGGAGTTTTTCACCCTGTCCAAGAGCTACAACATGGCCGGCTGGCGCATCGGCTTCATGGTGGGCAACCCGGAACTGGTCAACGCCCTGGCGCGCATCAAGAGCTACCACGACTACGGCACCTTCACCCCGTTGCAGGTGGCGGCGATTGCTGCGCTGGAAGGCGATCAACAGTGCGTCAAAGACATCGCCGAGCAGTATCGCCAGCGCCGTAACGTGTTGGTCAAAGGCCTGCATGAGCTGGGCTGGAAGGTGGAAAATCCGAAGGCGTCGATGTACGTCTGGGCCAAGATTCCCGAGCAGTATGCCGCCATGGGCTCGCTGGAGTTTGCCAAGAAACTGCTGCTGGAGGCCAAGGTGTGTGTATCGCCGGGGATCGGCTTTGGCGAGTATGGCGATGATCATGTGCGCTTTGCGCTGATCGAGAACCAGGACCGGATTCGCCAGGCGGTGCGCGGGATTCGGGGGATGTTCAGGGCCGATGGTCTAGCACCGAAAGCCAGCGTCTGACTCGGTCAAAATGTGGGAGGGGGCTTGCCCCCGATAGCGGTGTATCAGTCACCAAATACAGTGACTGACACTCTGCTATCGGGGGCAAGCCCCCTCCCACATTTGTCTTGCGGTGTGTCTGTCAGACCACCAACGACAGCAGCATGATGAAGATCAACGCCACCACCGACAGAATGGTCTCCATCGCCGTCCACGTCTTGAACGTCTCGGCCACGGTCATATTGAAGTACTGCTTGACCAGCCAGAACCCCGCATCGTTGACGTGAGACAGAATCAACGACCCCGCCCCCGTCGCCAGCACCAGCAGTTCACGGTTAACCCCGGGGATCATCCCCACCACCGGCACCACGATGCCCGCGCCGGTAATGGTCGCCACGGTGGCGGAACCTGTGGCCACGCGAATCACCGCCGCCACCAGCCACGCCAGCAGGATCGGGTTGATCTGTGCGTTCACCGCCATGTGGCCGATCACGTCACCCACACCGCTGGTCACCAGCATCTGCTTGAAGCCGCCACCGGCACCGATGATCAGGATGATCGCGGCGGTCGGCGCAAGGCTGGCGTCGAGCAGTTTGAGGATCTGCTTGGAATGGATGCCCTGGCGATGGCCGAAGGTGTACAGCGACAGCAGCAACGCCAGCAGCAGCGCGGTGATCGGGTGACCGATCATGTCCATCCAGTTGCGCACCACGTTGCCTTCGGCAAAGGCGATGTCGGCAAAGGTTTTGAGCAGCATCAGGAACACTGGCAGCAGCACGGTGACCAGAGTAATGGCGAAGCTGGGCAGCGCCTTGTTATCGGTCTCGCGGGCCAGTTGGTCGACCAGTTCCTGGGACGGGTTGCCCGGGATGTACTTGGCGATGAAGGTACCGAAGATCGGGCCGGCAATGATGGCGGTCGGCAAGGCGACGATCAGGCCGTACAGAATGGTCTTGCCGATGTCCGCGCCAAACACGCCGATGGCCAGCAGCGGGCCCGGGTGCGGTGGTACCAGGCCGTGTACGGCCGACAGGCCGGCGAGCAACGGAATGCCGATCTTGATCAGCGACACGCCGGTACGCCGCGCCACGATGAACACCAGCGGGATCAGCAGCACAAAGCCGATCTCGAAGAACAGCGGGATGCCCACCAGGAACGCGGCGAACATCATGGCCCACTGGACCTTTTCCTTGCCGAAGGCGCGGATCAGGGTCTGGGCGATCTGATCGGCACCGCCGGACTCGGCCATCATCTTGCCGAGCATGGTCCCCAGCGCGAGGATGATGCCGACAAAGCCGAGCACGCCGCCGAAGCCGTCCTGGAACGCCTTGATGATCTTCTCCACGGGCATGCCCGAGGTCAGGCCGAGAAAGCCCGCCGCGATGATCAGTGCGATGAACGGGTGCACCTTGAACTTGGTGATCAAAACGATCAAGCCGATGATAGTGACGACTGCATCCAGCAGCAGGTATGACTCGTGGGACATGCCAAACATGGGGGTCTCTCCTGTTTGTTGTTGTTATTAAAGCGGGTGTTGAACTTCCTGCCGGGGATAGCGCTATCTTTCCGGCAAAAAATCAATGAGTGGGTTCAAAGCCGTGCTCGCGCCACCAGGCATTGGTCTGCTCGGCCAATTGCTCGACGCTGTCTTCGCTGGCGTTGAGGGCCAGGGTCAGCGGCTCGCCCTTGGGCGACTCGAGGGTGGCGAACTGGCTGTCGATCAGGCTAGCCGGCATGAAATGGCCGGGGCGATGGGACACGCGGTCGGCGGCCACTTCACGGGTCAGCTCCAGGAATACAAAGCCCAGGCCCGGCGCGGCTTCGCGCAGGTGGTCACGGTATTTCCTTTTCAGGGCCGAACAGGTGAGCACCGGATGTTCACCGGCCTTGAGCGAGCGGCGCAATTCATCGCAGAGGATGTCGAGCCAGCCGGCACGGTCGTCGTCGTTGAGGGGGTGGCCGGCGCTCATCTTTTCAATGTTCGCGGCGGGGTGAAAGCTGTCGCCTTCAATGGCGGTGGCACCGTTCAGACGGCACAGGGCCTCGCTGACGCTGGTTTTGCCACAGCCGGCAACACCCATGATGACCAGGGCGGTAACAGGTTGACTCATAAACACCTCAGGACGCAGATAGCGCTACCTTTGCACAGCATAAGGCTAGTGCAAAAACAGGCTTTTCCCGCGCCGTCTTGTCTTTTTTTATGGAGTGACGCGTGCATCCGCTCCAATCATTTGAACGGGATCAGGCAACCCAACGTTCAAGCATTTGCAGCCGTTTGGAGACAGCGCTACCTTAGTGCCTCGATTTTTGTTTGGCAAGCCGCCTGATGACCTCCAAGAACGATAAAAATACCCGCACGACCGGTCGCCCTACATTGAATGAAGTTGCCCGTCTGGCCGGCGTCAGCCCGATTACCGCCTCCCGCGCCCTGCGTGGCATCAGCACGGTCGCCACCGAACTGGTGGAGAAAGTGCAGCAGGCCGCCGCCGAACTCAGCTACGTGGTCAACCCCGCCGCCCGCGCCCTGGCGTCGGCCCAAAGCCATTCGGTGGTGGTATTGGTGCCGTCATTGTCCAACCTGCTGTTTATCGAAACCCTCGAAGCCATCCACCAGGTGCTGCGGCCCAAGGGCTTTGAAGTGCTGATCGGCAACTTCCACTATTGCCGCGACGAAGAAGAAAACCTGCTGCGCAACTACATGGCTTACCAGCCTCGGGGCTTGCTGCTGACCGGGTTCGACCGCACCGAAAGCGCGCGACGGATGGTCGAGACCAGTAATGTGCCCTGCGTGTACATGATGGACCTGGACCCCAACGCCGGCGTCAACTGCGTGGGCTTTTCGCAACTGGCCGCGGGTGAAACGGCGGCGGCGCATCTGCTCGCGCGCGGGCGCAAGCGCCTGGCCTATATCGGCGCGCAATTGGACCAGCGCACCTTGCTGCGTGGCGAAGGCTTCCGCCGCGCTTTGCAGCAAGCGGGCCTGTACGACCCGGCGCTGGAATTGCTGACGCCCCGCCCTTCTTCCGTGGGCCTGGGTGGCGAACTGTTCCTGCAATTGCTGGCGACGCATCCGGACGTGGATGCCATTTTCTTCGGCAACGACGACCTGGCCCAGGGCGCCTTGCTGGAAGCCCTGCGCCACGGCATCAAAGTGCCGGAGCGCGTGGCCGTGCTGGGTTTCAACGACCTGCCCGCCTCGTCGTTCATGGTGCCGCGCCTGAGCAGCATCAGCACACCACGCGAAGCCATTGGCCGGCGTGCGGCGGAGCATTTGCTGACGATCATGGCGGGTAACAGGATCGCCAAGCCGGTGGTGGATATGGGGTTTGAGTTGCAGGTGCGGGAGAGTACGTAGGACAGCTGTAGGAAGTGGCTGACATTACGGCAAGCGCCTTGCTCCGTTACCTACGCTTACGTCAGAATCCGCCGGCTTGTGTGCCTGGGTGGCGGTCTTTAAGGTTTGCCGGTCACTGAATGTCTCGGTGATCGGGTTTAGTAGCCTGAGTTTGGTCACTCCAAGTGCATAAGTCTGCCCGCGTTAATGGCGGCTGTGCGTAGGGCACTTTCGAGTGCGCCGGCTTTGAGTGTCCACCGGTCTACTAACCTGCGTACAGTTGCCACCCTCGTTTAGTAGCGATACGGCGGCAGCCCATTCCAGGATGCTCTCATGATCAAAAAAATCGATACGCCGCCAACCACCCTCTTCACCCTCGTCCCCGATGTTTCCACCGAAACCCTGCTGATCAACAGCTACGAAACCGTATGCTCCGTCAGTACCTTGCTGCTCGACCTGTCCGACGACCTCACCGGCAAGCAGCGCGATATAGCACTCGCCATTCATCAATTGAGCGAGCTGAGCGTCTTGCTGGTGGGCAAAGCCATGGACCAGCACACACCACGCGCTTAAGTCCCTACTCGATCAAAATGTGGGAGGGGGCTTGCCCCCGATAGCGGTGGGTCAGTCAACTTATCTGTGGCAGACCCACCGCCATCGGGGGCAAGCCCCCTCCCACATTTTTTAACCGTGCCCACTTGGCCCCTGCTAGATTAACCACTCTCCAAGCCAGGGAAGCACCATGGGACACTCACTGAAAATCTTGGGTCGCACCTCTTCCATCAACGTGCGCAAAGTACTCTGGACCTGCCAGGAACTGGGCATCGACTATGTGCGCGAGGACTGGGGCATCGGCTTCAAGCCTACCCAATCCGCCGAGTTCCTGGCCCTGAACCCCAACGCCCAGGTGCCGGTGCTGATCGACGACCACGGCGTGCTGTGGGAGTCCAATACCATCTGCCGCTACCTCGTCGGCCTGTATCAACGCACTGACCTGCTGCCCTTCGAGCCCGCGCCCCGCGCCCGCGTCGAGCAATGGATCGACTGGCAAGCCATTGAGCTCAACCGCGCCTGGGGCGACGCATTCACCGCGCTGGTGCGTAACAATCCCGATGGGCTGGACGCAACGCAAATAGCCGCCGCCGTGCAGGTGTGGAACGACAAGATGGGCATTCTCGAACAGCAGTTGGCCAGGACCGGCGCTTATGTGGCCGGCGATGAGTTCACCCTCGCCGATATCCTCATCGGCCTCTCGGTGCACCGCTGGCAGGCGACGCCCATGGCGCGTCCGCCCTACCCGGCCATTGCCGCCTACTACCAGCGGCTCAGCCAGCACGCCGGTTTCAAGACCTTCGCCCTCGACGGCCACAACTAAGCAAGGCACAACCTCTTGAACGGACTCAACGTACTCCTCACCGGCGCCTGCGGCAGAATCGGCAAGACATTTTTCCAGGCGTCGAAAGATCGCTACCGTTTCACCCTCACTGACCGCATCGCGCCGGACTTCGACGTGGGCGGGCACCGCTTCGTACACGCCGATCTCAGTGCTAAATCCAGCCTCGCAACCCTGCTCGAAGGCATCGATGTGATCGTGCACCTGTCGGGCATCCCCCATGCCAGCGCCTCGTTCGACGAACTGTTGCCCAATAATATCCTCGCCACCACCTACCTGTTCGAAGCCGCCGTGAACGCCGGCGTGCAGCGCCTGGTATTCGCCAGCAGTGCGCAAACCATCGAAGGCTACCCGGTGGATCGCCAGATAACTCCGGGTATGCCGGTGATGCCCGCCAACCTGTATGGCGTGAGCAAATGCTACGGCGAGGCGCTGTGTGGCTACTATGCCGCCAAGACGCCACTGTCGACCATCGCCCTGCGCATCGGCGCGTTTGAATTCCCCGAAAGCCACGACCTGAACAACGCCCGCGACCTCAGCGCGTGGCTCAGCCCCCGCGATGCCGTGCAATTGCTGCAGCGTTCGGTAGAGGCGCAGGGCGTGAAACACTTGATCGCCCATGGCATTTCCAATAACCGCTTCAAGCGCCTGGACCTGAGCGAAACCACGCGGGTGCTGGGTTACCAGCCGGTGGATGATGCGTTCCAGATAGTTGAAATCCCGATCACTTACTGAGTTCTGTCACCATGCCTGCACCTACCGCCATCGATGGCATCGACCCGACCCGCGCTGCCCACATCAGTGCACGCATCGACCGTCTGCCCGCGGTCGCCAGCATCTGGCGCCTGGTGGCGTTGCTGTCGATCGGCGGTTTTTTCGAGCTGTATGACCTGTTCCAGACGGCCTATATCAGCCCCGGCCTGATCAGCGACGGGCTCTTCCACACCGGCAGCGAAGGCGTGTTTGGCTTCTCCGACCAGGCTGCGTTCGCCTCGGCCACGTTCTTCGGCCTGTTCCTCGGCGCCAGCCTGCTCAGCCCCGTCGCCGACCGTTTCGGACGCCGGGCGATCTTCACCTTTGCCTTGATCTGGTACACCGTCGCCACGGTGTTGATGGGCCTCCAGACATCGGCGCTGGGCATTATCTGCATGCGCTTTCTGGTGGGTATTGGCCTGGGCATCGAGTTGGTGACCATCGACGCCTATCTGTCGGAACTGGTGCCCAAGCGCATGCGCAGTTCGGCGTTTGCCTTTGCGTTTTTCATCCAGTTCCTGTCGGTGCCGGCGGTGGCGCTGATGTCGTGGTGGCTGGTGCCCCAGGCGCCGTTCGGTATCTCCGGCTGGCGCTGGGTGGTGCTCAGCAGTGCGGTGTTTGCGCTGTTCATCTGGCAACTGCGCAAGCGCCTGCCGGAGTCACCGCGCTGGCTGGCGCAGAAAGGTCGTTTCGAGGAAGCCGGCGCGATCATGGACAACCTGGAGGCACGCTGCCTGAAGGATCACGGCCAGCCTCTGGATACACCGGAACCGGAGGCTGTCAGCGTGCAGGGCAGCGGCCGTTTCGCCGATATCTGGCAGCCGCCCTACCGTCGCCGCGCTTTGATGCTGATTGTGTTTCACGTGTTCCAGGCCATCGGTTTCTTCGGCTTTGGCAACTGGTTGCCGGCCTTGCTGTCGGGCCAGGGCGTCAGTGTGACCCACAGCCTGCTTTACGCCTTCATCATCACCCTCGCCTACCCGCTGGGCCCGTTGCTGTTCGTCAAGGTCGCCAACCGTTTTGAAAACAAATGGCAGATCGTCGGCTCGGCCATGGGCGCGGTGATCTTCGGCAGCCTGTTCGCCCTGCAAACCACGGCGGTGGGGCTGATTTTCTGCGGGGTGATGATCACCTTCTGCAATGCCTGGCTGAGCTTCAGCTATCACTCGTATCAGAGCGAGTTGTTCCCCACCAATATCCGAGCGCGGGCGGTGGGGTTCTGTTATTCGTTCAGCCGCTTGTCCACGGTATTCAGCAGCCTGCTGATCGGCTTTATCCTTGAACACCTGGGCACGCCGGGCGTGCTGGCGTTTATTGCCAGCAGCATGTTGATCGTGATGATTACCATCAGTTGGTTCGGGCCGCGTACGCGTAACCTGGCGTTGGAGCATATCGCCCACTGACGGCAACGCTTGGCCGTCGATGGGACAGTGTTTGCCGCGACGGCGGCTTCTACCCCAGTAAAAGCACGTACACACTGCCCGGCATGCTAATTGCTCCAGCTGTCACACCGCATATTTGCACAGGTGACCGATCATGCTGGTTAACACCACCACCCAAGCCGTTTCGACGGTTCAACAGATCAAACGACCCGACATGGACCCGGCCAACGCGGCCGCCAGCGCGTTGTACAGCGGCGCCCTGCAGGGTGCGCAGCAAGGCGTGACGATGCCGGCCGCGCAGAAGGAGCTGGACAAGGCGAGCGATCGCATCGATGAGGCCTTCGCCAAGACTCGCGTGCAGCTGCAGGCCACCGCGCCGACCTCGGGGGCACGGGCTGAATTCACCGAGTACATGAGTAAAACCCCGGCCGAACGCATCCGCGAACAGTTGCTCAAGGAGCAGGGGATGACCGAGGAACAAGTGCAGGCCCTGCCGCAGGAAAGGCAAGACGCCATTGCCAGCCAAGTGGCTGAGCGTCTGAAGGAGCAGCAACAGCAGCAAGTAGCGGCGAAGACGGCTGCTCCACAAACCCAGGCACTGAAAGACACCTTGGCAGCTATCTAAGCTACACCGCAGAACAACTCACCCTGGGGTTATGGGCCTTTGAACACCACCTGCTGCACATCGATCTTTTTCGGGATCAGGCCATTGGCGAAAAACAGGTCGGCGGTGCCTTGCTGAGTGGCGATGTCGCCCCCCTGCAGCGGCCGGATCGGCGCCGGCGAGCGGTGCTCGAAGTAGCTTTTGACCACGGCCGGTTGCAGGCCCAGGGTCTTGGCCATCAGCGCGATGCTGGCCTCGGGCTGGTCCAGCGACAGACGCTGCGCCTTGCCGAGGGTCTGGAGGATGGTGGCTATGGCCTGGGGGTTTTGCCGGGCAAACGCGCCGCTGGTCACGAAGAAACTGCCGGCAGGGTTCAGACCTTCGCCGGTGCCCAACACACGGGCGGCACCGTCGACCACGGCGGCCGAGTAATACGGGTCCCACACGACCCAGGCGTCCACCTTGCCTTGCTCGAATGCGGCACGCCCGTCGGACGGTGACAGGTACACCACGTTCACATCCTTCCACTGCAAGCCTTCGCGCAGCAGGCTCTTGAGGAACAGGTTGTGCGCGCTGGAACCCTTGAGCAGTGCCACGCGCTTGCCCTTGAGTTCGGCCACGCTCTGAATCGTACTGCCTTTGGGCACAAGCACGGCTTCGGTCTTGCCGTCATTGGGTTCGACGGCGATGTACTGCAACTCGATACCGGCGGCCTGGGCGAAAATGGGCGGGATGTCGCCGATATTGCCGATGTCCAGGCTGCCGGCGTTCAGCGCCTCGATCAGCGGCGGGCCACCGAGGAACTCGGTCCACTGCACCTGGGTGCCGGGCAGTGCGGCTTCGAAGAGCTTGTGCTCACGGGCGAGCACCATGCTCACCGAGCTTTTCTGATAGCCAATGCGCAGAGTGGACGGATCGGCGGCCAGCACGTTGGCAGCGACCAGCGAAAGAATGGCGACAACAATTATTTTCAGCATAAGAGCGCTTCCTTGGCCTTGGCGGGGGGTGCGGGTTGGGAGCGATCCTAACAAGCCCTCTTATTCTTTAATAATATTTAAAAGTCATTTTCTTATAACTTTATAAAAGGAAAGGGTAGCCGTTGTTTGCGCTTTGCCGGCACCGGTTACAATGCGCGCCTTGCCCTCTCCATTTGGTTTGACCATGCATATCGAACGGCTGGCAGCGCCGCTATGGCCGTTGCTGAACAAGTTTTACCGCAACCATAACTCGTCGATGAAGGCGCTCAAGGGCGGGCAGTTATGGGTGGCGAGAGACGGTGAGATCGTGGCCGGGTTGTGCCTGACACCCGTGGTCGGTGGGCAATGGCTGACGGGGGTATTCGTTGACCCGGCCTATCGCGGCCAGGGGCTGGCGGCGCGATTGATCCACCAGGCGGTGGCGGGTGTGGACGGCACGGTCTGGCTGTTGTGCCATCCGGACCTTGAAGGGGTGTACCAGCGCATGGGGTTTTCTCAAGACACCGTGCTGCCGCAATCGCTCAGCGAACGGCTGGTGCGCTACAAGCGGAATAAGCCGATGATCGCGATGGGACGTCAATAACCTGGATGGCTTGCGCCCGATAGCGGTGGGTAGGAGCGAGCTTGCTCGCGAAAAACTCACAGGCACCGCGTTCATTCAGCAAGCACGCGTTATCGTGACGTTTTTCGCGAGCAAGCTCGCTCCTGCAGAGGGCCTGCAGGTCATTCGTCGGCGGTTGGGTCCATTTCCGGGAACATCACCTCGATAAACCCGAATTTGCTGAAGTCGGTAATCCGCGACGGGTACAAGCGACCGATCAGGTGGTCGCATTCATGCTGCACCACCCGGGCATGGAAGCCCTCGGCGAAGCGTACGATCGGCTCGCCCTTGGGGTCGAAACCTTCGTAGCGGATCTGCTGGTAACGGTCCACGGCGCCGCGCAGGCCGGGAACCGACAGGCAACCCTCATAACCCTCTTCCAGCACCGGGCTGAGCGGCGTGATCAGCGGGTTGATCAGGATAGTCTGCGGTACCGGTGGCGCCTCCGGGTAGCGTTCGCTGGCCTCGAAACCGAAGATCACCAGTTGCAGGTCCACGCCGATCTGCGGCGCAGCCAGGCCGACGCCGCCCACATGTTCCATGGTCTGGAACATGTCATCGATCAGTTGCCACAACTCGGGGCTGTCGAACATTTCCGGTGGTACGGGCGGGGCGATGCGCAGCAGACGTTCATCGCCCATTTTGAGGATTTCACGGATCATTGATCAGGCTCGGCGAGGGGCTTGGAGTGGTCCCGGCCTAGGCCTGAGACATGCTGTTTTTCAGAGGTATGACCCGGTTCGTCGATTTCCTTCTCGCCGGGGTCCTTGCCCTCGGCGGACATGTGTTCGATCACGGCGTTCATCTCCGCACCGAGCAACAGCACGGCGGCGGATATATAGAAGTACAGCAGCAGGACGATGATCGCACCGATACTGCCATACATGGCGTTGTAGTCGGCGAAGGTCTTGACGTAGTAGCCAAAGCCAAGGGAAGCGACGATCCACACCACCACCGCCAGTACGGAGCCCGGTGTGATAAAGCGAAACTCCTGTTCGACGTCCGGCATCACGTAATACATGAGGGCCACGGCGAACATCAGCAGGATCACGATCAGCGGCCAGCGCAGGATGGTCCACAGCGTGACGACGAACTCCTGCATGCCGATCTGCCCCGCCAGCCACTCCATCACTTGCGGGCCGAGCACCATCAGCGCAGCGGCGGCCAGGAGCATGCCGGCGATGCCGACGGTGTAGAAAATCGACAGCGGAAAACGCTTCCAGATCGGCCGCCCTTCCACCACGTCATACGCCGCGTTCATCGCACTCATCATCAGGCGCACGCCGGCGGAGGCGGTCCACAGAGCGATCACGATACCCACCGACAGCAGCCCGCCCTTGGATTGCTGCAGTTGGTCGATCACCGGGTTGACCTGCTCCAGGGCCTGGGGCGGCAATACCAGCTCCGACTGCAGGCGCAGCCAGGTGAAAAAGTCCGGCAGATGCAGGAAACCGATCAGCGCAATCAGGAACAGCAGGAAGGGGAACAGCGAGAACAGCATCTGGTACGCCAGTGCCGAGGCATAGGTGGGCATCTCGTCGTCGACGAATTCGGTGACGGTGCGCACCAGCACCTTGTGCAGCTTGAGACCATCGAGTACCGGAAAAATCATTAGCGTCTCCTTTCGCCGCAAAGAGTTGAAGTCGTGGGCGACTCAGGGGCCGTTTTCTACATCAAAGTAGCCCATTTGGCGACTTTGAAACAATTTCTAAAGTTTAGTTGCGCCAGTACCCACAAAAACGGCCATCCGTGGATGGCCGTCGGGCTGCTGGAGGAGCCAGCCAAGCCGCTTTACTCGGTGGCTTTTTTCACCGCATCCTTGGTCTTGCCGACTGCCTGCTGTACTTCGCCTTTCTTTTCCTGGACCACGCCTTCAGCACGCAGCTTGTCGTTATCCGTAGCCTTGCCGACGCCTTGCTTGACGTTACCGACGGCTTCGTTAGCCATGCCTTTTACCTTATCGGAAGTGCTGCCCATGGTATTACTCCTGATAACAATCAAATGGTTTTTGGTCACTACGCTGCGGTTGACTCAAAGCCAAGCGCCAGAGTTTCAATTATTTTCAGCGGCCATTTCATCGAAAGGGGCAGGTTTGCCTTTATGTTTTGCGGCCAACCCACGAGAATGCCCGGCACATTCAGGCTCACACGCTGAATAACAGATCCCCGTAGGAAGGTTATGAAACTCGATAAAGCACAGGCCATCGCCCGCAGAAACCAGGAACTGGGGGGTGCCGTACTCGGCGTCAACAATTGCCATTTCACCGACCTGGACCGCAAACGCAACATCTGGTGGTTCGACCTGCCAGTGGCGCGGATCGCCGTGGGCCAGTACGAGTGGATCCACCTGTTGATGCACAACGCCGAAACCGACCAGTTGCTGCACCTGAAGGTGCCGACTGTGTTCCTGCGCGAAAACCTCGAAGGGCTGGTGGTGCGCAATGCCGGCAAACGCAAGCCGGAGATCACCCTTGAACTGAGCGCCGACAAGGACTCGTTCCTCAAGGACGTGCGGCCGGCCGGTGCGGGAATCAGCTTCGCCCAGTTCGCGCTGTAAGAACGCGTGCAAAAAATGTGGGAGGGGCGGTGCGACGATTCGACTTGCCCCCCTCCCAACTTTGAATTGCGTTACTTTTTAAGACCGAGCTTCTTCAGTTCTTCATCGCGCAATTCACGCCGCAGGATCTTGCCCACGTTGGTGGTCGGCAATGCATCACGGAACTCAACGGCCCTGGGCACTTTGTAGCCGGTGACGTTGGCGCGCATGTGCTCCATCACCTGCTCCTTGGTCAGGGTGGCCCCTGGCTTGACCACGATGAACAGCTTGATGTGCTCCCCGGACTTTTCGTCCGGTACGCCGATGGCCGCGCACTGCAACACACCCGGCAGGCCTGCCAGCACGTCTTCCAGCTCGTTGGGATACACGTTGAAGCCCGAGACCAGGATCATGTCCTTCTTGCGGTCGACAATTCGCATGTAGCCATCGGGCTGGATGATCGCGATGTCACCGGTCTTCAGCCAGCCTTCGCTGTCGAGCATCTCGGCGGTGGCGTCTTCACGCTGCCAGTAGCCCTTCATCACTTGTGGGCCTTTGACGCACAGCTCGCCGGTTTCACCCAGCGCCAGCTCGGTGCCATCGTCAGCAATAACCTTGCACACGGTGGACGGCACCGGAATGCCAATGGTACCGATCTGGATATGCTGGATCGGGTTCACAGTGGCCACCGGGCTGGTTTCGGTCATGCCGTAGCCCTCGCAGATGGCACAACCGGTCACGGCCTTCCAGCGTTCGGCCGCCGCCAGTTGCAGCGCCATGCCGCCGGACAGGGTGACCTTCAGCGCGGAGAAATCCAGCTTGCGGAAACCTTCGTTATTGCACAGCGCCACAAACAGGGTATTAAGGCCGACAAAGCCGCTGAACTTCCACTTCGACAGTTCCTTGACCATCGCCGGCAGGTCGCGCGGGTTGCTGATCAGGATGTTGTGGTTGCCGATCAGCATCATCGCCATGCAGTGAAAGGTGAACGCATAGATGTGATAAAGCGGCAGCGGCGTGATCAGGATTTCGCACCCTTCATTGAGGTTGGAACCCATCAGCGCCTTGCATTGCAGCATGTTGGCGACCAGGTTGCGATGGGTGAGCATCGCGCCTTTGGCCACGCCGGTGGTGCCGCCGGTGTATTGCAGCACCGCCACATCGCCGCTGGCCGGGTTGGCATCGCTGACCGGTTGGCCGTGCCCCTTGGCCAGCACGTCATTGAACTTGATCGCTTGCGGCAAGTGGTACGCCGGGACCATTTTCTTCACGTACTTGATCACGCTGTTGATCAACAGGCGCTTGAACGGCGACAGCAGGTCGGCCACTTCGGTAACGATCACGTGTTTGACGGCGGTCTTGGGCACGACTTTTTCGGCCAGGTGCGCCATGTTGGCCAGGCAAACCAGGGCCTTGGCACCGGAGTCGTTGAATTGGTGTTCCATTTCCCGCGCGGTGTACAGCGGGTTGGTGTTGACCACGATCAGCCCGGCACGGATGGCGCCGAATACGGCGACCGGGTACTGCAGGACGTTGGGCAGTTGCACGGCGATTCGATCGCCGGGCTTCAAGTCGGTATGCTGTTGCAGGTAGGCGGCAAATGCGCCGGACAATTGGTACAACTCACCGTAGGTGATGGTCTTGCCCAGGTTGCTGAAAGCCGGTTTGTTGGCGAAGCGTTGGCAGGACTGCTTCAGTACCGCCTGAATATTCGGATACTCGTCTGGATTGATTTGTGCAGCAATCCCGGCGGGGTACTTATCCTTCCAAAAGTCTTCGTTCATGGAAGCCCACTCCTCAGCGACGCGAATTCATCATCGCATTTGATGCGATTATTATTGGTGTGTGTTTTAAGGTGAATCTGGCGCTTTCAAGCAGGCCTAGACGTCACAAAGCGCGCCGAGAGTAGCAGCTTTGCCAAGGCCCGCCTAGAGCCAAAAGAGGGCCCTACAGTCATAAACATGACTCAAGAATATCCAATGGTCATTTTTAGAGCAAAGATTCTATATCACTGAAATCCGCTCTGGAATGGGCTTACTGGGCAACAAATACCCAATGTGGGAGGGGCTTGCCCCCGATAGCGGTGTATCAGTCACCCCATATGTCGACTGAACCACTGCTATCGGGGGCAAGCCCCCTCCCACATGTTGAGCCTGTTTCACATCAGGCGATGTCGCGTAGCTCCCGCCGCAGAATCTTGCCCACCGGCGTCATCGGCAGCGAATCCCTGAGCACAATATGCTTGGGCACCTTGTACCCGGTGAAATTGGTCTTGCAGTACGCCTTCAACTCCTCAAGGCTCACCCCCTGGGCACGCGCCACCACAAACAGTTTCACCGCCTCCCCGGTACGCTCGTCCGGCACGCCGATCACCGCACAGTTGGCCACGGCGGGATGCGCCATCACCACGTCCTCGATTTCGTTGGGATACACATTGAAGCCCGACACGATAATCAGGTCTTTCTTGCGGTCCACAATACGGATAAAGCCATCGGCATCGATCACGGCGATATCGCCGGTCTTGAGCCAGCCTTCGGCGTCCAGCGCTTCGGCGGTGGCCTGCGGTTGCTGCCAATAGCCCTTCATCACCTGCGGGCCCTTGATGCACAGCTCACCGCGCTCGCCCAACGGCAGCTCGGCGCCCTCGTCATCGATCACTTTCATGGCCGTGGCCGGCACCGGAATACCGACGGTACCCAGTCGTGACTTATGGCCATACGGGTTGGTGCTGGCCACCGGCGAGGTTTCGGTCAGGCCATAGCCCTCGCCGATCGCACAACCGGTGATGTGCTGCCAGCGCTCGGCGGTGGCCTTGATCAACGCCGTGCCGCCGGAGTTGGTCAGCTTGAGATGGGAAAAGTCCAGGTTCTTGAAGTCCGGATGGTCCATCAGCGCCACAAACAAGGTGTTGAGCCCCAGCAACCCGGTGAAACGCCACTTCTTCAACTCCTTGATGAACCCGCCAATGTCCCGCGGGTTGGTGATCAGCACGTTGTGGTTGCCGGACACCATCATGCACATGCAGTTCGCGGTGAACGCATAGATGTGGTACAGCGGCAGCGGCGCAATCATCACCTCCTGCCCTTCCTTGATCAACGGGTGACCATCGTCGCCGGTCTGGGACATGCACGCCCGCACCTGCTGCATATTCGCCACCAGGTTGCCGTGGGTGAGCATCGCGCCCTTGGCCAGGCCCGTGGTGCCACCGGTGTATTGCAGCACAGCGATGTCGTCGAGCGTCACCGGATGGCGGGTCACGCCCAGGCCGGCGCCCATGCGCAGGGCGCGCTTGAACAACACCGCACGCGGCAGGTGATAGGCCGGGACCATCTTCTTCACTTTGTCGACCAGTGTGTTGACCAGCCAGCCCTTCACGGCGGGCATGAAGTCGCCCATTCTGGCTTCGATCAGGTAGTCGATCTCGGTGTCGGCACACACCTCCTGAACCCGCGCACCGAACAGATTGAGGTAGACCAGCGCGCGCACGCCGGCATCCTTGAACTGGTGGCGCATTTCACGCGGGGTGTACAAGGGGTTGGTATTGACCACGATCAGCCCGGCGCGCAGTGCGCCAAAAACGGCAATCGGATAATGCAACACATTGGGCATCTGCACCGCGATGCGCTCGCCGGGCTTGAGGTCGGTGTGCTGTTGCAGGTAACCGGCGAACGCCGCGCTGTGGCGCTCAAGCTCGGCGTAGGTGAGGGTAATGCCCATGTTGCTGAACGCCGGACGGTCGGCAAAGGTCTTGCAGGAGCGCTCGAAGACTTCGATCACCGAGGTGTAACTGGTGAGATCAATGTCATTGGGAACGCCCGCGGCGCGTTTGTCATTCCAGAAATCAGGTTGCATTATTCTTGTCCTCTTTACCTGAACAGGTCCGGCCGCTTTTCTATGCAGCTATAAAGAGCGGAGCTTTGAGGACGTTAGCAGTAATGGCCAAACAGGCAAATACGCTGAACTGTGTCATTGATTGTATGAATCTTGTTGCTGAGGCGTAGGCAGATACCCCGCCCTCGGGCAGATGAGCTATACACTGCAACGACCCTGAGCAAAGGAACCGCCATGAACCACAGCACTTTCTGGCTGACCGCGAACGACCACAGCCGCCTGTACGTCAATCAATGGATGCCTGACGTTCCGCCCAAGGCCCTGGTGATGCTGTCCCACGGCATGGCCGAGCACAGCGGCCGCTATGCACGCCTGGCCCAGGCAGTGTGCGGCGCCGGCTATGGTGTATATGCGCTGGACCAACGCGGGCATGGCCGCACCGCCGACGAGGGCACCCTGGGGCTTTATGCCGATAACGATGGCTGGAACAAGGTCGTGGGCGATCTGGCCAGCCTCAATCAGCACATCGGCCAGCAGCATCCGGGGCTGCCGATCATCTTGCTGGGCCACAGCATGGGCAGCTATATCGCCCAGGCGTACATGCTGCATCACAGCGCCAGCTTGCACGGCGCGATTCTGAGCGGTTCGAATTTCCAGCCGGTGGCGCTGTATCGCGCAGCGCGGCTGATTGCACGTATCGAACGCGCACGCCAGGGCCTGCGCGGGCGCAGTGCGTTGATTGACTTCCTCTCGTTCGGTTCATTCAACAAAGCGTTCAAACCCAATCGCACCGCCTTCGACTGGCTCAGCCGCGACCCGGTTGAAGTCGACACGTACATCCATGACCCGCTCTGCGGTTTTCGCTGCACCAATCAACTGTGGGTCGACCTGCTCGGCGGCTTGCAGCACATCGGCAAAGCGTCCAACCTCGCGCAGATCGACCCGGGCCTGCCGATTCTGATAATCGGCGGTGAATGTGATCCGGTGAGTGAAGGCAAGCGTCTCAAGAGCCTGGCCCACGCCCTGCGTGAGGCCGGCTGCCAGCACCTGCAATTGACGATCTATCCGCAGGCGCGTCATGAAGTGTTCAACGAAACCAACCGCGACGACGTCACCGCGGATGTACTGACGTGGCTCGAGTACGCCCTGACATTGCGCAGGCCCACCCGCTGCGAATGACTTTGCGTTTAAAATCAGCCGATTAAATTCCCGATTAGCCACAGGATGCACGTTTAGATGACCCAGGTAACCAACACCCCCTATGAGGCCCTTGAAGTCGGCCAGACCGCCAGCTTCAGCAAGACTGTCGAAGAGCGCGATATCCAGTTGTTCGCCGCCATGTCCGGCGATCACAACCCGGTGCACCTGGACGCCGACTATGCCAAGGCAACCATGTTCAAGGAGCGTATCGCCCACGGCATGTTCAGCGGTGCGCTGATCAGTGCGGCCGTTGCCTGCGAACTGCCTGGGCCGGGCACGATTTATATCGGCCAGCAGATGAGCTTTCAGAAGCCGGTCAAAATCGGCGACACCCTGACGGTACGCCTGGAAATCCTGGAGAAGCTGCCGAAGTTTCGCGTACGCATTGCCACTCGCGTGTTCAACCAGCGTGATGAACTGGTAGTGGATGGCGAAGCGGAGATCCTTGCGCCGCGTAAGCAGCAGGTTGTGACGCTGACCGAACTGCCGCCGATCAGCATTGGCTGACCCATGGCATCGGGTAAGGGACGGCCTTCCATTGGCCGTCCTGATCGATAACCCCGGACTTCACGTCCGGCACCTGCTTTACACCCGTCTTATTCATACCGTGCAACTAACCTAGTACACATACACTTGCCCGCGGGTAATCCCCACGCAACGACCCTCAGTGAACAGGGCGTTGTCCCACGTCCAGCGCCCGCAATACGGACTGGCCCGGTCCTGTACGTTCGATAAAAATCAACAGGCTTTCAATATGTATTGCCGGTTGCCTATTCAGTCGCCGTCTCCACTGTACGACTGACAACGTATCTAGAACACGCCAGGAAACTATACAATGAAGAACCCACTCGACAATGTGGTTTATGAAAACAACACGTTCAAGGAATCGGGAACTTGGTTCAGCGGTACACACCTGCCGGACAGATCGTCGGCCAGTATCAGCGCGGTGGTCTTCAAAGGCGACCTGTATGTATTTATTCAACATTACGGCAGTATCGACAACGGCAAAGTGGATTACCTGATCTTCCAGCGTATGCCCTCGGGCCAACTGAAAAACACTGCCAAACACACCATCCCCCATATCTATGTCACCGGTACGCCTGCAGTAGCGGTGTACGACAATAAAATCTATTGCGCGTTTCGGCCCGGTGGCGACTCGCAAAAGTTAACGTACACGACCTTTGACGGAGACACCTGGTCAAACGTCATTACCACGAAGAAAGGCATCTTGACCTCCCCCTCCCTGGCGGTTTATCAGGATAAATTATATTGCTTCCATCAAGGCTGGGAGGAAGACCGTGGCACCCTGTGGTATTCGACATTCAATGGCACCGACTGGGACCAGGATCAGCATATCCGCAACCTTGAGATAACTGAATCACCCACCCTTGCCGTGTACAAGGGCGAACTCTACTGCGCCTATCACAAGGCAAGTACCAAAACTGCCTGGTGCATTAAATTCGACGGTATACAGTGGTCTCACGAAATGAGCCTGTCTGCCAATGTTTCGGAAAGCCCTTCCCTTTATGTTTACAACGACAGCCTCTTCAGCGCACGTACCGTAAAGTCCGAACACACCAGTCTCTGCGTCAACTATCTGGATAATGGAACGTGGTGCCCTGACAAGATTATCGTGAAGGACGGCATCTCAAACAGTCCGTGCCTGGTAGAATACGAAGGGCTGCTTTATTGCTTCTATCGAAATAATGACCACTCCCTGTCATACGCCTTCCAGCATTATCAAATTATTAACCGAACCGTGCCTCTACTCGATGTCTGGGGAGAAGGACGCATCCACGCAGGTACCTTGATATCCGGTTTCGACGCGGCCGTTAATCTGAATTTATACCGTCAGCCCGTTTCCAATGGCGTCAACCGCCACAGTGCAATCCCGAATATCATGCCGGTCGCTACTTACGATGATCCTGATTTTCCCCTCGCCTGCGAGCAAGTTAAAATCATTACCTTGATGGGGGCGCCTATTACCGAACGCGTTGCGGATGAAATAGGCCGAGTGCTCGACATTGAGGGCATGGTGTTTTTATTTGCACCGGATGACAAGGAGAGGGAAATGTTTCAAATCAGGAACAAGTTTCGGCTCAAACCCATCAGCACCGCCACGCTTCCCTCGCCAATCGACCAGATCTCCAAAGACTTCCACCCCGTGTACGCCTATAAAAAACACAGGAGCTGAGCCGCAAGCGCCGAGGTCACGCTTATCAAAACCTGACAACGTGGTATCTCTTGAGCCTTGAAGGCTGGCGGCGCTGCGTGCAGGCGAAAAAAATCCGAGGCCCAAAGGGGACCTCGGATTTTTTTACGCGTTAGCTATCAGTCAACGCGCATGCAACCGTACAGCGCTCAAATCAAGACTGAGCACGTGCCTGGTTACGCAGGGCTTTCACCTGATCGTGGTTACGCTGCACGCCGTGATACTGACGTTCAACCAGATCACGAATACCCAGCAGGTTGTGCTTGTTGATCTTCTCGATCGCTTCACGGTAAGCCTTCAGAGCGTGATCTTCACCGCGCTCGGCTTCGTTGAGCACGGACTCTTCGTCCTTGCCGGTCACCATGGACTTCACGTCAACCCAACCGCGATGCAGGGCACCGGCCATGCTGCCGGAATCTTCCGGATCGCCACCCAGGGCACGTACTGCAGTTTTCAGCTCGGCAGCAGCAGTGGCGCAGTCGGCGGAGCGCTTGGTGAACAGTGCTTTGAGTTCAGGATGCTTGATGTCTTCTGCGCACTCTTGGAAACCTTTCTGGCCATCGATGCTGGTTTCGATCAGGTCGTTGAGTACAGAGATCGATTCTTTGTTGATGTCAGTCATTTTTCAATTCCTTGTGTGGATTGAGGAAGGTTGCCTTAATGATTGCAGCCCCCGTGCCAGGTTTTAAAAAACTACTTTTGTCTTATAATTCAATAACTTACGAATAATTGAACCATCTGTATGTATGTTATTTGCATGATCTGTCATTTGGCCTTCATGCAGAATGCCTGTATTTTCGAAGACCCCGCCTTCACGGCTCAACACCATGAACCCCGAAAAACTCGAATTGCTGATTACCCGCCAAATGCCTTTTGGCAAATACAAAGGCCGGATCATCGCCGACCTGCCCGGCCCTTATCTGAACTGGTTCGCTCGCGAGGGATTTCCCCACGGAGAACTGGGCGGCTTGCTGGCACTGATGCAGGAAATCGACCACAACGGCCTGGCCGAATTGCTCGAACCGTTACGCGTCAAACACGGTAAACCCGCCCCTCGCCACTAATTAACCGAGAGCCACGCCATGCCAAGGAATGCGAACAACGAACCTCACTGGCAGGCCATCGCCCAGCGCTACGAACTGGAGCCGGGCCCGATCAATCTGGAAAACGGCTACTTCGGGCGCATGAGCCGTGCAGTCCAGGCGCAGTACCTGGAACACGTGGCGTTTATCAACCGGAGCAACTCGGTGTATGTGCGTCAGCGCTTCGAACAAGGGGAAAATATCGAGATTCGCCGCCAACTGGCCGCGTTGATCAATGCAGATCCCGACTCGGTGGCCTTCACCCGCAACGCCACCGAAGCCTTGCAGTCGCTGATCCGCAACTACAACCGCCTGCAACCGGGCGATCAGGTGCTGATCAGTGATCTGGAGTACGACACGGTCAAAGGTGCGATGCGCTGGCTGGCCGGTGTGCGCGGTGTCGAAGTGATCGAAATCTCCCATACACACCCGGCCAGTTTCGACAGCCTGTTGCAGACTTATCGCGATACCTTCAATCAATACCCGCGCCTGAAGTTGATGGCGCTGACCCATGTCACCCACCGTACCGGCCTGGTCATGCCGGTGGCGGCGATTGCCAGGGCCGCGCGTGAACAAGGGGTCGACGTGATCCTCGACGGCGCCCACGCCCTGGGCCAGATCGATTTCAACCTTGCCGAACTGGGTATTCAGTTCGCCGGTTTCAACCTGCACAAATGGATCGGCGCGCCGCTGACCCTGGGCTTTCTCTACATTGCCCCCGAACGCCTGCCGGATATCGACCCGGACATGGGCGAATTCCACTACCCCGCCACGGATGTGCGGGCACGTACGTCCTACAGCACACCGAACTTTCCGGCGTTGATGAGCTTGCCAATGGTGCTTGAAGAGCATCGGCAACTGGGTGGCGCGGCGGCCAAAGGTGCACGGGTCAACTATCTGCGGGACCTGTGGGTGAGCCAGGTGCGCGGGTTGCCGGGGATTGAGGTGCTGACGCCGGATGACCCGAGGCTGTATTGCGCGATTACTGCGTTCAAGTTCATTGGGCGCGATCAGCAGGTGATGGTCGACAGATTGCTCAAGGACTACGGGTTATTTACTACCACACGCACAGGCGCCGCGTTTGGCACCTGTATCCGGGTGACACCGGGGTTGGTGACGTCGGCGCAAGACATCGGCATGCTGGTCAACGCTATTACCGAACTGAGCAGAGATTAAATGTGGGAGGGGGCTTGCCCCCGATGGCAGTGGTTCAGTCAATATACTGGGTGACTGATACACCGCCATCGGGGGCAAGCCCCCTCCCACATTGTTTTTGTGGTGATCTTGATTTCTACAGGCAAAAAAAAGCGGTACACCGACCAAGTGCACCGCAAAAATGCCGTTAAGCACAGCAACAACGATTCGATAAATCAGATCAATCCAGCAGCGCCAGCGCCTCGGCGGTGACTTCCTGGATGCGTGCCCAGTCGCCGTTCCTGACCCACTCAGGATCAAGCATCCAGCTACCGCCCACGCACATCACGTTTTTCAACGCCATGTAGCTTTTGATGTTAGCCGGGCCGACGCCACCGGTCGGGCAGAATTTCACTTCACCGAACGGGCCACCCAAGGCCTTGATCGCAGCCACACCGCCGCTGACCTCGGCCGGGAACAGCTTGAAGCGGCGATAACCCAGGCCATAGCCTTCCATGATGCCGGAGGCATTGCTGATGCCGGGCAGCAGCGGGATCGGGCTGTGCACCGAGGCTTCCAGCAGGTCGCGGGTGATGCCGGGGGTGACGATAAATTGCGAGCCGGCCACTTCGGCCGCTTCGAGCATATGACGGTCCAGCACAGTGCCGGCACCGGTGCACAGTTCAGGGCGCTGCTCGCGCAGCACCTGAATGGCCTTGAGGCCGAACTCGGAACGCAGGGTCACTTCCAATGCGGTCAGGCCACCGGCTGCCAGGGCATCGGCCAGCGGCAGGATGTCCTGTTCGCGGGCGATGGTGATCACCGGCAGGATCCGCGCCTTGGCGCAGAGGCTGTCGATCAGGGCAACTTTATCCGCCATGGACACGGTCGGTTGAGGGCTTTTCATAGCGGCTGATCCTTGGCTCATGGGCACCAGTAAATCTCTAATGTAGGTTGCAAAAACGCGCGAATCGGCATGGCGGCGACGTCGTCACCCGCCAGCGCGGCGCTCAAGGTGGTCAATTTCGAGCTGCCGGAAATCGACAGCACGGTGTACTGGGCCGTCGCCAGCAATGCGCGACTCAGGGTCAGGCGCTGGTGCGGCACGGTCGGCGCCAGCATCGGCCAGCAACGGCGGGTACCGTCGGCCTGCAACGCTTGGGCAAGGTTCGGGCTGTTGGGAAACAGCGATGCGGTGTGGCCGTCATCGCCCATGCCCAGCACCAGCACATCGATGGCCGGCAACTCGGCCAGCAGGCGATCGGCCTGCTCGGCGGCGTCTTCGAGGTTGGCGGCAGCGCTGTACAGGCTGAGAAACCTGGCCTCGGCCGCCGGGCCTTGCAACAGGTGCTGCTTGAGCAAGCCGGCATTGCTGTCAGCGTGCTCCACCGGCACCCAGCGCTCATCGGCCAGGGTGATGGTGACCTTGGACCAGTCCAGGACCTGTCTAGCCAGGTTCTGGAAGAACGCCACGGGGCTGCGGCCACCGGACACGACCAACGTCGCCTCACCACGGGCGCTGATGGCCGTGCGCAATTGTTCGGCCACGTCATTGGCCAGACCGTCCGCCAATAGCACGGGCGTGCGGTACTCATGGGCAGTGACGCCCTGAGGCAGTTTCAATTCAGATATCGCCATACCACGACCTCCCATCCCGCGTGATCAGTGCAATCGAGCTCATCGGCCCCCAGGAACCCGCCGCGTACGGCTTGGGCGCATCGCCGGATTTCTTCCACCCGGCGATCAACTGGTCACACCACTTCCACGCGGCTTCGATTTCATCTTTGCGAACAAACAGGTTCTGATTGCCGCGCATCACTTCCAACAGCAAGCGCTCGTAGGCATCGGGGATGCGTGCGCTGCGATAAGTGTCGGAAAAATTCAGTTGCAGCGGACCGCTGCGCAGTTGCATGCCCTTGTCCAGGCCCTGCTCCTTGGTCATCACGCGCAAGGAAATACCTTCGTCCGGCTGCAGGCGGATGATCAGCTTGTTGCTGATCTGCAAGCGCTGCTCGGGGGCGAAAATATAGTGGGACGGTTCCTTGAAGTGGATGACAATCTGCGACAGCTTTTGCGGCATGCGCTTGCCGGTACGCAGATAGAACGGCACCCCGGCCCAACGCCAGTTACGGATATCGGCGCGCAGGGCAACAAAGGTCTCGGTGTCGCTCTGGGTGTTGGAGTTCTCTTCTTCCAGGTACCCCGGCACGGCTTTACCGGCGCTGTAGCCGGCGATGTACTGGCCGCGCACCACCTGGGTGGTCAGGCCTTCCGGGCTGATCGGCGCCAGGGCCTTGAGCACCTTGACCTTCTCGTCACGGATGCTGTCGGCGGACAGGTCGGCCGGCGGGTCCATGGCGATCAGGCACAGCAACTGCAGCAGGTGGTTCTGGATCATGTCGCGCAGTTGGCCGGCCTTGTCGAAGTAGCCCCAACGGCCTTCGATGCCGACCTGCTCGGCCACGGTGATTTCCACGTGGGAAATGTAGTTCTGGTTCCACTGGGTTTCGAACAGGCTGTTGGCGAAACGCAGGGCGATCAGGTTCTGCACCGTCTCTTTGCCCAGGTAGTGGTCAATGCGATAGGTGCGATTTTCCGGGAAGAACTGCGCCACGGCGTCGTTGACCTTGCGCGAGGATTCCAGGTCCGAACCAATCGGTTTTTCCAGCACCACGCGGGTGTTTTCCGCCAGGCCGACCTTGGACAGGTTCTCACAGATCGCGCCATACACGGCGGCCGGAGTGGCGAAGTAGGCGATCAGACGCTGTTCGCCACCGACCTTCTCGGCAAGGCCGACGTAGTCGTCGGCCTTCATGAAGTCGACATGCACATAAGCCAGGCGCGCCAGGAAACGCTGGGCCACGGCTTCGTCGAGTTCCTTGCCGACGTATTTGCGCAGTTCTTTTTCGATATGGGCCAGGTGCTGCTGCTCGGACCCGGCTTCGCGGGCCAGGGCCAGGATACGTGTGTCATCGTGCAGCAGGCCGGCACCATCGAGTTGATAGAGGGCAGGAAATAACTTGCGCAGCGCCAGATCACCCAAGGCGCCAAACAGGGCAAAGGTGCAGGGTTCTACGGTTATCGAAGGCATGATGTTTGTTCTTTTATCAAGTTAAGCTACAAATACCTTTTTTCAAGGCATCACTCAAGGAAAAATGTAGTAATAACCACAACATTTTCCGCAAATACGCATTGCGAGTGGTGGTGTTCGGCTACCCTCAGTAGGATAGGCCACCGCGAAATGCCACTCATCGATTGGTTACCGCCTTTTTATTTGCATCGTCGCCCGAAGGAAAGACTGAATGGACCGCGTGCGAAATCTTCTGGAACAGATCCGGAACCGCCTCGAAGAATTGAACAAGGCCGAGAAAAAAGTCGCCGAGGTCATCCTGCTCAACCCGCAGCAGGCCACCCGCTTCTCGATCGCCGCCCTTGCCCAGGCCGCCTCGGTCAGTGAACCGACGGTCAACCGTTTCTGCCGTTCGTTCGGTGTCAGCGGCTACCCTGAACTTAAATTGCAGCTGGCGCAAAGTCTGGCCAGTGGCGCAGCGTATGTCAGCCGCGCCGTGGAAGCCGATGATAACCCCGAGGCCTACACCCAGAAGATCTTTGGCAGCGCCATTGCATCCCTGGACAGCGCCTGCCAGGCCCTGGACCCGGCCCTGATCAGCAAGGCCGTGGATTTGTTGATCCAGGCGCGGCAGATCCACTTTTTCGGCCTGGGCGCCTCGGCGCCGGTGGCGATGGACGCGCTGCACAAATTTTTCCGTTTCAACCTGGCGGTGACCGCCCACGCCGACGTGCTGATGCAACGCATGATCGCCTCGGTCGCCCACACCGGTGAGTTGTTCGTGATCATTTCCTACACCGGGCGTACCCGTGAGTTGGTGGAAGTGGCGCGTATCGCGCGGGAAAACGGCGCGTCGGTGCTGGGGGTGACGGCCGAGAACTCACCGCTGGCCAAGGCCAGTACCGTGAGCCTGAACATTCCGCTGCCGGAAGACACCGATATCTACATGCCGATGACGTCGCGGATCATTCAGCTGACGGTCCTGGATGTGCTGGCGACCGGCATGACATTGCGCCGTGGCGTGGATTTCCAGCCACACTTGCGCAAGATCAAAGAGAGCTTGAATGACAGCCGGTATCCGGTGGGGGATGAGTTCAACTAAGCCGGTAGGTGTGTGGGCTTCAACGGCCTCATCGGGGGCAAGCCCCCTCCCACATTTTGATTTGTGAACCCATTCAAAAGTGGGACGGGGCTTGCCCCCGATGAAGCCATCAGCCACACAGCTAGGCCCCAGCCCTGGCCTGCAAGCTCAAATGCGCGCGCTCCCCCGGCGCCAGGCTCGCACCGGCCATCGCCGACTCCACACACACAAACCCCGATGCCTCATTGAAACTGACACCCAGCAACGGCCGGCTGCCCGGATGCCACACCACCGTGTCGGCGCTGTCGCCGGTATCGATGCACAGTTCACGCTGCCAGGCATGGTCCTTGAGCTGCAATTCGCCCTCATGCTGGAACACCCGCTGGCATCCACCATCGACCCGCAACTCGCCTTCCTGCTGGCAAACCTGACGATTGAGCTGGTCATAACCCTGCGCGCCGTCAAGCCCAGACAGCGCTACCTCGTCAACGTGACCGATACGCCAATAAGCGTGCAACGCATGGCTCAACTGGCACGGCAGCTCGTCCTGATGCTCAGTGCTCAGGCGCAGTTCCAGGGTGTCGCCCAACTGCGCGTGCAGGTCCACCTGCCAGTCACACAACTGCAACTGCCAATGCAGACGCACGCCCTCGTCATCGGTACTGCTGTCGAGCAGTTTCCAGTCGATCAAGCGCGCCCAGCCGTGGGACGGCCATGCGTTTTCGCTGGGGTGACGGCCATACCAGGGCCAGCATACCGGCACGCCGCCGCGGATCGCGCCGACTTGCGGCCATTTGGCCGCACACCACAGCCAGGGTTTCTGGCCGGTGGGCTGAAAGTGCAGCAATTGCGCGCCTTGGCGACTGAATACCGCCTGGCACAGCGGGTGGTCGATCACCAACACATCGCGCATCTGAAAGCGCTCCCAGGCGAACACCGGACGCTCGCGCAGGGACTTGAAAAAGCGTTGCAGCGGTTGCTCATGCATGTGCACAGGTCCTGAATATCACGGTGCCACTCAAAAAAAAGCGGATAGCCATGGCTACCCGCAAAATGCGCACAGAGAGAAGGAGCTTATCGCAACAGCGTTAGAACGTAGACTGAATCTTCAGGCCCGCTACCAGCGCGTTGTCGACTTTGTCCACGCCACCTGGCTGGACAACGTATTGCAGGTTAGGACGCACGGTCAGCCAGTTGGTGACGTGGAAACCGTAGTTCAGTTCGACGTTGTACTCGGTCTCGCGAATCGGCGTGTACAGCGGATTGTCGTAGTCGCTGATGCCATTGGCGGCATTGAGCAGCTGCGAGTTCTTCTTCACGTCATCGTTGACGTGCAGGCGAGCGACGCCAATGCCGACGTCATCTTTTGGACGCGCGTCGAATGGGCCCTTGTACACCAGCATCAACGACTGGTAGTTGTCGACCAGGTTGGTTTCCTTGTCGTGGAAGGTCGCGTTGGCCGCGATGTTCAAGCCGCGCGAAGCGTCGCCGTTGTGGGTGGTGAGTTGCTGTTGGGCAACGAACCAGTAGCCTTTTTTGCTGCTGCGGGTACGCAAGTTTGCGCCAGTGAGGACCGCATCGTTGCCGTTGACGTCTTCACGTACATCCGGAGCATCGGCCGCGCTTTTGTAGTAACCCACGCGGTATTCGCCCGGCAGGTTGTTGACCTTCGGCGACCAGACCAATTCCACCGGAATCACGGTGCCTTTGGTACCACTGCCGCTGAGTTTGAAGCCGTTGCCGTGCTCCAGTTGCGACGGGTTCTGGTTATAGGCGCCGATTTGCGCATACAGCTCAGGCGTGATGTTGTACTTCACGCGGATGGCGGCCTGGGCGACCGGCCAGTTGTACCAGGTGTTTACGTAGTTACCGACCTGGGAGCCACAGAACGACAGGTTCTGGAAGTCGCACGGGAAGGTGTTGAAGTCTTCGCCTTCACCGAAGTAGCCGAGTTTCACGTCGAGTTTGTTGTCGAACATCTGGTGCTGAACCCAGAACTGGGTCAGGCGCACCATGTGGCCACGGCCATACACTTCCTGCGACGAGCTCAAGGTGCCGGCACGCGGGTCGCCAATACGGTCATTGGAGATGTTCTGGCCATTACGGTTGGTAAACTGGATCTTGGCCTGGGTGTTATCCCAGCCCCACAGCTTTTGCAGGTCCAGTGCCACGCCCAGACCGAACTGGTCGGAGTAACGACCGGTCTTGTCGTCGTTGTAGCCACCGTGGGCGTTGTAGCCCATTTCCCCTACGTAATCGGCCTTGATGTCGATACCTTGCTCGATCAGCTTGGTACGCTCGCCGCCCCAATCGCCGGTCATCCACTTGGAATCGGCGCTGAACGCATCGGCCGCCATCGCATTGGCGGACAATACAAGGGCTGCTGCTGCTGACAGTTGGCAGAACAGCCGAGTGTTGTTGTGTTGCTTTTTCATCCCTACATCCTCGTCTTTATTGTTATTAAACTGTTTTTATCTAACGCGGGTTACATTTTTTAATTAAAACAATCAGTTATGTTGCTTAACGGCCCTTGAAGCGGGTTACGTTGCCGGCATGCCCCTGTGCCGGCGATGCAGCGGCGGTGCCCAATCGCTCACCGGTCTTGGCGTCGAACAGCAACACCTTGGCCGGGTCGAATTGCAGGGTCAGGGTCTCGCCTACCTGCGGTGCCACGTCCGGCGCCAAACGGCAGCAGACCTTGGTGTCGTTGAGCTGCACGAACACCAGGGTGTCCGGGCCGGTCGGCTCGGTCACCTGGACTTCGGCACGAATGCTCGACGCGCCGTTGCCCTCGCCCGCCGCCAGCACGATCTGCTCCGGCCGCAGGCCCAGGATCACATCGCGGTCTTCCAGACCTGCGTCGTTCATGCCCAGCGCCAACTCGCAACGGGCCTGGCCGCTGTCGAGCACTGCCACCAGACCACCGTCCTGGCGTTTTAGGCGCATGGGAACGAAGTTCATCGGTGGTGAACCGATAAAGCTTGCCACAAATAGGTTGGCAGGGTCGTTGTAAATTTCTTTCGGCGTGCCGAATTGCTGGATGATCCCGTCCTTCATCACCGCCACTTTGTCGCCCAGGGTCATCGCTTCGATCTGGTCGTGGGTCACGTAGACGGTGGTGGTTTTCAGGCGCTGGTGCATCAGCTTCATTTCGGTGCGCATCTCGACGCGCAGCTTGGCGTCGAGGTTCGACAGCGGCTCGTCGAACAGGTAGATCTTCGGCCGACGCGCCAGCGCCCGGCCCATGGCCACGCGCTGTTGCTGGCCGCCGGACAGCTGGCCAGGCTTGCGGTTGAGCAGGTGCTCGATCTGCAGCAGCTTGGCCACGCGCGCCACTTCGGCGTCGATGTCAGCCTGGGGCATCTTGCGAATCTTCAGGCCGAACTCGATGTTCTCGCGCACGCTCATGGTCGGGTACAGCGCGTAGGACTGGAACACCATGGCGATGTCACGGTCCTTGGGGCTCATGCCGCTCACATCCTGATCACCGATCATGATCGCGCCGCCGGAGATGGTCTCAAGGCCGGCGATGCAGTTCATCAAGGTGGACTTGCCGCAACCCGAAGGGCCGACCAGGATCAGGAACTCGCCTTCCTTGATCGACAGTTCGATGTTCTTCAAGGTGTCGGGCAGGCCGGCGCCATAGGTCTTGTTTACATTGCGAAGTTCAAGCGTAGCCATGATTACCCCTTGACCGCGCCGGCCGTGAGGCCGCGCACGAAATACTTGCCTGCGATCACATAGACCAGCAGGGTCGGCAGGCCGGCGATCATCGCCGCCGCCATATCCACGTTATATTCCTTGGCCCCGGTGCTGGTGTTGACCAGGTTGTTCAGCGCCACCGTGATGGGCTGGGAGTCGCCGCTGGAGAACACCACACCGAACAGGAAGTCGTTCCAGATCTGGGTGAACTGCCAGATCAGGCAGACCATGATGATCGGCGTCGACATCGGCAGAATGATCTGACGGAAGATGGTGAAGAACCCGGCGCCGTCCAGGCGGGCCGCCTTGATCAGCGCATCCGGAATGCTCACGTAGTAGTTACGGAAGAACAGTGTGGTGAACGCCAGGCCGTAGACCACATGCACAAATACGAGGCCGGTGGTGGTACTGGCCAGGCCCATCTTGCCGAGGGTAAACGAGGCCGGCAGCAGCACCGTCTGGAACGGCAGGAAGCAGCCGAACAGCAGCAGGCCGAAGAACAGCTGCGAACCACGGAAGCGCCAGAACGACAGCACGTAGCCGTTCAACGCGCCGATGGCCGTGGAGATCAGTACAGCCGGCACGGTGATCTTGATCGAGTTCCAGAAGTAGCCGTCCACGGTGTCCCAGGCCTTGACCCAGCCGATGCCGCTGACCACGGTCGGCCAGCTCAGCAGGTTGCCGGTGCTGATGTCTTCCGGGGTTTTGAAACTGGTGAGCAGCATCACCACCAGCGGCACCAGGTACAGCAGCACCGCGAGGATCAGCACCGCGTAGATCGCGATACGACTCAGGCTGATGGCAGGTTTAGCGGCGAGACTAGTCATTACGCTTGGTCCTCAGCTCGGAATACAGGTACGGCACAATGATCGCGAGGATCGCACCGAGCATCAGGATTGCACTGGCCGAGCCCATGCCCATCTGGCCGCGACTGAAGGTGAACGAGTACATGAACATTGCGGGCAGGTCGGACGAATAGCCCGGGCCGCCGGCCGTCATCGCCGCCACCAGGTCGAAGCTCTTGATCGCAATGTGCGCCAGGATCATCACCGCACTGAAGAACACCGGGCGCAGGCTTGGCAGCACCACGCTCCAGTAGATGCGCGGCAGGCTCGCGCCGTCGATCTGTGCGGCGCGGATGATCGATTGATCAACACCGCGCAAGCCGGCGAGGAACATCGCCATGATAAAGCCCGAGGCTTGCCACACAGCGGCGATCACCAGGCAGTACACCACGCGGTCGGGGTCGATCAGCCAGTCGAGACGGAAGCCTTCCCAGCCCCAGTCGCGCAATAATTTGTCCAGGCCCATGCCCGGGTTGAGCAGCCATTTCCACGCGGTACCGGTGACGATCATCGAGAGCGCCATCGGGTACAGGTAGATCGTGCGAATGAAACCTTCGCGGCGGATTTTCTGGTCGAGGAAAATCGCCAGCGTCACGCCGATCACCAAGGTGATACCGATGAACATGCCGCCGAACATTGCCAGGTTCTTGCTCGCCACCCACCAACGGTCGTTGTCGAACAACCGTTCGTATTGAGCCAGGCCCGCCCACTTGTAGCTGGGCAGGAACGTGGAGGTGGTGAACGACAGCACGAACGTCCACAGGATGTAGCCGTAAAAGCCCACCAGCACGATGAACATGCTCGGCGCCAGCACCAGTTTGGGGAGCCAGCGCTGCAGTGCATCGAACGGCGAGGCCTTGCTGAACACAGCAACAGAACTCATGGGAAAATCCAATAAAAGACTGAGGGCAGCTGCAAGCTGCAAGCGTCAAGACAACCGCGCCCGCTTGCAGCTTGTAGCTTGTAGCTTGTAGCTTGCAGCTTGCAGCTTGTAGCTTGCAGCTTATTTGGCCGATTTGATCGCAGCGCCCAACTTCTTGGCGGTGTCGGCCGGGTCGGCTTTCGGGTCGTTGATGTAGTTGGTCACCACGTCAAAGAACGCACCTTGCACCGCCAGGGTGGTGGCCATGTTGTGCGCCATGCTTGGCTGCAGGCCACCGGTCTTGGCGTCGGCCAGGAAGTCCTTGGCGGCGGTCTGGGCGCAGGAGTCGAAGCCGAGCTTGTCCATTTCATTGAGCATGTCGGTACGAACCGGGATCGAGCCCTTGTTGATGCTGAAGACTTTCTGGAAGTTTTCACCCAGCACGACCTTGGCAATGTCCTGCTGACCGGCAGCGGTGCCTTTGTCTTTCTGCTTGAACACCGCCAGGGAGTCGATGTTGTAGGTGAAGGCCTTGTCGGTGCCCGGGAAGGCTACGCATTCGTAGTCCTTGCCAGCGACTTTCTTGGCGGCGGTCCATTCGGACTTGGCCCAGTCACCCATGATCTGCATGCCGGCCTTGCCGTTGATGACTTTACCGGCCTCCAGGTTCCAGTCCTGACCTTTGCCGTCAACGTCCATATAGGTCGCGACCTTTTTCAGCTCAGTCAGCGACTTGACCATTTCCGGGCCGGTCAGCGCAGCGTTATCCAGGTCGACCAGGGCTTTCTTGTAGCCATCGGCCCCCATCACCGAAAGCACCACCGCTTCGAACACGGTGCTGTCCTGCCAAGGCTGGCCGCCGTGAGCGAGCGCGATGAAACCCGCCGCTTTCAGCTTGTCGCCGGCGGCATAGAATTCTTCGAGGGTGGTCGGGTTCTTGGTGATGCCGGCTTTCTTGAAGACTTCCGGGTTGATCCACAGCCAGTTCACGCGGTGGATGTTGACCGGAACGGCAACGTAGTCACCGTCGTACTTCACGGTGTCGGAGACTTTCTTGTCGAGCAGGGAGTCCCATTTTTCTTCTTTGGCGACGTCTTTGAGCACGTCGGTGTCGAGCAGGCCGGTGGACGCCCATTCCTGGATGTCGGGGCCTTTGATCTGGGCAACACCTGGCGGATTGCCGGCAACCGCGCGGCTTTTCAGTACGGTCATGGCAGTGGCGCCACCGCCACCTGCGACCGCACCGTCTTTCCAGGTGAAGCCGTCTTTCTCAACTTGGGCCTTCAGCACATCCACAGCCGCTTTTTCACCGCCCGAGGTCCACCAATGCACCACTTCAACCGTACCTTTGGAGTCGGCGGCAAATGCACTGAGGGGAAACAACGAGGCAATGGAAATAGCAACGGCGAGGCGATTAATCGCGTTCATCTGAGTACCTTTTCTTGTTGTTATGCATGCAAGTCTAGAGCTTGCGCTGCACGGAGTTTAAACAGGGATTTTCCCGACGCAGGTAACAAAGGGACGCACAAATGTCACCAGCTGGTGACATAACGTCCGCTGCCCAATGCGCTGGCCAGGCTGGGTGCCAAGGGTAACGCAGGCAGCAACACGGCTTGCCACGCATGGTACAGGTCCGGCTTGCCACCCCAGATCCTGTTGCTGGGTTGGTTATGCGGGCTGAGTTCGTGGTGCCAACTGCCGTGGCGTCGGTCGATGAAGTGGGTTTCGCAGAACTCCCAGAACCGCCGATACCAGGTTTCGTAATGCAACTGGCCGGTGCGCTTGAGCAGCGCCTGGGCAGCGGCGCTAGCTTCGGCATGGGTCCAGTGCAGGCGTTCGCGGACAACCGGGCGCTGGTTCCAGTCCAGGGTGTAGACAATGCCCGGCGCGCCATCCACGGCCCAGGCATAGTCACAGGCACTGGCAAACAGCCCTTGGGCATCGGTCACCAACCAGTCCGGTGTGACCAACCCGGCCTGCTCGCGCGCCGCTTCCAGGTGCAGTACCAGCCGTGCCCATTCGAAGCCATGGCCGGGGGTGATGCCATAGGGACGGAAACCGTCGGCCGGGTTGTCTTCGTTGTAACCGAGCAACGGATTCCACTGGGCGTCGAAGTGCTCGATCACCATGAAGCGGTTACCCGCGGCGTGGGCATGGATGACACGTTCGACGATACGCAATGCGCGATCCAGCCAGCGTGTGTCGCCCGTGACATCGGCGAGGGCGAGGAACGCTTCGGTGGCGTGCATGTTGCTGTTGGCACCGCGATAGGCTTCGACGCCGCTCCAGTCCCGGGCGAAGGATTCGAGCATCGCGCCCTCCTCCTCACTCCAGAAGAACTGGTCGATGATATGCACCGCATCGTTCAACAGGCTTTGCGCGCCGGGTACACCAGCCACCACGGCAGAGCTCGCGGCCAGGGCCACGAAGGCATGCAGGTAAGCGGCCTTGCCGGTATTGCCATCAAGGGCATCAGGCGCGGCGAACCAGCCACCGTGTTCGCTATCGTGCAACGGGCCGCTCAGGGCCGCCACACCGTGCGCCACCCAATCAGCGTAGCCAGGCAAACCCATGGCGTGGGCCATGGCGAAGCTGTGAGTCATGCGGGCGGTGTTCATGGTTTCGGCGCGCGCGTCGGCCGGCAATTGGCCCTTGTCATCCAGATTGCCGAAGCCGTCCGGCAAGCGCGAAGCCTTGGCAAAGGTCAAAAGGCGCTGGCCTTCGGCCGCGAGCCAGGCGTAATGGGCAGGTGCGTTCAGCCAGCTGCTGGCAGGCAGCGGTTGCGTGGTCATGGGGGGCCCTTGTTGTTTTTTGTGGGGTGACCGGAGTCTAAACAAGGGCGTGGGAGTGGCAAGTAACGAAGGGGACAAGAAATGTCACCGGGCGGTGACAAAGCTGCGAGCAACCGCGATTTCCCTGACTGATACAGGTTCAAATGTGGGAGGGGGCTTGCCCCCGATTGCGGTGTTTCAGTCACCACAATATTGACTGACTTACCGCTTTCGGGGGCAAGCCCCCTCCCACATTTGGATCTCGTTCACAGCCCATAGCTCAGATCATTGACCCAGCGGTGTAGCCGTCGCCGGCGCATTGAGGCGCTGGTTCAGATTCTGCACCTGGCTCTGCAACGTCGTGATATTGCGCGTGGTCTGGATGCGGAATACGTCGAACTCCTTATTGGTCGGCGCATCCGTGGTGGCGGGCTGGTTTTCCTGCGCACTCTTGAGCACCAGCAGGTCCTGCTCGAGTCGGGCGATGGCGGCAGTCGGATTGCCTTGTTTCTTCAAGGCCGCCACATCAGTGGCCAGGTCCTTGATCTCGCCCTGTGCCGCCTTGAGCGTGGCGACGGCATCGGTCAGGGCCTGGACCTGGCCCTGTAAGCTGGCATTCGCATTCGTCAGTTCGGTGGTGCTGGCGCTCATCTGTGCCAGACGCTGGTCCAGCTCGGTGGCCTGGCCGGCTACGCCCACTTGTTGCTTGCCCTGCTCAAGCAACTGGGTTTCCAGCTGCTTGATCTGCACTTTCAGGGCTTCGCTGCCGTTGTTCACATTGGCCTCGCTGGCCACGACCTTGCCGGAAATATCCTGCAGGCGCCCCGCCGCTTCTTCGCTGATACGCGCAAAGCTTTCCTGGGTGGCGACCAATTGCTGGCCCATCAGGGAAATCTGCTGGAAGCTCCACCAGGCAAGGCCGGCAAAGGCGATCAGCAACGCGCCGACCATCGCCCACAACGGGCCGGTACTGGCCCTTTTAACCTGGACCACGGGCGTGGTGCGCGAGCGCACCGAAGTGGCGGCAGTCGGCACGAAATCATCATCGTCCCCCGGGTCTGCCCGCAGGCTGGGAACGTTGTCGAAATCGTCTTTAGCATCGTTACGCATGAATCTACCCTGAATCAATAAGATGGCTAGCTGGGAAGCCGAGCGGCGGGAGTATAAACCGTGCTCCCGGCGCATGGGTCGACATGAGGTCCGCCCTTCGGTTCCCGATGTGTTGCGGGTTGTAAGCTTATGGGTGGCCCGGCGCCTGGGCCTTCCACCACAGGCAGAACTCGTCGAGGGCGCTCCACAGGCTGACCTTGGGCTCGTAATCGAGATAATGCCGCGCCCGGCTGATGTCGAGGGTGAAATCCTTGTTCATCACCTGCATGCCCAGGCGCGTCAACGACGGCTCGGGCCGCCCCGGCCAGAGCGCACAGAACGCTTCGTTCAATGCCGCCGCACTGTAGGACAAGCCATAGGATCGGTAGCGAGTCACCTGCGGCAGGTCCATTTGTCGCATCACATAGTTGACCACGTCCCACACCGGCACTGGCGTGCCGTTGCTGATGTTGTAGGCCCTGCCCAGTGCAGAACCGGGAGCCAGCAAGCTGCTGAGCAACGCCTCGTTGAGGTTGTGCACGCTGGTGAAGTCGACCTTGTTAAGGCCGTCACCCACGATGGCCAGGCGATTCTTGCGCTGCATCTTCAACAGACGCGGGAAGATGCTCATGTCACCGGCGCCGGTGACGAAACGCGGGCGCAGGGCCAGTACTTGCAGACCGAATTCCTGGGCGCCGAACACCTTCTGCTCCGCCAGGTATTTGGTCGCGGCATAGGGATGCTTGAAGCGCTTGGGCACCTGCTCTTCGGTCAGCCCCAGGTGATCGCGCCCATCGAAATAGATGGAAGGCGACGACAGATGCACCAACCGCCCGACCCGCTGCTTGAGGCACGCTTCGACGACGTTCTCGGTGACCAGCACATTGCCTTGATGGAAATCCTGATACTTGCCCCACAGCCCGACCGCACCGGCACAGTGCACCACGGCCTCGACGTCACGGCACAGGTTGCGCACCAGGTCGGCATCGTTCAGATCACCCTGGATAAACTCGGCACCACGTCGTACCAGATGTTCGACACCCTCGGCCCGTCGTCCGTTGACCCGCACGTCCAGGCCCTGCTCCAGGGCGAAACGCGCAAAGCGCCCGCCGATGAAGCCGCTTGCGCCGGTGACCAGAATTTTCATGGTGTCTCCTACAGATACAGCTGCAAGCCTCAAGCTATAAGCTGCAAGTTAAATACGGGCGCAAGCTGTTCTCTTGCCGCTTGCAGCTTGACGCTTGTCACTGCTGACAGGGCACCAACCATTGCCCACAGACCCGGGCCAGATGCTCGGTCAACAGGCCCAACAGGCGCCCGCCACTGCGCCAATGATGCCAGTACAGCGGCACATCGATGGGCTTATCTGGCAGTAACTCGACCAGCAGGCCTTTTTCCAGCGGGTCGCGCACCTGCAATTCAGGCACCAGGCCCCAGCCGAGGCCGGCTTCCATCAGGCGGATGAAGCCTTCGGATGACGGGCATAAATGATGCTCGAAACCGCCGGTTACCCCGAGAGAAGCCAGGTAACGGTGTTGCAGGAAATCATCCGGCCCGAACACCAGCGCCGGCGTACCGGCCAATTGGTCGGCCTGTACCCCGGCCGGGAAGTGCCGCGCGATAAACGCGGGGCTGGCGAATGCGCGGTAACGCATGGCGCCAAGTGCCAGGCTGCGGGCGCCGGCAACCGGACGCTCGCTGGCGCAGATACAGGCTGCCACTTCACCGGCACGCATGCGTTTGAGGCCCACGGTCTGGTCTTCTACCACCAGGTCCAGCAGCAGGTGCTGTTCGCCGCAGAAATCGCTGACCGCCAACGCCCACCAGGTGGCGAGGCTGTCGGCATTCAGCGCAATGCGCAAGCGCTCGGGCATGCCCTCTTCGTCCAACGCCGGCACCTGGCTTTGCAGGTCGCGCTCCAGCAGACGCACCTGTTGCACATGGTTGAGCAAGCGTCGGCCAATATCGGTGGGGGTCGGCGGCGTCGCCCGTACCAATACCGGCTGGCCGACGCGTGCCTCCAGCAACTTGATGCGCTGGGACACAGCCGACTGCGACAGCCCGAGCACCTGTGCGCCACGCTCGAAGCCGGCCTGTTCCACCACGGCGGCCAAAGCGGAAAGCAATTTATAGTCGAACATCAGTTTTCCTAATGAGCGATCAGCAATATTGGTTTTTCTTATACAGCCTGCACCCTGAGAATAGCCAGCATCGCAACTCTTTATAAAGGAACCTCCCATGGCTGGCGAAACCGCCCTGGCAACCCTGCTGCGCAGCATGAGCCCCCACCTCAATGAGGGTGACTACGTATTCTGCACCCTGCCCGATCATCGTATCCCTGTCGGTTGCGAAGTGATCGCCAGCGTGCGCGAGCAGGAAGGCCTGACCCTGATACTCGAACGCCAGCAGGCGCAACAGGCCGGGCTGGCCTTTGACTACGTCGCCGCGTGGATCACCTTGAATGTGCACTCGGCGCTCGAAGCCGTGGGCCTGACCGCCGCCTTCGCCAGTGCGCTGGGCCAGGCCGGTATCAGTTGCAACGTGATTGCCGGCTATCACCACGATCATCTGTTCGTCGGCCGTGCCGATGCCCAGCGCGCCATGCAGGTGTTGCAACAACTGGCAGCGAACGCGGAGTAACCCCTATGTGGCAGAGTTATGTGAACGGGCTGTTGGTAGCCCTCGGCCTGATCATGGCCATCGGTAGCCAGAATGCCTTTGTCCTGGCACAAAGCCTGCGCCGTGAACACCATCTGCCCGTGGCGGCGCTGTGTGTCGTGTGCGATGCCCTGTTGGTGGCTGCCGGGGTGTTCGGCCTGGCGACGGTGCTGGCGCAAAGCCCTGTGCTGCTGGCGGTTGCACGCTGGGGTGGAGCGGCTTTCCTGATCTGGTACGGGGCGTGCGCGCTGCGCCGGGCCTGTTCGACACAGAGCCTGGACCAGGCAGACAACCTCAAGGTGCGCTCACTGCGCGCGGTGCTGCTGAGTGCCTTGGCCGTCACACTGCTCAACCCTCACGTGTACCTGGACACTGTGTTGCTGATTGGCTCACTCGGTGCCCAGCAAACCGAGCCAGGTGCCTATGTGGCCGGTGCCGCCAGCGCATCGCTGCTGTGGTTCGCCACCCTGGCGCTCGGCGCGGCGTGGCTGGCACCCTGGCTGGCGCGCCCGGCCACCTGGCGCCTGCTGGACCTGTTGGTGGCCGTGATGATGTTCAGCGTGGCCTACCAATTGATCAGCGCGCCATGAACTTATTCCAAAAGGCTCTGGAACCTCTATCCCACACAGTTGTTGCGTGGTTTTGCCGCACCCCCGGTGCTATGATCCCGAACTTGCGCCGCAAAGAGTACAGACTCGCCGGCGCTTGTTTGGCCGCCCGTGATCGGCCTTGCGCTCACCGCAACTGACCTGATTAGGAGAATCATCATGGCTTTCGAATTGCCGCCGCTGCCCTACGCACACGATGCCCTGCAGCCGCACATCTCCAAGGAAACCCTGGAGTATCACCACGACAAGCACCACAACACCTATGTCGTGAACCTGAACAACCTGGTGCCAGGCACCGAGTTCGAAGGCAAGACCCTGGAAGAAATCGTCAAGTCTTCGTCGGGTGGCATCTTCAACAACGCCGCTCAGGTCTGGAACCACACCTTCTACTGGAACTGCCTGGCGCCAAACGCCGGCGGCCAACCCACCGGTGCATTGGCTGAAGCCATCAACGCTGCATTCGGTTCGTTCGACAAGTTCAAGGAAGAATTCAGCAAGACGTCCATCGGCACCTTCGGTTCCGGTTGGGGCTGGCTGGTGAAGAAGGCTGACGGTTCCCTGGCCCTGGCCAGTACCATTGGCGCCGGCAACCCGCTGACCAACGGCGACACCCCGCTGCTGACCTGCGATGTCTGGGAACACGCCTACTACATCGACTACCGCAACGTGCGCCCCAAGTATGTGGAAGCGTTCTGGAACCTGGTCAACTGGAAGTTCGTGGCTGAGCAGTTCGAAGGTAAAACCTTCACTGCCTAAGCAATGCTTGCAGTAGAAAAAGCCCGGCGATTGCCGGGCTTTTTCATGGGCGCTCACAAGCAGCACGCTAGCTGGAACCGTGGAACTCGCAGAAAGGAATGTGCCACGCAGTGAGTGAGAGGAATAACCCTTTCGCGCTCTTCTGGAGAAAAAAGATGGAAGCAATCGGACAAGCAGGTGGGCAGATGGCGATGCAACTCATCAGCGGCCTTATGAAAGGTCTCGCCGGTGGTGGGGGCGGCGGCGGTGGCGATGAGGGGGGCGCCGCAAGTGCGCCAAGCCGCCCCGGTGAGGACAACATGCCGCCACCGCCGCCAAAGGTTGATTTTTCAGTCAGCTGACCAATGCACTGATGCCAGACAACCGTTGGCATTCAGCACAATAATCGAACAGCCAGACGGCGCAGCGCATCCGCCGTCTTTATGTTTTTTGCTTCTGGCCAGGCTCGAAGACGCCCGCCGCTCCAATGTTCCTTTGACTGCCCTCCCCAGATTGCCAATACTCATGGCATATTGAAGGCCACCCGCATGAGACAAGGAATGCCCCTTTGAAGCTGGAACTCAAAAACAGCTTGTCGGTGAAGTTGCTACGGGTTGCCTTGCTCTCGGCATTGATCGTGGGCGTGGCACTGAGCGTGGCGCAGATCGTTTTCGATGCCTACAAGACGCGCCAGGCCGTAGCCGGTGACGCCCAACGTATCCTCGACATGTTTCGCGACCCTTCGACCCAGGCTGTCTACAGCCTGGACCGCGAAATGGGCATGCAGGTGATCGAAGGCCTGTTTCAGGATGACGCCGTACGCGTCGCCTCCATCGGTCACCCCAACGAAACCATGCTCGCGGAAAAAAGCCGCGCCTTGCAGCCGTCCGCCAGCCGCTGGTTGACCGACCTGATTCTTGGGCAGGAACGCACCTTTACCACCGCACTGGTGGGCAAGGGCCCCTACAGCGAGTATTACGGCGACCTGAGTATTACCCTCGACACCGCCACCTACGGCGAAGGCTTTCTGGTCAGTTCAGTGATCATCTTTATTTCCGGGGTGCTGCGCGCCCTGGCCATGGGGCTGGTGCTGTACCTGGTGTATCACTGGCTGCTGACCAAACCGCTGTCGCGCATTATCGAGCACCTGACCTCGATCAACCCGGACCGGCCCAGCGAGCACAAGATCCCGCAGCTCAAGGGTCATGAGCGCAACGAGTTGGGGCTGTGGATAAATACCGCCAACCAGTTGCTCGAATCCATCGAACGCAACACCCACCTGCGCCACGAGGCCGAGTCCAGCCTGTTGCGCATGGCCCAGTACGATTTTCTTACCGGCCTGCCGAACCGCCAGAAGTTGCAGGAGCAATTGGACAGGATCCTGACCGATGCCGGCCGGCGCCAGCGTCGCGTGGCGGTGTTGTGCGTGGGGCTGGACGACTTCAAGAGCGTCAACGAGCAGTTCACCTATCAGAATGGCGACAAACTGCTGCTGGCCCTGGCCGATCGTTTGCGCGCCCACAGCGGTCGCCTGGGCGCGCTCGCCCGCCTGGGTGGCGACCAGTTCGCCCTGGTGCAAGCCGATATCGAACAGCCCTACGAAGCCGCCGAGTTGGCGCAAAGTATCCTGGATGACCTGGAAGCGGAGTTTGCCCTCGATCAGGACCAGATTCGCCTGCGCGCCACCATCGGCATCACCCTGTTCCCGGAAGACGGCGACAGCACGGAGAAACTGCTGCAAAAAGCCGAACAGACCATGACCCTGGCCAAAAGCCGCTCGCGCAATCGCTATCAGTTCTACATCGCCAGCGTCGACAGCGAAATGCGTCGGCGCCGCGAGCTGGAGAAAGACCTGCGCGAGGCGTTGAGCCGCGACCAGTTTCACCTGGTGTATCAACCGCAGATCAGTTATCGCGACCACCGCGTGGTCGGTGTAGAAGCATTGATTCGCTGGCAGCACCCGGAACACGGCCTGGTGCCACCGGACCTGTTCATCCCGTTGGCGGAACAGAACGGCACCATCATTCCCATCGGCGAATGGGTACTGGATCAGGCGTGCCGCCAATTGCGCGAATGGCATGACCTGGGCTTCACCGAATTGCGCATGGCGGTCAACCTGTCCACGGTGCAACTGCACCACACCGAGTTGCCGCGGGTGGTCAACAACCTGATGCAGATCTACCGCCTGCCGCCGCGCAGCCTGGAACTGGAAGTCACCGAAACGGGCCTGATGGAAGACATCAGCACCGCCGCCCAGCACCTGTTGAGCCTGCGCCGCTCGGGCGCGCTGATCGCCATCGATGACTTCGGCACCGGTTACTCATCCCTCAGCTACCTTAAAAGCCTGCCGCTGGACAAGATCAAGATCGACAAGAGCTTCGTCCAGGATCTGCTGGACGACGACGACGATGCGACCATCGTCCGCGCGATTATCCAACTGGGCAAAAGCCTGGGCATGCAGGTGATTGCCGAGGGCGTGGAGACCGCCGAGCAAGAGGCCTACATCATCTCCGAGGGTTGCCATGAAGGCCAGGGTTACCACTACAGCAAACCGCTGCAGGCCCGGGAGTTGGCGGCTTACTTGAAGCAATCGGAACGCGATAACGCGGCGATTCTTTGAGCGGGCAGAACGATACCAAATATTTCCCGCGTATAAGCCTTTACACAAAATGCAAATCTTTCGCATTATGTCGCAGCTTTTGCGCCCCCGCGCGCGCCCTATCAACAACCGAAGCAGGATGTTCGCCATGATTCGTATGCCCCTGGCCACCGCCAGTCTGCTGGCCATTGCTATTTCTCTCGCCGGTTGCGGCGAAGGTAAAGACAAGGCCGCCGCGCCTCAGGCGCCTGCCGCTGCCAGCACTACCGCTCCAGCGGCTGCCGCGCCTGCAGGCCAGGTCGACGAGGCGGCCGCCAAGGCCGTGGTCGCGCATTACGCCGACATGGTGTTTGCGGTGTACAGCGACGCCGAGTCCACCGCAAAAACCCTGCAGACCGCTATCGACACCTTTTTGGCCAACCCGAACGACGACACGCTCAAGGCCGCCCGTACCGCCTGGATCGCCGCGCGCGTACCTTACCTGCAGAGTGAAGTGTTCCGCTTCGGCAACACCATCATCGACGACTGGGAAGGTCAGGTGAACGCCTGGCCCCTGGACGAGGGGCTGATCGACTACGTCGACAAATCCTATGAACACGCACTGGGCAACCCGGGCGCCAACGCCAATATCATCGCCAACAACGAAATCCAGGTCGGCGAAGACAAGGTCGACGTCAAGGAGATCACCCCGGAAAAACTCGCCAGCCTCAATGAGCTGGGCGGCTCCGAAGCGAACGTCGCCACCGGCTATCACGCCATCGAATTCCTGCTCTGGGGCCAGGACCTCAACGGCACCGGCCCAGGCGCGGGCAACCGTCCGGCCTCGGACTACATGACCGGTGACGGTGCAACCGGCGGCCATAACGAGCGTCGTCGTACCTACCTGCGCGCCGTGACCCAACTGCTGGTCAGCGACCTGCAGGAAATGGTCGGCAACTGGAAGCCCAACGTCGAAGACAACTACCGCGCCACCCTGGAGTCGGAGCCGGCTACCGACGGCCTGCGCAAGATGCTGTTCGGCATGGGCAGCCTGTCGCTTGGCGAGCTGGCCGGCGAACGCATGAAGGTGTCCCTGGAAGCCAACTCGCCGGAAGACGAGCAGGACTGCTTCAGCGACAACACCCACTACTCGCATTTCTATGACGCCAAAGGCATCCGCAACGTCTACCTGGGCGAGTACACCCGCGTCGACGGCAACAAGCTGACCGGCCCGAGCCTCTCGTCCCTGGTCGCCAAAGCCGACCCGGCAGCCGATGCAGCCCTCAAGGCTGACCTGGCGGCGACCGAAGCGAAGATCCAGGTGATGGTCGACCACGCCAATAAGGGCGAGCACTATGACCAGTTGATCGCAGCCGGTAACGATGCGGGTAACCAGATCGTACGTGACGCCATCGCTGCGCTGGTCAAGCAGACCGGTTCGATCGAAGCCGCGGCGGGCAAACTGGGCATCAGCGACCTGAACCCGGACAGCGCCGATCACGAGTTCTGATCCGTACTGTGCTGAAAAAGGCGACCTTCGGGTCGCCTTTTTCATACCTGCTTCAAGCACCGCAGACCCCCTGTGGGAGGGGGCTTGCCCCCGATAGCGGTGTATCAGATACGAATTGACCGACTGACACTCTGCTATCGGGGGGCAAGCCCCCTCCCACAGTTGATCGGCATCGTCTGGAGCTGCCAGGTTTACATGCCCTGCACCCCAGGTAGAATGGCGCCTCTGCCCAAATCACCCGAGCGAACTTCATGGCGTTGCCGACCCTACGCATCATCGGTTTCATCATCGGCATCTTCCTGATCACGCTTGCGATCGCCATGGTCGTGCCCATGGCCACCCTGGTGATCTTCGAACGCACCAGCGACCTGCCCTCCTTCCTGTGGGCCAGCATGATCACCTTTATCGCCGGCCTGGCCCTGGTCATTCCCGGGCGCCCGGAACACGTGCACCTGCGCCCCCGGGATATGTACCTGTTGACCGTCACCAGCTGGGTGGTGGTGTGCGTCTTCGCGGCGCTGCCGTTCTTGCTGACTCAGCACATCAGCTACACCGACTCGTTTTTTGAAAGCATGTCCGGCATCACGGCCACCGGGTCCACGGTGTTGAGTGGGCTGGACAGCATGTCGCCAGGCATCCTGATGTGGCGCTCGCTGTTGCACTGGCTCGGCGGTATCGGTTTTATCGGCATGGCGGTGGCGATCCTGCCGCTGCTGCGCATCGGTGGCATGCGCCTGTTCCAGACCGAGTCGTCGGATCGTTCGGAAAAAGTCATGCCGCGCTCCCATATGGTCGCGCGGCTGATCGTGGCGGCGTATGTGGGCATTACCATCCTCGGCAGCCTGGCATTCTGGTGGGCCGGGATGGGGCTGTTCGACGCGATCAACCACGCCATGTCGGCGATTTCCACCGGCGGGTTTTCCACCTCCGATGAATCCCTGGCGCACTGGAAGCAACCGGCGGTGCATTGGGTGGCGGTGGTGGTGATGATCCTGGGCAGCCTGCCGTTTACCCTGTACGTGGCGACCTTGCGCGGCAACCGCCGCGCGCTGATCAAGGACCAGCAGGTGCAGGGTTTGCTCGGCCTGCTGGTGGTGACCTGGCTGGTGCTCGGCACCTGGTATTGGTGGACCACCAACCTGCACTGGCTGGACGCCCTGCGCCACGTGGCGCTTAACGTCACGTCGGTGGTGACCACCACCGGTTTTGCGCTGGGCGACTACAGCCTCTGGGGCAACTTCTCACTGATGCTGTTCTTCTACCTGGGCTTCATCGGCGGCTGTTCGGGCTCTACCGCCGGCGGGATCAAGATCTTCCGCTTCCAGGTCGCCTATATCCTGCTCAAGGCCAACCTGAACCAGTTGATTCACCCGCGCGCGGTGATCAAACAGAAATACAACGGTCATCGTCTCGACGAGGAAATCGTGCGCTCGATCCTGACCTTTTCGTTTTTCTTCGCCATCACCATTTGCGCCATCGCGCTGGCCCTGTCACTGCTGGGTCTGGACTGGATGACCGCATTGACCGGCGCGGCCAGCACCGTATCCGGCGTCGGCCCGGGCCTGGGTGAAACCATTGGCCCGGCCGGCAACTTCGCCAGCCTGCCGGATGCGGCCAAGTGGATTCTGTCGCTGGGCATGCTGTTGGGGCGGCTGGAAATTATTACGGTGTTTGTGCTCTGTATTCCGGCATTCTGGCGTCACTGACGGTCGACGTCTGCTGCAATCGCGCCCGGTATTCGCCGGGCGTGGCGTCGAACCAGCGGCGAAACGCGCGAAAGAAGTTGCTGGGGTCGGCGAACCCCAGCAGGTAGGCGATTTCCAGCAAGGTCATGCTCGGCTGCGCCAGGTATTGCTCGGCCAGCTCACGGCGGGTGTCGTCGAGCAGGGTCTGGAAGCTGGTGCCTTCCTCCTGCAAACGCCGCTGCAAGGTACGCTGGGACAGATGCAACGTCTGCGCCACCACTTCGCGCTTGGGTTCGCCCTGGGGCAGCAGGCGGCACAGCACCTGCCGTGCCTTGTGGGTCACACGGCTTTCGGAAAAGCGCGCCAGGTACTCACCGGCAAAACGATCGTGCAACTGCGCCATGGCCTCGTTGGCCGTGGGCAATGGCGCCTCCATGTCGGCCTGCTCGAAAATCAGCGCGTCATACGGCGCATTGAATTCCAGCGGCGCATGGAACACTTCGTTGTAGGGCGCCAGATCGGCCGGTTGATCGCCCTGCAGCAACACCTTATGCGGTTGCAGGGTACGCCCTGTGAGCCAGCCGCACAGCGCCAACGCGCTGGCCAACGAGGCCTCGGCGCTTTGCCGGGTGGGCGGCAGGTGATCGCCGTGCACGGTCAGGATCAACGCGTAGCCTTCGGGTAACAGGCGGAAACTCAAGTCGGCACTTTCGGCGATGATGCGCTGGTAACGCACCAGGCGCCTGAAACCTTCGGCCAGGGTGTTGCTGGACATCAAGGCATAACCGGCGACATGAAACGATGCGGGACGCACCACTTTGCCCATGTTCAGGCCAATGGCCGGGTTGCCCGATAACTCCACTGCGCGCTGCCATAAACGGGTCATGGCATCCTGCGCAAAACGCGCGTCGGGGTCACTGAGATCGGCATAGTCCAACCCCAGTTGTTTGAACAGGGCCCGGCAATCCAGGCCGTCCATTTCCAGGGCCTTGACTATCCCCATCGCCCAGCTTGCTGACGTTGTTCGTTCGCTCATGGCATCTTCTTGATAATGCAGGCTTGAACGGCAGCCAGGAGGCCAAGGATACTAAAGTGGCATCTATTGTCACTGGCTGTTACCACTGATCACTCTAGACTCAAATAAGCTCCCCGCCGAACACCTGTTGGGCGGCACTACAATCAGAGGGCTTGCCACCGTGGAAAACGTCAAGCGATTCAACAGCTTCGCCGAGTTTTACCCGTATTACCTGGCGGAGCACGGCAACAGCACCTGCCGGCGCCTGCATTTTATCGGCACCACGCTGGTGATCGGCATTCTGGCCTACGCCATCGGCCGAGGCTCGCTGGGCCTGTTGCTGGCCGTGCCGATCGCCGGCTACAGCTTTGCCTGGATCGGTCATTTCTTCTTCGAGAAGAACCGCCCGGCCACCTTTGAGCACCCGTTTTACAGCCTGCTCGGTGATTTTGTGATGTACCGCGACATGATTCTGGGCAAGGTGCCGTTCTAGTCACGATCGATATAAAAGTCTATTTGTCATTTACAGTGCTGTATCCTGCCAAGGCTTTTTGAGAGCGCGCAATCACCTGCGATTGAAAACAGACCTTGCGAGGAGCGACGACGATGCACGAGATACCTAATCTCCCCTTCCCAAGCCTGCACCCTACAGAGCAGCCAGCACCGCAGCAGGCCAGCGACACGCGGCCCGAGGCCAAAGACGCACAACCAGTCGACAGCGAAAGCCAGGACTGACGCCGTACCAGACCGTGTGGAAAGCGCAGCTTTGAGCGCTTTCCACACTGCCTGAATCATCCGAGACCCCTGCAAAAATGACCGATACCCCTGATACCGCCGTACTCGACGCCGCCCTGCAGATGGTCGAGGTCTGGAACCGCCTCAGCGCGGACAAACAAGCCGTGTTGCTCAAGCGCTTCGGCACCCAGGAAAACGCCCTGGCCGCACTGGTCACCACCCAATTGCTGGCCCCCGCGCAAGCCTGAAGTGTTCCTGAGCTGAGGTTTTTGCGCTTTAACGCCCTGCACGAACCAAACCACCGGTATCATTAGCAGCCTATCTTTACCTGCTGCGACAGTGGACCTCTCCCCATGCCAGATACCCAGCGCCCCATGGCGGTCACGCTGCAAGTTGTTTCCATCGTGCTGTTCACCTTTATCGGCTACCTGAATATCGGCATCCCCCTGGCCGTATTGCCAGGCTATGTCCACAGCGAACTGGGCTATGGCGCGGTGGTTGCCGGTCTGGTGATCAGCGTGCAGTACCTGGCCACCCTGCTGAGTCGCCCATACGCGGGCAAAGTCATCGATAACCTGGGCAGCAAGCGTGCGGTGCTGATCGGCTTGGCGGGGTGTGGCTTGAGCGGTGTGTTCATGCTGCTGGCGGCGTGGTTTTCAAGCCTGCCGGCCGTGAGCCTGGGCAGCCTGCTGATCGGTCGCCTGGTATTGGGCAGCGCTGAAAGCCTGGTGGGCTCGGGCGCCATTGGTTGGGGCATTGGCCGGGTCGGTGCGGCGAATACCGCCAAGGTCATCTCCTGGAATGGCATCGCCAGCTACGGCGCCCTGGCGATCGGTGCGCCGCTGGGCGTAGTACTGGTCAGACATTTCGGACTGTGGAGCATGGGGGTCAGCATTGTTCTGCTGGCGGCAGTCGGCCTGTTGCTGGCCTGGAACAAGGTCGCCGCGCCAATCGTCAGCGGCGTGCGCCTGCCGTTCATGAATGTGCTGGGCCGGGTATTGCCCCATGGCTGCGCGCTGGCGTTGGGTTCCATCGGCTTTGGCACCATCGCGACCTTTATCACGCTGTATTACACCACCCAGCACTGGGACAACGCGGTGTGGGCCTTGAGCTTGTTTGGTGCCAGCTTTATCGGTGCGCGCCTGCTGTTCGGCAACCTGATCAACCGTATCGGCGGGTTTCGCGTGGCGATTGCCTGCCTGTCGGTGGAGATCCTCGGGCTGCTGTTGCTGTGGCTTGCGCCGGACGCCAACCTGGCCCTGGCGGGCGCGGCGTTGAGCGGGTTTGGCTTTTCCCTGGTATTTCCGGCGCTGGGGGTGGAAGCGGTCAACCTGGTGCCTGCCTCCAGCCGCGGTGCGGCGGTGGGGGCTTATTCGCTGTTTATCGATTTATCCCTGGGTATCACCGGACCATTGGCCGGGGCCGTGGCGGCAGGCTTCGGCTTTGGTTCGATCTTCCTGTTCGCCGCCCTCGCCGCCCTGGGTGGTTTGCTGCTCAGTGTGTACCTGTATCGCCAGGCGCCCAAGGCCCGCGAAGCACGCCAGGACTAAAAGTCGACCTTGCCGCGCCCGGCCTTGATGCTGCCACGCTTGGTCTTGGATTCGAGACGACGCTTTTTCGAGCCCAGGGTCGGCTTGGTCGGCCGGCGCTTCTTCTCCACCTTGGTGGCGCTGAGGATCAACTCCACCAGGCGCTCGAGCGCATCGGCGCGATTCTGTTCCTGGGTGCGATATTGCTGGGCCTTGAGCACCAGTACGCCATCACTGGTGATGCGGCTGTCGCGTAATGCCAACAGCCGCTCCTTGTAGAATGGCGGCAATGACGACGCCGGAATATCAAATCGCAGGTGCACCGCACTCGATACCTTGTTGACGTTCTGCCCACCGGCGCCCTGGGCGCGAATGGCGGTCAGCTCGACTTCAGCATCGGGCAAGTGGACGTTGTTGGAAATCACCAGCATGGAGAACGGGGGCCTTGGCAGAGTGGGCGTTCAAGGATACGCGCCTTATAAGTCGAACGCGTTCCAATTGTGGGAGTAAGCCCGCTCCCACAACTTGGCACTGGATGCGGCTTTTACTTTGCCGTTAAGGCCGCCGTCGTCAAGCAATGCTGCGCCTTGCGCTTGTTCTTGATCCAGTAGCACACCGCCATGAACGCCACCCACACCGGAATCGCATACACCGACAGCTGAATTCCCGGAATCATCAGCATGATCACCAGGATAAACACCACGAATGCCAGGCAGATGCAGTTCCCATAGGGGTACCACAACGCCTTGAACAGCGGCACCTGGCCGGTACGGTTCATGTGCTGGCGGAACTTGAAGTGGGAGAAGCTGATCATCGCCCAGTTGATCACCAGCGTGGCCACCACCAGCGACATCAGCAATTGCAGCGCATGCTGCGGGATGAAGTAGTTCATCAACACCGCTACCAGCGTGACCACCGCCGACGCCAGGATCGCACGCACCGGTACACCGCGCTTGTCGATCCTGGCCAGCGCCTTCGGTGCATCGCCCTGTTCGGCCATGCCCAACAGCATGCGGCTGTTGCAGTAGGTGCCGCTGTTGTACACCGACAGCGCCGCCGTCAACACCACGAAATTGAGGATATGCGCGGCGGTGTTGCTGCCCAGCATCGAGAACACCTGCACGAACGGGCTGCCGCTGTAGGCATCGCCGGAGGCGTTCAGGGTGGCCAGCAAGCTGTCCCACGGCGTCAACGACAACAGCACCACCAACGCGCCGATGTAGAAAATCAGGATGCGGTAGATCACCTGATTGATCGCCTTGGGGATCACGGTGCGGGGCTGATCGGCTTCGGCAGCGGTAAATCCGAGCATTTCCAGGCCGCCGAAGGAGAACATGATGATCGCCATGGCCATCACCAACCCACCCACGCCATGGGGGAAGAAGCCGCCGTGCTCCCACAGATTGCTCACCGAAGCCTGCGGCCCGCCGCTGCCGCTGACCAGCAGATAGCTGCCCAGGGCGATCATGCCGACGATTGCCACCACCTTGATGATTGCGAACCAGAACTCGGCTTCACCAAAGACTTTGACGTTGGCCAGGTTGATCAGGTTGATCAGCACGAAGAACGCCGCCGCCGAGACCCAGGTCGGAATCTCCGGCCACCAGTAATGCACGTATTTACCAACGGCCGTCAGCTCCGACATGCCCACCAGGATGTACAGAATCCAGCAGTTCCAGCCCGACAGGAAACCGGCGAAACCGCCCCAGTACTTGTGGGCGAAATGGCTGAAGGAGCCGGCAACCGGTTCTTCGACGATCATTTCGCCGAGCTGGCGCATGATCATGAAGGCGATAAAGCCGCAGATGGCATAGCCCAGGATCATCGACGGGCCGGCGGATTTGAGTACCCCGGCCGAACCGAGGAACAGACCGGTACCGATGGCGCCACCCAGGGCGATCAACTGGATATGCCGATTTTTCAGGCCGCGTTTCAGCTCGCCTGAAGAGCAATGGGGTTCACTCATGAAAAGGGTCTCACGCAAGGTTTGAAGAGGTTGAATGCAGGTTGCTGCCTTGAATTACCGACTCAAGCAGCGCCGCTCAAACCCCAGCGCAGGCACCAGGAGTACAGCGTCTTTCTAGCGGTCATGCGTCACCTGTTTGTTTTTATCTGTGACGAAATCGAACCCGTCCGGCTCGTGACCGGGCGGAGTGATCAGGGCGATTGAACCCCTGAGGTCTTGGCCTTTGCGTGGATACGCAAGGGGGTCACAGTAAAACGCGGCGCATTGTACACCGCTCGACGGGTTCGGCACGCCCCACGAGCGCGCACTCGACAATCTGTCAGGTATTCCTTACAGCGATTTTCCGCCCAGGCTTACCCGGTCAACTGCGTAAACCTAGCGTTACACGCCGGAAAACTGGCTTTACGGTCAGGCTAAAATGAGGGTCTACGGAAAATTGTCAGTCAGACCTGACCGAACCATCGGTTCAGCCAATCAGCTGTTTTTTCTCAATAAAAAATAACCTCGAAAAAATCGAAGAAAAAATCCAAATGAAACCGTGTCAATAAATATTTTGCATTTTGAAACACTCTCTCCTAGGTTCTCTGCACTTGCCTGCGAAGCCCGTTGGCAAGCCGTTCTCAAACAACGTCCTCTAGGAGATACACCATGCAAGCACTGGAAAAAGACCTGGAAACCGAACTGCAACTCGACGATTGGTTTGAAGCGCCGACCCATGAGGCCGCCGTTGAAATGATGCAAGCCGATGCCGTTGTGCCATTTGGCACCGCGATGTGGCCGTTCTAACACCCGGCAGGCATCCGGCAGGTGCCGTGCACGGCACCTGCCCCCTTACCCAAGGCATCGAAGGACACCCGTCATGGACAAGGCCCGCGCCGTTGAACACTTTCTCTATTACCTTGCTCACCACCCGGCCCTCCAGGGTCTGAGCCGCCCTACCGTGCTGCTGGGCCATACCGAGCGCTACGACGCCATCGCCCAGGCAATTACCCAAGGCAGCGCCGCCCGTTTCAATTTCCAGGTGCAGCGCCTGGACCTGAGCGCCAGCCAATCCCTGGCCCAGGCCATCGAAGCCTGCGACCTGTACCTGTTTCTCTACGACTCCTCGACCCTGCCCAACCCACGTGCCGAAGGCCCGGATTTTATCCGCGCGCTGCAGGGCGTGATGGCCGAACATTGGAAGAAGTCGCTGTTGTTCAAGGATTATGGCGACTACTTCTACGACACTTTCAGCGTCGAACCGCAGCGCATTGCCGACCTCAACGCCACCTTGATCCGGCGCATGACCGAGGCCACCGTGCTGAGCTTCACCGACAAGCACGGCTCGCGCCTCGAAGCTCCGATGAGCAGCATCAAGAAGTGGACCAATATCAACGGCGTCGGCAACCACGACCTGGCGCCTGGCGAGATCGCCACCCACAGCGAAGCCATCAACGGGCAAGTCAGGTTTGTCGGCACCTTCCTCAGCACCATCCCCTTTGCGCGTAAATACGGCGTGCTGGAGTCCCCCCTGGAACTGTGGATCGAGAACTCCACCATTTGCAGCGTGGCCAGCGACGTACCGGGGCTGGTGGATGACTTCAACAAGTACCTGAATGCCAACCCGTCGAACCGCCGCGTGGAAGAGCTGGGGATTGGCACCAATGAAGGGGTGAAGGATTTGTATGCGCGCAATGCGGGCTTTGAAGAGCGCCATTGCGGGTTGCATCTGGGCTTGGGTGGCGGGCAGAAAGGCAGTCATCATCTGGACCTGATCTTTGCCAGCGGGGTGTTGGCGCTGGATGACAAGCCGGTGTTTGATGGGACGTTTGCGTTCTGAGCAAAGGACTCGAAAACACTGGAGATCCAACTGTGGGAGGAGGCTTGCCCCCGATAGCGGTGAATCAGTGACAGATACTGAGGCTGACACACTGCAATCGGGGGCAAGCCCCCTCCCACAGTTGATTGCATTTCAAATTCAGAGAAAAAAAAAGCCAACCCTGGGGTTGGCTTTTTTATGCAGCAGCTACGGCATCACTGCGGCTTCTTGCGACCAAAACCCGGACGCTGACCGGAGCCTGCCGGGGCGCCACGGCGCTTGCCCGACGGCTCGTCAGCTACCAGTTTCGGGCCAGGGCGCTTGTTCGCCGAAGGCTTGGCCGGACGCTTGGTGCTGGCGTTGTCGGCGGGGCGATCCGCTTCACCACGGTTGCTGCGACCACCCGACGGGGCCGGACGCGGTGCGCGTGGAGCACGCTCGCCTTCCTGGCGCGATGGCGAGGTGGGACGGCGCTCACCTTCGATCTGCGGCTCACGGGAGATACGGCCGCCGGTGGCCGGTGCATTCAACGCCGGGCGCAGGGTGCGGGCAACGCGCTCGGTACGCGGCACGGGACGCGACGATTTACGCTGCATACGCTCAAGCTTGTCTTTGCTCTTGGCGTTCATCTGCGGCATCGCGACCGGCGTCAGGCCGACTTCGGCGCTGAGGATGTCGACTTCGTACTGGCTCATTTCGCGCCAGCGACCCATCGGCAAGTCGGAGTTGAGGAACACCGGGCCGAAACGCACACGCTTCAGGCGGCTGACCACCAGGCCCTGGGACTCCCACAGGCGACGGACTTCACGGTTACGGCCTTCCATCACCACGCAGTGGTACCAGTGGTTGAAGCCTTCACCACCCGGCGCCTGCTTGATGTCGGTGAACTTGGCCGGGCCGTCTTCAAGGACCACACCGGCTTTCAAGCGCTCGATCATCTCGTCATCGACTTCGCCACGCACACGCACGGCGTATTCGCGGTCCATCTCGTAGGAGGGGTGCATCAGGCGGTTGGCCAGCTCACCGTCGGTGGTGAACATCAGCAAGCCGGTGGTATTGATGTCCAGACGACCGATGTTGATCCAGCGGCCTTCTTTCGGCTTGGGCATCTTGTCGAACACGGTCGGACGGCCTTCCGGGTCGTCACGGGTGCAGATCTCGCCGTCGGGCTTGTTGTACATGATCACGCGGCGGACCGATTCAGCGGCCTCTTCGCGCTTGATGACCTTGCCATCGATGGTGATTGCATCGTGCAGGTCGACGCGCTGGCCGAGGGTGGCCTCGACGCCGTTGACCTTGATGCGCTTCTGGGTGATCCAGGCTTCGACGTCGCGGCGCGAGCCCACGCCGATACGCGCCAGCACCTTTTGCAGTTTTTCGCCTGCTGGGCCGACTTCCTGGCTGTCGTTCTGGTCTTTGTCGTTCATCTTAAGCACCTCCCGGTGGGTCGATTCAGGCGTGGCCTGAAGAGTGTTGAAAGCGGGGCTTTGGCCGAATAGGTCGGCAAAGGGTCGCGAATCATACGCGCATGGCGCGTGTTGCGCATCAGAGAGTAGTCGATAACACCCAAGTCATTTGCTTTTCCGCCGACCGGTGGCGCCGAGGGCCAGCAAGCGCAGTTCGGCTTCGGCCAGCACTGTGCGCTTGTCGACTTTGTCGAGCTTCTTCCAGGCGCGGATTTCGCGCTTGCTGCGCCCGCAGCCGACACAGATATCGTCGCTGAACTTGCAGATGCTGATGCAGGGGTCTTTGGTCGAAGTCATATTTGCTCTCGGACAACGGCGATCAAAATATGGGAGGGGGCTTGCCCCCGATTGCGGTGTATCAGTGATGGTTGTGCTGACTGACACACTGCTATCGGGGGCAAGCCCCCTCACATATTGGACGGTGTCAGTCTTCGAGTTGGCGGCGTTCGTTTTCGATCGCCTCGGCCAACGCCCGGGCTTCATCTTCTTCATCGCTCAGCGGTGGCTGTTCGAGAGCGGCGACGGCGGCCAGCAGTTTTTCGCGGGCATCGGCCACGCCCAGCACGTCTTCTTCGACGTCGGGCTCGGGCTCAACGTTCACCTGGGTTTGCGGCTGCGACACGCCATCACGCAGCAAATCATCAAAGTCGGTCTTGATGCCCTGCTCCATGTCATCCAGTTCCAGCAACAAGGTATGGAAACTGGTTTCGTCCTTGGGCTCCTCCGGCTCGGCACTGGCATCGGCCAGTTCCTGCAGGCTCTGCGGCACCGGCGCATCGTCGAAATCCAGCACCGGCTCGGCTTCCATCTCGCGCAGCTCGGCCAACGGCGGCAGGTCGTCGAGGTTTTTCAGGTTGAAGTGGTCGAGGAACACTTTGGTGGTGGCGAACATCGCCGGTTTGCCGGGCACGTCACGGTAGCCGACGATGCGGATCCACTCGCGTTCCAGCAGCGTCTTGACGATATGACTGTTGACCGCCACACCACGCACATCTTCGATCTCGCCCCGGGTGATCGGCTGGCGATAGGCGATCAACGCCATGGTCTCCAGCATCGCCCGCGAATAACGCTGCGGGCGTTCCTCCCACAAGCGTCCCACCCACGGGGAAAATTTCTCGCGGATCTGCAGGCGATAACCCGACGCCACTTCACGCAACTCAAAGGCGCGACCGTCGCAGGACTTGCGCAGGATCTCCAGCGCCTTCTTGAACACAGGCGGTTCGGGGCGTTCGGCCTCTTCAAAGAGTTCGAACAGGCGCTCCAGGGATTGCGGCTTGCCCGAGGCCAGAAGGAAAGCTTCCAGCAAGGGCGCCAGTTCGCGGGGTTCAGTCAGATTCATCGATTCAGCTCGTTATTCGGCTCGCGCCCGCACATGGATAGCCGCAAACGGCTCATTCTGGACCAGTTCGACCAAGGACTCCTTGACCAGCTCCAGGATCGCCATGAAGGTCACCACCACACCCAGGCGCCCTTCTTCTGCGGTGAACAGCTCGACAAACGGCACAAACCCGCCGCCCTTGAGGCGCTCCAGCACATCGCTCATACGCTCGCGGGTGGACAGGGCTTCGCGACTGACCTGGTGGCTTTCGAACATGTCGCCACGGCGCAGCACCTCGGCCATGGACATCAGCAGCTCCTCCAGGCTGACGTCAGGCAGCAGCTTGCGCGCGCGCGCTTCGGGCGCGTCCAGCTTGGGCACCACCACATCGCGGCCGACGCGACTCAAACCGTCGATACCTTCGGCAGCTGCCTTGAAGCGTTCGTATTCCTGCAAACGCCGGATCAGTTCGGCGCGCGGGTCATCTTCTTCGGCCTCGACCGTCTCCGAGCGCGGCAGCAACATGCGCGACTTGATCTCGGCGAGCATCGCGGCCATCACCAGGTACTCGGCGGCCAGTTCCAGGCGCACCGACTGCATCAGTTCGACATAGCCCATGTACTGCCGGGTGATTTCCGCCACGGGAATATCGAGGATGTTGATGTTCTGTTTGCGAATCAGGTACAGCAGCAAGTCCAGCGGGCCTTCGAAGGCCTCAAGGAAGACTTCCAGGGCGTCGGGCGGGATGTACAGGTCCAGCGGCATTTCCATGACCGCCTGGCCATACACCATGGCAAATGGCAGTTCCTGCTGGGCGCCCGCCTGGGGATCAACGGTTTCCGCGACCGACATTCAGGCCTCGACCATAAACGGCGTAGGGTCGCCGCATCCCACACGGATCACTTCAGGTTCGCCGTCGGCCAGGTTGATCACGGTGGACGCCTTGCCGCCGCCGAAGCCGCCGTCGATGATCAGATCGACTTGCTTCTCCAGCAACTGGCGCATTTCGTACGGGTCTTCCAGCGGTTCGGTATCGCCCGGCATGATCAACGACACGCTCATCAGCGGCTCACCCAGTTCGGCCAGCAGCGCCAGGGCAATCGGGTGTTCGGGCACGCGCAGGCCGATGGTGCGCTTCTTCGGGTGCAGCAACAGGCGCGGCACTTCGCGGGTGGCGTTGAGAATGAAGGTATACGGCCCTGGGGTGTGCGCCTTGAGCAAGCGGAAGGTGCCCGTGTCGACCTTGGCGAACAGCCCCAACTGCGACAAGTCGCTGCAGATCAGCGCAAAGTTATGATTTTTGTCCAGGTCACGCAGGCGTCTGACCCGCTCGACCGCGCCTTTGTCGCCGATCTGGCAACCGATGGCGTAGGACGAATCTGTTGGATAAATCACCACGCCGCCGGCGCGAATGATCTCGACGGCCTGCTTGATCAGGCGCGCCTGGGGGTTTTCCGGATGAATCTGGAAGAATTGACTCACGTGTTCTACCTGTTCAGACGGTGGCAATAATGGGGTCATGCTTGAATCGTCCCCACAACAGCGGCAGATCATCCGGTACCTGGCGATACTCGCCGATCTCGGACCAGCCGCCCGGGCCATGAAAATCACTGCCGGCACTGACCAGCAGACCAAATTCGCGGGCCAGGATCGCCAGGCTGCCGACCTGCTCGGCGGGTTGATGCCCGTTGACCACTTCGATCGCGTGGCCGCCCGCTCCAATATAGTCGCCTATCAGCTTGCGGCGCTTGCTGCGGGTGAAATCGTAATGCCAGGGGTGCGCCAGGCTGACCCAGGCCCCGGAGGCCCGCAGGGTGCCGACGGTGTCTTCCAGGGTTGGCCAGTGTTGCTTCACATCACCCAGCTTGCCCGCGCCCAACCATTTACGGAAAGCTTCGGCGCGGTCCTTGACGAAACCTTCACGCACCATCCAGTCGGCAAAGTGCGGACGGGCCGGTGCATTGCCGCTGTCGCCCAGCTCCTGCTGGATGGCGCGGGCGCCGTCCAGGGCGCCAGGCATGCCCTTGAGGCTGAGCTTGCGGCTTATTTCTTCGGACCGCAGCCAGCGGCCATCGTGCAATTGGGCGATGGCCGCCACCAGGGCCGGGGCGTTTTGCTCGAAACCGTAGCCGAGCACATGAATGGTGGCGCCGCCCCAGGTGCAGGACAATTCCACGCCGTTGACCAGTTGCATACCCAATGCGTTAGCCGCCGCGCGGGCCTCATCGAGACCTTCGAGGGTGTCGTGGTCGGTCAGCGACAGGACTCGCACGCCTTTTTCAAACGCACGCGCAACCAGTACCGCAGGCGCCAGGGCGCCGTCGGAGGCCGTGCTGTGGCAGTGCAAATCAACATTCACGGGAGTGTGTAACCTCAAGTCAGCTGGCGCTATCGCAACCAAGGATGTTTGTTATTATGCCGCCACATCCAGCTTCTGGCTCTTACTGTGAAACAATTCATCGACTTCATCCCGCTGTTGCTGTTTTTCATCGTTACCAAACTCGACCCCAGGGTCATCGATATCGCCGGTCACGAACTGTCGTTCGGCGGCATCTACAGCGCCACCGCCGTGCTGATCATCAGCTCCATCGTGGTGTACGGCGCCATCTTCATCTCCCAGCGCAAGCTGGAAAAAAGCCAGTGGCTGACCCTCATCGCCTGCCTGGTGTTCGGCGGCCTGACCCTGGCCTTCCACAGCGAAACCTTCCTCAAGTGGAAAGCCCCGGTGGTCAACTGGCTGTTCGCCCTGGTCTTCATCGGCAGCCACTTCATTGGTGATCGCCTGCTGATCAAGCGGATCATGGGCCACGCGCTGACTTTGCCGGAGCCGATCTGGGTACGCTTGAACGTGGCCTGGATCGTGTTTTTCATCTTCTGCGGTGCCGCCAACCTGTTCGTGGCGTTTACCTTTCAAGACTACTGGGTCGACTTCAAGGTATTCGGCAGCCTGGCCATGACCCTGCTGTTCCTGGTCGGCCAGGGTATCTACCTGTCGCGCCACCTGCATGACACTGCCACCACGCCGAAAACCGAGGACTGACATGCTCTACGCCATCATTGCCACCGATGTTGCCAATTCGCTGGAAAAACGCCTGAGCGTGCGCCCGGCCCATGTCGAACGCCTCAAGCAGCTGCAAACCGAAGGCCGCATCGTACTGGCTGGCCCGCACCCGGCCGTCGACAGCAACGACCCGGGCGACGCGGGTTTCACCGGCAGCCTGATCGTTGCCGAGTTCGCGTCCCTGGCCGATGCCCAGGCGTGGGCCAAGGCTGATCCTTATGTGGCGGCGGGCGTCTACGCTGATGTCGTGATCAAGCCGTTCAAGCAAGTCCTGCCTTGAGCCCGGTGGCGCCGAACCAAAACGCTTGGGCGCCAGCCTGATGGCTCATCATTCCCGCTAACCTGCCGACAACGTTCTGAATATTCGTGTGGAATCAGGAGTTCCGATGCGCTTACGTCAGTTGTGTCTGTTGGCAATGTTAATGATCGGGGCGACGGCCCATGCTGAAGAACTTTCGAATGGTGGCAGCTCCACGCCGCTGTCCTTGAGTGCCGGCAGCCAGATCACCGAATTGCAGCAACGCTTGAAAGAAAGCGAAGGGCTACGCGAAGCGCTGAGCAAGCAACTGCAAGGCGCGCAATCGAACCCGGAAAGCGCGCAACTGAGTCGTTTGCGCCAGGAGAACCAACGCCTGGTCCAGCAACTCAAAGAAACACAGGCCGGTGCCTTGACTCGATGGCTGACCGAGCAGCAGCAATGGTTTGTCATCGGCGCGGGCGTCGCACTGATCGCCTTGCTGTGCGGTATCTTTGCCAGCGGTGGGCACCGTCGTCGTCGACAATGGCTAAATTGAGTGAGTCATGAGCGAGCTGTTACTGATAGATGATGACCAGGAGCTCTGTGAGCTGCTGACCAGTTGGCTGAGCCAGGAAGGTTTCCAGGTGCGCGCCTGCCATGACGGCTCCAGCGCCCGCAAGGCCTTGGCCGAAGCCGCTCCAGCAGCGGTGGTGCTCGACGTGATGCTGCCCGACGGCAGTGGCCTGGAGTTGCTCAAGCAATTGCGCAACGACCACCCGGAGTTGCCGGTGCTGATGCTCTCGGCCCGCGGCGAACCCCTGGACCGCATCCTCGGCCTGGAACTGGGCGCCGACGATTACCTGGCCAAGCCCTGCGACCCGCGCGAACTCACCGCGCGCTTGCGCGCCGTGCTGCGCCGCAGTCATCCGGCTGCCGTGTCGTCCCAACTGGAGTTGGGCGACCTGTGCTTCAGCCCGGTGCGCGGGGTGGTCAGCATCGACGAACAGGAATTTACCCTGACGGTCTCCGAAAGCCGCCTGCTCGAAGCCTTGCTGCGCCAACCCGGCGAACCCCTGGATAAACAGGAACTGGCGCAGATCGCCCTGGGCCGCAAGTTGACCCTCTACGATCGCAGCCTGGACATGCACGTGAGCAACCTGCGCAAGAAGATCGGCCCGCACCCGGACGGCCGGCCACGGATCGTGGCGCTGCGTAGTCGTGGTTACTATTATAGTTTTTAGGGGGCAGCTATAAGCGGCAAGCTACAAGCTGCAAGTAAGAGCTGTTCACTTGTAGCTTGCAGCTTGCAGCTTGCAGCTTGTAGCTTGTAGCTTGTAGCTTGTAGCTTGTAGCTTGCAGCTTGCAGCTTGCAGCTTGCAGCTTGCAGCTTGCAGCTTGCAGTTTGCCCCTTACCAAACCTTTACGCTCCGCTGACGGCGGCTGACCTTGCTCTGGGTAACCTACTCACATCCGGACTCACCGGAACAGAGACAGGAGAATCACCATGCGCAAGACCCTTATCGCTTTGATGTTCGCCACTGCACTGCCTACCGTCGCCATGGCCGCCATGCCGGAAGGCCCCGGCCCGATGGGCGGCCCGGAAGGCCACATGATGGGTGGCCCGGGTCACGGTGAACACGGTCCGCGTGGTAAAGGCGGCCCGTTCAGCCAGCTGGATTTGAGCAAGGAACAACGCGAGCAGATCCGCAAGCTGATGGGTGACCAATGGCACGCTCGCAAAGAGCTGACCCAGAAGTACCTGGACAAACTGCCGGCCGCTGACCAGAAAGCCATGCAGGACGAAATCGCCGCCGGCAAGCAGAAAACCCAGGCCGGTATCCGCGCCATCCTCAAGCCCGATCAGCAGAAGCAGTTCGACGAGATCGTCAAGCAACAAGAGCAGCGTCGTGCCGAATGGAAGGAATTCCAGGCCTGGAAAGCGCAACAGCCGCAAAAAGCGCAATAATGCCCTAGCGTTAATGCTCCCAGCCCAGTGGCCCCCGCCACTGGGCTTTTCCTGTTTGAGGGTTTCCCGTGCGTTCATTGTTCTGGCGCATCCTGGCGAGTTTCTGGTTGGCCATCGCCCTGGTTGCCGGGTTGTCGATCCTGCTTGGGCATATGCTGAACCAGGACGCCTGGATTCTCAGCCGCCATCCCGGCCTCAACAATCTGGCGCAAGAGTGGACGCAACTCTACGAAGCCCAGGGCGAAGAGGCTGCCCAGGAGTTGCTGCAGCAGCGCAAGCGCCAGTACCACATTGACGTGCAAGTGCTCAACGAGGGCGGCGAGCCGGTGGTACGCGGCACCTTCCCGCGCCGTGCCGCCGCCTTCGAAGCCCGGCAGAATGACAGCCAGGACGGCCATCTGCCCTGGCGGCGCCTGACCGCCGAATACACCAGCGAAAAAACCGGCGACACCTACCTGCTGATCTATCGCATTCCCCATCCGGAGCTGGATGCCTGGCACCGCAGCAGCCTGTTATGGCCGTTCAGCGCCCTGGCCATTGCCCTGGTGGTGCTGACGCTGTTCAGCCTGTTGGTGACCCTGTCCATCACCCGCCCGCTCAGCCGACTGCGCGGCGCGGTGCACGACCTGGGCCAAGCCACGTACCAGCAGAACAGCCTGGCGCAATTGGCCAATCGCCGCGATGAATTTGGCGTACTGGCCACCGACTTCAACCGCATGGGCGCCCGCCTGCAAAGCCTGATCGGCAGCCAGCGCCAACTGTTGCGCGACGTCTCCCACGAACTGCGCTCGCCCCTGGCCCGCTTGCGTATCGCCCTGGCCCTGGCCGAGCGCGCCAGCCCCGAAGAACGGGAAAAACTCTGGCCGCGCCTGACCCGCGAATGCGACCGCCTGGAAGCCCTGATCAGTGAGATTCTGGTACTGGCCCGGGTGGATGCCGACAACGCCAGCGCCGAAGAGATCGACCTCAACCCGCTGCTCAAGACGCTGCAAAAGGACGCCCAGCTCGGCGCGCCGGAGCAAGAGGTGCAACTGACGGCTGAACCCGACCTGCGCCTCAAGGGCTGGCCGACCATGATCGAACGCGCCGTGGATAACCTGCTGCGCAATGCGCAGCGCTTCAACCCGGCCGGCCAACCCATCGAGTTGCACGCGCAGCGGCACGGCGACCGGATCCTGATCAGCGTGCGCGATCACGGCCCCGGTGTCGACACCGAGCACCTGAGCCAATTGGGCGAGCCGTTCTACCGCGCCCCCGGCCAGACCGCGCAAGGCCACGGCCTGGGCCTGGCGATTGCACGTCGCGCCGCCGAACGCCATGGCGGCCACCTGATCCTGGCCAATCACCCACGCGGCGGCTTTGTCGCCAGTATCGAACTGCCATTGGCACCTGGGGTTGTCACACCGGCCGGATGATCTTCTATAGTGGCCCTTCTCTTAAGGAGGGCCTTCGATGACTGACCTGCTGACATCCATCCAAGCCGCACTCGATCTACCGCACACCCCGCTGACCCTGAGCGAGCCCGGCGCCCTGCCCTCGGCCTTCGCCGTGACTGATCTGGCCGCCGCCAGCATCGGCGCCGCCGGCCAGGCCGTTGCCGAGCTTATCCGCCAACAGACCGCACGTTTGCCGAGCATCAGCGTAGACCGTCGCCTCGCCTCGTTCTGGTTTTCCTCATCGATTCGCCCGCTGGGTTGGCAAGTGCCGCCGCTGTGGGACCCGGTAGCCGGTGACTACGCCAGCGCCGACGGCTGGATTCGCTTGCACACCAACGCCCCCCATCACCGCGCCGCCGCTGAACGGGTATTGGGCGAGGTAACTGAACACGCGCAAATGGCGCGTAACGTCGCCAAGTGGAACGCCGCCGAACTGGAACAGGCGGTGGTCGACGCGGGCGGTTGCGCGGCGCAAATGCGTACGTGGCAAGCCTGGCAGGGCCACGCCCAAGGCATGGCGGTGAATGCCGAGCCCCTGATACAGCGGCAGGCCTTCGCCACCGTCGGCAACAAACCCTGGCTCGGCACCATGGCCCGACCGCTGGCCGGTATCAAGGTGCTGGATTTGACCCGCGTCCTGGCCGGCCCGGTCGCCAGTCGTTTTCTCGCGGGTCTGGGCGCGGACGTGTTGCGCATCGACTCGCCCACCTGGGACGAGCCCGGCGTGGTGCCGGAAATGACCCTGGGCAAGCGCTGCGCGCGGCTTGACCTGAAAAGCGCCGAAGGCCGGCAGGTCTTCGAAGCGTTACTCGGGGACGCCGACATTCTGTTCCACGGTTACCGCGCCGATGCGTTAGAGCAACTGGGCTACGCGGGCGACGACCTGCAACGCATCGCGCCGGGCCTGATCGACGTCAGCCTCAACGCCTATGGCTGGAGCGGCCCATGGCGCAATCGGCGCGGGTTTGACAGCCTGGTGCAGATGAGCAGCGGGATTGCCGAAGCCGGCATGACTTGGAAGCAGGCGGACAAACCGTTGCCCCTGCCGGTGCAGGCGCTGGACCACGCGACCGGGTATTTGATGGCAGCGAGCGCGATCCGGGCGTTGGGCGAACGCTTGAAGTCCGGGCGTGGTGGTTCGGCGCGGTTGTCGCTGGCGCGCACGGCGAAGTTACTGGTGGATGCGGGGCAGGTGCCGGAGCAACCGGCGTTGCGGGCCGAAGAAGCGGGTGATCAAGGTCTGGTGGTGGAACAGACCGCCTGGGGCCAGGCGCATCGATTGCTGGCGCCGCTGACGATCAGCGGTACGCCGTTGCAATGGGAGGTGCCGGCTGGGGAATTGGGGTCGCATCGGCCTCAGTGGTGACCTCAAAACCGCTATCGGGGGCAAGCCCCCCTCCCACTTTTGACTGGGTTCACAAATCAAATGTGGGAGGGGGCTTGCCCCCGATGAGGCCAGTACAGCCACTATCAATCCCCCGACCGCTCACAAGGACAACACCCCACTGTACAGCCCATAGGCCGCCACTGCGGCGCCCGCCATTACACACCCGAAAATGCCTTTCTCCACCGGGGTAAACAAGGCCTGGCCCTGCTCGCGCTTGGCCTGGGCGAACAGAATCACACCCGGGGCATACAACAGCGCCGACAGCAGCAGGTATTTCAGGCCGCCGGCATACAAAAGCCATACAGCGTAAGCCAGGGCAATCAGGCCCACCAGCAAGTCCTTCATGCGTCGATGCCGGGCGCCCTCATAGGTTTCCCCACGCCCGCTCAACAGCACCGCATAGGCCGCCGACCACAGGTACGGCACCAGAATCATCGACGATGCCAGGTAGATCAGGGTGGTGTAGGTACTGGCTGAAAACAGCGTAATCACCAGGAATGCCTGGATCATCACATTGGTCAGCCACAGCGCGTTGACCGGCACCTGGTTGGCGTTTTCCTTCTTCAGGAACGCCGGCATGGTCTTGTCCTGGGCGGTGGCGTAAAGGATTTCCGCACACAGCAACGCCCATGACAACAGCGCCCCGAGCAGCGAAACCGCCAGGCCGATGCTGATCAATATCGCTCCCCAGGGCCCGACGATATGTTCCAGAACCCCGGCCATAGAGGGGTTTTGCAATTGCGCCAGTTCCGGCTGGCTCATGATCCCCAGGGACAGCACATTCACCAGCATCAACAGCGCCAGCACGCCGAGAAACCCAATCACGGTGGCCCGGCCCACGTCCGCGCGTTTCTCGGCCCGTGCCGAGTAGACGCTGGCGCCTTCAATACCGATGAACACAAACACCGTGACCAGCATCATGTGGCGCACCTGCTCCGTCACACTGCCCATCTGTGGGTTGCCCAGGCCCCAGATATCACGGCTGAAGATGTCGGCCTTGAACGCCACCGCGGCAATCACGATAAACATCAGCAGCGGCACAATTTTCGCCACCGTGGTGATCTGGTTGATGAACGCCGCCTCCTTGATCCCGCGCATCACCAGGAAGTGCACGGCCCACAGCAACACGGATGCACAGCCGATGGCCAGCGGCGTATTACCCTGGCCGAACACCGGAAAAAAGTAGCCGAGGGTGCTGAACAGCAAGACGAAGTAACCGACGTTGCCCATCCACGCACTGATCCAGTAACCCCAGGCGGACGAGAACCCCATGTAGTCGCCAAACCCCGCCTTGGCGTAGGCATACACGCCGGAATCGAGTTCCGGCTTGCGGTTGGCCAGGGTCTGGAACACGAAGGCCAGGGTCAGCATACCGACCGCCGTGATCGCCCAGCCGATCAGCACCGCGCCCACGCCCGCGCGCGCGGCCATGTTCTGTGGCAAGGAAAAGATCCCACCGCCGATCATCGAACCCACCACCAGGGCGATCAGCGCACTGAGCCGAAGTTTCTGTGCGGGGTGGGGCATGAAGATTCCTCGAAGTCAATTTTTCAGCTGACATCCACGCGCTCATCTAATTCACTTTAATCGTGTAGATCTTCATAACATAAGGGCATGTAAAGACAGGATATTTAGGCTTATTTAGAATTTAAATAAGTGCATGATAAATCGAGCGTCAAACTTTAATAAAAAAGTTTGCACATTGGCCAATGCAAACTAGCGTCATACATCCACGTCCCACCAAATAATTAATCAGGCTGCAAGAACCGCTGTGCAACGCGCTTCTTCGGGATTTTCATCATCCCACGTACTTCCATCCTAAGTCATTAATTCACAATGGAATGTGCCAATGAAGTGATCTGAGTCAGTTGTTTGATTAGCGCACGGAATTATTCTGTGATCTCTCTCTCCTGCATTGGAGTCACGCAATGTCTGATTCACCCGCAAAACTTAGGCTTGGTGCGCTGGTTGCCCTCGTCGTCGGCTCGATGATTGGCGGTGGGATCTTCTCATTGCCGCAAAATATGGCCGCCAGTGCCGACGTAGGCGCGGTGTTGATTGGCTGGGTAATTACCGCCATCGGCATGTTGACCCTCGCATTCGTGTTCCAGACCCTCGCCAACCGCAAGCCAAACCTGGACGGCGGTGTCTACGCCTACGCCAAGGCCGGGTTCGGCGACTACATGGGGTTCTCGTCCGCCTGGGGTTACTGGATCAGTGCCTGGCTGGGCAACGTCGGGTATTTCGTACTGCTGTTCAGCACCCTCGGTTACTTTTTCCCGATCTTTGGCGAAGGCAACACCCCGGCGGCCGTGATTGGCGCGTCGGTGTTGCTGTGGGCCGTGCATTTCCTGGTGCTGCGCGGGATCAAGGAAGCGGCGTTCATCAACCTGGTGACCACCGTCGCCAAAGTGGTGCCGTTGGTGCTGTTCGTGTTGATCGCACTGTTCGCGTTCAAACTGGACATCTTCACCGCTGACATCTGGGGCATGAAAAATCCGGACCTGGGCAGCGTGATGAACCAGGTGCGCAACATGATGCTGGTCACCGTGTGGGTGTTCATCGGTATCGAGGGCGCGAGCATCTTCTCGTCCCGTGCGGAGAAACGCAGCGACGTCGGCAAGGCCACCGTGATCGGTTTTATCACCGTGCTGCTGTTCCTGATGCTGGTGAACGTGCTGTCCCTGGGCATCATGACCCAGCCGGAACTGGCCAAGCTGCAGAACCCATCGATGGCCGCCGTGCTGGAGCATGTGGTGGGCCACTGGGGCGCGGTGCTGATCAGCGTCGGCTTGATCATTTCGCTGCTGGGCGCGTTGCTGTCGTGGGTGCTGCTGTGCGCGGAGATCATGTTCGCCGCCGCCAAGGACCACACCATGCCGGCGTTTCTGCGCCGCGAAAACGCCAACCACGTGCCGGTCAACGCCCTGTGGCTGACCAACGCGATGGTCCAGCTGTTCCTGGTCATCACGCTGTTTTCCGCCAGCACTTACCTGTCGCTGATCTACCTCGCCACCTCGATGATCCTGGTGCCTTACCTGTGGTCGGCAGCTTATGCGCTGTTGCTGGCGGTGCGCGGCGAGACTTATGAAAACGCTCTTAAGGAACGCAAGAAAGACCTGTTCATCGGCGCCATCGCCCTGATCTATGCGATCTGGCTGCTCTACGCCGGCGGCACCAAATACCTGCTGCTTTCCGCCCTGCTCTACGCCCCCGGCGCGATCCTGTTCGCCAAGGCCAAGCATGAACTGGGCAAACCGATATTCACCCACGTCGAGAAGCTGATTTTCGCCGCAGTGGTCATTGGCGCCCTGGTGGCGGCTTATGGGCTCTACGACGGCTTCCTGACTCTGTAACTGTAGGTTCACTGGAGGATCTGTAATGACCACGGAAAAAGTTAAGTACGGCGTACATTCCGAAGCCGGCAAACTGCGCAAAGTCATGGTGTGCTCCCCAGGCTTGGCCCACCAGCGGCTGACCCCCAACAACTGCGACGAGCTGCTGTTCGATGACGTGCTCTGGGTGGCCCAGGCCAAGCGCGACCATTTCGATTTCGTCACCAAGATGCGCGAGCGGGACATTGATGTGCTGGAAATGCACAACCTGCTGACCGACATCGTCGCCATCCCTGAGGCTCTGGACTGGATCCTTGAACGCAAGATCACCGCCAATACGGTTGGCCTGGGCCTGGTCGAAGAAGTCGGTTCCTGGCTGCGCAGCCTGGAGCCACGCAAGATCACCGAGTTCCTGATCGGTGGCGTGTCGGCCGATGACTTGCCGAGCAGCTTCGGCGGCAGGACCATCGAGATGTTCCGCGACTTCCTCGGCCACGCCAGTTTCATTCTGCCGCCGCTGCCCAATACCCAGTTCACCCGCGACACCACCTGCTGGATCTACGGCGGCGTGACGCTCAACCCGATGTACTGGCCGGCGCGACGCCAGGAAACCCTGCTGACCAGCGCCATCTATAAATTCCACCCCGAATTCACCCAGGCTGACTTCCAGATCTGGTACGGCGACCCCGACCAGGACCACGGCGCCGCCACGCTGGAAGGCGGTGACGTGATGCCGATCGGCAACGGCGTGGTGTTGATCGGCATGGGCGAACGTTCCTCCCATCAGGCCATCGGCCAACTGGCGCGCAATCTGTTCAAGAACAAGGCAGTGGAACGCGTGATCGTCGCCGGCCTGCCCAAATCCCGCGCGGCCATGCACCTGGACACCGTGTTCAGCTTCTGTGACCGCGACCTGGTCACCGTCTTCCCCGAAGTGGTCAACCAGATCGTGCCCTTCACCCTGCGCCCTGACGAGAGCAAGCCCCACGGTATCGATATCCAACGGGAGACCACCAACTTCCTCGATACCGTCGCCGCCGCCCTCAACCTCAAGGCGCTGCGTGTCGTCGAGACCGGCGGCAACAGCTTCGCCGCTGAACGCGAGCAGTGGGATGACGGCAACAACGTGGTGGCCGTGGAACCGGGCGTGGTGATCGGCTACGACCGCAACACCTACACCAACACCCTGCTGCGCAAGGCCGGGGTGGAAGTCATCACCATCAGCGCCGGTGAACTGGGCCGAGGCCGTGGCGGCGGCCACTGCATGACCTGCCCGATCATCCGCGACCCAATCGACTATTAAGGAGATCCATCATGGCTTTCAATATGCGCAACCGCAGCCTGCTGTCGCTGATGCACCACACCACCCGCGAGCTGAACTACCTGCTGGACCTGTCCCGCGACCTCAAGCGCGCCAAATACACTGGCACCGAGCGTCCGCACCTGCAGGGCAAAAACATCGCGTTGATCTTTGAAAAAACCTCGACCCGCACCCGCTGCGCGTTCGAAGTGGCGGCCCACGACCAGGGCGCCCACGTCACCTATATCGACCCGGTGTCGTCGCAGATCGGCCACAAGGAAAGCATGAAAGACACTGCCCGCGTACTCGGGCGCATGTTCGATGCCATCGAGTACCGTGGCTTTGCGCAGGAAATCGTCGAAGAACTGGCCAAGTTCGCCGGCGTGCCAGTGTTCAACGGCCTCACCGCCGAATTCCACCCGACGCAAATGATCGCCGACACCCTGACCATGCGCGAACACAGCGACAAGCCGCTGCATGACATCAGCTACGCCTACCTTGGGGACGCGCGCTACAACATGGGCAACTCGCTGCTGATGATCGGCGCCAAACTCGGCATGGACGTGCGCATCGGCGCGCCAAAAGCGCTGTGGCCACACGACGATTTCATCAAGCAGTGCCAGGCCTTCGCTGAAGAAAGCGGCGCACGCATCACCATCACCGAAGACCCGGTCGAGGCGGTCAAGGGCGTGGACTTCATCCACACCGATATCTGGGTGTCCATGGGTGAGCCGGTGGAAGCCTGGGACGAGCGTATCGAGCAACTGCTGCCTTACCAGGTCAACGCCAAGATGATGAAGGCCTCGGGCAACCCACGGGTGAAGTTCATGCACTGCCTGCCGGCGTTTCACAACAGTGAAACCAAGGTCGGCAAGGACATCGCCGCACGCTATCCGCACTTGGCCAATGGCGTGGAAGTGACCGAGGAAGTCTTCGAATCGCCGGCCAACATTGCCTTTGAGCAGGCGGAAAACCGCATGCATACCATCAAGGCGATCCTGGTGTCGGCGTTGGCGGATATCTAACTCTCACTGTCGGAACAGAGCTCAAAAATGTGGGAGGGGGCTTGCCCCCGATGGCGGTGGATCAGCCAACAAATCTGTAGCTGACACACCGCATCGGGGGCAAGCCCCCTCCCACATTTAGACCAGTGTTCACAACGATGGATTTCAGAAGGACATTCTTTATGCGCATCGTCGTAGCCCTGGGCGGCAACGCCCTCTTGCGCCGTGGTGAACCCATGACCGCGGACAACCAACGCGCCAATATCCGCATCGCCACCGAACAGATCGCCAAGATCCATGCCGGCAACGAGCTGGTGATCGCCCACGGCAACGGCCCGCAGGTCGGCCTGCTGTCGCTGCAGGCGGCGGCCTACACCAGCGTTTCGCCTTATCCGCTGGACGTGCTGGGCGCCGAAACCGAAGGCATGATCGGCTACATCATCGAACAGGAGCTGGGCAACCTGCTGGACTTCGAAGTGCCTTTCGCCACCCTGCTCACCCAGGTTGAGGTGGACGCCAACGACCCGGCCTTCCAGAACCCCACCAAACCCATCGGCCCGGTGTACGCCAAGGCCGAAGCGGAAAAGCTCGCCGCTGAAAAAGGCTGGGTCATTGCCCCGGATGGCGACAAATACCGCCGTGTCGTGGCCAGCCCACGCCCGAAACGCATCTTCGAAATCCGCCCGATCAAATGGCTGTTGGAGAAAAAGGCCATTGTGATCTGCGCCGGCGGCGGCGGTATCCCGACGATGTATGGCGAAGATGGCAAGCTCAAAGGCATTGAAGCGGTGATCGACAAAGACCTGTGTTCATCCTTGTTGGCCGCGCAGTTGGACGCCGACCTGCTGGTAATCGCCACCGACGTCAACGCTGCATTCGTCGACTTCGGCAAGCCCACCCAGAAGGCCATCGGCCAGGCCCATCCGGACGCCATGGAACAACTGGGCTTCGCCGCCGGTTCCATGGGGCCCAAGGTCCAAGCGGCCTGCGAGTTCGCCCGCCAGACTGGCAAAACCGCGGTGATCGGTTCACTCTCGGACATCGAAGCCATCGTCCAGGGTCACGCCGGCACGCGCATCAGCACGGCGACACCTGGCATCACGTATCTGTGAAGTAGAGGAGATTTGCCTATGGCTACCTTTGAACCGGGACACTTGCACGTCGAACGTCACGCACTCAACGAGCATGACTACAGCTACAACCTGTGCATCGACTATGAAGTCAGCCAGGACCCCAAGGAAGGCAAGGGCATGTTGTTCAAGCTGCACGGTTCGGTGCAGGGCAAGGACCTCAAGGAAGAATTCTTCCTGCCCAAGGACCAGGCATTCGACTTTGCCCGGCATGCGATGAACATCGCGCAGAAATACGGCATGCCGAAAATGGCCGTGCTGAACGGGACGATGCACAAGCAGTACGACTTGATGTTCGAAGATGTGCGCCATCAACTGGATGTGAAATCCGGCGATCCGGTCAAACCCGAACACCTGGAGTAACCCAACTGCACTGACACAACACTGTGCAAAATGTGGGAGGGGCTTGCCCCCGATGGCGGTGGATCAGCCAACGAATCTGTAGCTGACACACCGCATCGGGGGCAAGCCCCCTCCCACATTTGATCTCCATCAGGTGTCAGATTTCACCTGCGCCCCGCTCCAAGGCATACTTGCCGCCTCTGCTCTCCAGAATTGCCAATCGCCCCATGCGTATCCACGTCAGCTTCATCGACCGCGTCGGCATCACCCAGGAAGTCCTGGCCCTGCTGGGTGGGCGCAATCTCAACCTGGATGCGGTGGAGATGGTGCCGCCCAACGTCTACATCGACGCACCGACCTTGAGCGCCGAGGTGCTCGAGGAACTGCGCGATGCGTTGTTCAGCGTGCACGGTGTACAGGCGGTGACGGTGGTCGACATCCTCCCCGGCCAGCGCCGCCACCTGCAACTCGACGCGCTGCTGGCGGCCATGACCGACCCGGTGCTGGCCCTGGACAGCGCGGGCACGATCCTGTTGGCCAACCCGGCGTTGATTGCCTTGTACGGCCGCGAACCGGCCGGGGAAAGCATCGCCCAGCTGTTCAACGACCCTGGGCTGCTGGACACCTTGCTGGAACAAGGCTTTCGCCTGCCGCTGCGCGAGATCAGCGTCAACGGCCAGACCCTGTTGCTGGACGCCACGCCGATCACCGATGCCGGCGCCCTGCTCACTCTCTACCCGCCCAACCGCATCGGCGAGCAACTGTCGGCGCTGCACCACGACCATGCCGAAGGTTTCGACGCGCTGTTGGGCGAGTCCCCGGTCATCCGCACCTTGAAGGCGCGCGCGCAACGAGTGGCCGCGCTGGACGCCCCGCTGTTGATCCAGGGCGAAACCGGCACCGGCAAAGAGCTGGTCGCACGCGCTTGTCATGCGAACAGCGCCCGTCACAGTGCACCGTTCCTGGCGCTGAACTGTGCCGCACTGCCGGAGAATCTGGCCGAGAGTGAATTGTTCGGATACGCCCCCGGTGCCTTTACCGGCGCCCAGCGCGGCGGCAAGCCGGGGTTGATGGAACTGGCCAACCAGGGCACGGTGTTCCTCGATGAGATCGGCGAAATGTCGCCGTACCTGCAGGCCAAGTTGCTGCGTTTTCTCAACGACGGCAGCTTTCGCCGGGTGGGCGGCGACCGCGAAGTGAAGGTCAATGTGCGCATCCTCAGCGCCACCCACCGCGACCTGGAAAAGATGGTCAGCGAAGGCACCTTTCGCGAAGACCTGTTCTACCGCCTCAACGTACTCAACGTTGAAGTACCGCCGTTGCGTGCGCGCGGCCAGGACATCCTGTTGCTGGCGCGCTACTTCATGCAGCAGGCCTGCGCGCAGATCCAGCGCCCCGTCTGCCGCCTGGCGCCCGGTACTTACCCGGCGCTGCTGAGCAACCGTTGGCCGGGCAACGTGCGTCAGTTGCAAAACGTGATCTTCCGCGCCGCCGCCATCTGTGAGAGCAGCCTGGTGGACATCGGCGACCTGGACATCGCCGGCACGTCCGTCGCCCGCCAGAGCGATGGCGAAATCGACAGCCTGGAACAAGCGGTGGAAGACTTCGAACGCGACCTGCTGGAAAAGCTCTACACCAGCTACCCTTCGACCCGCCAACTGGCCAGCCGGCTGCAAACCTCCCATACCGCGATCGCCCATCGCCTGCGCAAGTACGGCATTCCCAACAAGCTCTAGCTCAATGTGAAATACAAAACCAATGTGGGAGGGGGCTTGCCCCCTCCCACATTTGAAATGCATTTCCAAGTTTTGGTCTGAGAACGACATCCCGTGTACTGAAAGCGCTACAGCGTAACGATATCGCTACAACCCTGCTTTTTGCGCGCCATGCAAGGCTTTGATCCACAAAGCCTTTTTTTCCAACACTCAACTGTAGCGAAATCGCTACAGCTGAAAAACCTGGCCCTCTCGATAATTTCGATAACCCATTGTTTTGTAACACTTTAATAACATTGGCCGCGATATTGCTAAGTAACTCCCCATTATTCCAATCCCGTCCACCAGACGAATCTGGCCCTGAGGAGTTTCCATGAGCGAGTTGCGTTTCACTGAAGATCACGAATGGCTGCGCGCCGAAGCCGATGGCAGCGTCACCGTGGGCATTACCGCTTTTGCGCAGAACGCGCTGGGTGATGTGGTTTTCGTGCAACTGCCTGAGCTGCAGGCCTACGACAAGGGCGCTGAAGCGTCCACCGTGGAGTCGGTCAAGGCCGCCAGCGGCGTGTACATGCCGTTGGACGGTGAGGTTCTCGAAGTGAATGACAAACTCGATGGCAGCCCCGAACTGGTCAACGAAGACCCGATGGGCGACGGCTGGTTCTTCCGTTTCAAACCGACCGATGCCAGTGCAGTGGCTAAGCTGTTGGATCAGGATGCGTACGACCGCCTGATCAAAGCCAACGCTGAAGCCTGAGGAGCGCGCCATGACCGTTAATCTGACCACCGCCAACGAATTCATCGCCCGCCACATCGGGCCGCGCCAGGAAGACGAGCAGCACATGCTCGCCAGCCTGGGTTTTGATTCCCTCGAAGCCCTGAGCGCCAGCGTGATCCCGGAAAGCATCAAGGGCACCAGCGTGCTCGGCCTGGAAGACGGCCTGAGCGAAGCCCAGGCCCTGGCCAGGATCAAGGCGATTGCCGGCCGCAATCAATTGTTCAAAACCTATATCGGCCAGGGCTACTACAACTGCCATACGCCGTCGCCGATCCTGCGTAACCTCCTGGAAAACCCGGCCTGGTACACCGCCTACACCCCTTACCAGCCCGAGATTTCCCAGGGTCGCCTGGAAGCGCTGCTGAACTTCCAGACCCTGATCAGCGACCTCACCGGCCTGCCGATCGCCAACGCCTCCCTGCTCGACGAAGCCACCGCCGCCGCCGAAGCCATGACCTTCTGCAAGCGCCTGAGCAAGAACAAAGGCAGCAACGCGTTCTTCGCCTCGGTACACAGCCACCCGCAAACCCTCGACGTCCTGCGCACCCGCGCCGAGCCACTGGGCATCGATGTGGTAGTGGGCGATGAGCGCGAACTGAGCGACGTCAGCGCATTCTTCGGCGCCCTGCTGCAATACCCGGCGAGCAACGGTGACGTGTTCGATTATCGCGAGCTGACCGAACGCTTCCACGCTGCCCATGCGCTGGTCGCCGTGGCGGCCGACCTGCTGGCCCTGACCCTGCTGACCCCGCCGGGCGAATTCGGCGCCGACGTGGCCATCGGCAGTGCGCAGCGCTTTGGCGTGCCGCTGGGCTTTGGCGGCCCGCATGCGGCGTACTTCTCAACCAGGGACGCGTTCAAGCGCGACATGCCGGGCCGTCTGGTCGGGGTGTCGGTGGACCGTTTCGGCAAGCCGGCCCTGCGCCTGGCCATGCAGACCCGCGAGCAACATATCCGCCGCGAGAAAGCCACCAGTAACATCTGCACCGCCCAGGTGCTGCTGGCCAACATCGCCAGCATGTACGCCGTTTACCACGGCCCTGAAGGCCTGACCCGCATCGCCCAGCGCGTGCACCAGTTGACCGCGATCCTGGCCAGGGGCCTGACCGCCCTGGGCCTGAAAGTCGAGCAGGAAAACTTCTTCGACACGATCACCCTCAACACCGGTGCCAACACCGCCGCCCTGCACGACAAGGCCCGTGCCCAGCGCATCAACCTGCGCGTAGTGGACGCCGAACGTGTCGGCCTGTCGGTCGACGAGACCACCACCCAGGCCGATATCGAAGCCCTGTGGAACATCTTCGCCGACGGCAAGGCCCTGCCCGCCTTCGCCGCGACCGAAAGTACCCTGCCGACCGCCCTGTTGCGCCAGTCGCCGATCCTCAGCCACCCGGTGTTCAACCGTTATCATTCGGAAACCGAGCTGATGCGCTACCTGCGCAAGCTGGCCGACAAGGACCTGGCGCTGGACCGCACCATGATCCCGCTGGGTTCATGCACCATGAAGCTCAACGCCGCCAGCGAAATGATCCCGGTGACCTGGGCCGAGTTCGGTGCCCTGCACCCGTTCGCCCCGGCCGCACAAAGCGCCGGCTATCAGCAACTGACCACCGAACTGGAGGCCATGCTCTGCGCGGCCACCGGTTACGACGCCATTTCCCTGCAACCGAACGCCGGTTCCCAGGGTGAATACGCCGGCCTCCTGGCGATCCGCGCCTACCACCAGAGCCGTGGCGAAGCGCGTCGCGACATCTGCCTGATCCCGTCGTCGGCCCACGGCACCAACCCCGCGACCGCCAACATGGCCGGTATGCGCGTGGTGGTCACCGCCTGCGACGCACGTGGCAACGTCGACATCGAGGACCTGCGCGCCAAGGCCATCGAGCACCGCGAGCACCTCGCCGCGCTGATGATCACCTACCCGTCCACCCACGGTGTGTTCGAGGAAGGCATCCGCGACATCTGCGCGATCATCCACGACAACGGCGGCCAGGTGTACATCGACGGCGCCAACATGAACGCGATGGTGGGCCTGTGCGCACCGGGCAAGTTCGGCGGCGATGTCTCCCACCTGAACCTGCACAAAACCTTCTGCATCCCCCACGGCGGTGGTGGCCCGGGCGTTGGCCCGATTGGCGTCAAGTCGCACCTCACGCCATTCCTGCCAGGCCACGCGGCCATGGAGCGCAAGGAAGGCGCGGTCTGCGCCGCACCGTTCGGCAGCGCCAGCATTTTGCCGATCACCTGGATGTACATCAGCATGATGGGCGGCGCGGGCCTCAAGCGCGCTTCGCAATTGGCAATCCTGAATGCCAACTACATCTCTCGTCGCCTGGAAGAGCATTACCCGGTGCTGTACACCGGCAGCAACGGCCTGGTCGCGCACGAGTGCATCCTCGATCTGCGCCCGCTCAAGGACAGCAGCGGCATCAGCGTGGACGACGTGGCCAAGCGCCTGATCGACTTCGGCTTCCATGCGCCGACCATGTCGTTCCCGGTGGCAGGCACCTTGATGATCGAGCCGACCGAAAGTGAATCCAGGGAAGAACTGGACCGCTTCTGCGATGCCATGATCGCCATTCGCGAAGAGATTCGCGCCGTGGAAAACGGCACCCTGGACAAGGACGACAACCCGCTCAAGAACGCCCCGCATACCGCAGCGGAACTGGTGGGCGAATGGAGCCACCCTTACAGTCGCGAACAGGCGGTCTACCCGGTTGTTTCGCTGATCGAAGGCAAGTACTGGCCGCCGGTGGGCCGGGTCGACAACGTGTTTGGCGATCGCAACCTGGTGTGTGCGTGCCCGTCTATCGAGAGCTACGCGTAACCTGTCTGGCTGAACGCGGTCAAAAAATGTGGGAGGGGGCTTGCCCCCGATAGCGGTGTGTCAGCCACTCTATCTATCAACTGACACTCCGTCATCGGGGGCAAGCCCCCTCCCACCTTTTGACCACCTCAATAATAAGAAACCGGAGAACAACTCATGTCTTTAAGCGTGTTCGACCTGTTCAAAATCGGCATCGGCCCCTCCAGCTCCCACACCGTCGGCCCGATGCGCGCCGCCGCGCGCTTCGTCGAAGGCCTCAAGCGTGATGCGCTGCTCAATACCACCCACCGCATCAAGGTGGAACTTTATGGCTCCCTCGGCGCCACCGGCAAAGGCCACGGCAGCGACAAGGCCGTGTTGCTGGGCCTGGAAGGCGAGCACCCGGACACCGTGAACACCGAAACCGTGGCCTCACGCCTGGCGCAGATGCGCAGCGACGGCCGCCTCAACCTGCTCGGCGAACACAGCATTGCGTTCAACGAGAAAGAACACCTGGCGATGATTCGCAAACCCCTCGCCTACCATCCCAACGGCATGATCTTTCGTGCCTTCGATACGGCCGGTATCCAGGTCCGCAGCCGCGAGTACTACTCGGTCGGCGGCGGCTTTGTAGTGGATGAAGATGCCGCCGGTGCCGACCGCATTGTCGAAGACGCCACGCCCCTGACCTTCCCGTTCAAACATGCCAAGGACTTGCTCGGCCATTGCAGCACTTACGGGCTGTCCATCAGCCAGGTGATGCTGACCAATGAAAGCGCCTGGCGCCCGGAAGCGCAAACCCGCGCCGGCCTGCTGAATATCTGGCAGGTCATGCAGGACTGCGTGGATGCGGGTTGTCGCAATGAAGGGATTTTGCCGGGCGGCTTGAAGGTCAAGCGTCGTGCCGCGGCCCTGCATCGTCAACTGTGCAAGCACCCGGAATCGGCGCTGCGCGACCCACTGTCGGTACTTGACTGGGTCAACCTGTATGCGCTGGCGGTCAACGAAGAAAACGCCAACGGCGGGCGTGTCGTCACCGCGCCCACCAACGGTGCGGCCGGGATCATTCCGGCCGTGCTGCATTACTACATGCGCTTTATCCCCGGCGCCAACGAAGACGGCGTGGTGCGCTTCCTGCTCACCGCCGCTGCCATTGGCATTCTGTACAAGGAAAACGCCTCGATCTCCGGCGCCGAAGTCGGTTGCCAGGGCGAGGTCGGCGTGGCCTGTTCCATGGCCGCCGGCGCACTCTGCGAAGTGTTGGGCGGCAGCGTGTCACAAGTGGAAAACGCCGCCGAGATCGGCATGGAACACAACCTTGGCCTGACCTGCGACCCCATCGGCGGGCTGGTGCAGGTGCCGTGCATCGAGCGCAATGCGATGGGCTCGGTCAAGGCGATCAACGCTGTGCGCATGGCCTTGCGCGGCGATGGGCAGCACTTTGTTTCCCTCGACAAAGTGATCCGCACCATGCGCCAGACCGGCGCCGACATGAAAAGCAAATACAAGGAAACCGCCCGTGGCGGTTTGGCAGTCAACATTATCGAGTGCTGACGCCTACAAGCGCGCCAGCACGTTTTTCAGGAGCTGAACATGTCCACCGAAACCCTGTTGAAAACCCCGTTGCACGCCCTGCACCTTGAACTGGGCGCGCGCATGGTGCCCTTCGCCGGCTACGACATGCCGGTGCAATACCCGCTGGGCGTGATGAAAGAGCACCTGCACACCCGTGAACAGGCCGGCTTGTTCGATGTGTCGCACATGGGCCAGATCCGCCTGACCGGCGTCAATGCCGCCAAGGCCCTGGAAACCCTGGTGCCGGTCGACATTATTGACCTGCCGGTGGGCATGCAGCGCTACGCAATGTTCACCAACGAGCAGGGCGGCATCCTCGACGACCTGATGGTGGCCAACCTGGGCAACGACGAACTGTTCCTGGTGGTCAACGCCGCCTGCAAAGACCAGGACCTGGCGCACCTGCGTCAACACATCGGCGACCAGTGCAGCATCGAGCCGCTGTTCGAAGAACGCGCGCTGCTGGCCCTGCAAGGCCCGGCGGCGGTGAAGGTGCTGGCGCGCCTGGCACCGCACGTCACCAAAATGACCTTCATGCAGTTTGCCTCCCTGCGCTTGCTGGGTGTGGACTGCTACGTCAGCCGCTCCGGCTACACCGGTGAAGACGGCTTCGAAATTTCCGTACCGGCCGAAAATGCCGAGCGCCTGGCCCGCAGCCTGCTGGCCGAAGTCGAAGTGCAGGCGATCGGCCTGGGCGCTCGCGACTCGCTGCGCCTGGAGGCCGGCCTGTGCCTGTACGGTCATGACATGAATACCGAGACCACGCCAATCGAAGCCAGCTTGCTATGGGCGGTCTCCAAGGCGCGCCGTGCCGATGGCGCGCGTGCCGGCGGCTTCCCCGGTGCAGACCGGATCTTCACCCAGCAGCAAACCGGCGTGAGCCGCAAACGCGTAGGCTTGTTGCCCCAGGAACGCACTCCGGTGCGTGAAGGCGCGGAAATCGTCGACGCACAGGGTACGGTGATCGGCAGCGTGTGCAGCGGTGGCTTTGGCCCAACCTTGGGCGGACCGCTGGCGATGGGTTACCTGGACAGCGCATTTGCCGCACTGGATACCGAAGTGTCTGCGCTGGTGCGTGGGAAAAAGGTGCCATTACGTGTAAGTAAAATGCCATTTGTCCCGCAACGTTACTTCCGTGGCTGATGGAGCGTTTCCATAAGTAACGCGGTTGCGTTACGTGCACTAAACTGTAACGCAGCCGCCATATAACAGTGCACAAGCGATAGTCATTGTTATAGGGCGTGCCCTATAACAAGTGAGCACGCCTATCGAATAAGCTGGCGCCACTTTATTCACCCAATTGTCATCAACCCGAGCAAAATCGGGCTCTCTGGCAGGGCTTGTTTTTTTCATATTAGTTGGCGTAGAGTTTGCCCACTGTGTTTGCATGGGTCGCTTGGAACCTGGACCTGGGCAGTAGCTGAAGTAGTTGTGCTACAACCCGTTCGACGTCTCTTACTTTCCTGCAACCCAGCCCAGTACTCTTTCATGTGAAAGAGGCTGTCATTAATTTTTAGCGTCAAAGGAAAGAAGAAATGTCGACACGTCAGAGCGGTACCGTCAAGTGGTTCAATGACGAAAAAGGCTTTGGTTTTATCACTCCAGAAAGCGGTCCGGATCTGTTCGTGCATTTCCGCGCTATCCAGGGCAACGGCTTCAAAAGCCTGAAGGAAGGCCAAAAGGTTACCTTCGTCTCAGTGCAGGGCCAAAAAGGCCTGCAGGCTGACGAAGTCCAAGCAGAAGGCTGATCCTTCCTGCGACAAAAAGCCCCTGATATGACATCAGGGGCTTTTTTATGGGCGCCATTGCGTAAACTGCACGTTTTCAGCCGAGAGCCCTGCCATGTCCACCCCCCTGTTGTGCCCCCAAGGCGAGTTCCCCGCTGTTGGCCTGGGCCGCCGCCTGGCAGCGATGTTCTATGATTTCCTGTTGTGCACCGCGCTGCTGATCGTCACCGCGTTTATCTACAAGCTGGTGTGGATCGCCTTTGTGGGTGAGGCGAAGATGCGCACACTTACCGAATCCGGTGCACTGGACGGTGACCCGCTGCTGTCGACGATTCTGCTGTTTGTGCTGTTCGGTTTCTTCGCCAAGTTCTGGACCCATTCCGGGCAAACCCTGGGCATGCAGGTATGGGGCGTGCGCGTGCAAAACGCCGACGGCACGCGTATCAGCCTGTGGCAGGCACTGCTGCGTTTTGTGGTGTCGATTGCGTCGTGGTTGTGCGTGGGGCTGGGGTTTATCTGGTCGCTGTTCGACAAGCAAAAGCGTAGCTGGCATGACATCTATTCGAACACGCAACTGGTGCGTATCCCCAAGCAAAAGAAGTAACCACAAGATAGCGCAGATCCAAATGTGGGAGGGGGCTTGCCCCCTCCCACAGTTTTTACCCGGGCAGCCTTGTGTCAGGCGTTGCCGGCGAGCTTGAGGCGTGCAGCCTGGGTGAAGTCGAGCATGCGCTTGAGCGGCCGCACCGCCTGCGGGATCACCGAAGGCTCGACGAATACCTCGTTAGTGCCCTCGCGCAAGCACTGCAATGTACGCTCCAGCGTATTCATCGCCATCCACGGGCAATGCGCGCAGCTGCGGCACGCGGCACCGTTACCGGCGGTAGGTGCTTCGATGAAGACCTTGTCCGGGCACAGCTGCTGCATCTTGTAGAAGATGCCGCGGTCGGTGGCGACGATGAACGTCTTGTTCGGCAGGCGCTGCGCCGCCGCAATCAACTGGCTGGTGGAACCGACGGCGTCCGCCAGTTCGATCACCGAAGTCGGCGATTCCGGGTGGACCAGGATTGCGGCCTCCGGATACAGCGCCTTCATGTCTTCGAGCTGCTTGGATTTGAACTCTTCGTGGACGATGCAGGCACCGTCCCACAGCAGCATGTCGGCGCCGGTCTGACGCTGGATGTAAGTGCCCAGGTGTTTGTCCGGCCCCCAGATAATCGTCTCGCCGTTGTCCATCAGGCTTTCGACGATCTCCAGCGCGCAACTGGACGTCACCACCCAATCGGCACGGGCTTTGACTGCCGCCGAGGTATTGGCGTAGACCACCACCGTGCGCTCGGGGTGCTGGTCACAGAACGCGGAGAACTCATCCACCGGGCACCCCAGGTCCAGGGAGCAGGTGGCTTCCAGGGTCGGCATCAGGATACGTTTTTCGGGGGTAAGGATTTTCGCGGTTTCGCCCATGAACCGCACCCCGGCCACCAGCACGGTCCTGGCCGGATGAGCGGCGCCGAAGCGCGCCATTTCCAGGGAGTCGGACACACAGCCGCCGGTCTCTTCGGCCAGGGCCTGAATCACCGGGTCGCAGTAGAAGTGGGCGACCAGCACCGCGTCTTGCGCTTTGAGCTCGGCGGCAATGGCAGCCCGCAGGCTCGCCTCTTCATCGGCGCTGAGGGCCTTGGGCTGCTTGGCGTCGAGATGGGCTTGAACCAGTAGGCGTTCGGAAATATGGGTCATGTTCGCAAGACCTGCAGGCGCAGTAGCGCGAAAGTCGAGTGTACCACCGGCTCTGGAGCCCTTCGGGCGCCGCCGGACGAAGTGTGTGTTCATCAAGCACGGGTAAAGCTGAAGCTGCGCAAGGCTACAGAATATCGAATGGATTCAAAAGCCTAATCTGGCGCACGCAGGCCTGCCCGTCGGCTACAAACACACGTGAGCCTACGCCGGCCGCGTCACTTGCCTGACTCTATAGTTTCACTAGTGCCCACAGCCCGTTGATAGTATCTTCGCCGCGATGTTTCTAAACATTTCAAGGCTGCATGAATGCCAGGTCAGATCTGCTTCATTCAGGCGCTGCTGAAAAAATAAGGATGGGACGCCGCTCCCGGCACCTTCATCAGGTAACGCGGAGCCGGGCACAGTCCCTGAAACGTGACTTGCCGTTGAGGCAGAGAGACAAGGAGGTCTGATGAATACATGGAAAGGCGATATGTGGAACATTTTCGAGTTCGACATATGTGAACAAAGTATTTTCAAAAAAATTACCGCCACTGCGCAGCAACTCGGCTTTGACCACTGCGCTTATGGCCTGCAACTGCCTTTGCCACTGACCGCCCCCAAGGTCATTATTCTCGACAACTACCCTGATGCCTGGAGAGCCCGCTACAGCGCGGCTCACTACGTCAAGATTGATCCTGCGGTCCTGCATGGGCGTCGCACGCAGGATCCACTGGTCTGGAGTGCGTCAAGTTTCAGTCTCGCCCCTGAACTGTGGGAGGAGGCAAATGCTTATGGCATTAAAGTAGGCTGGTCGCAGTCGCACATCGATCTGATTGGCGCCGGCGGTATGCTCAGCGTGTCGAGGTGCGCACAGCCACTGAGCCCATCAGAACTGGCGGATATTCAAAGCAAACTTGTCTGGCTGGTGTCCATTGCTCATTCGTCGCTGTCGAGAGCCATCACCCATCGTCATCGAAAAGAACAAGACCCCAACCTGACGTTTCGTGAATTGGAAGTACTCAAATGGACCGCCGATGGAAAATCAGCAGGCGAGATTTCAGACATTCTTACCGTGTCTAAAAACACCATAGACTTTCATATTAAAAATGCCATTCTCAAGCTAAAAACCTGCAATAAAACCGCTGCCGTCGTGCGTGCGGCCATGCTCGGTTTACTTGTGTGAATGAGTGATCGAATACTCAGCGCGTCAATAATATAGCGCTGTCGAGTGCCAGAATCATGGCATGGACGAAACTAGCACGCGGTGCCCAGTCGGGCAACCTACGATTTATGGTAGGTGGCCCGTGACCCATTTTTATATCTAATTGCCCGGCAGACTCTCGCCAGGTGATAAAAAGTGCACTTCATTACCGGAACATCATCCACATTGCCGCCCGCTGTAATGACCGCGATAGGACACTATCGTCACAAAGTGTTCGTTGAACACCTGGGTTGGAAGCTGAATTGCACCGACGGTCTCGAATACGATCAATTCGATCGTGACGACACCGTCTATGTGGTTGCTCGGAATGACGATGATCACATCATCGGCACTGCCCGGTTACTCAGCACCACCCGCCCCTATTTATTGAGCGAAGTGTTTCCCGAGTTGTTAAGCGGCGAAACACCGCCGAATTCGGAAACTGTCCTGGAATTGTCGCGCTTCGCGGCAATGGATTTCGACGTGCGAAATAAAAAAGCGGCGTCTCAGTTTTCTTCCGATATCGCCATCGACTTGATGCGCGAAACCCTGGCGAGCGCCGCCGGCCAGGGCGCAAACAAGTTAATTACGGTGTCGCCCCTGGGCGTTGAACGGTTGCTGCGCAATGTCGGCATTCATGCCAGCCGTGCCGGAAAAGTCACGCACTCCGACGGAAAGAAGATTTTCGCATCGTGGATAACAGTCGCGTGATTCACCCCTTTTTTATTAGCTGACAGACACACCACCGTCGACCGCGACGCTGTTCGCGCCTCGTGTCTCAACCCCTGGAGGGCCGTCATGCCTGAATCTCAATTGCTCAATAAAATTACCGATACCTGGTACGCCAAGGCGACCGTACGCTCAACCCCACGCATTCTCGTGCCCGACTACAGCAGCGAACAGCTTATTTATCCAGTGGCGCGCTGCTCTATCTGCGAGCACCCCTTGGTGCTGGAGCTGGGCCCGCAGGTACGCTCGTATATCTTGACCCAGGCGGCTTATCAGTTTCTGTACGGCGTCGGCTTACTCGAAACAAAATTCGTCATCCAGTGCTGTCTGGACATGCTTCATAACAATATTAAAGACATCAGTGATGCAGCCAAACTGCAGGCGCTGACGGTGATCGTTGACGAGGGCTACCATGCTCATGTTGCGCTTGACTACATCATTCAGATGAAGAAAAAGAGCGCCATTGACCCCCTGGAAGTGCCGCAAACCAATCGCAAACTTGATGCCACCGCGCGCGCCTATGCCAGCCTGCCGGAAAGTATGCGCATGGACTTCCAACTGTTGGCCGTGACACTCGCCGAGAACGTCTTGACCGATGAAGTTGCCAACTTGGGCCGTGAGCGGGAACTGGCCCAGTCGTTTACCACATTGATGATGGACCATGTACGCGATGAAGGCCGCCATTCTCGATTTTTCGCGGACTTGATGAAAGAGCGCTGGCCACAACTGCCTCGCGCAACACAAGAACACTTCGGTTTAATGCTACCGGCCTACCTGGATGATTTTCTCGGGGCCGATCTAAGCCGCGGTTTCGAACGCAAGATACTCGCTCATTGCGGTTTGACCGAGGCGCAGGCAGAACAAGTGATTCATGAATCCGATCCGCACTTCTCGACGGATCAGGCCCGCATGAAAAAATCGATATTGCAACGTATCTACCGACTGCTCAACCAGATCGGCGTATTAGAACTGGACAGCGTTAAAGATGCTTTTTCAGATCGTAACTATGTCACGACTTGAGCGTTAAGAAACGAGAGCCGGCCCCATGTTCAAGACTTTGATCATCGATAACTTCGATTCTTTCACCTACAACCTCTATCAATATATGGGGCAAGTAACGGGGGAAGAACCTGATGTCTTTACCAATGATGCGTCGCCCCACGATATCGACTTGGGCCGCTACGACTGCATCATCGTATCTCCAGGCCCGGGCACACCCAAGCGCCGGCAAGACGTGGGGATCAGTGAAGACATGATCCGCGACGCGCATGTGCCTCTGCTGGGGGTTTGCCTCGGGCATCAGTGCATGGCGCACGTGCATGGCATGGATGTGGACCATGCGCCGGAACCCATGCACGGCAGGGTCAGGCATATACGCCACAACAATGAAGGCGTGTTCAAAGGCCTGCCCGTGGATATGCCGGTGGTTCGTTATCACTCCCTCGTGGTGAAGGCGCTCAAGGGGCCCTTCGAACTCAGCGCCTGGGATGAAAACGGCATGATCCACGGTATCCGCCATACCGAACGACCGCTCTACGGCATCCAGTTCCATCCCGAATCCATCTGTACCGACTCCGGGCTTGACCTGCTGCGCAACTTTCGAGACATCGCGCATCGGCACAAGCTCGAGCGTCTACCCCGCTAAACCTGCCGGATGCCGGCATCACAACTATCAGGAGTGGGCAATGACGACCTTTGATGTCGAAGTCAGAGCGCTTGATTACAACCCCGATCCATTGCGTGTATTTCGCAGCGAGTTTCTTGCTTCGCCGCGTCATTTCTTTCTCGAAAGCAGCGTGGTGAAACCAGGTTTTTCGCGTTTCTCCTTTATGGGCGATTCCCATGGCCGCCTTGCTGAAACGATCACCTACGACACCTCCTCCCGCAGCGTGCGCGTTGAGCGCAGCGACGGCGTTACCCGGGAGCCGACGTCGGACTTTCTTGAGTTGATGGCCGCGCGCCTCAACCATTACCACTGCGAGCAGCCGCAGTGGCTGCCATTTGACTTCAACCTCGGGTACGTCGGCCTGCTGGGCTACGAACTCAAGTGCGAAACCCTCGGCGCTCAGGCTTACGCATCCCACTCACACGATGCAGCATTCATCCTGGCAACCCGGATGATTGCTTTCGACCACGCCGAGCAGCGCTGTTACCTGCTGTACCTGGTTGAACATGACGAAGACCGGCAGGATGCGGCGCAGTGGTTCGATCAGGTCCAGGCGCGACTGCGCGAGCAACCCCAGGTGGCGGAGCCTGTCAGCCGTCAACGCAAGCTGTCACTGCCTCAGGTTGAGGCGTGGATACAAGAGCACGCCTGTATACGGCACTCCAAGCAGCGCTATATCGACAAGATCAACGAGGCCCAGCGCGAGATCATTGACGGTGAGACCTATGAGGTCTGCCTGACCAACTTGATCGAGTTTGCGTTCGCCGACTCATCCTTCGACCTTTATTGCGTAATGCGCGAGCTGACGCCCGCTCCTCACGCCGGTTATTTTTCGATCCCCGACTTTCAGATCATCAGTTCGTCACCGGAACGCTTTCTGAAAATCGACCGTCACCACCAAGTGGAAGCCAAGCCGATCAAAGGCACCCGGCCGCGCGGGCGGTGCGCCGAGGAAGATCAGGAACTGATCGAACAGATGCGCGGTGACGAAAAAGACCGGGCAGAAAACCTGATGATCGTCGACCTGTTGCGCAACGACCTGGGGCAGGTCTGCACCATTGGTTCGGTAAGGGTGCCAGCGCTGTTTGCGGTCGAAACCTACTCCCACGTGCACCAACTGGTCTCGACCATCAGCGGGCAGCTCAAACCATCACTCAGCGCGGTTGACTGTGTACGGGCGACGTTTCCGGGTGGCTCGATGACCGGCGCGCCGAAGAAACGCACGATGGAAATCATCGACCGCCTCGAAGAGGGCCCACGTGGCGCCTATTCCGGCTCGCTCGGCTGGTTTGGCCTGGGCGGCGCCTGCGATCTCAACATCATGATTCGCTCTATCACCGTCGACGCCCAGGTCGCCCGCTTCGGCGTCGGCGGCGCAATTACCTCGCTCTCTGACCCGCTGGGCGAATACATCGAGACCATGGTCAAGGCCAGCGGTGTTGTCGAGGCCGTCACACAATTGAGGAGCACATCGGTATGAGCCTTTCCTCCCCGCATCGCCATGCCGTTGTCGTCGGCATACTCGGCTCAATCGGCCAGCTACTGGCCAATCAACTGAGCATTGCCGGGTACAGCGTCACCGGTATTGATATTGCCGTCGATGATCAATCGGTGCAGCCCCACACGGTTATCCAGGGCGATGTCTTGCGTCCCGGCAATGAAATAAAGCAGCGACTGGGTGATGCTCAAATCCTCGTGTTGGCGCTGGCCCAGAACGTCCTGAGCGAAGCGCTGCCGCAGCTGTTGCCCTCTTTACGCTCCGATTGCCTGATCGTCGACACCCTGTCGATCAAGAGCGAATTCGCCGACTTCGTCGCGACGCTGGATGTAGCGCAACCCATGGTCGGCATCAACCCGATGTTTTCCGGCGACCTGGATCCTGCCGGCAGGCCTGTGGCCGTGGTGACCTACCGCGACGGCGACGGCGACGCAGTGGCCCGGCTTGTCGAGTGGTTGCACAGCTGGCCAGCGAATGTTTTCCAGATGACCGCCAGCGAGCATGATCGGACGATGGCATACCTGCAGACCCTTGGCCACGCGTTGGTCATGGGAATGGGTTTGACGCTGGCGGAGTCCGCCGCCCCTCTGGAGAACTTGTTCGAACTGGCCCCGCCCCCCTTCAAGGTCATGCTCGCGCTGCTGGCGCGCATGACTAAAAACCATCCCGATGTGTACTGGGAAATCCAGTCGAACAACCCCTACTCCCAGGAAATACGCAGTCGCATGCTGGCGCAGCTGGGCAAGCTCGATGACAGGGTCAATAGCGGCTCACGCCTGGATTACCACGTGTCGATGGCGATGCTGAGGAACGCGCTGAAGCCACTGAATCCGGGGCTTGAAAATACCAGTCGCCACCTGTTTGAGCAGCTTGACCAGGCGCCCAAAGCAATTGAAGGGGCACCTGAAAGCCTGGCCGACTACCGCCAACGTATCGACCACATCGACGATCAACTGGTGGACTTGCTCGGCCAGCGCCTGAGCCTCATTCGAGAGGTAGCGCAAAGCAAAAAAGATCACCAGACCGCGGTCATGCAGCCCAACCGCGTGGTCCAGGTCGTCGAGCGTTGCAAGGCCAGGGGTCGCCGGCACCACATCCGCGAATCCCTGATCGAGCAACTCTACGGGCTGATCATCGATGAAGCCTGCCAGATCGAATACGACGTGATTGGCGGCCCCCGCGAGTCGCTTTACGAAGCCAGCCCATCCGCCTTCACCTCAAGCGCAGAGAAAACCCAATGAGCAATGTCAAACAACAAACCGCCCAGATCGTCGATTGGTTGAGCTCAACCCTGGGCAAGGACCACCAGTACCGTGAGGACAGCCTGAGCCTCACGGCGAACGAAAACTATCCCAGCGCCCTGGTGCGCCTGACATCCGGCTCTACAGCCGGTGCGTTCTACCATTGCTCGTTTCCCTTTGAAGTACCCGCAGGCGAGTGGCATTTCCCGGAACCGGGTCACATGAATGCCATCGCCGATCAAGTGCGTGACCTGGGTAAAACACTGATTGGCGCGCAGGCCTTCGACTGGCGCCCGAACGGCGGCTCGACAGCCGAGCAGGCTCTGATGCTCGCGGCGTGCAAACCGGGTGAAGGCTTTGTCCATTTTGCTCACCGCGACGGCGGCCACTTTGCGCTGGAGAGCCTGGCGCAGAAAATGGGGATCGAGATTTTCCACCTGCCGGTGAACCCGACCAGCCTGCTGATTGACGTCGCCAAACTCGATGAGATGGTCCGGCGCAACCCGCATATCCGTATCGTCATTCTCGATCAATCATTCAAGCTGCGCTGGCAGCCGCTGGCCGAGATCCGCAGCGTGCTGCCCGACTCCTGCACCCTGACGTATGACATGAGCCACGACGGCGGCCTGATCATGGGGGGCGTGTTCGATTCTCCCCTCAGTTGTGGCGCCGACATCGTCCATGGCAACACGCACAAGACGATCCCCGGCCCGCAAAAAGGCTATATCGGCTTCAAGTCGGCTCAGCATCCCCTGCTGGTAGACACCTCGCTATGGGTCTGCCCGCATTTGCAGAGCAACTGCCACGCCGAACAACTGCCGCCAATGTGGGTGGCATTCAAGGAGATGGAACTCTTCGGTCGGGACTATGCCGCGCAGATCGTCAGTAATGCCAAGACTCTGGCCCGTCACCTGCATGAGTTGGGGCTGGATGTGACCGGTGAGTCGTTCGGTTTCACCCAGACCCACCAAGTGCACTTTGCCGTGGGTGATCTGCAAAAAGCCCTGGACCTGTGCGTCAACAGCCTGCATGCCGGCGGCATTCGTTCCACCAATATCGAAATTCCTGGCAAACCGGGGGTGCATGGCATCCGCCTGGGTGTTCAGGCGATGACACGCCGTGGCATGAAAGAAAAAGATTTCGAAGTGGTCGCACGCTTCATCGCCGACCTGTACTTCAAGAAAACCGAACCGGCCAAGGTCGCGCAACAGATCAAGGAATTCCTCCAGGCCTTCCCCCTCGCGCCATTGGCCTACTCCTTCGATAACTACCTGGATGAGGAGTTACTGGCGGCGGTGTATCAGGGAGCCCAACGATGACCAACCTCCCCTCCACGCACATCAACCTGACCTCCGAGGAGGTCAGTCTGGGCGACCTGGTGGGTCGCGTGTTGGTAGAAAGCGGGATCGATGACCTGTTTTGCATTCCCGGTGACTTCACCATGCAGCTGTCGCGTGAGCTGTTGACCACGCCGGGGCTCGCACTCAGGACGATGTCCCATGAGTACGGCACCACACTGGCGGCGTTGGGTTATGCCGTCGGCAAAGGGGTGCCCGGCGCCGTGTGCTTCACCTACGGCGTCGGCGTGCTGAACGCCACCAACGCCATTGCCCAAGCCTATGTAGAGCGCGTGCCGTTGCTGGTGTTTTCCGGCTCGCCAGGTACCCGTGAGCGCCAGGCGCCGTTATTCCTGCACCACACGATCGTGGATCACCAGACCCAATATCGCATCATGAAGGAGATTACGGTGCACCAGGTCTGTGTGACGGACCCGCACCAGGTGCTGGAGCAACTGCGCGAAGCCGTGGCCTTGGCGGTGCTTCACTCCAGGCCGGTGTATATCGAAATTCCCCGAGACCTGTTCCAGGCGCGGGTGCGCTACAGCCCTGCCCGTCGGGTGCCGTTGGAACCCTCGACGCGCTATAGCCAGGCCGCTCGCCAGGCCGCAGAGCTGGCTTACGCGCTGGTGCGCAAAGCCCGGGATCCGGTGTTCGTGCCCGGCCTTGATCTCAAGCGGCGCGGGCTGACGGACCTGGCCATGCGCGTCTGCGAGCGCCTGGCCATGCCGTGGGTGGCCACGCCGATGTCCCGAGGCGGCATCCCCGTTTCGCACCCCAACTACCGCGGCATCTATGCCGGGCCTGCGTCACCCTCTCGGGTTACCCGTGAGCTGTTGGCCAAATGCGATGTACTGATGCTCATCGGCGAACCCAACTCTGACGTCAACATGGGCATCGCCAGTCATATCGCCAAAGGCCGCTTGATCCACGCCGATGACGGCAAGATCAGCGTCGGGCGTCAGCACTTCAACGCCTCCACCGCCGAGTTCCTGATTGCCTTCAGCGATGTGATCCACAACGCCAAGACACCGCTGGCACCACTGACCGAGACGCAAAAGGACTTCATCGTACCGACGCCGGCCAGCCTCTACCCCTCAGAAGAAAGCCCGTTGACGCCCTTCGACATCATCAACGAGCTCAACCGTCATTTCGTCACCCAACCGGATACCCAACTGGTGGTCGACTGCGGCGACGTGTTCTTCATGTCCCTGGGCATGTTCCCTGCCGACGTTCTGACCTCACCGCTGTACATGAGCATGGGGATCGCCGTGCCGGGCGCCATGGGCTACCAATTGGGTACAGGCAAGCGGCCTATCGTGCTGGTGGGCGATGGTGCGTTTCATATGACCGGCAACGAGCTGATGCGAGCCGCCAAATTCGGCCTGAGTCCTATCGTGATTGTGCTCAACAACCAACGCTGGGCCTCGCTTTCCTCGGATGCGGCAGATATCGCGCTGACCGAACAGATGCCCATGAGCTTCTCGGCAGCCGGGCAATTCCTGCAAGTCCAGGCGTTCACCGCCACCACGGGCCGCGAACTGCGCCAGCACCTGGAAGAAGCCTTGAACATGGACAGACCGGTGCTGATCGACGCTCAAGTCGACCCGTCCAAGCGCAGCTATTTGTGCGAGCGTTTTTTCGATGCGGTGAAAGGCCAGCAGCACTTGCCCAAGGCATGACCTCTCTTGCATTTACCATTTCCGACCGGAGTTAAACTGGCATGTCAGCCTCATTCACCACTGCTTTGACATCTGCCCAACAGTCGATCTGGATGGGGCATCAATTCGATCCGCAAAGCCCTGCCTACAACGTTGCCAGCTATATCGAAATGAGCGGCGATATCGACCCCCAGCGACTTCAGCACGCCCTGCAGCGGGCGGTGGACGACATCGAAGCACTACGTGCGCGCTTTCATGAAGACGAGACTCAGGACGGCGCGCTGACCCAGACCATCCTCGCCCAAGTGGCCGTCGAGCTCAACGTGCTTGCAGTGGATGCCGAGCAAGCGCGCAGCTGGATGGAGAGCGACCTGGCCCGTCCCACTGACCTGACGAGCGGCCCGATCTTCTCCAGCGCGCTGCTACAGGTGGCGCCCAACGTCAACTATTGGTACTTCAAAACCCACCATATCGTCATGGATGGCGTTGCGCTCTCCATGCTGTTCAAACGCGTTGCCGACCTCTACGGGCAAGCCCCGGACCTCTGCTCGCCATCGCCTTTCGGCAGTGTTCGGCAGGTGCTGGAGAACGAGCAGGCCTGGCGCGCATCGCCGGCCTTTGCACAGGACCGTGCATTCTGGCAGCAGCACTGCCAGGACATGGCCGAAGTGGCCAGCCTCAACAGTGATGTCGCTCAGCCGTCCTACCAGGCCATCCAACATCGCCGGGTGCTGGACGAATCCATCATGGCCAGCTTGCGCGAACGCGCCGAGGTCATGGATTCGCAATGGGTCAACCTGCTGTTGGCGGCCTTTGGCGCGTTTGTCGGGCGTAGCACGGGTTACCGACAGGTGACCGTTGGCGTCCCCATGATGAACCGCTTCGCCACGGGCGCAATCAACGTGCCCTGCACCCTGGCCAATGTGCTGCCGCTGCGCCTGGACATCAAACCCGGCCAAAGCGTTGAGCAACTGGTCGCCAGCGTGCAGGCACAGTTGGACCGCATGCGCCCTCATCAGCGCTATCGGGCCGAAGACATCCGCCGCGATTGCAACCTGCTGGGGGACAACCGACGCCTGACCGGACCGCAAATCAACATCGATTTCTTCTCCGCAAAGCTGTCGTTCGATGGCGTTCCCGGTGAGGTCCATGTGCTCAGCGCAGGCCCGGCCGATGATCTCTCGCTGCTGATCCAAACCCCGGCCGACGATAAAACGCTGAACATCATTGCCATGGCCAACCCGGCGCTGTACAGCCGCGCTGCCCTTGAACGGCACGTGCAACGGTTCATCGACTTTGTCGAACGTTTCGCCGCGGCCAGCGACACGCCAGTGGGGCAGTTGGACGCCTACGATGCAACAGACCCGGGCTACGCCCAAGGCAATGCCTGCTTCAGCCCGGTCAACCAGGCGCATACGCTGGCGCAGACCCTGGTTGAACGCTTTGAGCGCGCCGTCCAAGCGACTCCGGACGCCATCGCCCTGACCTTCAACGGCGAACACCTCACCTATCAGGCGCTGAACCAACGCGCCAACCGTCTTGCCCACTTGATCCAGGACCAGACCGGGCAAACCAGCCCCCAACCGGTCGCGCTGCTATTGGCGCGCTCGGTACAAACCTTTGTGTGCATCCTTGGCGTGTTGAAGGCCGGCGCGCATTACGTGCCACTGGACCCGGATGCACCCGCCGAACGCATCACCACCATCCTTGAGGACACCTGCCCGACACTGGTGATCTGCGACCAGTCCAGCCAGGCGCTGGTCTCGGGCAGCGACGTGAAGGTCATGGTGATCGACACCCCATCGTGCATGGATGCAGTGCAACAGCAATCGATCGACAACCTGCAATCGGGCCCTCGCGCCAACGACCTGGCCTACATCATCTACACCTCAGGTTCGACGGGCAAACCCAAAGGCGTGTGCATCACCCACCACAACGTCGTGCGCCTGTTCGAAAACACCCATCACTGGTTTGATTACCGCAGCAGCGACGTGTGGACGGCCTGTCACGGCTACATCTTCGACGCTTCCGTGTGGGAAATGTGGGGCGCATTCGCGCATGGCGGCCGCCTGGTGCTGGTACCGGTGGACACGACCCGCGACCCGGAAAAACTGCTGGAACTGGTGGTGCAGGAGCAGGTGACAGTATTCGGCCAGATCCCCTCTGCGTTCTACCGTTTCATGGAGGCCCAGGCCGATCAGCCAGCGCTGGCCGCTCGACTGAATCTGCGCTACCAGTGCTTTGGCGGCGAAGCGCTGGACTTGAGCCGGCTCAAACCCTGGTTCGAACACTACGGTCACAGCCGGACGCGCTTGCTTAACCTGTACGGCATCACCGAAACGACCATCAACGCGACGTACCAGTTCGTCACGCTGGAACAGGTGCAGACCAACCAGGGCAGCCTGATCGGTACGGTCTACGATGACCTGGACATCAAGGTTCTGGATGACGCGCTGCGTCCGGTACCCGTGGGCGGTTATGGCGAGATGTACGTACGGGGCGCAGGCCTCGCCCGTGGTTACCTCAATCGCCAGGATCTGGATGCCACGCGCTTTGTGGCCGACCCTTTCGGTGCCCCCGGTGAGCGCATGTACCGCAGCGGTGACGTGGCGGCATTGCAGGAGGGTGGCGTACTGGAATACATCGGGCGGGCCGACCAGCAGGTCAAGGTCCGCGGTTATCGCATTGAATTGGGCGAAATCGAAACCCAACTGCGTGGCCACCCGCTGTTGTCCGACGCCATTGCATTGGTGGTGACCGACGCCTCGGGCGATCCCAAGCTGGTGGCGCACGTCGTCCCCAAAGCCACCTGCCGTTGCGAGGATATCGACACCGCACAGGTGCGCGACTACCTGCGCGAGCGGTTACCGTCCTACATGGTGCCCGGCGCCATCGGCGTGCAAGAGCGCCTGCCCGTCACCTTGAGCGGCAAGGTTGATCGCAAGGCCCTGCCGACCATTGCCCTGTCGGGTGCACGCCAGGTCGAAGCGCCACGCGATGAGTTGGACGAGCGAGTGCTGGCCGCCTGGAGTGAGCAACTGGAGATAGACACCCTCGGCATCGATGACAACTTCTTCGATATCGGCGGCGATTCAATCAAAGCCATTCGGATCTGCCGGGACCTGGGACTGCCGGTCACCGAACTGTTCGACCACCCCACCCCCCGGGCCAACGCAGACTACCTGCGCGATCATCAAGACAACGAGGCGCAAGGCGCGGTCAACTGGCTGCATGCGTTCGACAAGAGCGCAAAGAAAGAGCGCTTGAACCTGGTCTGCGTTCCATTTGCCGGCGGCAATGCGTTTGCCTACCGTAACCTGGTCAACCAGCTGTCGAGTGTCTTCAACTGTGTCTCGGTGAACTTGCCGGGGCACGACATCATGCGCCCGGACGAAGGCATGCAAGCGCTGGAAGTCGTCGCTGATGCCGCGACCCAGGAAATTCTCGCCACGTTGAGCGGGCCGATTATCGTCTACGGGCACTGCGCCGGTAACGCCACCGCCATCGAAATCGCACGCCGCCTCGAACAGGCCGGCGCCGACCTCAAGGCCCTGGTGATTGGCGGTATGCTGCTGGATCAGGACCCGGTCGACGTGCAGGCCAGGGTTGCCGACCAGAGCGGCGAAAACATTATTGATTTCCTGCAGCAGATCGGCGGATTCAAGGAAGTCCTCGACGATGCCAGCATGGCAAGCATCGCGCGTATGACCAAGCATGACGCTACCCAGACGGCGCGCTTCTTCGCCGAGGAAGCGCTGAACCGGCAAACGCTGCAAGCCCCCATTCATGTAATCGTCGGCGACATGGACCCGCTCACGCCCGACTATGAGGAGCGCTACACGGATTGGCAGATGTACTCCTCGGACGTGACGCTGTCAGTGATCGAAGGCGGCGGGCATTATTTCGTGACCGATCTTGCCGAACCGTTGGCGCAGGTGTTGCTGGCGAACTATAAGCACCTCAACCCGGTTGTACCCGTGCGTGCGCCCCGTGCCCTGCGCGCGTTTCATAACCCGTTCGATGATGTCGAGGGCCGTTTCAGCCTGCTCGCCAACGATGCCCGCCAGCTTTCCTTGTGGCCTGAGTTTGCGCCCACGCCGGCAGGCTGGACTGCCCTGTTCGGCCCGGCCAGTCACAGCGAATGCCTGGCCCGCACACAAGCCCACGACCATGAGGCGCTCATCAGTCCTCCTGCACCGACCGAAGGGCTCGATGCACCTTACTGGCCCGAAGCGTTCGAGTCTCGCTACCGCGCCAGTGGCTGGTGGACCGGGGAAACCCTCGGCGCCATCCTCACCCGCCACGCACTGCTCGCCCCGCAGCGGGTAGCGGTTACCGACGGCGATCGGAACCTGAGCTATTCGCAACTGGACAGCAATGCCGACCGCATTGCCGACGGCTTCGCCACCCTCGGTGTGAAGGCCGGTGACCGAGTGGTTGTGCAATTGCCGAACTCCCTGGAGTTCATCGAAACCATCTTCGGCCTGTTTCGCCTTGGCGCGATTCCGGTGTTTGCGCTGCCCTCGGATCGCCTGAACGAAATCACGCACATCTTTGAGATTTCAGGTGCGATCGCCTACGTGATCAAGGACCAGGCGCTGGGTTTCGATTACCGGCGTATCGCAACCGAGCTCACGCAGCAGATTGCGTCGATCAAGCAGGTCATCGTGGTCGGTGATGCCGAAGGGTTCGTCCCGTTCGCCAACCTGTACGGACGCACCGCCGCCTGGCCACAGCGCAGTTCGCGCGAGCCTGCGCTTATCACCTTGTCCGGCGGCAGCACGGCACTGCCCAAACTCATCCTGCGCCGCCATGACGACTACCTTTACAGCTTCAAGGCCAGCGCCCGGATCTGCCAACTGGACAGCGACAGCGTGTACCTGTGCGTGCTGCCTGCCGGGCACAACTTCACGCTCAGTTCGCCGGGCTTCCTCGGCGTGCTGTACGCCGGCGGGCGCGTCGTCATGACCTCGGACCCCAGCGGTTCAGCCGCCTTTGCCCTGATAGAGCGCGAGCGCGTGACACTGACGTCGGTGGTTCCAAGCCTGGCCCAGGCCTGGCTGCATGCCTCCCGCGACCATGACCTGTCCAGCCTGCAGTTGCTGCAGGTCGGAGGCGCGCGCCTGAGCGATGACGTCGCCGAGCGGCTTGCCACCTCGTTCGACTGCCAGCTGCAGCAGGTCTATGGCATGTCCGAAGGCCTGGTTTGCTACACGGCAGTGGGTGACACCGAGGAGCACGTGTTGCATACCCAGGGACGCCCGATCAGCAGTGGCGATGAAATCCTGATCGTCGACGAAAACGATGAGCCCGTGGCCAATGGGGTCGCCGGGCAATTGCTGGTACGCGGCCCCTACACCATCCGCGGCTACCTGAACGCGCCGGAACACAATGCCAGGGCCTTCACGCCAGATGGTTTCTACCGCACGGGGGATGTCGTGGTGTTCCGCGATGACGGCTACCTGGTGGTCACCGGCCGCATCAAGGACCAAGTGAACCGCGGCGGCGAAAAAATCGCCGCAGAAGAAATAGAAGGTTATCTGCTTGCTCATCCAGGCGTTCTGGAGGCCGGGATCATCGGGCTGCCGGACGAGTACCTGGGTGAGGTGTCGTGCGCCGTGGTCGTATTGGCGCCCGGCGCGCAGCTGACTGCCAGCGCCCTCAAGTCGTTCGTTCGCCAGCAAGGCATAGCGGCCTTCAAAGTGCCGGATCAGGTTCATCTGGTCCCGTCGTTGCCCAAGACCACGCTGGGCAAGATCGACAAGAAATTACTGCGAGTACAACTGGGCCAATAAACCCAAGGCTTAACTGGCACCTGAACCTACAAGGACTGAATAATGGCAATCCCGAAAATCATGGAATACCGCGCACCGAGCGAAGTGGCACTGCAACGCAAACCGTTGGACTGGACCGTCGAGCCGTCCCGTGCGGCGCTGTTGATCCACGATATGCAGAATTACTTCCTGGCGCCTTACGCCTCCAAGGCGTTCATCGATGGCGTGATACACCGTATCGCCGCCATCAAGGAGTGCTGCCATGCGCTGAATATTCCGGTGTATTACACCGCCCAGCCGGGCAACCAATCCAGTGACGACCGCGGCTTGCTGACGGACTTCTGGGGGCCGGGCATGCCCGAGGAAGGCAACGCCAAGGACATCGTCGCAGGGCTTGAACCCACCGCCGAGCGCGATGAGGTGCTGGTCAAGCATCGCTACAGCGCCTTTGCCAAATCGCCTCTTCTCAAGAGTTTGCAGGAGGGCCGGCGCGACCAACTGATTATCTGTGGTGTGTATGCCCACATCGGTTGCCTGGTCACGGCGACCGAAGCATTCATGTGCGACATCCAGCCCTTCGTGGTGGCGGATGCCATGGGCGACTTCTCTCTGGACTTGCATGAAATGGCGATACGCCATATGGCCAGTTGCTCCAGCAAAATCATGTCCTGCGACGACATGCTGGCAGAACTGGGGAAGGCACGATGACCCAGGGCAAGCTGATCTACGACAAAGCGGATTTTTATGCCGAGATTGCCGCGATACTGCGCATCCCCACGGAGGAGCTTGCCGAACTCGAGTCGCCTCAAGAGGCTGGAGTCGACTCGGTTCGCCTGCTGACGCTCAGTGAGAAATGGCGCAAGCGCGGCATTGACGTGAGCTTCATGGAGCTTGCCGAACGGCCCGGGTTTACCGCCTGGTGGGAACTGCTCAGCGCGCGGATGCCTGTGACGGAGTGCGAGCAGCCATGAACCGTTTCGAACATCAGTCGATTGTCGTTACCGGCGCGGCCCAGGGTATCGGTGCCGCCATCACCCGCCTGCTGCTCCAGGAAGGCGCCGATGTGTTTGCCCTGGACAACAACGCCCAGGCATTGGCAGCGCTGGCAGACGAACAACGCTCACCCAGGCTGCATCCGAAGGTGGTCGATATCACCCGGCCCCACGAAGTGGAACTGGCCATTGCCGCCATTGACAACCAGTACCCGCTGACCGGGCTGGTCAACAATGCCGGTGTACTGGTCGCCAAGAGCATTGCCACTACGTCAGCCGAAGAATGGCAGACGACCTTTGAGGTGAATGTCCACGGTACCTTCTTCGTCTCCAGGGCCGTGGCCACTCGTATGGCCGAACGGGGTCAAGGCGCAATCGTTACGGTTGCCTCCAATGCCGGCAGCACGCCGCGCATCAACATGGGCGCTTACTGTTCGTCCAAGGCCGCGGCAGCCATGCTCACCCGGTGCATAGGCCTGGAGTTCGCCGCTCAGGGAGTTCGTTGCAATGTCGTATCGCCCGGCTCGACCCGCACCTCCATGCTGGCAACCATTGCCGGTGAAGGACCGCAGACCGAGCAGCGCATCATAGCGGGCGACCCCGGGCAATATCGACTCGGGATTCCGCTGCAAAAAATCGCCGAGCCGCAGGATATTGCTGCGGTAGTGGCCTTTCTGCTGTCTGGCGATGCGAACCACATAACCCTGCAAAACCTGGTCGTTGACGGTGGGGCCACTTTTGAGTGAGTCGCCTATCGCCATTGATGTCGAGTACTGCCTGGAGGCTTGAAGTGTTGAATCTCGATTCGGTATACGCGTCGCAATCCTGGCGACCGGGAAGCTGGCGCGATAAAGAGCGCCGGCACATGCCTAACTATCAAGGCAAGCAGTTGCCCGCCGTGCTCAAGCAACTGTCACGGCTGCCCGGGCTGGTCAGTGAAGACGACATTGTCCGGCTGCGACGGGCACTTGTGCACGCAGCGCAAGGGCACACGTTCGTGCAGCTGATGGGCCAACGTGAACAAAGCCTGAACGATGTTACTCACGCCACGTTCGATCAACGCTTCAAGACGGTTGAATCGTTGAGCCGCTACCTCGCATTGATGCTGGGCCTGCCAGTACTGGCAATCGGCTCGGTCGCCGGCAGTTATGCGCACACCCAACCTGACGCCACAGAACTCGTCGACGGCATCACGCTGGATCGCTACTTTGGCGACATGGTCAACTGCCAGGCGCCAACGCCGTGGGCCAGGCGCCCGGACGCCAATCGCCTGCTGTGGGCTTACGAGGCCACTGAAGCGGCAATGCAGCGGTTGCGCGCCAAGGCATCGGCGATCCATACCAGCCATGAGTGCGCGCATCTGGACTATGAAGAAGCCCTGGTACGTCGCACCCGTCACTCGGGTTTCTATGCCTCCAGTGCATCGTTACTGTGGATCGAGGCGTGCAACCTGTTCAGCGACAGTTGCTACGTGGAATTTGCCCGTGGCCTGGACAACCCCATCGCCCTTCGCCTCGGGGGGCCATTGGATACGCACACGCTGGTCAACATCGTGGAGCGCCTCAACCCTGAGCGTCAAACGGGCAAAATCCTCCTGATTGCCAATACCGCAGATGGCACCCAAGCAGTGGGCGAAGCGATCCGCGCCCTGCAGACACAACGATCGCCCGTAATCTGGTTATGTGACCCACTCAATAGGCACACCGCGCACCCAGCGACCTGCAGCCTGACCCAAAGCGTCGCCCAGCAATGGGATCAGACCCTGAATCTGCACAGGACCCTCGACAGCCGGTTGAGTGGCATCGCCCTGGAAGTTCGCAGCCACGCCTCCAGTCTTGCGGCCCCTGAGCGCCATGAAGACGCAGTGCCCTTCTTCGATTTTCAAAAAACCTTGCAGCTATGCAGTCATCTGGCCCATGCCTATCGGGAGTCTCGATGAATACCCCTAAACAGTCGAGCTACGCCAACCCTTATCCAAACCTGAACGCACACGAACTGGGCGCCGCATTGTTACCGGTATTGGAGCGGCGTTTTCCGAAGCTGGCCGGTGAGTTCATGGGCTTGTTCAGCCAGCATACCGACGGCGTGCGAACGTCGATGGTCGGCCTGGGCAGTGAGTTTCGCGTAGTGGTCACCCATGATGGGGCGCACCTGAACCTGCAGTTGCAGCACGAGCAGGCGGTGTGTCTGGCGCAGACGCTGGCACTGGACGCTTCGCGATTGTTCCATGAACAGTTGTTTGATGCGGTGGCCCGCTTTGTGGAGCAGCTATGCCCATGGTTGATGCAAAAGCATGGCTTGCCCGCTTCTGCGACTTTCCTCGGAGGCTGGCGTTGCGCAACCCATCCCGAACACTTGAGTGAACCACTGGTCTTCACCCTGCCCCGGCTATTCTGCCGGATCAGCGACGAGCAGCTGACGTTCAGCTGTCTGCACGACGATATCTGGTACGCCATCGACGAGCGCCTCATCGCCTCTGCGGCAGACTTCACGCCAACGGCCAACCCGCGCATCACCCAACGCGAAGACATTCCTGCGTGTGCCGACTACGTCAACGATCTGGTCGGTTTGTTGAACGAGCTTGCCTGCACCGATGCAGACAAAGTGGTCATTGGCCGTGAAGTCAAACTGACCCTCGAACGGCCAATTTCACCCGCACTGCTGCTGCGCCTGGTGGCACCGCGCCCCAACCCGCATTACGAGTTCGTCTTCCGATGGGCCGACCAGGTAGCCTGGGTCGGTATTTCACCCGAGACGCTGCTGCGCAAAGACAACGACCTGCTGGTTGTCGAGCCTTTGGCGGGAACCCGCAAAGGCTCGAGCGAGGGTGAAAAAAACGCCCGCTATCGGCACGAACTCACCAGCGACCTGAAGGAACTCGAGGAGCATGAAACCGCAGCCGGGCTCTTTCTTGAACAGCTGGCCACGGTCTGCGAGAACGGCTCATTGGACTTGCGCGAGTCGCGCAGCGTAATCGACCTGGGTTATGTGCAACACCTCAAAAGCTTGATCAGTGGCACGGTAAAAGCAGGGCTGAACGTATTCGATGCCTTGGCGGCGGTCTATCCACCCGCCACGATCTGGGGGAAACCCTTGGCCGTCTGCGGCGAACGTATTCGTCGCTATGAACAAATCGACCGCGGCTTTTTTACCGGTGGGCTTGGTTACTTCACCCTGGGAGATGATGCCAACTTCGCGCTGGCCATTCGCACGGTCAAGCTCACCGAATCGCACATTCATGTCTACGCCGGCAGCGGCATCGTCAAAGCCAGTGACCCCTACCGGGAATGGTTGGAAACCACTAACAAAATGAAACCCTATCTCGCCAATGAATATGTATGGAACATATCGTGATATGGTTGCACACCGCAGTTCCAGACGCTCAGGCAGCATACACAGGATGTGTTGCTTATAAGCTCATGTGCCTATACACGATGCATTCACCCGTTAGAAACTATTAATATTCGAGCACCCTTACATATGGTCACTATCGCTCTACCGGACGGCAGTCGCAGAGATTTTCCAGAAGCTTTGACTGTGCAACAGCTGGCTCAATCCATTGGCGCAGGCCTCGCTGCCGCGACGATTGGCGGCAAGGTCGACGGCACGCTGGTCGATGCCAGCTACCTCCTGGAAACAGACGCTACCGTAGAGATTGTCACGACCAAAAGCCCGCAAGCGCTGGAGCTGATACGCCATTCGACGGCCCACTTGATGGCACAGGCGGTTCAGCGCCTGTACCCCGGCACGCAAGTAACGATAGGCCCCGTTATTGATAATGGCTTCTATTACGACTTCGTGGCACCTCGTCCTTTCACAATGGACGATCTTCCGCTCATCGAAGCCGAAATGACCAGGATCGTCAAAGAACAACTACCGGTTACCCGTACGCAATTACCACGGGATGAAGCACTGGCGTTTTTTGAACAACTGGGCGAAAGCTACAAGACGCAAATCATCGACGCCATACCCGCCGGGGAAACGCTCTCACTTTATACCCAGGGCGAGTTCACCGACCTGTGCCGTGGGCCGCATGTGCCCAACACAGCGAAGCTTGGCGCCTTCAAACTGATGAAAGTGGCTGGCGCCTACTGGCGCGGCGACTCCAACAACATCATGCTCAGCCGTATCTACGGCACTGCCTGGGGCAACGAAAAAGAGCTCAAGGCCTACTTGAACCAACTTCAAGAAGCTGAAAAGCGTGATCACCGCAAACTGGCAAAACAGTTCGACTTGTTTCACCAACAAGAAGAAGCGCCAGGCATGGTCTTTTGGCACCCCAAGGGCTGGTCGTTGTGGCAGACGGTTGAACAGTACATGCGCCGGGTTTACCGCGATGGCGGCTACCGTGAAGTCAAGTCGCCGCAAGTACTCGACAGCACCCTGTGGAAGAAATCAGGGCACTGGGACAACTACAAAGAAAACATGTTTGTCACTGAGTCCGAAAACCGCCAGTACGCACTCAAGCCGATGAACTGCCCCGGCCACATCCAAATCTTCAAGCATGGCCTGCGCAGCCACCGTGAACTACCGATCCGTTACGGCGAGTTCGGCGGCTGCCACCGCAACGAGCCTTCGGGCGCTTTGCACGGCATTATGCGGGTGCGCGCATTTACCCAGGATGACGGGCACATTTTCTGCACCGAAGAGCAAATCGCGGCCGAGATCAAGGCGTTCCATTACCAGGCAGTCAAGGTTTATGCCGACTTCGGCTTCACTGACATTGCGGTAAAAATCGCACTGCGTCCTGAGCCAGGCAAACGCCTGGGCAGCGACGAAGTGTGGGACAAGGCCGAAAACCTGTTGCGTGAAGCCCTGTCCGAGTGTGATGTGGAGTGGGAAGAACTGCCGGGCGAAGGCGCGTTCTACAGCCCCAAGATCGAGTACCACCTGCGTGACGCCATCGGGCGTGAATGGCAGGTAGGCACGATGCAGGTCGACTATCACATGCCGGATCGCCTGGGCGCCGAATACGTCGATGAGCATTCGCAACGACGCAAGCCGGTCATGCTGCACCGCGCAATCGTGGGCTCCCTGGAGCGGTTCCTTGGCATTCTCATCGAACACCATGCCGGTCAGTTCCCGCTCTGGCTTGCGCCGGTGCAGGCCATCGTCGTGACGGTCACTGATGCACAGAACGATTATGCCGACCAGACACGCAATGACCTGGTCCAGCTTGGGTTCAGGGTGGAAGCTGATCTGCGCAATGAGAAAATCGGCTACAAGATTCGTGAAAGCACTCTTCAACGCGTGCCTTACTTGCTCGTGGTCGGTGAGCGCGAAAAAGAAAACGGTACTGTCACCGTGCGCTCGCGCGCAGGCGAAGACTTGGGAAGCATGACGATGGAAGCGCTGCACGCCTTCCTGTTGAACGAGCAATCAGCAGGCGGCTGATTATCGGTTCGCAACAAAAAAAGGCCATTCTCGCGAATGGCCTTTTGCGTTTCTACCGTTCACCCGACAGTGCCGGCACGGTGGGCGCCCCGGCACTTGTTGCTCATCCGTTGAAGAGCGCCTGCACGTTCTTCATCGCATCGTCGGCAAAACCCTGCAGGAACGCCTCGAATGCCGGCACGTCCTCCTTGCTGCCAGTGTGCGGCTGACCAATGATGGTCCAGGTCGCCTGGCTCTGGTTGTCACCGTCAGGCACAACCTGCATCACCGCCCAGAGGTTGCCGATGTTCAGCGAGGTGTAGAGCAGTGACCAGGTCATGGCCATCGCTTGATCGTCATGGGTATTGAGTTGCTCAATCACCACATTGCCGTCCTTGAACAGTTTCTTGCGCACCGAACGCACGCCCTCGCCCGTCATTTCGATATGCGCCAGCGCAGGGATAAACGTTGCGAAACCGGCGAAATCCCCAACGACATTCCACACGCTGCGCGCATCGCTCTTCACCGTGACACTCGCGACGACAGGATTGCCCACTGGATTGCGGACCAAAGTATCGGGTTCAAACTGTTGCACAAGAAAGTTCCTCTGCTGTTCAGATAAGTCGATTTGCTTAAGATAGACGTACCCCTTTGCAGTGCGCTGTTCCTGACCGGTTAATCGCCACCCATGGTCCGAGACGTGAATCGCGATAAACCGTGCAAGGAAGGCCACCGGCATCCGGTCGAAATCGAGCGCCCGTTCGGGTACCTGCTTAAGTTGCAGCGAATCCTTGAGCATTGACATAAGACGGTTCTGATGCAGCCGGCACACATCGGCACGCGTATTGAGCGCAATGTTCCCCAGCGTTCTGCCGTTCAGGAATGTGTATGGGCTAACCAGCGAGATGAACCGATCACGGCGCAATGCGTGTCGATTTGGCGATGCGGAATGACAGGCAAAAAAAAACCCGGAAATCCTCACTTGCGTGGGCCTTCCGGATTTTCTAAACCGCCAAAAATGGTGGGTCGTGTGGGATTCGAACCTACGACCAATTGGTTAAAAGCCAACTGCTCTACCAACTGAGCTAACGACCCGCTGTGTGGTGGCGCGTATAATACTGATTTCTAAGGATTATTCAACACCTTATTTGAAAAAAATCAGAAATAACGCATTGAAGCTAAAAATGGCGCGGTTTGAAGGCCTTCCACAGCCTTCTCATCAGCCGCATCAGCGACCTGGTTCGTCGTTCCACAGGTATTTGTGCAACTGCAATTGCAGACGCACCGGCAGGTTATCCGCCACTACCCAGTCCGCAAGCTCGCGCGCGTTGAGGTCGTGATGACTCGGGGAGAACAGCACCTCCCCTGCTCGACGTTCAAGCCCATACTGGATCAGCTTGGAAGTCGCCCAGTCATAATCATTACGAGAGCAGATGACGAACTTGACCTGATCGTTAGCCGTCAGCAAGTCCATGTTCTCGTAGCGATTGCGGTGGGCTTCCTTGGAGTCAGGGGTCTTTAGATCGACCACTCGGCTGACACGCGGATCTACCGCAGAGATATCCAAGGCGCCGCTGGTTTCCAGCGACACCTCGTAGCCTGCGTCACACAGCTGTTTAAGCAAGGGGATGGCATTGGGTTGCGCCAATGGCTCGCCGCCCGTCAAACAGACGTAGCGCGGCCGGTAACCGGCAACCTGCTCCAGGATGTCATCCAGGGTGCGTAGGGTGCCGCCGCTGAAGGCATAGGCGCTGTCACAGTATTGACAACGCAAGGGGCAGCCAGTGAGTCGTACGAATACGGTAGGCAGGCCGGCAGTGCGCGTTTCACCCTGCAACGAGTAAAAAACTTCGGTAATACGTAATGTGTCTTGCATAGTCGCCACGGGCGTAACAGCTAAACAGGCTGTCCGCCTCCGTCAGGCACTTCAAGGGATCGCGCCAACGCGTCAACCCCAGGAAGCGTGTGTCATAAAAGGGCGTGGATTCTAACGAAAAAACCCGCGCCAGGCGCGGGTTTCTTCTAAACGGGCTGCATTGCCTACAAGCGTTGCAGATCCCGCTGGGCCAGCTGCGCGGCGGAGGAGCCCGGATACTGGGCAACCACCTGCTGCAGAATGCCTTTGACCTTGTCGGTATGACCCAGGCGGCGTTCTACGTCAGCCAGTTTATACAGCGAGTCCGGCACCTTGGAATGCTTGGGGTACAGCTGGCTGACCTTGGCAAACGCCTGGCCCGCCCCCTGCAAATCACCTTTTGTCAGGTTGACCTCACCCAACCAGTACTGGGCATTGCCCGCGTACTGACTATTGGGGTACTTGCGCAGGAACGCGGTAAAGGCCTGGCTGGCCTTATCGAAGTCCTTGGCCTTGATCAGGTCGAAGGCTGCATCGTAATACAGTTTTTCCTTCGCCGGATCGCCCGGTTCGCTGCTCGCGGCAGGGGCAGCCGCTGCGGCCCCCGCTACTGCGCCACCGGCAGCAGCACCACCGGCAGCGGCACTGGGCGCGCCACCGGCAGAAGAATTATCAGGAGTAGCGGCAGGTGCAACACCGGCTCCAATACGTCGATCAAGATCCTGGTAACGTTCCAGGCCTTCTTGCTTGAGTTGATTCACTTGATTCTGCAGAACTTCAATGGCGCCTTGTTGCTGGGCCAATTGATCCTGCATGCGTTGCAGCTGGTTGAACAGCTCGCCCTGTGCCGAGGGCGCGGCCGTAGCCGCCCCCCCAGCATAGGCGCCGTTCGTGCCATAACCCGCTGGCGGATAACTGCTGCCGCTATTGTTATAGCCAGAGTTGCTATCCGTTACAGGAACCGCAGCCCACACCGCAAGCGGTGCGAGGCTGAGAGCCAATACAGTCAGAGCACGACGGCACGTTCGCATGACGAATTACTTACGCAGTTCGACGCGACGGTTCTGAGCCCACGACTGCTCGTCGTTGCCAGTTGCAACTGGACGCTCTTTACCGTAGGAAACCAGTTCCAGTTGGCCTGGAGCAACACCTTGCAGTACCAGGTAGCGCTGAACGGCTTTCGCACGACGCTCGCCCAGAGCCATGTTGTACTCACGAGTACCACGGGCGTCAGTGTTACCTTCCAGAACAACGCGAGCGCCGTTAGCTTTCAGGTCCTTGGCGTGAACGTCCAGAGCGCGCATGGCTTCTGGCTTCAGGTCCGAACTGTCGTATTCGAAGTAGAAAGTGGTGATCGCGCGCAGAGCAGCTTCTTCGCTCAGGGAGCCGTCGACTGCACCAGTGTTAGCGCCGTAACCAGCGTTTGGATCAACAGCTGCGCCTTCACCGGCATTGTCGCCGCCTTTAGAGGAGCAACCAACGGCTACGGACAGAGCCAGAGCCAGAGCAGCAAACTTACCAAACTTCAGCATTTCCATCGTGAAACTCCTAATGAACCCCAGTGTGTTAAGTACTTCTTTTTGTAGCGCCGCGTCAGTTCAGGTAAGGGGACCAGGATGGTTCTCTGACTTCGCCTTGTGCGGTAGGAAGCGGGAGCCTTACGCGTCCGTTGATGGACACGAGCATCAAGACTCCCCGGCCCTGCTGGCGGGTGGCGTAGATTACCATGGTGCCGTTGGGCGCAACAGTGGCTGACTCATCAAGGTTGGTATCTGTAAGGATTTTCACGGTTCCGCGCTGCAAATCCTGGGCCGCAACCCGGAAATTAGTGAAACCATCCTGACGGTGAATCATTACCAACGTCTTTTCATCGGCCGAAAGCTTGGGATTGGCGTTGTAGTTACCGATAAAGGTCACACGTTCCGCGCCGCCACCGTTCACATTTGCCTTGTAGACCTGAGGCTTGCCGCCACGGTCAGAGGTGAAATAGATGGTCGAACCATCTTTACCCCAGAACGGTTCGGTGTTGATACCTGGGCCGCTGGTCACACGCGAGAGCTGACGCGAGGCCATGTTCATCACGTAGATATCCGGGTTGCCGTCCTTGGACAGCACGAATGCCAGGCGCGAACCATCCGGCGACCAGGCCGGTGCACCGTTGAGGCCTTCGAAGTTGGTGATCTGCTCACGACGGCCCGTATCGATGTGCTGGACGAAGATACGTGGACGCTTCTGTTCGAACGATACGTAGGCAATACGCTTGCCGTCCGGCGCGAAGCGCGGCGACAGGATCGGCTCACGCGACTGCAACAAGGTCACTGCACGCGCACCGTCGTAGTCCGAACGCTGCAGGGTGTAGCGAGTGTTGTCTACAGAGAAACGCTCAGCCGTCACATACAACAGGCGCGTCGAGAACGCCCCTTTGATACCGGTGAGTTTTTCAAACGACTGGTCCGAAATGTAGTGGGCCATGTCACGCAGTTGTTCAGCGGTGCCGGAGACGTTGCCGGTCAGGACCTGCTGCTCGGTGGCCACGTTGAACAAGGTGTAGGTGATTTGCAGGCGACCGCCGGCCGGCGTGATGTTGCCGACCATCAGGTACTGCGCGCCCACCGCTTTCCAGTCACGGAACACGACTTCGCTGGCCTGGTTGGGCTGGCTGATCATGTTGCCCTTTGGAATCGGTGCGTAGTAGCCGGAATTGCGCAGGTCGTCGCTGACGATCTGGGCCATGTCATCCGGCAGCACGCTGCCGCCCTGCCAGCCGAACGGTACTACCGCGATCGGGGTGGCCCGATCGCTGCCGCTGGTAACCAGGATGTTCTTTTCATCCGCCGCCGCTATCCCTGCCATACAGCAAATAACGACAAGCATTCCTCGAAGAAGGTTTCTCACAAGGCTAGATCCTCAGGTGTGAATGTCATCTTGAATGAACGATAGGGAGCGAAGTCGCTTGGTTTCATTCCCTGCATCTCGGTCAACCGGCCAATATTCTTGACTGCGGCAACCGCCGAACTGTCGAACGAACCGTCACCACTGGACTTGGCCACGCTGACCGAAGTCACCGTACCGTCCGGCAACATGCCGATCTGCAGCACTACTGTCATGCCTTTACGTGCCGAAGGTGGACGTGTCCAGCCTTCCGCTGCCCGCGCCCGGATCAGGTCGTCAAAACTGCCCGCGACTTCATCGCCACGTTCATCGGCCAAGGCTTGCTGACGCTGCGGCGTGTCGGAAAGCAAATCTGCCAGGGCCTGGGCCTTTTTCTCTTCGGCGGATTTACGGGCTGCTTCCTGGGCCTTTTTCTTGGAGGCGTCGGCGGCAGCTTTCTTCTTCGCGTCGTCGGCGACTTTCTTCTTCGCCTCGTCTGCTTCTGCTTTTTTCTTGGCGTCTTCGGCGGCTTTCTTCTTCGCGTCTTCGACGATCTTTTTCTTGGCTTCCTCAGCGGCCTTTTTCTTGGCCTCTTCTTCGGCAGCTTTCTTGGCTTCTTCTTCGGACTTCTTCTTGGCTATATCAGCCAATTGTTTCTCTTCGGCCTTTTTGGCTTCGGCGGCTTTCTCGGCTTTCTTGGCTTCATCAGCCTTTTTCGCTTCGTCGGCTTTCTTGGCTTCGTCAGCCTTTTTCGATTCCTCGGCCTTTTGAGCCGCCTCTTCTTTCTTTTGTTCCGCAGCAGCCTTCACCGCTTCCTGCTCGACCTTCTTCTGTTCCATCTGCTCGACTTCGGTCTGGCGCGCAGCCGACTTCTGGGCCTCACCCGCAATCTTCTGATTGGTCTGGGTGGTGGCCTGACTTTTCGATTTCAGCTGATACAGGGTCGCCTGCACGATCGGCTTGGCTGGCGGCAGGTCCGGGGTCATGGCAAAGCTGACGAACAGCATGCCGAACACCAGCACGTGCAGGGCAATTGCCCACACGCCAGGCCAGAAGTAGCTTTCCGAGGCGGACGGCTCTCGCTGTTGCTGCATCAGGGTGCCTCGGTAATCAAGCCAACGTTACCCACGCCGGCCTTCTGCAGCCCGCCCATGGCGCCCATGACGGAACCGTAGTCGACCGACTTGTCACCGCGGATGAACACCTGGGTGTGCTTGCCGCCTTCGTTGCCGGAGCGAATGATCTTGGTCACGGCATCCGTCATCGCTGGCAAGGTCAAGGCCTTGTCCTGCTGCTTCTGCGTGTCGACTTCGCTGCCAAGGTTCCAGTAGTAGGTCTTGTCAGCCTTGATCGAAATGGTCAGGACCTGAGTGTTGTTGTCCTGCGGCAAGGCTTCACTGGAAACCTTGGGCAGATCAACCTTCACGCCCTGGTTGAGCATCGGCGCGGTCACCATGAAGATGACCAGCAGCACCAGCATCACGTCGATGTAGGGCACTACGTTCATCTCGGCGACCGGCTTGCGCTTTTTGCGAGCTCGAGCGATTAAAGCCATTGGGAATTACCTGCTTATTCTTCGCTGGTGTGCACTTTACGGTGCAGGATCGCCTGGAATTCATCGGCGAAGGTGTAGTAACGGCCGATCAAGGTTTCGCTGGTGGCGGCAAAACGGTTGTAGGCGATTACTGCGGGGATAGCGGCGAACAGGCCGATCGCGGTGGCGATCAGGGCTTCGGCAATGCCCGGGGCCACGGTGGCCAGGGTCGCCTGCTGGGCCTGGGCCAGACCGCGGAAGGAGTTCATGATGCCCCATACGGTACCGAACAGGCCGATGTACGGACTGACGGAGCCGACGGTCGCCAGGAACGGCAGGCTTTGCTCCAGCTTCTCTTCTTCGCGGGAGATGGCCACGCGCATGGCGCGGGCCACGCCTTCCATCACGGCTTCCGGATCAACGCCCGGCTGCTGGCGCAGGCGCGAGAACTCCTTGAAGCCGGCGCGGAAGATTTGCTCGACGCCCGAATCCGGGTCCGGGTTGCTGCCGGCCTGGCGATACAGCTTGGACAGGTCGATACCCGACCAGAAGCGCTCCTCGAAGCTCTCCAGGGCGCGTCGACCGGCACGCAGCAAGTTGCTGCGCTGAAAAATCATGACCCAAGAGGTAACCGATGCGGCCACCAGGGTCAGCATGACCAGTTGCACCACGACACTGGCATTACTGACCAGGCTCCACATCGAGGAATGGTCGACGACGGTAGGTTCCACGCTAAATCTCCTGCTTTGATTGTTTACCCGCGCCGCTCACGGCAGCAAAGGCCGCACGTAGAGTTTCGGGAATGGCCCGAGGTTTCAAACTGTTGGTGCGTACACACGCCACCAGGAACTGCCCCTCACAGAGCAGCGTTGCATCCGTAGCCCGCCTGACCTGCTGCTTGAATCGCAGGCTGGCACGGTTCAATTCGACGACTTCAGCGCTGACCAGCAACTCATCGTCCAGTCGCGCCGGTGCGTGGTAACGCGCCTCGCTGGAATGCACGACGAATAACAGGTCCTCCCCTGCCAGCGTGGATTGGGCAAAGCCCAGCTCCCTGAGCCGCTCGGTTCGAGCCCGTTCCATGAATTTCAGGTAATTGACGTAATAAACGATGCCGCCGGCATCAGTGTCCTCGTAATAAACGCGACAGCGATGTGCGAACGACTGATCCCCGTTTTGCGCGCGCATACTCTAGTGCTTACTCCTCAGGTTGCCAATCCGGCTGGACAACTGTTTTTTCATTCCTGAAACTTTCTTCAGTGACTCAAATGACGACACCAGACACTGGGACAGCACAAAGCTCGGATAAATCACCCCACATGGCAAATACCCTGTAGGAGCGAGCTTGCTCGCGAAGGACCTGAGGCCGCCGCGCATAACCAGACACACTGCGTTATCGTTGGCGTTTTTCGCGAGCAAGCTCGCTCCTACAATTTTTTTAATCGTCCACTGCATCGAGAAATTCGTCTACCACAGGCATGTCTCCCAATCGTGACGGGATGTTTAGCCCAAAGTGCAGATAGGCATGCCGCGTCACCACCCTGCCCCGCGGCGTGCGCATGATGTAGCCCTGCTGGATCAGGTAGGGCTCCAGCACATCCTCGATGGTGTGACGCTCTTCACTGATGGCGGCAGCGAGGCTATCCACGCCCACCGGGCCGCCGTCGAACTTCTCGATCATGGTCAGGAGCAGACGCCGGTCCTGATGATCGAAGCCATGTTCGTCCACATCCAGCAGATTCAAGGCCAGGTCCGCGACCGCCTTGGTGATATGCCCCTTGGCGCGCACCTCGGCAAAATCGCGCACACGGCGCAGCAAGCGGTTGGCGATCCGTGGTGTACCGCGGGCGCGCCGGGCGATTTCGAACGCGCCTTCCGGGTCCAGCGGCAGGCCAAGGATGCTCGCCGAACGGCTGACGATGGTCGCAAGGTCTGCCGTGCTATAGAACTCAAGACGTTGAACGATGCCGAAACGGTCTCGCAGCGGGTTGGTCAACATGCCCGCGCGGGTCGTGGCACCCACCAATGTGAACGGCGGCAGGTCGAGCTTGATTGAACGGGCCGCCGGGCCTTCACCGATCATGATGTCGAGCTGGAAGTCCTCCATCGCCGGGTACAGCACTTCCTCGACGATCGGCGACAGCCGGTGGATCTCATCGATGAACAGGACGTCGTGAGGCTCCAGATTGGTCAGCAACGCGGCCAGGTCGCCAGGGCGCTCCAGCACCGGGCCGGACGTGGACTTGATCGACACGCCCATTTCCTGGGCGATGATGTTGGCCAGGGTGGTCTTACCCAGGCCCGGCGGGCCGAAGATCAGCGTGTGATCCAGCGACTCACTGCGCCCGCGTGCGGCCTGGATGAACAGCTCCATCTGCTCGCGCACGGTGGGCTGGCCGATGTAGTCGGCCAGGCTCAGGGGGCGGATGGCGCGGTCCTGGACTTCTTCACGGTCGCGCGGACCGGTGGCCGCGATCAGACGATCAGCTTCTATCACTTAAATCATTCCCTTCAGGGCTCGGCGGATCATGTCTTCACTGCTCAGGTTCTTGTCCTTGATGGCCGATACCGCCTTGCTGGCCTCCTGCGGCTTGTAGCCCAGGGAGATCAACGCACTGACCGCATCGCTTTCGGCACTGGCGACCTGGCCTGCCGGCATATCCGGCTGGTTCGGTACCAGGGCGAACATGCTCGGCACCACTTCCCAGGCCTTGAAACGGTCCTTGAGTTCCACCAGCAGGCGCTCGGCGGTTTTCTTGCCCACACCCGGCACCTTGGTCAGGGCCGAGGTGTCCTGGGCTGAAACGGCACGTACCAGTTCATCCACTTCCAGGCTCGACATCAATGCCAGGGCCAATTTCGGCCCGACGCCGTTAAGCCGAATCAGCTCGCGGAAGAAGTCGCGGTCGCGCTTGCCGATGAAACCATAGAGCAGTTGCGCGTCTTCGCGCACGACTAAATGCGTGTGCAAGGTTATCGGCTCGCCGACCGAAGGCAAGCGGTACAAGGTGGTCATGGGCACTTCAAGCTCATAACCCAATCCATTCACATCCAGAATCAGGTGCGGCGGCTGTTTCTCAGCCAGGGTGCCGCGCAAGCGTCCAATCACGGTTCAGATCCTTAAAGCTTGGGGTCAGAGCAGGCCTGACCGGAAATAACGATTGCGCTGATGCTATCAGAGACGCAGGCGTCCGCCACGACTGCGTGCCGCGCCCAAACCATGGGGCAGCAGGCTGGAGCGGGTGTGGGCGTGGCAAATGGCGATGGCCAGGGCGTCGGAGGCGTCGATCTGGGGTTTTGAGGTGAGTTTGAGCATGTGCATGACCATCATCTGCACCTGCTCTTTATTCGCCCCACCCGTACCCACGACGGCCTGCTTGACCTGGGTCGCGGTGTATTCGGCGATTTCCATGCCCTCCTCGGCCCCCGCCACGATGGCCGCACCACGCGCCTGGCCGAGCTTCAACGCCGAATCGGCATTCTTGGCCATAAAGACTTTTTCGATGCCCATGGTCACCGGACCGTAGGTCTGGATGACTTCCCGCACCCCGCGATAGACGATCTGCAGGCGTTCGGCCAATTCCCCCGCGCCGGTGCGGATGCAGCCCGAGGCGACATATACGCAGCCGCGCGGAGTCTGTTGCACCACGCCAAAACCGGTGATGCGCGAACCGGGGTCGATACCTAGGATTAAAGTCATAACGCCTGCGGATTAAATAAACATATTTTTTGATACACCGAGAACCCAATGTGGGAGGGGGCTTGCCCCCGATGGCGGTGGGTCAGTCACAAATGTGCCTACTGACACTCCCTCATCGGGGGCAAGCCCCCTCCCACATTTTGAACGACATTTTTCTCAGCCTAGCTGTTCAGCCACGGATTCCGGGATGTCGGCATTCGAATACACATTCTGCACATCATCCAGGTCTTCGAGCATGTCCAGCAGCTTCAACACCTTCTGCGCACCGTCCAGGTCAAGTTCGGCGCTGGTGGTCGGCAGCATCACGATTTCCGCATCGGTGCCCTTGAAGCCTGCGGCTTCCAGGGTATTGCGCACTGAGTAGAAGCTGGCGAACGAGGTGAATACGTCAATAGAGCCATCTTCGTGGGTGACGACGTCGTCGGCGTCCGCCTCCATCGCCGCTTCCATCAGCGCGTCTTCATCCGTGCCCGGAGCAAAGGTGATCTGCCCCTTGCGCTCGAACAGGTAGGCCACCGAACCGTCGGTCCCCAGGTTGCCGCCGCACTTGCTGAAGGCATGGCGCACCGCTGCAGCGGTACGGTTGCGGTTGTCGGTCATGCATTCGACCATCACCGCCACGCCGCCCGGGCCGTAGCCTTCATAGGTCAATTCGACCATGTCGTCGGTATCGGCCGCACCGGCACCACGGGCCACGGCGCGGTCGATGATGTCGCGGCTCATGTTGGCGCCCAGCGCCTTGTCCAGCGCCAGGCGCAGGCGCGGGTTGGAACCCGGGTCACCCCCACCCTGGCGGGCGGCGACGGTCAGTTCGCGAATCCACTTGGTGAAGATCTTGCCTTTCTTGGCATCCTGACGCTCTTTGCGGTGCTTGATGTTCGCCCACTTGGAATGGCCAGCCATAACACAACTCCGAAATTCTCTAGAAACCTATCAATCCCGCCGCCGGCGAGATTTCCCTCTTTCAAACGCAAAGGCGCATCCGAAGATGCGCCTTTTTGACTGCTTACAACCTTATCGCGCTTTCACGCAGCAGCCTTACTCAGCCTTCGGCGTCTCGCGCAGACGGATGTGCAGTTCGCGCAGTGCCTTGGCATCCACCACACCCGGGGCCTGGGTCATGACGTCCGCGGCGCTCTGGGTTTTCGGGAACGCAATCACTTCACGGATCGACTGGGCGCCGGTCATCAGCATCACCAGGCGGTCCAGGCCGAACGCCAGGCCACCGTGGGGCGGCGCACCGTATTTGAGCGCGTCGAGCAGGAAGCCGAACTTCTCTTCCTGTTCCGCTTCGTTGATGCCCAGCAGACGGAACACCGCTTGCTGCATCTCTTTGCGGTGGATACGGATCGAACCGCCACCCAACTCGGTGCCGTTGAGCACCATGTCATAGGCACGGGACAGCGCGCCGGCCGGGTTGGCTTCCAGCTCGGCCGGGGAGCACTTCGGCGCGGTGAACGGATGGTGCAAGGCGCTGAAGCTGCCGTCGTCGTTTTCTTCGAACATCGGGAAGTCGACAACCCACATCGGCGCCCATTCGCAGGTCAGCAGGCTCAGGTCGTGACCGAGCTTGATGCGCAGCGCGCCCAGGGCCTCGCTGACGATCTTGGCTTTGTCGGCACCGAAGAACACGATGTCGCCATCGACTGCACCGACGCGATCGAGGATCGCGTTGAGGTTGTCCAGCGGAATGTTTTTAACGATCGGCGATTGCAGGCCGTCAACGCCGTTGGCGCGCTCGTTGACCTTGATGTACGCCAGGCCCTTGGCACCGTAGATGCCGACGAACTTGGTGTAGTCGTCAATCTGCTTGCGCGGCATGCTCGCGCCGCCCGGCACGCGCAGGGCGGCGATGCGGCATTTCGGGTCATTGGCCGGGCCGCTGAACACCTTGAAGTCGACTTCTTTCAGCTGGTCGGCCACGTCCACCAGTTCCAGCGGGTTGCGCAGGTCCGGCTTGTCGGAACCGTAGCGGCGCATGGCTTCTTCGAAGGTCATGTGCGGGAAGTCACCGAATTCCAGGTCCAGCACTTCCTTGAACAGGTTGCGGATCATCTGTTCGGTGAGGCCCATGATCTCTTCTTCATTGAGGAAGCTGGTCTCAATGTCGATCTGGGTGAATTCAGGCTGGCGGTCGGCGCGCAGGTCTTCGTCACGGAAGCATTTGGCGATCTGGTAGTAACGGTCGAAGCCGGCCACCATCAGCAGTTGCTTGAACAATTGCGGCGATTGCGGCAGGGCGAAGAAACTGCCTGGGTGGGTACGGCTAGGCACCAGGTAGTCACGCGCGCCTTCCGGGGTGGCGCGGGTCAGGATCGGGGTTTCGACGTCGAGGAAGCCGTTCTCGTCGAGGAAGCGGCGGATGCTGGTAGTCATGCGCGAGCGCAGACGCAGCTTCTCGGCCATTTCCGGGCGACGCAGGTCCAGGAAGCGATAGCGCAGGCGAGTTTCCTCGCCAACGTCGGAATATTCGTTGAGTGGGAACGGCGGGGTTTCCGACTCGTTCAGCACTTCCAGCTCATAGCCCAGCACTTCAATGCCGCCGGACGCCATGTTCTTGTTCACCGCACCGGCCGGGCGCAGGCGCACCTTGCCGGTAATCTTCACGACGTATTCGCTGCGCACGCGGTCGGCGGCAGCGAAGCTCTCGGCGCGGTCGGGATCGAACACCACCTGGGCCAGACCATCACGATCACGGATATCGAGGAAGATCACCCCGCCGTGGTCGCGGCGACGGTGAACCCATCCGCAAAGGGTGATTTCCTGACCTTCCAGGGTCTCGTTCAATTGGCCGCAATAGTGGCTGCGCATCATGGTAGTGGTTTCACTTCTCGTAATTCGAAATTCGGTGGCAGGCCTGCCGCGCCACCGTACATTAAAGCAGGGGACGGATAATGCAGGAGCCTGCGCGTAGAGTTCAACTCAGTCTGCTTTGTCGCCGCCCGCCAGGTTCTTCTTGGCGCCGGTCTTGAAATCGGTCTCGTACCAGCCGCTGCCGCTCAGGCGGAAGCCCGGCATGGACAACATTTTTTTCAACTCAGGTGCCTGACAGGCTGGGCAATCGACCAACGGCGCGGCGCTGATCTTCTGAATGACTTCCAACTGATGACCACAGGAAGCACATTGATAGTCGTACATGGGCATGGAGATGTCTCGGCGATCAGATCGTGACTGCGCCACGCCCTGCCGTTGTGCATATAGCCCGGCATGCGCAGCAAAGCGCGGGATTATATCTGGTAAATCGAGGCAGCGCAGCCGGCTTTCTGCCCGAGGCCCGGCCCGCCAGAAGGACGGGCCGGGCCCTGGAGCCATCCAGTCACACTGCCCCGGAGGCGCCAAGGCGATCTTTCAACAGGTGAACGACGCACACCACCCGCACCAGCCCGCTGAAGTTCTTCACACCGCCATAACGCAGATGCACTTCGCGGTCGACGTAGGACAACAACGCGCTGACCGAGCAGGTATTGATCCTGGCTATTTCCGTCAGGATATTCCAATAGATCTGTTCAAGCCGCAGGCACGTGGAAAACCCATTGAGGCGCACCGACCGCGATAAGGGTTTGGCGAGCCCCATGTCGAACCCTTTAGCGAAGGGATCGACCTTTATCTTGTGAAAACCACCGGTTTCCACGCCCTTACCCACTCCACATGACATACACCTGACACTCCCTTGCCAAACAGCAGTCCATGGGTTTGTCCCATTGGACGGTAGGCCTATAAAACCGCAGGAACACAAGAGCGGCCAGAAGACGCGGGAGCTGGGATTCGTAGGACAACGCCAGGAAGTGCAGGGAAACCAGTGAGTGGCGCCCTGCAGACGCCACCCGGTTCGACGATTACTGGTTTTCGAGCAGCGAGCGCAGCATCCAGGCAGTTTTTTCGTGCACTTGCATACGCTGGGTCAACAGGTCCGCCGTCGGTTCATCGCTGACTTTGTCGAGCAACGGGAAAATGCCACGCGCGGTGCGAGTGACGGCCTCTTGGCCGGCCACCAGTTGCTTGATCATCTCTTCGGCGCTCGGCACACCCTCTTCTTCCTTGATCGAGGACAGGCGGGCATAGATCGAGTAGGCACCCGGCGCCGGGAAGCCCAGGGCACGGATCCGCTCGGCAATGGAATCCACCGCCAGCGCCAGTTCGTTGTACTGCTCCTCGAACATCAGGTGCAGCGTACGAAACATGGGACCCGTGACGTTCCAGTGGAAGTTGTGGGTCTTCAGATACAGTACATAGGTATCGGACAGCAACCGCGAAAGTCCGTCGACGATGGATTTACGGTCTTCTTCACTGATACCAATATCGATTGCCATGTTTTTCCCCTTCAATTGATGAGCATTCATTGATCAGGTGCAGGACCACTCTAGCAAGAGTGCGGGCCTCGTGCAGCCCGGCATGTCCAGGCGATGTGCGGCAAATCGCCCCGCATCGCTTGCGAGGCAGCGGCTGGCGAGCCTGTTGTCCTGTAGGAAAACGCTCGAAAGGCCGCTCAAATTACCTGCACCCGTCTAGGACAAGCCTTCGGCGCAAAAATGCCGCCGCGATTGCAACACCCCGAAATGCTTGATTTGAGTAGGCACAGCCTTTGCTGTTAAATAGGCGCCGTGTGGCTGCCGTTCATTTCTGCGGCACGCCTCATAGGCTGATACCCGCGCACGTGCTCAACGCCTCCCATTGTTCAGAAGCGAACCGTGCCAGTCAGCTCTTCCTTGTGATCCGTCTTAACGTGAGTTAATCAAAATGTTGAAAATCGTCCACCTGCTAACGGGCGTTGCAGCTTTGCTGCTGTCCTTTATCCCGAGCCTGCAGCCTGAAAGCCTGCCCTACCTGCAACAACACGACGCTCTATACCTGGCCTTGTTCGGCCTTCTCAACCTGACACTGGCACCGGTAATTCCTTACTGGAACAAAGGCACGCGTCATCAACTGCAAAACCTGGTCAGCGCGCTGCTGGTACTGACCGTTGTCGTTCAAACCCTCACCCTGCTGGCACCCATGCCTGAAGTGGGCGGCCACCCGGCCATCCTGCTCAGCCTGGTGATTGCGGTGGTCGCCATCGTTCTTCACCTGGCCATCAGCTTCTACCGTTCGTCCCCAGCGGCCGCGTCGCAAAATTACGACATGACCAACCGGGATACCGGGACCGTCAAGTGGTTCAATACCTCCAAAGGCTTCGGCTTCATTTCGCGCGACTCGGGCGACGATATCTTCGTCCACTTCCGGGCTATCCGCGGTGAAGGCCACCGCGTCCTGGTCGAAGGCCAGCGCGTGGAGTTCTCGGTAATGAACCGCGACAAAGGCCTGCAAGCTGAAGATGTAATCGCTGCCCTGCCGCGTCGCTGATTCCAGCCTGCGCTGCAAAAAAAACCGCGATCCGGCGTTGGCTGGATCGCGGTTTTTTATTGCGCGCTCATTCAATAGTGCGGCGGCGGTGCTTCTTCTTCCGAGGTTTCAAACTGGCCGCCCATCTCTTCCTGGCGCTTGAGCAACGCGATCATCTGCAATTGCAGGCGCTCCACAGCTTGCTGTTGGGCGACCAGAATGTCATTGAGGGTTTCGATGGTGTCGTCCTGGAAGGCCAGGCGGCTTTCCAGATCGGTGACGCGTTCTTGCAGGTCCATGGTTCAGTCCTGGGTAAAAATGAAGTCGGCGGGCAGTAATTCACGCAATCGACTGCGGATCGCCACCACTTGCTCCGCGCTGTAGGGACGGGCCGGATGCTTGCCCCACACCGGCGCCGGCCAGGCTGCGTCATCGCGCTTGCGCACGATCACATGCACATGCAACTGGCTGACGACGTTGCCCAGCGCGCCGATGTTCATCTTGTCGGCGGCCAGGCCTTCGTTCAGCAGCTGTGCGAGGCTCGTCGTTTCCTGCCACATCGTCTGTTGATCGGCGACATCCAGCTGAAACACTTCGCTGATACCGTTGACACGCGGTACCAGGATGAACCAGGGGTAATTCGCATCATTGGAGAGCAGCAGGCGGCAAAGCGGAAAGTCCCCGATGGCCAATGTGTCTTGTTGCAGGCGTTGATCTAAAGCGAACACGTAGGCACTCCGTTCGGCAGGTCAATTCAGGCGCCCAGCATAACGCCGAATGCTCACGGCTTCACGGTGAATGCGCAGGAAGCCTTGAGGCAAATGGATCGCCTGCACGCACCCTTTCGAGGCAGCGGGACACTTGAACCACCCTAACTCGGGCTTCGAAGGGATGCACCAAAATGACCCAGCCGTGCCTCAAAGAGGTCCAGCACCTACCCACTTGGAGGGTCAATAGGTAACGTTTTGCTCAGGCGCGGGTTTGGTAGCCCACCAAAAGGGGGTAACACCCGCGCGCCAAGCGAGAACCAAACGGTTTAAAAAGCCCGTGCTTATGCGGTTTTTACATTCCCGTAACGTTTTTCACGAAAAAATGACATTCGGTCAGTGCTTTGTGCACGCTTGTTGCATTCACCTCACTATCGTCGGCAACGACACTGGGTGGATGCCAGGGTTTCGCGATAGGAAACAATAGCGTTTCAATGTGTACCAGGGATGAGTTTCAAACTTTTAACCCGTTTGAAGAGAACATTGAAGTTGTCAGCCGGGTGATAGCCGGGCTGTGATTTGCGACACGGAGCTAGCAATTTACGACAGCCTCGTAAAGAAGCTGAAAGGATAGTTGAGTCAGTATCGTCAATAGAGCCGGCGTGAGATAACTTTGCGCCGACACAAATAAAGAAAGAGCCGCCCAGATAAAAATACAGGTGGGACGGCAGTACTCTTCCTAAAACCAAAGGAGCAAATCACGATGCGCGTGATGAAGTGGAGCATGATCGCCCTGGCTGTTTCAGCAGGCACCTCGCAGTTCGCAATGGCGTCCGCCCAGGACGATTCCAAGGGCTTTGTTGAAGACAGCACTTTCAGCATCAATACTCGCGCTCTGTACTTCAGCCGCGACTTCCGTAACAACCCGTCGGGCCCGGGCTCCAAGAGCCGTGCCGAAGAAACCGGCCTGGGCTTCAACGCCTTGTACGAATCGGGCTTCACCCAGGGCACCGTGGGTGTCGGTGTCGACGTGATCGGCCTGATGGGCCTCAAGCTCGACAGCGGCAAGGGCCGCGCCGGCACCGGCCTGTTCCCCACCGGTTCCGACGGTCGCTCGCAAGACGAATATTCCAAAGGCGGCGGCGCGGTCAAGTTCCGTATCTCCAATACCGTGCTTAAAATCGGTGACCAGTACACTACGGCACCGGTCTTCGCCTCCGATGACAGCCGTCTGCTGCCCGAGCTGCCACAGGGCATCTCGATCACCAGCAACGAAATCAAGGGCCTGAAGCTCGAAGGCGGTCACTTCACTTCCAGCGTCGCGCAGAGCCAGACCTACCACGACAGCCTGGGCCTGACGAAGACCGACTTTGTCGGCGGCGTCTATGCCTTCACGCCTGAAGTCACCGGTAGCCTGTACTACGCGAAAACCGAAGATTACTTCCGCAAGTACTACAGCAACCTGAACTGGACCCACGCCCTGAGCGATGACCAGTCGTTCGCGCTGGACTTCAACATCTACGACACCAAGAGCGATGGTGCCGGCCTGCAACGCGCCGAGAAAGATGGCGTGACCAAGCTCGACAACCGCGCATTCAGCTTGCAGGGCGCGTACACCATCGGCGCTCACACCTTTACCCTGGCTGCGCAGAAGGTTACCGGCGACGGCGACTACGGCTATGGCGTAGATGGCGGCGGCACCGTGTTCCTGGCCAACTCCATCGCCCGTTCCGACTTCAACGCCGAAGGCGAGAAGTCCTACCAGGCGCGTTACGACATCAACATGGCGACCTTCGGCATTCCCGGCCTGAGCTTCATGACCCGTTACGTCACCGGTAGCGGCGCCAACACGGCCACCACCAGCAACGGTAAAGAGTGGGAACGTGACATCGAAGCCAAGTACGTGATCCAGAGCGGCCCGGCTAAAAACCTCAGCCTGCGTCTGCGTCAAGCAACCTATCGTTCCGGTGACGGCGTTTACTACGGTTCGCCTTCGATCGACGAACTGCGTCTGATCGCGAACTACCCGCTGAACATCCTGTAATCGCGCAAGCCGTTACAACGATGACTTGAGGTTTCGACCTTGAATAAAAAGCCGCTCCCCTATTACAAGGGAGCGGCTTTTTTATGGCAGTTATATTTCAACGGACAAGTAACTAGCAAGCTAAGTAACTATTCAGTCAAGCCATCCAATAACGCTATTCCCCTGTTGCGTTTAAGCTGACCCATCGGCCAACTTAAATGCGGCACTGCTTATCACTTCGCCGGGGCTTCCTGCATCACGCGAATAACGCGCTGCGGGAACGGAATATCAATGTTCGCCGCTTTCAAACGGTCGCGCGCCAGTTCATTGAGCATGAACACAACATCCCAGTAATCCGCAGTTTTGGTCCAGCAACGCAGCGAAACGGTGATGGAGCTATCGCCCAGGGTCGATACCACTGCAGCGGGGGCCGGGTCGGCCAGTACGCGCGGGTCTTTGGCCAGTTCCAGCAACACTTCACGGGCTTTCTGCAGGTCAGCCTCGTAGTCCACGCCTACATCGAACACCACCTTGCGAGTCGGCTGGCGGTTGGTGTTGGTGATGATGCCGTTGGACAGGATGCCGTTCGGCACGATTACGGTCTTGTTGTCGCCGGTACGCAGCACCGTGTGGAAAATCTGGATACTGTCCACGGTCCCCGAGGTGCCCTGGGCTTCGATCCAGTCACCGATGCGAAACGGGCGGAACAGCAGAATCAGCACGCCGCCGGCGAAGTTGGCCAGGCTGCCTTGCAATGCCAGGCCGATAGCCAGGGTGGCCGCACCGATGGCGGCGACGAACGAGGTGGTTGCCACGCCGATCATCGATGCCACGCTGACGATCAGCATGACTTTCAGCGCGATGTTCGCAAGGCTGGTGATGAAGTGCTGCAGCGCCAGGTCGGCGTTACGCAGCGCCAGCAGGCGCCCTACGCGGTGGGTAAACACGTTGATCAACCACCAACCGATGGCCAGGGTGATAACGGCCAGCAGTACCCGGCTGCCATATTCCATGATCATCGGGATCCAGGACTGCGAGGTCTTGATCAAGTGATCCACTTCTGCGTTTAAATCCATGTAGCTTCTCCTGTCTTAGCGGATATGCGGCTTGATTGACTGCCTGAAAACGCAATTGAGCCCCGTAGGGCTCAATTGTAGGCGCCGATTCTGCGCCGTGGGACGTCAAAAACGCCCACAGGTTCCCCAAACTGCCATCAGTCGCGGAAGTTATTGAACTGCAGCGGCATGTCGAAGGTCTTGGCGCGCAGGGCCGCAATGGCCTCTTGCAGGTCATCACGCTTCTTGCCGGTGACACGTACCTGCTCGCCCTGGATGGCAGCCTGGACCTTCAGCTTGGCATCCTTGATGTGCGCGACGATCTTCTTCGCCAGTTCCTTGTCGATGCCTTCCTTGAGCACGGCTTCCTGCTTCATCAGCTTGCCGGAAGCGTAAGCGTCCTTGACTTCAAGGCACTGCACGTCGATCTTGCGCTTGACCAGGGCCAGCTTGAGGATTTCGATCATCGCTTCCAGCTGGAAATCGGCTTCAGCGGTCAGGTTGACGGTCAGTTCCTTTTCCTTGAATTCGAAGCTGCCCTTGCCTTTCAAGTCATAGCGACGGTCCAGTTCCTTGACGGCGTTTTCGACGGCGTTGGTGACTTCGTGTTTGTCCAGTTCGGATACCACGTCGAACGAAGGCATGTCATTTCTCCAATATAAGGGGCGGGCTCAGTAGAGATGGAGCGTGCCCGAGCTAAAATGCCGGGGCATTATAGCGGTTCTTTCGCCGCGTTCACCGCTGGCGACCCTAAGGAGCACACACTGATGGCGACCACCTGGCATATTCTCGGCGCCGGTAGCCTGGGCACCCTCTGGGCCACGCGGTTGGCGCGGGCGGGTGTGCCGGTGCGGCTTATCCTGCGCGATCAGGCGCGCCTGGCCAGCTATGCGTCGGGGGCGGGCCTGACCCTGGTTGAACAAGGCATTGCGCACACCTACCGGGTCACCGGCGAAACGCCCGACAGTCCCGAACCAATCCATCGCCTGCTGGTGGCGTGCAAAGCCTACGATGCCCAAAGCGCCGTCGCACAGGTGCAACATCGCCTGGTGCCCGACGCGGAACTGATCCTGCTGCAAAACGGCCTCGGCAGCCAGGATGCGGTGGCCGCGCAGTTGCCGCAGGCGCGTTGCATCTTTGCCTCCAGCACCGAAGGCGCGTTCCGCGATGGCGAGTGGCGCGTGGTATTTGCCGGCCACGGCTACACCTGGCTGGGGGACACGGCGCACCCCACCGCGCCGCACTGGCTGGCGGACTTGCAGGCCGCTGCCATTCCCCATGAATGGAGCGCCGATATCCTTACGCGACTGTGGCGCAAGCTGGCGCTCAATTGCGCGATCAACCCGCTGACCGTGCTTTACCAGTGCCGCAACGGAGGCCTGCAGGCTCATCAATGCGAAGTCGCCACCTTGTGCGCCGAATTGACCGAACTGCTGGAGTGGTGCGGCCAGCCTGCGGCTGCGCAGGATTTGCACAGTGAAGTGCAGCGGGTGATCCAGGCCACTGCGGCCAACTACTCGTCCATGTACCAGGACGTGGCCAACGCGCGGCGTACCGAAATCAGCTACTTACTGGGCTACGCCTGCCAGGCGGCCGCCCGCCATCGACGGGTGCTGCCGCATCTGCAGCAGGTGCAGGCGCGTTTGATCGAGCACTTGGTTGCACGCCGATTGCCCCGCGACTGAGGCACGCGCTACCCTGCCTTATATCTATTGCCTGCGAAAAACCTGATGCCACTGCGCCAGCGTCTTGAAAACTTACCGGTAGGGCAGAAATTGCTGGCCGCCCTGCTGGTACTGCTGACCACCGTATTACTGGTGGCCAACCTGACCTTTATCAGCGCCGCCTACTGGATCTCCCAGGAAAGCATGGCGCCCCAGGCCTTGCAGGCCATCGGTCGACTGGTGTCCAACCCGGCACTCGCCGCCGAAGCCCTTCAATCCCCGGCCAAGGCCAACGCGCTGCTCAATGAACTGACCAGCTATTCACCGTTGCGCGCCGCCGCTCTGTACGACGGCGAGGGCAATCGTCTGGCGCAGATGCAGCACGGCGACCGCCTGCACCTGCCCGACAACTATCGACATATCGAGGCCTGGCGCATCACCGAGTTTCGCAGCAATCAGGTCATCAGCCTGCCCCGCGCCGGCCAGCCGTCAGGGCATTTGCTGCTGGTGGCCAGCAGTGAGCTACCGGTGGCGTTCTATACCGGCACCCTGACCGCGAGCCTGGGCATCCTGATTTTCAGCGTCTTGCTGTGGCTGGTGATTGCCCGGCAGATCAAACGCCTGATCACCCGCCCCATCCATGAGCTCGAAGAACTGTCACGCCAGGTGACGCGCGAAGAGAACTACGCCCTGCGCGCAGGCCCCGGCAACCATGACGAAATCGGCAGCCTGGCGGAAGCGTTCAATACCATGCTGTCGCGCATCGAGGCCCGTGAACAACAGCTCAAACGTGCACGGGATGATTCCCAGGCCGCCTACGACCAGGCCCAGGGCCTGGCTGAAGAGACCCGCCATACCAACCGCAAGCTGGAACTGGAAGTCCAGGTGCGCAGCAAAATCGAGAAAAAGCTCACCGGTTTTCAGAATTACCTGAACAGCATTATCGACTCAATGCCTTCGGCGCTGATTGCCCTGGACGAACAGCTCTACGTCACTCAGTGGAATCAGGAAGCCACTGCGCTTTCCGGCACGCGCCTGGATGAAGCGCTCAATCAGCCGATTTTCCTCGCATTCCAACCGCTCAAGCCGTACCTGCCGCAGATCAAGGCCACGGTGGAACAGCACACGGTGGAGCGGATCGAGCGGGTCACCTGGGTCAAGGACGACGAGCCAAAGCATTACGCCCTGACGTTCTACCCGTTGATGGGCGGTGCCGGGCGTGGCGTGGTGATCCGCATCGACGACATCACCCAGCGCCTGTCCCTGGAAGAAATGATGGTGCAATCGGAAAAAATGCTGTCGGTGGGCGGCCTGGCTGCCGGCATGGCCCATGAAATCAACAACCCGTTGGGCGCGATCCTGCACAACGTGCAAAACATCCGGCGCCGCCTGTCACCCGACCTGCCCAGGAACCTGGAACACGCCGAACAGGCAGGTATCGAACTGGAAACGGTCAACCGTTACCTGCAAGCGCGCGAAGTCCCGCAATTACTCGACGGCATTCAACAGGCGGGGGCGCGTGCAGCGAAAATCGTCACGCACATGCTCAGCTTCAGCCGGCGCAGCAATCGGCAAATGGCCCCCTGCGACCTGCCGGCCCTGATCGACCAGGCCGTGGAGATCGCCGGTAACGATTTCGACCTGGCCATCGGTTTTGACTTCAAGGGCCAGGCGATCATCCGCCAATTCGACCCGCAACTGGGCCCGGCGCCCGGCACGGCCAACGAACTGGAGCAAGTGCTGCTCAACCTGCTGAAAAACGCCGCCCAGGCGATTCACTTGCGTGAAGACGACAGCGAACCGGGGCGCATCATCCTGCGCACCCGCCTCAACCCGCCCTGGGCCGAGATCCAGGTGGAAGACAATGGCATCGGCATGAGCGAAAACGTGCGCAAACGCACCTTCGAGCCGTTCTTCACCACCAAGGAAATAGGCCAGGGCACCGGGCTTGGGCTGTCGGTGTCGTATTTCATCATTACCAATAACCACAAGGGCCAGATGGAAGTGCACTCAACCCTTGGCCAAGGCACGTGTTTCACCTTGCGCCTGCCGCTGGCCGGCAGCCAATTATCCCCTGCTGAACTCACCCAACTGGAGCAATGACCATGGGCTTTCGCCTGTCGAAGATTTACACCCGCACCGGCGACCAGGGCGAAACCGGCCTCGGCGACGGCCGCCGCGTGCCCAAGGATCACCCCAGGGTGGAGGCCATTGGCGAGGTGGATACGCTGAACAGTCAGCTGGGGTTGCTCTTGGCCAACCTGGAAGAACAGAGCGGCAAGCACCCCGAATTGAATGATGTCATTGAAGTGCTCACGCCCTGTCAGCATCGATTGTTCGACCTCGGCGGCGAACTGGCGATGCCGGCGTACAAAGCGTTGACTGCAGCGGAAGTGGATCGGCTGGGAGCGGCCATTGATCGGTGGAACGAAGAGGTGGGGCCGCTGGAGAACTTCATCCTGCCCGGCGGTTCAGCACTGATCGCCCAGGCACATGTGTGCCGCAGCCTGGCGCGCAGTGCCGAACGTCGCTGTCAGCATTTGAATGCGGTGGAACCGTTGGAGGGGGTGGGGTTGGCGTATATCAATCGGTTGTCGGACTTGCTGTTCGTGGCGGCCAGGGTGATTGCCAGGCGCCAGGGGGTTGCTGAAGTGTTGTGGCAGGCGGCGGCCAAGCCACACTGATATTTTTCCGGTGTCTGGCAGGGCCTCATCGGGGGCAAGCCCCCTCGCACATTTTGAAAGTGTTCACAAATCAAGTGTGGGAGGGGGCTTGCCCCCGATAGCGCCCGTCAAAGCAACATCAATCCCCCGGCCAAAACGCCCGAATCCCCGCCACACCCTGCGCCCCAACCTCCCACGCCTGCTCCCGCTGCGCAGGCCCAACGCCGCCCAATAGAAACACCGGCTTGCTGAACCCACGGATCAGCTCGGCCGCCTGCTCCCAACCCAACGGCTGGGCCTCGGGATGGGTTTGAGTCGGCTGAACCGGTGACAGCGTGACGAAATCCACGTCCATCAATTCTGCCAGCGCCAGCTCCTGCGCATTGTGGCAAGAAGCCGCCAGCCAACGATCCTTAGGCAGCGGACGGCCCTTGCTCGCATATTTGCGTAATTGCGCCGAGGTCATGTGCCAGCCAGCTGCGGGAAAATCCCCCAGCCATTCGAACGGCCCCTTGATCATCAATTGCGCCTTGCCGGCACACAGGCCCACCGCATCCACCGCCAGATCACGGTATTTGGGGTCGTAGCCGTTGGGCGCGCGCAGTTGAATCAGCTTGATGCCACCTGCAACAGCCTTCTGGATGCCACGTAACAGGGTCGGGGTTTCCAGCTCGCCAGGGGTGATCAGGTATTCGGCGGGCAGGCGCGCAGCGGCGACAATCGGCGCATTCGCCGCCGGGAACGCATAGTTGACGAGGTCCCGTGGCGTCACCCATTCCAACGGCTGCCCTTCAGCGCCGTGGGGCTCGCCGGTGAAGGCCGAGACCTCCCAGACATCCAGCAGCACCTGCTTGTCCGGGTAGTCGTGTTGCACCTGGATCAACGGCCGCGCCGTGGTGACCTGGATGCCCAGTTCTTCCTGCAATTCGCGGGACAAGGCCGTGGCGACCGACTCATCAGCCTCCACCTTGCCGCCGGGAAACTCCCAGAGGCCGCCTTGATGCTGAGTATCGGCGCGGCGTGCCAGCAGGATCCTGCCATCGACACCGCGGATCACCGCTGCTGCTACATGCACTCGTTTCACCGCCACTGCTCCCTCTCGTTATAACCCTTGTAGGCGCGAGCTTGCTTGCGAAGAACGCCAACCATAACGCGTACAGCCTGGATAACGCGGTGGCGTTGAGTTTTTCGCGAGCAAGCTCGCTCCTACTTTCAGGTGCGATATTCCGCGTTGATCTTCACGTATTCGTGGGACAGGTCCGTGGTCCAGATGGTTTCGCTGCACTCGCCGCGACCCAGCTCGATGCGGATGGTGATTTCTTCCTGCTGCATCACTGCCGAGCCCTGGGCTTCGGTATAGGTTTCAGCGCGGGCGCCACGGCTGGCAATGCACACGTCGCCGAGGAACACGTCGATCTTGCTCACATCCAGGTCAGGCACACCGGCACGACCAACGGCCGCGAGGATGCGGCCCCAGTTCGGGTCGGACGCGAACAAGGCGGTCTTGATCAGCGGCGAGTGCGCCACGGTGTAACCCACGTCCAGGCATTCCTGATGGTTGCCGCCGCCGTTGACTTCAACGGTGACGAACTTGGTCGCGCCCTCGCCGTCCCGCACGATGGCCTGGGCCACGTCCATGCACACTTCGAATACCGCCTGCTTCAACGCCGCAAACAGCGGGCCTTCGGTGGAGGTGATTTCGGGCAGGTTGGCCTGGCCGGTGGCGATCAGCATGCAGCAGTCGTTGGTGGAGGTGTCACCGTCGATGGTAATGCGGTTGAACGACTTGTTGGCGCCGTCCAGCATCAGGCGCTGCAACACCTCACGGGAAACTTTGGCATCGGTGGCGATATAACCGAGCATGGTGGCCATGTTCGGACGGATCATGCCCGCGCCCTTGCTGATACCGGTCACGGTCACGGTCACGCCGTCGTGCACGAACTGACGGCTCGCGCCTTTGGGCAAGGTGTCGGTGGTCATGATGCCGGTGGCCGCCGCCGCCCAGTTATCCACAGACAGGTCATCCAGCGCGGCTTGCAGGGCGCCTTCGATTTTCTCCACCGGCAGCGGCTCACCGATCACGCCGGTGGAATACGGCAGCACCTGGCTGGCGTCTACACCGGTCAACTGAGCCAGCTTGGCGCAGGTGCGCGCAGCAGCGACCAGGCCAGGCTCACCGGTACCGGCATTGGCATTACCCGTGTTGGTCAGCAGGTAACGAATCGACCCGGCCACACGTTGCTTGGCCAGGATTACCGGCGCCGCGCAAAAGGCGTTGAGGGTGAACACACCGGCGACGGTCGAGCCTTCGGCACAACGCATCACCACCACATCCTTGCGCCCTGGACGCTTGATACCGGCCGAAGCGATGCCGAGTTCAAAACCGGCGACCGGGTGCAATGTGGGCAAAGGACCAAGACCAACAGCCATGTATGCGCTCCTTGAGAGAGAGGATGTGTGTGCCGTCACTGTCGACGGGGAATTAATGGCAAAACGCCGCGACGGCTGATGCCGGTCGCGGCGCAGGATGTTGCAGCGTCAGGCGAAAATCTTATTCGATCTGGCCGTGGCAGTGTTTGAATTTCTTACCCGAACCGCAGTAGCACAACTCGTTGCGGCCCAGCTTCTGATCATTGCGTACCGGGGTTTGAGCCAGGGCCACATCGACCTCTTCGCCCAACACCTCAGGCGCATCCAGGCCTGGCGCTTCGTCATGCTGGAACTGCATGCGGGCCGCCAGTGCCTCGGCTTCCTGACGCAGACGTGCTTCTTCCTCGATCGGGTCTTCGCGACGCACCTGAACATGGGACAGCACGCGAATCGAATCGCGCTTGATCGAATCCAGCAGCTCGGAGAACAACGTGAACGACTCGCGCTTGTACTCCTGCTTCGGGTTCTTCTGGGCATAGCCACGCAAATGGATACCGTGGCGCAAGTGATCCATGGTCGACAGGTGGTCTTTCCACAGGTCGTCCAGCACGCGCAGAACGATTTGCTTCTCGAAGGTGCGCAGTGCTTCGGCACTCGCCTGCTCTTCTTTCTCGTTGTACGCGGCCAGCAGCTCGGTCATCAGCTTCTCGCGCAGCGTCTCTTCGTACAGGTGATCGTCTTCGTCCAGCCACTGCTGAACCGGCAGGTCGACCCCGAAGTCGCTCTTCAACGCAGCTTCCAGACCGGCCACATCCCACTGCTCAGGCAGCGACTGCGGCGGGATATGCGCGCTGACGGTAGCGTTGAGCACGTCCTGGCGGAAGTCAGCGATGGTTTCGCCAATGTTGTCGGCGGCCAGCAACGTGTTACGCATGTGATAGATCACTTTACGTTGTTCGTTGTTGACGTCATCGAACTCAAGCAGTTGCTTGCGAATGTCGAAGTTGCGGCCTTCAACCTTGCGCTGGGCCTTCTCGATCGCGTTGGTCACCATGCGGTGTTCGATCGCTTCCCCGGACTGCATGCCCAGGGCCTTCATGAAGTTCTTCACCCGATCCGAGGCGAAGATACGCATCAGGCTGTCTTCCAGGGACAGGTAGAAACGGCTGGAACCGGCATCACCCTGGCGACCGGCACGACCACGCAACTGGTTGTCGATACGGCGCGATTCGTGACGCTCGGACGCAATCACCTGCAAACCGCCGGATTCCAGCACGGCCTGGTGGCGTTTCTGCCAGTCGGCCTTGATCTGGGCGATCTGCTCGGGGGTCGGGTTGTCGAGGGAGGCCACTTCCACTTCCCAGTTACCGCCCAACAGGATGTCGGTACCACGACCGGCCATGTTGGTGGCGATGGTCAGCGCGCCGGGGCGACCGGCCTGGGCGATGATCTCGGCTTCCTTCTCGTGGAATTTGGCGTTGAGGACCTTGTGCTCGATGCCTTCCTTGTTGAGCAGGTTGGACACGTGCTCGGACGTCTCGATGGTCGCGGTACCCACCAGGATCGGGCGGCCCTTGGCCATGCCGTCCTTGATGTCGTTGATGATCGCCGCGTATTTCTCTTCGGCGGTCAGGAACACCAGGTCGTTATAGTCTTTACGCGCCAGTGGCTTGTTCGGCGGGATGACCACCACCGACAGACCATAGATCTGGTGGAATTCGAACGCTTCGGTGTCGGCCGTACCGGTCATGCCGGACAATTTGTTGTACAGACGGAAGTAGTTCTGGAAGGTGGTGGACGCCAACGTCTGGCTTTCGGCCTGGATGTTGAGCACTTCCTTGGCTTCGATGGCCTGGTGCAGGCCTTCGGACAAGCGACGACCGGGCATGGTCCGGCCGGTGTGTTCGTCGACCAGTACCACCTGACCGTCCTGGACGATGTATTCGACGTTGCGATGGAACAGCTTGTGGGCGCGCAGGCCGGCATACACGTGGGTCAGCAGGCCCAGGTTATGCGCCGAATACAGGCTCTCGCCTTCGGCCAGCAGGCCGATCTGGGTCAGCATGTCTTCGACGAACTGGTGACCGGCTTCGTTGAGTTCGACCTGACGGGTCTTCTCGTCAATGGTGAAGTGACCTTCTTTGGTCACCACGCCTTCGACTTCCTCGATGTGCTGCTCCAGACGCGGGATCAACTTGTTGATCTCGGTGTACAGGCGCGAGCTGTCTTCGGCCTGGCCGGAGATGATCAGCGGGGTACGGGCTTCGTCGATCAGGATGGAGTCGACTTCGTCGATCACGGCAAAATTGAGTTCGCGCTGGAATTTTTCTTCCATGCTGAACGCCATGTTGTCGCGCAGGTAGTCGAAACCGAATTCGTTGTTGGTGCCGTAGGTGATGTCGGCGGCGTAGGCGGCGCGCTTCTCTTCCGGCGGCTGGAACGGCGTTACCACGCCGACGGTCAGGCCGAGGAATTCATACAGCGGGCGCATCCAGTTGGCGTCGCGGCGAGCCAGGTAGTCGTTCACCGTCACAACGTGCACGCCCTTGCCGGACAATGCGTTGAGGTAAACACCCAGAGTTGCCACCAGGGTCTTGCCTTCACCGGTACGCATTTCGGCAATCATGCCTTCATGCAAGGTCATGCCGCCGATCAACTGGACGTCGAAGTGGCGCATGCCCATGACGCGCTTACCGGCTTCACGGGCAACCGCAAAGGCTTCGGGAAGCAGCTTGTCGAGGGTTTCACCTTTGGCTATGCGGGCCTTGAACTCTTGGGTCTTGGCGCGCAATTGCTCGTCCGACAGGGCAACCATCTGCTCTTCGAAGGCATTGACCAGCTGCACCGTCTTGAGCATGCGTTTGACTTCGCGCTCATTCTTGCTTCCAAAAAGTTTCTTTAACAAAGGCGCAAACATATCGGCAGGTTCTTCCACACATAGGGATGGAGGGCGCACCGTGAGTGGCCCGAGCAGCCCTCACGGCCGCATGCGAACGCGCATTCTACCCGGAATCGTGGGTGAGGAAAGTGGCGTTGTTCCCGGATGCGGGCACGGCGCTGTGAGAGGGCTTGTTTAAAATAAGGACTTTTGCTGGACTTTCAACCCATCAAGCGCTGAAGTTACTTATTGATTTCACGGGAAAAGCCCTGCCGATGCATGGGTTCGGGGCCCACAGGCGCTTTCTGTTAAGATGCTCGCTCTGTTACCTAAGGTGTCTAAACATGGCATTTCGCCCTCTTCCAGCCCGCGCTCCCGGCGTGTTGCTTCGCGAAGCCAAACCGTTGAGAGCCATCTTTGGCCACGCGCAGCGCCTGGGGCATTTGCAACGCCTGCTCGAAAGCCAGCTGCAGCCGGCCGCGCGCGAACACTGTCATGTGGCGTCCTGGCGTGAAGGTAATCTGCTGCTAATTGTCACTGACGGCCACTGGGCGACCCGTTTGCGTTATCAGCAAAAACGCCTGCTGCGCCAATTGATGGTGTTCGATGAGTTTGCCGGCCTGGTGCGTATCCAGTTCAAGGTCCAGCCGCCCACCGTGCTGCGCAGCACGGCGGGACATACAATGGACCTGTCGGACAATGCAGCCGAAACCCTCCAGGCCACGGCCGAAGGGATCAACGATCCGGGGCTGCGCGCGGCCCTGCAACGGCTGGCCGCCCATGCCAGGCCCAAACCCTGAGCCTCACTTGCGCTTGCTGCCGCCCAGCAACGAGCCCAGCAAGCCGCGCACCAACTGCCGCCCCATCTGATTGGCGGCCTGCTGCATGGCCGATTTCAGCGCCTTGCCTGCCGCGGTTCCCAGGAACGCGCCGGCCTTGTCGGTGAAGCTGGGCGCTTGAGCCGCAGGTTTGGCCTCCTCGCTCGGCCCCAAGTCCTTACGCGCCATCAGCACCTCGTAGGCTGATTCGCGGTCAATCGGCTTGTCATAACGACCCTGCAGCGGCGAACTGGCGATCAACGCCGCACGTTCAGCCTCGGTCAGCGGCCCGATCCGCGACTGTGGCGGCGCAACCAGCACCCGCTGGACCATTTCCGGCGTGCCCTTTTCCTGCAAGGTGCCCACCAGCGCCTCCCCGGTGCCCAACTCGGTCAGCACCGCCAGGGCATCGAAGGCCGGGTTGGGCCGGAAACCGTCCGCCACCGCCCGCAGGGATTTTTGCTCTTTGGTGGTGAATGCCCGCAGGCCGTGCTGAATACGCAAGCCCAGTTGCGCCAGCACTGTGTCTGGCAAGTCGCCCGGCGATTGCGTGACGAAGTACACGCCCACGCCTTTGGAGCGAATCAACCGCACCACCTGCTCCAAACGGTCCTGCAACGCCTTGGGCGTGTCGGCGAACAACAGGTGCGCCTCATCGAAAAACAGCGCCAACAGCGGTTTTTCCGCATCACCGCGCTCGGGCAACTGCTCGAACAGTTCCGCCAGCAGCCACAACAGGAAGGTCGCATAGACCTTCGGCGCGTCATGCACCAGGCGGCTGGCGTCCAGCAGATGGATACGGCCGCGCCCGTCGCCGGCGGGCTGCAAAATATCCTCGAGCTGCAGGGCCGGCTCGCCGAACAGGGCTTCGGCGCCCTGCTGCTCCAGCACCGCGAGACGCCGCAACAACGCCTGGCTGGAACCGGTGGTCATCAGCGCCGCATCGTCGCCCAACAGTTCAGGGTGATAACGCAAGTGGTTGAGCAATGCCTTGAGGTCTTTCAGGTCCAGCAGCAACAGGCCTTCCCGGTCGGCCACCTTGAATGTCGCGTACAGCGCCGACTGCTGGCTGTCGGTGAGTTCCAGCAGGCTGCCGAGCAACAACGGGCCCATTTCACTGATGGTGGTGCGCAACGGATGACCGGACTGCCCGTGGATATCCCACAGCGTGACCGGATAAGCCTTCGGCGCGTAATTAAGGAAGGGCATCCCGGCGATGCGTTCGGCGACTTTGCCCTGGGGATTGGCCGCCGCGCCCAGGCCGCAAAGGTCGCCCTTGATGTCGGCGGCGAATACCGCCACGCCCGCATCACTGAAGGCTTCCGCCAGGCGCTGCAAGGTGACGGTCTTGCCAGTCCCCGTGGCACCGGCGATCAGCCCGTGACGGTTGGCCAGGCGCATGGGCTGGGCGATGGGCTGGCCATCTGGGCCGGCGCCGATAAGCAGTTGTGTGGAGTCAGGCATTTCGTCACCTATGGTTAATCTTTAATGCCGCGAGGTCGATATAGACGTATGTAAGCCCGACAAAGACTAAAAAACGGCCAGATAATTCCGACATGGACCAACGGAGCTATCACCAGAAATATCACACCTTTTTTAACGCTGCCATTTTGCGCCTCTTGTACAGGGCGCGCCCTGGATATCAAGACCTTAGCGGACCCTACAAGCCATGAATAAAAACCTGCGCTTCAGCCATAAAATTTTGCTTGCAGCCTCCCTTATCGTCATCGCCGCCTTTGCGTTGTTTACCCTCTATAACGACTACCTTCAGCGCAATGCGATTCGTGACGATCTCAATAGCTACCTGCATGAAATGGGCGACGTCACCGCCGGCAGTATTCAGACCTGGCTCACCGGGCGTATCGCGCTGGTCGAAAACGCCGCGCAGAATATTGCCCTCAACCCCGAACCGTCCGTGGTTGCCAGCCTGCTGGAACAGAAAGCCCTGACATCATCGTTCATGGCAACCTACGTCGGCGACAGCCAGGGCACGTTCACCATCCGCCCTGACACCAAGATGCCCGACGGTTTCGACCCGCGTGTGCGCCCTTGGTACAAGGGCGCACAGGCCAGCAACGGCGCGACCCTGACCGAGCCTTATATCGACGCGGCCACGGGGCAGCTGATTATTTCTATCGCCACACCGAGTACCAAGGCCGGCCAGAGCATCGGCGTGGTGGGCGGCGATCTGAGCCTGCAAACCCTGGTGGACAACGTTGGCGCGCTGGACTTGGGCGGCATGGGTTACGCGTTTCTGGTCAGCGCTGATGGCAAAGTGCTAGTTCACCCGGACAAGGCCCTGGTCATGAAGACCCTGGCTGACGTGTACCCCAAGGACACGCCGAAGATCAGCGCTGATTTCAGCGAAGTGCAGGCCAATGGCAAGACCAATATCGTCACGTTTACCCCGATCAAGGGCCTGCCATCGGTAAACTGGTACCTGGGCATTTCGGTGGATAAAGCCAAATCGTTCGCCATGCTCACCGAGTTCCGCACGTCGGCGGTCATCGCCACCCTCATCGCCGTGGTGATCATCATCGCGTTGCTGGGCATGCTGATCCGCGTGTTGCTGCAACCGCTGCACGTGATGACCCGCGCCATGCAGGATATTGCCGACGGAGAAGGCGACCTGACCCGGCGCCTGACCATCCAGAACCACGACGAGTTCGGCACCCTGGGCACCGCGTTCAACCGTTTCGTCGAACGCATTCACACCTCGATCCGCGAAGTGTCGTCGGCCACCGAGCAGGTCAATGAAGTGGCATTGCGGGTGGTCAGCGCGTCCAACTCGTCGATGGTCAACTCAGACGAACAGGCCAACCGCACCAACAGCGTCGCTGCTGCGATCAATCAACTGGGCGCTGCCGCCCAGGAAATCGCGCGTAACGCGGCGCAGGCCTCCAGTCAGGCCAGTGATGCGCGGCATTTGGCCGAAGACGGCCAGCAGGTGGTAGACCGCAATATCAAGGCCATGACCCAGCTGTCGAGCATGATCAGCGCCTCCAGCAGCAATATCGAAGCACTGAACAGCAAGACGGTGAACATCGGCCAGATCCTTGAAGTGATCACCAGTATTTCCCAGCAAACCAACTTGCTCGCACTCAACGCCGCCATCGAGGCCGCGCGTGCCGGTGAAGCCGGTCGCGGCTTCGCGGTGGTGGCCGATGAAGTGCGCAACCTGGCGCATCGCACCCAGGAATCGGCGCAACAAGTGCAGAAGATGATCGAGGAACTGCAAGTCGGCGCCCGCGACTCGGTGAGCACCATGAGTGAAAGTCAGCGCCACAGCCAGGACAGCGTGGAAATCGCCAACCTGGCCGGCGAGCGCTTGAACAGCGTGACCCAGCGTATTGGCGAGATCGACGGGATGAACCAGTCCGTGGCCACCGCCACCGAGGAGCAGACCTCCGTCGTGGAGTCGATCAATATGGACATTACTGAAATCAACACCCTCAACCAGGAAGGTGTGGAAAACCTGCAATCGACGCTGCGCGCCTGCACCGACCTTGAACGGCAAGCCGCCCGCCTGAAGCAATTGGTGGGCAGCTTCCGCATCTGATACACAGAGGAGCTTGGCGGTACTCGGTAAAAATGTGGGAGGGGGCTTGCCCCCGATGGCGGCCTCTGGGCCGGCCAGGATATTGGATCAGACCGAGTACATATCCGTTTCTGCGGTAACGGCTGCTAACGGTTCCGCTTTTACAGCGGCTCACTTCGCATCGTGGTTACGGTCAGGTGCTACGGAGGTGTGTAGATACCTATGCCCCGATGAGGGAGATGACACACCGCCATCGGGAACAAGCCCTGATACCAGTCAGCTAAGGCTTTTTGTAGGAGCGAGCTTGCTCGCGAAAAACTCACAGGCACTGCGTTCATTCAGGAAGCACGCGTTATCGTTGACGTTTTTCGCGAGCTTGCTCGCTCCTACAGAGGGCGGTGTTCGCTTAACTGACTGGTATCAGGGCAAGCCCCCTCCCCCATCATTTCAAGCTCGAACACGCAGCACGACCCCAATCCCGATCGAACATCTATCCTTACCTCAGGTCCACGTTAAGGAGAGCAATGGATCGGAGGGATGTTCATCGTGCATATCGCTGACATAACCATGTTCTACGCCCCGGCCAGCGGTGGCGTACGCACTTATCTGGACGCCAAGCACCGGCGCCTGGCGCTCAAGCCCGGCATTCGCCACAGCCTGTTGGTGCCGGGCGCCCACTTGAGCGAGCGCGATGGTATTTTTCAGGTGCCGGCGCCGCCGCTGCCCTTCGGCAAAGGCTACCGCTTCCCCCTGCGCCTGGCGCCATGGCGAAATGTCCTGCACGATTTGCAGCCTGACCTGATCGAAGTCGGCGATCCCTACCTGACCGCCTGGGCCGCCCTGGACGCCCGGCGCCAGTTGGATGTGCCCGTCATCGGTTTTTACCACTCCGACCTCCCCCTGCTGGTGCGTAACCGCATGGGCGCCTGGTTCACCCCCAACGTCGAAGCTTATGTCAGCAAACTCTATGGGAATTTTGACCGGGTACTGGCTCCCAGCCAGGTAATGGCCGACAAACTCATTGGACTTGGGGTAAAAAACGTCTTCGTGCAACCCTTGGGCGTCGACCTGCAAACCTTCACGCCACAGGTACGCGACCCCGGCCTGCGCGCCGAACTGGGGATCGATGAAGACACCCGGCTGCTGATTTTCGCCGGGCGTGGCTCCAAGGAAAAAAACCTGCCGGTTCTACTCAACTGCATGAAGCGCCTGGGCGAGGGTTATCACTTATTGCTGGTGGGTTCCGGCATGCCGGCCAATGTGCCGGACAATGTCACCGTAGTCGATGGCTTCCGCCCGGCCGATCATGTTGCCCGCCTGATGGCCAGTGCCGATGCGTTGCTGCATGGCGGTGACCAGGAAACCTTCGGCCTGGTCATTCTGGAAGCCATGGCCTGCGGCATTCCGGTGGTCGCCGTGGCGGCGGGGGCCTTCACTGAGATTGTCGACGAGCGCTGCGGCCTGCTCTGCGCGCCCAACAACCCCAAGGCGATGGCCGATGCGGTATGCGAACTGTTTGGCGCCGACAGCCGCCGTCTGGGAGAACAGGCCCGGCGCCATGTCGAACAGCATTACGCGTGGGATGCGGTGGTGGACAGCCTGCTGGGGCATTACCACGCCGTGCTCGGCACACAAAAACCGATGCTCGCCCATGGTTGAACGATCGGTCATGCTGGTGCTGCACGACGTGGCGCCGAGCACGTGGGCCGATTACCGGCCCTTTGTCGAGGCTGTCGATGCCCTCGGCAATGTCCCTATCACCTGGCTGGTCGTTCCGGACTTTCATCATCACAACGCCCTGGCCGCCCATGCAGACTTCCGCCGCCTGCTCGACAACCGTGTAGCCAAAGGCGATGAACTCACCTTGCACGGGTATTACCACTGCGACGACCAACCCCGGCCGCGTACGCCACGGCAATGGTTCATGCGGCGCATCTATACGCATGAGGGCGAGTTCTACCAGTTGTCCGAGGCCGAGGCCTTGCGGCGCTTGACCGACGGCATCGAGGTATTCCAGCGCAATGACTGGCCCCTGCAAGGGTTTGTCGCTCCCGCCTGGTTGATGAGCCAGGGCACGCGGCTGGCGTTGCGCCAACTACCGCTGAGTTACACCAGCGACCCGCAGCACCTGTATCGCCTGCCTGACTTCACGCCCATCCACGCCCCGGGCCTGGTGTGGAGCGCGCGCAGTGCGTGGCGCCGAGGCATGTCCAGGGTCTTGAGCGATCGACGCGAACAGCGCTGGCAGTGCGCACCGGTGATCCGATTAGGGTTGCACCCCGTCGATATGCGTCACGCATTTTCCCGTGATTACTGGCTGCAAACCCTGGAGCGCCTGCTTGACGATGGACGCACGCCACAGACCAAATCCGCGTGGCTGTCGACGCTGCCATGCGCCGGCTGATCTGGCTGGTGTTGGCGCTGATGGTCGCACTGGTGATCCCGGTGTGGCTGGGTGGCGGCGAAACCGTTGCGCGCCTGCGCCAGTTCCCCCTGTCCCAGTTACTGGGGATGTTTGCCATGATCATCGGCTGCTGGTTGATCAACAGCCTGCGCCTGCGCTTGTTGCTTGGCCAGCAGCGCAGTCGGTTGGGATGGCGCAAAAGCCTGGGCGTGGTGATATCGACCGAATTCGCCACGTGCGCGACCCCAGGCGGCAGCGGCGGACCACTGACGCTGATGGGACTGCTGGCACGCAACGGCATACGGCCCGCCCATGGCAGCGCGGTGTTTGCCATGGACCAGTTGAGTGACTTGCTGTTCTTTTTCTGCGCACTGGCGGGCATCGTGCTGTATGCGCTGTTCCATACCCTCAGCCCACGCCTGGAAGGGCTGCTGGGGCTCAGTGCCGTGTCGATGGTCGGTGGAATCGTCGGCTGCGTGTTGGTGGTGCGCTTTCATCGCCGCCTGATTCGCCTGGCCGGACGGGCACTCAAGGCCATGAAGGTGCGCTTCGGCACCCGCCGGCGCTGGGCCCGCCGGTTGCTGCGCTTTCTTGCGGCATTCACCCAAACGCTGAAATTGCCCTGGAGCACTCTGCTCGGGGTGTTCGCGCTGACCAGCCTGCATTGGTTATTACGCTACAGCGTGTTGTACCTGGCGCTGCGTGGCCTGGGTGGGCAGGTGCAGTGGGCCTGGAGCTTCCTGATCCAGATGCTGTCATTGACCGCCGGGCAATTCAGCCTGCTGCCAGGCGGGGCCGGGGCGGCGGAGTTGACGTCGGCGGCATTGCTCGCGCCGATGGTGGGCAACGCCACGGCGGCGGCGGCCATCCTGATCTGGCGGGCAGTGACCTACTACTTCTATCTGCTGGCCGGTGCGCCAGTGTTTCTGTTGATGGTGGGCAAGCCGCTGCTCAAGCGTCTTTTTCGGGAGCAGCGGGCGGCTTCTCATCCTGCAACTGTTCCCACAACTGGGCAGCACCGGGAAAGTCAGTACCATCCTGCGCATCCAGCGCGTCCGGGTCGTAGCGACTCAGACAGCCCTCGCCCACGGTAGCGGGTGGCCTGGAAGTCGCCTTGTCGAGTGGGTCGGTCATGGCCGCCTCCTGAAAATGAAAAGGGCCCGGAGAGTTTTACTCCCGGGCCCCTGCTTGTTCAATCAAAACGCGTCGGTCAGAACACCACGGTCTTGTTGCCGTGCACCAATACGCGATCTTCCAAGTGATAACGCAAGCCACGGGCCAAGACCATCTTCTCGACGTCGCGGCCGAAACGCACCATGTCTTCGATGCTGTCGCTATGACTGACGCGCACCACGTCCTGCTCGATGATCGGACCGGCGTCCAGCTCTTCGGTGACGTAGTGACAGGTCGCGCCGATCAGCTTCACACCGCGCAGGGACGCCTGGTGATAAGGCTTGGCCCCCACGAACGACGGCAGGAAGCTGTGGTGAATGTTGATCACCTTGCCGGCGTATTCGCGGCACAGTTCCGGCGGCAGGATCTGCATGTAGCGCGCCAGCACCACCACGTCGGCATCGTGCTGCTTGACCAGGCGCGATACCTCGGCGAATGCGGGCTCCTTGTCCTGCGGGTTGACCGGCACATGGTAATAGGGGATGCCATGCCACTCGACCATGCTGCGCAGGTCGTCATGGTTGGAGATTACACAGGCGATCTCGCAATCGAGTTCATCGCTGTGCCAGCGGTGCAGCAGGTCCGCCAGGCAGTGGGATTCACGGCTGGCCATCAGCACGACGCGTTTCTTCTGTTCTGTGTCGGTGATGTGCCAGGTCATCGAAAACTCTTCGGCAATCGGCGCAAACGCCTCACGAAAAGCTTCCAGACCAAAAGGCAAGGTATCGGCACGAATTTCGTGACGCATGAAAAACCAACCGCTGAGATCATCCGAGTGATGACTCGCCTCGGTGATCCAACCGTTATGAGAAGCCAGAAAGTTACTGACCTTGGCAACGATGCCAACCCGGTCCGGGCAAGCAATCACCAGCCGAAAAGTGCGCATTAGGGGGAAACTCCAGAACTTCGCAAAGGCCGCCATTCTAGCGATTGCGCAGAAAAACTGCAGTACTCCTTGTGCCTTATTCTGATCCCCGGCGCTGGCAACACCCCTTAATAGCGTAAGGTTTTACCACCGTTATATGGCCTTACACACGCACGCTCGGCACTTAGCAGAATTAAGCTGATTGTTTTTAGCCGCGCCCCCCACTAATTAACTCGACTGCACAGCGCTGCGAAAAACTTCACTCTAATTCACCCGAATAGCTGCTTAAATGTTTACTTGATGAAATTGCCTGACTATTATTAGGCCACTCACCCTGTCAATCAGCGTTCTACATAAGGTAGTCCACATGTCTCTGATCAACGAATACCGCGCCACCGAAGAAGCTATCAAAGAGCTGCAAGCCCGTTTGAAGAACCTGTCGCAAGACGACAAGCTGAAAACCGAGCTGGAATTTGAAGGCAAACTGCGCACCCTGATGGGCGAATACTCCAAATCCCTGCGTGACATCATCGCGCTGCTGGATCCGGAATCCAAAGTTAAAGCACCGCGCGGCGCTGTGAAAACTACCGGCACCAAACGTGCTCGCAAGGTCAAGCAGTACAAAAACCCGCACAACGGTGAAGTGATTGAAACCAAAGGTGGCAATCACAAGACGCTGAAAGAGTGGAAAGCCAAGTGGGGCGGTGACGTGGTAGAAGGTTGGGCTACCCTGCTGGGCTAAGCCTGGTCGGAACCCCATCCGATACGCGACACATTAAAAACGCCAGCTTGCTGGCGTTTTTTATTGTCTGGATGTTTGCAGTTGCTCGGCTACAGATTCAGGCGGGCCGCTAAAGAGTCGGCATAGTCTTGCCATTCACCCAGTACCTGGCACTGAAACGCTGTCGCACTGTTTTTCAACTCCTTATGGGCCAGCTTAAATGCCGCCAGGGTATTGGGTGCGCCCCATACCGGGTCTGACAACCGTTGCTGACAGAAAAGTCTCCAGCGCTCTTGCTCCTCATTGTTCAAGGTTTCAGGAAAGTTACGCGCGCGATAGCGGAATAATAATTCAGGCAATCGATGATCATCGAACGGCCATTGCTGGCGTCCCAGTTGTACCGGCTCTGCCAGGCGAACTTGTTCACATAAGCGCCGATCACGGTCGCCGATAAAACCCTCATAGAGCTGCTGCTCCGGATCGGCATTCGGCGCATATTCCTCCTCGGCGTAAACGCTCGCCAACTTGTCACGCCAAACTTCCTGTGCGTCAGTTAGTCGCAGCGCCCGCGCCTGGTAAACCTCCCTATCCAATTGCAGCCGCTCGTGATCTTGCGCGCGCAGCACTTTCAAGGGCGCGACGACCGGGCAGCGGTTGATGTGCAGCAACTTGAGCGGCACCGGCAGTTCACCCTCCGCCAGCTCGTCGCGCCGCGTATAGAGGCGCTCGCGCAACGTCTCGGCATCCAGTTCGAGCAGGGCCTGCGGATCGAGCCCCAGGTCACACACAATCAGTGCATTGCGATTGCACGGATGCCAAGCCAACGGCAAGACCACCCCCAGATAATGCCGCTCGGCGCTGAAGCGTCCAGAAATGTGCACCAGCGGCTGCAGCAAGCGCACCTGGTCCATCACCCGTTGCTTGCTACGCAACTGGAACAGCCACTCATACAGCTTGGGTTGTTTTTCCCGCACCAATCGCGCCAGGGCGATGGTCGCGCGCACGTCAGACAACGCATCGTGGGCCTGGCCATGGTCGATGCCGTTGGCTTGCGTCAGGCGTTCAAGCTTGAGCGTCACGCGCCCGTCCTGCTCGGGCCACACAATCCCGTCCGGGCGCAGGGCATACGCGGTACGCATCACATCGATCAAGTCCCAGCGGCTGTTACCGCCCTGCCACTCGCGCGCATAAGGGTCGAAAAAGTTGCGGTACAGGCTGTAGCGCGTCATTTCATCGTCAAAGCGCAGGGTGTTATAACCCGCACCGCAGGTACCGGGGGCCGCGAGTTCGGCATGCACCCGCGTCATGAAATCCGCCTCGGCAAGGCCTTTCTGCGCCAGGACCTGCGGCGTTATACCGGTGATCGCACACGCTGCCGGATGGGGCAGGATATCGTCGCTGGGCTGGCAATACAGATTGATCGGCGGGCCGACCTCGTTGAGCTCGAGGTCGGTACGAATGCCGGCTACCTGCAGCGGGCGATCGCTGCGCGGGTTGATCCCGGTGGTTTCATAGTCGTACCAGAAAATGGAGGTCACGGGCTGTTCCTGTGCTGAAGACCGGCAAAGTCTAGGCGCTGCAAGGTGTCAGGGGCCAGCGATACCTTTACTGGACAAATATCCAGTAAAATCTTGAAGGGTTGCTTCCCGCCTCGACACTGCTAGCATCCGTGTCTCTCAGTTGCTTCGCGCTGCCAAGGATCGCAATGCCAACAGCTCCTCTGGATACCTGCTACCAGATCGAGACCCCCGAGGGTATCGACCTGCCCTTGCGCCCTGCCGGCCTCGCGCCAAGGGCATTGGCCTACGCCTTCGATCTGCTCGCGCGTGGCGTGATCATGGGCATCCTGCTTGTGCCCCTGGCGCTGCTTGGCAACCTCGGGCTTGGCCTGGGCGCGCTGCTGCTGTTCCTGATCAGCTGGTGGTACATGGTGCTGTTCGAAGTGCTCAACCAGGGCTGTTCGCCTGGCAAGCAGGTCATGGGCCTGCGGGTGGTACAGGACGACGGCACCGCCATCGGCTGGTCGGCGTCACTGATCCGCAACCTCCTGCGTTTTGTCGACATGTTGCCCTTCGGCTACTTCTTCGGCGCCATCAGTTGCCTGCAACACCCGCACTTCAAGCGGCTCGGCGATCTGGCAGCGGGTACGCTGGTGGTTTATCGCGAACAGTCGCTGGCCCGCCCGCCCATACCTCAAGCAGCCCCCCTGCGCCTGCCCTTCGCGCTGGAACTGAGCGAACAGCGGGCCATCCTCGGTTTCGCCGAACGCCAGGCGGACCTGTCTGTCGAGCGGGTGCATGAACTGGCTGCAATCCTCGCGGCGCCCTTGCAGGTGTCTCCAGCCCGCGCCGTGGAGCAACTCAACGGTGTGGCCCATGGTTTGTTGGGGCCTACATGAAGCAGAGCCTTTTTGAAAGTCGGCACCAGCAGCAATGGCAGACGTTCGCCGAACAGCTGAACCAGCTGGAGCGAGGCAAAGCCACCGAGGTGGCCGACTTCCCTCATCAATATCGACGCCTGTGCCAACACCTGGCCCTGGCCCAGGAACGCGGCTACAGCAGCTACCTGGTGGACCGCCTGCAACAACTGGCGCTGCGCGGGCACCAACAACTGTATCGCCATCGCAGCCAAACGACAGCGAACGTGCTGGCTTTCATCCTCGCCGACTTCCCGCGCCTGGTGCGTGAACAATGGCGCTTCGTACTGATCGCCAGCCTGCTGTTCTTTGGCAGCCTGCTGGGCATAGCCCTGTTGGTCTACCTGTTCCCCGACCTGATCTACAGCATCGTCAGCCCGCAACAGGTGGCCGAGATGCAAAGCATGTACGACCCCGCCGCCAGTCGCCTGGGCCGCGCGGCCGAACGCGCCGCCAGCGAAGACTGGATGATGTTTGGCTACTACGTGATGCACAACATCGGCATCGCCTTCCAGACCTTTGCCGCCGGCTTGCTGTTCGGCCTGGGCAGCGTGTTCTTCCTGATATTCAACGGCTTGATCATCGGGGCCGTCTCCGGACACCTGAGTGAAATCGGCTACGGCCAGACCTTCTGGTCATTCGTGATCGGCCATGGTGCCTTCGAACTCAGCGCCATCGCACTGGCCGGTGCGGCAGGCCTGCAACTGGGCTGGTCACTGATCGCGCCAGGGCCCCTGGCACGTAGCGAATCCCTGCGCCTGACGGCCCGTAAAAGCGTGCAGATGCTCTGCGGGGTCATGGTGTTCCTGCTGATCGCAGCGTTCATCGAAGCCTACTGGTCATCCACCACGAGCATTGCGCCCTGGATCAAATACCTGGTGGGCAGCGCACTGTGGTTGCTGGTGGCCGCCTACCTGATCTTCGCTGGCCGGACTCGCCATGCGCCTGACTGACGCCAGCGTGGTGATCCGCCCGCGTACCTCCTGGGAAGCCATGGACCTCGGCGTACTGATGGCCCGGGAACATCGTGCAGTGCTGATGAGCAGTTGGGCCCTGGTCAGCCTGCCTGTGTTTATTCTGCTCACCGCATTGCTGTGGCAGTACCCGTCTTACGCCCTATTCCTGTTCTGGTGGCTGAAGCCCGCCTTCGAACGCTTACCCTTATACGTTCTTTCCAAGGCCTTGTTCGGTGAAACGCCGAGCCTGAAACAGGCCGTTCGCCAGTGGCCACGCCTGCTCAAGGGGCAACTGTTTGCCAGCCTGACCTGGCGCCGGCTGAGCCTGAGCCGCAGCTTCATGCTGCCGGTGAGCCAGCTCGAAGGCCTGGATGGGCCAGTGCGTCAACAGCGCCTGGGCGTACTGCAACAGCGCAATGCAGGTGCCCCGCGCTGGTTGACGATCATCGGGGTGCATTTGGAGATCGGCCTGTGGTTCGGGTGCATGGCGCTGTTCTACCTATTCATCCCGGAACAGGTCGAACTGGAGTGGGACTGGCAGCGGCTGGTACTGGCGACAGGCCCGCAGGGGCTATGGCTGGAACACCTGAGCAACGCTTTCTATGCGCTGGTGCTGGTGTTCTGGGAACCCATCTACGTCGCCTGCGGTTTCAGCCTGTATCTCAACCGTCGCACCGCCCTGGAGGCCTGGGACCTGGAACTGGTATTTCGCCGGTTGCGCCAACGCCTGAGCAGCGTCGTACCGCTGTTGCTGCTGGTCGTCGGTCTCACACTGGTGCAACTGAGCCCATCGGCGCTGGCCGATCAAACCGCTGATCCGAAGCCACTCAGTACCCAGGCGGCCAAGCAGTCGATCAAAGCATCACTGGAAAGCCCGCCGTTCAAGAATCAGGAAACCGTCACCCGTTATCGTTTTGGCGAGGAAAAACCCGCCACGGCCCGCAAAACCCACGGCGACGGTAAATTACCTGGCTGGCTCCAGCAATTGCTCGACAACTTCAACAGCGATGCCTTCAAGCACTTGGCCCAAGGCTTGGAGATACTGCTATGGAGCGTGGTGATTGGCGGGCTGGCCCTGGTGATGTGGCGCTACCGTGAATGGCTGCGCACGTTTGTCAGCCGCAGGCGGCGACCTCAACCCAAAACCGCAAAACCTGCGCCTGCCCAGTTGTTCGGCCTGGAAGTGGGGATCCAGACGTTGCCCGATGATATCGCCAGCGCCGCCGAACAGCTGTGGCCCACCCAACCGCGCGAAGCCCTTGGCTTGCTGTATCGCGGCCTGCTCAGCCGACTGCTGCACGAATTCAACCTGCCACTCAAAGGTGCCGACACCGAGGGCCAGGTGCTGGAGCGCATTGATCATTTGCAGCAACCGCAGTTGCTGGCATTCAGTCGCGAATTGACTGATCACTGGCAAAACCTCGCCTACGGCCATCGACTGCCTCCCGATACCGCCCGGCAAAAGCTGTGCAGCGATTGGCGCGCACTCTTCAGTAGCAGGACCAGCCAATGAACCGGCCATTACTGTGGATAGCCGCGCTGCTGGCTTGCCTGTTGGGAGCGGGCGGCCTGTATGCCTGGCACAAGGCAATTCCTTATGAGGAGGTGGTGGACCGCGGCCCGTCGCCGGAGGCACTGGCCAATCCCTATTTGGCGGCCGAGCATTTCCTGGGGCAGCAAGGCTTGACGGTGGCGCATGCCAACGGGCTTGAGCGGCTTGCGGACTTGCCCGCCCCGGGCCATAGCCTGCTGTTGCTGGGGGAGCGTGGCAACATGAGCCCACGCCAGGTCGAACAACTGCTGGCGTGGGCAAAAGCCGGGGGGCACCTGCTGCTGGTGGCCGAGGCGATATGGGATGAAGAGACCGGCAAAAGCGGCGACCTGCTGCTCGATCGTCTCAATCTTCGCCAGACCTTCAGCGATGACTTCGACGAGCCGGCGCCACCGCGCAAAAAAATCGCGCCGGACCTCACCAAACTGTATGTCGACAATGAAACCGCGCCGGCGTATTTCAGTTTCGACACCGCCTTCAACCTGACGGACCCCAGGCACCTGGCGCAGTTTTCAGCCAACAGCGTCCAGTCCAGCCATCTGATGCAACTTGACCTCGGGTCAGGCCGCGTCACGGTGCTCACCGACAGCGACCTGTGGAAAACTCCAGATATCGGCAAACACGACAACGCCTGGTTGCTGTGGTACCTGAACCAGGGCACCGACGTCACCCTGCTGTTCAATAGCGATGCGGACAACCTGCTTACCCTGCTGGTCCGTTACTTCCCCCAGGCCCTCGTCGCGCTGGTCGCACTGATTGCCCTGGCACTCTGGCACGCCGGCATGCGCCAGGGCCCGATCCTGGCGCCGGCGCCCAAGGCGCGTCGACAGCTACAGGAGCATTTGCGCGCCAGCGCCGACTTCCTGCTACGCCGCAGCGGCCAGGGCGCCTTGCTGCAAGCCTTGCAGCAGGACCTGCTGCGCACCGCACGGCGCCGTCACCCCGGCTTTGAACACCTCGACACGGCAGACCAATGCCAGGTGCTGGAACACCTGACGCGACAACCCTCCCCTATCATCCGCCAGGCACTCGGCGCACCTGCGCTGAAACGGCTCTCCAGCGCCGATTTCAGCCGCCAGGTGGCGTGCCTGCAAAAACTCAGGAATGCCCTATGAGCGACTCTCCAACGGCCACAACCCTGACCGCAGAAAATACTATCCAAAACGCCAGCCAACAGGCCCAGGCCCTGCGCATTGAATTACGCAAGGCAGTCATTGGCCAGGACGCGGTGATCGATGACGTGCTCACTGCGTTGATTGCAGGTGGGCATGTGCTGCTAGAAGGTGTACCCGGCCTAGGCAAAACGTTGCTGGTGCGTGCGTTGGCCCGTTGCTTCGGCGGCGATTTCGCACGCATCCAGTTCACGCCGGACCTGATGCCCAGCGATGTCACCGGCCACGCGGTATACGACCTGCAGACCGAACAGTTCAAGCTGCGCAAGGGGCCGTTGTTCACCCACTTGCTGCTGGCCGACGAGATCAACCGCGCCCCGGCCAAGACCCAGGCCGCACTGCTCGAAGCCATGCAGGAGCGCCAGGTCACCCTGGAGGGCGAGGCCTTACCCATCGGCGCGCCGTTCATGGTGCTTGCCACCCAGAACCCGATCGAGCAGGAAGGCACCTACCCGCTGCCCGAAGCTGAGCTGGACCGCTTCATGCTCAAGGTGCGCATGGACTATCCCGACGCCCAACAGGAAGTGGACATGGTGCGCGAAGTGACCCGCTCGTCCAGGGCCGACATGCTCGATGTGCAACCTTTGCGTACCGTGCTGCAGGCCGTAGACGTGGTACAGATGCAGCAGATCGCCAGCGGCATGCCTCTGGATGAACAGGTGCTCGACTATGCCGTACGCCTGGCGCGGGCCACGCGCAGTTGGCCAGGCTTGACTATCGGCGCCGGCCCACGGGCCTCTATCGCCCTGATTCGCGGCGCCCGTGCCCGTGCGCTGTTGCGCGGCGGCGACTTCGTGACCCCGGATGACGTCAAGGGATGCGCCCTGGCAGTGCTGCGTCACCGCGTACGCCTCGCGCCCGAACTGGACATCGATGGCCTGGAGGTGGACCAGGTGATCAAGCAGTTGCTCGACCAGATTGCGGCCCCCAGGCAGTAGCGCCGGCATGAAACCGACCCGTCTGTTCCTGACCTGGCTGGGTGTCCTGTTGGCCCTCAGTATCCTGCTGGGCGCGTCGATGGCTTTGCAGTTCAAGGTGCCTGATACCTTGCACGCAATCGCCTGGGGGCTGCTATTGGCCCTGCTGTTGCTGGCGATGCTCGATGCCATACGGTTACGCCGCCGCCCTTCGGCACGCGTGCACAGGACGCTGCCCGGTAGCCTCGCATTGGGGCGCTGGGGAGAAGTGCGCCTGTCACTGGAACACGACTATCCACAGCCGCTGACCGTGCAGGTGTTCGATCACGTGCCCGACGGGCTGGTTGTGGATAACCTGCCGCAATCCATTTCGCTGCGCCCAGGCGAGCGTGGTGAGTTGGGCTATCGCGTGCGCCCCGTGCGACGTGGGCATTTCAGCTTCAGCCGCTGCGAAATCCATTTGCCCAGCCCCTTGGGGTTGTGGTCGGCGCGGCGCTGGCTAGAAGTCCCGGACGCCACTCGCGTGTACCCGGACTTCGCGCGGTTATCCGGTGCGCACTTGCAGGGGGTGGATAACTGGCTGAGCCAACTGGGTGTACGCCAGCATCAGCGACGTGGACCGGGCCTGGAGTTTCATCAATTACGCGAGTTCCGCGACGGTGACAGCCTGCGTCAGATTGACTGGAAAGCCACGGCACGACAACGCACGCCGATTGCCCGCGAATATGAGGATGAGCGTGATCAGCAGATTGTGTTCATGCTCGATTGCGGCCGGCGCATGCGCAGCCAGGACGACGAGTTGTCCCACTTCGACCACGCGCTGGATGCCTGCCTGTTACTGAGTTACGTCGCCCTGCGCCAAGGCGATGCCGTAGGGTTGTGTACCTTTGCCAGCGATCAGCCGCGTTACCTGGCGCCGGCCAAGGGCAGCGGTCAGTTGAACGTTTTGCTCAATGCGGTCTACGACTTGCAAAGCACACGCAGGACAGCTGACTACGAGGCCGCCGCCAGCCAATTGCTGGCTCGGCAAAAACGCCGCGCATTGGTAATCGTGGTCACCAACCTGCGCGATGAAGACGATGAAGCACTGGTGAGTGCGATCAAGCGCATCGGCCGGCACCATCGGGTGCTGATCGCGAGCTTGCGAGAGGACGTACTCGATCAACTGCGCCAGGCCCCGGTCCAAACCCTGCCCGAAGCATTGGCCTACAGCGGCGCAATTGACTACCTCAACACGCGCAACCAGCTGCATGACCGCCTGGGTGCCCATGGGCTGCCAGTGTTGGATAGCCTGCCGTCAGCGTTGGGCGCCGCGCTGGTGACGCGTTACCTGCGCTGGAAAAAAGCCGGCGTGTTCTGAACGCAAGCGCACGGCCACGGTGGACACAGCCGCCATAGCCGACAGCACCTGCTGTTCAGACGGATGCCTGTAGCGGATCGAAGCTGAAGTAATGCAACAAGGCGCTGATCAGCTGTGCGTATTCTTCGCATGCATTGAGCACGCGGAACCCTGAGTCGTAATGCTGCGGGTTGACGTCTTCACGGCTCCACAGACAGGTCGCGGTAAGATCGACGGTCTGTAACTCGCCGTGCGGCCCGGGAATCTTCAAGCGCAGCTCGAAGTCGGCGCCGATCATCATCGGTAACTGGCTGATCAGCATCAGCCCGGCTTCGGAAACGTCGCCCAGAAAACCGATTGGCTTGTCCGTAAGCCGATTGAACACCTGCAAGAAATAAGGCAACTGATGCCGTTCGATCCGTCGTTCGATAAACATGGTGAGGTCGCCATCCCATAAAGCCAGTGATTCGAAACGAGCCGTTGTCACCAGACCGCTGCCGAATCCGGACGTTGCATTCTTTTGAATAGAAAGTTGTACAAACAGACATTCAAAGAATAGCCCAAGACTGGCACCAGGCCAGTTATCAAACGCCAAATATCACTACAGCGACGACGGCTGTGGTTGCGCCACACTTGCGCCGGAGTAATGCCCCAACTGGCGCAGGGTATCGAGCCGGGCACGGGCGCGGTAAGCGTACTCGCTGGACGGGTATTGGCTGATGATGAATTGATAGGTTTGCGCGGCATCGACGAACAGCTTCTGCCGTTCCAGGCACTGCCCGCGCAGCATCGACACCTCGGGTTGCACATAACGGCGGGTGCGGCTCTCGCGGTCGACCTGGGACAACTCCAGCGTGACCCGCGCACAATCACCCACCCCATAGGCGCGGTAAGCGTTGTTCAAATGGTGATCCATTGACCAGCGGGTGCAGCCGACAACACTGACGGCCAGGGCAGCAACGAGCAAAATTCGCATGGGGTTCTCCTGTCTTGTGCAGTGTATCGACCCCGCGTCGAAAATCTTCAAGGGCGTTCGTCTTTTCAACCGCAGCAAAAACAAGCCGATCGTCAATAAGTAGTGCAAACGAACAATGACTACAACGAAAGAGCATAGTAGCCTTCCCCAGCGCTTGAACTCAGGAGTCTGTGCATGTCCGTCCGTCGTACCAAAATCGTCGCCACCCTTGGCCCGGCCAGCAACTCGCCGGAAGTCCTCGAACAGCTGATTCTGGCTGGTTTGGACGTTGCCCGTCTGAACTTCTCCCACGGCACCCCGGACGAGCACAAGGCTCGCGCCAAGCTGGTGCGTGACCTGGCCGCCAAACACGGCCGCTTCGTGGCGCTGCTGGGTGACCTGCAAGGCCCGAAGATCCGTATCGCCAAATTCGCCAACAAGCGGATCGAGCTGAAGATTGGTGACAAATTCACCTTCTCCACCAGCCATCCGCTGACGGAAGGCACCCAGGACATCGTCGGCATCGACTACCCGGACCTGGTCAAGGACTGCGGCGTCGGCGACGAACTGCTGCTCGATGACGGCCGCGTGGTCATGCGCGTCGACACCGCGACCCCGACCGAACTGCATTGCACCGTGATCATCGGCGGCCCGCTGTCCGACCACAAAGGCATCAACCGTCGCGGCGGTGGCTTGACCGCACCGGCCCTGACTGAAAAAGACAAGGCCGACATCAAGCTCGCCGCCGAGATGGAAGTGGACTACCTCGCCGTGTCCTTCCCGCGCGACGCCGCCGACATGGAATACGCCCGTAAACTACGCGACGAAGCCGGTGGTACCGCCTGGCTGGTGGCGAAGATCGAACGCGCCGAAGCCGTGGCCGATGACGAAACCCTCGATGGCCTGATCAAGGCGTCGGACGCCGTGATGGTCGCCCGTGGCGACCTGGGCGTGGAAATCGGCGACGCCGAGCTGATCGGTATCCAGAAGAAAATCATCCTGCACGCACGCCGCCACAACAAAGCGGTGATCGTTGCGACCCAGATGATGGAGTCGATGATCCAGAACCCGATGCCGACCCGCGCCGAAGTGTCCGACGTGGCCAACGCCGTGCTCGACTACACCGACGCCGTGATGCTCTCGGCTGAAAGCGCCGCCGGCCCGTACCCACTGGAGGCCGTGCAGGCCATGGCGCGCATCTGCGTCGGCGCTGAAAAGCACCCCACCAGCAAGACCTCCAGCCACCGCATCGGCAAGGTTTTCGAAAGCTGCGACCAGAGCATCGCCCTGGCGGCCATGTACACCGCCAACCACTTCCCGGGCGTCAAGGCAATCATCGCCTTGACCGAAAGTGGCTATACGCCGTTGATCATGTCGCGCATCCGTTCCTCGGTGCCGATCTACGCGTTCACCCCACACCGCGAAGCCCAGGCCCGCGCGGCGATGTTCCGCGGCGTGTACACCATTCCTTTCGATCCAGCATCGCTGGCACCGAACGAAGTCAGCCAGAAAGCCATCGACGAGCTGGTCAAACGCGGCGTCGTAGAGAAAGGCGACTGGGTCATCCTGACCAAGGGCGACAGCTACCACACCACCGGTGGCACCAATGGCATGAAGATCCTGCATGTGGGCGACCCGCAGTACTGAGTGACACGCTGAAAAAACAAAAGCCCCGCCATGAGAATGGCGGGGCTTTTTGCATTTTAAGGCGTCATCGCTGCGCATTTACCTACACAACTGCAGTTCGCAGCCCCCTACGGTAACCACAATGCGAAGCGAGCCGCTCTTGATCTTGATCTTGATCTTGATCTTGATCTGCTTTTGATCTTAGGCGCCCCGTCAAACCACGCTGGCCGTAATCCGCCATGGATTTGGGGGGTAAACCGGCAGGGATGCCGGTTTAGCCGCCCCGCGCCATGGATGGCGCGTGGCGGCGGCCCCCCAAATCCATGGCGGATTGCGGGCACACCGAGCCTAAGCGAGGTGCCGAGTGGTGGGGCATGTACGGGTCAACCACATGGGTTACAAAAAAGTGCACTCACATAGGTGACACTTT
>NZ_KZ477994.1 GCF_002837185.1 Pseudomonas fluorescens | reverse complement strand
TTGTTTACCAAGGAGTTTTCCGTTTCGACTGCGCCGGAAGTGGGGCGAATTATAGAGAGATATAATTCGCCGTCAACCCCTAATCGAAGACTTATTCGGATTTGAGCGTAATACGCGCAAATGCCTTCTTTCCAGCCTGACAAACGTGAGTAGCGCCCAGCTCGTATATAAAGGTGCGATCAACCACCTCACCATCTATACGCACACCACCCGAACCGAGCAGGTCACGCGCCACCGCAGAGTTCTTCACCAACCCCGCCTTATTAAGGACAGCCGCGATCGGCATCGCCTCAGCCGCAGTCAATTCGATCTCCGGCAGGTCGTCCGGCAACTCGCCATCCTTCATGCGATTGCCCGCAGCACGGTGAGCGTTGGCCGCAGCCTCTTCACCATGAAAGCGTGCCACGATCTCTTCGGCCAGCTTGATCTTCACATCACGCGGGTTGGCACCCGCTTCCACATCAGCACGCAACGCATTGATCTCATCCATTGAGCGAAAGCTCAACAATTCGAAGTAACGCCACATCAACGAATCCGGAATGGAAACCAGCTTGCCGTACATCACGCCCGGCGCTTCCTGGATACCCACATAGTTACCCAGCGACTTGGACATCTTCTTGACGCCGTCCAACCCCTCCAGCAACGGCATGGTCAAAATGCACTGCGCTTCCTGACCATATGCACGCTGCAGCTCACGCCCCATCAGCAGGTTGAACTTCTGATCCGTCCCGCCCAGCTCAACATCCGCACGCAAAGCCACCGAGTCATACCCCTGAACCAACGGGTAAAGAAACTCATGGATCGCAATCGGCTGATTGGTGGAGTAGCGCTTGTCGAAGTCATCACGTTCAAGCATGCGCGCGACGGTGTACTGCGACGTCAGGCGAATGAAATCAGCCGGCCCCATCTGGTCCATCCAAGTGGAGTTGAAGGCCACCTCGGTTTTGGCAGGATCAAGGATTTTGAACACCTGAGTCTTGTAGGTTTCGGCATTGTCGAGAACCTGCTCGCGTGTCAGCGGCGGGCGCGTTGCGCTCTTGCCGCTCGGGTCGCCGATCATCCCGGTGAAGTCACCGATAAGGAATATGACCTGATGCCCCAGCTCTTGGAACTGACGCAGCTTATTAATAAGCACGGTGTGACCAAGGTGCAGGTCCGGCGCGGTAGGGTCAAAGCCTGCCTTGATACGCAGGGGCTGGCCACGCTTGAGCTTTTCTATCAGCTCGGCCTCGACCAACAGTTCTTCCGCACCACGTTTTATCAGCGCTAGCTGCTCTTCAACCGACTTCATAACAGACCCGCAAGGCTCAGATTCAAAAGGGAACCAACCATACAAGATCAGGGACTAATTACAAGTTTTGCCCTGCGCACGGACACCATTGAGCAAGCCCAGCGTTCGCGAGCTTGCGCCACAGATGATTTGGTTATATTTTATACAGTTATTTCATCTTCATCATGTCATTCATCTTTTCCATTTCATCTTCAAAGTCAAAATACTTATGACCACTGAACCGTCTAAAGCGCCACCGCTTTACCCGAAGACCCACCTGCTCGCCGCAAGTGGTATCGCCGCCCTTCTCAGCCTGGCACTCCTGGTATTCCCTTCCAGTGACGTAGAAGCCAAACGAACATCCCTAAGCCTTGACCTGGAAAGCCCCGTTGAGCAACTGACACAAGATCAAGACGCTTCCGACGCGCAACAAGCCACAAGTACCCCTTCCGAGTCTCCGTTCGCGCAGATTGAAAACACTCCGGAAGAGACTCAGAACGCCGCTCAGGACAAGCCCGCGACCGTCGCGACCAAGAACGCTCAGCATCGCGAAGTGATCGTGAGCAAAGGTGACACACTGTCAACACTGTTCGAAAAGGTCGGTTTGCCTGCCGCCACTGTCAATGACGTCCTCGCCACCGATAAGCAAGCCAGGCAATTCACCCAGCTCAAACATGGCCAGAAGCTTGAATTCGAACTGACGCCCGACGGCCAACTGAATAACCTGCACACCACTATCAGCGACCTGGAAAGCATCAGCCTGAGCAAGGGCGCCAAAGGGTTTGCCTTCAATCGCATCACCACCAAGCCGGTCATGCGCTCCGCCTACGTACATGGCGTAATCAATAGCTCGCTGTCGCAATCCGCCGCCCGTGCGGGCCTGTCCCACAGCATGACCATGGACATGGCCAGCGTGTTTGGCTACGACATCGACTTCGCCCAGGACATACGCCAGGGTGACGAATTCGATGTGATCTACGAGCAGAAAGTTGCCAATGGCAAAGTAGTCGGCACCGGCAACATTCTCTCTGCGCGCTTCACAAACCGTGGCAAGACTTACACCGCAGTGCGCTACACCAACAAACAGGGCAACAGCAGCTACTACACGGCTGACGGCAATAGCATGCGCAAGGCGTTCATCCGCACACCGGTGGACTTCGCTCGTATTAGCTCGCGTTTCTCGATGGGTCGCAAGCATCCAATTCTGAACAAAATTCGCGCCCACAAAGGTGTCGACTATGCCGCTCCGCGTGGCACGCCAATCAAGGCAGCCGGCGACGGCAAGGTTCTGTTGGCCGGGCGTCGCGGTGGTTACGGTAATACGGTGATCATTCAGCACGGCAATACCTACCGCACGCTGTATGGGCACATGCAAGGGTTCGCCAAGGGCGTGAAAACCGGTGGAAACGTGAAGCAGGGCCAAGTGATCGGTTATATCGGCACGACTGGCCTGTCCACCGGGCCGCACTTGCACTATGAGTTCCAGGTCAACGGTGTACACGTTGATCCGCTGGGCCAGAAGCTGCCAATGGCCGACCCGATCGCCAAGGCAGAGCGCGCGCGCTTCATGCAGCAAAGCCAACCACTGATGGCCCGCATGGATCAGGAACGCTCGACCCTGCTGGCTTCGGCGAAGCGTTAAGGTATGCCGCGCTATATAGGTGTGATGTCCGGGACCAGCCTCGATGGCCTGGATATCGCCCTCATCGAACAGGATTCGGCGCCCATTTTGATTGCCACCCACTACATTCCTATGCCTGCCACCCTAGGCGCCGAGCTGCTTGGCCTGTGCGCCAGCGGCCCGGATGAGATAGCCCGCTCGGCAATCGCCCAGCAGTCCTGGGTGACGCTCGCCGCTCAAGGCATCCACGCCTTGCTGGATCAGCAAAACCTCACCCCCCACGATATCCGTGCGATTGGCAGCCATGGGCAGACCATCCGCCATGAGCCCGCCCGGGGCTTTACGGTACAGATCGGCAATCCGGCACTGCTCGCCGAGCTGACGGGCATCACTGTGGTCAGCGACTTCCGCAGCCGCGACGTAGCCGCAGGCGGCCAGGGCGCGCCTTTGGTACCCGCTTTTCACGAGGCGCTGTTCGGTGAACGTACTGGCAAGCGTGCCGTGTTGAATGTCGGCGGTTTCAGCAATCTGAGCCTGATAGAAACCGGCAACCCTGTATCCGGCTTTGACTGCGGCCCGGGTAATGTCTTGCTGGACGCATGGATTAACCATGAACGAGGCGAGCACTTTGATCGTGACGGGCAATGGGCAGCCAGCGGCAAGGTTCAGCCGCAGTTACTCAACACGCTGCTCGGCGATCCATTTTTCGCGACCAAAGGCCCGAAGAGTACCGGACGAGAAGTTTTCAACCTGGGTTGGCTGCAGCACCACCTCAACGGGCAGCCAGCGATTCTTCCTCAGGATGTGCAAGCCACATTGCTGGAGCTGACCGCCCTGACCATCGTCGAGTCCCTGCAAAGCGCTCAACACCAGACCGAAACCCTGCTGGTCTGCGGCGGTGGCGCTCATAACGGGACGCTGATGAATCGACTGGCTGCACTGCTACCGTCCACCCAGGTCAGTAGCACAGCAAGCTATGGCGTAGACCCGGACTGGGTGGAAGCCATGGCCTTCGCCTGGCTGGCCCATTGCTGCCTGGAAGGCATCGCCGCGAACCGCCCGAGCGTCACCGGTGCTCGCGGGCTGCGCGTGCTGGGCGCGATCTACCCCGCCTGATCCCCAGACAGCACAACGCCGCTTGGCCGATCAAAGCCAAGCGGCGTTTTTTTATCGTGCAGACCAGGCGTTCGGTCAGATCGAGAACGAAGACCCGCAGCCACAGGTAGTCGTGGCGTTGGGGTTCTTGATCACGAAACGCGACCCTTCCAGCCCTTCCTGATAATCCACTTCAGCACCCGCCAGGTACTGGAAACTCATCGGGTCCACCACCAGGCTCACGCCCTCGCGCTCAACGATGGTGTCATCATCGGCCACATCTTCATCGAAGGTAAAACCGTACTGAAACCCTGAACAACCGCCGCCCGTAACGAATACGCGCAGCTTCAAGCGATCATTACCCTCTTCATCGACCAGGCTCTTCACCTTGTGCGCAGCACCGTGGGTGAATTGCAAAGCCGTGGGGGTGAAGGATTCAACGCTCATGCTGATAATCTCCCGGCGTAGCGCCGTCATATGCGTAATGGCGAGCATTATCCGCTTCTCCTAGAAAAGCGGTCAACTATTATGCGGGGCAGCGGCAAGCTTCAAGCCTTTAGCTACAAGCTTGCCGCTGACAACTTGAAGCTTGCAGCTGCTTTTAAGGCAGCATACCTGCGTGGGACAGGCCGAGCTGCTCATCCAGGCCAAACAGAATGTTCATATTCTGCACCGCCTGGCCCGAGGCGCCCTTGACCAGGTTATCGATCACCGACAGCACCACGACCAGGTCGCCATCCTGCGGGCGATGCACCGCGATCCGGCAGACGTTGGCACCCCGCACGCTACGAGTTTCCGGATGGCTGCCTGCTGGCATCACGTCGACGAACGGCTCATTGGCATAACGCTTTTCGAACAATGCCTGCAGATCCACCGAACGGTCGACAACCGTTGCGTACAACGTGGAGTGAATCCCACGGATCATCGGCGTCAGGTGCGGGACGAAGGTCAGGCCCACGTCCTTACCCGCAGCGCGGCGCAGCCCCTGACGGATCTCAGGCAAATGACGATGCCCTTTGACCGCATAGGCCTTCATGCTCTCCGCCGTCTCGGAATACAGCGAACCTACCGCGGCACCACGACCGGCACCGCTGACACCCGACTTGCAGTCCGCGATCAAACGCGAGGGGTCCGCCAGGCCTGCTTCCAGCAACGGCAGGAAACCCAACTGAGTCGCCGTCGGATAGCAACCTGGCACCGCAATCAGGCGTGCCTGCCTGATCTGCTCACGATTGACTTCCGGCAAGCCGTACACCGCTTCTTCCAGCAACTCTGGCGCGCCGTGAGGCTGGCCGTACCATTTGGCCCACTCATCGGCATCCTGCAGGCGGAAGTCCGCGGACAGATCGATCACCTTGGTGCCCGCCGCCAGCAGTTCACCGGCCAGTGCGTGCGCCACCCCGTGAGGCGTGGCGAAGAACACCACATCACAGGCACCCAAGGTCTTGATGTCCGGCACGCTGAAGGCCAGGCCGTCGTAATGGCCTCGCAGGTTCGGGTACATATCGGCCACGGCCAGGCCCGCTTCGGAGCGTGAAGTGATGACCACCACCTCAGCCTGCGGATGCTGAGCCAACAGACGCAGCAATTCGACACCGGTGTAACCCGTGCCGCCGACGATACCGACCTTGACCATAAACCTGCCCTCAACGAACCCACTGGAAAGCCGTCGATAATAGGGGCCGCATCGTCCTGCGACAACCGCCAACGTGACGTACGGGCGCCTGAGCTACTACTATCTTCGCTACCGTGAACCTGGGAATAACTAAAAATGCTTTATTTATGGGTCAAAGCCTTCCATATCGTCAGCATCGTCTGCTGGTTTGCCGGGCTGTTCTACCTGCCACGCCTGTTTGTCTACCACGCCCAAAGCGAAGACACCGTCAGCAAGGAGCGCTTCAGTGTCATGGAGCGCAAGCTGTACCGCGGCATTATGGGCCCGGCGATGGTTGCCACACTGGTCTTCGGCATCTGGTTGCTGATACTCAACCCCGGCATGTTCCAATCAGGCGCGTGGATTCACGCCAAGCTCACTCTGGTGGTTCTGCTGATCGGTTACCACCACATGTGCGGTGCGCAGGTAAAACGCTTCGCCCGTGGCGAGAACAGCCGCAGCCATGTCTTTTATCGCTGGTTCAATGAAGTACCGGTTCTGATATTGCTGGCAATCGTAATTCTGGTCGTGGTCAAACCGTTTTAACTTCAATTACTCGGGGGAACCTTCAATGTCGCTGCCCGCCCTGCTTGAACAACGTCTGCGCCTGCCCGTGGTGGCTGCGCCAATGTTCCTGATCTCCAACCCGCAACTGGTGCTGGCCTGCTGCCGCAACGGGGTGGTCGGCAGCTTCCCGGCACTCAACCAGCGCGAAAGCAGCGGCTTCAAGGCCTGGCTGGAGGAAATCGAAGCAGGCCTGGCGCAGTTGGATAATCCCGCCCCTTATGCCGTCAACCTGATCGTGCACAACAGCAACCCACGACTGGAAGCCGACCTGGCCATCTGCGTCGAGCACAAAGTGCCCATCGTCATCACCAGCCTAGGTGCCGTGAAGGAGTTGGTCGATGCCGTGCATAGCTACGGCGGCCTGGTGTTTCACGATGTAACCACCCGTCGTCATGCCGAAAAAGCCGCTGAAGCGGGCGTCGATGGGTTGATCGCGGTCGCCGCCGGCGCAGGGGGTCACGCCGGCACCTGGAGTCCCTTTGCGCTGATTGCCGAGATACGCCAGTTCTTCGACAAAACCCTGCTGCTCGCCGGCTGTCTCAACCACGGTCGGGAAATTCTCGCCGCGCAACTGCTCGGCGCGGACCTGGCGTATCTCGGCACACGCTTTATCGGTACCACCGAAAGCCATGCACCGGATGCGTATAAAGAGATGCTGCTCACAGCGCGCGCCGCCGACATCGTGCACACTCCGGCTGTTTCCGGCGTGCCTGCAAGCTTCATGCGCCAGAGCCTGGAAAATGCCGGCTTTGATCTCGCTGCCCTTCAAGGAAAAGGTGAGGTCAACTTCGGCTCCAAGCTCAAACCGTTGAGCGATGAGGCCAAAGCATGGAAGACTGTATGGTCTGCCGGCCAAGGCGTCGGTGAGATCAATGATTTACCCGGCGTGGATGAACTCGTCGCACGCCTGGGCGCGCAATACCGCCAGGCACGCGAAAACGCAGCACAATTGCGCTGGCCACGTTGACCCAGATGTCAGGCCTGCCAAGTGAGCCGGCCTGCACAACCTCCCTGAAACAAGTGCCAAGGATGCCCGCATGAGCGACAACCGTTTCAAGATCGTGTTTGATGGAACCTTGCTCCCGGGTGTCGAAAGCACCACGGCCAAGCTGAACCTGGCCGAGCTGTTCAAGAGCGACGTCGAAGCCATTGAGAAACTCTTCACCGGCCGCCCGGTCGCGCTCAAACGCGACCTCTCGCGTCCGGACGCCGAAACCTACCTCACCGCGTTGAAAAACGCAGGGGTCGACGCGCGCATCGAAGCCGAACAACCCGTAGCGTTCAACCTTGCCGAAACCCACGAAACAGGCTCCTCTGCCTCGGACTATTCAAACTCCGCTGCATCGCCTTATGCACCACCACGCGCCGCCGTCGGCGATGACTTGCCGGAGTACTCCACGCTCAAGGTCTTCACTATCCACGGGCGTATCGGCCGCCTGCGCTATCTCGCCTGGACGCTCGCACTGACCGTCGCGATGCTGGTAGCTGGCGGGATCATCAGTACCGTGGGTTTCGCCGTGGCCACTGCTTCGCCGACGGTCGCGATCATTCTCGGCTCGTTGCTGGGCTTCGCGCTGTTTGTCGCACTCGTGGTCGTCAGCGTGCAGATCGGCGTGCAGCGCCTGCACGACCTGGGCTGGTCTGGCTGGCTGTACCTGCTGAACCTGGTTCCGCTGGTGAACAGTGTTTTCCCTCTGCTGCTGCTGGTACTGCCGGGCAACACCGGCGCCAACCAGTACGGTGCACCTCCACCGCGCAACTCCACCGCGGTTAAAATCCTCGCGTCGTTGTGGCTGGCGTTCATCCCATTGATGCTCATCGTGGTGGTAACCCTGGGCATGAACGGCTACCTGGATCAACTGGAAGCCAACATGGGCAGCGGCTATGAAAACAGCTCCATCACCACCGATGAAGATGCCGACCAAAGCGTCATCGATGAGGAAGAAGCAGCGCAAAGTGCTGACGACGCGGCCGAACCTGTAGACTCTCCAGAACAGTGAAGAAACGCCCGCCGCCTGTGATGCCTGTGTCACAGGCCCGGCGGCGTTGCGATGGAGAAAGGCATGACCCGTTACGCTCTGATCACCGGTGCCTCCAGCGGCATCGGCCTGGCCTTGGCCGAGGCCCTGGCTCGACGTGGCCGCAGCTTGATTCTGGTGGCCCGCCAGCGTGATCAGTTGGAAAGCATTGCAACCGAACTGACTCAACGTTTCGGCGTCGAGGTGCTGTTCCGTGCCTGTGACCTGGGCGAGCCGCTGCGGTTGTCGGGCTTTTTGCTGGAACTCGAAGAGGGTGAGCGACAGATCGACCTGCTGGTCAACTGCGCCGGTATCGGCACCAGTGGGCCGTTCCTGGCCCAGGACTGGATGACCGAGCAGGACCTGATCGAAGTCAACATTCTCGCCCTGACCCGCATGTGTCACGCCTTGGGCAATGCCATGGCGCTGCATGGCGGCGGGCAGATTCTCAACGTCGCCTCGATTGCCGCCTTCCAGCCGGGCCCGTGGATGAGCAGTTACTACGCGAGCAAAGCCTATGTACTGCATTTTTCCGAAGGCCTGCGCGAGGAGCTCAAGACTTGTGGCATCAAGGTTTCGGTGCTCTGCCCAGGGCCCACGCGCACCGCTTTCTTCGGCACCGCGCAAATGGACACTGCAAAACTCGACCGCAGCCAGCAGTTGATGAGCCCAGAAGAAGTCGCGCTCTTCACCGTGCGTGCGCTGGAGAAGAACAAGGCGATCATCATTCCGGGGCGTCGCAATCGCTGGCTCGCCTTCAGCCCGCGCTTTAGCCCACGCTGGCTTACCCGAAAAATTGCCGGTGCGATCAATAAAGCCTATTGCCCGCGTTGAGCACCCCAGTACACTCACCCTCTCGTTCACCATGGAGAAACAGCTGTGGATACTCTGTTCACCAAGATCATCAATCGAGAAATACCTGCGAACATCATCTATGAAGATGACCAGATACTGGCTTTTCACGATATCGCCCCGCAGGCGCCGGTGCATTTTCTGGTCATCCCGAAAAAGCCCATTCGCACCCTCAACGACCTGACCGAGGACGATAAAGCCCTGGCTGGCCATATTCTGTTCACCGCCCAACGCCTGGCGGTGGAGCAAGGCTGCGAGAAAGGCTTTCGCGTGGTGATGAACTGCAACGAAGACGGCGGGCAAACCGTGTACCACATTCATATGCACGTGCTGGGTCAGCGCCAGATGAACTGGCCGCCGGGCTGAGTGCACCGGGGCAAATTGACTCAGCGCAAACACGCCGTCCTCTCTTGCGGTAAACTGGCCGCCGAGATTCTTTCCGGAGGTCAGCATGACTACCCAACGTCACTACTCGCCGATTGACCGTCTGTTGCTGCAAGCCGACATGGCCATGCGTACGCTGCTGCCATTCAGCGGCCAACCGTACCGCCCGTCACCCGCCATCGTGCAGCCGGACGCACAGATGAGCGAGAGCGAGACCCGCCACGTGGCCGGCCTGATGCGTATCAACCATACCGGCGAAGTCTGTGCCCAGGCGTTGTATCAGGGCCAGGCCCTGACCGCCAAATTGCCGCAGATACGCGCAGCGATGGAGCATGCGGCCGAGGAAGAGATCGACCACCTGGCCTGGTGCGAACAACGCATTCGCCAGTTGGGCAGTCATCCCAGCGTGCTGAACCCACTGTTTTATGGCTTGTCGTTCGGGATTGGCGCCGCTGCCGGCCTGATCAGTGACAAGGTCAGCCTGGGTTTTGTCGCGGCCACTGAGCATCAGGTGTGCAAGCACCTGGACGAACACCTTGAACAACTGCCGGCGGAGGACGAAAAATCCCGAGCCATTCTCGAGCAGATGCGCATCGACGAAGAGCATCACGCAGAAAGCGCGCTGGATGCCGGCGGCTTTCGCTTCCCTGCGCCAGTGAGGTTCGGCATGAGCATGCTGGCCAAGGTCATGACCAAAAGCACCTACAGAATGTGAAGCATGAAGATCGTTCCCACACAGAGCCTGGGAACGCTCATCTGATCCAGAAAAAAGGGCGCTATCAAAGCGCCCTTCTTTTTGCCCGTCGATCGACGATCAACCCAACTCGATAATTTCGTAATCATGGGTGATGGCTACACCGGCCGCGCCGAGCATGATCGAGGCCGAACAGTACTTCTCTGCCGACAGCTCGATGGCACGCTTGACCTGCGCCTCCTTCAGCGCCCGACCCTTGACCACAAAATGCATATGGATCCTGGTAAACACCTTGGGATCTTCAGTGGCGCGCTCGGCCTCCAGAAAGGCTTCGCAGCTTTCCACGGCTTGACGGGATTTTTTCAGGATACTCACCACGTCGAAATTGCTGCAACCGCCGACACCCAGCAGCAGCATTTCCATCGGGCGTACACCCAGGTTGCGGCCACCGGCTTCCGGCGGGCCGTCCATGACCACCACATGGCCGCTGCCCGACTCACCGAGGAACATGGCTTCGCCCGCCCATTGGATGCGTGCCTTCATCGCCCAGACTCCACTGCTAAAAAAGGGTCGCCAGCTTAGCACAGGGCCTCAGGACGGCCGTGCGCTGCATGAAAATGATCAATAACCGCGTTTGCCGGTGAAATACGTTAATCGAGTCAGAATGTGTCTGGTAAGCTGGCGCCAAATCAATGGCGCATTGCCATCCTTTGTACAGCGTGCATCAATGCCAGCATCGCTGATAAAAACAAATCCAACCCCATCGCGCAGTCTTTCGGGATACAACCATGGTTGCTCTTACTCCCACACCCAAGATCAAGAACCTCGACAAGCTGCTGATGCATTGCCAGCGCCGGCGTCATCCGGCCAAGCACAACATCATCTGCGCGGGCGAGCGCTCCGAAACACTGTTCTTCATTATCAAGGGCTCGGTCACTATCCTGATCGAGGACGAAGACGGTCGCGAGATGATCATTGCCTACCTCAACACCGGGGATTTCTTTGGCGAACTGGGACTGTTCGAGCAGGCGGGCAAGGAGCAGCAGCGCAGCGCCTGGGTGCGCACCAAGGTGGAATGCGAAGTGGCCGAGATCAGCTACACGAAATTTCGCGAACTGGCCCAACAGGATCCGGGCATTCTGTATGCCTTGAGCGGGCAGATTGCCCAACGCCTGCGGGATACCACGCGCAAGGTCGGCGACCTGGCATTCTTCGATGTGACCGGACGTGTCGCTCGCTGCCTGCTGGAGCTGTGCAAGCAACCTGACGCCATGACCCACCCCGATGGAATGCAGATCAAAGTCACACGCCAGGAAATCGGGCGCATCGTGGGCTGTTCGCGGGAAATGGTGGGGCGCGTGCTCAAGGATCTGGAAGAGCGCAACCTGGTGCACGTCAAAGGCAAGACGATGGTGGTGTTCGGAACCCGTTAACCGGGCAGCAAGCCCGCCAACATCTGACGGTACAAGGTGTCGAGCCGGGTGATCGCGTCCGGCGCGGTGAAGACCTCGTGCAGTGCGATATGACTCTCGGCCCGCACCCGCTGCTCCAGGCCACAGGCTTCATTGAAACGATTGACCGCCATGATCAACTCATCGCGATCGTTGTCCAGCAATAAAGCACCGTGCACCAAGCCCACCGGGCGGCCACCGCTCTGCCGCCAACGCTGGGCCGTGCCGACCATTTTTCGGCCGTTGAGATTGACGTTGTAACGACCGTCGCAGAACGCGCCGTCGATTTCGCCAACGGATGCGTCGCCGCCCAACTCGATCAACACATCACAAATCGGCTGGCACAACCGTTGGTAGCCGGTTTCGATGCGCCCTTGATCACCTTCACTGTGCGGGGGCGCGTAGACCAGGGCGATATTGACCGTAGCGGCGGACTGCGGTACCGGCTCACCGCCGGTTTCGCGCAACAACACCGGCCAACCGGCGTCTGCCGAGACTTGGCTGGCGGCCTCAAAGGCCGGTAATCGGCTCAAACGGCGCGGCATGACCAACGCTTGGTCGCTGGGTTGCCAGAACAACAGTCCGAATGCCTGCTCTCCCGCACAAACGGCGGCCAGCAGCGCTTGTTCGGCTGCAAGCCCTGCTTCTACAGTCATTGAAACCGGCTTGGTCATCAACATTTACCTACCTGAAGGAGCACAAGACCAATGTGGGAGGGGGCTTGCCCCCGATAGCGGTGCATCAGCTGCGAATCAGCCAACTGAACCACCGCTATCGGGAACAAGCCCCCTCCCACACTTTTACTGCATGTCAAAAACATACCGACTGCGCTGGAATCAATCCAGGGTCGAACCGCTGACCGACACGCCACGCTCCGGGAAGAACAGACGCTGCAGTTCGGCCCCTGGGTTCTCAGCGCGCATGAACGTCTCGCCGACCAGGAACGAATACACTTCGCTGATTTCCATCAGCTCCACATCGGCGCGGTTGACGATGCCGCTCTCTGTGATCACCAGGCGATCACGCGGGATACGCGGCAGCAGATCGAGGGTAGTTTCCAGACTGACGTCGAAGGTATGCAGGTTACGGTTATTGACCCCCACCAGCGGGGTGTCGAGGATGTTGAGTGCGCGTTCCAGCTCATCACCGTCGTGCACTTCGACCAATACATCCAGGCCGACACCCTTGGCCACAGCCGCCAGCTCGGCCATCTTCACGTCATCCAGGGCGGAAACGATCAGCAGCACACAGTCGGCACCCAAAGCGCGGGCTTCGACGATCTGGTAGGGATCAACCATGAAGTCCTTGCGGATCACCGGCAACTTGCACGCGGCGCGTGCCTGCTGCAGGAATAAGTCTGAACCCTGGAAGTAATCGATATCGGTCAGTACGGACAGGCATGTCGCCCCACCCTTTTCATAACTGACGGCGATTTCATGTGGCACGAAGTGCTCGCGGATAACGCCTTTGCTCGGGGATGCCTTCTTGATCTCAGCGATCACAGCCGGCTGCTTGAGCTTGGCCTGGGCAATCAAGGCATTGGCAAAGCCGCGCGGTGCATCGGCAGCCTTTGCTTGGGTTTCCAATTCAGCCAGACTCACACGGGCACGGCGCTCGGCAACTTCTTGAGCCTTGCGCGCCAGGATTTTTTCCAGAACGGTCGGAACACTCATGCTTCATTCTCCATCTTGAATACGGCGGTGAATGCTCCGAGTTCTTCGAGTTTCTCGCGAGCCAGACCGGTGTGCAGTGCATCGTGGGCCAAGGCCACACCTTCCTTAAGACTATAGGCATGGTCCGCTGCGTAAAGTGCCGCGCCAGCATTGAGCACAATCATTTCCGCGGCTTTTTGACCGTTCTCAGTCTTGCGTCGCCCCAATGCATCGCGAATCAATTCCAGCGACGCCGCCGGGCTTTCCACCGCCAGGCCGTGCAGGCTCTGGCTCTTCATGCCCAGGTCCTCAGGCTCGACCCAGTATTCAGTGACCTGGTCGTTCTTCAACTCTGCCACGAAGGTCGGTGCGGCCAGGCTGAATTCATCCAGGCCATCTTTGGAGTGCACCACCAGCACATGCTTGCTGCCCAGGCGCTGCAGCACTTCAGCCAACGGCCGGCACAACGCCTGGCTGAAGACACCGACGACCTGATGTTTCACACCGGCCGGATTCGTAAGCGGGCCGAGCATATTGAACAGGGTACGCAGGCCGAGGTCCTTGCGCGGGCCGGCGGCGTGTTTCATCGCGCCGTGGTGGGACTGGGCAAACATGAAGCCAATGCCGACGCTGTCGATGCAGCGCGCCACCTGGATCGGCGTCAGGTTCAGGTAGATACCGGCTGCTTCCAGCAGGTCGGCGCTGCCACTTTTGCCGGACACCGCGCGGTTGCCGTGCTTGGCCACGGTGCAACCCGCTGCCGCGACCACGAACGAGGATGCCGTCGATACGTTGAAGATGTTCGCACCGTCGCCGCCGGTGCCAACCACATCGACCACGCCGTCGAGGGTCTTGAGTTCGACCTTGTCCGCCAGTTCACGCATCACCGACACGGCGCCAACGATTTCGTCGATGCTTTCGCTCTTCATGCGCATGGCCATCATAAAGGCACCGATCTGTGCGTCGGAGCACTGACCGGTCATGATCTCGCGCATCACATCGCTCATTTCAGCGGTGCTCAGGTCCAGGTGGCCGACGATACGACCCAGGGCAGTCTTGATATCCATGGAAAGTCCTTAGCGCGTGCCGCCGCTCTGCTTGAGAAAATTGGCGAACAGCTCGTAGCCCTGCTCGGTCAGGATCGATTCAGGGTGAAACTGCACCCCTTCGATATTCAATGTCTTGTGGCGCAACCCCATGATCTCGTCGACCGAGCCGTCCTCCAGCTGGGTCCAGGCCGTCAGTTCCAGGCACTCGGGCAGGGTTTCGCGCTTGACCACCAGGGAATGGTAACGGGTCACGGTCACCGGATTGTTCAGGGCCTGGAATACTCCCAGATCCCTGTGAAATACCGGGCTGGTCTTGCCGTGCATCACCTGGCGCGCGCGCACCACATCACCGCCAAAGGCCTGGCCAATGGACTGGTGCCCCAGGCACACGCCCAGAATCGGCAGCTTGCCGGCGAAATACTGGATGGTTTCCAGGGAGATGCCCGCTTCGGTCGGCGTGCACGGGCCGGGCGATACCACGATGCGCTCAGGGTTCAGCGCGGCAATCTGGGCGACTGTCAGCTCGTCGTTGCGCACCACCTTGACCTCGGCACCCAGCTCGCCCAGGTACTGCACAACGTTGTAGGTAAAGGAATCGTAGTTATCAATCATCAGCAACATGTGGGTTCAAACCTCTTGAATTCACTGATTTCAAATGACCGCCTTCAAAGCGTTTGGCCCGCTGCCAGACGCACGTTCCGGTTGCCGGGTGAGTGGCAAGGGGCGTCAAACAGGGTGAAGAAGGCAAATCGGTACAGGTCCGGCCAGGCCGGCAGAGAAAAATGTCAGGCGCGCCAACGCCAACGGGCGTGTGCCTTGACTACTCGCATCAAGAGTCTGCTGATGATCAACACGGGGAGGGTCTCATTCATACGTCCAGGCACAGTAACGTAGCCTCGCCAACGGTGCAATATGGCGCCGCAAATACGGGCTGCGCTCAAGGCGATGCCCACAGCAAAATTCGGTTTTGCGCTATAGAAAACGCTCGATACTTTGCTAGTGTTTCGGTTCCGACACAAAAACAACTCAATGGAATTTTCCATGCTCAGAACTCCGTTCTTCGCGCCCCTGGCCGCCGGCTTGCTTTCCCTGGCTTGTGCACAGGCTCATGCAGCATCGTCACCCTATTCAACGATGGTTGTATTCGGTGACAGCCTGGCCGATGCCGGCCAGTTTCCCGACGGCAGTGCCGGATCGACCCTGCGCTTCACCAACCGTACCGGGCCGACGTTCCAGGGAGACTATGGTCTGGTTTCTTCGACGCTGCTCGGCGCGAAGCTGGGTGTAGCGCCAAGCGACCTGAATGCCTCCACCTCACCGGTGCGCGCGATCCAGGGCTTGCCGGACGGAAACAACTGGGCGGTCGGCGGCTACCGTACCGACAATATCCTCGACTCCATCACCAACGTCTCCAACGCTGCGATCCCACCCGGCAATGCCGGGGGCGGCACGGTGCTGCGCAGTCGACAGGGTTACCTGCCGGCAAACGGCGGGCTGGCCGATCCGAATGCGCTGTACTTTCTGTCCGGTGGAGGCAATGATTTCCTCCAGGGTCGCGTACTCAGCCCCGCTCAAGCGGTCGCCGCCGGCGGGCGATTGGCCGACAGTGCCCAAGCCCTGCAACAAGCCGGTGCGCGTTACATCATGGTATGGATGTTGCCCGACATCGGCCTGACGCCGGCCGTCAACGGCACGCCGCAGCAGGCAGCGACGTCGGCCCTGAGCGCTGTTTTCAACCAGTCCCTGGTACAGCGCCTGTCGCAGATCGATGCGCAGGTCATCCCTCTGAACATTCCATTGTTGTTGAATGAAGCCTTCGCCAATCCGGCCCGCTTCGGCCTCGCCACCGGGCAAAACCTCACGGGCACCTGCTTCAGTGGCAACAGTTGCACCGCCAATCCGGTATACGGCATCGGTGGCACCAACCCGGACCCGACCAAGCTGATCTATAACGACTCGGTCCACCCGACCATAGCCGGGCAACAGCTGATCGCCGACTACGCCTATTCGCTGCTCGCCGCGCCGTGGGAAATCACGCTGCTGCCGGAAATGGCCCAGGGCACATTGCGCGCTCATCAGGATGAGTTGCGCAATCAATGGCAGGCAGACACCGGCCACTGGCAAGCCGTCGGCCAATGGCGAGCGATCGTGGCAGCCGGTGGCCAACGGCTGGATTTCGACGACCAGAACAGCTCGGCAAGCGGCGATGGCAGCGGTTATAACCTCAATATCGGCGGCAGCTACCGACTCAACGAAGCCTGGCGCGTAGGTGTCGCCGCAGGCCTGTACCGCCAGACACTGGAAGCCGGCGCCAGCGATTCGGATTACAAGCTCAACAGCTACATGGGCACCGCGTTTGCCCAGTATCAGCACAATCACTGGTGGGCCGATGCGGCGTTGACCGGCGGCAAACTGGACTTCGACAACCTCAAGCGCAAGTTCGCCCTGGGCGTCAGCGAAGGGTCGGAGAAAGGTGACACCGATGGCTGGCTCTGGGCCTTGAGCGGCCGCGTGGGCTACGACATCGCTGCGCCCGGCAGCGACTGGCACCTGTCGCCCTTCATCAGCGCCGACTACGCGCGCGTTGAAGTGAACGGCTACTCGGAGAAAGACAGCCGCTCCACCGCCCTGACCTTTGATGACCAGCAGCGCGACTCCAAGCGCCTTGGCGTCGGCTTGCAAGGCAGCTACCGCATCACCCCGCAGACCCAGGTGTTTGGGGAAGTGGTTCATGAGCATGAGTTCGAGAACGACACGCAGAAGGTCAACATCGCGCTCAACAGCGTGCAGGGGATCGACTTCAAGCTGGACGGGTACACGCCGCGCAGCAATTCGGATCGCTTGAGCCTGGGTGTCAGCCACAAGCTGACGCAGGAGCTGGCGTTGCGGGCGGCGTATAACCTGAGGAAGGACGACAACCTGACCCAGCAAGGGGTCAGTGTCGGGGTGAGCCTGGATTTCTAACGACAGCACAATGAAGGTCTAATGTGGGAGGGGCGGTGCGACGATTCGACTTGCCCCCGATAGCAATGTGTCAGCCAGTGCATCATGACCTGAAAGACCGCTATCGGGAGCAAGTCGAATCGTCGCACCGCCCCTCCCACAGTTTGATCTACATTTGGCTTTAGTCCTGCGGGGTCTGCTCCGCCAACGCCACCGCCCGGAACATCGCCCGGCGCTTGTTCAGGGTTTCTTCCCATTCCAGGGCCGGCACCGAGTCAGCCACAATGCCGCCACCGGCCTGCACATGCAGTTCGCCATCCTTGATCACTGCCGTACGGATCGCAATCGCGGTGTCCATGTTGCCGTTCCAGGCGAAATACCCCACGGCGCCGCCATAGACGCCCCGCTTGACCGGCTCCAGCTCGTCGATGATTTCCATCGCGCGAATCTTCGGCGCGCCCGACAAGGTACCGGCCGGCAGAATGGCACGCAGTGCGTCCATCGCGGTCAACCCGGCTTTCAGTTCCCCGGTGACGTTGGACACGATGTGCATCACATTGGAGTAGCGTTCGATGACCATCTTCTCGGTCAACTTCACCGAGCCGATTTCCGAGACACGCCCCGTGTCATTACGCCCCAGATCAATCAACATCAGGTGTTCGGCGATTTCCTTGTCGTCGCTCAACAGGTCTTCTTCCAGCGCCAGGTCCGCTTCTTCGGTGGCGCCCCGCGGGCGCGTACCGGCGATGGGGCGCACGGTGATCAGGTTGTCTTCGACGCGCACCAGCACTTCCGGTGAGCTGCCCACCACGTGGAAATCACCGAAGTTGAAGAAGTACATGTACGGCGTCGGGTTGAAGCAACGCAGCGCTCGGTACAGGTCAATCGGCGCCGCCTTGAAATCGATGGACATCCGTTGCGACGGCACCACCTGCATGCAGTCACCGGCGAGGATGTATTCCTTGATGGTGTCCACCGCGCGTTCGTAGTCCGCCTGAGTGAAGCTGGAGCGAAACACCGGATCTGCGGCAAGCGGACGGCCGAGGTCCAGGCCACGACGCGGCGTGATCGGTTGGCGCAGCTTGTCCAGCAATGCTTCGAGACTGGCCTGGCCTTGTTCGTAAGCATCCGCCTGGGACGGGTCGGCCAACACAATCGCGTGCATCTTGCCGGCGAGGTTGTCGAACACCACGACCGCATCGGAGACCATCAGCAGGATGTCCGGCACGCCCAGCGGGTCCGGGTTCGGACATTTACCCAGGCGCTGCTCCACGTAGCGCACGCAGTCATAACCGAAATACCCCACCAGGCCGCCGTTGAAACGCGGAAGGCCGGCAATGGTCGGCACGTTGTAGCGCGCCTTGAAGACCTCGACGAAGGCCAGGGGGTCGTCTACGTCATGGCTTTCGATCTCGACGCCATCATGAGTGATGCTCACATGATGGTCGTGAACCCGCAGTACCGTGCGGCACGGCAGGCCGATGATCGAATAACGGCCCCACTTCTCGCCGCCCTGTACCGACTCCAGCAGATACGAGTTCGGCTCGTCGGCCAGTTTCAGGTAGATCGACAGCGGCGTGTCGAAGTCGGCCAGGGTTTCGCGGGCCATCGGGATACGGTTGTAGCCGGCAGCGGCCAAACGCAGGAATTCTTCGCGGATCATCAGGTGCCTCGTGGTGTGAGGGTCAATCGGTCAGGTAGGCAAACGTGCCGCAAAATGCGGCCAGGATCAGTCAGGCGCGCCAACGCCAGCGGGCCAGGGCCTTGATGACTTTCATCCAGAGTTTGCGAGTGACCACCACGATGGGATTTCCAGAAGGAGACGGATCAATATCGGGCAACGTTATCTCAGCGCCCGCGCCCAGGCAACCGGGGATTAACAGACGCAGGTCGTCAATCACCAGCGCCGGCGATTCTTCGGCAATCGGCCGGCCATGGTTGTAGCCGTAACTCAAGGCCACGCACTGCACCCCTGCAGCTTTTGCCGCCAATACATCGCTGCGCGAATCGCCCACGAACAACGATTGGGACGCCGGGATATTCGCCATTTTCATCACGAAGAACAGCGCCGCCGGGTCGGGTTTTTTCTGCGGCAGGGTATCGCCGCCGATGATCCAGCGAAAATACCGGCCGATCTTCATCTGGTCCAACAGCGGTGCGACGAAGCGCTCCGGCTTGTTGGTGATCAAAGCCATTTCCACGCCCTGCTTGCTCAACCATTTGAGGGTGTCACGCACGCCGGGATACACCACCGTCAGTTCGTGGCTGCTTTCATAGGCGGCATTGAACAACTCCAGGGCATGTTCGGCCTCGACCTCATCCACACCGCTGGCGTCGATATTACCGGCCAGCGCCCGGCGCACCAGCATCGGCGCGCCGTTGCCGACCCATTCGCGAACCGCCTCGAGCCCCGCAGGCTTGCGCCCCAGTTTGAGCAGCATCTGGTCCACCGCCGCCGCCAGGTCGGGCACCGAGTCGATCAAGGTACCGTCCAGATCGAACATCACCAGCCGTGGCAATTTGCCGGGGAACAGCTGCTCAAAGCCGCTCATGGACGCGCCAGCGCCAGTTCGGCGTGCATCTTGGCGATCACTTCCTGGTAATCCGGGGCATTGAAGATCGCCGAACCGGCCACGAACGTATCAGCCCCCGCGGCAGCGATCTGGCGAATATTGTTGACGTTGACCCCACCGTCGATTTCCAGACGGATATCGCGGCCCGACGCATCGATCAGCGCCCGCGCTTCGCGCAGTTTGTTCAGGGTGCCGGGGATGAACTTCTGCCCGCCAAAGCCCGGGTTGACGCTCATCAACAGCACCATGTCGACCTTGTCCATCACGTATTCCAGCACACTCAACGGTGTGGCCGGGTTGAACACCAGGCCCGCCTTGCAGCCGCCTTCGCGGATCAGTTGCAGGGTACGGTCGACGTGCAGCGTGGCTTCCGGATGGAACGTGATGTAGGTCGCACCGGCGTCGATGAAGTCGCCGACAATGCGGTCCACCGGGCTGACCATCAGGTGTGCGTCGATCGGCGCGGTAATCCCGTACTTGCGCAACGCTGCGCAGACCATCGGGCCGATGGTCAGGTTGGGCACGTAGTGGTTGTCCATGACGTCGAAGTGCACGAAGTCGGCGCCGGCGGCCAACACCTTGTCCACTTCTTCGCCCAGGCGGGCGAAGTCGGCGGAGAGAATCGATGGAGCAATGACGAAGGGCTGCATGACGCACCTTTTTTGAGCTAAATCACGATGGCGCGCATTGTATACCTCAGCTTTGCCCTGCGCACCGTGACCTCACTCAACGATTAATATGCCGCCCGGTAGATTTTTTCGATATCGGCCGCGCTGAGCTGGCGCGGATTATTGCGCATCAGGCGCTCGATGCCCGCCGCTTCGGTGGCCATCGCCGGGATAGCCTCCTCAGGCACGCCGAAACTGCGCAGGCCGGCAGGGATCTCGACGGCGGCGCACAGTCGCGTCATCGCCTCGACAGCCTGATCGGCGGCATCATTCACGCTCAGCCCGCTGACATTCACGCCCATGGCCTGCGCGATGTCGCGCATCCGTTCGACACAGGCCAGCTTGTTCCAGTGCATCACATAGGGCAGCAACAGCGCATTGCTCACGCCGTGGGCGATGTTGAACCGGCCGCCCAACGGATACGCCAGTGCATGCACTGCGCCCACGCCCGCGTTGCCGAAGGCCATGCCGGCCATCAGGCTGGCGGTGGCCATATCGTCACGGGCCTGCAAGTTGGCCGGGTTGGCGTAAGCCTTGGGCAGTGCGCCAGCAATCAGCTTGATCGCGCCAATCGCCAGGGCATCGGTGATCGGTGAGGCGTTCAGCGACAGGTAGGACTCAATTGCATGCACCAGCGCGTCGACACCACTGGCGGCGGTGACGCTGCGGGGGCAAGTGAGGGTCATTTGCGGGCTGATCAGCGCCACATCCGGCAGCAGGTAGTCGCTGACGATGCCTTTTTTCAGCTGGGCGACCTTGTCCGAGAGGATTGCCACGTTGGTCACTTCCGAGCCGGTGCCCGCCGTGGTGGGAATGGCGATCAACGGTGGGCCCTTGCGCGGTACCTGGTCAACACCGAACAAATCCGCCAGGGCGCCGTGGTAACCAGCGTAAGCGGCCACGCTCTTGGCGATGTCGATGGCACTGCCGCCGCCCACGCCGATCAGGCCATCGTGCCCGCCATCGCGGTAGGCCTGCATGCAGTCTTCGACAATGGCGATTTCCGGGTCGGGCAGCACGCGGTCGAAAATTTCATAAGGGCGCCCGCCCAAGTGCTCGAGCGCCAGCGCGATCGTGCCGGACTTGACCAGCACGGCATCGGTGACGATCAACGGGTTATCCACATCCAGGCGGGTGAGTTCGGTGGCGAGCTGTTCGATGGCGCCAGCGCCGGTGAGCAGTTTATGGGCGATCTTGAATGAGGAAGTACTCATGTGCGCGGCCTCTTATTGAGAGATGGGCTGGCACAAGAGTAGCTCGGGATTTTGGGTTGCCCAGCATTCAGCAACTGAATGGTCATTATCTGAGTGAACACAAAACCAATGTGGGAGGGGGCTTGCCCCCGATAGCAGTGTATCAGCCAGCACATCTGAGACTGATACACCGCTATCGGGGGCAAGCCCCCTCCCACATTTTGCTCTGTTCGAGGCTTCAGACCTGGGCAGTGCGCAGCTTTTCGCCGCGTCCGCGCAGCCATTCAAGCGTCAGCAACAGCACCACTGAAAACCCAATCAGTAACGTCGCCGCCGCCGCAATCGTCGGGCTGAGGTTTTCACGGATGCCGCTGAACATCTGCCTGGGCAAGGTAGCTTGCTCCGGCCCGGCGAGAAACAATGTCACCACCACTTCGTCGAACGAGGTGGCGAATGCAAACAGCGCACCGGAAATCACCCCCGGCGCGATCAGCGGCAAGGTCACCCGGCGAAACGCGGTCAACGGTGACGCGCCCAGGCTGGCCGCCGCCCGCACCAGATTGTGGTTGAACCCCTGCAAGGTCGCCGACACGGTAATGATCACAAACGGCACACCCAGCACCGCGTGCACCACAATCAACGAGAAGAAGCTGTTACCCAGCCCCAGCGGGGCAAAGAACAGGTAACTGGCCACGCCGATAATCACCACCGGCACTACCATCGGCGAAATCACCAGGGCCATCACCAATGCCTTGCCGGGGAAGTTGCCGCGCGTCAGGCCAATCGCCGCCAGCGTGCCGAACACCATCGCCAGCACCGTGGCCGCCGGGGCGACGATGAGGCTGTTGCGCAGGGCGCGCATCCATTCGGCCGACGCGAAAAAGTCCTGATACCACTGCAGCGAAAAGCCCTGCAACGGGTACACCAGGAAACTGCCGCTGTTGAACGACAGCGGGATGATCACCAGTACTGGCAGGATCAGGAACAGCAGGATCAGGCCGCACAGAATCCGCAGGCTGTAGAACCACAGCCGCTCCACCGGTGACCTATATGGGCTCAGCATTGCAAGGTCTCCTCAGCTCAGGCGCAGGCGACTGGCGCCCACCAGCCGGTTGTAGATCAGGTACAGCAGCACCGTCGCCAGCAGCAGCAAGCCGCCCAACGCCGTGGCCATGCCCCAGTTGATGCTGGTGTTGGTATAGAAGGCCACGAAGTAGCTGACCATCTGGTCGTTCGGGCTGCCCAGCAAGGCCGGGGTGATGTAGTAACCAATCGCCAGGATGAACACCAACAGGCAGCCGGCACCGACACCGGCGTAGGTCTGCGGGAAGTACACGCGCCAGAAGCTGGCGAAGGGGTGACAGCCCAGGGAAATCGCCGCACGCATGTAAGTTGGCGAAATGCCCTTCATCACGCTGTAGATCGGCAGAATCATGAACGGCAGCAGGATATGCACCATCGAGATGTACACACCGGTACGGTTGAACACCAACTCCAGCGGCGTATCGATCAGGCCCATGCCCATCAGGGCGCTGTTGATCAGGCCGCCGGATTGCAGCAGTACGATCCACGCTGCCACCCGCACCAGGATCGAGGTCCAGAACGGCAGCAATACCAGGATCATCAGCAGGTTGCTTTTACGCGCCGGCAGGTTGGCCAGCAGGTACGCCAGGGGATAGGCCAGCAGCAGACAGATCACAGTGATGACCAGGCCCATCCAGAATGTTCGGGCGAAGATATCCAGATAGATCGCCTGGTCGGGTGTGGCCGGCGCGATTTCGCCCAGGTCGTCGATGCGGTGATCGACGGCCGCCAGCAGGTAGTAAGGCGTCAGGCTGCTGGTATTGCGTCGGATCGCCTGCCAGTACGCCGGGTCGCCCCAGCGTTCGTCGAGGGTTTCCAGCGCAGCTTTATAAGAGGCCGGCGCGTCGGTGAACGGCAGCGCCCGCGCGGTTTTGGTCAGCAGGCTGCGATAGCCGGCCAGTTCCATGTTCAAGCGTTTGGACAGATCGCCCAGGGTCTGGTTTTTGCGCGCTTCGCCCAGGTCTTCACTGAGCGCCTGGTACACCGGCTCGCCAGGCAAGCCACGACCGTCCCAGGCCGTCACTGCCACCACTGTGCGCGGCAAGCCTGCCACCACTTCCGGGTTGCCGACGCTTTTGTAGAGCAGCGCAACAATGGGCACCAGGAACACCAGCAGCAAAAACAGCACCAGCGGCGCAATCAAGGCCTGGGCTTTCCAGCGATTGAGCCGCTCGGCACGGGCCAGGCGCTGCTTGAGGGTGGGGATGGCGAGGGCCATGGAAAACTCCGGGTCTTGAAAGTGGATGCAATCTGTCAAACACAACAGATCCCCTGTGGGAGGGGGCTTGCCCCCGATGGCGGTGGATCAGTCAAATCAGCCGTCGTCTGACACACCGTCATCGGGGGCAAGCCCCCTCCCACATGGATTATTTAGCAGCCCAGGAATTGAAGCGCTGCTCGAGCTGCTCGCCGTTATCCGCCCAGAAGCTCACATCGATCTGCACCTGGTTGGCGATATTTTCCGGGGTGGTCGGCATGTCTTTGAGCACGTCTTTGGCCAGCAGCGGCACGGCCTGGGTGTTGGCCGGGCCGTAGGCGATGTTTTCCGAATAGATCTTCTGCTGTTGCGGCTGCACCGAGAAGGCGATGAATTTCTTCGCCGCTTCGGCGCGGTCCTTGGCCAGGCCCTTTGGAATGGCCCAGGCGTCGAAGTCGTAGATGCCGCCGTTCCACACCACTTTGAGGTTGCTTTCTTTCTGCACGGCGGCGATCCGGCCGTTGTAGGCCGAGCTCATCACTACGTCGCCCGAGGCGAGGTATTGCGGCGGCTGTGCACCGGCTTCCCACCACTGGATCGACGGTTTGAGTTCGTCGAGTTTCTTGAACGCACGGTCCTGGCCATCTTTGCCGGCCAGCACTTTATAGACGTCCTTGGGCGCTACACCGTCGGCCATCAGCGCGAATTCCAGGGTGTATTTGGCGCCTTTGCGCAGGCCGCGCTTGCCGGGGAATTTCTTGGTGTCCCAGAAATCCGCCCAGCTGGTCGGTGCACTGGCGAGTTTGTCGGCGTTGTAGGCGAGCACGGTCGACCACACAAAGAAGCCCACGCCGCAGGGCTGGATCGCGCCTTTGACGTAGTCGGCGGGGTTGCCGAACAGTTTCGGGTCCAGGGGCTCGAACATGTCTTCGTCGCAGCCACGGGACAGTTCCGGCGACTCCACTTCCACCAGGTCCCAGGACACGCTCTTGGTGTCGACCATGGCTTTGACCTTGGCCATCTCACCGTTGTATTCACCGGCGATGATCTTGCCGTTGCCCGCGCTTTCCCACGGGGCATAGAAGGCCTTGACCTGGGCCGCCTTGTTCGCGCCGCCAAAGGAAACGACAGTCAGGTCCGGGCCTGCCATGACCTGTGTCGCGCCCATCAAGCCGATAGCCAGGGCCGAATACTTAAGGGATCTCAACATTGTTGTGCTCTCCACGTGCAGGGTTGGTGAAGCCAGGGGGCGATCAATTCGCCTCTAGAAGTGGGTCGAGTGCGCGAACGTGCTCGACTTGCCAGCCAATCGGTACTACGTCGCCGACCGTCAGGGCCGGGTCCAGCTCGGCAATCGGTTGTTTCACGAAAAAATCGGTCTTGCCGCAGACTTCCAGGCGCACACGCACGTGGTCGCCCAGGTAGATGAACTCCGCCACCCGCCCGGAGAAACGGTTGATGCAGCGGTCACTTGCGCCATTGAGGCTGACGCGCTCCGGACGCACCGACAGGGTCACCGGGCCGCCGATCGCGCCGACATTCACCGCCAGCGCCTCGACCTTCTCGCCGCGCGCCAGCTCCACCACACAGCGCTCGCCGGTGTGGCTGTGCAGACGGCCATTGAGGCGGTTGTTTTCGCCGATGAAGTTGGCCACAAAGGTGTTCTTCGGTTCTTCATACAGGCTGCGCGGCGCGGCGATCTGCTGGATTTCGCCCTGGTGGAACACCGCCACACGGTCGGACATGGTCAAGGCTTCGCCCTGGTCATGGGTCACATACACCACGGTCACGCCGAGGCGCTGATGCAGGTGCTTGATTTCCATCTGCATGTGTTCGCGCAATTGCTTGTCGAGGGCACCCAGGGGTTCGTCCATCAGCACCAGTTGCGGTTCGAACACCAATGCGCGGGCCAGTGCCACCCGCTGTTGCTGGCCCCCCGACAGTTGCGCGGGGTAGCGCTGGGCGAAGGCGTCGAGCTGGACCATGCTCAGCACGCGCTTGACCCGCTCGCTGATGTCGGTCTTGCTCAAGCCACGCACGGACAGGGGAAACGCCAGGTTCTCGGCCACGGTCATGTGCGGGAACAATGCGTAGTTCTGGAACACCATGCCAATGTCGCGCTTGTGCGGCGGCACGTTATTGATCGAGCGTCCGGCCAGCTGGATTTCGCCGGCGGTGGGGGTTTCGAAGCCGGCCAGCATCATCAGGCTGGTGGTCTTGCCCGAACCGGACGGCCCCAGCAGGGTGAGGAACTCGCCCTTGCGAATCTCCAGGTTGAGGTCTTTGACGATCAGGTTTTCGCCATCGTAGCTTTTCTGCACGCCACGAAAGCTGACCAGCACATCATTTGTATCCGCCTCGCTCATACCCGCACCTTTGTGTTTTGGACCGCTGTGACACAAGCGTAGTCCACGCGCGAGGCCCCGGAAATCGGGGGCCAGGAGAGAATCGCATCAGCCGGATGGAAGGTTCGGGGTAGGGATCGCCCTACCCGGATGACGGGCATGGGACAGTGCAGCGGCAAGCCCGTGTCGGGCGGCGCTTGCGAGGTGTCGTTAATGGATACGCCGCTACAGCAGCTTGTGTTCCATGGCGTATTTCACCAACTCGGCCAGGGAGGTGATATTGAGCTTTTGCATCAAGCGCGCCTTGTGGGTGCTGATGGTCTTGCTGCTCAGGGCCAACTGCAGGGCGATGTCGTTGACGTTGGCGCCTTGTGCCAGACGTTCGAACACCGAGAACTCGCGCTCCGACAGCAGCGAGTACAAGGGGCGCGAATCCGTCAGGCCGACTTCGAAGACCATGCGGTCTGCCAGGTCCGGGTCGATATAGCGCCCGCCCGCCGCGACCTTGCGAATCGCCATCAGCAGCAGTGCCGGGTCGCTGTCCTTGGTGGCATAGCCGGCCGCGCCGACCTTGAGGGCGCGAGCAGCCATTTGCGCCTCATCGTGCATGGACAACACCAGGATCGCCGGCGGGTTGCTCAGCGCCCGGATACGCGCGATAGCCTCCAGGCCATTCACGCCGGGCATGGAGATATCCAGCAACACCACCTCGCACGGCACATGGCGCAGGGTCTCCAGCAATTGCTCGCCATTGCTCGCTTCGCCCACCACCAGCAGGTCCTTGGCCAGGCCGATCAATTGCTTGAGGCCTTCTCGGACAATGGTGTGGTCTTCGGCTACCAGTACGCGGATCACAGGGGTTTCCTCTTATTGTTGTCAGGCATCCAACGGCACCGTGACACTCAGGGTGGTGCCCTCCCCCAACTCGCTGACCAGGCTCAACTGCCCGCCCATGATCAGCACCCGTTCACGCATGCCGACCAGGCCGAACGACACCGCTCGCCCCTGCGCCTGCACGAAGCCGATTCCGTCATCGCTGATGGTCAGTCGCAGGTTCGGGCCATCTACGCCCAGCGTCAGCTCCACAGTATGCGCCTGGGCATGGCGCATCACATTGGTCAGCGCTTCCTGCAGGATGCGGAACAGACCGATGGCCTTGGCGTCGCTCAGTACCGGCGGGTTTTCCGGGACGCGTACCAGACAGGGAATCTGCGTGCGCGCTTCGAAACGGCGCGCCTGCCATTCGATGGCCGAGGCAATGCCGGCGTCGAGAATCGGCGGTCGCAGCGCGGTGGCGACATCACGGACCAGCTGGAAAAGCTGGGCGATCAGGCGCTTCATGCTGTTCAAGCGCTCGTTCAGGCCCGGGTCGAGTTGCGCATAGGCCAATTCACACATAGAGGTTTCCAGTTTGAGCACGGTGAGCATCTGCCCGAGTTCGTCGTGTACCTCGCGGGCGATACGCGCCTTTTCTTCTTCGCGCACCGTTTCCAGGTGGGCCGACAATTCGCGCAACTGTGCCTCGCTCTGCAGCAAGGCGGCCACATAACGGCGGCGCTCGGTGACGTCAGTCAGGTAAACCACCAGGTACTCGCCGTCGGCAAAGCGCAGAAAACTCAACGATACGTCCGCCGGCAGGATGCTGCCGTCGGCGCGCAGGCAGTCGGTGGCGAAGGTCTGCGCGCCTTCCTCGCTGGCACGCCCACGCTTCCACAGATTGAGCCAGCGGTCCATGGTCAACGTCGGGTCGAAATCGATCAGCGGTCGCTCGATCAACGCGCCAGCGCCATAGCCGAGCATGGTTTCGGCGGCGCGATTGGCGTAACGCACGTGACTGTCCCAATTCACCCACAGGATGCCGACCGTACTTTGATCGATGGAAAACTGCGTCAGGCGCAAGGCTTCAGCGCCAGCGGCGCGCGCTGCACTTTCCTCCCGCGCCGCCAACAGGTCGTGCTCCAGGTGACGCTGTTGGCGGCGCTGCCAGAGCACCGCCGCGAGGCTGGCGAGCAGCATCAGCCCCAACAGCACGCTGAGGTTTTTCCACAAGCCCATGGCGTCCGATAAACGCGGGTACTGAGGTTGCAGCCAGCGGCTGTGCAATTGATCCAGGTCGCGGGCGGGTATCGCCCGCAAGGCGCTTTGCATGATGCCGGCCAGCTGCGGCCATTCACGCCGAGTGGCCACTCGCAGCAACTGCGGCAAGCCGATATCGCCGACCACCGCCAGCCCGGCAAACTCCGCCTCGCCGGACAACCGCCCCAGTTGCGCCTCATCCACCACTGCATAGCGCGCCTGCCGACTCACCAGTAACTGCAGGGCCTGGCGCTCCATGGGCACGCCTTGCAGGTTAAGGTTGGGGTACGTACTGCGCAGGTAATCGGCCACCGTGCTGGGCATGCGCACCGCGATGCGCGATTGTGCGTCGAGTTTTTCCAGCTCCACCGCGCCGCCGCCTTCGCGAATACCGACGATATGCTGGGGCACACGCATATAAGGGTCGCTGAACAACCACAGGCGCAAGCCGGCCGGGGTTTGCTGCAGGCCCGGAGCGATATCCACCTCGCCATCGCGCACGGCGGCTTCCAACTGCTGCTGATCGGGAAAGTTGCGCCAGGTCAACTCGATGCCAAGCGCCTTGGCCAGCCATTGCATCAACTCGACATTGGCCCCGGACAACCGCTGCAGCCGTCGGTCGTATTGCGCGTAAGGCGCCTGCAATACCAGGCCCACCCGCAGTTGCGGGTGCTGCGCCAGCCACGCACGCTGCTGCGCATTCAGCTGCGCCTGGGGCACGACGGGAGCAGGCGCGGCGTTGCCCATCAAGGCAACACACAGACAGCCGATAACCAGCAGCAAGCGAAAACCCATGATCCACGTCTCACATCACTGACAAATACCGATCAACCCATTAGGCTGCTGGAATCACTTCTGGCCGGGATTTAACGATGCCACCTCGAAACCGTTCGGCACTGCCAGCATTGTGCCTGTCGCTGCTATTTACCAGCGCCTTTTCTGTTCAAGCCGCCGATGCGCCAGCAGCCGTCGCGGAAAAACCCGCCGAGCGCCAGCCCTTGCCCGAGCGCAGCGAGGCAGAAGCGCGCGCGCTCGAACGTCAGGTTGCGCAACAGGAACAACAACAATTGCAGGCCGGCAGCGAGTCGTTCCTGGCCCTGTGGAAGCCCGCCAACGGAGCCGACCCCCAAGGTGTGGTGATTATCGTGCCAGGCGCCGGCGAAAATGCCGACTGGCCGCAAGCAATCGGCCCGTTGCGCCGTAAACTGCCGGACGCTGCCTGGGGCACCCTCAGCCTGTCATTGCCGGACGTCAACCTGGACACCTTGCCGCCACGCGTCATCGAGCCGCCCAAAGCGGCGGTCGATACCAGCAGCAAGGACGGCAGCACGGTCGCCAAACCCGTCGAACAGGCTGCCAGCGCGGAAGCCGAAGGCACTGACCCGGCGGTGGTACCGGGCGCGGATGAACAGGACAAGACCGACGCCAAACGTATCTTCGACCGCATCGACGCTGCCGTCGCTTTCGCCCAGACCCAGGGCGCCCGCAGTGTGGCACTGCTCGGTCACGGCACCGGTGCATGGTGGGCTGCGCGCTACCTGAGCGAGAAACAACCCGCCCAGGTGCAGAAACTGGTGATGGTGGCCGGGAAGACACCCGCCGCTCGTCAACCGGACCTGCAGCAGTTGGCGCCGGCGTTGAAAGTGCCTACCGCGGATGTGTTCTACCAGGACGGCGCCCAGGACGGCAAAAATGCACTGGCCCGTATGCAGGCGGCCAAACGCGGCAAGAATGACGGCTACAAGCCGGTGCAACTCCACGCCCTGCCCGGCAACGATGCCGCCGAGCAGGAGCAGTTGTACCGCAGAGTTCGCGGCTGGTTGAGCCCGCAGGCCGATTGAACACATTTTTCGAAAGTGCTGAATAACCAATGTGGGAGGGGGCTTGCCCCCGATAGCGGTGTATCAGCTGCCACACGTGCTGACTGACACTCCGCCATCGGGGGCAAGCCCCCTCCCACATTCGATCGGCGTTCTCAGGCTGGCACTATCAACGAAAGTCCCGCCGCTCGCGAATCAATGCGTAAGCGTTATGCAACTCACGGGTACGCTCGGTCGCCTCGCGCACTTGTGCGGGGCTGGCGCCACTGCCGGCGATCTTGTCCGGGTGGTGGCGGCTGAGCAAGCGGCGATAGGCGTGCTTGATCACCGAGGGCTCAGCGGTTGCCGTCACTCCCAGAATCCGCAGCGCTTCCTGATAAGCCCCGCCACGGTTGGCCAACGGCTTGCGCGCCGGCGCGTAATCGGAAGCCAACGCGCGGATTTGCTGCGGCGTCCAGCCCAGCCATTTGCCCCACAACTGGATCAGCTCACGCTCGGTATCATCCGCCCGGCCATCGGCCCAGGCCATGCGCCAACAGGCACGTAGAACCCCCTCGGCGGCATGGGGTTGCGCCTTGAGCACGCGCAGATAACGGCGGACACGGTCAGTGCCGGACTTGCCGCGATTGAAGGCCATGATGGCTCGGCGCTGGGCCGGCTCGGTCATGTCCAGCGCGCGCATTTCCTGGCGCGCCTGCTGGATATGCCCGTCCACAATGCGCCCATTGCTTTTGGCCAGACGCCCCAGCAGCACGAACAACAATTCGTCGTTGCGCAACGCGGGGCGACCGCCAAGGCGTTCGCGTAACTGCGCCCAGCTGTGCAATTGCAGGCGCCGGTCCAGCGCCTGCCCCAGCAATGCACCCAACAAAGCCCCCGGGATGCTGGCAATCGCAAAGCCAGCCCCGGCGCCGATCAGCGTCCCTGGCCACAACATCCTATCGTCCTGCTGTCAGCAAGGTTTCGACCTGCGCCAGACGTTCAAGCGTTCCGACATCCACCCAGCGTCCCTTCATGTGTTCACCCGTTACCCGACCTTTGGTCATCGCCGCACGCAACAACGGCGCAAGCTTGAAGGCACCCGCACTGCAACCCGCGAATAATTGAGGGTCAAGCACAGAAATGCCACTGAAGGTCAGGTTATCGGCACCGGGCGCCGCATCATGAAGCACGCCGTCGCTCAGGTGGAAGTCACCGCCGGACGGATGATGCGCCGGGTTGTCGACCATCACCAGATGGGCCAGGCCCTGGAGCGGTCGCTTCAATTGGCTGAAGTCGTAATCGGTCCAGATATCGCCGTTGACCACCAGGAACGGCTCGTCCCCCAGCAACGCCAGCGCCTGGAAAATTCCGCCGCCGGTTTCCAGCGGCTCGCCTTCGGCTGAATAACGGATACGCACGCCGAACTGGGCACCGTCCCCCAGATAGCTTTCGATCTGCTGACCGAGCCAGGCATGGTTGATCACGATCTCGGTGAAGCCGGCCTTGGCCAGCGCTTCAAGGTGATACTCGATCAGCCGTTTGCCGCCTGCCTGCACCAGCGGCTTGGGCGTATGCAGCGTCAGCGGGCGCATGCGCTCGCCCTTGCCGGCCGCCAGGATCATCGCCTTCATACGCAAGCCTCGGCCGGTTGGCGCAGGCTGCCGAGCAGTTCGCCCAGGTCGCTCAACTCAGGTCGGTCGGCGAGCACCGCTTCTATATAGGCAAAGAAGCGCGGCACGTCCGCCAGATAGCGCGGCTTGCCATCACGGTGACAGATCCGCGCGAAGATACCGATGACCTTGAGGTGACGTTGCACGCCCATCAGGTCGCTGGCGCGCAGGAAGTCTTCAAAATCATCCTGCACGGGGATGCCCAACTGCCCGGCGCGTTCCCAATAGCCGCGCTGCCACGCGCGCACGCGGACCTGGGGCCAGCTGAGGAAGGCGTCCTTGAACAGGCAGGTAATGTCATAGGTCACCGGGCCATAGACCGCATCCTGGAAATCCAGCACCCCAGGGCTGGGCTCACTGATCATCAGGTTGCGCGGCATATAGTCGCGGTGCACCAGCACGTTGGGCTGGGCCAGGGCGCTTTCGATCAACCGTTCACTGACCCGCTGCCAGAGGGCCTGCTGCCGGGTATCAAGCTCGATACCCAGGTGCCGGCGTACATACCATTCAGGGAACAACTCGAGCTCGCGACGCAACAAGGCGACGTCATAGCTGGGCAGCGGCGCGTCCATCGGCAACTGCTGAAACGCCAGCAACGCATCGATGGCGTCGGCGAACAATTGATCGGCGTTTTGCTCGTCAATCACGTCCAGGTAGGTTTTTCGGCCCAGGTCATTGAGCAAAAGAAAGCCACGGGGCAAATCTTCTGCATAAATTTTTGGCACATTAATTCCCGATTTCGCGAGCAAATGCGCGATATCGACGAAAGGTTTGCAGTTTTCCTGGGGCGGTGGCGCGTCCATCACGACGAATGTATGCGCCCCGCCCTCCCACCGGAAGTAGCGCCTGAAACTCGCGTCACTGCTGGCCGCGGTCAATGTGGCCGGGGGTACGGCGCCCCAGTCCTGAGCGTTGAAGAGAATCGGCAACTGCTCATCCAGCCAGACTTCCAGCTGTTGTAAACGTAGATCGTGCTCGGGCATTACAAGGGTCTCCGACGGCGCTAGCCGTCAAGCGGGGCATGCTTTATTATCACGCATCTTTTTCAGACCATCGAGAGGCGTGCGGCCCAAACCGCGGGCAGATGGCACGCAGGAAGCCCGGACTAATAAGATGGCATTGAAATCCCCCGCGTTTCGTAGAAAATTTCCGTTGCTGGTAACCGGCAGTCTGCTGGCCTTGCAACCTTTCGCCACCTCATTCGTGGTCGCCGCGGAACAGTATGACTGCTCAGTCTCTGCTTCGGGTGCCTGGGATTGCGCGCCGAAGACGGCCGCCGCCCCATTGCCACCGCGCCCGGTGCATGACGGTTCTGCCGTCAGCTCGGCCAACAGCACGCCGCAGGGCGAAGCTGGCGGCAGCGTCGACGCCGAGCCCAAGACCATGCTGGTCACCGAAGCCAAGGGCCGTGGGCTGCGTTCGCGCAGCAAAGACTACAGCCACCTGGACTGGGTGCCTCGCGAGAAACTGACCGCAGCACAGCTGGCCGAAACCGGCCCTTACTGCGGCGGCTCCTACATCGAGCCGACGCGTCCTGGCATGAACGACAAGACGAACAAGAGCGATGCGCCGACTTTCATCGGTGCCAAGGCCTCTCGTTACGAGCAGGAACAGCAGGTTGCCACACTGGCCGGTGACGTCGTCATGCGCCAGGGCAGCATGCAGCTGGAGTCCGACGAAGCCAGCCTGTACCAGGCCGAGAACCGTGGCGAGCTGAACGGCAACGTGCGCCTGCGCGACAACGGCGCGCTGATCGTGGGCGACCGTGCCCAGGTCCAGCTCGATACCGGCGCGGCCCAGATCGACAACGCCGAGTACGTGATGCACAAGTCGCGTATCCGCGGTAACGCGCTGTACGCCAAGCGTGCCGAGAATGCGATCATCCGTCTCAAGGACGGTACGTACACCACCTGCGAGCCGGACAGCAACGCCTGGCAGCTCAAGGGCAACAACATCACGTTGAACCCGGCCACCGGTTTCGGTACCGCCACCAACGCGACGTTGCGGGTCAAGAACATCCCGATCCTGTACACCCCTTACATCTACTTCCCGATTGACGACCGCCGTCAATCAGGCTTCCTGCCGCCGAGCTTCAGCACCGGCAGTGAAACTGGCTTTACCCTCGTGACGCCGTACTACTTCAACCTGGCACCGAACTACGACGCCACGTTGTACCCGCAATACATGACCAAGCGCGGCCTGTTGATGGAAGGCGAATTCCGCTACCTCACCAAGTCCAGCGAAGGCCAGTTCGGCGGGGCGTACCTGAACGACGATAACGACGAGCGCAAGAACCAGACCGATTACGAAAAAACCCGCTACATGCTCAACTGGCAGCACAGGGGCGGGTTGGATTCGCGCCTGACGTCCCAGGTGGACTACACCAAGATCAGCGACCCTTATTACTTCCAGGATCTGAAGTCGTTCGAGGAAGGTGTAGAGAACCAGGACTTCCTGAACCAGCAGGGTTCCCTGACGTATCGCGGCGACTCTTATCAGGCTCGCTTGAATGTCCAAGCGTACCAGCTGTCCACAATCTCTCAGATCACGCCGTATGACCGGTTGCCGCAGCTCACGCTGAACGGCCAACTGCCGTTTCATCCGGGCGGCTTGAACTTCAGTTATGAAACCGAAGCCGTACGCTTTGATCGTGACTTGCAGAGCGGTACGTTCACCGACGAAAACGGCTTGGTTTCACCTCGCCTGGATAGCAACGTACTGGGTCTTACCCGCGCCAACGGTACTCGTCTGAACGTCGCGCCAGCCGTCGAATACCCGATGAACTGGACCTACGGCTTTATCACGCCGAAGCTCAAGTACGTCTACACCAAGTACGATCTTGACCTGGATGGTACAGGCAAGAGCCAAATGGCCCTTGCCGGTCAAACTTTCAAGAGCTCCCAGGACCGCGCAATACCTGTAGCCAGCGTAGACAGCGGCCTGTACTTCGACCGCAGAACCAATTTGTTCGGCAAGGACTTCAACCAGACCCTCGAACCGCGAGCCTACTACCTCTACGTACCAAACAAGGACCAGAGCGATATTCCGGTGTTTGATACCAGCGAATACTCGTTCAGCTATTCCTCATTGTTCCGCGACAACCGCTTCAGCGGTTCCGACCGGATCGGTGACGAGAACAAGCTGTCCCTGGGCGTAACCAGCCGCTGGATCGAAGATAACGGTTTCGAGCGCCAACGCGTTTCGGTAGGTCAGGCCGTGTACTTCAAGGACCGTGAGGTTCAACTGCCAGGCGTATTGGCCGCCGATCGTGATGACGCGCGTACCGACGTATCGCCTATCGCGCTGGAATACGAATTCCACTTCAACCGCGACTGGCGCGCCACAGCCGACTACAACTGGGATCCCGAGAGCCACTCTCCACGGTCCGGCAGCGCGATGTTCCACTACCAGCCGGAGAACGACCCGAACAAGGTTATCAACCTCGGTTATCGCTATCGCAACGACCAGGTCGTCTATAACCAGCTGACCAACAAATGGCAGTTCGGTGGCGACTACGGCAGGCCAGGCGAAGAGAACTACGTGAAGGATTACTACAAAATCCAGCAACACGACTTCTCGATGATGTGGCCGATCATTCCACAGTGGAACCTGATCACCCGCTGGCAGTATGACTATGCACGCAACCGTACCCTGGAAGCCTTTGGTGGTTTCGAGTACGACAACTGCTGCTGGAAACTGCGCGTGATCAACCGTTATTGGGTTTCCAACGACGAATATACCCAGATCGCCCCCCTTAACGAAAAGGGTGACCACGGGCTCTTCTTCCAGATCGTCCTTAAAGGACTCGGCGGCCTGACCGGCGCCAAGGTAGAGAGCTTCCTCGACAAAGGCATTGAAGGTTATCGTGAACGTGAAGACAAAGCTTTCTGAGTGTTTGCGCCCGCTAGTGCTGGGCGCGCTGTTCCTGGGTGCCGCCTCGGCGCATGCCGCGGTGCAACAGCTGGATAAAGTCGCAGCCATCGTCGATAACGACGTGATCATGCAGAGCCAGCTGGACCAACGGGTCAAGGAAGTTCAGCAAACCATCGCCAAGCGTGGCGGTGGGGTACCGCCGACCAGCGTCCTGGAACCCCAGGTGCTGGAACGCCTGATCGTCGAAAACCTGCAACTGCAGATCGGCGAACGCTCCGGCATCCGTATTTCGGACGAAGAGCTGAACCAGGCCGTCGGTACCATCGCTCAACGTAACAACATGAGCATCGATCAGTTCCGCGCAGCCCTGGCGCACGATGGCCTGTCCTATGAGGACGCGCGTGACCAGATCAAGCGGGAAATGATCATCAGCCGTGTACGCCAACGCCGCGTAGCGGAGCGGGTTCAGGTGTCGGAGCAGGAAGTGAAGAACTTCCTGGCCTCGGACCTGGGCAAGATGCAACTCTCCGAAGAGCTGCACCTGGCCAATATCCTGATCCCGACGCCAGACAGTGCCAACGCCGAGCAGCTCAATGCCGCTGCGGCCAAAACCCAGGCGATCTACGACCGCCTCAAGGCGGGCGCTGATTTCGCGCAGATGGCGATTGCCCAGTCCGGCAGCGACAACGCGCTCGACGGTGGTGACATGGGCTGGCGTAAAGCCGCGCAACTGCCACCGCCGTTCGACCGTGAGCTGAGTGCCATGAACGTGGGTGACATCACCCAACCGGCGCGTACCCCAGGCGGTTTTATCATCCTCAAGCTGCTCGGCAAGCGCGGCGGCGAGACCTCGCTGAAAGACGAAGTACACGTTCGTCACATCCTGGTCAAACCGAGCGAAATCCGCACCGAGGCACAAACCAAGGAGCTGGCCCAGAAGATCTATGACCGCATCGAAAGCGGTGAAGACTTCGCCACCCTGGCCAAGAGTTTCTCGGAAGACCCAGGCTCGGCCCTCAACGGCGGCGACCTGAACTGGATCGACCCGAAAGCTCTGGTGCCCGAGTTCCAGCAGGTGATGGCCGATACGCCGCAAGGCGTGCTGTCCAAGCCGTTCAAGACCCAATACGGCTGGCATGTACTGGAAGTCCTTGGCCGTCGCGCCACCGACAACACCAACCAGGCCCGCGAACAGCAAGCCCTGACCGTACTGCGCAACCGCAAGTACGACGAAGAGCTGCAAACCTGGTTGCGTCAGATCCGTGACGAAGCCTACGTAGAAAACAAGCTGCCAGGCGCCGAGCAAACAGGCACCGACCAGGCAGCCCAGTGAAACCCCAGCGTTTCGCGGTAACACCCGGCGAGCCGGCCGGCATTGGTCCAGACCTGTGCCTGCTGCTCGCCTCGCAACCCCAGCCACATCCCCTGATTGCCATTACCAGCCGCGACCTGCTCCTTGAGCGGGCCGCGCAACTGGGTGTGGCCGTCAACCTGCTGAGCGTCGCACCGGACAATTGGCCCGACCTGCCGGCGCCAGCGGGCAGCCTGTACGTGTGGGACACCCCTTTGCACGCCAGGGTCGTCGCCGGACAACTGGACAAGGCCAATGCCGCCTTTGTCCTGGAAACCCTGACCCGTGCCGGGCAAGGCTGCATCGACGGCGACTTCGCCGGCATGATCACCGCGCCCGTCCATAAAGGCGTGATCAATGAATCCGGCATCGCCTTCTCCGGCCATACCGAATTCCTTGCCGAACTCACCCAGACCGAACAAGTCGTGATGATGCTGGCCACCCGTGGCCTTCGCGTCGCGCTGGTTACCACCCATCTGCCGCTGCGCGATATCGCCGACGCCATCACCGCCGAGCGCATCGAACGCGTCACGCGCATCTTGCACGCCGACCTGCAACAAAAATTCGGCATTGCCCAACCGCGCATCCTGGTCTGTGGGCTCAACCCCCACGCCGGTGAAGGCGGCCATTTGGGCCATGAAGAAATCGACATCATTGAACCGACATTAGAGCGCCTGCGCCAAGAAGGCATGGACCTGCGCGGCCCATTGCCTGCAGACACTCTGTTTACCCCCAAATATCTGGAGCACTGCGACGCAGTGCTGGCGATGTACCATGACCAGGGGCTGCCCGTGCTGAAATACAAAGGCTTCGGCGCCGCAGTCAACGTGACACTGGGCCTACCGATCATCCGCACCTCCGTCGACCATGGCACTGCCCTGGACCTGGCAGGCAGCGGCAAGATCGATACCGGCAGCCTGCACGTGGCCCTGGAAACCGCCTATCAGATGGCCGAGACCCGTATATGACCGAGCATTACCAACACCGGGCGCGCAAGCGCTTCGGGCAAAACTTCCTGCACGACGCTGGCGTGATCGACCGCATCCTGCGCTCCATCCATGCCAAGCCAGAAGACCGCCTGCTGGAAATCGGCCCGGGCCAGGGCGCTCTGACCCAAGGCCTGCTGGCCAGTGGCGGTCAACTGGATGTGGTGGAGCTGGACAAAGACCTGATCCCGATCCTCAATCAGCAATTTGCCGACAAGCCCAACTTCAACCTGCATCAGGGCGATGCGCTGAAGTTCGACTTCAACACCCTCAACGCCGCGCCCAACAGCCTGCGCGTTGTCGGTAACCTGCCGTACAACATCTCCACCCCGCTGATATTCCACCTGCTGAACAACGCCGGGATCATCCGCGACATGCACTTCATGCTGCAAAAAGAAGTGGTGGAACGCCTGGCCGCCGGCCCAGGGGGTGGCGATTGGGGCCGCCTGTCGATCATGGTTCAGTACCACTGCCGCGTCGAACACCTGTTCAACGTCGGCCCGGGTGCGTTCAACCCGCCGCCGAAGGTCGACTCGGCCATCGTGCGCCTGGTGCCGCATGCGGTACTGCCGCACCCGGCCAAGGACCACAAACTGCTGGAGCGCGTCGTGCGCGAAGCGTTCAACCAACGCCGCAAGACCCTGCGCAACACGCTCAAGGCGCTGTTGAGCAATGCCGAGATCGAAGCAGCCGGCGTCGATGGCAGCCTGCGTCCCGAGCAACTGGACCTGGCCGCATTCGTGCGCCTGGCCGACCAGTTGGCCATCCAGCCTGCGCCAGTAGCAGACCAGGTGTAAGCACACATGTGGGAGGGGGCTTGCCCCCGATTGCGGTAGACCAGTCAATATATTCAGCGACTGGTACACCCCTATCGGGAGCAAGCCCCCTCCCACCTGTGAACCGCGTCATACCCGATAGCATGTCTGGCCTAGTGCCCTGCTCTTGGCCTAGACTGATCCGCATCTGCTGTCCTCCGCTTTTGCTTTTAAGGCCTCTTGCATGTCCGATCCTCGCTACCAGATCGACGTCAGCGTCGTCACCCGCTTCCTGGCGGACCAATCGCAACCTGAACTCAACCGCTTTGCCTTTGCCTACACCATCACGGTGAAAAACAACGGGCTGGTGCCGGCCAAGTTGCTGTCACGCCACTGGGTGATCACCGACGGTGATGGTCAGGTTGAAGAAGTACGCGGCGCGGGCGTTGTCGGCCAGCAACCGGTGATCGACATCGGCGCCAGCCATACCTACAGCAGCGGCACGGTGATGACCTCCAAGGTTGGCACCATGCAGGGCTCGTATCAGATGAAAGCCACCGACGGCCATTTGTTCGACGCCACCATCAAGCCCTTCCGCCTCGCGGTGCCCGGAGCCCTGCACTGATGGCGACATACGCGGTCGGTGACCTGCAAGGGTGCCTGGAGCCCCTCAAGTGCCTGCTTGAACGGGTTGCCTTCGACCCCGCGAACGATCGCCTGTGGCTGGTCGGCGATCTGGTCAATCGTGGCCCGCAGTCGCTGGAAACCCTGCGCTACCTCTATAACCTGCGCGATTCGCTGGTCTGCGTGCTGGGCAACCATGACCTGCACCTGCTCGCGGCCGGCCAGAACATCGAGCGCCTGAAAAAAGCCGACACCCTGCGCGAAATCCTCGACGCACCGGACCGGGCGCAGTTGCTCGAATGGTTGCGCCGACAAAAGCTCATGCACTACGACGAGGCCCGCAACATCGCCTTGGTCCACGCCGGCATCCCACCGCAATGGACCTTGAAGAAAGCCCTCAAGTGCGCCGCCGAAGTCGAAAGCGCCCTGGCCGATGACAACCTGTACACCGCCTATCTCGACGGCATGTATGGCAACGAGCCAGTGAAGTGGGACAACGCGCTCACCGGCGTCGCCCGCCTGAGAGTGATCACCAATTATTTCACGCGCATGCGTTTCTGCACGGCGCAGGGCAAGCTGGACCTCAAGAGCAAGGAAGGCGCCGACACCGCCCTGCCCGGCTACGGGCCCTGGTTCGCCCACAAGGAACGCAAGACCCGAGACACCAAGATCATCTTCGGTCACTGGGCCGCCCTTGAAGGCAAATGCGAAGAACCCGGCGTGTTCGCCCTCGACACCGGCTGCGTGTGGGGCGGCGCCATGACCCTGATGAACATCGACACCGGCGAGCGTATCAGTTGCCAGTGTGAATCCCCTGCACCCACCCTACAAACGGCCGCCGCCAAGCCCTAGGAGCCCGCCATGAGCGAATTCAAACGTATCCCTCCCGAACAAGCCCAGGCCTTGCGCGAGCAAGGCGCCGTGGTTGTGGATATCCGTGACCAGCCGACTTACGCCGCAGCCCACATTGCCGGCGCCCAGCATCTGGACAACGTCAACATCGCGGACTTTATCCGCGCCGCCGACCTCGACGCGCCAGTGATCGTGGCGTGCTATCACGGTAACTCCAGCCAAAGCGCCGCAGCCTATCTGATCAGCCAAGGCTTCTCCGACGTTTATAGCCTGGATGGCGGCTTTGAGCTGTGGCGTGCGACCTATCCTGCGGAAATTTCTTCAGGCGATTCGCAATAATTTTTTTCACACCCCGCTACCCCGCGTGACGCTTGGGCTTGCGCCGCTTCTGACGAACGGCGCAGCCAAACTAATTACGTATCGCGCCTTGACCTCCCCGATTCCGAACTATCCTTAAGCGCAGGCCATCCAAATCAGGGGAGAGCCGGTACACCGGCGCGCGGGTCATCGGTAACGTTTCAGGGTGTTCTGGGGGGAAAACAGCCATTGGGGAACACCAATGGCTGCCAGCATCGACTGATTGATCCGGCGTCGGCTCCACGTATCGAGCGAGGTGACGACGTCATGAGTATCTTTAGCCACTTCCAACAACGTTTCGAGTCCACGCAGCAGGAAGAACTCACGCTTCAAGAGTATCTCGAGCTGTGCAAACGGGACCGCAGCACCTATGCATCTGCCGCCGAACGCCTGCTACTGGCGATTGGCGAGCCGCAGTTGGTGGACACCTCGAACAATTCGCGCCTGTCGCGAATATTCTCCAACAAGGTGATCCGGCGCTACCCGGCCTTTGAAGACTTCCATGGCATGGAAGAATGCATCGACCAGATCGTCTCCTACTTCCGCCATGCCGCCCAGGGTCTGGAAGAGAAGAAACAGATTCTCTACCTGCTCGGCCCCGTTGGCGGCGGCAAGTCGTCCCTAGCTGAAAAACTCAAACAGCTGATCGAAAAAGTGCCCTTCTACGCGATCAAGGGCTCACCGGTGTTCGAGTCGCCCCTGGGCCTGTTCAACGCCACCGAAGACGGTGCGATCCTCGAAGAAGACTTCGGCATCCCACGGCGCTACCTCAATACCATCATGTCGCCCTGGGCCACCAAACGTCTGTCCGAGTTCGGCGGCGATATCAGCCAGTTCCGCGTGGTCAAACTTTATCCGTCGATCCTCAACCAGATCGGCGTCGCCAAGACCGAGCCGGGCGACGAGAACAACCAGGACATATCGGCGCTGGTGGGCAAGGTCGATATCCGCAAACTCGAAGAATTCCCGCAGAACGACGCCGACGCCTACAGCTACTCGGGCGCGCTGTGCCGGGCCAACCAGGGCCTGATGGAGTTCGTGGAGATGTTCAAGGCGCCGATCAAGGTGCTGCACCCGCTGCTCACGGCCACCCAGGAAGGTAACTACAACAGTACCGAAGGCCTGGGCGCGATTCCGTTCACCGGCATCCTGCTGGCGCACTCCAACGAATCGGAATGGCACACCTTCCGCAACAACAAGAACAACGAAGCCTTCATCGACCGTATCTACATCGTCAAGGTGCCGTACTGCCTGCGGGTCAGCGATGAGATCAAGATCTACGACAAATTGCTGTTCAACAGCTCACTGGCCAAGGCCCATTGCGCACCCGACACCCTGAAGATGCTCGCCCAGTTCACCGTGCTGTCGCGCCTCAAGGAGCCGGAGAACTCGAATATCTACTCGAAAATGCGCGTGTACGATGGTGAAAACCTCAAGGACACCGACCCCAAGGCCAAATCGATCCAGGAATACCGTGACACGGCGGGCGTCGATGAAGGCATGAACGGGCTGTCGACGCGCTTCGCGTTCAAGATCCTCTCCAAAGTCTTCAACTTTGACCCCCACGAGATCGCCGCCAACCCGGTGCACCTGCTCTACGTGCTGGAGCAGCAGATCGAGCAGGAACAGTTCCAGGCCGAAACCCGCGAGCGCTATCTGCGCTTCCTCAAGGAATACCTGGCGCCGCGCTATATCGAATTCATCGGCAAGGAAATCCAGACCGCTTACCTGGAGTCCTACAGCGAGTACGGCCAGAACATCTTCGACCGCTACGTGCTGTACGCCGACTTCTGGATTCAGGACCAGGAATACCGCGATCCCGAAACCGGCGAAATCCTCAACCGCGTGGCGCTCAACGAAGAGCTGGAGAAGATCGAAAAACCTGCCGGCATCAGCAATCCGAAGGATTTCCGCAACGAAATCGTCAACTTCGTGCTACGCGCCCGCGCCAACAATAACGGCAAGAACCCAACCTGGCTCAGCTACGAGAAACTGCGGGTGGTGATCGAGAAGAAAATGTTCTCCAACACCGAGGATCTACTGCCGGTTATCAGCTTCAACGCCAAGGCGAGCAAAGAGGACCAGCAAAAACACAACGACTTTGTCACACGGATGGTCGAGCGCGGCTACACCGACAAACAGGTACGCCTTCTTTCGGAATGGTACCTACGGGTCCGGAAATCGCAATGAAGTAGCTGCAAGCTTTTAGCTACAAGCTGCAAGTAAAAGCCGATCCGCTTTTACTTGTCGCTTGCAGCTTACAACTTGAAGCTCCCCGGAGGGGCCCATGAGCTATGTGATCGACCGACGCCTCAATGGCAAGAACAAGAGCACGGTAAACCGCCAGCGTTTCCTGCGGCGTTACCGTGACCACATCAAAAAAGCAGTTGAAGAGGCCGTCAGCCGGCGCTCCATCACCGACATGGAGCATGGCGAACAAATCAGCATTCCCGGACGCGACATCGACGAACCCGTGCTGCACCACGGCCGGGGCGGCAAGCAGACGGTTGTGCATCCCGGCAACAAGGAATTCACCACGGGTGAACACATTGCACGCCCTCAAGGAGGCGGTGGAGGCAAGGGCGCGGGCAAGGCCGGTAATTCCGGCGAAGGCATGGACGAGTTCGTGTTCCAGATCACCCAGGAGGAGTTCCTGGAATTCATGTTCGAGGACCTGGAGCTGCCCAACCTGGTCAAACGCAACCTGACCGGTACCGACACTTTCAAAACCGTACGTGCCGGTATCAGCAACGAGGGCAACCCGTCCCGTATCAACATCATCCGCACCCTGCGCTCAGCCCACGCCCGACGTATCGCCCTGTCAGGCAGCAGCCGTGCAAAACTCAAGCATGCCAAGGAAGAGTTGGCGCGCTTGAAGCGTGAAGAACCGGATAACTTCGGTGATATCCAGGAAATAGAGGCCGAAATCGAAAAACTCAGTGCGCGCATTCACCGTGTGCCGTTTCTTGATACCTTCGATTTGAAATACAACCTGCTGGTCAAGCACCCCAACCCCAGCTCCAAGGCCGTGATGTTCTGCCTGATGGACGTGTCCGGTTCCATGACCCAGGCCACCAAGGACATCGCCAAGCGTTTCTTTATCCTGCTGTACCTGTTCCTGAAACGAAACTACGACAAGATCGACGTGGTGTTCATCCGCCATCACACCAGCGCCCGGGAAGTGGACGAAGAGGAATTCTTCTACTCGCGCGAAACCGGCGGCACTATCGTCTCCAGCGCACTGAAACTGATGCAGGAAATCATGGCCGAACGCTACCCGGCCAATGAGTGGAACATCTATGCGGCCCAAGCGTCCGACGGTGACAACTGGAACGACGATTCGCCAATCTGCCGGGATATCCTGATCAACCAGATCATGCCTTTCGTGCAGTACTACACCTACGTCGAAATTACCCCCCGTGAGCACCAGGCGCTGTGGTTCGAATACGAGCGCATCGGTGAAGCCTTTGCCGACACGTTCGCCCAGCAGCAATTGGTCTCGGCCGGCGATATCTACCCGGTCTTCCGTGAACTCTTCCAGCGCAGGTTAGTGACATGACCGCCAAAAAAGAGCATAAGCGCCAACCTATCTCCACCGGGTCCGAGTGGACCTTTGAACTGATCCAGGCCTATGACCGGGAAATCAGCCGCATCGCGGCGGGTTATGCGCTGGACACCTACCCCAACCAGATCGAAGTGATTACCGCCGAACAGATGATGGATGCCTACGCCTCCGTCGGCATGCCGCTGGGATATCACCATTGGTCCTATGGCAAACACTTTCTCAGCACCGAAAAGTCCTACACTCGCGGCCAGATGGGCCTGGCCTACGAGATCGTGATCAACTCCGACCCGTGCATCGCCTACCTGATGGAAGAAAACACCATCTGCATGCAGGCGCTGGTGGTGGCTCACGCGTGCTACGGGCATAACAGCTTTTTCAAGGGCAACTACCTGTTCCGCACCTGGACCGATGCCAGTTCGATCATCGATTACCTGGTGTTCGCCAAGCAGTACATCATGCAGTGCGAGGAGCGCCACGGCATCGACGCGGTAGAGGACTTGCTCGACTCCTGCCACGCCCTGATGAACTACGGCGTCGACCGTTACAAACGCCCCTATCCGATTTCCGCAGAAGAAGAACGTCTGCGCCAGCAGGAGCGTGAGGAACACCTGCAGAAGCAGATCAACGATCTGTGGCGCACCATTCCAAAGCGTGCCGGCAAAAACAGCGACAAGGACAATGCACGCTTCCCCGCCGAACCTCAAGAAAACATCCTGTATTTCCTGGAAAAACACGCCCCGTTGCTGGAACCATGGCAGCGGGAAATCGTGCGCATCGTGCGCAAGATCGCCCAGTACTTTTATCCACAGCGCCAGACTCAGGTGATGAACGAGGGCTGGGCAACGTTCTGGCATTACACGCTGATGAACGACCTGTACGACGAAGGCCTGGTCACCGACGGATTCATGATGGAGTTCCTCACGTCCCACACCAGCGTGGTATTCCAGCCCGGGTTCGATAGCCCGTATTACAACGGCATCAACCCTTACGCACTGGGCTTTGCGATGTACCGCGACATCCGGCGCATGTGCGAGCACCCCACCGAGGAGGACCGTCGCTGGTTCCCGGAAATCGCCGGCAGCGACTGGCTCTCCACCATCAAGTTCGCCATGAGCAGTTTCAAGGACGAGAGCTTCATCCTGCAGTACCTGTCCCCCCAGGTCATTCGCGATCTGAAGCTGTTCAGCATCATGGACGACGACCTCAAGGAGGACCTGGTAGTCCCGGCAATCCATGACGAGCCTGGCTATCGGACTATCCGCGAGACCCTGGCAGCGCAGTACAACCTGGGCAATCGCGAGCCCAACGTGCAGATCTACAGCATCGACGTGCGGGGGGATCGCTCGCTGACCTTGCGTCACCAGCAGCACGACCGCAAACCCCTGGGCGAATCCACCGAGGAAGTGCTCAAGCATCTGCACCGGCTATGGGGCTTCGATATCCACCTGGAAACCCTGCAGGGCGACCAGGTGATGAAAACCCATCATGTCCCACCGCGCAGCGATCACAACGACAACGACTACGGACGCCTGGACCTGGCCGTCGTGCATCTCTGAAACGGTAAAGCCTCCATTGGCCAGGCACAGGCGGTATCCTGTGCCGCTAATGGAGGCTTTTTCATGAAAATCTACAAAGTCGGCGGCGCGGTGCGTGATCGCCTGCTGGGCATCAAGGTCACCGACATCGACCGCGTCGTCGTCGGCGCCACCACCGAAGAGATGCTGGCCAAAGGCTTCAAGCCGGTCGGCGCTGACTTCCCCGTGTTCCTGGACCCGAAAAACGGCGATGAATACGCCCTGGCCCGCACCGAACGGAAAAGTGGCAGGGGTTACGGCGGCTTCGTGTTTCACGCCAGCCCCGAGGTCACGCTGGAAGAAGACCTGATTCGTCGCGACCTGACCATCAATGCCATGGCGGAAGACGATGACGGCAATCTGACCGACCCCTACCACGGCCAACGCGATTTGGACGCGCGGACTTTACGTCACGTATCGCCCGCTTTCGCCGAAGATCCGTTGCGAGTCCTGCGCGTTGCGCGCTTCGCCGCGCGTTATGCGCACCTGGGATTCACTGTGGCTGCGCCAACGCTTGCGCTGATGCGTCAGCTCAGCGAATCCGGCGAACTGGATGCGCTGACCCCGGAGCGCAGCTGGAAAGAAATTTCCCGGGCATTGATGGAAGATCAACCTCAGGTGTTTATCCAAGTGCTGCGCGACTGCAATGCGCTGAAAACCTTGATGCCGGAGGTGGATGCGCTGTTCGGCGTGCCGCAACCCGAAGCCCATCATCCCGAGATAGACACGGGCCTGCACACGTTAAGCGTGCTGGAGCAGGCGGCCTTGTACAAGCAACCGTTGACCGTACGCTGGGCCTGCCTGTTGCACGACCTGGGCAAAGGCCTTACACCTGTGGATAAGTTGCCGCAGCATATTGCCCATGAACACCGGGGCTTGAAGCTGATCAAGACCGTCAATGAACGCTTCAAAGTGCCACGGGATTGCCAGGAACTGGCGCTGCTGGTGGGCCAATATCACACCCACGGCCATCGAGCCCTGGAGCTGAAGGCTTCGACGCTACTGGAGTTGCTGCAGAGTTTTGACGTCTACCGTCGTCCGCAACGCTTTGAGGAGTTTGTGGTCGCCTGCGAGATGGATGCGCGGGGTCGCAAGGGCTTTGAACAGCGCACTTATCCACAGGCCGATTATCTGCGTGGTGCGGCGAAGGTTGCGCGCGAGGTGCAGGTAGCACCGTTGCTGGACAAAGGCTTCAAAGGCCCTGAGCTGGGCGAGGCGCTCAAGCGCGAACGGCTTGACGCACTCAAAGCCTACAAGGAACAACAAAGCTCATTGTAGGAGCGAGCTTGCTCGCGAAAAACCTGAGAGCGCTGCGTTATCGTTCACGCTCTTCGCGAGCAAGCTCGGCTCCTACAGAAGCACGTCTGCCGTGAGTTGCAGGCCCTGCCATTCAAACCCGACAGGCGCCAGCACCTGGTCAATCTGCGCATCGCGCCACAGCTCGGCCATGCTCTTGCCCGCCTCAGGGTGAACACGATCCGGTGCCATCATCGACAGCGGCCACAGCACAAAAGCGTTTTTCAGGATTTCTGCCCGCGGCAGGATCAATCCATCGAAATTCCCCACCAGATCGCCATACAGCAGCACGTCGATATCCAACGGCAAGCCTTTACGATCGGGTGCATAACGACCATTGTCGGCCTCGATGGATTTCAACCGGCGGTCCAGCTCCATCAACGGCAGGTCGGTACAGCCCGATACCACCAGATTGAAGAAGGGCCCGCTCTTGATACCCACCGGCTGGCTTTCGAACACCGACGAACAGCGCATGTCCGTCAATAAGCTCGCCAGCGCATCAAGGCCCGCACGTAAATTGAGCTCGCGCTCGATATTACTGCCAAGGCCAAGGTAAACCTGAGTCAGCGACATCCGCGCTCGATCTCCACGCCCACGCCCTTGGCGGCCGGGACGGCGCCTGGCTTGGTCAATTTGAGGTGCAGCCAGGGAATCTGGAATTCACTCATCAGCACCTGGGCCAGGCGCTCGGCGAAGGTTTCCACCAGTTGGTACTGGGACTGCTCGGCAAAGGCCTGGATGCGCGCGGACACGCTGGCATAATCCAGCGCCAGGCTCAGGTCGTCACCAGCGGCGGCCGGACGGTTGTCCCAGGCAAAGCTCAGGTCCAGGCGCAGGCATTGACGGATACCGCGCTCCCAGTCGTAGGCGCCGATCACGGTGTCGACTTCCAGGCCTTCGATAAACACTCTGTCCAAGCACTCTTCTCCGCAGCACGACAAGGGCGCGATGCCCCGTTAGAATCAGGGCGTCCTCGCCCGGAATAGTTAGCATGTTTTGGTCACTGGCGATTCTCGCCTACCTGCTCGGCTCGCTGTCCTTTGCCATTTTGCTCAGCCGCCTGACGGGAAATCCCGATCCGCGAATGAGTGGCTCAGGCAATGCCGGCGCCACCAATATGTTGCGCCTGGCCGGCAAGAAACTTGCCGTGCTGACGCTGCTGGGCGACCTCTGCAAGGGCCTGTTGCCCGTACTGATCGCCAGCCTTGCGGGCCTTACCCTGCAACAGCAGGCCTGGGTGGGCATCTGCGCCGTCCTCGGCCACCTGTTCCCCCTGTACTTCCGCTTTCGCGGCGGCAAAGGTGTCGCCACGGCGGCCGGCATGCTGTTGGGGATCTACCCTCCGGCAGCCTTACTGGCGGTGCTCGCCTGGCTGCTGACGTTCTACCTGACCCGTACCAGCTCACTGGCGGCACTGATCGCCACACCGCTCACCCTGCCCTTGCTGGCCTGGCAGGAACCGGCGGCGCTGCTGCCGATGAGCGTGCTGACACTGCTGATCGTCTGGCGCCACCGCGGCAATCTACGCGACCTGTTTGCCGGGCGCGAACGGCATTTTTAAATAGGGTCCACGTTAACCCCTACAACGGCGACAACTGCTCCATCGGCCAACGGGCCTGCACGCTGATCGCCAGGCTTTCATGTTGCCCGGCCTGCAGGCGTTGACAACCGGCGTAGGCGATCATCGCGCCATTGTCGGTGCAAAACTCGGGACGCGCGTAGAACACATCGCCCCTCATCTCCCCGAGCATCTTCTCCAACGAACTGCGCAAGGCCTTGTTGGCGCTGACGCCGCCGGCAATCACCAGCCGCTTCATGCCAGCCTGCTTCAGGGCACGCTTGCACTTGATGGTTAAAGTCTCTACCACGGCTTGCTGGAACGCCAGCGCGATGTCGCAACGGGCTTGCTCGCCGTCGTCCCCGGCGCTGACGCTCTGCTGCCAGGTATTCAACGCCGAGGTTTTCAAGCCGCTGAAGCTGAACATCAAACCAGGGCGATCACACATCGGCCGCGGGAAGGTGTAACGACCGGCCACGCCTTTTTCGGCGAGGCGGGCGATTTCCGGTCCGCCGGGATAATTGAGCCCCATCATCTTCGCGGTCTTGTCGAATGCTTCGCCCGCGGCGTCGTCCAGCGACTCGCCCAACAACGTGTATTGACCGATGCCGTCGACCTGAACCAGCTGCGTATGGCCCCCCGAAACCAACAAAGCGACGAACGGGAACGCTGGCGGTGTTTTTTCCAGCATCGGAGCCAGTAAATGACCTTCCATGTGGTGCACACCGAGGGCCGGAATGCCCCAGGCAAATGCCAGCGCCTGGGCACAGGAAGCCCCAACCAGCAGGGCTCCGACCAATCCGGGGCCTGCGGTATAGGCAATTGCATCGATCTCGGTCGGCACGCAGCCGGCCTCGTCCAACACCTGGCGGATCAATGGCAGCATGCGTTTGACGTGATCGCGGCTGGCAAGCTCCGGTACCACGCCGCCATAGGCGCGATGCAGGTCGATCTGACTGAACAGTGCATCGGCCAGAAGCCCGCGTTCACTGTCGTAAAGTGCGACACCGGTTTCGTCGCAGGAGGTTTCAAGTCCCAGTACTAGCATGGGTTTGCGCCTTGTAGAGGCTGAATTCGAAGGCGCGCATAATAGTCGCCACTCCCCCTCCCGACTAGCGGTTTTCGATCAGAGGCTTTGCATTCCTGCCAATGAGGGGTTAACATCCGCAACCCTTAAAAACCGACGACCTCAGCCGCGAATTTTTTGCGACGAGAACGTTGATCCCGGTAATGAAAGAAGGTAGCTCTGGATGCCAGCCGTCAAAGTAAAAGAGAACGAACCCTTCGACGTAGCTCTGCGTCGTTTCAAGCGCTCCTGCGAAAAAGCCGGTGTTCTGGCTGAAGTTCGTAGCCGCGAATTTTATGAGAAGCCAACTTCTGAGCGTAAGCGTAAAGCAGCAGCCGCTGTTAAGCGTCACGCCAAGAAAGTTCAGCGCGAGCAGCGCCGCGCCGTTCGTCTGTACTAATACACAGACGTTCGTAGCAAGCTTCTGCCAAGCCCGGCCCTCAGCCGGGCTGTTGGCATTTGCGGACATCGCTTGATGCTTCATCGTCGACGCCGCACACGCGACCGAGACACCGCTTCAAACGTCAGGACTGGCTCTTTTGCCAGCGGTGCACGTCTCTTCTGACGAGCCTAACAAGGCTACTGACGAGCACACCTAATTCTTCAAGCAGGCGATCATACTGTGTCGACTGTGCCCACTGTCGAGCTTCCGAGACCGCCCGCAGGTCAAGACCGGACTCACGGGCAACTTTTATTCGTCGAACACTGATAGAGACTAACGTCAGCGAATGTTCGACAGATACACTCTCTGACATCCCATGCAGACGACAATGATCAGGCACCCAACGTGCGCTTGAACATTTCACGGGCCCTCATTTACACGAAGTGATGACGAGAACGCCATGGCCGGGCTGATTCCCCAGAGCTTTATTGACGACCTTCTGAACCGCACCGACATCGTCGATGTGGTCAGCTCACGCGTGCAATTGAAAAAAGCCGGCAAGAACTACACCGCCTGCTGCCCGTTCCATAAAGAAAAAACCCCGTCGTTCAGCGTAAGCCCGGACAAGCAGTTCTATTACTGCTTCGGTTGCGGTGCAGGCGGCAACGCCCTCGGCTTCCTGATGGACCACGACAACCTGGATTTCCCCCAGGCCGTCGAGGACCTGGCCAAAGCCGCCGGCATGGAGATCCCCCGCGAAGAAAGTGGCCGCGCGCACAAACCGCGACAGCCCACTGACTCGCCGCTGTATCCACTGCTGACCGCCGCTGCCGACTTCTATCGACAGGCACTTAAAAGCCATCCGCAGCGCAAAGCCGCCGTCGATTACCTTAAGGGCCGCGGCCTCACCGGTGAAATCGCCCGGGACTTCGGCCTCGGTTTTGCACCGCCCGGCTGGGACAACCTGTACAAGCACCTGAGCAGCGATACGCTCCAGCAAAAAGCCATGATTGATGCCGGCCTGCTGGTGGAAAACGCCGAGACCGGCAAGCGCTATGACCGCTTCCGTGACCGCGTGATGTTCCCCATCCGCGACAGCCGTGGCCGCATCATCGCGTTCGGTGGCCGAGTGCTGGGGGACGACAAACCCAAGTACCTGAACTCGCCGGAAACCCCGGTTTTCCACAAGGGCCAGGAACTCTACGGCCTGTTTGAGGCGCGCAAGAACAACCGCAACCTCGACGAAATCATCGTGGTTGAAGGCTATATGGACGTCATCGCGCTGGCCCAGCAAGGCCTGCGCAATGCGGTGGCGACGCTCGGCACCGCCACCAGCGAAGAGCACTTGAAGCGCCTGTTCCGCGTCGTGCCCAGCGTGCTGTTCTGTTTCGACGGCGACCAGGCCGGCCGCAACGCCGCCTGGCGCGCACTCGAGGCCACGCTGTCGAGCCTGCAGGATGGGCGCCGTGCACGTTTTCTGTTCCTGCCCGAAGGTGAAGACCCGGACACCCTGGTGCGCTCCGAAGGCACCGACGCGTTCCGTGCCCGCATCAATCAACACGCACAGCCGCTGGCGGACTATTTCTTCCAGCAACTGACCGAAGAAGCCGACCCCCGCTCGCTTGAAGGCAAGGCCCACATGGCCACCCTCGCAGCGCCGTTGATCGACAAGGTCCCGGGCGCCAATTTGCGCACCTTGATGCGCCAGCGCCTGCTGGAAATCACCGGACTGAGCGGCGAAGCCGTGAGCCAGCTGGTACATAGCGCCCCACAGGATGCGCCACCCGCCTACGATCCGGGCATGGATTATGATGCCATGCCGGACTATTCCGACTTCCACCAACCGCACGAGGCGTATACGCCCCAGCAGGAATGGACGCCGAAAAAGCCCGGTGCCGGCGGCAAGAAATGGGACAAGAAGCCCTGGAGCAAGAACGGCAAACGCGGCGACCGCGATGAGGCCCATGCCCCGCGCACTCCGGTCGCCGTGGAAGCGCCGACGCTGATTGCCTTGCGTACGCTCATCCATCACCCGCAATTGGCGGGCAAGGTTGAAAGCGCCGACCATTTCGCCAACGAGAGCAACACCTACGCCCAGGTGCTTATCGCCTTGATCGAGGCCGTGCAGAAAAATCCTAAGCTAAACTCAATCCAGCTCATGGCTCGCTGGCATGGCACGGAACAGGGCCGCCTGTTGAAGGCACTTGCGGAAAAGGAGTGGCTAATTGACGGCGATAACCTTGAACAACAGTTTTTAGACACCATTAATAGGTTATCCGCGGGTCAGCATACACAGACCCTCGATGAGCTCATTAAGAGAGCAAGACAGCCGGGATTGTCGGCTGAAGAGCAAATTCAGATAGCAAAACAGATGCGCGACCTTTTAAAACAGAACGTTTGCACATCAAACCCGACCTCAGCTGGCGTGTGAGGTCATAGCTCGGGTATAATCCTCGGCTTGTTTTTTGCCCGCCAAGACCTTCAGTGGATAGGGTGTTATGTCCGGAAAAGCGCAACAGCAGTCTCGTATCAAAGAGTTGATCACCCTTGGTCGTGAGCAGAAGTATCTGACTTACGCAGAGGTCAACGACCACCTGCCTGAGGATATTTCAGATCCTGAGCAGGTGGAAGACATCATCCGCATGATTAATGACATGGGGATCCCCGTACACGAGAGTGCTCCGGATGCGGACGCCCTTATGTTGGCCGACGCCGATACCGACGAGGCAGCCGCTGAAGAAGCCGCTGCCGCGTTGGCCGCGGTGGAGACCGACATCGGTCGCACGACTGACCCTGTGCGCATGTATATGCGTGAAATGGGTACCGTCGAGTTGCTGACACGTGAAGGCGAAATCGAAATCGCCAAGCGTATCGAAGAGGGCATCCGTGAAGTGATGGGCGCAATCGCGCACTTCCCTGGCACGGTTGACCACATTCTCTCCGAGTACACTCGCGTCACCACCGAAGGTGGCCGCCTGTCCGACGTTCTGAGCGGTTATATCGACCCGGACGACGGCATTGCGCCACCTGCCGCCGAAGTACCGCCGCCGGTAGATCCGAAAGCGCCGAAAGCGGACGACGACACCGACGACGACGAGGCTGAAGCCAGCACCGACGACGAAGAAGAAGTCGAAAGCGGTCCAGACCCGGTCATCGCTGCCCAGCGTTTCGGTGCGGTTTCCGATCAAATGGAAATCACCCGCAAGGCGCTGAAAAAGCATGGTCGTGGCAACAAGCAGGCGATTGCCGAGCTGCTGGCCCTGGCTGAGCTGTTCATGCCGATCAAGCTGGTGCCCAAGCAATTCGAAGGCCTGGTTGAACGGGTTCGTAGCGCCCTTGAGCGTCTGCGTGCACAAGAGCGTGCCATCATGCAGCTCTGTGTCCGTGATGCGCGCATGCCGCGTACCGACTTCCTGCGCCAGTTCCCGGGCAACGAAGTTGACGAAACCTGGAGTGACGCCCTGGCCAAAGGCAAGGCGAAATACGCCGAAGCCATTGGTCGCCTGCAGCCGGACATCATCCGTTGCCAGCAGAAACTGAGCGCACTGGAGGCTGAAACAGGCCTGACGATCGCCGAGATCAAGGACATCAACCGTCGCATGTCGATCGGTGAGGCCAAGGCCCGCCGCGCGAAGAAAGAGATGGTTGAAGCCAACTTGCGTCTGGTGATCTCCATCGCCAAGAAGTACACCAACCGTGGCTTGCAATTCCTCGACCTGATCCAGGAAGGCAACATCGGCCTGATGAAGGCGGTGGACAAGTTCGAATACCGTCGCGGCTACAAGTTCTCGACTTATGCCACCTGGTGGATCCGTCAGGCGATCACTCGCTCGATCGCCGACCAGGCCCGCACCATCCGTATTCCGGTGCACATGATCGAGACCATCAACAAGCTCAACCGTATTTCCCGGCAGATGTTGCAGGAAATGGGTCGCGAACCGACCCCGGAAGAGCTGGGCGAACGCATGGAAATGCCTGAGGATAAAATCCGCAAGGTATTGAAGATCGCTAAAGAGCCGATCTCCATGGAAACGCCGATTGGTGATGACGAAGACTCCCATCTGGGTGACTTCATCGAAGACTCGACCATGCAGTCGCCCATCGATGTCGCCACTGTTGAGAGCCTCAAGGAAGCGACTCGCGACGTACTCTCCGGCCTCACTGCCCGTGAAGCCAAGGTACTGCGCATGCGTTTCGGCATCGACATGAATACCGACCACACCCTCGAGGAAGTCGGTAAGCAGTTTGACGTGACCCGTGAGCGGATCCGTCAGATCGAAGCCAAGGCGCTGCGCAAGTTGCGCCACCCGACGCGAAGCGAGCATCTACGCTCCTTCCTCGACGAGTGATAACAGAACCCCCGGCCCAGGCCGGGGGTTTTGCTTTCCAGCCATTTCTTTCCACCGATTAACTGCCCCGCGTCACCCCGCCTTCGCAATGCCCGTCTACACTCGAGACATTCCCCGTGCCATAACGAGACCGTTATGCCCAGATTGCCGACCGTGATACTGCTGTCGCTGCTGACCTGGACCGCAACGGCTGGCGCGTTGACTCTCACTGATGATGAGCGTAGCTGGCTGACGGACCATCAGGAGCTGCGCATTGGGGTGGATGCGTCCTGGCCACCCTTTGAATACCGCGACGAAAATGGCCGATATCAAGGCCTGGCCGCCGATTATGTGCGCCTGATCCAGGATCGCCTGGGCGTCAGGGTCAAGCTGATCGAGCCGGCAAATTGGACCGCTGTGCTCGAGCAGGCACGCAATAATCAGCTCGACTTGCTACCCGGCATCATGTCCACCCCGGAACGCCAGAATTTCCTGGCCTTTACGCGCCCCTATCTCGACTTCCCCATCGTGATACTGGCCCATGAAGGTGGCGCCAAACCACGCAACCTCAAGGACTTGTACAGACTGAAAATCGCGGTGGTGGAAAACTATGCGCCCCATGAATTACTGCGCACCCATCACCCGGACCTCAACCTCGTCGCAATGCCTAACGCCAGTTCCGCGCTGCAGGCCCTGGCCACCGATGAAGTGGATGCGGTAGTCAGTGACCTGGCGTCCAGCGTCTGGAGCCTGCGCCAACTGAAACTCGATGGTTTGTACGTCAGCGGCGAAACGCCCTACCGCTATCAGTTGGCAATGGGCGTACCACGGGATGAAAAAATACTGGTGGGTATCCTGGACAAAGTCCTCGCCGATCTCAGCCCAACCGAGACCGATGCGATCCAGCAGCACTGGGTGGGCAGCGTCAGCGATCACCGCACATTCTGGGCAGATCTGTTGCTGTACGGCCTGCCTGCGGTGTTGCTACTGAGTACCGTGTTGGTCATAGTCATTCGAATCAATCGCCGGCTCAGCTCGGAGATTTCCCGCCGAGTGGCCCTTGAGCAGCAACTGCGCAGCAGCGAGTACCACTATCGCGGCCTGGTGGAGAGCCTGTCCGCCATCGCCTGGGAAGCCAGCATCAGCGATTTCACCTACAGCTACGTGTCGCCCCATGCCGAGCAATTGCTTGGCTACCCCCGCGCCCACTGGCTGATCCCCGGCTTCTGGCGCAACATCATTCACCCCGCCGACCTGGCGCGCGCCGAAACCTATTGCTTGCGTGAAACTCGCGCCAACCGTGATCACAGCATCGACTACCGTGTCATCACCGCCGACGGACGCTGCCTGTGGGTACGCGACATTGTCAGCCTGATCAAATACGGCCCGGAACCGGTGCTGCGCGGCCTGATGATCGACATCAGCGAGGCCAAACGTACGGAAGAGGCACTGCTGCTGTCCGAGCAGAAATTTGCCAAGGCTTTTCATGCCTCCCCCGATGCCTTGTTGCTGAGCCGTCAAAGCGATGGTCTGCTGATAGAAGTGAACGAAGGCTTCAGCCACCTGACCGGCTACACCAGCGCTATGCCGCTTGATCAGTCGGCCTTGGACCTTGCCATATGGGTCGACCTCAATGAACGCAAGCACATGCTGGAATTGATGCAGCGCGACGGTTTTGTGCGCGACTTCATCTGCCATATTCGCCACGTCGATGGTCGGATTCGCCTCTGCGAACTGTCCAGCCGTCCGCTGCCCATCGGCGAAGAAGACTGCATGCTGGTCATCGCCCGCGACATCACCGAACGCCAGCAAATGCAGGAAAAACTGCAACAGGCGGCTACCGTGTTCGAGAGCACCGCCGAAGGCGTATTGATCACCGACACGCGGCAGAACATCAGTGCCGTCAATCGCGCGTTCAGTGAAATCACTGGCTACAGCGAAGCCGAAGCGCTTGGCCACACCCCTCGCCTGCTCTCCTCCGGCCTGCACGACAGCGCCTTCTATGCCGCGATGTGGCACCAGTTGACGACCCAGGGACACTGGCAAGGCGAGATTTCCAACCGCCGCAAGAACGGTGAGCTCTATCCAAGTTGGCTCACCATCAGCGCCGTGCGCAATCGCGACCAGGTGGTCACGCACTTCGTTGCGGTATTTGCCGACATCTCCAGCCTCAAGCTCGCCCAGGCGCGCCTCGACTATCAGGCCCATCACGACCCATTGACCGGCCTGCCCAACCGCACGCTGTTTGAAAGCCGCCTGCAAGCCGCCCTCAATGGTCAGCAGGAAAGCGGCAATCAGGGCGCCGTGTTGTTTCTCGACCTGGACCGCTTCAAACACATCAATGACAGCCTCGGCCACCCGGTCGGTGACCTGCTGCTCAAAGACATCGCCGTACGCCTCAAGGAACAACTGCGCGATATCGACACCGTCGCCCGCCTGGGCGGCGATGAATTCATTATCCTGCTGCCCGGCCTGCAACAGGCCAGCGACGCGCAATACCTGGCGAACAAACTGCTCGATTGCTTCACACCGCCCTTCCAGGCCGGCGAACACGAATTCTTTATCAGCGCGAGTATCGGCACCAGCCTGTATCCACAGGACGGCACCGATGTTGCCACCCTGGTCAAAAACGCCGACGCTGCGATGTATCGTTCCAAAGCCAAGGGCCGCAACCGCGTTGAAAGCTACACCCGCGACCTGACGGCCCAGGCCAATGAACGCGTGGCGCTGGAGCATGAACTGCGCCGCGCCATCGAACGTGAGGAATTGAGCCTGTATTACCAACCCAAACGCAGCCTGATCACCCATGAACTGATCGGCGCCGAAGCCTTGATTCGCTGGCACCACCCCACCTTCGGCGACGTCCCGCCCGAACACTTCATCGCCCTGGCCGAAGAGAACGGCACTATTTTGCAAATTGGCGACTGGGTACTGGAACAAGCCTGTCGGCAACTGCATGCCTGGCAAGGCGCTTTCGAGGACTTCGGGCCGCTGTCGGTCAACCTCGCCGGCGCGCAACTGCGTCATCCCAATCTGTTGTCGCGCATCGAACAACTGCTGCGCGACTATCGCCTGGAACCCGGCTGCCTGCAGCTGGAGATCACCGAAAACTTCATCATGAGCCAGGCGGAAGAAGCCCTGGCGGTGCTGCACCAGCTCAAAGGACTGGGCGTACAACTGGCGATCGACGATTTCGGCACCGGCTACTCTTCCCTGAGCTACCTCAAGCGCCTGCCGCTGGACTTCCTCAAGATTGACCAATCCTTCGTCCGCGGCCTGCCCGACGACCCTCACGACGCCGCCATCGTGCGCGCCATCATCGCCCTCGGCCACAGCATGCAATTCACCATCATCGCCGAAGGCGTGGAGAACCCCGCACAGCAAGCATTCCTGGCTGCAGAAGGCTGTGAACAGATGCAAGGCTACATCGTCAGCCTGCCCCTGCCACCGGAGCTATTTGCCGAAACCTTCCTTCGTACACGGATGAGGGATTTTACGGATGGCACAGCGAGGAAACCGTCGCTATAATCCGCGTCCAGTTACAAGGGCCTATAGCTCAGTTGGTCAGAGCAGAGGACTCATAATCCTTTGGTCCACGGTTCAAGTCCGTGTGGGCCCACCAACTCCAAAGCCGCGCATTGCGCGGCTTTCGTGTTTTTGCGGTAAAAGAAACCTGACTGAAAATCGCCAGAAAATCTCTTCCGTCCACAAACCGCCCACACGGTTGAATTTTACTCATTGTTGAAGGTTTCCCTTCGCCTCAACGGCGCAGCAAACGGTCCAGCACCAACAGAGCCACTGCACCAATCGCGATGGCCGCAACCGGTTTTTCCTTAACGAACGTCGACACGCTGTCCAGCGCATCACCATAAGTTTGAGTCAGTTGCCCGGCAGCTTGGCGTCCTGCACCTTCGGCTTCCAGCTTCGAATCACCAAACAATTTACCTACCGCGCTCTGTGCCTTTCCAGCAAGCTTCTCTGTAACGCCTTCGACTTGTTCACTCTTCATAACTCACCAAACCTTTGCGTGTAAGTGGGAAACCCAGGGTCTGCCTGGGCCAGGGTTATCTGCAAATCTTTAGGGAGATGGGGTTTGGGATAAGTTCAAAGTAGATAAAGCGCCGGAGATACCAAACCACAGTTGGCGGGTGGCACTTGAGCCCAAAAAAGCCGAGCATTGCGCGGCTTTTTTGTATCTGGCATAGCGGTTCTGTAAGCCGAACCAAGCCTGTACCATGCATGCCCACTGCCCCCTGCACTGGAGTTCTTCTCTTGCCCACCCTGGACGAAATCGACCGCCAACTGATCGCCGCGTTGCAGCTCAACGCCCGCGAAAGCGTGGCCATGCTTGCCCGGCAGCTCGGCATCGCGCGCACCACGGTGACGTCGCGCCTGGCCCGCCTGGAGAAAACACAGGTGATTACCGGTTATGGCGTGCGCCTGGGCCAGCGCTTGGCGGATGGCGGTTTGCAGGCTTACGTCGGGATTACCGTACAGCCGCGCTCGGGCAAGGAAGTGCTGCGCAGGTTGAGTGCAATGGCCCAGGTGCAGCAGTTGTGCGCGGTGAGCGGCGAGTTTGATTATGTGGCCTGGCTGCGCACTGAGTCGCCGGAGCAGCTGGATCAATTGCTCGATCAGATCGGCAGTGTCGACGGGGTGGAGAAAACCACGACTTCGATCATTCTCAGTAACAAATTGGACCGCGGCCAGCCTGTCTGACCAAATATCTCGTCACAATGACTAAAATGAGTGCAATCCGACGACACATTGCGTCTTATTAACGAGCGCAACGCTCCCTAAACTGGCTGCCATCTTTTCCTATACTCAACGGGCCCTATCCCGCCGAGTCGTCAGTAAGGTCAGCCATGAGCATTCCGTCCAGCAGCATCGCCAAGCCCCATCGCCACCCTACCGACGGTAAAAAACCCATCACTATCTTCGGCCCGGATTTTCCGTTTGCCTTTGATGACTGGATCGAGCATCCCGCCGGCCTGGGCAGCATTCCTGCCGCTAACCACGGCGCTGAAGTGGCGATCGTGGGCGCCGGCATTGCGGGGCTGGTGGCGGCCTACGAATTGATGAAGCTAGGCTTGAAGCCGGTGGTTTACGAAGCCTCGAAGATGGGCGGTCGCCTGCGCTCGCAGGCGTTTGAAGGGGCCGAAGGCATTATCGCCGAGCTGGGCGGGATGCGTTTTCCGGTGTCGTCCACCGCCTTCTATCACTATGTGGACAAACTGGGCCTGGACACCAAACCCTTCCCCAACCCGCTGACGCCGGCATCCGGCAGTACCGTCATCGATCTGGAAGGCCAGACTCACTACGCGCAAAAACTGTCCGACTTGCCTGCGCTGTTCCAGGAAGTGGCCGACGCCTGGGCCGATGCCCTGGAAGCCGGTTCGCAGTTCAGCGATATCCAGCAAGCCATCCGCGACCGCGACGTGCCGCGCCTCAAGGCACTGTGGAATAAGTTGGTACCGCTGTGGGACGACCGCACCTTCTACGACTTCGTCGCCACCTCCAAAGCGTTCGCCAAGCTGTCGTTCCATCATCGCGAAGTCTTCGGCCAGGTCGGTTTCGGCACCGGCGGCTGGGACTCGGATTTCCCCAACTCGATGCTGGAAATCTTCCGCGTGGTAATGACCAACTGTGACGACCATCAACACCTGGTGGTTGGCGGCGTGGCGCAAGTGCCCATGGGCATTTGGCGTCACGTACCGGAGCGCTGTGCCCACTGGCCCGCCGGCACCAGCCTCAGCTCATTGCACAGAGGCGCGCCACGGGCTGGAGTGAAGCGCATTGCTCACGCCGCCGACGGTCGTTTCGCCGTCACCGACAACTACGGTGACACCCGCGAGTACGCCGCCGTGTTGACCACTTGCCAGAGCTGGCTGCTGACCACCCAGATCGAATGCGACGAAACCCTGTTCTCGCAAAAAATGTGGATGGCCCTGGACCGCACGCGTTACATGCAGTCGTCGAAAACCTTCGTAATGGTCGACCGCCCGTTCTGGAAAGACAAAGACCCGCAAACCGGCCGCGACCTGATGAGCATGACCCTCACCGACCGCCTGACCCGTGGCACCTATCTGTTCGATAACGGCGACGACAAGCCGGGGGTGATCTGCCTGTCCTACTCGTGGATGAGCGACGCGCTGAAAATGCTGCCCCAGCCCATCGATAAGCGGGTCAAGCTGGCACTCGACGCGCTGGCCAAGATCTACCCGAAAGTCGACATCAAGGCGCGTATCATCGGCGACCCGATCACGGTGTCCTGGGAAGCCGACCCGCATTTCCTCGGGGCCTTCAAAGGTGCATTGCCCGGCCACTATCGGTATAACCAGCGCATGTATGCGCACTTCATGCAGAAGGACATGCCTGCCGAGCAACGTGGGATTTTTATTGCTGGCGACGACGTTTCCTGGACCCCTGCCTGGGTTGAAGGCGCGGTGCAGACCTCGCTGAACGCGGTGTGGGGCATCATGAACCACTTCGGCGGCAGCACCCATCCGGAAAATCCGGGGCCCGGCGATGTGTTTGACGAGATAGGGCCCATCGCCCTGCCCGAATAAGGAGCCTGACATGCGTGTCGCCCTGTACCAATGCCCGCCACTGCCGCTGGATGTCGCCGGTAATCTCAAGCGCCTGCGGCAACTGGCACATGAAGCAGCGGGAGCCGATGTGCTGGTGTTGCCGGAGATGTTCCTGACGGGCTACAACATTGGCGCCGAGGCTGCGGGCGCGCTGGCCGAGGCTCAGAATGGGGAGTCTGCACAAGCCATTGCTGACATCGCGCAGAGTGCCGGGCTGGCGATTGTGTACGGTTATCCGGAGCGGGCCGAGGATGGCCAGGTCTACAACGCCGTGCAGTTGATCGACGCCCATGGCACCCGTTTGTGCAACTACCGCAAGACTCACCTGTTTGGCGATCTGGACCATTCGATGTTCAGCGCCGGTGACGACGATTTCCCGTTGGTGGAACTGAACGGCTGGAAGCTGGGTTTCATGATTTGCTACGACCTGGAGTTCCCGGAAAACACACGCCGCCTGGCCCTGGCCGGTGCCGAACTGATCCTGGTGCCCACTGCCAATATGGTGCCGTTCGACTTTGTCGCCGACGTCACTGTGCGGGCGCGGGCGTTCGAGAACCAATGTTTCGTGGCCTACGCCAATTACTGCGGGCACGAAGACGATATTCACTACTGCGGCCAAAGCAGCATTGCCGCGCCGGATGGTCAGCGCATCGCCCAGGCGGGCCTGGATGAGACGTTGATCGTCGGCACGCTGGAGCGGCAAGCGATCCTCGACGCCCGCGCCGCCAATCACTACTTGCAGGACCGTCGTCCCGAGCTTTACGCCGCACTGCACAAGCCCTGACCCACCGGGTTTGCTAGCATAGGCACTTGCCCCGTTTCGGAAGTGCCCATGCCTGCGCCGGTTCACCCTTATCCTCTGCACCTGACTCTGGCCAATGGCCTGAACCTTTGCCTGCGCCATGCGCCGCGCTTGAAGCGCTGCGCCGCTGTTTTACGCGTGGCTGCGGGCAGTCATGACGCGCCATTGGCATGGCCGGGGCTGGCGCATTTTCTGGAGCACTTGTTGTTTCTGGGAACCGAGCGTTTTCCCGCAGGCGAAGGGCTGATGGCCTACGTGCAGCGCCACGGCGGACAAGTGAATGCCAGCACCCGGGAGCGCGTCACTGAGTTCTTTTTCGAGCTGCCGGTTTCGACCTTCGCCGAGGGGCTCGTGCGCTTGGCCGACATGCTGACGCACCCTCGCCTGGCCATTGACGAGCAACTGCGCGAGCGCGAAGTGCTGCATGCGGAGTTCGTGGCCTGGTCTCAGGATGCCAAGGCGCAGCAACAGGTAGCCTTGCTGAAGGGCCTGGCCGCTGATCATCCGCTGCGTGGCTTTCACGCGGGCAATCGCGACAGCCTGCCAGTGGAACGTGAGGCCTTTCAGCAGGCGTTGCGCGAATTTCATCAGCACTTCTATCAGAGCGGGCAGATGACGTTGAGCCTGGCCGGTCCACAATCGCAGGAAGACCTGGAAGCGTTGGCGCAGCGATTCAGTGCACAGCTGCCCCCTGGCCCGCTGCACCCCCAGGCCGCGCCACCAGCGCTGATGGCCGGGCAAGCGCGGGGCTATCAGCACGTTGCCGATCATCATCTGCACCAGGTCATCACCTGTGATGCTCCGCGCGAAGCGCTGGCGTTTCTCTGTACCTGGCTTAACAGTGCGGCGCCGGGCGGCTTGCTCGCAGAACTCAAAGATCGACGCCTTGCGACTGCAGTGCACGCCTCGGTGCCGTATCACTTTGCCGGACAGGCCGTGCTGGATATCGACTTTACCCTCGACACCCAGAGCGACTCGACGACACAGATCGAGGCGCTGTTGTACGACTGGCTGAGTTTTTTCGCACACAGCGACTGGACGCCGTTACGCGAAGAGTTCGCCTTGCTCAAGGCGCGCCAACAGCAGGTCCAAGACGCCCTGACGCTCACACGCAACGACACGCAAGACTTATCGGAACAAGGCCTCGCAGCCCTCAAGGCCATGCTCGACGCCTTGCATCTGCCACCCGCCACGCATGGGTGGCAGCTTCCACCGAACAACCCGTTCCTGCGCCCGCCCGTCAAAGAAGAACGGGCCGGCTTGATTCGCGGCCAGACCAGCGCCCACCGTGGCTTGCGCACATTCGCCCAGGATCGCTCACGGGGGCGACGGGACATGTCGGCGCTGACCTTCAGCCAGGCATTGGCCAATGACACTGACGAAGGCGCGCTGTACCTGCGCTGGCGATTCGACTGCGGCGTGCCTGCCGGTCTGGAAAATCTGTTGCAGCCGCTGCGCGAGAGTGCCGCTCAAGCGGGCGTCGAGTTGTGTTTCGACACCATCGCCAATGACTGGCAGGTAAAAATGTTCGGTTTCCACGAGCCCATGCCCGCCGTGCTCGAAGCGCTGACGCACTGCTTGAGCACTGCCGATGAACGCCTGCCGCCGCCCGCGACACCGATGATCGCCATCCGCGAATTGCTCAAGGCATTACCCGGTTGCTGTGCCGATGTTCAGCCAACGCCCCAAGCCACGCCAGCCTCATGGGCGACCGCGCGCTGGCACGGGCTGGGCTCAGGTTTACCGGCGGCCTGTGAAGCGGCGATCAAGACCGTCGCGGCACGATTGCCTGGGCAGCCTGTACATCTCCAGTACCCGTTTCAAAATCTCCAAGGTCAGCGCGTCTGGCACGAGATAAACACCGAATCCAGCGAAGCGGCACTGCTGCTGTTCTGCCCAACACCCACCCAGGCCCTGAGCGATGAAGCCGCCTGGCGTTTGCTCGGTCACCTGCTTCAAGGGCCGTTCTATCAGCGCCTGCGCGTTGAACTACAAATCGGCTACGCCGTTTTCAGCGGCATCCGACAGATCAATGGGCAAACCGGCCTGCTGTTTGGCGTGCAGTCACCCAGCGCGTCCCTGGATGAAATCATCGAACAGGTGCAGACCTTTCTGGAACATCTACCGTCATTGATCGAACGCAGCGCGGACATGGGTAACGAGGCTCTGGCGCAGCAATTCACTGTCCAGTCGCTGCCCATGGCCCAAGCCGCCGATTTGCTGTGGCACGCGCACTTGGCGGGCCAGCCATCGGACTACTTGGAGCAATTACAAGATTTGATACAAACCTGCTCGCGGGAAGATGTGCGGCGCGCCGCTCACCACCTGAACGACGCCACAGGCGGCTGGCGTTGCCTCGCTAACGGGCCGTGCACCCAAGGGGCGTGGCAGCCGGCGGATTGATCGTTGCCAGCTTTGCAACAGGCTTTTTCTTTCAAGACAGCGCTAACTCGAAAAGAATTGCGTAATATTCACACGCAATATCTGAACATCTCCCATGGGAGGTGGACTATATGTACTACTTGGTAGTGAACATCCCCGTCCCTTGATAGGAGTATGAATATGACCTGGTCCAAACCTGCTTACACTGATCTGCGCATCGGTTTCGAAGTCACCATGTACTTCGCCAGCCGTTAATCTGCTGGGTACTACAACGCCTCGGTTCGCCCGGGGCGTTTTTGTTTTGAGCTTTGCTGATGGAGCGACCATGTTTGTCCAGATTCTAGGTTCCGCCGCCGGCGGTGGCTTCCCGCAGTGGAACTGCAACTGCGTGAACTGCGCAGGTTTTCGTGATGGCAGCCTGCGGGCCCAGGCGCGTACCCAGTCGTCCATTGCAATTTCCGACGATGGTGTGAACTGGGTGCTGTGCAATGCGTCGCCGGATATCCGCGCGCAGTTGCAGGGATTTGCGCCGATGCAACCGGGCCGCGCCCTGCGTGACACCGGCATCAGCGCGATCATCCTGATGGACAGCCAGATCGACCACACCACCGGCCTGCTGAGCCTGCGCGAGGGTTGCCCGCATCAGGTGTGGTGCACCGACATGGTCCATGAAGACCTGAGTACCGGTTTCCCGCTGTTCACCATGCTCACTCACTGGAACGGCGGCCTGGCCTGGAACCGTATCGAACTGGATGCCAGCTTCACCATTCCGGCGTGCCCCAACCTGCGTTTCACCCCACTGCCGCTGCGCAGCGCGGCGCCGCCTTATTCGCCGCATCGCTTCGACCCGCACCCGGGCGACAACATCGGCCTGATCGTCGAAGACCTGCGCACCGGCGGCAAATTGTTCTACGCCCCAGGCCTGGGCAAGGTCGACGCGCCACTGCTGGAGATCATGGCCGGCAGCGACTGCCTGCTGGTGGACGGCACGATGTGGGACGACGACGAAATGCAGCGCCGTGGCGTCGGCACCCGCACCGGCCGCGAAATGGGCCACCTGGCGCAGAACGGTCCTGGCGGCATGCTCGAGGTGCTGGAGCAGTTGCCAACACAGCGCAAAGTGCTTATCCACATCAACAACACCAACCCGATCCTTGATGAAGACTCCCCCGAGCGAGCCGAGCTGGTACGGCGAAATGTCGAAGTAGCCTACGACGGCATGAGCATTGAGTTGTAGGAGACCGCAAATGACTGATACACCGATGACCCCTGAAGCATTCGAACAGGCCCTGCGCGCCAAAGGCGCCTTCTACCACATCCACCACCCGTACCACGTGGCGATGTACGAAGGCCGCGCCACCCGCGAGCAGATCCAGGGCTGGGTCGCCAACCGCTTCTACTATCAGGTGAACATTCCGCTGAAGGACGCTGCGATCCTGGCCAACTGCCCGGACCGGGAAATCCGTCGCGAATGGATCCAGCGCCTGCTCGACCACGATGGCGCGCCCGGAGAAGACGGCGGCATCGAAGCCTGGCTGCGCCTGGGCCAGGCCGTTGGCCTCGACCCCGACCAACTGCGCTCCCAGGAACTGGTACTGCCCGGCGTGCGCTTTGCGGTAGACGCCTACGTCAACTTCGCCCGCCGCGCCAGTTGGCAAGAGGCCGCCAGCAGCTCGTTGACCGAACTGTTCGCGCCGCAGATCCACCAGTCGCGCCTCGACAGTTGGCCGCAGCATTACCCGTGGATCGACCCGGCCGGCTACGAATACTTCCGCACCCGGTTGGGCCAGGCCCGTCGCGATGTGGAACACGGATTGGCGATCACCCTGCAGCACTACACCACCCGTGAAGGCCAGGAGCGCATGCTGGAAATTCTCCAGTTCAAACTGGACATCCTGTGGAGCATGCTCGACGCCATGAGCATGGCCTACGAACTGAACCGCCCGCCGTACCACAGCGTGACCGCAGAGCGGGTCTGGCATAAAGGGATCACCCTATGAGTTTTGATCGCAGCAAAAAACCGACCTGGCGCCCGGGTTATCGCTATCAGTACGAGCCCGCACAGAAAGGCCATGTGCTGCTTTACCCGGAAGGCATGATCAAGCTCAACGACAGCGCCGCGCTGATTGGTGGCCTGATTGACGGCGAGCGCGACGTGGCCGCCATCATCGCCGAGCTGAACCAGCAATTCCCCGGCGTGCCGGAACTCGGTGATGACATCGAGCAATTCATGGAGGTCGCCCGTGCCGAGCACTGGATCACCCTTGCCTGAAAAACCCGCTATCGGCCTGCCGCTGTGGCTGCTCGCCGAGCTGACCTACCGCTGCCCGCTGCAGTGCCCGTATTGTTCCAACCCGCTGGATTTTGCCGAGCAGGGCAAGGAGCTGAGCACCGAACAGTGGGTCAAGGTATTTCGCGAGGCCCGCGAGATGGGCGCCGCGCAGCTTGGGTTTTCCGGCGGTGAACCGCTGGTGCGCCAGGACCTGGCCGAGCTGATCTTTGAAGCACGCAAGCTGGGGTTCTACACCAACCTGATCACCTCAGGCATCGGCCTGACCGAACAGAAGATCAGCGACTTTAAAAAGGCCGGCCTGGACCATATCCAGATCAGCTTCCAGGCCAGCGACGAACAGGTCAACAACCTGCTGGCCGGCTCGAAAAAGGCCTTCGCGCAAAAGCTGGAAATGGCCCGCGCGGTGAAGGCGCACGGCTACCCGATGGTGCTGAACTTTGTCACCCATCGGCACAATATCGACAAGATCGACCGCATCATCGAGCTGTGTATTGCGCTTGAGGCAGACTTTGTTGAACTCGCCACTTGCCAGTTCTACGGCTGGGCGCAGCTCAATCGTGTGGGCTTGTTGCCGACACGGGAACAACTGGTGCGCGCCGAACGCATCACCAACGAATACCGCGCCAGGCTCGAAGCCGAGGGCCATCCGTGCAAGTTGATTTTCGTGACGCCGGATTACTACGAAGAACGCCCGAAAGCCTGCATGAATGGCTGGGGCAGTATTTTTCTGACAGTCACGCCAGACGGCACCGCCCTGCCCTGCCACGGTGCCCGACAGATGCCGGTGCAATTTCCCAACGTGCGCGACCACAGCATGCAGCACATCTGGTACGACTCGTTCGGTTTCAACCGTTTTCGCGGCTACGACTGGATGCCCGAGCCATGCCGTTCATGCGATGAGAAGGAAAAGGACTTCGGCGGCTGCCGTTGCCAGGCGTTCATGCTCACCGGGGATGCGAGCAACGCCGACCCGGTGTGCAGCAAGTCCGAGCAGCACGGCATCATCCTGCAAGCGCGGGAAGAAGCCGAACATGCCACCCAGACCATTGAACAACTGGCGTTTCGCAATGAGCGTAATTCACGCCTCATCGCAAAAGGCTGAGGGTCTCAGCGCTTGGCGATGATGTACACGGCGTGAATGATGCCGGGGAAGTAACCGCACAGGGTCAGCAGGATGTTCAGCCAGAATGCGCCGCCGAATCCTACTTGCAGGAACACACCCAGTGGCGGTAGCAGAATGGCGATGATGATACGAATGATGTCCATGGGGCAGCTCCAGAAAATCGGCTCGTGTGAGCCGTGTAGCTAATCGACATTGGCGCTTCGTGAGGGTTCAGTGGTTTCTGGCATTGGGCCATCCTTTAAGGAGCACGCAAAAAAACGCCCCCAGCCAAAAGAATCAGACTGGAGGCGCCGCGTATCCCGCGAGACGGTTCAGGAAATGGGGTCAGACGGCAATGCCCTTGCGGCATTGCAGTTGGGCGGTGCGTACCCGAGAGAAGGCACGGGCCAGGCGCAGGAGCATTTCGTCAATGTGGTTCTTGCTGACGTTTAGGGCGGGGGTGAAACGCAAACAATCCGGCTGCGCAGCGGTGAGGATCAAGCCCTCGTGCAGCGCGGCCTTTACCACGGCAGCCGCGCAATCGTGCGACAGTGTCAGGCCCCACATCAGTCCGTTGCCGCGCAACTGCCCGTGCTCGTAACGGTAGGCCAGGCGAGTAAGGCCTTCTGCCAGGTAGAGGCCGGATTCGCGTACCTGTTCGAAAAAACCGCTGGTCAATACGGCATTGAGTACCGCACTTCCCGCTGCCGCCATCAGCGCGTTGCCGTGATGGGTACCGTCCAGCTCGCCCGTTTCGAAGCAACAGGCTGTGCCACGCGCCAGCAACGCCGCCAGCGGCACACCACCGCCCAGGCCTTTGCCGAGGGTAATGACGTCGGCACGGACGCCATATTGCTGCTCGGCGAGCAGACTGCCGCAGCGGCCGATCCCGGTTTGCACTTCGTCGAGAATCAGCAGGATGCCCAGTTCGCGGCACAGACGTTCAACGCCTTTGAGGTAGTGTTCGGTCGCCGGGATGACACCGGCGGCGCTTTGGATCGGCTCCAGCATGATGGCGACAGTGTGCGCATCGACGGCGGCGTGCAGAGCCGGCAGATCGTTGAAGGGGACATGACTGAAACCCGGCAATTGCGGCTCGAAACGGTTTTCGCAGGCAGCCGCCGAAGCCGCCATCGCGGCGAAACTATGGCCGTGGCAGCCGTTGCTCACCGTAATGATGTGATAAGCGCCGCCGCGATGCAGTTGGCCCCATTTGCGCGCCAGTTTGATCGCGGCTTCACAGGCCTGTGCACCACTGTTGAGCAGGTAGGCCTGATCGCTGCCGGTGTGATGGCACAGGCGATCAACCAGGTCGAGCTGCGCCCGGTTGTACAAGCCCATGCCCGGGTTGATCACGGTTTGCATCTGTTCGGTGATGGCGTCGCGCACCGCTTGCGGGCTGTGACCGAGGCTGTTGGCGCCGCCGCCCTGGCTGAAATCCAGGTAGGCACGGCCGTCACTGTCCGAGAGCCAGGCGCCTTGACCCTGGACGAAAACCTCGGATGGACGCGCAACCGTGGGCATCAGGCATTGGCTGCAAAAATCATGATGCGGAGCATGAAGGACCAGGTCGTCAAGGCTCGGCGCGGGGCGCCGGAACAGATTCACAGTTGCGCCCCGATAGCAACCGCACCTGAGTAGGTACTGGGTAGCAACAGTGCACCGAGGTATTTTGCCTTGCCTATGTAAACGCCATTACCAAAAACGTTATTCATTGCCCGATTCGGCCCTGTAAGCCCTGCGAATAGCCGCTAGACTAGGCGGCTCGGAGGCCAACGGCCATTTCGTTTTTCCAGCTTTTTCGATAAGCAAATCTTATGGATTTCAAGCAACTGCGTTATTTCGTCGCGGTGTATGAGGAAGGCCATGTAGGCCGTGCCGCGGAGCGTCTGTCGATCTCCCAGCCGGCCTTGTCGCAGCAGGTTCGCCAACTGGAGCAGAACCTCGACGTGAGCCTGTTCGAACGCAGCAGCAAGCGCCTGCTCCCCACCCTGGCCGCGCACACGCTGTACAACCACGCCTTGCCCCTGATCGACGGCATGCAGCAAGCCGTGGAGGCGTTGCGTAACTTCAAGGGCCAGGCGATGCGCACCTTGGCCATCGGTGTGCTGCAAACCGTGCACACCAGCCTGGTGCCGCAAATGCTGGAACGGGTGCGCAAGGCCCAGCCCCACCTGGTCGTGCAGATCTACGAATTGACCGGGCTTGAGATCGAGCGGCGGCTGCTCAACGGCTCGCTGGACATCGGTATCAGCTACCTGCCACCACGCCAACCCGGCCTGCATGGCGTGTTGTTGTACGAGGATGAATTGAAGGTGGTCATCCCTGAGCAACATCCCTTGCGGGAATTCAAGAAGGTCTCACTGAAACAGGCAGCGGAGTTGCCGATGTTGCTGCTGGGGGAGGAATTCCAGGTACGGCAGATCTGGCAGGGTCAGTTGGCCAACCTGGGCCGACGCCCGCAGGTGCAGGCCGAGCTCAATACCATGGCGGGGATTCTCGACAGCCTGCCTCATACCCAGTTGGCCACTGTGTTGCCGGGGCGTTCCCAGGACGAACACAACAGCCAGTCGCTGCTGTGGAAACCCTTGAGCGAACCCAGGGTGCCGTTGAAAGTCGGTTTGGTGTGCCGTGACGTGCAGCGCCAGCAAGCGACGGTGGCGTTGCTGCGCACGTTGCTCGAAGACGTGATGAATGCCCCGCAGGCAGGCGCCTGACTTTTTCGCGGGCAAAAGAAAACCCCGCCGAAGCGGGGCTTTGCAGACTGTTTCCCTGACATCCATTTCACTCCGCCATCCTGGCAGAATCCTACGTGTCCGTGTTGTTGCTTTGCGCTTCCTGCGCGACGTCCATGTGAAGTAGATTATCCGTGGATCCAATCTGGCGATAGAGGACGATTAGCAGCACGTCATGTAAGAGATTGCTTACACGCACGCCTCGCCCCTAGAACAGTGCTTCATCCATCAGGAACAGCGATTCGCTACCGGCTTTCACCGACGCGCTCAACGAGTGAATACGCGGCAACAGGCGCGCAAAGTAGAAGCGCGCCGTGCCCAGCTTACTGGCATAGAAATCGTCTTCGGTCTCTTTGCCCAACGCGGCCTTGGCCATGCGTGCCCACATATAGGCATACGCCATGTAACCAAACGCGTGCAGGTATTCCACCGATGCCGCGCCGATTTCATTCGGGTTGGTCCTGGCACGGTCCAGCACCCAGGCGGTCAATTCATCCAGGTTGTCCACCGCCGCGCCGAGCGGGCGGGTGAACTCGCCCAGTTGCGCGCCGGCACTGGCGATGAACTGGCGGATCTCATCGGCGAACAAGGTATAGAACGCGCCACCGCTGCCGACGATCTTGCGCCCCATCAAATCCAGCGCCTGAATACCATTGGTGCCTTCGTAGATCTGGGTGATGCGCACATCACGCACCAATTGCTCCTGGCCCCACTCGCGAATGTAGCCGTGGCCACCAAACACTTGCTGGCCGAGCACGGTGGTTTCCAGGCCCAGGTCGCTGAGAAACGCCTTGGCGACCGGCGTCAGCAACGCCACCAGATTGTCGGCGCGCTCACGGGCGGCAGCGTCTTCGCTGAACTTGGCGATGTCCAACTGCGTGGCCACGTAGGTGGAGAACGCACGACCGCCCTCGTTCGCCGCCTTCATGGTCAGCAGCATGCGGCGCACGTCCGGGTGCACGATGATCGGATCGGCTGGTTTGTCCCTGGCTTGTGCGCCCAATGGCGAACGGCTCTGCAGCCGGTCGCGGGCATATTCAATCGCGTTCTGATAGGAGCGCTCACCGGAAGCGAGGCCCTGGATACCCACCCCCAGGCGCTCGTAGTTCATCATGGTGAACATCGCCGCCAAGCCACGGTTGGGCTCACCGACGAGGTAGCCAACGGCTTCGTCGAAGTTCATCACGCATGTCGCGGAGGCCTGGATGCCCATCTTGTGCTCGATCGAGCCGCAGGTCACCGGGTTGCGTGCGCCAAGGCTGCCGTCGACGTTCACCATGAACTTGGGGACCAGGAACAGCGAGATGCCTTTGGGACCCGCCGGTGCATCAGGAAGCTTGGCCAGCACCAGGTGGATGATGTTTTCGGTCAGGTCGTGTTCACCGCCGGTAATGAAAATCTTGGTGCCGCTGACTTTGTAGGAACCATCCGCTTGCGGCTCGGCCTTGGTGCGAATCATGCCCAGGTCGGTACCGGCATGGGCTTCGGTCAGGCACATGGAACCGGCCCATTCGCCGGAATACATCTTCGGCAGGTAGGTGGCCTTGAGTTCGTCGCTGGCGTGGGTATTGATCGACACACAAGCGCCCGAGGTCAACATCGGGTACAGGCCGAACGCCAGGCTGGACGAGTTGATCATCTCCTCGACTTGCGCCGACACCGCCTTGGGCATGCCCATGCCGCCATACACCGGGTCGCCGCCGACACCCACCCAGCCGCCTTCGGCATAGGTCGCGTAAGCCTGCACAAAACCGTCCGGCGTGATGACAGCACCGTCCACCCAATGGCAGCCTTGCTCATCGCCAGCACGGCTTAACGGCGCGATGGATTTGGCGGTGACCTTGCCGGCCTCTTCGAGGATGGCTTCAACGGTTTCGGCGTCAACCGTGTCTGCCAGGGCAGGCAACTGCGCCCAGGTGGTGGCGACGTCAAAAACTTCGTTGAGGACGAAGCGCATATCACGCAACGGCGCTTTGTAATCAGCCATGGCAAACCTCGTGAGAACGTGAAAAGTGATTCGATAGGATCGGTTTTACAGGCTCCGAGTGTACCCGAACAACTTTTAAGACACATAGGGTCCGTTCGTGACCGACAAGTATTTACAAGTCACGAACGATCCTGTTGCCCGCACATCTACAGGGAAAACGCCTGCGCCGGCAAGCTCATCAGGCATTCGCTGCCCGCCTCCACTGCTGCCCGGTGCATCGTGGTGCGCGGCAACAGGCGTTTGAAATAAAAGTCACACGTCGCCCGCTTGGCCTGGGCAAACCCTGGGTCGTCGTGCGCCTGAGCCGCAATCGCCATGCGCAACCACAGGTAGGCGAGGATGATGTATCCGCTGTACATCAGGTAGTCCATGGCCGCCGCTCCCACTTCGTCGGGATTGCTCATCGCGGCCGTGCCGACCTTCAGCGTCAGCTCACCCCATTGCTGGTTCAACTGGTCGAGTTGCTCGACATGGGCCTTGAATTGCGCATGCTCGGCATTGGCGGCGCAGAACTTATGCACGATTCTGGTAAAGCCGCGCAGCAACTTGCCCTGGCTGCCCAGCACCTTGCGCCCCAGCAGATCGAGCGCCTGGATACCGTTGGTGCCTTCGTAGATCGGCGCAATGCGCGCATCACGGGCCAGTTGCTCCATGCCCCACTCGCGAATATAGCCATGGCCACCGAACACCTGCATACCGTGGTTGGTCACCTCCAGCCCGGTTTCGGTCATGAAGGCTTTGCAGATCGGTGTGAGGAAGGCCAACAAGTCTTCGGCCTCCTGGCGCTGGCCGGCGTCGCTGCTCAGGTGCGCGGTGTCGAGCAACTGGGCAGTGAAGTAGGTCAGCGCACGATTGCCTTCGTTGAAGGCTTTCATGGTCAGCAACATGCGACGTACATCGGCATGCACGATAATCGGGTCGGCGGCTTTTTCCGGGGCCTTGGCGCCGGTCAACGAGCGCATTTGCAGGCGCTCGCCGGCGTATTTGATCGCGCCCTGGAAGCTTGCCTCGCCATTGCACAACCCCTGCATCCCGGTGCCCAGGCGCGCGTGGTTCATCATGGTGAACATGCAGTTGAGGCCTTTGTTGGCCTCGCCAATCAGGAAGCCCTTGGCGCCGTCGAAGTTCAGTACGCAGGTGGCCGAGGCCTTGATGCCCATCTTGTGCTCGATGGAGCCGCAGTGCACGGCGTTGCGTTCACCGGAGTCGGCATGGAACTTGGGCACGATGAACAGCGAGATGCCCTTGGTCCCCGCCGGTGCATCCGGCAGCTTGGCCAGCACCAGATGGATGATATTGGCACTCATGTCGTGCTCACCGGCCGAGATGAAGATCTTGCTGCCGGTGAGCGCATAACTGCCATCGGCCTGGGGAACGGCGCGGGTTTTGATCAAGCCCAGGTCGGTGCCGCAGTGGGCTTCGGTCAGGCACATGGTGCCGGTCCACTCGCCGGCGGTGAGTTTGTGCAGGTACGTGGCTTTCTGTTCGTCGGTGCCGTGGGCGTGGATCGCCGACATTGCACCGTGGGTCAGGCCCGGGTACATGCCCCAGGACGTATTACTGGAGCCGATCATCTCGCTCAGCACCAGCCCGAGGGACTGCGGCAAACCCTGGCCGCCGTAGGCCGGGTCCGCCGCCACGCCGTGCCAGCCGCCTTCCACGTACTGGGCGAAAGCCTGCTTGAAGCCCTTGGGCGTGGTCACGACGCCATTGTCGAAATGGCAGCCCTCCTCATCGCCGCTGCGATTGAGCGGCGCGAGTACGTTTTCGCAGAACTTCGCGCCTTCTTCGAGAATTGCACTGACCATGTCGGGGCTGGCGTCCGTCGCGCCCAGGGCCGCGTAGTGGCCATGAAAATCGAACACGTTGTCGATCAGAAAGCGCATGTCGCGCAGGGGAGCTTTGTACTCAGGCATGGCAGTGTCTCCGGCGGCAGATGATCCCAACCTACTGCCGGCCAACGCCGCAAACAATCACTGTAGCGCTGCTGAATACAGCGCCATTACTCAACCGGCAGCGCTTTCCATGCGCACGGCACCGCGACGGTTCTGCCCGGCCGCGATCACGCAGTTGCGCCCGGCGCCCTTGGCGGCATAGAGCGCCTGATCGGCGCACTTGAGCACTTCTTCAGGACTACGCTGCTCGGCCTGGCGCTCGGCCACGCCGATGCTGACCGTCACCGACACACTGGACGCACCGCTGGCGGCCCGACGCTGGCGACCTTGATGGTCGTCATTGGGGCGGTCCGGGTTGCGCAACTTGATCGCATAGTTGGCAATGATTTCGCGGATCTCCTCCAGGTGCGGCAGGCATTCATCCAGGCTCTTGCCGGCAAACACCACGGCGAACTCTTCACCGCCGTAACGGTAGGCGCGCCCGCCGCCGCTGACCTTGGACAGCTTGCTCGCCACCAGGCGCAACACCTGGTCGCCCACGTCATGGCCGTGGGTGTCGTTGAAACGTTTGAAGTGGTCCACGTCGCTCATCGCCAACACATAGTTGCGCCCCAGCCGCTGCATGCGTTCGTTGAGGGCGCGGCGGCCCGGCAAGCCGGTCAGCTCATCGCGAAAGGCCATTTGATACGCCTCATGCGCCACACCGGCAGCGATCATCAGCATCACCTGGCTGCACATGATGTTGAGCGTAAACGGCAGGATGAAGGTTTGCGGCAGCATCCAGAACATCCCCAGCAACCCCACCAGTTGCGCGGCGTGCAACGGGCGCGGCTGATACCAGTACTGGGCGGCCAGGGTGATAAAGCCAATCAGAAACATCGGGTATGCAAGCTGGATCAGGCTCATCCAGGCGCCATGCAGCGCCGGCCAGCGGATCTCGGCCAACCAGTCCAGCACCCCTTGTGGGTAGCTTTGCTCCAGGGCCAGCGCCACGCTGCCGACGGCCAATAGCACCGCGCAGCGTGCGACGAAGTCACGGAACAGGTGGGTCTTTTCCTGCCACAGCGCGTACACGCTGAACAGCAACGGCAGCAGCAGGCAGCACAGGTGAAACACCACGGCCGCGTCTTCGCGCACGCGGCCATTGTCGCGGTAGAAATCGGTCTGGGTGTCCAGCAGAAAATACGTGATGTACACCGTGATCATCAGGAACAGCTCACGCTGGCGCCGATACACCGTGCAGTACGCTCCGCCGAGCAACAGCACCAGGGTCGGCAGCACGTTGAACAGCGAGGTGAAGAAAACGTTGAGGTCCTTGAGGTAGGCAGCCGAAAGCCCAGCCAGCAACAGCAGCAAAGAGGGAAGGAAATGACTGAAGCGCACAGCGGACACGCGTGACAAGGGTAGAACTCCGACCCGCAAAAAGTAATGGCATGGTGCTACTACGCAGCCAGTTAAACACAACCCGTCCGACCTGTATCACATTGCCATCACTGTAACGGCACGCTTCATTAAACCCTTAGTGTCAGCGCGCATTTTTCGGATCGACTGAAACCGCATTTGGGAGGGGGCTTGCTCCCGATGGCGGTGGGTCAGTCAAATAGCTATCGACTGACAGGCCGCTATCGGGAGCAAGCCTCCTCCCACATTGAGCGCATTTCAATGCTTGGCCAGCGGCTTTCGCACGGGCAAAAAAAAACCGCTTCCCCGAAAGGAAGCGGTTTTTCTGAACCCGGTAAGGCTTAGTAAGCCAGGCCGAAGTCTTCTTCTTTCATGTCCATCAGGTTATTGGCGCCCGACAGCATGGTCGCAACATGAGTGCGGGTACGCGGCAGGATGCGCTGGAAGTAGAAGCGCGCGGTCTGCAGCTTGGCGGTGTAGAACGCCTCTTCGCTGGTACCGGCGGCCAGTTTTTCGGCGGCCAGGCGTGCCATGTCGGCCCAGAAGTAAGCCAGGCACGCGTAACCGGAGTACATCAGGTAGTCCACCGAGGCGGCACCGACTTCTTCACGGTCTTTCATCGCGGCCATGCCGACCTTCATGGTCAACTCGCCCCACTCTTTGTTCAACGCCGCCAGCGGTGCAACGAATTCCTTGACGGCGTCGTTGCCTTCGTTGGCCTGGCAGAACTTGTGCACGATTTTGGTGAAGCCCTTGAGCGCTTCGCCCTGGGTCATCAGTACCTTGCGGCCGAGCAGGTCGAGGGCCTGGATGCCGGTGGTGCCTTCGTACAGCATCGAAATGCGGCTGTCGCGAACGTTCTGCTCCATGCCCCACTCGGCGATGAACCCGTGACCGCCGTAGATCTGTACGCCGTGGTTGGCGGACTCGAAACCAACTTCAGTCATGAACGCCTTGGCGATCGGAGTCATGAAGGCCAGCAGGCCGTCGGCCTGTTTCTTGGCTTCGTCATCGGTGCCGTACTTGACGATGTCCACTTGCTTGGCGGTGAAGTACACCATCGCACGGTTGCCTTCGGCGAAGGCTTTCATGGTCAACAGCATGCGGCGCACGTCAGGGTGCACGATGATCGGGTCGGCGGCTTTTTCCGGCGCTTTCGGGCCGGTCAGGGAACGCATTTGCAGGCGGTCACGCGCATATTTCAGGCCACCCTGGAAACCGATCTCGGCGTGGGCCAGGCCTTGCAGCGCGGTCCCCAGGCGAGCGGTGTTCATGAAGGTGAACATGCAGTTCAGGCCTTTGTTCGCCGGGCCGATCAGGTAACCGGTGGCCGCGTCGAAGTTCATCACGCAGGTGGCGTTGCCGTGGATGCCCATCTTGTGCTCCAGGGAGCCACAGGTCACCGCGTTGCGCTCGCCCACCGAACCATCGGCGTTGGGCAGGAATTTAGGCACGATAAACAACGAGATGCCTTTGGTGCCGGCCGGTGCATCCGGCAGGCGCGCCAGCACGATGTGGACAATATTATCGGCCATGTCGTGCTCACCGGCCGAGATGAAGATCTTGGTGCCGGACACTTTGTAGGAACCGTCAGCCTGAGGTTCGGCCTTGGTGCGCAGCATGCCCAGGTCGGTGCCGCAGTGCGGCTCGGTCAGGCACATGGTGCCGGTCCACTCGCCCGACACCAGCTTGGTCAGGTAGGCCTCTTGCTGCTCCGGCGTGCCGTGCTCGGAAATAGTGTTCATCGCACCGTGGGACAGGCCTGGGTACATGCCCCACGACCAGTTGGCTTCGCCGACCATTTCACTCACGGCAAGGCCCAGGGACTCCGGCAGGCCTTGGCCGCCGTGCTCCACGTCATGGGCCAGGCTTGGCCAGCCGCCTTCGACGAACTGTTTGTAGGCTTCTTTGAAACCAGCAGGGGTTTTAACGCCTGACTCGCTCCAGGTACACCCTTCGATGTCACCCACGCGGTTCAGCGGCGCCAGCACTTGCTCACAGAACTTGGCGCCTTCTTCGAGAATGGCGTCAACCATGTCCGGAGTAGCGTCCTGGCAAGCCGGCAGGCTCTGATAGTGCGCTTCATAACCGAGCAGTTCGTCACGAACGAAGCGAATATCACGCAAGGGGGCCTTGTAGTCAGGCATAGCGATAAACCTCTGCTGATGTATCTGGGATGAACAACCGCATGGATGAGTCAGGGCGGTCAAACAGGTGTTTGAAACATACGTTTACGACCTGGGGTTGTCAAGCGTCGGCCCGCTGCCGTTTGTCTTGATGCGGATCAATGGCGCGCACGGCAAAGCCTGTGGCGTGGTGCCACATGATTAAGAGAAGTGTAGGAGTCCAGCGCGAGGGCACAAAACACATGTGGGAGGGGGCTTGCTCCCGATGGCGGCAGGTCAGCTATGAATAAGCTGGCTGATGGACCGCTATCGGGGGCAAGCCCCCTCCCACATTGTGCAGTGCATTCAGCGTGAGAATCAGGCGTAGGTATCGATCAGCGTACCGAGCATTTCGTCCGAAGCCTTGGCGACTTTCGCGCCAAGCTCCACTTGAAACTTGCCCTGGGCCATTTCGACCATATTGCTCGCCGAATTGGACGCCTGAGCGCGATCGTTGGCTTGCAGACGGTCGCTTTGCGCGGCCGATGGCTGGGACGTCGCGGCGCTGGCGATCTTCCCAGCGGCCTGGTCGACACGGTTCTGCCCGGCCTGGATGGTGCTCAGGCCCGAATAAAACGCGCTGCTTCCAGAGATTTCCATGGCGTAAGCCTGCCTTTAGAGAATCGTGAGAGCCAATTGAACCAGACATCCTGGTGAAAGGCCCGTTAAAAACACTAATGGCACATTGCCTTAGCGATAGCCAAAATCAGTCAAGCAGGTCCATTTCCAGGTAAGCGGCCACCGCGGCTGCCCCGGCATGCTTGAGTTTCGGTACCCGTCCAAGGCAAGGCGCCGGTAAACGCTCGGCCAGGGTGGCGAGGTTCTCTTCCAGACGAGAGGTCTTCGGGTCGATGATATTGGCCACCCAACCGGCCAGCGGTAATCCATCGCGCGCGATCGCTTCGGCGGTGAGCAGCGCATGGCTGATACACCCCAGACGCACCCCCACCACCAGGATCACCGGTAACTTGAGCGCAATGGCCAGGTCCGACAGGTTGGCTTGATCGGCCAGCGGCACGCGCCACCCCCCTGCGCCTTCGATCAACGTGAAGTCCGCTTTGTGCTCGAGCATCCGCTGCATCGGCTGGAGCAGCGCTTGCACCGTCAGCGCAACGCCCGCCTCACGTGCCGCCAGATGCGGCGCAATCGCAGGTTCAAACGCCACCGGGTTGACCTCGGCATAGGTCAACGGCAACGAACATTCGGCTAGCAGTGCCAGGGCATCGGCGTTACGCAAGCCCTTGGGCGTGATCTGGCAGCCGGAGGCCACGGGTTTTCCCGCCGCCGTGGTTTTACCCGCCTGGCGCGCGGCATGCAGCAGGCCGGCGGCGATGGTGGTCTTGCCCACGTCGGTGTCGGTGCCGGTGATGAAATAAGCGGCGTTCATAGTGGTTTCTCCAGTACGGCGTACACCACCTGGTACGTAGCGGGCAAGCCCTGGACCTGACGGAGCTGTTCGTAAGCCTGGACCAGTGCCGCAACCCGCGCGCGGCCGGTCAACCCTCCCGGGCGACCGGGGTTGAGGTTATGTGCGCCCAGGGCTTTCAGCTCATGGGTCAGGCTGCGCACGTCCGGGTAATGCAGGACATGGGGCCGCCGCTCCAGGCTCGTCACCCGAAAACCGCTGGCTGCGCACAGTTGCTGATAAGCCTCGAAGGTGCGGAAACGGTTGACGTGAACCCAGCCATCCGCCGCGCGCCAGCTCTCGCGCAGCTCATCCAGCGTGCCCACGCACAGGCTGGCAAAGGCCAGCACGCCGCCCGGTTGCAGCACGCGAAGGGCTTCACTGAGGACTGCGTCGAAGTTCGCACACCACTGCACCGCCAGGCTGGAAAAAATCAGCGCAAAGCTTTCAGCCTTCAGCGGCAAGCGTTCCGCATCACCGGCGATGAAGTGCTGCGCGCCGCCTGAAGGCCGCGCATGGTTGAGCATGCCTTCGGCAATATCCAGCGCGGTGCCTTGGCTGGCAGGTAGCCGCTCAGCCAGTGCGCGGCTGAAATAGCCCGTGCCGCAGCCCAGATCGAGCCAGCGTTGTGGCGCGAGTCCCGCCGGTAATTGCGCGAGCAGGGCATGGCCCACCGCTCGCTGCAACTCGGCCACGCTGTCATAACTGGCCGCAGCCCGGGAGAACGACGCGGCCACCTGGCGCTTGTCGGGCAAGGCGCCCGGCAGGTGGGGATGGGATAGATCAGTCATCGACGCACTCATGCAAAAAAGCCTGGATGGCCCCCGCTACACCGTGGGGGTCCTCCAGAAGAAAAGCGTGACCGGCCTGTTCAATCAGGCCGATTTCCACATCGGGCAGCAGCGCCAGCAAGTCACTGGCGGCTTCGGCGGGCACCAGCCCATCCTGACCGGCAAACAGGTGCAGTTGCGGCCCGCGAAAGGCCTGCAACGCGGCGCGGGTGTCCAATTGGGCAAGCAATTCCAGGCCGGGCATCAACACGCTGGGCGAGGTGTTCGGTGCCCCACTGACCAACAGACGCGAGAGCCCGCGCGGGTCGGCCGCGCCCTTGGCGCACAACAGGCCAAAGCGCTTGAGGGTGACCTGGGAGTCGGCGTGGCAGCCGGCGAGGAACGCGTCGAATGTGTCGGCAGGCATGGCCTGCGGCCAAGCATCATGGGCGACAAAACACGGATTGCTCGCCAGGGTGAGCAACCCGCAGCAACGCTCCGCGCGTCGTGCCGCCAGCTCCGAGGCGAGCATGCCGCCCAGGGACCAGCCGCCGAGCCAGGCATTGTCCGGCAGCGTGGCATCCAGTTCGTCGAGCCATTCGGTCAAATCGCTGGAGTCCAGGGCCGGCAACGGTTCGATCTGCACGTGCAAGTGTTCATTCAAGCCGTGCAACGCCGCGGCCAGCGGTTCCAGCGGCGATACACCCAGGCCCCAGCCGGGCAGCAATACCAGTCGATCACGCATGCTCGGGCTCCATGGTGTTTAACAACCGGAAACACGCTTGCAATGCGTTTAACAATAGCTGCACCTGCGCTGCGCTGTGGGCCGCCGTCAACGTCACGCGCAAACGGGCGCTGCCGGCGGGCACGGTGGGGGGACGGATCGCGGTCACCATCAGCCCGCGCTCGCGCAGCATCTGCGACAGGCGCAAGGCTCGCGCGCTGTCGCCCATCAGGATCGGCTGGATCGGCGTAAAACTGTCCATCAACTTAAGGCCGATCTGCTCGGCGCCCTGGCGGAACTGACGGATCAACCCGTTGAGGTGCTCGCGGCGCCAATGCTCGGTGCGCAGCAGCTCCAGGCTTTTGAGGGTGGCGCACGCCAGCGCCGGCGGCTGGCTGGTGGTATAGATGTACGGCCGGGCGAATTGAATCAGGCTTTCGATCAGTTCTTCACTGCCCGCCACAAAGGCACCGGCGGTGCCGAACGCTTTACCAAGGGTGCCGACCAATACCGGCACATCTTCCTGGCTCAAGCCAAAATGCTCGACGATGCCCGCGCCGTTGGCCCCCAGCGGGCCGAAACCGTGGGCGTCATCGACCATCAACCAGGCACCTCTGGCTTTGGTTTCACGGGCCAGCGCCGGCAAATCGGCGAGGTCGCCGTCCATGCTGAATACGCCATCGGTCACCACCAGAGTGTTACCGGTGGCTTTCTCCAGGCGCTTGGCCAGGCTGGCGGCGTCGTTATGCAGGTAACGGGTGAAACGTGCCCCGGACAGCAAACCGGCATCCAGCAACGACGCATGGTTCAGACGATCTTCCAGCACGGTGTCGCCCTGCCCCACCAAGGCGGTGACCGCGCCGAGGTTGGCCATGTAGCCGGTGGTAAACAGCAATGCACGCGGGCGCCCGGTCAGGTCGGCCAGGGCTTCTTCCAGCGCGTGGTGCGGCGTGGCATGCCCCACCACCAGGTGCGACGCGCCACCGCCCACGCCCCAGCGGGACGCACCGGCGCGCCAGGCCTCGATCACCTGCGGATGGTTGGCCAGGCCCAGGTAGTCATTGTTACAAAACGCCAGGAGCGGCTTGCCGTCCACCACCACTTCCGGGCCCTGGGGGCTCTGCAGCAAGGGGCGTTGACGGTAAAGGTGTTCGGCACGGCGGGCAGCGAGGCGCGCGGCGAGATCGAAAGACATGCAGGCCTCGATTCAGCAGGGTGTTCGCGGTTCAAAAGGTGGGAGGGGGCTTGCCCCCCTCCCACCTTTGGAATGCATTTCAATCAAACGGCGGCGGCGTTGTAAAACTGCTCGCTGCTCTTGTGCTCCACCAACGCCTGTTCAATGGCAGCCTGGTGCACTTCATCGGCATGCTCTTCCCGCGCCTCCGGCAGGATCCCGAGGCGCGAGAACAGTTGCATGTCCTTGTCCGCCTGCGGGTTGGCGGTGGTCAGCAGCTTGTCGCCGTAGAAGATCGAGTTGGCACCGGCAAAGAACGCCAGGGCCTGCATCTGCTCGTTCATCGCCTCGCGGCCGGCCGACAGGCGCACATGGGATTGCGGCATCAGGATGCGCGCCACCGCCAGCATGCGGATGAAGTCGAACGGGTCGATGTCCTCGGCGTTTTCCAACGGCGTACCGGCCACCTTGACCAGCATGTTGATCGGCACCGACTCCGGATGCTCCGGCAGGTTGGCCAATTGAATCAGCAGGTTGGCGCGGTCATCCAGGGACTCACCCATGCCGAGAATACCGCCGGAGCAGATCTTCATCCCCGAATCACGCACATAGGCCAGGGTTTGCAGGCGTTCGCTGTAGGTGCGCGTGGTGATGATCGAACCGTAGAATTCCGGCGAGGTATCGAGGTTGTGGTTGTAATAGTCGAGGCCGGCCTGGGCCAACGCGACGGTCTGGTCCTGATCGAGACGGCCGAGGGTCATGCAGGTTTCCAGGCCCATGGCCTTCACGCCTTTGACCATTTCCAGCACGTACGGCATGTCTTTGGCCGATGGATGTTTCCAGGCGGCGCCCATGCAGAAACGCGTCGAGCCGATGGCCTTGGCGCGCGCAGCCTCTTCGAGGACCTTTTGCACCTCCATCAGCTTTTCTTTTTCCAGGCCGGTGTTGTAGTGACCCGACTGCGGACAATATTTGCAATCTTCCGGGCAGGCGCCGGTTTTGATCGACAGCAGGGTGGACACCTGCACGCGGTTGGCGTCGAAATGCGCACGGTGCACGGTCTGCGCCTGGAACAGCAGGTCATTGAACGGCTGCACGAACAGGGCTTTGACTTCGGCCAAAGACCAATCGTGACGCAGGGTGGCAGAGGTGCTGGCGCTCATGGGTGATTCCTTGATTATGCTTTGACTAACGCTGCGGGAGGGGCAATACCCACAGGCACGACACGGATGCTCGGCATATTTAAGGAAGATTCATGCACTGTCAACCAACCCACAAACACCAGGTTTACATCTGGTTAAAAAGCGTACAATCCTGTTTGATCTGCGATGAGCGCGCCGAAAGCGCCGATTGCGTCTGCAACGCCTGCGAGACCGAGCTGCCGTGGCTGATGGAGTGCTGTGAAGTCTGCGCCCTGCCCTTGCCCATGGACGGATTGGTGTGCGGCCAATGCCAGACACATCCGCCCGCGTATAAACACGTGATTGCGCCCTGGACCTACAGCTTCCCGGTGGACAGCCTGATCAGCCGGTTCAAGCATCAGGCGCGCTGGCCGTTGGGGCACCTGCTGGGACGCTTGCTCGGGCGGCTGTTGCAGCATCGGTTCGAGAATGCCGAACTCACCCGCCCCGATTGCCTGCTGCCGGTGCCGATGCCCCCCAAACGTCTGCGCCAGCGTGGCTATAACCAGGCCGTGATGCTGGCGCGCTGGCTCAGCACCGACCTGGACATCCCCTGCGATGAACACCTGTTGCTGCGTCCCCAGGAAACCATCGCGCAACAAGACCTCGACGCCAAAACGCGCAAACGCAACCTGCTCGACGCCTTCGCCCTGGCACCCGGCGCCCGGGTGCAGGGTCGCCACCTGGCGTTGGTGGACGACGTGCTGACCACCGGCGCCACCGCCCACAGCCTGGCGCGGTTATTGATGAAGGCCGGCGCGCGCCAGGTCGATGTGTATTGCCTGGCCCGCACGCCCAAACCCGGCACGTGACTTGACTCCCGGACCGCCGGGCGGCAACGTCCGCTCATTCCAGCCAGGCGTCATCCCATGTCACTGCCCTCGCCGCTCAGCCAGCACATCATCCGCCGCCCTCAGCGCATCGCGTTGCTGGCGCATATCGCCGAGCAGGGCTCCCTCACCCGTGCCGCCAAAAGTGCCGGCTTGAGCTACAAAGCCACATGGGACGCCATCGATGAACTGAACAACCTGGCGCAAACGCCGCTGGTGGAGCGCAGCGTCGGCGGCAAAGGCGGTGGCGGCGCCAGGCTGACGAGCGAAGGTGAACGCGTGCTGCGCCTATATCAGCGCCTGCAAGCCTTGCAAGCCGAGGTACTTGCAACAGACGAAGCAGCCCGCGACTTCAATCTGCTGGGCCGCCTGATGCTGCGCACCAGTGCGCGCAATCAACTGCACGGCCAGGTCAGCGCCATCGAGCGCCATGGGCGCAATGACAGGGTGCGCCTGGAACTGGCGGGTGGCCTGTATCTGGATGCACATATCACGCACGACAGCACGCAACGGCTGGAGCTGGAGCCCGGCGTGGAAGTGGTCGCCCTGATCAAGGCCGGCTGGCTGGAATTATTGGCCATCGGGCAAACCGCAACACTTGGACACAATTGCTTGAGCGGTGTGATTGAGACGATTCTCGACGCTGAAGACGGCCCCAGCGAAGTCCGAATCGGCCTGCCAAGCGGTCAGGTGCTATGTGCCCTGGCGCAGCCCGCCGCACTGAGCGCACTCAACGCCGCGCCTGGCCAGCCGGTCCAGGTGCAATTCGCCCCCGGCCAGGTATTGCTTGGCACGCCGGTGTAGCCGGCACCCGCCATCAAACTGCAACAATTTCGTCACGCCCGCTCCTTAAGGTGTCTGCAAAAACCGTAAGGAGCCTGACATGAGCCTGCTGGAAGAAAACCAAGCCACCGACCTCGAACAGATGGTCGGCCTCACCCGTCGCCGCTTTATCGGTGCCGGCGCCCTGTGCGGTGCGGCGATGTTCCTGGGCGGCAACCTGCTCAGTCGCAGCGCCCTGGCCGTGAATGCCGCCTCTGCCAGCCCGTTGCTGGGCTTTACCGGCATCGCCGCCGCCACCAGCGACACCATCAGCCTGCCGCCCGGCTACAGCGCCTCGGTGCTGATCAGCTGGGGCCAGCCCTTGAGCAAGCAGGCGCCGGCCTTCGATCCCTCCGGCAACGGCACGGCCAAGGCCCAGGAACAGCAGTTCGGCGACAACAATGACGGCATGAGCCTGTTTCCCTTCCCCGGCGACGACAACCGCGCCTTGATGGCGATCAACAACGAATACACCAACTACCGCTACCTCTACGCCCACGGCGGCGCACCGCAATCGGCCGAAGACGTGCGCAAGGCCCTGGCCAGCGAAGGCGTGTCGGTGATCGAAATACAGCGCAAGGGCGATACCTGGCAGTTCGTCCAGGACTCACGCTATAACCGGCGCATTCACGGCAACACGCCAATCCGCCTGAGCGGCCCCGCCGCCGGCCACGACTGGCTGAAAACCGGCGCCGACAACACCGGCAAGAACGCCCTGGGCACCTTCCAGAACTGCGCCAACGGCAAGACCCCGTGGGGCACTTACCTCACCTGCGAAGAGAACTTCACCGACTGTTTCGGCAGCAGCAACCCCCAGCAGGTCTTCGACGCCGGGCAAAAACGCTACGGCGCGGTCGCCGCCAGCAAAGACATCAACTGGCACCCGCACGACCCGCGCTTCGACATGGCCACGAACCCCAACGAACTCAATCGTCACGGCTGGGTGGTGGAAATCGACCCGTTCGACCCGCAATCCACCCCGGTCAAGCGCACCGCCCTGGGCCGTTTCAAGCACGAAAACGCGGCCCTGGCCGAGACCCGCGACGGTCGCGCCGTGGTGTACATGGGCGATGATGAACGTGGCGAATTCATCTACAAGTTCGTCAGCCGCGATCCGATCAACCACGACAACCCGAAGGCCAACAAGGATTTGCTCGATCACGGCACCTTGTACGTGGCGATCTTCGACGCGGGCAATGGCGATGCCGATCATCCCAAGGGCAAGGGCCAGTGGGTCGAGCTCACCCATGGCAAAAACGGCATCGATGCCGGCACAGGCTTTGCCAGCCAGGCCGAAGTGCTGATCCATGCCCGCCTGGCCGCCAGCGTGGTGAACGCCACGCGCATGGACCGCCCGGAATGGATCGTGGTCAGCCCCATCGACGGCCAGGTCTACTGCACCCTCACCAACAACGCCAAGCGCGGCGAAGACGGCCAGCCGGTGGGCGGGCCCAACCCGCGTGAGAAGAACGTCTATGGCCAGATCCTGCGCTGGAAAGCCGACGCCGATAACCACGGTGCCACGGACTTCACCTGGGACCTGTTCGTCGTCGCCGGCAACCCCGGCGTACACGCGGGCGCGCCGAAGGGCGGCTCGTCCAACATCAACCCGCAGAACATGTTCAACAGCCCGGACGGCCTGGGTTTCGACAAGGCCGGTCGCCTGTGGATTCTCACCGACGGCGACTACAGCAACGCGGGCGACTTCGCCGGCATGGGCAACAACCAGATGCTGTGTGCCGACCCGGGCACCGGGGAGATTCGTCGCTTCATGGTCGGGCCGGTGGCGTGTGAAGTCACCGGGATCAGCTTTTCGCCGGATCAGAAAACGCTGTTTGTGGGTATTCAACATCCCGGTGAAACTGGCGGCTCGACGTGGCCGGAGCATCTGCCGAACGGCAAGCCGCGTTCGTCGGTGCTGGCGATTCGGCGCGATGATGGCGGGGTTGTCGGCGCCTGACAGGGCCTCATCGGGGGCAAGTCGAATCGTCGCACCGCCCCTCCCACCTTTACCTGTATTCACAAATCAAGTGTGGGAGGGGGCTTGCCCCCGATAGCAATAGCACAGCCACCACCTATCTCAGCCCCGGTGCGTTACCATACCCGGCCGGACGCGGCGACCTGCTGCGCGCAGGAGTTCGCATGGCCCACCCGTTTGAAACACTCACCCCTGACCTGGTTCTCGACGCCGTCGAAAGCATCGGTTTTCTCAGCGATGCGCGCATTTTGGCGCTCAACAGCTACGAAAACCGCGTGTATCAGGTGGGCATCGAAGATTCCGAGCCCCTGATCGCCAAGTTCTACCGGCCGCAGCGCTGGACCAACGAAGCGATCCTGGAAGAACACCGTTTCACCTTCGAACTGGCTGAATGCGACGTGCCGGTGGTCGCGCCGCTGATCCACAACGGCGCAAGCCTGTTCGAGCATCAGGGTTTCCGCTTCACCCTGTTTCCACGCCGTGGCGGCCGCGCGCCGGAGCCGGGCAACCTCGACCAGCTCTATCGCCTCGGGCAACTGCTCGGCCGTTTGCATGCCGTGGGGTCCACCCGCCCGTTCGAACACCGCGAGGCCCTCGGCGTAAAGAACTTCGGTCATGATTCCCTGACCACCCTGCTCGAAGGCAACTTCATTCCCAAGAGCCTGCTACCGGCCTACGAGTCCGTGGCCCGCGACCTGCTCAAGCGCGTGGAAGAGGTCTACAAGGCCACCCCGCACAAGAACATCCGCATGCACGGCGACTGCCACCCCGGCAACATGATGTGCCGCGACGAGATGTTCCACATCGTCGACCTGGATGACTGCCGCATGGGCCCGGCGGTGCAGGACCTGTGGATGATGCTCGCCGGCGATCGCCAGGAATGCCTGGGCCAATTGTCGGAATTGATGGACGGCTACCAGGAGTTCCACGACTTCGACCCGCGGGAACTGGCCCTGATCGAACCCTTGCGCGCCCTGCGCCTGATGCACTACAGCGCCTGGTTGGCGCGGCGCTGGGACGACCCGGCATTTCCCCACAGCTTCCCGTGGTTTGGCAGCGAGCGCTATTGGGGTGATCAAGTGCTGGCGTTGCGTGAGCAGCTGTCGGCCCTCAACGAAGAACCGCTGAAACTCTTCTGACTGCTGCGCTTTAGGTGGGAGGGGGCTTGCCCCCGAAGGCGGCCTGTCAGCTGAGACATATCGCGACCGATACCCCGCTATCGGGGGCAAGCTCCCTCCCACATAAAAGCGAAGCGGGGCCCCATGCATGGACAAATATCCTTACAATCGCGCTTTGTAAGCTGCCTGAGCAAGGATTCTGCAATGCACGCCGCCAACCCCCGCAAGGGTTACATCCTGGGCCTGAGCGCCTATGTCATCTGGGGCCTGTTCCCGCTGTATTTCAAAGCCATTGCCAGTGTCCCCGCCGCCGAGATCATCGTGCATCGCGTGCTGTGGTCGGCGCTGTTCGGTGGCTTGCTGTTGATGGTGTGGAAACACCCGGGCTGGTTTCGCGAGCTGCGCGACAACCCCAGGCGCCTGGCGATCCTGGCCCTCAGCGGTTCGTTGATCGCGGCCAACTGGCTGACGTATGTATGGTCGGTCAACACCGGGCGCATGCTGGAAGCGAGCCTGGGTTACTACATCAACCCGCTGGTCAACGTACTGCTGGGGATGCTGCTGCTCGGCGAACGCCTGCGCCGCCTGCAATGGGTAGCCGTGGTTCTGGCGGCGGTCGGTGTGGCGCAACAGGTGTGGCAAGTCGGCAGTTTGCCGTGGGTATCGCTGGTACTGGCGCTGACGTTTGGCTTCTACGGGCTGATCCGCAAACAGGCGCCGGTAAAAGCCCTGCCGGGGCTGGTGGTGGAAACCTGGATGCTGGTCCCGATTGCCATCGCCTGGTTGCTGTTCAACCCGACGGCCCACAGCGCACAGCTGGAATTCTGGAGCACCTCCGAGGCCTGGTGGCTGGTGGCCGCAGGCCCGGTGACGCTGATCCCGCTGGTCTGTTTCAACGCCGCCGCGCGGCATCTGCCTTACACGGCACTGGGCTTTCTGCAGTACGTAGCGCCCACCCTGGTGCTGCTGGAAGCCGTGCTGCTGTTCGGCGAACACCTGGCGCCCAGCACGCTGACCGCCTTCGCCTTTATCTGGGCGGGCCTGGTGGTGTACAGCGTGGATATCTGGCTGAGCGTGCGCAAACGCTGATCAAAAAACGTTCAAAGCCCTGCACGCCATAGGCGGCCTGGCTTGCAGACATTCACCCCAAGGTTATCCACAACCTGGTCCCCGCCATTTGTGCACAAGCCCTTGAAACTGCTCGTTTTTTGCTCAGCTGGCGAAGAGGCCCGGCCAGCGGGGCCTGGCGTCGAGTCTCTACAGGTTATCCACAGGCCCATGCAAGATTTCCATGCATAACCTCATGGGGGTCATTCATCGTTGCGCAGTTCTACCATCAAATCGTCTGCCAGGGTTTCAAGGGACGCCTGCAACGTCTCCAGGGATAAGCTAGACGGCACCTGCAACAAGGCCTCGGCGTTGAACAGCGGATCGCCGCTCATCGGGGCCGGGCGCACATCGGTGCTCAAGCGCTCCAGGTTGACGCCCTGCCTGCTCAACAGCGCAGTGATCTCCCGCACGATGCCCGCGCGATCATTGCCCACCAGGGTCATCACGATCGGTTTGGACGCCGATGCCTGGCCGGAACTGCCCTCGCCCACCAGTACGCGAATGCCGTGGGTGGATAAGTCCTCCAGCGCCCCCACCAGTTCCTGACGGTTCTCTGCGGGAACGCTGACGCGCAGGATCCCGGCAAACTGCCCAGCCATATGGGCCATGCGGCTCTCCAGCCAGTTGCCACCGTGGGCAGCGATGTTGTGCGCGATGCGTTCAACCAGGCCGGGTTTGTCGGCGGCGATAATTGTGAGTACAAGATGATCCATGGCGAAGTACCTCGGGTGCGATTCCTGTAGGAGCGAGCTTGCTCGCGAAGGTCGTCAACGATAACGCGAAAAAACTGACACCAGCGGTGCTCTTAGGTTTTTCGCGAGCTAGCTCGCTCCTACAAGGTGGACGCGCGGTAGCTCGAAAACAAATCGTGTACCATTTTTATATTTATCTGGAACAATCCAATAGTTTTTTGAGAACATCCGATTCTCCGCTGTGACCGTACGACCAAAGTGGGTCGCTAAACGACGTATTTAGTCTAATTTTCACAACCGCAAGTCATCATGTAGTATGCCCAACCGTGCACTACATAATGAAAATCTGAAAAAGCGCATAAGCTCCGCAGAGTGAGGCAAGCAATGACTGAACACGTTCAAGTCGGTGGCCTGCAGGTCGCCAAAGTCCTGTTCGACTTCGTGAACAACGAAGCCATTCCCGGTACCGGCATCACTGCCGACCAGTTCTGGGCCGGCGCCGACAAGGTCATTCACGACCTGGCGCCGAAGAACAAAGCCCTGCTCGCCAAACGCGACGATTTCCAGGCGCGCATCGATACCTGGCACCAGACCCATGCCGGCCAGGCCCACGACCCGGTGGCCTACAAAGCCTTCCTGCAAGACATCGGATACCTGCTGCCAGAAGCCGCAGACTTCCAGGCTTCGACCCAAAACGTCGACGACGAAATCGCACGCATGGCCGGCCCTCAATTGGTGGTGCCGGTGATGAACGCCCGCTTCGCCCTCAATGCTTCCAATGCACGTTGGGGTTCGCTGTATGACGCGCTGTATGGCACCGATGCCATCAGCGAAGCCGACGGCGCGCAAAAGGGCAAGGGCTACAACAAAGTGCGCGGCGACAAGGTCATCGCCTTCGCCCGCGCCTTCCTCGATGAAGCCGCGCCGCTCAGCGCCGGCAGCCACGTCGACTCCATCGGCTACAAGATCGTCGACGGCAAGCTGATCGTCAGCCTCAAGGGCGGCAGCAACAGCGGCCTGCGTGACGACGCGCAGTTGATCGGGTTCCAGGGCTCTGCGGCCGAGCCGATTGCGATCCTGTTCAAGCACAACGGCCTGCACTTCGAGCTCCAGATCGACGCCGGCACCCCGGTCGGCCAGACCGACGCCGCCGGCGTCAAAGACGTGCTGATGGAAGCTGCGCTGACCACCATCATGGACTGCGAAGACTCCGTCGCCGCCGTGGATGCCGACGACAAAGTGGTGATCTACCGCAACTGGCTCGGCCTGATGAAGGGCGACCTGGCCGAAGAAGTGGCCAAGGGCGGCAAGACCTTTACCCGCACCATGAACCCTGATCGCGTCTACACCGGCGTGGATGGCAACGACGTCACCCTGCACGGCCGCTCGCTGTTGTTCGTGCGCAACGTTGGCCACTTGATGACCATCGACGCGATCCTCGATAAAGACGGCAACGAAGTGCCGGAAGGCATCCTCGACGGCCTGCTCACCAGCCTGGCGGCGATCCACAGCCTCAACGGCAACAGCTCGCGCAAGAACAGCCGCACAGGTTCCGTGTACATCGTCAAACCGAAGATGCATGGCCCCGAAGAAGCGGCGTTCACCAACGAGCTGTTCGGCCGCATCGAAGACGTGCTGAACCTTGCGCGTAATACGCTGAAAGTCGGGATCATGGACGAGGAGCGCCGCACCACGGTCAACCTCAAGGCCTGCATCAAGGCGGCCAGCGAGCGCGTGGTGTTCATCAACACCGGCTTCCTCGACCGCACCGGCGACGAAATCCACACCTCCATGGAAGCCGGCGCCATGGTGCGCAAGGCCGCCATGAAATCCGAGAAGTGGATCGGCGCCTACGAAAACTGGAACGTCGATATTGGCTTGAGCACTGGCCTGCAAGGGCGTGCACAGATCGGTAAAGGCATGTGGGCGATGCCCGACCTGATGGCCGCGATGCTCGAACAGAAAATCGCTCACCCACTGGCCGGTGCCAACACGGCCTGGGTACCGTCGCCAACGGCGGCTGCACTGCATGCATTGCACTACCACAAAGTCGATGTGTTCGCCCGCCAGGCCGAGTTGGCCAAGCGCGAGCGTGCCTCGGTGGATGACATCCTGACGATTCCTCTGGCGCAACATACCAATTGGTCCGAAGAAGAGATCCGCAACGAACTGGACAACAATGCCCAGGGCATTCTTGGCTATGTGGTGCGCTGGATCGACCAGGGCGTCGGTTGTTCGAAAGTGCCGGACATCAACGATGTGGGCCTGATGGAAGACCGCGCCACCCTGCGCATCTCCAGCCAGCACATCGCCAACTGGTTGCGCCACGGCATCGTCAATGAAGCCCAGGTCATGGAAAGCCTCAAGCGCATGGCGCCGGTGGTGGACCGCCAGAATGCCGGGGACGCGCTGTACCGCCCGCTGGCGCCGGATTTCGACAGCAACATCGCGTTCCAGGCGGCGGTGGAGTTGGTGATTGAAGGGACCAGACAGCCCAACGGTTACACCGAGCCGGTGTTGCACCGCCGGCGTCGGGAGTTCAAGGCTAAAAATGGCCTGTGAATGAAAAAAGCCCTGATCGCCAGATCAGGGCTTTTTATTTGCGGGTGGGGTGGCTGGACTGGCGCTATCGGGGGCAAGCCCCCTCCCACACTTTGATTTGTGAGCACATTCAAATGTGGGAGGGGACTTGCCCCCGATCAGGCCATCACACTCACCACAAAAATCAGGAAACCATCCCCAACTCGCGCTTCACCAGCTTCGCCAACTTAACGCTATCAATCGGCTTGAGCAGAAAGTCCACCACGCTCAAATGCATCGCATCAATCACATCCGGCGCTTCGGCGTCACCCGACATGATGATGATCGGCAACGCCGCACGGGTCGATTCGCGCACCTGGCGGATCAGCTGCAAACCGTTGCTCGGCGCCATGCGCAAATCGGTGATCAGCAGACCAATGGAACTGTGAGACTTCAACAACTCCCACGCGCGCTCCCCGTTGTCAGCCGTCATGCAGCGAATGCCGTCCAGCCCGAGGATTTCCGCCAGCAGTTCACGCGCATCCTTGTCGTCGTCCACGATCAACACGCGTTGTGGCGGTAAATCAGGCTCCAGCATCACGGCGCTCAGCGCCTCGCGCTCGGCATCACTCAAAATATCGTGGTCGGACATACGTTTCTCAGCAATTCTTATCAATCTCCCAGCACTCGTCAGACATCTGCGGAAGGGCGAACAATGTGCACTTCGTCGGAAAGTTTGCCTAGTGGGCGTTCCACGGGTTTTGGACGATAGTCATGTAAGGCTTTTCCCTAGTTGTGCGCAGGGGTCACCGACCTAGACTTACGTCCAATGGGCACCCGCCGTGCAGAAGTCGACCATGCAGCACGATAACGACAAAAAAACTGCGGTCACTGTTATGAGTAAAGCTGATGCTTTCACGCAGGCGGGTAAAACCGCCGTGTTGCAGAACATCCACGGCACCCTGCAATTCCTGCAGCGCTTCCCACCGTTCAACCAGATGGAAAATGCGCACCTGGCGTTTCTGGTGGAACAGTGCCAACTGCGTTTCTATGGCCCCGGCGACAGCATCCTCAAGCCGTCGGGCGGGCCGGTCGAGCATTTTTATATCGTCAAGCAGGGTCGCGTGGTCGGCGAGCGGCCGGACTCGACAGACCCCACCTTCGAGATCACCACGGGCGAATGCTTCCCCCTCGCCGCCTTGCTCGGTGAACGCGCCACCCGCACCGAGCACAAAGCCTGCGAAGACACCTTTTGCCTGCAACTGAACAAGATGGCGTTCATCAAGCTGTTCGCCCTTTCCAGCCCGTTTCGTGATTTCGCCTTGCGCGGTGTCAGCAGCCTGCTCGACCAGGTCAACCAGCAGGTGCAGCAAAAAGCCGTGGAAACCCTCGGCACCCAATACTCGTTGAACACTCGCCTGGGTGAACTGGCGATGCGCCACCCGGTCATGTGCAGCCCGGACACTGCGCTGCGCGAAGCGGTGCGGCTGATGCATGAGCAGCAGGTCGGCAGCATTGTGATTGTCGATGAGCACAAGGCGCCGCTGGGCATCTTCACCCTGCGTGACCTGCGCCAGGTGGTGGCCGACGGCACCGTTGATTTCAGTCAAGGCATCGCCGCCCATATGACCCAGGCGCCGTTCTTCCTGAGCCCGGACCACAGCGCGTTCGACGCGGCGATCGCCATGACCGAGCGGCATATCGCCCATGTGTGCCTGGTGCAGGACCAACGCCTGTGCGGCGTGGTCTCGGAGCGCGACCTGTTTTCCCTGCAACGCGTCGACCTGGTGCACCTGGCGCGTACCATCCGCAACGCATCCCGTGTGGAACAACTGGTGGCGATCCGCGGCGAGATCGGCCAGCTGGTCGAACGCATGCTGGCCCACGGCGCGTCGTCTACGCAGATCACCCACATCATTACCTTGCTTAACGATCACACCGTGTGCCGGGTCATCGAGTTGACCCTGGCGGAAAAAGGCGACCCTGGCGTGCCCTTCAGTTGGCTGTGCTTTGGCAGCGAAGGCCGCCGCGAACAGACGCTGTACACCGACCAGGACAACGGCATCCTGTTCGAGGCCCGAGACGCGGTGGAAGCCGCCGAGATTCGCGAGCGCCTGCTGCCCCTGGCGCAGCAGATCAACCAGAGCCTGGCGCTGTGCGGTTTCAGCCTGTGCAAGGGCAATATCATGGCCGGCAACCCGGAACTGTGCCTGTCACGGGCCGAATGGGCCCGACGGTTTGCCGCCTTCATTCGCGACGCCACGCCGGAGAACCTGCTGGGTTCGAGCATCTATTTCGACCTGCGCGTGGTGTGGGGCGATGAGCAGGGTTGCGCACAACTGCGCCAGGGCATTCTGGATCAGGTGGCGGACAACCGGCTGTTCCAACGCATGCTGGCCGAGAACGCCTTGCGCCAACGCCCACCCGTAGGGCGCTTTCGCGAGTTTGTGCTGACGCGCAAAAGCGGCGAAAAGGCCACCCTGGATCTCAAGGTGCAGGGCCTTACGCCGTTCGTGGACGGTGCGCGCCTGTTGGCCCTGGCCCATGGCATCCACGCCAACAACACCCTGGAGCGGCTGCGCCAGTTGGTCGCCAGACAGGTGATCGAGCCACTGGACGGGGCGGCGTACGAAGAGGCTTACCACTTCATTCAACAAACCCGCATGCAGCAGCATCAGGTACAGACCCGGGAAAACCTGCCGTACTCCAACCGCGTCGATCCTGACAGCCTCAATCACCTGGATCGGCGCATCCTGCGCGAATCCCTGCGTCAGGCCCAGCGCCTGCAAAGCAGCCTGACCTTGCGGTATCAGCTGTGAGCCTGTTCAGCTGGCTGCGCGCGAAAAAACCGCGGCTCAATGCGGCGCAGCAGCAACGCCTGGGCCAACTGCCCGCGCCCGCCGCACTGGGCGATGCGCCCTTGCGCAGCCAGCGCTGGGTGGTGGTCGACCTGGAAACCAGCGGCCTGCACCTCAACCGTGACCAGGTGCTGTCCATCGGCGCCGTGGTCATCGAGGACGGTGCGGTGGACTTCTCGCAGATGTTCGAACGCACCCTGCAACGCACCGCCGGCAAACTCAGCCCCAGCGTGCTGATCCACGGCCTCGGCCCCAGCGCAATCGCGGCCGGCAGCGACCCGGTGGATGCGCTGCTGGATTTCATGGCGTTCGTGGGCGACAGCCCGCTGCTGGCCTTCCATGCGCCGTTCGATCAACACATGCTGAGCCGGGCGCTCAAGGAAAGCCTGGGTTATCGCCTGGGCCATCCCTTTCTCGATGTGGCCGATATCGCCCCGCTGTTGTGCCCTGAGGCGAACATCCGTGAGGCCGGTCTGGATGAATGGATCAACCATTTCGGGTTGCAGGTGGGCGAGCGCCATCACGCCAGTGCCGATGCACTGGCCACGGCGGAGCTGATGCTGATCCTGTTCAGCCGCGCACGCCAGCAACACATCGACACGCCCCACGCGCTGCACGCGCGCTTGAGCCAATGGCGGCGGCGTAAACAGGCGCCATCGTTTTAGTGGCGCTGCCCGACAGACGCCAATTGCGCCCACCACACACCTCTGAGACAATCGCGAATAATTCTCGTTAGTTTAAACTTTATTCGGTGATGCCTTGTCGTCGGCCCAGACCCCACACAGTGAGCTTGTTGGCGCGTTGTACCGCGACCATCGTGGCTGGCTGCTGGCCTGGCTACGGCGCAATGTGGCTTGCCCGAGCCGCGCCGAAGACCTGAGCCAGGACACCTTCATGCGCCTGCTGGGCCGTGACGGCCTGCGCGAACCTCGCGAGCCACGCGCCTTTCTGGTGGCGATTGCCAAGGGTTTGCTGTTCGACTACTTCCGCCGCGCCGCCCTGGAACAGGCCTACCTCACCGAATTGATGCTGATCCCGGAAAGCGAACATCCATCGCCTGAAGCACAGCAACTGATCCTCGAAGACCTCAAGGCCATCGACCGTCTGCTCGGCAAACTGTCGAGCAAAGCCCGCGCCGCCTTCCTCTATAACCGCCTCGACGGCCTGGGCCATGCAGACATCGCCCAGCGCCTGGGTGTGTCGGTGCCGCGCGTACGCCAGTATCTCGCCCAGGGCATTCGCCAGTGCTACATCGCGCTGTATGGCGAGCCATCGTGAGCCTGATCAGCGCAAAGCCGGTGTCGGCCCGCGTGCTGGACGCCGCGATTGCCTGGCAACTGTCCCTCGATTCCGGCGACGGCAGCGTGGTGGAACAGGAAGAATTCGCCAAGTGGCTGGCCAGCGACGAAGAACACGCCCGCGCCTGGCGCCAGCTGGGCATGCTCGACCAACGTTTCAGCGCAGCTTCCGGCCCTGCGCGGGCTGCATTGTTGCAATCGCGCGATACTGCGCACCAGCGCATGCGCAAACTGGGCCGTGGCCTGGCGAGCATCGCGCTGGTGTGTGGCCTGGCATTGTTTGCCGGCGAGCGCTATGTGCCCATCCACTATTGGCTGGCCGATCAACGCACCGCCACCGGCGAGCAGCGCACCCTTGAGCTGGCGGACGGCACCCGGATCAACCTCAATACCCACACGGCCATTGACGTGCGTTTCGACGATAAACGCCGCGTGATTGTGTTGCAGGAGGGCGAAATCCTGGTCGAGACCGGCCATAACGATCCGCGCCCGTTCTCTGTACAAACCCGCGACGGCAACCTGCGGGCGCTGGGTACGCGGTTCATCGTGAGGCGCGAGGACGACGCCACGCGCCTGAGCGTGCTGCAATCGGCGGTGGCCGCCCAGCCTGAAGCATTGCCTCAGGAACAGATTTTCAAGGCCGGCGAGCAAGTGCTGATGCGCAGCGACGGCCTTGGTGCGCCGCTTGCCGTTCCGCCGGCCAGCGACGCCTGGACCCGCGGCATGCTGGTGGTCGACAACGCCCGCCTGGGCGATGTGGTGGCTGAGCTAGGCCGTTATCGCAGCGGCCATCTGGGTGTGGACGACAGCGTGGCCGACCTGCGCATCACCGGCAGCTTCCCGCTGCACGACACCACCCTGGCGCTCAATGCGCTGTTGCCGACCTTGCCGGTGCAGATCGAGCAGCACACGCCGTGGTGGGTGACCGTCAAGGGTAGGCCTTAGGTTCTGCGGCATCTGAAGACCGTTATCGGGGGCAAGCCCCCTCCCACACTTTAATTTGTGAACGCGGCCCATTGTGGGAGGGGGCTTGCCCCCGATGAGGCCCACAAAAACACCGCCCAAAAATATTTTCACCCCGCCCTATCACTTTCCGATTCTCGTCCGGCACCTAGGCAATTGAGAAATATTTCCATTCAGGAGCCGCCCATGTCCCGCACGCTAGACACTCTGTTGCGCCCCAGCCTGTTAGCCGTGGCCATTGCCCTCGGTGCCCCGCTGATCAGCCCCACGCTGATCGCCGCCGAACAGTCCACCAGCGTGCGCGCCTACAACCTGCCGGCCGCGCCACTGGCCGCCACCCTGAACCAGATTGCCAGCCAGGGCGGTCTCGCGCTCACCCTCAACCCGACGCTCGCCGCCGGCAAGACCTCGGCACCGGTCAAAGGCCAGTTCGATGCCCAGGGCGCGTTGCGCGAAGCCTTGCGCGGGACCGGGCTGCAGTTGGAGCAGAGCAGCGCCGGGACATTTACCCTGGTGGCGATTGCGGACGGCGTGGTGGCGTTACCGCAGACCAGTATTATCGGTCAAAGCAATTACGAGAGCGCCTGGGGGCCCGCGGAAGGCTACCTGGCCAAGCGCACTGCCGCCGGCACCAAGACCGACACGGCCCTGGTCGAGGCGCCGCGCTCGATCTCGGTGGCGACCCGCGAGCAAATGCAGGATCGCAACGTGCAGAACCTCGACGACGCGGTCAAATACATGCCCGGCATTGTGTCCGCCAGCTACGGCAGCGACACCCGTTACGACTGGATGCGCGTGCGTGGCTTCGAACCCACCCAATTCCTCGATGGCCTGCCTCTGCCCCGTGGCGTGTACGCCAACCCGAAAGCCGAAACCTGGAACCTCGACCGCCTCGCCCTGCTGCGTGGCCCGGCTTCCTCGGTTTACGGCCAGACCCCGCCGGGCGGCCTGCTGGACATGGTCAGTCGCCGCCCCAGCGCCGAACAGAGCAGCGCCATCCAGGTGCAATACGGCAGCGACAACTACCGTCAGATCAACTTTGCCAGCACCGGCAAGATCGATGATGAAGGCCAGTTCCTGTACGGCCTCAGCGGCGTGGTGCGCGATGCCGGCACCCAGGTCGACCACATCGACAACAAGCGCTACAACATTGCGCCGAGCCTGACGTGGAATATCGACACCGACACCAAGCTGACGCTGCTGTCGCAGTTCACGCGTGACGATACTGGCGCCACCAGTCAGTTCCTGCCGATCGTGGGCACCAAGATCAAATCGCCATTGGGCGACGTATCACATCACAAGAACCTGGGCGATCCAGATTACGAGTTCTACGACCGCACTTACTACGCGCTGGGCTATGCCTTCGAGCATCGCTTCAACGATACCTGGCAGTTCAAGCAGAACCTGCGTTACACCAAGTCGGAGTTGTCGTTCCAGCAACTGACCGTGGGTTCCTATGCCTTCGCTCCAGTGGATGCAGCGGGCAACATGGATCGCCTCTCGACCAACGTCGACGAGAACATCGGACAGTTCGCGGTGGATAACAACTTCCAGGCCGACTTCGCCACCGGTGATGTCACCCACACCCTGTTGCTGGGTCTGGACCACCAGCGGACCGACACCTCGTACCTGTCGATCTTCGGGGGGGCCGGGCGCGTCAATATCTTCAACCCGGTCAATACCACGCCGGTAGTACGCCCGGCGCGCTCCGATGCGTTCTACGACTACAACCAGAAAACCGTGCAGACCGGCCTCTACGTGCAAGACCAGATGGCCCTCAACAACTGGCGCCTGACCCTCGGTGGTCGTGAAGACTGGGTGCACCAGGGCACCACGTACTTCAACAAACAAGACGCGACCAACACCGACCGCAACAAAAACTTCAGCGGCAACGCGGCAGTCAGCTATGTGTTCGATTCGGGCTTCGTGCCATACCTGTCCTACGCCGAATCCTTCCAGCCAGCAAGCAACGCCAGCGCCGACCCGGTCAAGTCGTATAAGCCCACCGAAGGTAAGCAATGGGAACTGGGAATCAAGTATCAGCCACCGGGCTCCAATACCTTGCTGAGTGCGGCGATCTATAGCCTCACGCAGAAAAACGTACTGGTCACCAGCACCGGAACGAGCGGCACCCCGATCACCGACCAGACCGGCGAAGTGAAAGTCAAAGGCCTGGAACTGGAAGCCGTTTCTGACGTGACCGAGAACCTCAAGGTGATCGCGGCGTACACCCTGGCCAAATCCGAAGTGCAAAAAGGCGACTTCAAGGGCAACCGCCTGCAACTGATGCCCAACCAGCAGGCTTCGCTCTGGACCGACTACACCTGGCACACCGGCGTACTCGACGGCTTCGGTATCGGCTTCGGCGCCCGCTACACCGGCAATACCTATGGCGACCAGGGCAACACCTGGCTGGGTAAGGCCAACGCCTACACCGTGTTCGACGGTGCGGTGCATTACGACCTGGGCCGCCTCGACAACAGCCTCAAAGGTGCATCGGTCAAACTCAACGCTACCAACCTGTTCAACAAGGACTACATTTCCACCTGTGACGGTTCCTACTGCTACTTTGGCGACCAACGCAGCGTTGTCGCCAGCGCCACCTACCAGTGGTAATCGGCTGAGTTAACGACCAGGCCGTCCACAGGGGCGGCTTTGGTGTGTCTGAAGGCTAGAAAATGAAAAGCAAAACCATCCGCCGCTGGTCCTTCGTCCACACCTGGACCAGCCTGATCTGCACCGTTTTCCTGCTGCTGCTCGCCCTCACCGGCCTGCCGCTGGTGTTTCACCACGAGATCGATCACCTGCTGGGCAACGAACCCGAGCTCAAGCAGATGCCCGCCGAGACGCCACAGCTCAACCTGGAGCAGCTGGTGGCCAAGGCCCAGGCCCATCGCCCCGGCGAGGCCATGCAGTACCTGGCCTGGGACGAGGACGACAAAAACGGTGTGATCGCGATCATGGCCGCCACGGCCGGTACCGAGCCGAATGCGTCGCATACCTTCATGCTCGATGCGCGTACCGGCGAAACGGTGGAGATGCCTTCAGCCAATGGCGGGCTCACCCTGTTCCTGTTGCGCCTGCATGTGGACATGTTCGCCGGGCTGCCAGGCAAACTGCTGCTTGCGTTCATGGGCTTGCTGTTCGTGCTGGCGCTTGTATCAGGGACGGTGCTGTACCTGCCGTTCATGCGCCGCTTGAAGTTCGCCACCGTGCGCCAGGACAAATCCACCCGCCTGCGCTGGCTCGACCTGCATAACCTGATCGGCGTGGTCACCCTGACCTGGGCGCTGGTGGTGGGCGTGACCGGTGTGATCAGCGCCTGTGCCGACCTGATCATCGCCGCCTGGCGCCAGGACAGCCTCAGCGCCCTGATCGAACCCTACAAAGACGCCCCGCCACTGACCCAACGCGCGTCGGCAAGCGATTTGCTGAGCATCGCCGCCAAGGCTGCGCCCGGCATGCAACCGGACTTTATCGCCTTCCCCGGTACGCGCTTCTCCAGCGAGCATCACTACGCCGTGTTCATGAAAGGCAGTACCCACCTCACCTCCCATCTGCTCACACCGGTGTTGATCGACGCCAGCACCCTGGCCGTCACCGCCATCGCCGAACGGCCGTGGTACATGGACGCCATGGGCATGTCCCAGCCGCTGCACTTCGGTGACTATGGCGGCATGCCGATGAAAATCCTGTGGGCGGCGCTGGATGTGCTGACCATCGTGGTGCTGGTCAGCGGGATTTACCTATGGAGCGTGCGGCGCAAGGCGGGCAAGGCATGAAGCCGCGACAGTCGAGTTTTCGGAAGGTGTTTGGCATTCCGCTGGGGATTGGCCTGCTCAGCGCCGCCGGGTTGTTTGCGGCGTTGCTGGGGGATGGGGGGTGGGATTCGTTGAGTTGGGTGGGGTTGGGCATACCGGCGGGCATTGGTGCCTGGGCGTTGGTCAGGCGGCGTGGCTGATGGCCTCATCGGGGGCAAGCCCCCTCCCACATTTGATTTGTGAACACATTCAAGTGTGGGAGGGGGCTTGCCCCCGATGAGGCCATCAGCTCCAGCGAAAATCTCCCTCGCCAGCCACCGCGCAACCCTCTAGGCTAACCCCAGCCTATTTCGAGGAATGCCCATGTCCGCCCCCAGCATGACCTTGTTCCACAACCCCGCTTCGCCCTTCGTACGCAAAGTCCGCGTGTTGTTGATCGAGACCGGTCAGCAGGACCGTGTCGCCCTGCACGCCTGCCTGCCCACCCCCGTCAACCCGGACGCCGAGGTGGTGCAAGGCAACCCGGTCGGCAAGATCCCGGCCCTGCGCCTGGCCGACGGTTCGGTGCTGCACGACAGCCGAGTGATCCTCGATTACTTCGACCACCAGCACGTCGGCAACCCGCTGATCCCCCGCGACGGCTCGGCCCGCTGGCGCCGCCTGACCCTGGCCTCGATGGCTGACGGGATCATGGATGCCGCCGTGCTGGTGCGCTACGAAACCGCCATGCGCCCGGTGGAGAAACACTGGGACCAGTGGCTGGACGAGCAGCGCAACAAGATGCGGCGTGCACTGGCTGAGCTGGAACAGGACGCCATCGCTGAACTGGCCAGCCACTTCGACGTCGCCGCCATCAGCGTGGCCTGCGCCCTGGGCTACCTCGACTTTCGCCACCCGGACCTGCAATGGCGCGCGGACAATCCCAAGCTTGCCGCCTGGTACGCCGAGGTCAGCCAGCGGCCTTCGATGCAGCAGACCCAGCCGCCCGTCTGACCTTCACCCGGACCCAATGTGGGAGGGGCGGCGGCGTGATTGAGGAAGGTGACCATCCTGGCCTTCATTTGCTGGTCTTCGCGCAACCCGATCATTGCACCGCCTCCACCTTGCGCTTGCCTACCCCATACCAATCCAGCTTGCGTGTCAGCACCATCACCGTTCCGAGCAGGCCGAACAGCAGCAACGAGCCCATCAGCAACGCGTAATCCTCGGCACTCAGCAGCCCGTACAACAAGCCATACAATGCCGCCAGCCCCGCCGAAAAGCCCAGGCCGTGGGCCACGCTGCGCAGCACATGGCACACGTAGAAACCAATCAACACCACGCAGGCGCTGGCCGATATCAGATAAGCCAGGGCAAACCCCAAATGCTCGGACAGCGACAGCAACAGCAGGTAGAAGAACGCCAGCGCAACGCCCACCAACGCGTATTGGACGGGGTGCACCGCCAGGTTCTTGAGTACTTCGAACAGGAAGAAGCCGGCAAACGTCAGGGCGATGAACAGCAGCGCGTATTTGATCGCGCGGTCGCTCTTGAGGTACTGGTCCACCGGGTCGATGAAGTTCACACCGAAGCTGCGGTTGTTGAAGTCATCACAGCCTTGGCGGTCCAGGCAGGTTTGCAGGGCCTGTTCGAGGTTCGTGGCGAAAAACGAGGTCTGCCACTTGGCAGTGAAACCCTTGTCGGTGACCTCGCGCTGTGTCGGCAGAAAGTTGCCGACAAAACTCGGGTGCGGCCAGTTGGAGGCCAGTGATACCTGGCTGGTCTTGCCCACCGGCACCACCTGCAGTTGTTCGGTGCCCTGCAGGCGCAGGTCGAAGGCGAAATCCACGGCGGCAGGCTTTTTGCTGTCCTGCTCCGGCAGCATCACATGCACGCCCTCGCCCAACCAATCAACTTGAGAGCCCGGCGAAAACGCCAGGCGCTGCTGACCCAGCTCCAGCTCCAGCGCGTTTTCGATGCCGCGAATATCGCTGATGCCCATGGCCAGAAACGCCGGTTCAAAACGGTAATCGGCGAAGTTTTCCGTGATACCCAGTTGCGCAGGCAACTCGAAACGCCCACTGATGCGGTTGTCGGCATGGAACAACCGCGCCTGGTAAATGCCCCGGGCGCGCAGTTCGGTTTGCACCTGGCCGTCGAGTTCGAAACGCTCCGGCAGAAAATACAAGCGGCCGCGCTCTTCACGGGTTTCCTCGTAGCGTTTGTTGAGCTTTTCATTGAGCTTCCACTCGCGCACCGTCTTGCGAAACGGCACCACCAGCACCGGCCCGGTGAGCCGCTGGGCGAAGCTTGAGCTGCGGGCGATGTCCATCAATACGCCGTCGCGCAGTTGCTGGCGGTCGCTGATGATGCCGTTGATCATCAGCAACGGAATCAGCAACAGCAGGATCAGCAGCGCAATCGCGCCAAGTTTGAAAAGCAGGCTGCGGTTCATGGGTCTCTCCCTGTTTTGATGGGGAGAGTCTGGGCAGCCTGTGTGGGCGGTTTATGTGGGCAATGTGGAGACTGTGTGGAGATGCAGCACCGCTTGCACGCCACCCGGTACGTTGCCGACCTGCAACGCGCCGCCGTGCAGTTTCATCACTTCCTCGACAAAGTTGAGGCCCAGCCCGGTGCTTTTGCGTCCGCTGGCCGGGCGCGGCAGGGAATAGAAACGCTCGCTCAGGCGCGGCAAAGCGTAGTCGGGAATCGGCGCAGCCTGGTTGAACAGGCTGACGTGAACGTCGTTGTGCCGTACCTGCGCACTGAACCGCAGCGCGCCGCCGGGCGGGGTGAAATCCAGGGCGTTGTCCAGCAGGTTGCCCAGAGCCTGGCGCAGCAGGAAAGGCTCGCCATACACCTTCACATCAGCCGAAATCGTCTGCTCGACGTGCAACCCGGCGCCTTCGATCCGCGCACACTGGGCGTTGAGAGCAGCCTCGACCAGGGCCGCCAACGGGATGCTCGACTGCTCTTCCAGCCCCTGGCGTTGCTCCACCTGCGCCAGGTTCAACAGCCGCTCGATCAACTGCTGCAGGCGCGCGCTTTCGCTGTCGATATTGCCGACAAAACGCTGCTGCTGTTCGCGTGTCATGTCGCCCTGCAGCAACTCCGCCGCACCGCGAATCGCCGCCAGCGGGCTTTTCAGTTCGTGGGTCAGGGTATGTACATAGTGTTCGACATAGGCCTTGCCCTCCAACTGTGTGCGCATGTGCTCGACAGCGGTGGACAACTGCTTGAGCTCGCCGCCCCGGTAATGGGGCAACTCGGCACGACGGCCTTCGCTGACGGCCTCGGCATAGGCGGTCAAGCGTTTCAGGGCGACGCTCAGCCACCAAGACAACAGTGCGCCCAGCAGCAGGCCGAGAATGACCAGCCCGGCGCCGTACCACAGCAGACGGCGCTCGGTACGGTCAACGTAGGGCTGCAACGAGCTGTTGGGCTTGGCCACGGTGACCACGCCGATGATCCGGCCCTCGTCGCGAATCGGCGCGCCCACATGCATCACCGATGAAGCAGGGTCATCCGGCGCGCTGCGGGTGGAGCGCGCGCCATATTCGCCGCGCAGGGTCAGGTACACGTCGTTCCATTTCGAATAGTCCTGGCCCACCGCTTCACCGGTGGAGTCGAGCAACACCGTGCCGTGGGCGTCGGTCACGTAGATGCGGTGGTTGACCTGGTTTTTCGGCAGGCCCCAGATCACCGCGCCGGGTTGGCGATTGCCGTAAGCCTTGAGCAACTCTGGCCAATGGCTCTGGCCGAGGGTGCCGTTCTTCACATCATTGCGCAGGATTTCGGCGAGCAGGTTGGCGGTGTCCACCAGGGTTTCTTCGGTGGACTGGCGCACGCCGGGGCGGATTTCCTTCATCACAGTGCTGAGCACAAAATAGCCGGTGAGGCCGATGAACAGCGCGTACACCAGGAAAATCCGCAGCCCCAGGCGCATCAGCTGTGGCTCGGGTTGTAGCTGTAACCCAGGCCGCGATGGGTCTGGATCGGCTCAGCCTCGGCCGCCACGTTGCGCAACTTGCTGCGCAGGCTTTTGATATGACTGTCGATATTGCGCTCGTAGCCGGCGTCGGCCGGTACGCCCACCGCGTCCAGCAGTTGCTCGCGGCTGAACACACGTTCGGGTTGCTCCAGCAGGCTTTGCAACAGAAGGAATTCATGACGCGTCAGGCTCAGCGGCTGGCCGCGATAGTGGATCTGCATGCGCTCCAGGTCCACCTGGAAGACAGCAGGCGCCACACCCGGCCCGACACGCTTGAGAATCGCCCGCACCCTTGCGGCGACTTCACGCGGGCTGAACGGTTTGACCACATAATCGTCGGCGCCGATCTCCAGCCCCACCACGCGGTCGATCTCGCCATCCCGCGCGCTGAGGAACATCACCGGCACTTCGCTGAACCGGCGCAGCTGCTTGCAGGTTTCAAAACCTGTGATGTCAGGCAGGCCGATGTCGAGGATGATCAGGTCGGCCGGGGTATGACGCTGATGCTCCAGCGCCGCCTGGCCGAGGCTCAGCCAGGTGGTGGTAAAGCCCTCGCCCTGCAGGGCGAATATCAGCGTGTCGGCTATCGCCGCTTCGTCTTCGACAATCAGGATATGCGCCATGTGGGTCCGTCAGCAGTCCGGTTTGTCGGCAGTGTAGCGACGCGCCGGGTTAACCGCTGCACCGAATTCACGCAGGGCCTTGGCGCCGATCAGCAGCGGGTAGTTGAAGCTGCTGCGGTCGGTGAGGTTGACCTCCACGGTACGCTTGACGTTGCCCAGGCACATTTCCAGATCGATCACCGGGCGCTTGGCCACACTGGCTTCGTCCTTGTCGTCATCTTCATCGGCGCGGCTCTTGATCTTGCTGATGCGCGAGACCTTGTGTTCGTAGACTTTGTTGTCGGCGTCCTTGCCGCCGAGGCGGAAGCGCACCCAATCGTCGCCATCACGGGTGAAGGTCTCGATGTCACGGGCCGACAGCGAGGCGGTCAGCGCGCCGGTGTCCATCTTGGCCTTGAAGGTCTGGCCGATTTCCGGCAATTGGATGTATTCGTAGCGACCGTAGAGGGTCGGTTCGGCAGCCATGACGGGCAAGGCCGCGAGAGCGAGCGAGGCTAGGAGCAGTTTCACGACGTGATTTCCTCGGAGAGAAGTAGGCGAATTCTAGACCGCAAAGGCGGCACTTAGTTAGCTCGTTCCCGCGCTGCGCGTGGGAACGATCACATTGGTGCGGCGAATCGGGATTTGGCCTCTGGACTCAAGCTGCTTATCATGGTCCGTCCACAGAATTCCAAGAGTTATTTATGCGCCGCCTGCTCACCGGCTGTCTGGTCACACTGCTGCTGTTACTCAACACGCTGATCCTGATCGGCCCCTTGATGGTATTCGCCCTGCTCAAACTGGTGGCGCCGGGCCGCTGGCGTGACTATGCGTCCTGGGCGGTGATGTGGATCGCCGAGACCTGGGCCGAGATCGACAAGCTGATCTTCGCCGTGTGCATTCCAACCCAATGGGATATTCGCGGCGGTGAGGACCTGCGGGGTGACACCTCTTACCTGGTCATCAGCAACCACCAGTCCTGGGTGGATATTCCCGCATTGATCCAGGCGCTGAACCGGCGTACGCCGTTCTTCAAATTCTTCCTGAAAAAAGAGCTGATCTGGGTGCCCTTCCTCGGCCTGGCCTGGTGGGCGCTGGATTACCCGTTCATGAAGCGCTACACCAAGGCGTTCCTGGCCAAGCACCCGGAGCTGGCCGGACAGGACCTGAAGATCACCAAACAGGCCTGCGAGCTGTTCAAGCGCCAGCCGGTGACCGTGGTCAATTACCTGGAAGGCACGCGGTTCAGCGAGGCCAAACGCACCCAGCAGGATTCACCGTTCACCCGGCTGCTCAAGCCCAAGGCAGGCGGCGTCGCGTTTGTACTGGCGGCAATGGGTGAGCAACTGGACGCCATCCTCGACGTGACCGTGGTCTACCCACAACACAGGATTCCGGGGTTCTGGGATTTGATCAGCGGCGCGGTGCCGAAGGTGATTGTGGATATCCGCACCCGTGAACTGGACCCGGCGTTGTGGCAGGGGGATTACGAGAACGATCCGGCGTTTCGCCAGACCGTCCAGAACTGGGTCAACCAGCTCTGGACGGAGAAGGATGCGCGCATCGAACACTTGCGCGCGGAGCGGTCTTAGCTACCGGTGCCCCAGGCCTGGGCCAGTTTGCCCAGTACCGAGCTGTCGGCGCCCTGCCCGCCCAGGTATTGCAGGATCACCGGGGCAAACTGGCCGATCATGCCGCTGTCCATGCCCAGGGCGCTGAACGCAGTGTTCAAGTCATTGGTGTTTTTCACGTTACCCAGCAGGCCGTCCAGGCCGCTGGTCTTGCTGCCGCCGTTCTGGCCGAGCATCCCGCTCAGGGCACCAAGGCTGCCCAATGCGTTGTTACCCGACAACTTATCGAGGCCTGGCACGCTGTTGCCCAGCTGCGCAAAGTCGTTGCCGCTCAGTTTGTTCTTGGCCAGGCCCAGCATGGCGCCGGTGCCACCGACCGCTTGCTCCGGGGTGATATTGAGTTGCGAGGTCAGGGCCGTCAGCAGGTCGGCCGTTTCCGATGTTGGCGCGGCGGCGGCGGCTTTGTTGTTGCCACCCTGCATGCCGGAAATGGCGTTGGCTGCATCGCCAAGGCTGAAACCTGCGGCGAACACCGGGCCGGCGGCCACGGTCAACAGGCAGGAAAGGGCGAAACCGCGTGAAATCTTCATCAAGACAACCTCAGGAGATAGGTGCAAAGCAGGCGTTGGACTGGGTATCCCGTCGGTTGTTCCGGAACCCATTGGGGATAAGCGGGTCCATGAACTGACTACAAAATTTGTCAGGAAGAGACTTATGACTGCGATCCACCCCCAAGCGATTGAGCACAAGCCTGCGTTCTGGAGCCGCCCTCGCCTGTTCATTGGCGCCTGCGCCGTGGTGGTTGCCGGTATTGGTGGTGCGCTCTACACCCAGGACAGCGTCAAGTCCGCGGCGACGTTGGTGACCACCACCCAGCAGCCGGCCGCACAAATCATGGCCCACAAGGATTACCTGGAAGTGCAGCCGATTGCCGCCACGGCACCCGCGCCAGACCAGAGCCTGGAGCTGTGGGCAATTCCTAAAGATGGCACGCCTGTGTCCCTGGGCCTGTTGCCGGAGGACGGCAAGGGCATCATCGGCCTCAACCCGCGCCAGCAGGAAACCATCAGCCAGCCGGTGGAGTTGATGGTCAGTTCGGAGACCAAAGGTGGTTCCATCAGCAAACAACCGACAGGCCCGACCGTCTACCAGGGCGCACTGGCCACACGCTGATCCCCCCTCCCACAAAAAAAGGGCGACCCATAGGTCGCCCTTTTCATTTGCTCAACGCGTTACGCCGCGCTGAACAGCTTGTGCGGATCGATCACAAACTTCTTCGGCACACCCGCATCGAACTCGCCATAACCGCGTGGCGCGTCATCCAGGCTGATGACCTGCACGCCGACGATCTCGGCGATGTTGATACGGTCCCACATGATCGCCTGCATCAGTTGGCGGTTGTACTTCATCACGGGTGTCTGCCCGGTGTGGAAGCTGTGGGATTTGGCCCAGCCCAACCCAAAGCGAATGCTCAGGCTGCCCATTTTTGCGGCGGCATCGACGGCACCTGGATCTTCAGTGACGTACAGGCCGGGGATACCGATCTTGCCTGCCACGCGCACCACGCCCATCAGCGAGTTGAGCACGGTGGCCGGGGCTTCGGCCTTGACGCCGTCGTGGCCGTGGCCGCGTGCTTCAAAGCCCACGCAGTCGACGGCGCAATCCACTTCGGGCTCGCCCAATAGTGCGGCGATCTGCTCGTGCAGCGGGGTGTCGGTGGACAGGTCGACAATTTCGAAACCCTGGGCCTTGGCATGGGCCAGGCGGATTGAATTGACGTCGCCGATGATCACCACTGCCGCGCCGAGCAGGCGTGCGGACGCTGCAGCGGCAAGCCCGACCGGGCCGGCGCCGGCGATGTACACGGTGCTGCCAGGGCCAACCCCGGCCGTCACGGCGCCGTGGTAGCCGGTCGGCAGAATGTCGGAGAGGCAGGTCAGGTCGCGGATTTTTTCCATGGCCTTGTCGCGGTCCGGCAGTTTCAGCAGGTTGAAGTCGGCGTAGGGCACCAGCACGTATTCAGCCTGGCCGCCGGTCCAGTCGCCCATGTCCACATAACCGTAGGCGCCACCGGCACGCGCCGGGTTGACGGTCAGGCACACGCCGGTGTGTTGCTCTTTGCAGGAGCGGCAACGACCGCAGGCCACGTTGAAGGGAACGGAGACCAGGTCACCGATTTTCAGGTTTTCAACGTCGCTGCCCTTCTCGATCACCTCGCCAGTGATTTCATGCCCCAGCACCAGGCCGGTCTGGGCCGTGGTGCGGCCGCGCACCATGTGTTGGTCGGAGCCGCAGATGTTGGTGGAAACCACGCGCAGGATGACGCCATGCTCGATCTTCCTGCCACGGGGGTCCTGCATTTTGGGATAGTCGATTTTCTGTACTTCGACTTTGCCATTGCCGAGATACACGACACCACGATTACCAGACATGCTTTCACCTCGCTGTTGTTTTTATGGAACTGCGTTGCCTGTTTGGATGGGCAGCGCGTTTAAGTGCTCGGGTACAGATGCTGTTTCTTGGGTTGTGGGTGAGGGCCTCATCGGGGGCAAGCCCCCTCCCACAGGGGAACGCATTTCAAATGTGGGAGGGGGCTTGCCCCCGATGGCGTCAGTCAGAGCACCACCGTTCTATTGGCGTTCAAAAACACCCGCCGCTCAATGTGATACCCCACCGCCCGTGCCAATGTCAGCCCTTCGATATCCCGCCCCTTGGCAATCAAATCCTCGGGATAGTGGCTGTGATCCACCACCTCCACACCCTGGGCGATGATCGGCCCTTCATCCAGGTCGTTGTTGATGTAATGCGCCGTGGCGCCGACCAGTTTCACCCCCTTGTTGTACGCCTGGTGATACGGCTTGGCGCCCTTGAACCCCGGCAGCAACGAGTGATGAATGTTGATCGCCTTGCCGTCCAGCTTGCGGCACAGCTCCGGCGACAGCACTTGCATGTAACGCGCAAGGATCACCAGTTCGGCGCCGGTGTCTTCTACCACTTGCCACACTTGACGCTCCTGGGACGGTTTGTCGTTGGGGTCGAGGGGGAAATGGTAGTAGGGAATTTGATGCCAGTCGGCCAAAGGTTTCAAATCGGGATGGTTGGACACCACCGCGACCACGTCCATCGACAACTGGCCGATGCGCTGGCGGTACAACAGGTCGTTGAGGCAGTGATCGGCCTTGGAGACCATGATCACCACTTTTGGCCGGTAGTTCGGTGCCGTCAGCTCGAAGATCATGCCAAAGGCTTCACCGCGCGTGGCCAGGCCATCGCGAAAACCCTGCTCGTCAAATCCATCGGGCTGACGGAATTCCACCCGAATAAAAAAGCGGCCCGAGAGGCGGTCATCGAACGAATGGTGCTCGGTAACGTAGCAACCCTGCTCGAACAGGTAGCGGGTGACCGCGTCCACCGTGCCGAGCACGCTGGGGCAGTCGGCGGTCAAAATCCATGTATCGGGTGCGCGGCTCATAGCGGGTAACTCCTCAAACAACGCTATCTACTGTAGGAGCGAGCTTGCTCGCGAAGAACGCCAACGATGATGCGTGCATGCTGAATGAACGCGGCGTCTTTGAGTTTTTCGCGAGCAAGCTCGCTCCTACAGTGAAGGGGTGAGACAGCGCGAGCGCCATGTCAGGCTTGAACGCTCAGGCCGAATTCGGCCGAGGCGTCCTGCAGCCACAGCCACCAGTAATCCGAGAAGCTGCGGCGAATCAGCAGTTCCCAGGTGTCCTCAGCGGTATGGCGGATCACCAGTTGCGATTTCGCGAACACCGTGCCCACCGCCTTGCCCACCGGGAAGTTGTCGGGGTGCACATCGTAGCTGGTGGATTTCATCAACACATCGCGCACGTTCGGGCCGCTGAGTTCGAGCATCTGCTGGCCGCCACTGACGTTGACGATCTGGATATGCAGGTCGCCCAGAGCCGCGCGCAGGTTCTGTTCGGCGGCGAATTCTTCGCCGCCCGGGACAATGAGCAGCCATTCGTCCGGGCCGAGCCATTGCAGGCTCGTCTCACCCTTGAAGACCACGCTCAGGGCACCGGGCAGTTCGATGCCCAGGGCCGTGTGCACCCCGGCGGCGAACGCGGCATCGTGGCCATCGCCACGGAGGGTCAAGTGGCCGAGGAGTTTCTTTTCCCGCACGGTTACGCCGGCATTCTTGCGGCCCTTGCCGACCAGGCTGGCGAGGTCGGCATGGTGCAGCGACGACTCGGCCTTGGCGCCGGTGGTGGGGCGTTGCTGGTAAACATTGGCTGCTGTCATAAAGCACCTGTTCTGAATTCTGTTGTGAGGCTGATGGCCTCATCGGGGGCAAGCCCCCTCCCACAGGGGAATGCATTTCAACATGTGGGAGGGGGCTTGCCCCCGATGCAGGCGACTCAAATGTTCTGCCGATCACCCTTGGGGTCAAAGAACACCGAAGACACAATCTCCGCCTCGATCACACTGCCATCGGCCTGCGGCGAAAACACCCGCTCGCCGATGCGCTTCAAGCCGCCTTTCACCACGCCCATGGCAAACGAATAACCCAGGGAGTTGTGTGCATAGCTTGAGGTCACGTGGCCGACCATTTTCATCGGAATCGTCTGCTTCGGATCGAACACCAGTTGCGCGCCTTCCGGCAGCCATACGGTCGGATCAATCGGTTTGAGCCCGACCAGCTGCTTACGCTCTTCACGTACGCAGTCTTCACGGTTCATCCCACGCCAGCCGATCCACGAGAACGGTTTGGTACGGCCCACGCACCAACCCATGTTCAGGTCGTCCGGGGTCATCGAGCCGTCGGTATCCTGGCCGACAATGATGAAGCCCTTTTCGGCGCGCAGAACGTGCATGGTTTCGGTGCCGTACGGGGTCAGGTTGTACTTTTTGCCGGCCTCGACGATCTTTTCCAGCACGCCCATGGCGTAGTCGGCCTGCACGTTGACTTCATACGACAGCTCACCGGTAAACGAGATACGGAACACCCGCGCCGGTACGCCGCCGACCAGGCCTTCCTTCCAGGTCATGAACGGGAAGCCGTCCTTGTCCAGGTCGATGTCGGTGACCTCACTGAGCAGCTTGCGGCTGTTGGGGCCGGACAGGGTCATGGTCGCCCAGTGGTCGGTGACCGAGGTGAAATACACCTTGAGGTCCGGCCATTCGGTCTGCTGATAGATTTCCAGCCACTGCAGCACGCGGGCGGCGCCGCCGGTGGTGGTGGTCATCAGGAAATGGTTGTCGGCCAGACAGGCGGTGACGCCGTCATCGAAGACCATGCCGTCTTCCTTGCACATCAGGCCGTAGCGCGCCTTGCCCACGTCAAGCTTGGTCCAGGCGTTGCTGTAGATGCGGTTGAGGAACTCACGGGCATCCGGGCCCTGGATGTCGATCTTGCCGAGGGTCGAGGCATCGAGCAGGCCGACGCTGTCGCGCACCGCCAGGCATTCACGTTTTACCGCCGCGTGCAGGTCTTCACCGTTGCGTGGGAAATACCAAGGGCGTTTCCACTGGCCGACATCTTCAAACTCGGCGCCGTTCTTTACGTGCCAGGCTTGCAGCGCGGTGTAGCGCACCGGTTCGAAAATGTGCCCACAGTGACGCCCGGCTATCGCACCGAAAGTCACCGGCGTGTAGTTGGGGCGGAACATGGTGGTGCCCATCTGCGGGATGGTCACGTTCAGCGAGCGCGCCGCGATGGCCAAACCGTTGACGTTACCCAGCTTGCCCTGGTCGGTGCCGAAGCCCAGCGCGGTGTAGCGCTTGACGTGCTCCACCGACTCGAAACCTTCGCGGGTTGCCAGTTCGATGGCGGCAGCGGTGACGTCGTTCTGCAGATCGACAAATTGCTTCGGCGCCCGCGCGGTGGCTTTTTCGTGGGGCACCTGGAACAGCGCCAGGGTTGGTTCTTCCAGACGGCTCAGGGCTTTGGGCAACACCCCTTCAACCGGGGCAAAACCCGCTTCGCTGGCAGCGCGCACGCCACCTTCGAACCCATCGGCGAGGGAATCCCCAAGGCCGTAGACGCCATTGATACCGCCGACGCACACGCGTTTCTGCGGGGCTTCGCCTGGCACAAAACCGAGGATGTCTTCACGCCAGGTCGGCTTGCCGCCCAGGTGCGAAGCCAGGTGCACCACCGGGCTGTAGCCGCCGGAGCTGGCCACCAGGTCGCAGTCCAGCCACTCGCCGGGGCTGGTGACTTTGTGGGCTTTGACATCGATCGCAGCCACACGCGCAGCACTCACGCGCTTGGTGCCCCGGGCTTCGACCACGGCGCTGCCGGTGAGGATACGAATGCCTTTGGCGCGGGCTTCTTCAACCAGGGCACCGCGTGGGTTATGGCGTACATCGGCGACGGCGACCACTTGCAGGCCGGCGTCGAGCCAGTCCAACGCGACCCGGTAGGCGTGGTCGTTGTTGGTCGACAGCACCAGTTTCTTGCCCGGTGCCACGCCGTAGCGACGCACGTAGGTAGAGACCGCACCGGCCAGCATGTTGCCCGGCACGTCGTTGTTGCCGTACACCAGCGGGCGCTCGCACGCACCGGTCGCCAGCACCACACGCTTGGCGCGCACGCGGTGGATGCGCTGGCGCACCACGCCAATCGGCGCGCGGTCGCCAAGGTGGTCGGTGAGGCGCTCGTGAATGGTCAGGAAGTTATGGTCGTGGTAGCCGTTGACGGTGGCGCGGGGCAGCAGCACCACGTCCGGCAGGGCTTTGAGTTCAGCGATGACACTGGCAACCCATTCGGTGGCCGGCTTGCCGTCGAGGCTTTCACGCGAATCGAGCAGCGAACCGCCGAACTCTTCCTGCTCATCGGCGATGATCACCCGCGCACCGCTGCGCGCAGCCGCCAGTGCCGCGGCGAGACCGGCAGGGCCTGCGCCGACCACCAGCACGTCGCAGTGACGGTTGAAGTTGTCGTAGGTGTCCGGGTCGTTCTCGGTCGGCGAGCGGCCAAGGCCAGCAGCTTTGCGGATGTACTTCTCGTAAGTCATCCAGAACGATTGCGGGTACATGAAGGTTTTGTAGTAGAAACCCGGCGGCATCAGCTTGCCGCCGACCTTGCCGAGAATGCCCATCATGTCGTTGTTGACGCTCGGCCAGCCGTTGGTGCTGGTGGCGACCAAGCCCTGGTACAACGCCTGTTGCGTGGCGCGCACGTTGGGAATCTGGGTGGCTTCGGTGGCCCCGATCTGCAGCACCGCGTTCGGCTCTTCGGCGCCCGCAGCAAAGATGCCGCGAGGCCGCGAGTACTTGAAGCTGCGGCCGATGATGTCGACGCCGTTGGCCAGCAGGGCGGCGGCCAGGGTGTCGCCTTCAAAGCCTTTGTAGCTCTGGCCGTTGAACGTGAAGGTCAGGACTTTATTGCGGTCGATGCGGCCACCGTTGGACAGGCGATTGATCTGGCTCATACCTTCTCTCCAGAGGCCTTGGCGGTGAACTGAGGCTTCTCACCGATCTTGTAGGTTTCAAGAATTTCGTAGGTCACGGTGTCACGGGTCGCGTTGAAATACTGGCGGCAACCGGCGGCGTGAATCCACAGTTCGTGATGCAGGCCACGGGGGTTGTCGCGAAAGAACATGTAGTCGCCCCACTCGGCGTCGGTGCAGGCATTCGGGTCCAGCGGGCGCGGGATGTGCGCTTGGCCGGACGCGTGGAATTCCTCTTCGGAGCGCAGTTCGCCACAGTGAGGACAGAAGATATGCAACATAAGGTGGTTCTCCTGTTAGTGGGCGACGGCCGCAGCGCCGTGTTCGTCGATCAGCGCACCGTTGTGGAAACGGTCGATGGAGAAAGGCGCAGCCAATGGGTGCATTTCACCCTTGGCCAGGCTCGCGGCGAACACGTTGCCCGAGCCCGGCGTGGCCTTGAAGCCACCGGTGCCCCACCCGCAGTTGAAGAACATGTTCGGCACCGGGGTCTTGGAGATGATCGGGCACGCGTCCGGCGTGGTGTCGACGATGCCGCCCCACTGGCGATTCATGCGCACGCGTGAGAGCACCGGGAACATCTCGACGATGGCCTGGATGGTGTGTTCGATCACCGGGTACGAGCCGCGCTGGCCGTAACCGTTGTAGCCGTCGATACCGGCGCCGATCACCAGGTCGCCCTTGTCGGACTGGCTGATGTAACCGTGCACGGCGTTGGACATGATCACGCTGTCGATAATCGGCTTGATCGGCTCCGATACCAGTGCTTGCAGTGGATGGGATTCGATCGGCAGGCGGAAACCGGCCAGCGAAGCCATGTGCCCGGAATTACCGGCGGTCACCACACCGACGCGCTTGGCGCCGATAAAGCCTTTGTTGGTTTCCACGCCGATGCACACGCCGTTTTCCTTGCGAAAGCCGATCACTTCGGTCTGCTGGATCAGGTCCACGCCAAGGGCGTCGGCGGCGCGGGCAAAGCCCCAGGCCACGGCATCGTGACGGGCCACGCCGCCGCGACGTTGCACAGTGGCGCCGAGCACCGGGTAGCGGGTGTTTTTCGAGCAGTCCAGGTACGGGATCTCGTCGGCCACCTGCTTGGCATTGAGCAGTTCGCCGTCCACGCCATTGAGGCGGTTGGCGCTGACGCGGCGCTCGGAATCACGGATGTCCTGCAGGGTGTGGCACAGGTTGTACACGCCGCGCTGGGAGAACATCACGTTGTAGTTCAGGTCCTGGGACAAACCTTCCCAGAGTTTCATCGCGTGTTCGTACAGGTGCGCCGACTCGTCCCACAGGTAGTTGGAACGCACGATGGTGGTGTTGCGCGCGGTGTTACCGCCGCCCAGCCAGCCTTTCTCGACCACGGCCACGTTGGTGATGCCGTGCTCCTTGGCCAGGTAGTAGGCGGTCGCCAGACCATGCCCGCCGCCGCCGACGATAACCACGTCGTAGACCTTTTTCGGGGTCGGCGTGCGCCACATCTTCTGCCAGTTTTCGTGATGGCTGAGGGAGTGCTTGAAGAGGCCGAAGCCTGAGTAGCGTTGCATAGTCATTACTCCAAAACCGCGCTCAGCGATAAACCGGGAAATCAGCGCACAGGGCAGACACGTGCTTGGCCACGTTGGCCTCGACGTCGGCGTCGCCGAGGTTGTCGAGGATGTCGCAGATCCAGCCGGCCAATTCGATGCACTGCGCCACCTTGAAACCGCGGGTGGTCACCGCCGGAGTGCCGATGCGCAGGCCCGAGGTCACGAATGGCGACTGCGGGTCATTCGGCACGGCGTTCTTGTTGACGGTGATGTGGGCGCGACCAAGGGCGGCGTCCGCGTCTTTACCGGTGAGGCCCTGACGGATCAGGCTGACCAGGAACAGGTGGTTATCGGTGCCGCCGGAGACCACGTCGTAGCCGCGCTTGATGAACACCTCGGCCATGGCCTGGGCGTTATCGATCACTTGTTGCTGATAGACCTTGAAGCCAGGCTCCTGGGCTTCCTTGAAGCACACGGCCTTGCCGGCGATGACGTGCATCAGCGGGCCGCCCTGGGCGCCGGGGAATACGGCGGCGTTGAGTTTCTTTTCAATGGCTTCGTTGGCCTTTGCCAGGATCAGGCCGCCACGCGGACCGCGCAGGGTCTTGTGCGTGGTGGTGGTGACCACATCGGCGTACGGCAGCGGGTTCGGGTACAGGCCGGCGGCAACCAGGCCGGCGACGTGGGCCATGTCGACGAACAGCAGCGCGCCCACCTTGTCGGCAATCGCACGGAAACGTGGGAAATCCAGGGTCTTGGAGTAGGCGGAGAAACCGGCTACCACCATCTTCGGCTGGTGCTCCACGGCCAGGCGTTCGACTTCGTCGTAATCGATCAGGCCGGTGTCGGTGTTGATGCCGTATTGCACCGCGTTGTACAGCTTACCCGAGGACGACACCTTGGCGCCGTGGGTCAGGTGGCCGCCGTGGGCCAGGCTCATGCCCAGGATCGTGTCGCCGGGATTGATCAGCGCCAGGTACACCGCGCTGTTGGCGGACGAACCGGAGTGCGGCTGCACGTTGGCGTAATCGGCGCCGAACAGCTGCTTGGCGCGCTCGATGGCCAGGGCCTCGACCTTGTCCACATGCTCGCAGCCACCGTAGTAGCGCTTGCCCGGGTAGCCTTCGGCGTATTTGTTGGTGAGGCCGCTGCCTTGCGCTTGCATCACGCGTTTGCTGGTGTAGTTCTCCGACGCGATCAGCTCGATATGGTCTTCCTGACGCTGCTCCTCGGCATTCATCGCCGCCAGCAGTGCGTCGTCATATCCCTGGATCTGGTCTTGTTTGCTGAACATCGCGTCTCTCCCAGCCTTTCGTATTGTTGAGGCCCTCGCAGGGCCCTTTGATGCGATGGTAGGGCTGGCGCGTGCGGGCCAAATGCCTGCGCACGCCACGCAAAGGTGCGTTTACGACATTCCTCCAGCGACGCAGAACAAATGTGGAATAGGGCTTGTGTGGGAGGGAGCTTGCTCCCGATAGCGGTGGGTCAGCTTGCCTATGCAGAGGCTGACACTCAGCCATCGGGGGCAAGCCCCTCCCACAGGGGTCAGGCGATGATCTTGCGCACGAGCAGCAGCACAAGGAAGTGCATTGGATAGAGGGCATATGCCCAACGGCGCATGGCCGGTGGCGAGACGTTTCTGGCGTGTCGCAATAAGACCAATCCTGCCAGCGGCGCAATCAGGCATGCAGCCAACCCCGACAACGCCACAAACGTGCCGCTATTGAGCAGAATCTGCCATTGATTGGCGGCGACGCAGACCAAACCCGGCAGCACGCTGAAATACCAGGGCCGGCGAAACACCAGCAGCATCGCCAGCGGCAGCAATACGCCAAATAAACCGAACATCAACTGGGTTGAAAATACGGCCGCCACTGTGACAGCGATCAGCGCCAATCCTCGATCAACCAGCGCCTTCTGCCGCAAACCTCGGGCAACCAGCAGGCCCAGCGCCAGGGTCGGCAATACATTCAAGGTATCGGCATCTTCGATGAACATCCGATACGGCACTTCGCTGATCACACTGAACAGCAGCAACCAGGCCAGGTAGCGCCACTGGCCGGTCACTGGAGTATTTCGAGTCCGGTGCAGATTCGCCGCAATCGCCAGGCAAAACCACGGGAACGCCAGGCGCCCCGGTACATACAGGCCATCGAGGCTCAAGCCCACGTAGCGCAGGTGATCCAGCACCATGCTCAGCAGCGCCAGCCACTTGAGCAGGTCCAAAGCGCCATCTCGGAAACGTCCGACAGGCAAGGTGTCAGTACCGTGCATAATTCCCCACCGACTTTGCATTTACAGTGCGTGCGCCGCCCTCCCAATCTTGGTTAAAGTGCGCACCAACATCGACCACAGGAATGGGCCATGACTGACAAGAGCCAACAATTCGCCAGCGACAACTATTCCGGCATCTGCCCGGAAGCCTGGGCCGCCATGGAACAAGCCAACCAGGGCCATCAACGCGCCTACGGTGATGATGAGTGGACCCACCGCGCCGCCGACGGTTTCCGCAATCTGTTCGAAACCGACTGCGAAGTGTTCTTCGCCTTCAACGGTACCGCCGCCAACTCCCTGGCGCTGTCTTCGCTGTGCCAGAGCTACCATAGCGTGATTTGCTCGGAAACCGCCCACGTCGAGACCGATGAGTGCGGCGCGCCTGAGTTTTTCTCCAATGGCTCCAAGCTACTGACTGCGCGCACCGAAAACGGCAAGCTGACGCCGGAGTCGATCCGCGAAATCGCCCTCAAGCGCCAGGACATTCACTACCCGAAACCGCGCGTAGTCACCCTCACCCAGGCCACCGAAGTCGGCAGCGTCTACACCCCGGAAGAAATCCGCGCCATCAGCGTCACCTGCAAGGAGCTGGGCCTGAACCTGCATATGGACGGCGCGCGCTTCTCCAACGCCTGTGCGTTTCTGGGCTGCTCGCCGGCCGACCTGACCTGGAAGGCCGGGGTGGACGTGCTGTGCTTCGGTGGCACCAAGAACGGCATGGCCGTGGGTGAAGCGATCCTGTTTTTCAACCATAAGCTGGCCGAAGACTTCGACTACCGCTGCAAACAGGCCGGCCAGCTCGCGTCGAAGATGCGTTTCCTGTCCGCGCCCTGGGTGGGCTTGCTCGAAAACGACGCCTGGCTCAAACATGCACGCCACGCCAACCACTGCGCGCAGTTGCTCAGCAGCCTGGTGGCGGACATTCCCGGCGTGGAACTGATGTTCCCGGTGCAGGCCAATGGCGTGTTCCTGCAGCTCTCGGAACCCGCTATCGCAGCCCTGACGGCCAAGGGCTGGCGCTTCTACACCTTCATCGGCAAAGGCGGCGCACGCTTCATGTGTGCGTGGGACACCGAAGAAGAGCGTGTAAGAGAATTGGCGGCCGACATCAGGGAAGTGATGAACGCTTGAAGTAGAAATCAGACAGGTCCGTGCTGGCCGATTGCCGAGTCTGTTTTTTGATATTTCTGACAGCAGCGCACTCCAATTTCATTGGCTAGCCTCTTGGAACCTGGAAGGAAAACGCAGCGATACCTGCCACCTTCCGGGTTTATTGCCTGCCGAATAGTCGGCTGCAAATCCAATGGAGAGTTCAATCATGGAATATCAAAGCAACGTCAATAGCCTGGTGCAAGGTGACAACACCGTCAGCACCACCATTATCGACTGGGATGAGTTCAGGAAATACGCAAAGGTCGGCGACACCATCCGCGAGCCATCGAGGACGCTGAGGGTCTACGACAAAGTCTATGAACTGACAGCCTCAGGCCAGCATTTCGTAGTACATATCTACGCCCAGTAACCCTTCACACCGAGCATTCCCACGCTCCGCGTGGGAATGCAGCCATACCACTCAAGCGGGACGCGGAGCGTCCTGGCAGGCGTTAATGAGCGGCTGTCAGAACTCGATGCGCACATCACCCTTCGGCACACTGCAGCACGACAGGATATAACCCTCGGCTTCATCCTCTTCGGTGATCCCGCCGTTGTGCTCCATCTCGACCTCGCCGCCCAGCTTCATCACCTTGCACGTGCCGCAAATCCCCATGCCACAGGCTTTCGGGATCAACAGGCCGAGCTTGGCCGCCGCTGCATGTACGGTTTCGCCCGGTGCTACGCGAATGCTCTTGCCCGACGCAATGAACTCCACTTGGTGCAGATCCGCCAGATCAATTTCCGGTGCGTCGGCAGCTTGTTCGGCTTGCTCCACCGCATCGGCACGGGCTTCGGGCGGCGTGGCACCGAAGGATTCTTCGTGGTAGCGGGCCATGTCAAAACCGGCGGCTTCCAGCAGGCGCTTCACCGCGCTCATGTAGGGCGTAGGCCCGCAGCAGAACACTTCGCGCTCAAGGAAATCCGGCACCATCAGTTCGAGCATCTTGTGGTTCAAGTAACCGCGATAACCTGCCCACGGCTCACCCAACCCGTGTTTCTCGCAGATCAGGTGCAGGCTGAAGTTGTCGATCCGCGACGCCATGTGTTCCAGCTCGCGGTGGTAGATGATGTCTTTGGGTGAGCGGGCGCTGTGCACGAATGTCATGTCGACATTGGCGTTGGTGTCGTAGAACCAGCGCGCCATGGACATCACCGGCGTGATGCCGACGCCGCCGCTCAGATACAGCACTTTGGGGCTCGGGAAGTCGATTGCATTGAACAGCCCGACCGGCCCGTGCACCGCCAGTTCCTGGCCTTCATGCAGCGTATCGTGCAACCAGTTGGAAACGCGGCCGCCCGGCACGCGCTTGATGGTCACCGAGAAGCTGTACGGCACCGACGGCGAGCTGGAAATGGTGTACGAACGCATGATCGGCTGGCCTTCGATCTCCAGCTCCAGGGTGACGAACTGCCCCGGTTTGAAAAAGAACAGGATCGGCTGGTCGGCCATGAAGCAGAAGGTGCGCACGTCCCAGGTTTCCTGGATGACTTTGACGCAACGGACGATGTGCCGACCATTGGCCCAGGTCTGGGTGGTTACCGGGTTCAGGAAGCTGTTGGACATACTGTTCTCCACCGCCGAGGCTCGGCCTTATGGTGGCGATTCTGCGTAACGCGCGAATCGCCCATTTACCTATCTGCGACATTCACATACTTACCGCGACCAGCCCCCAACGACAGGGGCTTGCGCGTCGGGATCAGATTGGGCCATGTCGCCCATGGATAAGGTTCGACCCAACGCCGGGCCCACACTCGCTCCCAACAAAGACGCGTTCTTTACGCCTTGCTGCACACCTGATCAGCCACTATTCGCCGGCCACACCGAATGGCCATGAGGACATACACGATGGACGTCACCGCAACCTTAAGCTTGGGCGATCCGCTGGAACCCGCACGCAAGGCCACCGCGCACATGCTGCAAGAGCGCGAGCGCACCTTTTCGCTGCCGCAGCCGTTTTACTCTGATGAGCGGCTGTTCGATATCGACATGCAGGAAATCTTCCAGAAAGAGTGGCTGATCGCCGGCATGACCTGCGAAATCCCCACCAAGGGCAACTACCTGACCCTGCAGGTGGGCAAGAACCCGATCATCGTGATCCGTGGCGCCGACGGTGTGGTGCATGCGTTTCACAACGTGTGCCGTCACCGTGGTTCGCGCTTATGCACCAGCGACAAGGGCAAGGTTGCCAAGCTCGTGTGCCACTACCACCAGTGGACCTACGAGCTGGACGGCCGCCTGTTGTTCGCCGGCACCGAGATGGGCGCCGACTTCGACATGAAGCAGTACGGCCTGAAACCGGTGAACGTGAAAACCGCCGGCGGCTATATCTTCATCAGCCTGGCCGAGAACCCGCCGGCCATCGATGACTTCCTGTCGACCCTGAGCCATTACATGGAACCCTACGACATGGAGAACACCAAGGTGGCGATCCAGACCACCTTGTTCGAGAAAGCCAACTGGAAGCTGGTGCTGGAAAACAACCGCGAGTGCTACCACTGCAACGCGTCGCACCCGGAACTGCTGAAAACCCTGCTGGAATGGGATGACGTCACCGACCCGCGCGCCGACCAGGCGTTCAAGGATCATGTAGCCGCCTCCGCGGCCGCCTGGGATGCCGAGAAAATCCCTTACGCCCACGCCAGCTTTGGCCTGCGTAACCGCATCGTGCGCATGCCGCTGCTCAAGGGCACCGTGTCGATGACCCTGGACGGCAAGCAGGGCTGCGCCAAGTTGATGGGCCGGATCAAAAACCCCGATCTGGGCTCGATGCGTATCCTGCACCTGCCCCACTCGTGGAACCACTGCATGGGCGATCACATCATCGTGTTCACCGTGTGGCCGATCAGCGCCCAGGAAACCATGGTTACCACCAAGTGGATCGTGCACAAGGACGCGGTGGAAGGCGTGGACTACGACGTGGAGCGCATGCGCCAGGTATGGGACGCCACCAACGACCAGGACCGGCGCCTGGCCGAAGAGAATCAGCGCGGCATCAACTCCACCGCTTACCAGCCGGGGCCGTACTCCAAGACCTATGAGTTCGGTGTGGTGAATTTTGTGGATTGGTACAGCGAGCGCATGCTCAACAACCTCGGCGCGGCGCCAGCGCCTTACCTCAAGGGCGTGGCTGCGCACGAGTAACTGACACACCGTGGATCAAATGTGGGAGGGGGCTTGCCCCCGATTGCAGTGGTTCAGCCAGCAACTTTATTGGCTGATGCACCGCTATCGGGGGCAAGCCCCGTCCCACATTAAGAATCTGAGCTGTTCAAAATTTGAGCAACAATAGTCTAGCCCGCTGCGGCTGGGCGCTCCAGCCGTTACCCAACAACTTATCCACAGAGCCACCCACAGCAATTGTGGGCAACTGCCGGCTACCACCAAAATTAAATCAAGAAAATCCGTGACTTATTCAGAATCATGCATCTGACAAGCGCCTGATCGTTTTTTGATCAACCCACTGAAAGCCCCAGAATACGTGACCTGCAGCAGTACGCGAACACCTTATCCACAGAAGCACCAACAGACTTTGGGGGCAACTTTGCCCGCGCTGTGGAAAACCACCTCAAGGCTGCATATCTCGGGGCATACAGGGGTATTCAGCGGCGTATACGCGATAATTGATCATATTTTGATCGTATCGAGCAAAGCCTTTGTTTATAAGGCTCTCAGCCGACAGCGAACATCTTATCCACAGAAGCGCCAACAGACTTTGGGGGCAAGTCCAGGCGTCAGCCAAGGAAAAAACCGAATAAAAACCGCAAGTTAGGTTGGTTATTTTTCGTACAGTGGGCTGCAGGGCTTGATATACAGGGGGTGCAGACAACCGCGAACAGGTTATCCACAGGCAGATCAACAGCGATTGTGGGTAAACGCCATAACTCTGTGGGAGGGGGCTTGCTCCCGATAGCTGTGTATCAGTAACAGATGTACTGACTGGCACACTGCGATCGGGGGCAAGCCCCCTCCCACCAGGGGATCAGCGTACGACGCCTTCTTCTATGAGCAATTTGAGTATGGCTTGCGCGCCCTCTTCAGGACTTACGCCCTTGAGCACTTGCCCACCGCCCCCGCTGGCCTTGGCCGTCGCAGCCTTCATACGATCAGCGCCGCTCTTGGCCTTGATCACCTTGAGACGCTTGGGCCTAGGCTTGGCCGGTTGCAGCAGCGCGCCTGTGAATAACTCATCCTGTTCAATCTCGACGTCGTGGGCGGCAAGCTCGCCACGTTGCGCCGGGCCGTATGCACTCTGGCGTGGCTTGGGCGCAGCGTTATCCACCGTCGCCAGAAACGGCAAGCGGACCTTCAAGCGCCGTCGCTGGCCGCGTGGCAACGCCTGCAGCACATGGGCCACGCCGGCATCGATGGACTCAACCTGAGCCAGCCCCACAATCAGCGGCCAGCCCAGTTGCTCCGCCAACAGGAACGGCAGCATGCCCGAGCCCTCACCGGTTTCCGCCTGGCTGCCGGTGAGCACCACCTGGGCGCCGGCTTCGCGCAGATAGTCACTCAACACCGGCAACGCATCGGCGCCGGCCGGCTGCTCCAGCACATGCAGTTGCGCCAAGCCCATGCCCAGGTAGCTGCGCAGGGTCGGCTCGCTGATGTCGCCGGCGTGCAGCACCTGCAACTTATCCCCAGCCATCTGCAGGCCCAGCTCGACGGCACGCGCATCCTGTTCGGCACGGCGCGGGCGCCCGGAGGTGGGATGGGCGCCGATGGATACCAGGCTGATTACATTGGTTGTCATGGTCATGTCCCTAGGCTGCATCGCGCTTGGCGCCGTTGCGGTAGGGCTCGACCGCAGCGATCAAGGCGTGCAGAATCGCGGCGCTTTCGCCGATCACCGACAGGTCGGCACGCTTGATCATGTCGCAGCCGGGGTCGAGGTTGATCGCCACCACCTTGTCGCAGGCACCGATACCTTGCAGGTGCTGGATCGCCCCGGAAATGCCCACGGCCACGTATACCCGCGCCGTGACCCAGGTGCCGCTGGCGCCGACCTGGCGATCACGCGCCATGAAGCCATCGTCCACCGCGACCCGTGAAGCGCCTTCGGTGGCGCCCAGGGCGGCAGCGGTCTGGTGGAACAACGCCCAATCCTTCACGCCGTTACCGCCGGAGAAAATGAATTCGGCTTCGGCCATCGGAATCGCCGCCGGGTCCACTGCCACCGCGCCGAGGTCTTCGATACGCGGCAGGCTGCGCGCCAGGCTTGTGGATAACTCCACGGGCAACACTTCATGGCGCGTCTCGCTGACCGGGTCGGCGCATTCGGCGGCGGCGAGAATCAGGCGTGGCAGCGGTCGCGCCAGATCTTCCTGGCCCGCGCCGGCGCGACCGATACACGACTCGCCCGTGATCTGCCACACCCGCGTGGCCGGACGTTCCTTGAGACTGGCGGCAAAACGTCGGCCCAGTTCACCGCCACCGTTGCGGCTGTCGGGCAGCAACCAGTGACGCGGGTTGAATTGGTTATCCACAGCCCGCAGGCCCTGGACGCGTTGTTCCGGTGAATAACCGTCGAATTCGTGGCCTTCCAGCACCAGCAGGCGGTCTACGCCCGCTGTCGCAAACGCACTTTCCTTGTGTTCACCAAACACCACCGCCAGTACCGCGCCGTCGCTGCCGGCCAGTTGCCGCGCCAGGCCGAGCACATCGCGGTCGTGGCTGCTCAGGCGGCCGCCGACCATATCCGGCACCACATTGATGTAGAACGCCGGGGCCGGGACCTGGTGCAGCGGCAACTGCACCTCGACCGCCGCCGTACGCTTGGCCGCACCGCCCTGTTGCGCGCCGCTGCGGTCGATGCGCTTGATGCCGTTGGGGCCGATAAAACCCACACCGTGCACATTCTTGCGGATGACGCCGTTAGGCCCCATCCAACTCTGTTGCACCGGCTGCATCGCCGCGTGCAGCGGGTGCAGGCGATTACGGGCGATCCATTCGGCCCGTGGGTCGCGGCGGATAATGTCGCTCATCAATGCACCTCCGCAGGTTCACGTTTGGGGGGAGCTTTGGCCGGCGCGGCGTCTTCAAGCAACGCGTCGGCCACCAGCTCGGCGATGTCCTTGATCAGCGGGCGCGGTTCGACCACACCTTCGAGCATTGCGGTGCACTGCGGGCAACCCACGGCCACCAGTTCGGCGCCGGTTTCGCGGATATCGTCCATGCGCATATCCGGGATACGCTGCTTGCCGGGGATGTCAGTGATCGGTGCTCCGCCGCCGCCGCCGCAGCAGCGCGATCGAAAGCCCGAGCGTTGCATCTCCTTGACCTCGATGCCCAGCGCACGCAGCACTTGGCGCGGTGCCTCGTATTCACCGTTGTAGCGGCCCAGGTAGCACGGGTCGTGGTAGGTCACGCTGTTGCCTTTGTGCTGGCCCAGGTTCAGCGCGCCGTCGCCGATCAGTTCGGCCATGAAGGTGCTGTGGTGCTGCACGACGTAGTTGCCGTTGAAAGCGCCGTACTCGTTTTTCAGCACGTGAAAACTGTGCGGGTCGCAGGTGACGATGCGTTTGAAGCTGTACCTGGCCAACGTCTGGATGTTGCGCGAGGCCAACACTTGGAACGTCGCTTCATCGCCCAGGCGCCGCGCCACGTCGCCGCTGTCGCGCTCTTCAAGACCGAGTACCGCGAAGTCCACACCTGCCGCTTTGAGCACCTTGACGAACGCACGCAGGGTGCGTTGGTTGCGCATGTCGAAGGCACCGTCACCGACCCAGAACAGCACCTCGCAGTTGCCCTTGTCGCTGAGCAGCGGCAGGTTCAGGTCCGCCGCCCAGTTCAGGCGACCGCCCGGAGCGAAGCCGCCGGGGTTGTCGGTGGCGATCAGGTTCTCCAGGACTTCAGCGCCCTTGTTCGGCGTGGCACCCTTTTCCAGGGTGAGATGGCGACGCATGTCGACGATGGCGTCGACGTGCTCGATCATCATCGGGCACTCTTCCACGCAGGCGCGGCAGGTGGTGCACGACCACAACGTCTCGGCGTCCACCAGGCCGTTGACGATCGGCTGGTGCGGGTTGCCGGCGTGTTCACCAATCGGTTTGCCTGGATACGGGCTGCCGGCGAACTTGGCATCGGTGCCGCCGGCCAGGCCGACCACCATGTCCTGGATGAGTTTTTTCGGATTCAACGGCTGGCCGGCCGCGAACGCGGGGCACGCCGCTTCGCACTTGCCGCACTGCACGCAGGCGTCGAAACCGAGCAATTGGTTCCAGGTAAAATCCTTGGGTTTTTCCACGCCCAGTGGCGCGGTCTTGTCGCTCAGATCCAGTGGTTTCAAACCGGTGGAGCGGCCGCCCCCGAAGCGCTCGGCGCGGCGGTGCCAGGCCAGGTGCAGGGCACCGGCGAAAGCGTGTTTCATCGGGCCGCCCCAGGTCATGCCGAAGAACATTTCGGACACGCCCCACAGCACGCCCACGCTCAACAACGCGGCCAGCAGCCATCCGCCAAAATCGGCGGGCAGAATGCCGGCCACCGGCAGGGTCACCAGGAAAAAGCTCACCGAGAACGCCATCAGGCTTTTCGGCAGGCGCATCCACGGGCCTTTGGACAGGCGTGCGGGCGGGTTGCGGCGGCGCAGGTACATGAAGATGGCGCCGACAAACATCAAGGTCGAGGCCAGCAGCAAGGCGTAGCCGAGGATACGGTTTTGCAGGCCGAAACCATGCACCAGAATCGCCAGCAGCGCCGACAGCACAAAGCCCAATGCAGTAGCGACATGGGTGTTGGCGATGTATTTGTCGCGGGCGACCACGTGGTGCAAATCGACCATGTAGCGCTTGGGCATCGCCAAGAGGCCGCCAAGCAGGTCGACTTTGGAGGCGCGCCCACGGCGCCACATGTTCGCCCGGCGCAAAGCGCCAAGCACGGCGAGCCCCAAAGCGGCAAACAGGAGAATAGGCAGCAAGGTGTTCAACATGGTGAAGCTCCCAAAGACCACACAGGCCTACTGTGAAACTGGCCTTGAATGTGGGAGGGGGCTTGCTCCCGATGGCGGAGTGTCAGTTGATACAGCTGTAGCTGAACCACCGCTATCGGGGGCAAGCCCCCTCCCACATTTGACCGAGTTCACCTCATCAAAAGTCTTTGCACAGGCGCAGGGCGTCATAGATGGCGGCGTGGGTATTACGCTGGGCCACACAGTCACCGATGCGAAACAGCAAGTACCCCTCACCCGCTTCGCTCAGGCACGGCTGCGGCTTGATCGCGAACAGCGCTTCGACGTCGATCTGGCCCTTGTTGCGCGAACCTTCCTTGAGCCCGTAGTAAAGGGCTTCGTCCGGACGCACGCCGTTCTCCACCACCACCTGGTCCACCACCCGTTCCTCCTTGGCCCCGGTGTATTCGTTCTCCAGCACCGCCACCAGCTTGTCGCCTTCGCGGTAGACCTTTTCCAGCATCATGTCGCCGGTCATGATCACTTCCTTGGGGTACATGCTGCGGTAGTAAGTCGGGAACGACGTACCGCCGATGGCCACGCCTGGCTTGATATCGTCGGTGACGATCTCGACCTGGCAACCTTTGTCCGCCAGGAAATCCGCCACCGACATGCCGGTGAATTCGCAGATGGTGTCGTACACCAGCACGTTCTTGCCCGGTGCGACTTTGCCGTCGAGCACATCCCAACTGCTCACCACCAACCCTTCGGCAGCGCCCCAGTGTTCGTTCTGCTCGATGAACGGATGCCCACCGACGGCCAGCACCACCACGTCCGGGCGCAGGTCCAGGATGGTTTCGGCATCGGCCGCCACGCCCAGGCGCAGGTCGACTTTCAAGCGCGCCAGTTCCAACTGGAACCAGCGCGTAATGCCGGCAATCTGGTCACGTTGCGGCGCTTTCGATGCAGTGGTGATCTGCCCGCCGATAAGCTCTTTCTTCTCCAACAGGGTTACGTCGTGGCCACGTTCGGCGGCGACACGTGCAGCCTCCATACCGGCAGGTCCTGCCCCCACCACGACCACTTTGCGCCTGGGCCCGGTGGACTTCTCGATGATATGCGGCACGCCCATGTATTCACGGGAGGTCGCGGCGTTCTGGATACACAGCACATCCAGGCCCTGGTACTGGCGGTCGATGCAGTAGTTGGCGCCGACGCACTGTTTGATCTGGTCGATCTGGCCCATCTTGATCTTGGCGATCAGGTGCGGGTCGGCGATATGGGCACGGGTCATGCCGACCATGTCCACATAGCCGCCTTCGAGGATGCGCGTGGCCTGGTTCGGGTCCTTGATGTTCTGCGCGTGCAGCACCGGGACCTTGACCACTTCCTTGATACCGGCGGCCAGGTGCAGGAACGGCTCCGGTGGATAACTCATGTTGGGGATCACGTTGGCCAGGGTGTTGTGCGTGTCGCAACCCGAGCCCACCACGCCGATGAAATCGAGCATGCCGGTGTCATCGTAATACTTGGCGATCTGCTTCATGTCTTCGTGGGACAAGCCGTCCGGGTGGAACTCGTCACCGCACAGGCGCATGCCCACACAGAAGTCGTCACCCACTTCGGCACGTACGGCCTTGAGCACTTCCAGGCCGAACTTCATGCGGCCCTCGAAACTGCCGCCCCATTCGTCGGTGCGCTTGTTGACCCGCGGGCTCCAGAACTGGTCGATCATGTGCTGGTGCACGGCGGACAGTTCCACACCGTCAAGGCCGCCGGCCTTGGCGCGCTTGGCGGCGCTGGCGTAGTTGCCGATCACGCGCCAGATTTCTTCCGGCTCGATGGTCTTGCAGGTGGCGCGGTGCACCGGTTCACGTACGCCGGACGGCGACATCAGGGTCGGCCAGTTGAAGCCGTCCCAACGCGAGCGACGGCCCATGTGGGTAATCTGGATCATGATCTTGGCTCCATGCTTGTGCATGGCGTCGGCCAGGTTCTGAAAATGCGGGATGATGCGGTCGGTGGACAGGTTCACCGAACTCCACCATTCCTGGGGGCTGTCGATGGCCACCACCGACGAGCCGCCGCAGATCGCCAGGCCGATACCGCCCTTGGCTTTCTCTTCGTAGTACTTCACATAGCGGTCGGTGGTCATGCCGCCGTCGGTGGCATACACCTCGGCGTGGGCGGTACTGAGCACGCGGTTGCGGATGGTCAGTTTGCCGATCTGGATCGGCGCAAACATTGCTTCGAAAGCCATGGCACGGTCCTCGGCTTACAACGGCTTGACGGTGAACAGGCCGTCATCGTGGCCCTCTTCGGAGCCTCCGTAGACTTGCTCTGCAACAGTGCGAATCTGGCTGCCACGCGCCTGCAGAATCTGGTCCATGGCGCCGGCAAACCAGCCGGTGAACATGTAGTCGACCTTGCGCCCGACCTTGCCGTACACGTAGACAAACGCCGAGTGTTCAAGCTTGACGCTGGCGGTGCCTGTGTCGAGGTCGATGTCCTGGATCTTGAACAGGCCCCAGCCGCGTTGCGACAGGCGCTTCATGTAATGCTCGAACACCGCGACGCCTTCCAGGCCGTGGCATTCGGCTTCTTTTTCACACCAGTGCCAGGCGGATTTGTAGCCGGCCTTGTAGAGGATCTCGGCGTAGGCGTCGGCACCCAGTACGTCCTCGATGCCCATGTGGTTGTTGACGAAGAAATGACGCGGCACATACAGCATGGGCAGGGCGTCGGAGGTCCAGACACCGGTTTCGCTGTCGACTTCGATAGGCAATTGCGGGGCGATCTTGGCCATGGAAACTTAACTCCAGAAAAATTCGTGGTGGTGTTGCCGATAGGTGCCTGGCTTATTCGCCCCAGACGTCCTTCAAGACGTTGACCCAGTTCTCGCCCATGATCTTGCGTACCACGCGCTCGGGGTGGCCACGCTTGAGCAGGGTCTCGGTCAGGTTGGGAAACTCGCCCACGGTGCGGATGCCCAGCGGGTTGATGATCTTGCCGAAGCTGGTCAGGCGGCGGGCGTAGCCCTTGTCATGGGTCAGCATTTCAAAGAAATCCTGGCCATGGCCCTGGGTGAAGTCGGTGCCGATGCCGATGGCGTCTTCGCCGACGATGTTCATGGTGTATTCGATGGCTTCGGCGTAGTCGTCGATGGTCGAATCAATGCCCTTGGCCAGGAACGGCGCGAACATGGTCACGCCGACAAAGCCACCATGGTCGGCGATGAACTTGAGTTCTTCATCAGACTTGTTGCGCGGGTGCTCTTTGAGGCCCGATGGCAGGCAGTGGGAATAGCACACCGGCTTTTTCGATTCGAGGATGACTTCTTCGCTGGTCTTGGAACCGACGTGGGACAGGTCGCACATGATGCCGACACGGTTCATCTCGGCGACGATTTCGCGCCCGAACCCCGACAGGCCGCCGTCACGCTCGTAGCAGCCGGTACCGACCAGGTTCTGGGTGTTGTAGCACATCTGCACCACCCCGACGCCGAGCTGCTTGAAGATCTCGACGTAGCCGAGCTGGTCTTCGAACGCGTGGGCATTCTGGAAACCGAAGATGATGCCGGTCTTGCCCTGCTCCTTGGCCTTGCGAATATCGGCGGTGGTTTTCACCGGGATCACCAGGTCGCTGTTCTCGCGGATCAGGGTCTGGCTGGCAACGATGTTATTGATCGTGGCCTGGAAGCCTTCCCACACCGACACCGTGCAGTTGGCGGCGGTCAGGCCACCTTTGCGCATGTCTTCGAACAGGTCGCGGTTCCACTTGGCAATAATCAGCCCGTCGATAACGATGCTGTCGGCGTGCAACTCGGCTGGGCTCATCAGGCGTCCCCTTATTGGCGATTCATGCGCCGAATCGTCTGCCGGCGCTTTGGGGCCAGCATATGCCCAGGGACCGACGGAGCCGGGTGCAAAAACGACAGGGGAATTGCCGAAAGCGTCAATCCACGACAAAGGCTGTTAAGAGTGGTCTGACTGGCGGCTGTTCTTTGTCTTACGCTTGAGCCAGAATTCCCGCATCACCTGATATGAGACGGCGCAATGAAATCGATTTTCCTGGCTTTGGCACTCATCGCAACCGGCGTCCACGCGGCCGAAGACACCGACAGCACGCCGTGTGACGGCATCGAGAACGACCAGCAAACCCTGGAATGCGCCACCTACAACAAAACCACCGCCGAGCAATTGCTCAAGGACAACTATCAGGGGCTGCTGGAACGCATGGGTTCGACCTACGGCAGCGACAAGACCAAACTGGCGGACATTACCGCCCGTCTGAAGGACGCCCAGCAAAAATGGGAAAAACTGCGCGACGCCGATTGCGCGGTGGATACCTTCCCGGCGGTGACCGGCACCAAGGCATACGCGATTGCGCACAACGACTGCCTGGCGCGGATGAGTGATGAGCGGTCGGAGTTTTTGGAGTCGATTGGGCAGGAATAAGCGACAATCGCGCCACTTTTCTTCTGAACATAGGCTCTTCATGACTATCTGCGGCATTGAAATCAAAGGCAGCGAAGCCATCATCGCCGTCGCTTCGCTGGATAACCAGGCGCTGACCCACGTCGCCCTGACCACCAAGAAAATCGCCCTTGAAGACGATGATGAGGCCGCCAACGTCAAAGCCTTCGCCGCGCAGGTGAAGGCGTTCGTGCAGGCAAACGCCATCACCCGTATCGCGATCAAGAAGCGCAGCAAGAAAGGCGAATTCGCCGGAGGCCCGACGACGTTCAAGATTGAAGGGGTGTTTCAGTTGCTGGACGGGGTTGAAGTGACTCTGCTGTCACCGCAAACCATCAATGCGCAGAATAAGAAGCATAACTTTGATCTGCCCGCGACGCTGAACAAGTATCAGCATGAAGCTTACAAGGCGGCGTGTTCGGCCCTGCTGAAAAAATAAGCCACACCAAAATCTACTGTGGGAGGGGGCTTGCCCCCGATGGCGGTGTGTCAGTCACTTATGTGCTGCTGACCCACCGCTATCGAGGGCAAGCCCCCTCCCACATTGATCCGCGGTGCCTTTAGCTTCGTGTGTGGTGCGTTGAACAAGTATCAGCATGAGGCCTACAAAGCGGCGTGTTCGGCCCCGCTGAAAAAATAAGCCACACCAAAATCTACTGTGGGAGGGGGCTTGCCCCCGATGGCGGTGTGTCAGTCACTTATGTGCTGCTGACCCACCGCTATCGGGGGCAAGCCCCCTCCCACATTTGATCCGCGGTGCCGGCCGCTTTTATACCTAATTATGGAAACGACTCTAAATTATAGTCGCGCCTATAATTGGCTAAAAAACGATCAAACCACCTCCCGTCGCCGATCCTCCCTCGGACATTTGGCAAACCGCGCTCGATAGCTCCTGGTGAAATACGACGGCGACTCAAACCCGCAGGCTATGCTCACCTCCAGCACGCTCATGTCGCTCTGGCGCAGCAGTTTTCGGGCTTTTTCCAGGCGCAGGCCCAGGTAGAAGTTGCTCGGTGTGTCGTTCAGGTGCAGGCGAAACAGCCGCTCCAGTTGGCGCCGGGTGACCTTGATCGCCTCGGCCAAGGCCAGGGTGCTTAGGGGCGGCTCGGTGTGCTGCTCCATCTCGCCGATCACCTGCACCAGTTTCTTGTTGGTGATGCCGTAGCGCGTGGCGATCTGCATGCGCTGGTGGTCTTTGCGCGGGCGGATGCGGCCCAGCACGAATTGTTCAGAGACCTGGATCGCCAACTCAGGGCCATAGGCCTGGGCGATCAGGTCGAGCATCAGGTCGATGGAGGCGGTGCCGCCGGCGCAGGTGATGCGGCGGCGGTCGATCTCGAACAGCTCCTGGGTGACGCTCAGCTGCGGATACGATTCCTTGAACGCATCGATGGCTTCCCAGTGCAAGGTCAGACGATGGCCGTCGAGCAGGCCCGCTTCGGCCAGCACGCAGGCGCCGGTGTCGATCGCGCCGAGGGTTACGCCTTCGTGGTCAAGACGGCGTAGCCAGTGTTCCAGCGCAGGCGTGGCGAACTGCAGCGGCTCGAAGCCGGCCACCACCAATAAGGTCGCGCCTTTTTTCAGCGGCTCCAGCGCGGCATCGGCGTTGACCGACATGCCGTTGCTCGCCAGCACTGCACCGCCGTCGGCGCTCAATATGTGCCAGCGGTACAACTCGCCACGAAAGCGATTGGCCACGCGCAACGGCTCAAGGGCAGAGATAAAACCAATGGCCGAGAACCCCGGCATCAGCAAAAAATAAAAATCCTGGGACATGATGGCGCTCTCGTGGGACGACCAGCGTGGCACTGTGATACTCCCGTTCAAGGGCGGATTCAAGCGCGCAGGTCGCTGCAGTGCAAGAGCCGGTCGCCACTGTGCGTTTCGGCGCTGCCCAAGGGACGTAACTTGGCTGCACGGCGCACAAAGACGCCGGACCCCACAATAACGACCTGCCGAGGGCTCCACCATGAACCGACTGATCAGCCGTTGCGTGCTCGTATTCAGCGCCAGCGCCCTTTTGAGCACTCACGCCATGGCAGCGGATGCCGCTTCATGTCAGAACGTACGCCTGGGCGTGGTGAACTGGACCGACGTGATCGCCACCAGTGCCATGGCCCAGGTGCTGCTCGACGGCCTTGGCTACAAGACCAAACAGACCAGCGCTTCCCAACAGATTATCTTTGCCGGCATCCGCGACCAGCGCCTGGATCTGTTCCTGGGCTACTGGAACCCGCTGATGACCCAGACCATCACGCCGTTCGTCGACGCCAAGCAAGTCAAGGTGCTCGATAAACCCAGCCTGGAAGACGCCCGCGCCACTCTCGCCGTACCGACTTACCTGGCGGACAAGGGCCTGAAGACCTTTGCCGATATCGCCCGGTTCGAAAAAGAGCTGGGCGGCAAGATCTATGGCATCGAGCCGGGCTCGGGCGCCAATACCCAGATCAAGGCGATGATCGCCAAGAACCAGTTCGGCCTGGGCAAATTCCAACTGGTTGAATCCAGTGAAGCGGCCATGCTCTCTGCCGTCGACCGTGCAGTACGCCGCAAGGAAGCCGTGGTGTTCTTCGGCTGGGCGCCGCACCCGATGAACGTCAACGTCGCCATGACTTACCTCACCGGCAGCGACGACGCCCTGGGCCCGAACGAAGGCATGGCCACTGTATGGACAGTCACCGCGCCGGCCTACGCAGAGCAATGCCCCAACGTGCACACACTGCTGACCAACCTGACCTTCACCGCCGCCGACGAGAGCCGGATGATGCAGCCTTTGCTGGATCACAAAGACCCTATCGAGTCGGCCAGGCAGTGGCTCAAGGATCACCCGCAAGACCAGGCGCGTTGGCTGGACGGCGTGACCACTTTCGATGGCAAGCCGGCTGCGGCCAACCTTCAACTGACCCGTCAATAACCTTTTCCAGAACACCGCTTCGCGGCCCCGACCGGCTGCGAATGGCACCTCCACGCCTGTAAGGAACCTGCCCCATGAACCATGACGTCATCATCACCTGCGCACTCACCGGTGCTGGCGACACGACCGCCAGAAGCCCGCATGTGCCGGTCACTCCCAAACAAATCGCGGCCGCCGCCGTGGAAGCCGCCAAGGCCGGCGCGACCGTGGTGCACTGCCATGTGCGTGACCCGCATACCGGCACGTTCAGCCGCGACGTGGCGCTGTACCGTGAAGTGATGGAGCGCATCCGCGAGGCCGACATCGACATCATCGTCAACCTCACCGCCGGCATGGGCGGCGACCTGGAGATCGGTGGCGGCGAGACCCCTATGGAGTTCGGCCCCAACACCGACCTGGTCGGCCCGCTGACCCGCCTGGCGCATGTCGAAGCATTGCTGCCGGAAATCTGCACCCTGGACTGCGGCACGCTGAATTTTGGCGATGGCGACACCATTTACGTGTCCACCCCCGCGCAACTGCGGGCGGGCGCCAAGCGTATCCAAGAACTGGGCGTGAAGGCCGAGCTGGAAATTTTCGACACCGGCCACCTGTGGTTCGCCAAGCAGATGATCAAGGAAGGTTTGCTCGACGACCCACTGTTTCAGCTGTGCCTGGGCATCCCGTGGGGCGCGCCGGCCGACACCACCACCATGAAAGCCATGGTCGACAACCTGCCCGCCGACGCGGTATGGGCCGGCTTCGGCATTGGCCGCATGCAGATGCCGATGGCCGCCCAGGCGGTGTTGCTGGGCGGCAACGTGCGGGTCGGCCTGGAAGACAACCTGTGGCTGGACAAGGGCGTGCTCGCCACCAATGGCCAACTGGTTGAACGCGCCAGCGAAATCCTCAGCCGCCTGGGCGCACGGGTCATGACCCCGGCTGAAGGCCGCGTGAAGATGGGCCTGACCAAGCGCGGATAAACAATGTGGGAGGGGGCTTGCCCCCTCCCACAGGGGATCACCAAACTCTTTAGGAATGCACCCATGCGCTTTATCACGGAAATCAAAACCTTCGCCGCCCTGGGCAGCGGTGTTATCGGCAGCGGCTGGGTATCCCGCGCCCTCGCCCACGGCCTGGATGTCGTGGCCTGGGACCCGGCGCCCGGTGCCGAAGCGGCGTTGCGCAAACGCGTCGCCAATGCCTGGAGCGCCCTGGAGAAACAAGGCCTGGCCCCGGGCGCTTCCCAGGACCGCCTGCGCTTTGTCGCCACCATTGAAGAGTGCGTGAAAGACGCTGACTTCATCCAGGAAAGTGCCCCTGAACGCCTGGCGTTGAAACTGCAATTGCACAGCCAGATCAGCGCAGCAGCCAAGCCGGATGCGTTGATTGGGTCGAGTACGTCAGGGCTGTTGCCAAGCGAATTCTATGCAAGCTCGACCCACCCCGAGCGCTGCGTGGTCGGCCACCCGTTCAACCCGGTGTACCTGCTGCCCCTGGTGGAAGTGGTGGGCGGCAAGCGCACCGCGCCCGAGGCGATCCAGGCCGCGATCAAGGTGTATGAATCCCTCGGCATGCGCCCACTGCACGTGCGCAAGGAAGTGCCTGGGTTTATCGCTGACCGACTCCTGGAAGCGCTGTGGCGCGAGGCGCTGCATCTGGTCAACGATGGCGTGGCGACCACGGGTGAAATCGACGATGCGATTCGTTTTGGCGCCGGCCTGCGCTGGTCGTTCATGGGCACCTTCCTCACCTACACACTGGCGGGAGGCGACGCGGGCATGCGCCACTTCATGGCGCAGTTCGGTCCGGCATTGCAGTTGCCGTGGACGTATCTTCCAGCGCCCGAATTGACCGACACGTTGATTGACGATGTGGTGGCCGGCACAAGCAACCAACTGGGTAGCCACAGCATTTCGGCGCTGGAGCGCTATCGTGATGATTGCCTGCTGGCGGTGCTGGAGGCGGTGAAAACCACCAAGGCCAGGCACGGCATGACCTTCGCCGAATAACAAAATGTGGGAGGGGGCAAGCCCCCTCCCACATTCTTTACCGAGTACAGCCCCATGTCCGCATTAAAAACCTACACAACTAGAATCCAGCCCGACTGGGTGGACTACAACGGCCACCTGCGCGATGCGTTCTATTTGCTGATCTTCAGCTACGCCACCGATGCGCTGATGGACAACCTGGGTCTCGATAGCGACAACCGCGAAGCCAGCGGCCACTCGCTGTTCACGCTGGAGCTGCATTTGAACTACCTGCACGAGGTGAAGCTGGGGGCCGAGGTCGAGGTTCGCACCCAACTGATCGCCTTTGATGCCAAGCGCCTGCACCTCTATCACAGCCTGCATCTGCTGGGTGATGAAAAGGAGCTGGCCGGCAACGAACAGATGCTGCTGCATGTCGACCTGGCCGGTCCGCAGGCAACGCCGTTCACTGAGGCCACGCTGCACAAGCTCACCGCAATCAGCGCTGCACAGGCCGAGCTGCCACGGCCCGCCCTGCTCGGCCGGGTCATCGGTTTGCCAGCAAAAAAAGCCCCGATCCAGCCGTGACTGGATCGGGGCAGAGGTGCCTTGTGTGAGCCGTGCATCCCGAGGGTGACCAAACCGTCAAGCTGCGTGCCTGGAGGCAGTGTGCCTATTACTTGCACGGCCGAGTGACCCGAAAACGACCTGTTCATAGCCATCCGAGCCATTGCTCGATTCTGCGCTTGCCCACCGGCCGGGGGCCTACCAGAATCCAGCTCAATCACCGTTCCCTACACCAGGATAAACGTCATGATGCACGCGGATTTGATTGACCAGGATGACCTGCTGGGCCAACTGCGCTCGTTGGGTTTTGAAGTGTCCAGCGGTGCCACTGCCGAGCAGGCATGCGAGTGTGCGGTACGCGGTTTGAGCGAAGCGCGGGCCAAGGCGCTCAAAGGCATGGTGGAACAGATGTACACCGGCAAGGCGACGATTTTGCCGGCGGTGCGGCAGGCGATCGATAAGCAGTTGTTGCCGGCTTTGATGCAATTCAAGCAGAACTCCGGCGCCTGATAGATCGCTATCGGGGGCAAGCCCCCTCCCACAGGGAAACGCATTCCAAAGGTGGGAGGGGGCTTGCCCCCGATGCAGGCAACTCGGTTTAAAGCCGTACACTCGCGAAAGTCGACTCGTTCCTGGCCTGGCTCAGCGCCGACATCGGCCCCGACAGCGGTGACAGCACCAGTGCCTGCGGAATCGGCATCATCGCCACTTGCTGCGTGGTGTTGGAGCCTACGCGCTCGTCCCGTGGCGGAATGCCGAAGTATTCGCGGTAGCACTTGGAAAAATGCGGCGTGGACACAAAGCCGCACACCGACGCCACTTCGATGATCGACATCGGCGTCTGCTTGAGCAACTGCCGCGCACGGATCAAGCGCAGCTTGAGGTAATAGCGCGAGGGCGAACAGTGCAGGTATTTCTGGAACAGCCGCTCCAGCTGGCGACGCGACACAGCGACGTACACCGCCAGTTCGTCCAGGTCGATGGGCTCTTCCAGATTGGCCTCCATCAGCGCAACGATTTCCTGCAGCTTGGGCTGGTTGGTGCCGAGCATGTGCTTGAGCGGCACGCGCTGGTGATCCTGTTCGTTGCGGATGCGTTCGTACACAAACATCTCGGAGATGGCGGCCGACAGTTCACGGCCGTGGTCGCGGCTGATCAGGTGCAGCATCATGTCCAACGGCGCGGTGCCGCCGGAGCTGGTGAAGCGGTTGCGGTCGAGGGTGAACAGGCGGGTGCTCATGGCCACGCGGGGGAAGGCTTCCTGCATTGATGCCAGGCATTCCCAGTGCACGCTGCAATCGAAACCGTCAAGCAGACCCGCGCAGGCCAGGGCCCAACTGCCGGTGCACACCGCACCGAGACGACGGGATTGACGCGCCTGGCTTTGCAGCCACGACACGTGTTCGCGGGTGACGGTGCGCTGGATGCCCACGCCACCGCACACGATGACGGTGTCCAGGACCGGGGCCTTGTGCATGGCGGCATCGGGCGTGATCTGCAGGCCGTCGCTGGCCCACACCTGGTTGCCGTCGACACTCAGGGTTGTCCAGCGATACAACTCGCGACCGGACAGCTGATTGGCCATGCGCAGGGGTTCCACGGCCGACGCCAGGGAAATCAGCGTGAAATTGTCCAGCAGCAAAAAGCCGATGGATTGAGGCGCACGGTTCTGGGGTTGAGCCCCGGAGTTGGACGACGTCATCACAGTATCTCCTCACACAAAGCAGGTGATGGCCTCAGGCGAGGCTCTTGTTATTGCGCTCCTCCCTTGCAAGGGAGGAGGCTTTGAATTGATAGAGCAAATGCCATGCCTAAAATTGAATGGCCATTCAACAAATCCTGAAAACGACCTGTTGATGCGTCTATATGAGCCCGCGCATTAAACGCGGGATATAACGCACGGGGATGGGTGTTCAAAGGCTGTGAGCAGAACGGTAGCACTTGTGGGAAGGCGCTTTGCGGGTGTAGGAGGAGTCTGTCACCCAAAGCGCGGGGGACGGCTGGCGGTGGGGTAAATCGTTCGCAGGCTACTTATCTATTTGCGACGCGCTAAAAGGTGGCGGTTTTGGTTGGGGTGTTCACTTTGTGAGCAGTATTGAGCGGACTACCGCTATCGGGGACAAGCCCCCTCCCACAGGGCAACGCATTTCAAATGTGGGAGGGGGCTTGCCCCCGATAGCAGGCGACGCGGTCTCAGCACTCGACAGCACTGACCGCCAACCCGCCCCGCGAGGTCTCTTTGTACTTGTCATGCATATCCGCCCCGGTATCACGCATGGTGCGGATCACCCGGTCCAGGGAGATAAAGTGCTGGCCGTCGCCGCGCAAGGCCATCTGCGCCGCATTGATCGCCTTCACCGCCGCAATCGCGTTGCGCTCGATGCACGGCACTTGCACCAGGCCGCCCACCGGGTCGCAGGTCAGGCCCAGGTTATGTTCCAGGCCGATTTCCGCGGCGTTGCACAGTTGCTCCGGTGTGGCGCCGAGAATTTCGGCCAGGCCCGCGGCGGCCATGGCGCAGGCGGAACCCACTTCGCCCTGGCAGCCGACTTCGGCACCGGAGATCGAGGCGTTCTTCTTGCACAGAATGCCCACCGCCGCTGCGCCGAGCAGGTAGTCGACCACATTGGCCTCAGTCACTTCCTCACTGAACTTCATGAAATAGTGCAGCACGGCCGGAATGATCCCCGCTGCGCCATTGGTGGGTGCGGTGACCATGCGCCCACCGGCGGCATTTTCTTCGTTGACCGCCAGGGCGAACAGGTTGACCCACTCCATGGCACTCAAGGTCGAACCGATCACATTCGGCTTGCCCAGCTCCTGCAGGCTGCGGTGCAACTTGGCAGCGCGACGGCGCACATTGAGACCGCCGGGCAGGATGCCCTCGTGCTTGAGACCCTGCTCCACACAGTCCTGCATGGCGCGCCAGAGTTTCATCAGGCCGCTGCGGATTTCTTCTTCGCAGCGCCAGACCTTCTCGTTGGCCAACATCAACTCCGCGACCCGCAGGTTGTGGGTCTTGCACAGCTGCAACAGCTCTGCGGCGCTGGAAAAATCATAGGGCAGCTCGGTGCTGTCCATGTCGGCAACACCGCTGCGGGCCTGGGCTTCATCCACCACAAAACCGCCGCCTACCGAGTAGTAGGTGTCGCGGTGCAACTCGCCGTTATCCCCCCACACCACCAGGGTCATGGCGTTGGGATGGAACGGCAGGTTTTCGTCGAGCAGGCGCATGTCCCGCGACCATACGAACGGCACCGGCAAACGGCCGTCGAGCAGCAAGGTGTCGGTTTCGCGCAGCGTGTGAATGCGCACGCCGATCTGCGACGGGTCGATCGCGTCCGGCCACTCGCCCATCAGGCCCATGATGGTGGCGGTGTCGCTGCCATGGCCGATGCCGGTGGCCGACAAGGAGCCGTACAGCTGAACTTCGACCCGCTTGACCTGTTCCAACAGGTCGCGTTCACGCAATGCTTGAACGAACAACGCCGCGGCGCGCATGGGGCCGACGGTGTGAGAACTCGAAGGCCCGATGCCGATCTTGAACAGGTCGAAAACGCTGATAGCCATTAACGTGGAACTCCTCGATAAGCACGGGCCGGGCTTGAACGAGGTGCTACGCTCAGATCGCCCAGATGGCGGCATCATCAAGCTTTTGTTGCCGCTCACGGCGTCTCACACCGACGCACCCATGCTCACCAGCGTCGCTCGCGTGTAATGGCCTGTTTTGGGCGTTTTTTGCGGTGCAGAAGGGTAAAAACAGCGGTTTTACCTTTGGAAAAATCTGTAAGCGACGTCACCGACACTGGATGCGACCCTCCCTGTACTGGATACGACGCCCCCTGTAGGCGTCAGATTTTCACTGGTACATGATCAGTCTCGACTCGTTTGCAAGGCACCGTGCCAGAGCTGCCCGACGCACACTCCAATAGCAGCACTTATAAAGCGCGGCGAATGCCGCCAGAAAAAACACAGGAGTCTACCCCGATGAAAGGTTCACCCTCGTTGTTGTTGGCCGCCATGCTGAGTCTGCCGGTCATGGCGCACGCTGCAGAACCGGAACAGTGCAAGACCGTCAACTTCTCCGATGTCGGCTGGACCGACATCACCGTCACCACCGCGACCACCAGCGAAATCCTCAAGGGCCTGGGCTACAAGCCACGCACCACGATGATTTCGGTCCCAGTGACCTACAAGTCCCTGGCCGACGGCAAGAACATGGACATCTTCCTCGGCAACTGGATGCCGACCATGGAAAACGACATCAAGCAGTACCGCGAAGCCGGCACCGTAGAAACCGTACGCGCCAACCTGGAGAACGCCAAGTACACCCTGGCGGTGCCCGAGGCGCTGTATGACAAGGGCCTGAAAGACTTCGCCGATATCGCCAAATTCAAGGACGAGCTGGGCGGCAAGATCTACGGCATCGAGCCGGGCAACGACGGCAACCGCACCATCCAGACGTTGATCGACAAAGACGCCTTCGGCCTCAAGACCGCCGGTTTCAAAGTGGTCGAATCCAGTGAAGCCGGGATGCTCTCCCAGGTTGAACGCGCCTCCAAGCGCAACCAGGCCATCGTGTTCCTCGGCTGGGAACCGCACCCGATGAACACTCGCTTCAAGATGAAGTACCTGACCGGGGGTGACGATTCGTTCGGCCCCAACTACGGCCAGGCCACCATCTACACCAACACCCGCAAGGGCTACACCCAGGAATGCAGCAACGTTGGCCAGTTGCTGAAAAACCTGGTGTTCACGCTGGACATGGAAAGCACCCTGATGGGTAACGTCCTGGACGACAAGATGAAGGCCGACGCCGCCGCCAGGGCCTGGCTGCAGAAGAACCCGCAAGTGCTCGACACCTGGCTGGCCGGTGTCACCACGGTCGATGGCAAACCAGGACTCGACGCCGTCAAGGCTTACCTCGCCAAATAGCACCCGCTGACCCCGGGGCGGTGCGCTGCCCCGGGATGTTTCCCTCTTCGCATGTGGACATTCACTACCATGCTGACTGAACAGAAAATCCCACTAGGCCAGTACATCGCTGCCTTCGTCGACTGGTTGACCCAACACGGTGCCAACTACTTCGACGCAATCGCATCGACACTGGAAACGATGATCCACGGCGTGACGTTTGCGCTGACCTGGTTCAATCCGCTGGCATTGATCGGTCTGATTGCGCTGCTGGCTCACTTTATCCAACGCAAATGGGGCCTGACGGTGTTTGTCATCGCCTCCTTCCTGCTGATCCTCAACCTGGGGTACTGGCAGGAAACCATGGAAACCCTCGCCCAGGTGCTGTTCGCCACCCTGGTCTGCGTGGTCATCGGCGTGCCGCTGGGCATTGTTGCCGCGCACAAGCCGATGTTCTACACCATGATGCGGCCGGTACTCGATCTGATGCAGACCGTGCCGACCTTCGTCTACCTCATCCCTACCCTGACCCTCTTCGGGCTGGGTGTGGTGCCCGGGCTGATTTCCACGGTGGTGTTCGCGATTGCCGCGCCGATCCGCCTGACCTACCTGGGTATCCGCGACGTACCGCAGGAGTTGATGGACGCCGGCAAGGCCTTCGGCTGCTCGCGCCGCCAGTTGCTCTCGCGCATTGAACTGCCCCACGCCATGCCGAGCATTGCCGCCGGCATTACCCAATGCATCATGCTGTCGTTGTCGATGGTGGTGATCGCGGCGCTGGTGGGTGCCGACGGCCTCGGCAAGCCGGTGGTCAACGCACTGAACACGGCCGATATCGCCCTGGGCTTTGAAGCGGGCCTGGCAATCGTGTTGCTGGCCATCATGCTCGACCGTATCTGCAAACAACCCGACGCCAAAGTAGGGGGTGATGCATGAGCATTATCCGATTCGACAAAGTCGACGTGATCTTCTCCAAAGACCCACGCGAAGCGCTCAAGCTGCTGGACCAGGGCATGAGCCGTAACGAAATCCTGAAAAAGACCGGGCAGATTGTCGGCGTTGAAAACGCCAGCCTGGATATCGAGAAAGGCGAGATCTGTGTACTGATGGGCCTGTCGGGCTCCGGCAAATCGAGCCTGCTGCGCTGCATCAACGGCCTCAACACGGTCAGCCGTGGCCAACTGTTTGTGGAGCATGAAGGTCGCCAGATCGACATCGCCTCCTGCACGCCGGCCGAGCTGAAAATGATGCGCACCAAACGCATCGCCATGGTGTTCCAGAAGTTCGCCCTGATGCCCTGGCTGACGGTGCGCGAGAACATCAGCTTCGGCCTGGAAATGCAGGGCCGCCCGGAAAAGGAGCGGCGCACGCTGGTCGATGAAAAACTCGAACTGGTGGGCCTGACCCAATGGCGCAACAAGAAGCCGGACGAGCTGTCCGGCGGCATGCAACAGCGCGTCGGCCTGGCCCGAGCGTTGGCGATGGACGCCGATATCCTGCTGATGGACGAACCCTTCTCCGCCCTCGACCCTTTGATTCGCCAAGGCCTGCAGGATGAACTGCTGGAACTGCAGCGCAAGCTGAGCAAGACCATCGTGTTCGTCAGCCACGACCTCGACGAAGCCCTCAAGCTGGGCAGCCGCATCGCGATCATGAAAGACGGCAAGATCATCCAGTACAGCGTGCCCGAAGAGATCGTGCTGAACCCGGCGGACGACTATGTGCGTACCTTCGTTGCCCACACCAACCCGCTGAACGTGCTGTGCGGCCGCAGCCTGATGCGCACTGTGGATAACTGCACCCACGTCAACGGCTCGATCAGCCTGGACCCGGGCGGTGACTCGTGGCTTGACCTGACTGAAGGCAACGTCATCAAGGGCGCTCGCCAGAATGGCACGCCGTTGAACCTGCAGAACTGGGCGCCGGGGCAACCGGTGGAAGGTTTGGGCCGGGCGCCGACGTTGGTGGACTCGAATATCGGCATGCGTGATGCGTTGCAGATTCGGTATCACACCGGGAATAAGTTGGTGTTGCAGGACAATGACAAGGTGGTGGGGATTCTGGGGGACAGTGAGCTCTACCATGCCCTGCTGGGCAAGAACCTCGGTTAAGCCAATACCGCAAACAGCTGTAGAAACTCGGTCAATGTGGGAGCCAGCTCCCACATTTGATCTTTGTTCCAACAGTGAAACCGGTGGTGTCAGTGAGGACACCACCACGCTTCAACGATCAGCTATAGACCCGGCCAAGGAGCTGCCGATGGCTTTCAAACTGATCGAGCACATCCCGGGTGATCTGCTCCTGGGTGAAGCCCATCAGGTCGTATTCCTGAGGCCCGTTGTGCAGGTAGACCTCGGCACGGTAGTAACGCGTGCGTTCTTCTTCAGGCAGATCATTGGGCGCCGAAGAATATGCATCCAGGCTGACTTCGTAGACAAACGGGTTGCCCTCCTCCATCTCGATCCGCACACCGATGCAGCGCTTGGATTTGCCCAGCAGCGTCTGCACTTCCAGCCCCTGCTCACGCAACGCAGTCGCGGCCTCTTCCAGTGCCGGCGTTACGTGCTTGTCCATGAAGCGTTGCACGGTGCCCTGGCTCGGTTGCAGGTCCAACGCGGTCAAACGCTCGCTGAAGCCGCGACGCCCGCGTTCAGCCAGTTGCGCCTGCTCCTGTTCGATCGCCACGTCCTGGCGCATGGCCTTGTGCAAACCGAACATAAAGAAGATCAGCACCACCGAGAACGGCAGCCCCGCCAGCACCACCATGGTCTGCATGGCTTCGAAGTTGCCGGCGAACAGCAGGCCGATGGTCACCAGGGTGATCACCGCCGACCAGAAGATGCGCAGCCAGTGCGGCGCATCTTCATCCACGTTGCCGCCGGTGCACGACAGGTTGGCCATCATCACCGCGCCGGAATCCGCCGGGGTCAGGAACAGCACGAAGCCCACGAAGATCGACACCCCGATGACGATCTTCGACGCCGGGTAATGCTCAAGCAACTGGTAGATCGCCATGGACGGCTGCTCCAGCGCGGTCTTGCCCAGCTCCACCGCGCCATGGTTCAGCACCAGGTCCAACGCCGAGTTGCCGAAGATCGACAACCACGCCAGGGTGAAGCCCAGCGGGATCAGCAGCACGCCGGCCACCAGTTCACGCACGGTGCGGCCACGGGAAATACGCGCAATGAACATGCCCACGAAGGGCGCCCAGGAAATCCACCAGGCCCAGTAGAACAGGGTCCACAGGCCCATCCAGCGCTCGGTCTTGGCACCGTCGCCTTCATACACATACAGGTCGAAGGTCTTGAGCACTATACCGTTGAGGTAATCACCGGTGTTCTGCACCAGGCCGTTGAGCAAGTGCAGGGTGGGGCCGAACAGCAGCACGAAGATCAGCAACCCACTGAACAAGACGATGTTGAGGTTGGACAGGCGACGAATGCCGTTCTCCACGCCCGACACCGCAGCGATGGTCGCCACGGTGCTCATCACGATGATCACGATCAACAGGTTGGTGTTGCTGTGCGCCATGCCGAACAGGTTTTCCAGCCCCGACGACACCTGCATCGAGCCAATCCCCAGGTTGGTCACCAGGCCGAGCAAGGTCACGAACATGCCGAAACCGTCCACCGCGTGGCCGGCCGCGCCTTTTACCCAGCGCTCGCCCACCAGCGGGTACAGCGCCGAACGCAAGGCCAGCGGCTGATTATGGCGGTACGCGAAGTACGCCACGGCCAGGCCGACCAGCGCATAGATCGCCCAGCCATGCAGGCCCCAGTGCAGGAAGGTCAGTTGCAAGGCCTGACGTGCCGCGCCATTGCTGGCGGCCGCGCCTTCGGGCGGGTTGAAGTAATGATCCAGGGGCTCGGAGGCGCCGAAGTACAGCAGCGAAATGCCGATGCCCGACGAGAACAGCATCCCGGCCCAGGCGCCATAGCTGAAGTCCGGCGTGTCGTCCTTGCTGCCCAGTTTCAACTTGCCATAGGACGAAAACGCCAGACCGACCACAAACACCAGGTAGGCGGCGATGACCACCATGTAGTACCAGCCGAAGCTTTTCGACAGCCAGGCCTGGGCGACGCCGAGCATGCGCCCGGCCTCCTGCGGGGCGATGATCAGAATGGCGGTCAACAACAGAATCAGCGCGGTGGAGGTGTAAAACACCCAACCGTTGACCCGCACCTTTTGCGGCGGGGTCTTTATAAGAGAGGCAGAACTCATGGCGCAGATGCTCCGGGCAGTGCGAGAGAGAAACACAAGGCAACGGTTATCCCGGGACATCGATTTTTCGGCAGTCGACGGACGGGTGTTATAAAGACATCCCGAAAATCCCGAACCCCGCCAAAGCGCGGCCCAGGCCCTGATACGGCCTGTTTCAGGGGTTTTAGCAGGTGTCAGAGGTCGCGGCTCCCAGGTAGGAAATATCTGTAGGCAGCGACCATTTGTCGCAGAGCTTATTCTTTGTTGATTGAACGTTCAATCAAAACAAAATAGACTGGCCTTCAAGCCGACGGACGTGGATCGCCTGTCGGCAGGCCAAAGGAGAGGTGCTACATGCCCAAGGTCGGTATGCAACCCATACGCCGCCAGCAGTTGATCGAAGCCACGCTGACGGCGATCGATCAGGTCGGAATGGGCGATGCGAGCATTGCGCTGATCGCCCGCTTGGCCGGCGTCTCGAACGGCATCATCAGTCACTACTTTCAGGACAAGAACGGCCTGATCGCCGCAACGATGCGGTACTTGATGAATGTGCTGATCGAGAACGTCCACGAACGCAGGCTTGCGTTGAAGGACGACAGCCCACGGGCGCACCTTCGGGTGATCATCGAGGGCAACTTCGACGCCAGCCAGGTCAACGGACCGGCAATGAAAACCTGGCTGGCCTTCTGGGCCACCAGCATGCATCACCCGTCATTGCACAGGTTGCAGCGGATCAACGATCAACGTCTGTATTCCAACCTGTGCTGCCAGTTCCGCCGAGTGCTGCCGCTGCCGCACGCACGCAAAGCAGCCAGAGGCCTGGCAGCCCTGATCGACGGTTTGTGGTTGCGCGGTGCCCTGTCGGGAGACGCTTTCGACACGGAACAGGCGCAACGGATCGCTTACGAATACATGGATTTCCAATTGGCCAAGCAGGTGAGTTAGAGCACACATAACCGCTCAACCCCTGAACTGCTGCCGCAGAGTGTTGCCACACCCATATGGCTCACTTTTCGGCGGTTAACGCCAACCACTTATGCACTTGCGAGGACTTTATGGCCCGTTTCGAACTGCAAAAACTCTACATTGACGGCGGTTACAGCGACGCTGGCAGCGATGCCACCTTCGAAGCCATCAACCCGGCTAACGGTGAAGTTCTCGCCCAAGTGCAACGCGCCACGTTCGATGACGTTGAACGTGCCGTGGTCAGCGCCGAAAAAGGCCAGAAGATCTGGGCTGCCATGACCGCCATGGAGCGTTCGCGCATCCTGCGCCGCGCCGTCGACATCCTGCGCGAGCGCAACGATGAGCTGGCCGCCCTGGAAACCCTGGACACCGGCAAATCCTTCTCCGAAACCAAGTACGTCGACATCGTCACCGGCGCCGACGTGCTGGAATACTACGCAGGCCTGGTGCCGGCCATCGAAGGCGAGCAGATTCCGCTGCGCGATACCTCCTTCGTCTACACCCGCCGCGAGCCGCTGGGTGTGGTCGCCGGTATCGGCGCGTGGAACTACCCGATCCAGATCGCCCTGTGGAAATCCGCACCGGCCCTGGCCGCCGGTAACGCGATGATCTTCAAGCCCAGCGAAGTCACCTCGCTGACCACCCTGAAACTGGCCGAGATCTACACCGAAGCCGGCGTTCCGGCCGGTGTGTTCAACGTACTGACCGGCAGCGGCCGTGAAGTCGGCACCTGGCTGACCGAGCACCCGCGCATCGAGAAAGTCTCGTTCACCGGCGGCACCGACACCGGCAAGAAAGTCATGGCCAGCGCTTCGAGCTCCTCGCTCAAGGAAGTGACCATGGAACTGGGCGGCAAGTCCCCGCTGATCGTGTTCGAAGACGCCGACCTGGATCGTGCCGCCGACATCGCGATGATGGCCAACTTCTACAGCTCCGGCCAGGTCTGCACCAACGGCACTCGCGTGTTCGTGCCCAAGCACCTGCAAGCGGCGTTCGAAGCCAAGATTCTTGAACGTGTTGCGCGCATCCGTGTGGGCGACCCGCAGGACGACAACACCAACTTCGGTCCGCTGGTCAGCTTCGCCCACATGGAAAGCGTGCTGGGCTACATCGCCAAGGGCAAAGAGCAAGGCGCACGCCTGCTGTGCGGCGGCGATCGCCTGACCGACGGCGACCTGGCCAAAGGCGCTTTCGTGGCCCCGACGGTGTTCACCGACTGCACCGATGACATGACCATCGTGCGTGAAGAAATCTTTGGCCCGGTGATGAGCATCCTCACCTATGAAACCGAAGAAGAAGTGATCCGTCGCGCCAACGACACCGACTTCGGCCTGGCAGCCGGCCTGGTTACCAAGGACCTGAACCGCGCCCACCGCGTGATTCATCAACTGGAAGCGGGTATCTGCTGGATCAACGCCTGGGGCGAGTCCGACGCCAAGATGCCGGTCGGCGGCTACAAGCAATCGGGCGTGGGCCGTGAGAACGGGATCAGCTCGCTGAACAACTTCACGCGCATCAAGTCCGTGCAAGTCGAACTGGGTGAGTACGCATCAGTCTTCTGATGAGCCTTTAGCGGCAAGCTTCAAGCTGCAAGTAAAAGCAGTTGGCGTTTGCCGCATCTCTCATCCACACCGCTCGCTGCTTTTTCTTGCAGCTTGAAGCTTGGAGCGTGCAGCTCCCCCGGAGTACAGATGACTCAAGAATACGACTACATCATTGTTGGCGCAGGATCAGCAGGCAACACCCTTGCCACCCGTCTGACCGAAGACGAAGGCGTCACCGTCCTGTTGCTGGAAGCCGGTGGCCCGGACTACCGCCTCGACTTCCGTACCCAGATGCCGGCCGCCCTGGCCTTCCCGCTGCAAGGCCGCCGCTACAACTGGGCCTACGAAACCGATCCAGAGCCACACATGGACGGTCGCCGCATGGAGTGCGGTCGCGGCAAGGGCCTGGGGGGTTCTTCCCTGATCAACGGCATGTGCTACATCCGTGGTAACGCCATGGACTACGACAACTGGTCGAAGCTGCCGGGCCTGGAAGACTGGACCTACCTGGACTGCCTGCCGTATTTCCGCAAGGCCGAAACCCGCGACATCGGCCCCAACGACTACCACGGCGGCGACGGCCCGGTCAGCGTGACCACGCCCAAAGCCGGCAACAACCCGCTGTTCCACGCGATGGTTGAGGCTGGCGTACAAGCCGGTTACCCGCGTACCGAAGACTTGAACGGCTACCAGCAGGAAGGCTTCGGCCCGATGGACCGTACCGTCACGCCCAATGGCCGTCGCGCCAGCACCGCGCGCGGTTACCTGGACACGGCTAAAAAGCGTTCGACCCTGACCATCGTCACCCACGCCCTCACCGACAAAGTGCTGTTTGAAGGCAAGCGTGCGGTCGGCGTGCGTTACCTGATCGGCGCCGCTGAAGAGCGTGTTGAAGCCCGTGCGCGTAAAGAAGTACTGGTGTGCAGCGGCGCAATCGCGTCGCCGCAACTGCTGCAACGCTCCGGCGTCGGCCCGGCCAGGCTGCTGGAAAGCCTCGACATCCCGGTGGTCCATGACCTGCCAGGCGTCGGCGAAAACCTGCAGGATCACCTTGAGCTGTACCTGCAATACGCCTGCACCCAGCCGGTGTCGCTGTACCCCTCGCTGCTCTGGTACAACCAGCCGGCCATCGGTGCCGAATGGCTGTTCAACGGCACCGGTATCGGCGCCAGCAACCAGTTCGAGGCCGGCGGTTTTATCCGTTCGCGCCCGGAATTCGAATGGCCGAACATCCAGTACCACTTTCTGCCCGTCGCCATTAACTACAACGGCAGCAACGGCGTGAAAGAGCACGGCTTCCAGGCGCACATGGGTTCCATGCGTTCGCCGAGCCGTGGCCGCGTGCAACTGAAGTCGAAGAACCCACGGGACTACCCGAGCATCCTCTTCAACTACATGGCCACCGAACAGGACTGGCAGGAATTCCGTGACGGCATCCGCCTGACCCGTGAAATCATGCAACAGCCGGCGCTGGACCCGTACCGTGGCCGCGAAATCAGCCCAGGTATTGAAGTGCAAACCGATGAGCAGTTGGACCAGTTCATCCGCGAGCACGCCGAAACCGCGTTCCACCCGTCCTGCTCGTGCAAGATGGGCACCGACGAGATGGCGGTAGTGGATAACGAAGGCCGTGTGCATGGCATGCAGGGCCTACGTGTGGTCGATGCGTCGATCATGCCGATCATCACCACCGGCAACCTGAACGCACCAACGATCATGATCGCCGAGAAAATCGCCGACAAGATCCGTGGCCGCCAGCCACTGCCGCGCAGCACCGCCGACTACTACGTGGCCGGCGATGCGCCGGTGCGTAGCAAGCCGATGCGTGAAGTCGGGCCGACTGCGCAGTAACTGATACACCGCGGTGCCTGCATCGGGGGCAAGCCCCCTCCCACATTCGACCGTGTTCCAAAGGAAGTACGCGGTCAAGTGTGGGAGGGGGCTTGCCCCCGATGAGGCCCGAACAAACAACACACAACCACCTCCCTTGATCAGCTCCCAGCCCCGGCCTACTCTGTTGGCCTGCCCGCGCTGAGCCGCCCACAAGGAAGGCCCCATGTTCGAACACCACGCCACGCTCAAGAAACACTTCAGTGCCCTGCGCACCAACGCCCAATTCTTCTCCCTGCGCTATGTCCGCGAATCCGGCCGGTACCTGTCGGTACGCAAGAACGTCGCCGAACCGCCCCACCTGAGCCATGACGAAGGCGCCATGCTCACCGTGCGCCTCAACGGCGTGGAAGCCTACGCCGCAACCAACGATATTTCCCTGGCCGGCCTGCAGGCGGCTCTCGAGCGCGCCGAACAGCAAGCCCGGCAGATCCTGCCCCACGCCCTGCTCGACCTGCGCGAGCAATCGGTCTCCAGTGACGTTGCCGACTACCTCTCACCCGACTTCGACCGGCCTTTCCCCACCCTGAGCGACTGCTACCAACTGCTCGGCGATGAGTCGGCTGCCGTGCCCAGGGATGAGCGCCTGGTGAGCTGGGACGTGAGTCTGGGCCAGACCACTGTCGAACAGATCTACCTCAACACGGCCGGCGCCCAATTGCGCCAGGCTCAGCGCTTTGTGTTCCCCGGCGTCAATGTCACGGCCTTTGATGGCAACGACAGCCAGACCCGCACCCTCGGCGGCAGCAACTTCGGCCAGCAAGGCGGATTTGACGTGATCAGCCGCTTCGGCCTGATCGGCGCCGCGCCGCGCGTGGCCGACGAGGCCCTGCAACTGCTGCTGGCACCGAACACGCCCCAGGGTCCGCGTGACCTGCTGCTGATGCCCGACCAGATGATCCTGCAGATCCACGAGTCCATCGGCCATCCGCTGGAGCTGGACCGCATCCTCGGCGACGAACGCAACTACGCCGGCACCAGCTTTGTGAAGGCCAGCGACTTCGGCCACCTGCAATACGGTTCACCGCTGCTCAACGTGACGTTCGACCCGGACATCCCCGAACAGCTTGCCAGCTACAGCCATGACGATGACGGCACCCGCGCCAGCAAGCAGTTCCTGATCCGCGAAGGTCTGCTGCTCAAGCCGCTGGGCGGCGCATTGTCGCAATTTCGCGCCAACCTGCCAGGCGTCGCCAACAGCCGCGCTTGCGGCTGGAACCGCCCGCCCATTGATCGCATGGCCAACTTGAATATCGAGCCCGGCGATAAAAACCTCGCGCAACTGGTGGGCGGTATTGAAAACGGCATCCTGATGAGCACCAACCGTTCGTGGTCCATCGACGATGCGCGCAACAAGTTCCAGTTCGGGTGTGAGTGGGGCCAGTTGATCGAAAACGGCGAACTCAAGGGTGTGGTGAAGAACCCCAACTACCGCGCCATTTCCGCACAGTTCTGGCGCAACCTCAGCGCGGTCGGCGATGCCAGCACCTTCAAGGTATTGGGCACGCCGAACTGCGGCAAGGGCGAGCCCAACCAGGTGATCCGTGTGGGCCATGCCTCACCGGCCTGTGTATTCAGTAACGTCGATGTATTCGGGGGAGACGCCTGATGAATAATTTCAAGGCACTGGTGGACTGGCTCAAGCAGGCCGTCACCGACAAGGAGCAATTTCACCTCGGCTATGCGGATGAATCGTCAGCATTCGTGCGTTTCAACCACGCACAGGTGCGCCAGGCCGGCCAAGTGCAACAGGCCAGCCTGAACCTCAAGCTGATCAACGATGGTCGCCACGCCGACTTGGGCATCACCCTGTCCGGCGAACCGGATCTGGATCGCCAGCGACTGGCCGATGGCCTGCAGCAGCTGCGTGAAACCTTGCCGTTGCTGCCACCGGACCCGTATTTGTTGCTGAACCACAACGCCTGGCACAGCCACAACGAACAATTGCGGCCTCTGCCGGAGTTGGCCCAGGTGCTGCAAGACATCAGCCAGGCCGCCGAAGGTGTGGACCTGGTCGGGTTCTATGCCGCCGGTCCCATCACCCGTGGCTTCGCCAGCTCCGACGGCGCGTTCGGCTGGCACCAGGCCAATAGCTTCAACTTCGACTTCAGCCTGTTCCACGCCAATGGCGAAGCGGTCAAGGCCAGCTACGCCGGGCACACCTGGGACAGTACCGAGTTCGCCCGGCGCGTCCAACAGGCCCGCGACCAGCTCCATTTCCTGGGCCGACCGCTGCACCCCTTGGCGCCCGGACAGTACCGCGCCTACCTCGCTCCGGCGGCACTCGAAGAGATCATCAGCATCGTTACCTGGGGCGGTTTTTCCGCCCAGGCCATCGCCAGCAAAGGCAGCTCGTTGCAACGCCTGTATGCCGGCGAACAACACCTGAGCCCGCTGGTGACAGTCAGCGAGCAGATCAGCGGCTCACTGAGCCAGGCCTTTTCCCCAGAAGGCTACCCACGCAGCGATGTCAGGTTGATCAATACGGGCCGCGCCGACGGTCAACTGGTCAACTCGCGCAGCGCTGCCGAATATAGCCTCAGTGCCAACGGCGCCGGCAGCGACGAGTCCCCCAGCGCCCTGCAGATGGCCGCCGGCAACCTGGCACAGGCCGATATCCTCAAGCAATTGGGCACCGGGTTGTACATCAGCAACCTGTGGTACCTGAACTATTCCGACCTGCCGGCGGCGCGCCTGACCGGCATGACCCGCTTTGCCACGTTCTGGGTGGAAGACGGCGAGATCAAGGCACCGGTCAGCACCATGCGCTTTGATGACAGTGTGTACAGCCTGCTGGGCTCACAGCTTGAAGCGTTGACGGTTGAACGGGAACTGCTGCTGTCGGCCAGCACCTATGGGCAGCGCAATACATCCTCCAATTTGTTGCCCGGCGCTCTGGTCAAACGCCTGACCTTAACCCTTTAAACGTTTTCTCCTGCTCCGACCAGACACAGTGGCAGCTTCGGCTGCCATTGTTCATTCGCGATATCGGCCCTCTTCGACAATACGCAAAAAACGCTTACGCAGAGAATTCTCCTACATCAAAAAAATTGAAGATTATCTCTTGTCACAGACATCCCACTAAACGACAGGAACGGAAAAGTCAGACATTGCCACTGACGGTAGTGCCCCTACAAAGAGCGGCTTACTTTCATACCGGGACAGTTGAAATGCATTCGATAAATTCACACGCTGGACATCATTCACCTATCGCGTTCGGCTACCAGCACAGGAACGCTGCGACAAAACCAACACACTCAAACGTTCACACTCCTGCACCTACGAAGTTGCACATCGCCAACGCCCAGACAAACAATACAGCGCGTATTGATTTTTTGTCCAACAAGGACAAAGGCGAACCGCCCCGCGATATTTGGACGGGATTTTATGCCTCTTATCATTGGGACCACCACGATGATTGGGCGGGGCCGATTAAAGCGGCCATGTCGGGGCTCGGCCAAAGCCCGCTGGGTATCTTTGATGAGGTGGCCCGAACTGAGAATGGATACAACATAACCATGAAGGACAACTTCAAACTTCATATCACCGATAAGGAACTGGCACTGGCCACTCACTATGCCAAGTTTTCCGGCACTGACGAAGGCATGCTAAAAGATGCACGCTTTCTATTCGCCGTCATGAATAAACGCCGTCACATTAATTATCACTATGACGTCCAACACATTGACTACTCCAATGACCTCAGAAAACGCAGCTTCAACGCGACGCTGCAAGCCTCTGATTACGGTATTCAGGGGCATCAAGCCTTGAAACTCCTGGGGCTTGGCACACAATTGAAACAGGTATGGTCTCAGGACGTTAAAAACGAAGTAGGCGTGCCGGCAACTAATCCCTTCCCCTACAGACGAGGCATGATAAGCGAAGGGTTTATGGACAGCTACGGCCAGAAGAAATCCGCTCCGAAATGGATAGAAAGCTTTATTGTCCTCAAGGAGCCGCATACCTCTATGCCTCCTCCGCTTGTGACCCCAAGCTCCCCACCGAAACCCCGCACCTTCACGCTTGAGCCCCTCCCCAACAGCAATCCTGAGGCACTTGGCGAACTCCCGGATCTGTCCAAAAAAAGAAATGGACAAAAACCGGATGACCCCATGTTGGGCTTCTATACGACAAGACCTTATATGTTTGAAGGTGAGACCTCAACTCACGCAGATGTCATAAAACTATTAATGAACACGTTCGGGCAAAGCCCTACCGATGTCTTTTCAAGCGTAAAATATGCAGACAATGTTTACGCCATCACCTTCAGAGACGGCGTTGAGGTAAAACTGTCGCGGGACGAACTTGAGCTGGCAGAAGACAACTCGCGATTCACGGGCAATGATGATGGGTTGCTCCAAGATGCAAATTTCATTTTTGCCGCGTACATTAAACGCCAACAACTTCAACCTCCAGAACCTGGCTTTGGCCTTAGTTTCGAGGCAGCGCTGGAACGCAACCTGACGGGCCGAACAGTAAAAAGCGTTTTGGAAGGTATGGGTGTCACCCACTCTATCAAATACGTAGAACGGGCCGGCGATGCCGATGGCATGGTATTGTTAAGTGCCGGTAATGCCGGCGGCCTATTCAAGGACGGCGCACTCGCCAAAGAAGGTCAATACCACTCGGAGGATGGCGCCACACAAAAACAAGGCTATCAACTCGTGTAACAACGACCCGGCATTATTATAATCCTGCACCTCAAGCGCACCACCGCCATAGTTTCTTCCCCATGATAATCACCTGATGAACGGCCTACCTATGCACATCGGAACAGCTCTATACCCTGCTGCAACTTTCTCCACACCTTATGATAATCACAGGATAAACGACCGCCATATAGAAAACGGTGTATTCAATCCCGGCTACACGGAAGGAAAACCGCCACCAAACGTGCGTTCCACCACTGTTTCGGGTATTCGACCGAAAAACATATGGAAGGATTTCTTTCAGGTGAGCGAAGGCAACTGCGTCACCGTTTCTGCAATCAAAGCGGCGATGGCCAAATACGGCAATCACCCAGAAGGTATTTACAAGAACATAATCCGATCAGATGAGGGATTCGACATCACCATGAGAGACGGCGTAAAGGTCTTCCTCACTCATGAAGAATTGGGGCAGGCCATGGACAGTGCAGGCTTCGCCGGCAAGGGTAAGGTCTTGCGACATGCCATTTTTTTGTATGCCGCCAGTGCAAAGCGAGCGCAAAACGAAAACAATGACGGCAGGGCCAAGCAAAGTTTTGAAGCCGCCATGGGTACATTAAATGACGGCGAGCATCCTGGCGAAGCACTCACCCGCCTGGGGCTAAAAAACCATATGCGCAGGGGGACTGTTGAGGAATTGAAAAACGGCGCGATAGGTACACTTGCCGATTCCGTCCATTCGGTCGCTGTCGTCGACGCTCATATAGACCTGTGGAGTATTAAAAGGGTGCTGGCTGGCTCAACATGGGAAAAAGCACCTGACGTATTGGTCCTGGATTGAACATCCGCTTTTTTCACACGTTGCCCCAAAAAAAGACGCTGCCAAAGCCAATGCCCCTGCTCCTTGGGGCATTGCGCTTTACCCACCAAGCTTTTCACCTCTTCCTGCCGCCAATACCCAACTGACCGTTTTGAATGCCCCGTTAGTTGTCGCGTGCAAAAAACCTCGTTATAAGGACTAATGGCATCCCGCCACCCCACCCGCGTGCCCGCACGTGATGCATGACCTTGCCAGGTAAACGGCAAGCTGGAGCGTTGACATGAACCATGGAAGTTTTGTCATTGAAAGGCCGTTCAAGCACTACAACGTTCACGTAGAGCAGCTCGGTAACAACCCGGAAAGAAAAACCGTGTTGATGGTCAACGGTGCACTGTCCACCACCCGCTCCTTTGCCCGCACCAGCAAATGCCTGGCCGAGCATTTCAATGTACTGCTGTTCGACCTGCCTTTCTCCGGCTACTCGCGTGAATACAACACCGACCTGGAACTGGTGACCAAGGACGACGAAGTACAGATACTGCGGGCGCTGGTGGAGCGTTTTGCGGTCAACCATCTGGTCTCGGCCTCCTGGGGTGGCATCTCCACATTGCTGACGCTGGCGCATAACCCACCGTCCATCGAAAGCTCGGTGGTGATGGCCCTGGCGCCCAACCTCAACCAGGCGATGCTTGAGTATGTGGAGCGTGTACGCGTACTGATCGAGGCCGATGACAAATCCGCCGTGGGCCACCTGCTCAACGAGACAGTCGGCAAATACCTGTCGCCGCGCCTCAAGCGCAACAACCACCGCCACCTGTCGACCATGGCCACCACCGAATATCGCCAGGCGCGTTTTCATATCCACCAGGTCTTGGCACTGGGCGATGGCAACTATTTGCCCGCACTCCGGCAAATTGACACGCCGGTGCACTTTATCAACGGTACGCTGGACGAATACACCCCTGCCGCCGAAGCCCGGTTGTTCGGCGATTACGTGGGGCGCAGCAGTTTCGCCGTGGCCGAACACACCGGCCATTTGCTCGACCTGGAATCACGCGAGGCGGCGCTGGCGGTGCATCGTGCCTTGCTGGATTTTCTGGTGGGCGAGCACGCCGCGTTGTCGGATATAGACGAACCGCTAGTGGGAAAAACGGCGACGAATGGCGCATAATCGCCGACACATAGCCTGCTAACAAAAGGGTTCCCATGCCGAATCGTGCCCCTCTCGACGCCAAGACCGCCCGCTGGCTGCCCTGGGTGGTCGCGATTGCCTTCTTCATGCAGTCGCTGGACGGGACGATCCTCAACACGGCGCTGCCGGCCATGGCCCGGGACCTGGCGGAAAACCCGCTGCGCATGCAGGGCGTGGTGATTGCCTACATGCTCACCGTCGCCTTGCTGATCCCTGCATCGGGCTGGATCGCCGACCGCTTCGGCACCAAGAAAATCTTCTTTGGCGCGATCCTGCTGTTCAGCATCGGCTCATTGTTGTGCGCCTTGTCCAGCAGCTTGAGCATGCTGGTGGGTGCACGGGTGATCCAGGGCCTGGGGGGTGCGCTGATGCTGCCGGTCGGACGCCTGGTGGTACTGCGCGCCTATCCGCGTTCCGAGCTGGTGCGCATCATGGGTTTCATTACCATCCCCGGACTGCTCGGCCCGCTGCTCGGCCCGACCCTGGGCGGCTGGATGGTGCAATACCTGACCTGGCACTGGATCTTCCTGATCAACCTGCCGGTGGGCATGATCGGCTGCTACGCGGTGTGGAAGTTCATCCCCGACCTGCGCGGCAGCGAGCGCACGCGCTTCGATAGCCTCGGCTTCCTGCTGTTCGGCGCGGCGATGGTGCTGATCACCATCGCCATGGAGGGCCTGGGCGAACTGCACCTGCCGCACCTGCGGGTGATGTTGCTGCTGTTCGGCGGGCTGGCGTGCCTGGCGGCGTATTGGCTGCGCGCCGGGCATATCGACAACGCACTGTTCTCGCCGGTGCTGTTCAAGACCCGCACCTTTGCCGTGGGCATCCTCGGTAACCTGTTCGCCCGCCTGGGCAGCGGTGCGCTGCCGTTCCTGGTGCCGCTGCTGTTGCAGGTGGCGCTGGGTTATTCGCCGTCACAAGCCGGCATGAGCATGCTGCCGCTGGCGGCGGCGGCGATGTTTGCCAAGTCCATCGCCCGGCCGTTGATCGAGCGCCTGGGTTATCGCATGGTGCTCACCGGCAACACCCTGGCCCTGGGCGCCATGCTGGCGAGCATGGGCCTGGTCAGCGAGCAAACCCCTTATCCGCTGCTGCTGGGGATGCTGGCGGTGCTCGGCGCAATCAACTCCCTGCAATTCACGGCGATGAACACCGTCACCCTGATCGACCTCGACGACGCCCAGGCCAGCAGCGGCAACAGTTTGCTCTCGGTGGTGGCACAACTGTCCCTGAGCCTGGGCGTGGCCTGCGCCGGTGCCCTGCTCGGCGGGTTCACCCTGGAGACCGGCAACGATGGGGTGAACACGGTGCTCGGCGCGTTCCAGCTGACGTTCCTCACCGTGGGCATCATGGCCATGCTGGCGGCGGCGATCTTCCTGCAACTGTCGCCAAAAGACGGTAAACGCGTGATCAGCCGCGAGCATGACCTGGAGCATTGAAGCAGTGGCAAGCTTCACGTTGTAAGCTTCAAGCTTGCGGCTTGCGGCTGATAACTTGCCGCTGGCCCCCTACGCCTCGTCGAGAACATACAAAGAAACCCAAGGGGGCCTGCTACACTGCGCGACATTTTGTTTTGCAGAGCCAGTCCCGTGACCACCATCGCCACCGCTTTTAATACTTTGCCCCTGTCCGCCGCCATGCTGGCTAACCTCGACTCGCTGGGTTATGTCGAGATGACGCAGATCCAGGCGCAGAGCTTGCCGGTGATCCTCAAGGGGCTGGACCTGATTGCCCAGGCCAAGACCGGCAGCGGCAAGACCGCCGCCTTTGGTATCGGCCTGCTGAACCCGATCAACCCGCGCTATTTCGGGTGCCAGGCCCTGGTGATGTGCCCGACCCGCGAGCTGGCCGACCAGGTGGCCAAGGAAATCCGTCGCCTGGCCCGCGCCGAAGACAACATCAAGGTGCTGACCCTGTGCGGCGGCGTCTCCCTCGGCCCGCAGATCGCGTCCCTTGAGCACGGTGCCCACGTGATCGTCGGTACTCCGGGCCGCATCCAGCAGCACCTGCGCAAAGGTTCGCTGGTACTGGACGGCCTGAACACGCTGATCCTCGACGAAGCCGACCGCATGCTCGACATGGGTTTCTACGACGCCATCGAAGACATCATCAGCAAGACCCCGCCCCGCCGCCAGACCCTGCTGTTCTCGGCCACTTACCCGGTGAGCATCAAGCAGCTGGCCTCCAAGTTCATGCGCGCGCCGCAGCGAGTGAAGGCCGAAGCGTTCCACTCCGACGATCAGATCGAACAGCGTTTCTACGAGATCTCCCCGGAAGAGCGCATGGACGCCGTGACCAAGGTGCTGGCGCATTTCCGCCCGGCGTCGTGCGTGGCGTTCTGCTTTACCAAGCAGCAAGTGCAGGAAACCGTGGATCACCTGACCGCCAAAGGCATTTCCGCCGTCGGCCTGCACGGTGACCTGGAGCAACGCGACCGTGACCAGGTACTGGCCATGTTCGCCAACCGCAGCACTTCGGTGCTGGTGGCCACCGACGTGGCCGCCCGTGGCCTGGACATCGACTCGCTGGACATGGTGATCAACGTCGAACTGGCCCGCGACTCGGAAATCCACATTCACCGTGTTGGCCGTACCGGTCGCGCGGGTGAGACCGGCATCGCCATCAGCCTGGTGGCGCCGTCCGAAGCGCACCGCGCCCAGGCCATCGAGCAACTGCAGAAGTCGCCGCTGAACTGGGATCAACTGGACAACCTCAAGCCGCAGAGCGGTGGCCCGCTGCTGCCGGTGATGAGCACGCTGTGCATCGCTGCCGGCCGCAAGGACAAGGTTCGCCCAGGCGACATCCTCGGCGCGCTGACGGGTGACGCCGGCATCCCGGGTGCCCAGGTCGGCAAGATCGCGATCTTTGACTTCCAGGCCTTCGTGGCCGTGGAACGCGGCATCGCCAAGCAGGCGCTGCAGCGTTTGAACGACGGCAAGATCAAAGGCCGTTCGTTGCGCGTGCGTATCCTGTAACACGACCGTTGATCCAATGAAGATCCAATGTGGGAGGGGGCTTGCCCCCGATGGCGGTGTGTCAGTCAGTCCATCTGTTACTGATACACCGCCATCGGGGGCAAGCGCCCTCCCACAGTTTTGATGACATTTCAGCTGAATATTTGTATGAGGACATGGTTTTGCGCTCGACCGAAGTTGTGATCATTGGCGCCGGCGCCGCCGGCTTGATGTGCGCACTGACCGCCGCCGGGCGCGGGCGCAAGGTGATGCTGATCGACCATGCGAACAAGGCCGGCAAAAAGATCCTGATGTCCGGCGGTGGCCGCTGCAACTTCACCAATCTGTACACCGAGCCGGCCAACTTCCTCTCGCACAACGCGCACTTCTGCAAGTCGGCCCTGGCGCGCTACACCCAGTGGGATTTCATCGGCTTGGTGGCCAAGCACGGCGTGCCGTACCACGAAAAGAAACTCGGCCAGCTGTTCTGCGATAACAAGTCCAGCGACATCCTCGGCATGCTCCTCGATGAATGCATCCAGACCGGCGTGAGCCTGCACCTGGACACGTCCATCCAGGCAATCGCCCGGCTCGACAGCGGCTATCAGTTGCACACCACCTTGGGCGAGCTGCACTGCGAGTCACTGGTGATTGCCACCGGCGGCTTGTCGATACCGACCCTGGGCGCCACCGGTTTCGGTTATCAAGTGGCCAGGCAATTCGGCCATGAACTGCTGCCGACCCGCGCGGGGTTGGTGCCGTTCGCCATCACCGACCAGCTCAAGGACCTGTGCGGCGAGCTGTCCGGCACCTCGGTGGATTGCCTGGTCAGCTGCAACGGCCAGAGCTTTCGCGAGAACATTCTGTTCACCCACCGTGGCCTGAGCGGGCCGGCGATCCTGCAGGTTTCCTCCTACTGGGAACCCGGCGACACGGTCCACATCAACCTGCTGCCCGACCACGACGCCCACGCGTGGCTGCAACAGCAACAGGCCGAGCGCCCCAACAGCGAGCTGAAGACACTGCTGGGCGAGATCTTCACCAAGAAGATGGCCAACCTGCTGGCGGACACCTGGTTCGCGTCCAAGCCGATGAAGCAGTACACCCATGCCGAAATCGCCGAGATCGCCGAGAAGCTCGGCAACTGGCAACTGGTACCGGCGGGCACCGAGGGCTATCGCACGGCCGAGGTAACATTAGGTGGGGTCGATACGCGGGAAGTGTCGTCCAAGACCATGGAATCGCTGAAAAGCCCAGGGTTGTACTTTATCGGCGAAGTGCTGGATGTGACCGGCCACCTGGGTGGGTTCAACTTCCAGTGGGCGTGGGCATCGGGTTACGCAGCCGCGCAATATGTCTGAAGGGTGTACTCGGTCAAATGTGGGAGGGGGTTTGCCCCCGATGGCGGTGTATCAGTTTGCACATGCAGTGGCTGACACACTGCTATCGGGGGCAAGCCCCCTCCCACATTGACTGCATTCCACATTGAGAATGGGTGTGCGGGAATAATTTTCTGTTGGATGTGATCACCACCCTTGCCGTGGCGTCCTTGATAGCTCAATTTAGCGACAACGTCCCGGAAGACTCCAGACTTCATGTCATCGACCTCGTTCAAGCAGTCCCTGCGGCGCCTGTGGGCACTGGATAAATTCAGCTACAGCATTCGGGTGTTCATCGCCCTGACCGGCAGCATGGCGCTGTGCTGGTATCAGGATGAAATGACATTGTTGATCCCGCTGTTCCTGGGGATTATCGCCAGCGCCCTGGCCGAGACCGATGACAGTTGGCAAGGCCGTCTCAACGCCCTGGCGGTGACGCTGGTGTGTTTCAGCATCGCCGCGCTGTCGGTGGAGCTGTTGTTTCCCTACCCCTGGATTTTCGCGGCCTCCCTGGCCCTGGCCACGTTCGGCCTGACCATGCTCGGCGCGCTCGGCGAACGCTATGGCGCGATTGCCTCGGCGACCTTGATCCTGTCGGTCTACACCATGATCGGCGTGGACCAGCGCGGCGGTGCCGTCAGTGATTTCTGGCACGAGCCGTTGCTGCTGGTAGCGGGCGCGGCCTGGTACGGCGTGCTGTCGGTGCTGTGGCAGGCGCTGTTTTCCAACCAGCCGGTGCAGCAGAGCCTGGCGCGGTTGTTCCGCGAGCTGGGGCGTTATCTGAAGCTCAAATCGTCATTGTTCGAGCCGATCCGCCAACTGGATGTGGAAGCACGCCGCCTGGAGCTGGCCCAGCAGAATGGCCGGGTGGTCGCGGCGTTGAACGCGGCCAAGGAAATCATCCTGCACCGCGTCGGCAATGGCCGGCCGGGCTCGAAGGTCAGCCGCTACCTGAAGCTGTACTTCCTGGCCCAGGACATCCACGAGCGCGCCAGTTCCTCCCACTACCCTTATAACGCGCTGGCCGAAGCGTTTTTCCACAGCGACGTGCTGTTCCGCTGCCAGCGCCTGCTGCGCCAGCAAGGCAAGGCCTGCCAGGCCCTGGCCGAGTCGATCCAACTGCGCCAGCCGTTTATTTATGACGACAGTTTTGCCGAAGCCCTGGGCGATTTGAACGCCTCCCTGGAACACCTGCGCATCCAGAGCAACCCGGCCTGGCGCGGCTTGCTGCGCTCGTTGCGCGCCCTGGCCGCCAACCTATCGACCCTCGACCGTCTGCTCGGCGACGCAAGCAACCCCGACGCCTTGGCCGACGCCACCGACAGCAACCTGCTGGACCGCGCCCCACGCAACCTCAAGGAAATGTGGACGCGCCTGCGCACCCAGCTCACGCCCACCTCGCTGCTGTTTCGCCATGCCTTGCGCCTGTCCCTGGCATTGACCGTCGGCTACGCCACCCTGCATGCCATCCACGCCTCCCAGGGTTACTGGATCATCCTCACCACGCTGTTTGTCTGCCAACCCAACTACGGTGCAACGCGCCGCAAGCTCGGCCAGCGGATCATCGGCACCGCCATCGGCCTGACCGTGGCCTGGGCGCTGTTCGACCTGTTCCCGAGCCCGGTGGTGCAGTCAATGTTCGCCATCGCCGCCGGCCTGGTGTTCTTTATCAACCGCACCACGCGCTACACCCTGGCCACGGCGGCGATCACCCTGATGGTGCTGTTCTGCTTCAACCAGGTGGGCGATGGCTACGGACTGTTCCTGCCACGCCTGTTCGATACCTTGCTCGGCAGCCTGATCGCGGGCCTGGCGGTGTTCCTGTTCCTGCCGGACTGGCAAGGCCGACGCCTGAACAAAGTGCTGGCCAACACCCTGACCTGCAACAGCATCTACCTGCGCCAGATCATGCAGCAGTACGCCGCCGGCAAGAGCGACGACCTGGCTTACCGCCTGGCCCGTCGCAACGCACACAACGCCGATGCGGCGCTGTCCACCACCCTGGCGAATATGCTGATGGAGCCTGGGCACTTTCGTAAGGAGGCCGACGTAGGCTTCCGCTTCCTGGTGCTGTCGCACACCCTGCTCAGCTATCTGTCGGGCCTTGGCGCGCATCGCGACACCCAACTGCCGGCCGACGTGCGCGAGCAGTTGATCGAAGGCGCGGGCAACAGCCTGGCGGCGAGCATTGATGAGATCGCCACGGGGTTGGCGAACAAACAGCCGATTGCGATCCAGAGCGATGACGAGGAAGCAATGGCCGCGCAGCTTGAGCAGATGCCGGATGAGATCGACGAGGGGCAGCGCCTGGTGCAGACGCAATTGGCCTTGATTTGTCGGCAGTTGGGGCCGTTGCGTACGTTGGCGACGCACCTGATCAAAGATACCCGCGCGGCTTAAACCGCTATCGGGGGCAAGCCCCCTCCCACATTTGACGGTGTTCACAAATCAAAAGTGTGGGAGGGGGCTTGCCCCCGATGAGGCCCGCACAGGCGCTACATCCCATGGGCCCTCATCAACTTCGCATAACTGCCATCCGCCTTCATCCTGGCGATCTCCCGATCAAAGCCGGCCACGATCTGCGCATGCTCGGGGTTCTTCAGGCTGACCAGGATATGCAGGCTGTTCTCGCTCAGCGGCTCGCCCACGAATTCCACGGCGCTGCGCACCCTGGGCGACTCGCGTGCCAGGTAGTAGCGCGCCACGAACTCATCCTCCAGGGTCAGGCGCACACGTTTTGCCGCCAGCATCCGCACGGCCATGGCAAAGTTATGCACCGGCACTTTCTGTAACTGCGCATCCTGGTCGAACGCCGCCGAATAGGCGTAACCACGCACCACGGCGATGCTTTCGCCATGCAACTGTTGCAGGTCCTGATAATCGACAGGGTCGTCGCGGCGCTTGATAAAGCGCACACGGTTGACCAGATATTGCGCGGAAAACTCACCCAACTGCGTGCGGTCATCGTTGTACCAGGCGTTGATCAGCACATCGTAGCGCCCATCGCCTATCCCCTTGAGCGCGCGCGCCCAAGGCACCTGCTCAAAATCACTCGCGTACCCGGCCCGAGCCAGCGCGGTGCTGACAATATCCGTAGCCAGCCCACCGTTGACCAGCGTGACATCGGTAAACGGCGGCCAACCGTCCGCCACCAGGCGCAAACGCTGCGCCAATACCGGTTGAGCCAGCAACAACACTGCAATCAAAGCAACGGCACGAGACAATCGCGGCATGCTTAAAATCCTTGGCGGGCAGGCGATGGCCTGATAACAGTAGCTCATCAATGAGCCTGCATTGCTTATTACACAAAGAAGTCAGGCATGCATGCGCTGAATGATGGCAAATTGACGCCATTCACAAAATGGCCGCTTTTGGACAGCCGCGCCCATCGCACTTACTATCCCTGCCAAGCCTTCGACAAGAGCGCACATCATGACGGTTGATTGGGTCTGCAAGCATCACGACGATCTGGGCAAGGAACAGCTGTACGCCATCCTGCGCCTGCGCAGCGAGGTGTTCGTGGTTGAGCAACAGTGTGTTTACCAGGACATCGACGGGCAGGACCTATCCGGCGATACCCACCACCTGATGGCCTGGAAAGAGGATGAGCTGGTGGCCTATCTGCGGCTGCTGGACCCGGAGTCACAGGGCGGCGATGTGGTGATTGGCCGGGTGATCGTTGCGCCGTCGGCGCGCGGCACCGGGCTGGGGCATTTGATGATGATCGAGGCACTTGGGCAGGTTGAAAAAATTTGGCCGGACACGCCGGTATTTTTGTCGGCCCAGGCGCATTTGCAGGGGTATTACGGGCGGTATGGGTTTGTGGTGGAGGGTGAGGAATATATGGAGGACGATATTCCACATATTGGTATGCGGCGGGCTTGAGGGCCTCATCGGGGGCAAGCCCCCTCCCACACTGTTGATTGGTGAACACCGTCAAAATGTGGGAGGGGCTTGCCCCCGATGGCGCCAGTCCAGCCAGCCCCTGCCTCAGGGATAACCCAACACCTGCTTGATCGCCGCAAGATTGGCCTCGATCCACCCCCGATCAATCGCCCCCCACTCACGAATCCGATAACCCCCGGCGTGATTGCGCGCACCCTCTTCCTGCTCGAACTCACACACAATATCCAGGTCAGCCAACGCCGCAATCGTGTCCTGCGCCGTGCGCCGGGGCATACCGGTCGCTTCAGTCAGCGCCGGGACGCTGCTGGCCTGCCCGCTGTCGATCAGGTACGCCACATACAGGCGACGGTAAAAGCTGCTCTTGGTCTTGCTCACATCCATGGTCAATCGCCTTGTGCTTGGGGCTTGCCCTGCAAATCGCGCCAGGTGAGGTACACCCGCAGGTCGAATTCCACCTGATGGTAGCCCGGCATCATGTGTTCACAGAGTTTATAGAACGCCTTGTTGTGGTCCGATTCCTTGAAGTGCGCCAGTTCATGCACCACGATCATGCGCAGAAACTCGGGGGCCGCCTCCTTGAACAGCGAGGCGATGCGGATCTCTTTCTTGGACTTCAGATTGCCGCCCTGCACCCGGGAAATCGTGGTGTGCAAACCCAGGGCGCGGTGGGTCAGGTCCAGGCGGTTATCGAACAGCACCTTGTCGATCGACGGTGCATTGCGCAGATGTTCCTGCTTCAAGGCCAGGGCGTAGCTGTACAGGGCCTTGTCGCTCTGCACGCCATGGCGCTCGGGGTACCGCTGCTCCAGGTAGGCGCCCAACTGGTCCTTGGCGATCAATTGGCGCACGTGTTCCTGAAGGAAGGCGGGATAGGCCTGAAGGTATTTCAACGCGGTCATGGGGGCTGCAATGTGATTCGGACGGCCGCCAGTGTAGCGAATTCACAGCGCGTGAGGGTGCGACCAACCGACAACGTCCTCGGCCATCAGCGGCGCCGCCGCCCAGGTGCCCTGGATGAATGAACAACCATTGGCCTTGAGCCACTGCGCCTGCTCAAGGGTTTCCACGCCTTCGGCGATCACCAGCACCTCAAAATGCCCGCACAGCTCGATGATGCTGCGCGCCATTGCAGCGTCCCGCGCGGAGCCTGGCAAACGGGCCACCAATTGCGGGTCAAGCTTGAGGGTGTCGAACGCCAGGTCGCGCAGATGGGCCAGGGAACAGCGACCCGCGCCAAAGTCATCCAGGGCGATACGCACCCCAAGCTCACGCAACAATTTGAGTTGCTTGGTCGATTCCTCAAGGTTACTCATCAGGCAGTCCTCACTGATTTCCACCTCCAGTTGCCGCCCGTGCAAACCGTGACGTTCGAGGACCTGCCGCAGTTGGCTGACCAGGTTAGGCGTATTGAACTGGCTGCTGCTCAGGCTCACGCTCAACACCAGCTCATCATCGAAAGACGCTTGCCAGACCTGGCACTGGGCGGCGACCTGCTGGTAAATCCAGCTGCTCAACTGGCTGATCAGCCGCGCCTCTTCCAGCAAGGGCAGGAACAAACCCGGCGGCACGTCACCGACGCTCGGGTGCTGCCAGCGCAGCAGTGCCTCGACACCCCGCAAGCGCCCATCCACCAGCGACACCTGAGGCTGGTACACCAGGACAAAATCCTTGTTTTGAATCGCGGTGCGCACACTGTCTTCAAGCATCAGCCGTGAGCGGGCTCGACCGTTCATTTCCTGGTCGTAATAGCGATATTGCTGACGGCCAGCGCGCTTGGCTTCGTACATGGCGATGTCCGCCGCGCGCAACAGGCCGCTCAGGTCCGAGCCGCAGTCCGGAAAGGTCGCGATACCGATGCTGACGCCGAGCATCACTTCCAGACCGTCGACCTGCTGGCACACAGACACCCTTTCGATCAGTTTTTCCGCAATTTTCGCCGCCTGCTCCGGGAATTCCAGCTCCAGCAATGCCGTGAACTCATCCCCGCCCATGCGCCCAAGAATGTCGTAGGAGCGCAAGCACGCCTGCATCTGCTCGGAAACCCAGCGCAGCACGCGATCACCGGCGTCGTGGCCCAGGGTGTCGTTGACTCGCTTGAAGCCATCCAGGTCCAGGTACAGCAACACCAGCGACTGCTCATTGCGCTCGCTGCGCGACAACATGTTCTCCACCGTCTGGTAGAAGCCTCGACGATTGAGCAGCCCGGTCAACGGGTCAGTCACCGCCTGGAACTCCAACTGCTGGTGCAGGTGGCGCACCTCGGACATGTCCAGCACCGTCACGACCATTGCCTTCTGCTCTGCGGGCAAGGGTGCGCAGGACAACGCCACCGGCACCTGTTGCCCGCGACTGGTGCGCAAAATGGCGTCGTGCAAGCGCCACGTTTGGCCTTTGCAGTAGGCCTCGTACATCGGGAACCCCAACCAGGCCGGCACATGGGGCTTTTGCAGGAAACTCAGGAAACTCTCGCCCTGCAACTCGGCCATCGTGGCATTGAGCAGCCTGGAGATAGCCGGGTTGGCGTACTGGATCACACTGCCCTCGCCCACCACCAGAATCCCTTCGGCGGCGTTGTCCAATACCGAGGCATTGAAGGCGCGGGCGACCTCCAGGTCATGGCTCAAGCGCTGCAGGGCACGGCGATTACGCTGATGTTCCAGCAGCGCCTGCACTTTGGGCTTGAGCACATGCGGGTCGAAGGGCTTGAACAGGTAGTCGATCGCACCGCTGGCATAGCCCTGGAGCACCGCGTCGTGAGACTGCGCATCGGCCGACAGAAAGATGATCGGCGTCATGCTCGTGCGCTGGCTGCCGCGCATCAGGCGCGCCACCTCGAAGCCATCCATACCGGGCATCCGCACATCCAGCAACACCAGATCGACGTCATGCACCAGCAGCAATTCCAGGGCTTGCAAACCGGAAGTTGCGGTAATCACCTGCCAGTCTTCGCGCTGCAACACGGCACAGATGCTGAGAAGATTTTCCGGGTAGTCATCGACCACCAGGAGAACTGAATGACCGTCGCCGAGGTTTGGAGCGCAATCCATGCTACGTCTCTTCCTTAAGGAACTGCACCGGTCACTTCGGGTACTTAAAACCGGACAAATAATGAGGCCTCACTCTAGCCCCGGTTATAAAAAAGCAGAAGTCACGTCGATGCCATCATCGCACCAAAGCCCGGGAAGCCGACTAACGGTAAGGCCCTGCAGCCCGCGTACCGTGGGCAACATGGCTTTTTGGCATTCCTCTGACGCCAATAAATTGCCAGCCAGTGTTTAACAACTTGGTTAACACCACCTATAAAGAACCTGTGCAGCCCTCGGGCTAAAGCGTTCACCCCTCGTCAAAAGGCCAACACCATGATCGACCTTTCCACCTGGAACCTGAGCATTCCGGTCGGCTCCCCGCCCACGACCATCGAAACCCCGAAGCTGCTCAGCGGCTTCAATGACCAGTACTTCCAGGCCGAAGGCAGCGATGTGCAGTTCTGGACTCCCGTTACCGGCACCCGCACCGAAAACGCCATCTACCCGCGCAGCGAACTGCGCGAAACCTACGCCGACGGGCGCCTGCGCAACTGGACCTACCCCGAGGCCGACAACTTCCTGCGCGCCACGCTCACCGTCAACCAGGTGCCGTCCAGCGGCAAGGTCGTGATCGGCCAGATCCATGCCTATGACAGCCAGAAACCACTGATCAAGCTGGAGTACCAATTCAAGGAAAAAACCCAGACCGGCAACATCGTCGCCAAAGTGCGCATGCGCCCGGATGAATCAGAAAGCAGGGTTATCACGGTCGCCTCCAACGTACCCCTGGAGAAGAGCTTTACCTATGTGATCAATCTCAACAAGGCCGGCTTGCTCAGCGTGAACGCGGCCGACAGCGAGTGGAATGATCGCATCGGCGCTGCCTGGGGCGACAAACCGCTGTACTTCAAGGCGGGGGTCTATGTGCAGGACAACAGTGGGGACAGCAAGGAAGGCGCACGGGTGACGTTTGCCAAGTTGGATATTGATCACGAGTAAAACGGATCGGCCCAGCTTATGTAGGCAAGGTCCGATAAACCCAGGGACCGTTCCCAGCCCTTGAACCCACTGCAGTCCACCTGTGGGAGGGGGCTTGCCCCCGATAGCGGAGGGCCAGCCGCCGACTGTGCATGCTGACACACCGCAATCGGGGGCAAGCCCCCTCCCACAGTTGTCCTGCCTGGCCTGAGGGGCTGGTGTTCGTCCTACAGCACCGTTGCGGCCAGACAGATGGCCGCTTATAGTTCGCTCCGTCGCTGGAATTGAACAGCGATAGGGTTTCGCAGCCCTAACGATACGTGTGTAACCAAGCATCATGAATACAACGATGAGCGCTTCGGCGCCCGTCGTCTGTTTTATGGTGGCTGTGTGTGGGAGACCTTCGGGTCTGCCGGGTTCCTCGTATCCTCGGTCTGCGAACCCGCACACAGCTACCACCCAATTCGTTTCGCAGCGAATGGCGGTAGTCCTTTCAGATACGAGGAATATTTGCCATGACCCAACAACTTCCACCCCGCCGCTTCACCCCCTGCACCGAAACCGCCACCGACTACCCCGTGCTGTTGATCGATAGCGAAGCCCCCCTGCTAGACCTCCACGCCTGCCTGCGCGAACGCCTCAACGCCGCCCTCGAACACCTCAACCTCATGGCCTGCTCCAGCCTGCCGGACTTCGCCGAGCGCGACCTGAACCATGTGGCCAATACCGCGCGCATTCTGGTGCAGGATGTCAGTGATGTGTTCCGCGTGATCGAACACCGTGGTTTCGATACGCCCCACGCCGCCTGATCAAAACCAAGGCAAAAAAAAGCCCGCATCGCTGCGGGCTTCTTTTCAAACGCCTGAGGCTCAGTTGACCTTGGCGTTCAACTCACCTTTCAAATACCGCTGGTACATCGCTTCCAACGAGATCGGTTTGATCTTCGAAGCATTACCGGCAGTACCGAACGCTTCGTAGCGAGCAATACATACGTCACGCATGGCGGTCACGGTGGCACCGAAGAATTTACGCGGGTCAAATTCGCTCGGGTTGGTGGCCATCAGGCGACGCATCGCACCGGTGGAGGCCAGGCGCAGGTCGGTGTCGATGTTGACCTTGCGCACGCCGTACTTGATGCCTTCGACGATTTCTTCAACCGGTACGCCGTAGGTTTCCTTGATGTCGCCGCCGTACTGGTTGATGATCGCCAGCCACTCTTGCGGTACCGAGGAAGAGCCGTGCATCACCAGGTGGGTGTTGGGGATGCGTTTGTGGATTTCCTTGATGCGATCAATCGCCAACACGTCGCCGGTAGGCGGCTTGGTGAACTTGTAGGCGCCGTGGCTGGTGCCGATGGCGATGGCCAGGGCGTCGACCTGGGTCTTCTTGACGAAGTCGGCCGCTTCTTCCGGGTCGGTCAGCATCTGGCTGTGATCGAGCACGCCTTCGGCGCCGATGCCGTCTTCTTCACCGGCCATGCCGGTTTCCAGGGAGCCCAGGCAGCCCAGTTCGCCTTCAACCGACACGCCGCAGGCGTGAGCCATGGCCACGGTTTGTTGGGTGACGCGGACGTTGTATTCGTAGTCGGTCGGGGTCTTGCCGTCTTCGCCGAGGGAGCCGTCCATCATCACCGAGCTGAAGCCCAGTTGGATGGAGCGCTGGCACACGTCAGGGCTGGTGCCGTGGTCCTGGTGCATGCACACCGGGATGTGTGGGAATTCTTCGATCGCAGCAAGGATCAGGTGACGCAGGAAGGGCGCGCCGGCGTATTTGCGCGCACCGGCCGAAGCCTGGACGATCACGGGGGAGTCGGTCTTGTCAGCGGCTTCCATGATGGCGCGCATCTGCTCAAGGTTGTTGACGTTAAAGGCTGGAACGCCGTAGCCGAACTCGGCTGCGTGGTCCAGCATTTGACGCATGCTGATAAGTGCCATTGTGTTGTCTCTCCCGGTCGAGGGTCGTTAATCGTGCAAGCCTGCCGTAGCGGCGGCTGCTATTCAAGTTATTGCAGATCAAGGGGTTGAGCCTTGTGCTGCTGAATCGTTATTGCTGGTGTAGCCGACTCAAATTCCAAGTTGAAACCGAATCAATGTGGGAGGGGGCTTGCTCCCGATAGCGGTCAGCCTGACACCCAAGTGCTGACTGACACACCGCAATCGGGGGCAAGCCCCCTCCCACATTTGGATCTCATCTCATGACAGATCTCAGTTGGCCTTGCAGCCGCGCCCAATCAGGTCATCCGTGGCCACCCAGTACACCAGGCCTTCCTCACCCTTGGTGTGAAAGGCCAGTTGGCCATCGCTGTACAGCACGCCCGATGCCGCCACGTCCTGCTTGAGGCGGTAGACCTGATCCGAACCGCCAAGGCGTACATCCACTTCGGAACGGGCCGCATTGGCAAAGCGCCAGTTGACCTCGGCTTTGCTGTCGCAGGTCCAGGTGGTCCACTTGTCGGCAGGCTCTGCCTTGTCGAACATGCTCATGCTGCTGCAACCGGCCAACAGCGCCAGGGTTACCAGGGCGAAAACGCCTTTCATTGCCAATCCTCGCAGGGCGACCTGGGGCCACCATTGCTGTGGGTTAGTGGATCAGACCCGTTAAGGGCAACCCTGTTCCTGACCGTTGGGCGCGGAGTCGTATTTCTCCAGCCGTTCGTTGCCGATGCGCTTGTTGATCACCGGCATGGTCTCGGCTTGCCAGTCAGCCTGGTAGCAGCTTTTTTTAAGCGGTGCCGAGGCCTTATCCGCCTCCGGCGTCGCACTTGGCGTGCTGCCGCAGCCGGCCAACAGGCCCGCTGCGATCACCAGTGCCAACGACTTGACCATGGGAACGCTCCTTTTCCTGATCACGCGCGCCTTAACCCTTGGCCCGGGTTTCCAGCACTTCCACGGCCGGCAGTACCTTGCCCTCGACGAACTCGAGGAACGCACCGCCACCGGTAGAAATGTAGGAGATCTGCTCAGCAACGCCATATTTATCGATGGCCGCCAGGGTATCGCCGCCGCCGGCGATGGAAAATGCGGAGCTTTGCGCGATGGCTTTGGCCAGCACCTTGGTACCGTTGCCAAACTGATCGAACTCGAATACGCCGACCGGGCCATTCCACAGGATGGTCTGGGAGGCTTTCAACAGTTCAGCGAAGTTGGCTGCGGTTTGCGGGCCGATGTCCAGGATCATGTCGTCGTCGGCCACGTCAGCGATCAGCTTGACGGTCGCCTCAGCGCTTTCAGCGAATTCCTTGGCGACCACCACGTCCACCGGCAGCGGCACGCTGACTTTGGCGGCGATGGCACGGGCGGTGTCCAGCAGGTCCGGCTCGTACAGCGACTTGCCCACCGGGTGACCCGCTGCAGCCAGGAAGGTGTTGGCAATGCCGCCGCCGACGATCAACTGGTTGCAGATCTGGCTGAGGCTGTTGAGCACGTCCAACTTGGTGGAGACCTTGGAACCCGCGACGATGGCGGCCATCGGTTGCGCCGGAGCGCCCAGGGCCTTGCCCAACGCGTCCAGCTCAGCGGCCAGCAGCGGGCCGGCCGCGGCGACCTTGGCGAACTTGGCCACGCCGTGGGTCGAGCCTTCGGCGCGATGGGCGGTGCCGAAAGCGTCCATCACGAACACGTCGCACAAGGCTGCGTACTGCTGGGCCAGTTCGTCGCTGTTCTTTTTCTCGCCCTTGTTGAAGCGCACGTTTTCAAACAGCACGATGTCGCCAGCTTTCACGTCCACGCCACCCAGGTAATCTGCGACCAACGGCACGTCACGGCCCAGGGCCTTGCTCAGGTACTCGGCGACCGGCTTGAGGCTGTTTTCGGCGGAAAATTCACCTTCGGTCGGGCGGCCCAGGTGGGAGCAGACCATCACGGCCGCGCCTTTTTCCAGGGCCAGCTTGATGGTCGGCAGCGAGGCCAGGATTCGCGCATCGCTGGTGACAACACCGTCCTTGACTGGGACGTTGAGGTCTTCGCGAATCAGTACGCGCTTACCTTGCAGATCGAGGTCGGTCATCTTCAACACGGTCATGGGTCGCAGTTCCTGAGTTACTGTTGAGGTTGTTTGGAGGCCACTTGCAGATAATGTTCTGCAACGTCGAGCATTCGGTTGGCAAAGCCCCATTCGTTATCGAACCAGGCCAGTATGTTCACCAGCCTCGGGCCGGAAACGCGGGTCTGGCTGGCATCGACAATCGCCGAATGCGGATCATGGTTGAAATCGCAACTGGCATGGGGCAATTCGGTGTAGGCCAGCAAGCCTTTGAGCGGGCCGCTGCTGGCGGCGTCGCGCAGGATCCGGTTGACCTCCGTCGCATCGGTGTCGCTGACGGTTTGCATGGTGATATCCAGGCAAGACACATTCACCGTCGGCACCCGTACGGCTTTGGCCTGGATTCGTCCGGCAAGTTCCGGCAACAGTCGCTCGATGCCGCGGGCCAGGCCGGTGGACACCGGAATCACCGACTGGAATGCCGAACGCGTACGGCGCAGGTCTTCATGATGATAGGCGTCGATTACCGGCTGGTCGTTCATCGCCGAGTGAATCGTGGTGATCGACACGTAATCCAGGCCGATCGCCTGATCCAGCAGGCGCAACAACGGCACGCTGCAGTTGGTGGTGCACGAGGCGTTGGACACCAGCAGCTCAGCACCGGTCAGGCAATCCTGGTTGATGCCGTAGACGATGGTGGCGTCCACATCCGCCTCGCTGGCCATCGGCTGGGAAAACAGCACGCGCGGTGCGCCGGCGTCGAGAAAACGCTGGCCATCGGCACGGGTGTGGTAGGCACCGGAGCATTCCAACACCAGGTCGACGCCCAACGCCGCCCAGTCGATGCCCTCGGGGGTGGCACTGCGCAGGACTTTTACGCAGTCGCCATTGATATGCAGACAATCGCCATCGACCCGCACTTCGCCGGGGAAGCGGCCGTGGGTGGAGTCAAAGCGTGTCAGGTATTCGATGCTGGCCATGTCGGCCAGATCGTTGATCGCGACAATTTCAAACCCGGCCGCCGCCCCTCGCTCGAACAGCGCACGCAAGACGCAACGACCAATGCGGCCGTAGCCGTTGAGTGCAACTTTGTAGGGACGCAGTTGGGGCATGGGGTTCTCGATCAAGGTTAGTTCGGTGTTGAATGTTCTGACGCCATCGCGGGCAAGCCCCCTCCCACATTGGACCGCAATCCAAAGGTGGGAGTGGGCTTGCCCGCGATGGCGCCAGGGCAGACAACGCAGACTGACTTAGTCTTCCAGCAGTTCTTCAGCCTGGCCCAGGATGTTTTCCAGGGTGAAACCGAACTCTTCGAACAACGCTGGTGCCGGCGCCGACTCACCGTAGGTGGTCATGCCGATCACGCGACCTTCCAGGCCCACGTACTTGTACCAGTAGTCGGCGTGAGCCGCTTCGATGGCGATACGCGCGCTGACCTGCAACGGCAGCACCGATTGCTTGTAGCCGGCGTCCTGGGCTTCGAACACGCTGGTGCACGGCATGGACACAACGCGCACGTTGCGGCCTTGCGCGGTCAGCTTGTCGTAGGCCTGAACGGTCAGGCCCACTTCGGAACCGGTGGAGATCAGGATCAGCTCCGGCTCGCCGATGCAGTCCTTGAGCACGTAGCCGCCACGGCTGATGTCGGCGATCTGTGCGTCGGTACGCACTTGGTGCTGCAGGTTCTGGCGCGAGAAGATCAGCGCCGAAGGGCCGTCCTTGCGTTCGATGGCGTGCTTCCAGGCCACGGCGGATTCGACCGCGTCGGCTGGGCGCCAGCAATCCAGGTTCGGCGTGGTACGCAGGCTGGTCAGTTGCTCGACCGGCTGGTGCGTCGGACCGTCTTCGCCGAGGCCGATGGAGTCGTGGGTGTACACGTGGATGACGCGCTTCTTCATCAGCGCGGCCATGCGTACGGCGTTGCGGGCGTATTCCATGAACATCAGGAAGGTCGCGCCGTAAGGCACCAGGCCACCGTGCAGGGACACGCCGTTCATGATGGCGCTCATGCCGAACTCGCGTACGCCGTAGTACATGTAGTTGCCGCTGGCGTCTTCAGCCGAAACACCTTTGCAGCCTTTCCACAGGGTCAGGTTGGAACCGGCCAGGTCGGCGGAACCGCCGAGGAACTCAGGCAGCAGCGGGCCAAAGGCGTTCAGGGTGTTCTGGCTGGCTTTACGGCTGGCGATGGTCTCGCCCTTGGCCGCGACTTCGGCGATGTAGGCCGAGGCTTTTTCCGAGAAGTCGGCAGGCAGGTCACCGGCCAAGCGGCGTACCAGTTCGTTGGCCAGCGCCGGGAATTCGGCGGAGTAGGCCGCAAAACGCTGGTCCCACTCGGCTTCGGCGGCCAGGCCTTTTTCCTTGGCGTCCCACTCGGCATAGATGTCGGCCGGGATTTCGAACGGGCCGTGGTTCCACTTCAGCGCTTCACGGGTCAGGGCGATTTCCGCGTCACCCAGCGGGGCGCCGTGGCAGTCTTCTTTGCCCTGCTTGTTCGGCGAACCGAAACCGATGGTGGTCTTGCAGCAGATCAGGGTCGGCTGAGCGCTCTTGCGGGCGGTGTCGATGGCGATCTTGATTTCTTCCGGATCGTGGCCGTCGACGTTGCGGATCACCTGCCAGTTGTAGGCTTCGAAACGCTTAGGGGTGTCATCGGTGAACCAGCCTTCGACTTCGCCGTCGATGGAGATGCCGTTGTCATCGTAGAACGCGATCAGCTTGCCCAGGCCCAGGGTACCGGCCAGGGAAGCGACTTCGTGGGAAATGCCTTCCATCATGCAGCCATCACCCAGGAACACGTAGGTGTGGTGGTCGACGATGTCGTGGCCGGGACGGTTGAACTGCGCGCCCAGGACTTTTTCCGCCAACGCGAAGCCCACGGCGTTGGCCAGGCCTTGGCCCAGGGGACCGGTGGTGGTCTCGACGCCTGGGGTGTAGCCGAATTCAGGGTGGCCGGGGGTGCGGCTGTGCAGCTGGCGGAAGCTCTTGAGGTCATCGATGGTGACGTCGTAGCCGGTCAGGTGCAGCAGCGAATAAATCAGCATCGAGCCGTGGCCGTTGGACAGCACGAAGCGGTCACGGTCGGCGAACGATGGGTTGCTCGGGTTGTGTTTCAGGTAGTCACGCCAAAGTACCTCGGCGATATCCGCCATGCCCATCGGGGCACCGGGATGGCCGCTGTTGGCTTTTTGCACGGCATCCATGCTGAGGGCACGAATGGCGTTGGCACGCTCACGACGGCTGGGCATCGCTGATCTCCTGGGGTTTGCTGAAAAGAAACGGAAAAAAGGACCGGCATTTTCCCTCAGCCACCGCCTGCGGGCAATGACAGATAGTCACTTGAGCAGGTTTTTCCTGCGGTTTGCGCGCCGATCCCCTGCAGAATTCCGGTGCGGGTTCGTCTAAAGGCAATAGCGGGTGCTTATAACTGCCACTTATCGATCAATATCAAAACTTTTTGATATTGACCTTGCGGCGATTACCACCCATCACTAGACTGCTGGCCTTATGAACCTACCCGTGCCCTCCCTGCTTCCCGCCGACGGCGATGAACTGGCAGCCCTTTGCAAGGCTGCGGGTGATCCGTTGCGCTTGAACGTGTTGCGCGCACTGGCCAATGATTCGTTCGGCGTACTGGAACTGGCGCAGATCTTCGCTATCGGCCAGTCCGGCATGAGCCATCATCTGAAGGTACTGGCCCAGGCCGACCTGGTGGCAACCCGCCGCGAAGGCAATGCGATTTTTTACCGCCGCGCCCTGCCCCACACCGAGTTGCTCGGCGGCAAGTTGCACGCGGCGCTGCTCGAAGAAGTCGACAACCTGGGCCTGCCCGACGATGTGCAAGCACGGATCGCCCAGGTGCACGGGCAACGCGCTGCCGCCAGCCAGGACTTTTTCTCCCGGGTCGCCGACAAGTTTCGCGCCCAGCAGGACCTGATCGCCGGCTTGCCCCAGTACCGCGAAAGCGTGCTGGCGCTGTTGGACAAGCTGAGCTTCAGCGATAAGGCCACGGCATTGGAAGTGGGCCCTGGCGACGGCGGTTTTCTGCCGGATCTGGCACGACGCTTCGGGCAGGTGACGGCACTGGACAACAGCCCGGCGATGCTCGAACTGGCCCGCCAGTTGTGTGAGCGCGAAGCGTTGGCCAATGTCAGTCTGCAACTGGCCGACGCCCTGAGTGACACCAACCTGCAGGCCGATTGCGTGGTGCTGAACATGGTCTTGCACCATTTCGCCGCCCCGGCCGACGCGCTCAAGCAAATGGCCGGGTTGTTGCACCCCGGCGGCAGCCTGCTGGTGACGGATTTATGCAGCCACAACCAGAATTGGGCCAAGGAGGCCTGCGGTGATCTCTGGCTGGGTTTTGAACAGGACGATCTGGCCCGTTGGGCCACCGCTGCGGGACTCGTTCCCGGGGAAAGCCTCTATGTAGGTTTACGTAATGGTTTCCAGATTCAGGTCCGCCATTTTCAGCGACCGGCTGGCGACACTCACCATCGGTAAATATCAGGAAAACATCGAGATGAGCGAATACTCCCTTTTCACCTCCGAGTCCGTGTCTGAAGGGCATCCGGACAAAATCGCCGACCAGATTTCTGACGCGGTGCTGGACGCCATCATTGCTGAAGACAAGTTCGCCCGTGTGGCGTGCGAGACTCTGGTGAAAACGGGCGTGGCGATCATCGCCGGCGAAGTCACCACCACGGCCTGGGTCGACCTGGAACAGATCGTGCGTGACGTGATCACCGACATCGGCTACACCAGCTCCGATGTCGGCTTCGACGGCGCGACCTGCGGCGTGATGAACATCATCGGCAAGCAGTCCCCCGACATCAACCAGGGCGTCGACCGCGCCAAGCCTGAAGATCAGGGCGCGGGCGATCAGGGCCTGATGTTCGGCTACGCCAGCAACGAAACCGACGTGCTGATGCCCGCGCCGATCACCTTCTCCCACCAGCTGGTCCAGCGCCAGGCCGAAGCGCGCAAATCCGGGCTGCTGCCGTGGCTGCGCCCGGACGCCAAATCCCAGGTAACCTGCCGCTACGACGGCGGCAAGGTGGTCGGTATCGACGCCGTCGTACTGTCCACCCAGCACAACCCGGACGTGTCCTACAAAGACCTGCGCGAAGGCGTGATGGAGCTGATCGTCAAGCACGTGCTGCCGGCCGAACTGCTGACCAAGGACACCCAGTTTCATATCAACCCGACCGGCCAGTTCATCATCGGTGGCCCGGTGGGCGACTGCGGCCTGACCGGTCGCAAGATCATCGTCGACAGCTACGGCGGCATGGCCCGCCACGGCGGCGGTGCGTTTTCGGGCAAAGACCCTTCCAAGGTTGACCGTTCCGCCGCTTACGCCGGTCGCTACGTGGCCAAGAACATCGTCGCCGCAGGCCTCGCCGAGCGTTGCGAGATCCAGGTGTCCTACGCCATTGGCGTAGCCCAGCCTACTTCGATCTCGCTGAATACCTTCGGTACCGGCAAGATCAGCGATGACAAGATCGTCAAGTTGGTGCGTGAGATTTTCGACCTGCGCCCTTACGCGATCACCACCATGCTCGACCTGCTGCACCCGATGTACAAGGAAACCGCAGCCTACGGCCACTTTGGTCGTACCCCTGCGCAGAAGACTGTCGGCGACGACACCTTCACCACCTTTACCTGGGAAAAAACCGACCGCGCCAACGACCTGCGGACCGCTGCCGGTCTGTAATCGCTCGCGGCTGCCAAAGCCCCGCCGGGTTCGCCCGGCGGGGCTTTGGTTTTTTCAAAGGTTGCAACAAAATCGTTGAAACCGAGGCCGAAGTCGACGCGGGCCAGTAAAAGCAGGGCGCCGAGACTGACAACAACGACGCGCCGGGCGCGTTGTGCAGCCTGTTCAGGCAAGCAGAAACACCCGGTAAAAAGCCCCGCTCGGTCGGGGCTTTTTTGTGGCCGTGCGGATCACTTAGGCTGAACACCCTTTCCGAGCAAGGATGCTCACGATGCGCTTGTTGATGGTTCTTCTGATCAGCTTTCTACCGTGCTGGGCCTGGGCCGAAGACTGCCCCGATGATGCCCGATCACAAATCGACACGTTGGCCAGGCAGGTCAACCAGTGGGATGACGTCTACCACCGACAGGGCCAATCCCCCATCAGCGATGAACTCTACGACCAGGCCCGGCGTCGCCTGGCCCATTGGCGCAAATGTGCACTGCAACCCACACCCAAGGCTGACAATCCGCTGGCGAGCGCTCGTGGCACAGTCCGCCACCCGGTCGCGCATACCGGCCTGGAGAAGCTGCTGGACGCGTCCGAGGTGGGTGACTGGCTCAGCACCCGACAGGACGTATGGATTCAACCCAAGGTCGACGGAGTCGCCGTGACCCTGGTGTATCGCAAAGGCCAATTGCACCAACTCATCAGCCGCGGCGACGGCCTGCTCGGTCACGACTGGTCAGCGTCCGCGCGCAGAATCCCGGGTATCGTCCAGCAACTGCCGGAGCCCGTCGATGCCGTACTGCAAGGCGAGCTCTACTGGCGCCTCGACGGCCACGTACAGTCTGCACACGGCGGGCTCAACGCGCGCAGTAAAGTGGCTGGCTTGATGAACCGACGGCAATTGAGCGACACCGAGGCAGGCGGGATCGGGCTGTTCGTGTGGGCCTGGCCCGAGGGGCCGGCCAGCTTCACCGAGCGTCTGGCCACGCTGGCGCGGTGGGGGTTTACCGACGGCCAGCGGTACAGCCAGTCCATCGCCAGCATCAGCGATGCCACCCGTTGGCGTATGCATTGGTACAACTATCCACTGCCGTTCGCCAGCGATGGCGTGGTGTTGCACCAGGCGGCGCACGCTCCCGCCAAACGCTGGAAAGCCAGCGCACCCTACTGGGCCGTGGCCTGGAAGTACCCGGTGACCAAGGCGTTGGCGCTGGTGCGCAAGGTACAGTTCAGGATCGGGCGTACCGGGCGTATCACACCGATTCTCGAACTGGACCCCGTGTGGCTGGATGATCGGCAAGTCAAGCGGGTCAGCGCAGGCTCGCTGAAAAACTGGCAGAGCCTGGATATCCGTCCCGGCGACCAGGTGTCCATCAGCCTGGCCGGCCAGGTCATTCCCCGGCTTGATGAGGTGGTCCTGCGCAACAAGACCCGAGCGCAAGTGCCAGTACCCGATGCTCGCGACTTCCATGCCTTGAGCTGTTGGCAACTGGACCCTGGCTGCGAGGAGCAACTGCTCTCGCGCCTCACCTGGCTGAGCGGCAACCAGGGCCTGGCCTTGCCCCATATGGGCCGTGAAACCTGGAACGTATTGATCCAGGCGGGTCTAATCGCAGGCTTTCTCGATTGGTTAACCCTGGATGCGGCAGAGCTTGCTAACATTGATGGCTTCGGCGAACGCACCCGTGAACGGGTGCTCGACAGTATTCACAGCGCCCGCAAACGGCCTTTTGCACAATGGCTCAAAGCATTGGGGGTGCCGCCCGCGGCGCGCAACAACCTGGAGGGCGACTGGCATACGCTGGTCGCCAAAGACACCCAAGCCTGGCTGGCCTCTGATGGCATCGGCCCGGGACGCGCAGCGCAACTGAGCGCCTTTTTCCGCGACCCGCAGGTACAGGCATTGGCTGAAATATTACATGGAGCCGGCATAGACGGTTTTTGAAACCGGCCCGTCCCTCTGATTGCTACCTTGGAGCCCTTATATGAAATTTCTTGCCCCTCTCGCGTTACTGACAGCCGCAAGCTTCATGACCACGCCGCTGTTGGCCGCCGACGAAGCCTCCCAACTGACAGGCTGCGCTGCCAAGCGCCAAGCCATCAGTACCCAGATCGAACAGGCCAAGGCACATGGCAACAGCGCCCAACAGGCCGGCCTGGAAAAAGCCCTGAGCGAGGTCACCGCCAACTGCACTGACGCATCGCTCAAGAAAGAGCGCGAAAACAAGGTGCTCGATGCCAAGCACGAAGTCAGCCGCCGTCAGGCCGACCTCGACAAGGCCATGAAAAAAGGCGATGCGGACAAGATCAACAAGCGCAAGGACAAGCTCGCCGAATCGCGCAAGGAGTTACAGGATGCAGTGGAAGAACTCGACCAGTAAAACCGGTCAATGGTCCCGGAACTGCTTATGGCAAGCGCTGCAGGCATCTTCGACTTTCTGCACCGCAGGTTGAAGGCTGTCGGCCTTATAGGGCTGGACCTGGCTTGCGATCACCAATTCACCGGTGGCCGCCTCAAGGTCGCGGGCCAGTTGCTGGAATTGCGCCTGCTTTTGCCACACCTCGTCCCTGGCACTGGTGTGGTCCTCTTCACGTACGCTTGGGAAGTGCTGCCAGGGTTGATGGGCCAACGCGTCCAGCTTGACCGCGCCGTCGGCAAACCGGCCGCCGTCGAAAGGGATACGCCCGCGCAACATGCCGCCCAGGTCTTCACTGGTCTTGAGCATCTGCTTGAAGATCGCCTTGCGCTGGCCCAGGGGCGAGTTGGGGTCAACACCGCCGCAGGCGGACAAAGCCAGGCAGGCCAGCAATACAACCGTCATATGTTTAAAAGTCATGGAGGCTCAGGGTCACGGAAAACGGCGGTCAGTATCCCCGCCTCGTCCGTAAAGACCAATAGCCCTATTAATAATAAGGGTTGCCCAACGCGATAAAGCCCGGGCAATCGCTTCAGGAATTACGTGCATGAATGTCAATTGGAAACCCTGGAGCCGCCTGGCGTGGGCTCTGCCGATGATCGCGCTGCTGGCCGGCTGCGACGTGGGCAAGGACGCGGGCAAAGAGCCTGCCAAAGAAGAAGCCACCCAACCCCATGCCGTCGCCACTTATGTGAGCGCTCCGTGGGAGGCGCTGCCGTCCGTTTCCGACAGCGATTTGCTGGCAGGCTTCGAATCCTGGCGCAGTGCCTGCCAGCGCCTCAAGGCCGACCCGGTCTGGGGTGCGACTTGCGCAGCCGCAGCCGGCGTGCCGGGCGATGCAGTGGCGGTTCGCGGGTTCCTCAAAGAGCGCCTCGATGTATTTGGCCTGCGTTCAGCCGACAACACACCGAACGGCCTGATCACCGGCTACTACGAGCCGGTCTACCCCGGCAGCCTCACCGAAACCGCCACCGCGCATGTGCCGGTGTATGGCGTGCCGGACGACCTGATTATCGTCAACCTGGAATCAATCTACCCGGAACTCAAGGGCAAACGCCTGCGCGGTCGCCTGGAGGGCCGCGTGCTCAAGCCGTATGACGACGCCGGCACCATCAACGACCAGGGCTCGAGCGCCAAGCCGATAGCCTGGCTGACCGACCCGATGGACCTGCAGTTCCTGCAGATTCAGGGCTCCGGGCGTATTCAACTGGCCGATGGGCGTCAACTGCGTGTGGGTTATGGCGACCAGAACGGTTATCCCTATCGCCCTATCGGTCGCTGGCTGATCGAGCACGGCGAGCTGAAAAAAGAAGACGTGAGCATGGGCGCGATCAGCGCCTGGGCCAAGGCACACCCGCAGCGCATCCCGCAGCTGCTGGCGAGCAACCCCAGCTATGTGTTCTTCAGCGCCCGCCCCGACAGCAATGAAGGGCCGCGCGGCTCGCTGAATGTGCCATTAACGGCGGGATACAGCGTGGCGGTGGACCGCAAGGTGATTCCGCTGGGGAGTTTGTTGTGGTTGTCCACCACCAAACCCGACGGCTCGCCGATCGCAAGGCCCGTGGCAGCCCAGGACACCGGCGGCGCAATCACCGGAGAAGTGCGGGCAGACCTGTTCTGGGGCACGGGCGACGCAGCAGGCGAGTTGGCGGGGAACATGAAGCAACAGGGACAGATCTGGATGCTGTGGCCCAAGGGTACGCCGCTGCCGCACGTGCCGGATGCACCCGCTGGCACCTGACAGCCATAGGTATCTACACAACGCTGCAGCGCCCAACCGTAACCACGATGCGCAGCGAGTCGGTAACCACGATGCGAAGCGAGTCGCCCTTGATCTTGATCTGGCTTTTGATCTTGATCTCAGGCGCCCCGTTAAACCACGCTGGCCGAACGCAGGCTTGAATCCGTGGGTAACCCGGCAGGACGCCGGGTTAGCCGCACTGGGCCATGGATGGCCCAT
>NZ_KZ477993.1:164757-197542 GCF_002837185.1 Pseudomonas fluorescens | reverse complement strand
GGAAAGGTTGGCGGCGTGAACCTTAATCAGTGTCCAAGATTACTTGACCAGTTCAAGCCCCCTCCCACATTTTGATCTGTGAACACATTCAAGTGTGGGAGGGGGCTTGCCCCCGATAGGGCCGGCACAGCCACCACACAAACAGCAGGCATAAAAAAACGCCCCCGGCCTTTCGACCGGGGGCGTTTTTCATTCAGCCTGAGTTAACTCAGTTCTTGGCTTTCTTGGCAGCGCGGGTACGCTCGCCTTCGTCCAGGATCTTCTTACGCAGGCGGATCGACTTAGGCGTGACTTCACACAGCTCGTCGTCCTGGATGAATTCCAGGGCCTGTTCCAGGGTGAAGCGAACAGGTGGAACCAGAGCGATGGTTTCGTCTTTACCCGAAGCACGCATGTTGTCGAGCTTCTTGCCTTTGGTTGGGTTGACGCCCATGTCGTTGTCACGGCTGTTCAGACCAACGATCTGACCGTTGTAGATCTCTTGACCGTGTTCAACGAACAGCTTGCCACGCGCCTGGAGAGTTTCCAGGGAGTAGGTCAGCGCCTTGCCGGTTTCTACCGATACCAGAACACCGTTCTGACGACCGGACATGTCACCGGACTTCATGGTGTCGTAGCGATCGAAGATCGAGGTCAGGATGCCAGCACCGTTGGTCAGGGTCAGGAACTGGTTACGGAAACCGATCAGACCACGCGCAGGGATGTTGTATTCCAGACGTACACGGCCTTTGCCATCCGGCACCATGTTGGTCAGGTCGCCCTTACGCAGGCCCATCTCTTCCATGACCTTGCCCTGGGATTCTTCAGGGGTGTCGATGGTGACGTTTTCGAACGGTTCCTGCTTCACGCCGTCAACCTGACGGATGATCACTTCCGGACGACCAACACCCATTTCGAAGCCTTCGCGACGCATGGTTTCGATCAGTACCGAGAGGTGCAGCTCACCACGGCCGGAGACCTTGAACTTGTCGGCCGAGTCGCCTTCTTCAACGCGCAGGGCAACGTTGTACAGCAGCTCTTTGTCCAGACGCTCCTTGATGTTACGGGAGGTCACGAACTTGCCTTCCTTACCGCAGAACGGCGAGTCGTTTACCTGGAAGGTCATGGAAACGGTTGGCTCGTCGACGGTCAGAGGCTTCATCGCCTCGACGGTGTCCGGCTGGCACAGGGTGTCGGAGATGAACAGCGAGTCCATACCGCTGACGCACACGATGTCGCCGGCGAAGGCTTCTTCAACGTCGATACGGTGCAGGCCGTGGTGACCCATCAGCTTCAGGATGCGACCGTTGCGCTTCTTGCCGTCGGCGCCGATGGCAACAACCGGGGTGTTCGGCTTGACGCTGCCACGCGCGATACGACCAACGCCGATAACACCCAGGAAGCTGTTGTAGTCCAGTGCCGAGATTTGCATCTGGAACGGACCGTCACGGTCAACCTTCGGTGGTGGAACGTGGTCAACGATGGCCTGGTACAGCGGGGTCATGTCTTCAGCCATGGCGGTGTGTTCCAGACCGGCAATGCCGTTCAGGGCCGAGGCGTAGATAACCTGGAAATCCAGTTGTTCTTCGGTAGCGCCGAGGTTGTCGAACAGGTCGAAGATCTGGTCCAGAACCCAGTCCGGACGCGCGCCTGGACGGTCAACCTTGTTGATGCACACGATCGGACGCAGGCCGGCTTCGAACGCCTTCTTGGTCACGAAACGGGTTTGCGGCATAGGGCCGTCTTGAGCGTCAACCAGCAGCAGAACGGAGTCGACCATCGACATTACGCGTTCAACTTCGCCGCCGAAGTCGGCGTGGCCCGGGGTGTCCACGATGTTGATGTGGTAGCCGTTCCAGTTGATGGCGGTGTTTTTCGCCAGGATGGTAATACCGCGCTCTTTTTCCTGGTCGTTGGAGTCCATCACGCGCTCGTCGTTGAGCTCGTTGCGCTCCAGGGTGCCGGATTGACGCAGGAGTTTGTCTACCAGGGTGGTTTTACCATGGTCAACGTGAGCAATGATGGCGATGTTACGTAGATTTTCGATCACTTGTGTATCTCGATCAGAGGATTCGGTGTGCTGACAGGTCGTGGCAGCGATTAACAGTAGAGTCAGGCCTTGCCGTTACAGCTTGACGGCAGAGTCGGGGGGCCGGTGACGCAGGCCACAGGCAAACAGCCCCGGGCTCTTAGCTCGGTCGATAAACGCGCACATTGGCATGTCCCTCACTGAGCAAATGGTGGGCATGCAGGCGACTCATCACGCCTTTGTCGCAATACAGCAGGTACTGACGGCTGTCATCCAGTTCCTTGAAACGCGCGTTCAATGCATAAAACGGCAGCGTTTGTACGTCGATGCCAGGAATCTCCAGCGGCTCGTCTTCGGCGGCATCCGGGTGACGGATGTCGACGATGATCTGGCCGGCCAGGGCTTCGCTGACTTCTTCGATCTGCACATCCTGGCCCAGCTCGTCGATGACGCGATCGATCGGGACCAGTTTGGCGTTCTCGAGCGCACGCTCCAGAATCGCCATGTCGAACTGTTGTTCTTCATACTCCACGCGGTTGCGCTTGGCGTGGGTCTTGGGGTTCACCGAAATGACCCCGCAATACTCGGGCATATGCTTGGCAAAGTCGGCGGTGCCGATTTCTTCTGCCTGGTCGATGATGTCCTGCTTGTGGCTGGCGATCAGCGGGCGCAGCACCAGCTTCTCGGTCACGCAGTCGATCAACGACAGGTTCGGCAACGTCTGGCTGGACACTTGGGAGATCGCCTCACCGGTCACCAGCGCATCGATCTGCAACTGGTCGGCGATCCGGGACGCAGCGCGCAACATCATACGCTTCAATACCACGCCCATATGACTGTTATCGACTTTGCCGAGAATTTCGCCCAGCACTTCCTCGAACGGCACGCTTACAAATAGCACGCGTTGGGAGCTGCCGTACTTCTTCCAGATAAAGTGCGCCACTTCCATCACGCCCAATTCGTGTGCACGACCGCCCAGGTTGAAGAAGCAGAAGTGGCTCATCAGGCCGCGCCGCATGATCTGGTAGGCCGCGACCGTGGAATCGAAACCGCCGGACATCAACACCAGGGTCTGTTCCAGGGCGCCCAGCGGGTAGCCGCCGATGCTGTCGTGCTGGCTGTGGATCACAAACAACCGTTGGTCGCGAATTTCCATGCGCACTTCGATTTGCGGCGCTTTGAGGGAAATTCCGGCGGCGCCGCATTCGCGACGCAGCTTGCTGCCGACGTATTTCTCCACATCCATGGAGCTGAACGGATGCTTGCCGGCGCGCTTGCAACGCACCGAAAAAATCTTGCCGGCAAGCTCACCACCAAAGTGCAGCTTGCACTTCTCGGTGATGTCGTCGAAGTCGCCCAGCGGGTACTCGTCCACTTGCAGGAAATGCGCGATACCCGGCATGCAGCTCAGGCGCTCGGTCATGTCCTTCAAGGCTTTGGCGTCGGTCAGGCGGGTTTCCAGCTCGAGATTGTCCCACACGCCGTTCACCACCACAGCAGGGTCCAGATCGCGGAGCACGGCACGGATGTTCTTGGCCAACTGACGGATGAAACGCATCCGTACCGGTCGGCTCTTGATGGTGATCTCGGGGAAGACTTTAACGATTAATTTCATGGAAACAGCGCGCGCCGGGCCTGCTGAAAAAGGGGGGCGCGGATTATAGCGGAAATCGCTCAAGGTTTAACCAGTTAATATGCATCGCATGTGCAGCGCACCAAAACAGGTCATTTTCGCCAAATAACGCTACATTGCGGTGCGCTATTTATCGCCCATTGGCCGTTTGCACCGTTATAGGGGCCATTTTGAAGCAAAAAGACCATGTTGGCGCACTGGCATGCAATTTGCTCTCTTGTGAGGCAGGTTGCCTTGGCGGAGTATCCGCGCCGGCATCACCCAAATTCTAAGGGCTAACTCCACTACCAAGCCCGAAGCCACCCGGAGGACACCATGTCGAAGTCGGTTCAACTCATCAAAGATCATGACGTTAAATGGATTGATCTGCGCTTCACGGACACCAAAGGTACTCAGCACCACGTGACCATGCCGGCTCGCGACGCGCTGGATGATGCTTTCTTCGAAGAAGGCAAGATGTTCGACGGTTCCTCCATCGCTGGCTGGAAAGGCATCGAAGCCTCCGACATGATCCTGATGCCGGACGACAGCACTGCCGTCCTCGACCCGTTCACCGAAGACCCAACCCTGATCATCGTCTGCGACGTGATCGAGCCTTCGACCATGCAAGGCTACGACCGCGACCCACGTGCGATCGCCAAGCGTGCCGAGGAATACCTGAAGTCGACCGGTATCGGCGACACCGTATTCGTGGGCCCGGAGCCTGAATTCTTCATCTTCGATTCGGTCAAGTTCAAGTCCGACATCTCCGGTTCCATGTTCAAAATCTTCTCCGAACAAGGCTCGTGGATGTCCGACCAGGACATCGAAGGCGGCAACAAAGGCCACCGTCCAGGTATCAAAGGTGGCTACTTCCCGGTTCCGCCATTCGACCACGACCACGAAATCCGTACCTCCATGTGCAACGCCATGGAAGAGATGGGCCTGGTCATCGAAGTTCACCACCACGAAGTGGCGACTGCCGGCCAGAACGAAATCGGTGTGAAGTTCAACACCCTGGTCGCCAAGGCTGACGAAGTCCAGACCCTGAAGTACTGCGTACACAACGTGGCGGATGCCTACGGCCGTACTGCTACCTTCATGCCCAAGCCGCTGTACGGCGATAACGGTTCGGGTATGCACGTTCACCTGTCCATCGCTAAAGAAGGCAAGAACACCTTCGCTGGCGAAGGTTATGCCGGCCTGTCCGACACCGCCCTGTACTTCATCGGCGGCATCATCAAGCACGGTAAGGCCCTGAACGGCTTCACCAACCCGTCGACCAACTCCTACAAGCGTCTGGTGCCAGGTTTCGAAGCGCCGGTCATGCTGGCTTACTCGGCCCGTAACCGTTCCGCCTCGATCCGTATTCCTTACGTGTCCAGCCCGCGTGCTCGCCGTATCGAAGCCCGCTTCCCGGACCCGGCAGCCAACCCGTACCTGGCCTTCGCCGCGCTGGTCATGGCTGGCCTGGACGGTATCCAGAACAAGATCCACCCTGGCGACGCTGCCGATAAAAACTTGTATGACCTGCCGCCTGAAGAGGCCAAAGAGATCCCACAAGTGTGCGGCAGCCTGAAAGAAGCCCTGGAAGAGCTGGACAAGGGCCGTGCGTTCCTGACCAAGGGCGGCGTATTCAGCGACGACTTCATCGATGCCTACATCGAGCTCAAAAGCGAAGAAGAAATCAAGGTTCGCACCTTCGTACACCCACTGGAATACGAGCTGTACTACAGCTGCTGATCCGGTAGCGCTGCTTAAGGTGGCGTGATGAAAAAGACCTCCTGCGGGAGGTCTTTTTTTTGCCTGGCGTTAGCCGGCCGGGGCGTGGCGGTCGAGCATTTTGCCGACCACCGAGGTGCCCAGACCACTGTAGAAGCGAGCTTGCTCGCGAAAAACTCCAAGACACCGCATTTCTTCAACATTTACGCGTTATCGTTAGCGACCTTCGCGAGCAAGCTCGCTCCTACAGGGGGACCTCCTTTGAAATGTCGATTCGTATTTGCCTTGATGCTTGTCAGCGTCACCGCCAGCGCTGCGCCGCCGACGCTCGAACCCTTGCTCAACAGCATCGCCGAGCGCCTGGAGATTGCCGACCAGGTCGCCCTGAGCAAATGGGATAGCCACAAGCCTGTGGAAGACAAAAAGCGCGAGCAGGAAGTGATCGCCAGCGTCATCGCCCAAGCCCCGAGCTACAAGCTTGAGCCCGCCGCGGCCGAGCAGTTTTTCTCAGCGCAGATCGAGGCAAACAAACTGGTGCAATACACCCACCTGTCCGACTGGCAGTTCCAGGGCAAGGCCCCCGACGATCCGCGCCCTGACCTGGTCAAACAGATTCGCCCGCAGCTGGATGAACTGCAAAAACGCCTGCTGCAACAACTGGCCGACTTCACCCCGCAGCGTACCGACTCGCAATGCCCGCAGTGGCTCGCCGAGGCGGTGCATGAGCCACTGAATGACCCGCTGCGCCAACTGGCGATGATCCGCGCCACCGCCGAGCTGTGCATATACAAAGGCTAGCCCTGTAAACCCAATTAAAAGTATGGGAGGGGGCTTGCCCCTGATGGCAGTGGTTCAGTTGATGGATAGGCTGACTGACACCCTGCTATCGGGGGCAAGCCCCCTCCCACATTTGGATCGCATCCATCCCTGACAGCCTGCTCCAAGTCGCACTATATTGGTGCGACAGGTTGCACCCCTACTGCAGCCACAGCCCATTTTGGTTCGATTCTTCCCGAGCAGGCTGGCAGAACGCCACAGTTTCGCGCCTCAATCCCCTATTTCATGGGTTTAACGCTTCTTTTCGGAGCCTTGGTTTGTTTTTTGCATTTTCCTTGTATCAGCGTGTGCCTCAAGCCTGCGCCTTGCTCCAAAAGAGGTCCCGATGACCATCAGCGATGCACTGCACCGTTTGTTACTCGACAACCTGACCACCGCGACCATCCTGCTCAATGCCGACTTGCGCCTTGAGTACATGAACCCCGCGGCGGAGATGCTCCTGGCGATCAGTGGCCAGCGCAGCCATGGGCAGTTCATCAGCGAATTGTTCACCGAGTCGGCCGAAGCCTTGAGCTCGTTGCGCCAGGCCGTGGAGCAGGCGCACCCGTTCACCAAGCGCGAAGCAATGCTCACCGCCCTGACCGGGCAGACGCTGACCGTCGACTATGCGGTGACGCCGATCCTGAGCAATGGCGCCACCCTGCTGCTGCTCGAAGTGCACCCTCGCGACCGCCTGCTGCGCATCACCAAGGAAGAGGCGCAACTGTCCAAGCAGGAAACCAGCAAGATGCTGGTGCGTGGCCTGGCCCATGAGATCAAGAACCCCCTGGGCGGCATTCGCGGCGCGGCGCAGTTGCTGGCCCGCGAGCTGCCGGAGGAGCATCTCAAGGACTACACCAACGTCATCATCGAAGAGGCCGACCGCCTGCGTAACCTGGTGGACCGCATGCTCGGCTCCAACAAGCTGCCGTCCCTGGCCATGACCAACGTGCACGAAGTGCTGGAGCGCGTCTGCCAACTGGTCGACGCCGAAAGCCAGGGCTGCATCACCCTGGTGCGCGACTACGACCCGAGCATTCCCGACGTCTTGATCGACCGCGAGCAAATGATCCAGGCGGTGCTCAACATTGTGCGCAACGCCATGCAGGCCATCAGCAGCCAGAACGAGTTGCGCCTGGGCCGTATCAGCCTGCGCACCCGCGCGCTGCGCCAGTTCACCATTGGCCACGTACGCCATCGCCTGGTGACCAAGGTCGAGATCATCGACAACGGCCCGGGCATCCCGGCCGAACTGCAGGAAACCATCTTCTTCCCCATGGTCAGCGGCCGCCCGGACGGTACCGGGCTGGGCCTGGCCATTACCCAGAACATCATCAGCCAGCACCAGGGCCTGATCGAATGTGAGAGCCATCCCGGCCACACCACGTTCTCGATCTTCCTGCCATTGGAACAAGGAGCCCCCACGACATGAGCCGTAGTGAAACTGTCTGGATCGTCGATGACGACCGTTCTATCCGCTGGGTCCTGGAGAAAGCCTTGCAACAGGAAGGCATGACCACCCAGAGCTTCGACAGCGCCGACGGCGTGATGAGCCGCCTGGCTCGCCAGCAGCCGGACGTGATCATCTCCGATATCCGCATGCCCGGCGCCAGCGGCCTGGACTTGCTGGCGCGCATTCGCGAACAGCACCCGCGCCTGCCAGTGATCATCATGACGGCGCACTCGGACCTGGACAGCGCCGTTGCGTCCTACCAGGGCGGCGCCTTTGAGTACCTGCCCAAGCCGTTCGATGTGGATGAGGCGGTGGCGCTGGTCAAGCGCGCCAACCAGCACGCCCAGGAGCAACAGAACCAGGAAGCCCCGCCGGCCCTGACCCGCACCCCGGAGATCATCGGCGAAGCGCCGGCGATGCAGGAAGTGTTTCGTGCCATCGGGCGCTTGAGCCATTCCAACATCACCGTGCTGATCAACGGCGAATCGGGTACCGGTAAAGAACTGGTGGCCCACGCCCTGCACCGTCACAGCCCTCGGGCAGCCTCGCCGTTCATTGCGCTGAACATGGCCGCTATCCCGAAGGACTTGATGGAGTCCGAGCTGTTCGGCCATGAAAAAGGTGCGTTCACCGGCGCGGCCAACCTGCGCCGTGGGCGCTTTGAACAGGCAGACGGCGGCACCTTGTTCCTCGACGAAATCGGCGACATGCCGGCCGATACCCAGACCCGCCTGCTGCGGGTGCTGGCGGACGGCGAGTTCTATCGGGTGGGCGGCCACACGCCGGTCAAGGTGGATGTACGCATCATCGCAGCCACGCACCAGAACCTGGAAACCCTGGTGCACGCCGGCAAATTCCGTGAGGACTTGTTCCACCGCCTCAACGTGATCCGCATCCATATCCCGCGCATGTCGGACCGCCGCGAAGACATCCCCACCCTCGCCCGCCACTTCCTCAGCCGCGCCGCCCAGGAACTGGCCGTGGAGCCGAAGCTGCTCAAAAGCGAGACCGAGGAATACCTCAAGCACCTGCCATGGCCCGGTAACGTACGCCAGCTGGAGAACACCTGCCGCTGGATCACGGTGATGGCGTCCGGGCGCGAAGTGCACATCAGCGACCTGCCGCCGGAGCTGCTGAGCCTGCCGCAGGACTCGGCCCCAGTGACCAACTGGGAACAGGCGCTGCGTCAATGGGCCGACCAGGCCCTGGCACGCGGCCAGTCGAACCTGCTCGACAGCGCTGTACCGGCGTTCGAGCGGATCATGATCGAGACCGCGCTCAAGCACACCGCCGGCCGCCGCCGCGATGCCGCCGTGCTGCTGGGTTGGGGGCGTAACACCCTCACGCGCAAGATCAAGGAACTGGGGATGAAGGTGGATGGCGGGGATGACGACGACAGCGACGACGCCTGATCATCGCTCTCTGAGCCACTGAAAATCCAATGTGGGAGGGGGCTTGCCCCCGATGGCGGTCGGTCAGCTACAGATAGGCTGGCTGATGCACCGCTATCGGGGGCAAGCCCCCTCCCACATTTGGATCTTCACAAGATTTGAGGGTTGTGCACTGCTTCAATGCACCATGAACCGGCATTGGGCACGGGCCCGGTACCTGAAAGATCGTTATCGCTGAAGAATTCTCGACAGCTGAAACCGCCAAAGCCCCGAATTCCGGGGCTTTGCGCTTTCTTGCAAGTTTTTATGGGGCTAATTGCAAACTCTGGCACGCCCCCTGCAATAACCCTGGTACTACCCAGTTTCGGGGACCTTGGTACAGGCAGGCCGAGAATCCCCTCTTTAACACCGAAGCCCCTGGCTTCACCCCGTTTTGGGAGCCCTGGTACAGGCAGGCCGGGACCTCCCTCTTTTATTGCTCATGGAGATGGATCTCCAGCCGCCAGCGGTCATCGACCTCCTGGCCCTTCCACTCCCCACGCAATGGCCGGGCCGCCACCAGGTTGAGCAGCAAACCCCCGTCGGTCTTGCGCACCCGCCAGTTCACATCCTTGTCATTGACCTTGAGTCGCCCTGCGGTGACCTTGCCTTGCGCGTCGAACAGCAGCGCCACGGTGCCGTCGATATGCTCGCCGTGCAGCTTGGGCTCGCGGTTGAACCACACCACCACACCGTCCGCCACAGGCTCTACCTGTTGCAACTCGACCGGTTGCGGGGTGGTCAGGCGCCCGATCATCAAGCCCACCATCAAGCCGACGATCGCCAGTGAGCCCAATACCCTGGGCAATAGCTTCGGCCTTGGGTCGTCTTCGGGGGTAGAATGCAGCGCATCTTTGCCTTCGGAGCCGTGCATGTTTCACGTCATCCTTTTTCAACCAGAAATTCCGCCGAATACCGGCAACGTTATCAGGCTGTGCGCCAACAGTGGCTGCCACCTGCATTTGATCGAACCGCTGGGCTTCGACATGGACGATAAACGCCTGCGTCGCGCCGGACTGGATTACCACGAGTACGCCACCCTCCAGCGCCACGCCGACCTGGCCAGTTGCCTGGACAGCCTGGGCCAGCCACGTGTGTTCGCGTTCACCACCAAGGGCTCGCGGCCTTTTCATGATGCCAGCTTTGCCGAGGGCGACGCGTTTCTGTTCGGCCCGGAGAGCCGCGGCCTGCCGGCCGAGGTACTCGATGCCCTGCCTGATGGCCATCGCCTGCGCTTGCCGATGCGCGAGGGCTGCCGCAGCCTGAACCTGTCCAACACCGTCGCCGTCGCCGTCTACGAAGGCTGGCGCCAACTCGGTTTCAAGTAACACACATAGCAAATGTGGGAGGGGGCTTGCCCCCGATGGCGGTGTATCAGCCAGCATACCTGTAGCTGACCCACCGCAATCGGGGGCAAGCCCCCTCCCGCATTTTTTTACCGCATCGACTTACTGAACCGTCGGCGCACCTTCCTGTTGCATGCGCTGCAGCTCTTGGGCGTACAGGGCATCGAAGTTCACCGGCGCCAGCATCAGCGCCGGGAACGAGCCACGGGTGACCAGGCTGTCCAGGGTCTCACGAGCATACGGGAACAGGATGTTCGGGCAGAACGCGCCCAGGGTGTGGCTCATGGACGCTTCGTCCAGGCCCTGGATCAGGAAGATACCGGCCTGCTGCACTTCAGCGATGAAGGCCACTTCTTCGCCGTTCTTGACGGTGACCGACAGGGTCAGCACGACTTCGTGGAAGTCACCTTCCAGGGATTTCTGGCGAGTGTTCAGGTCCAGCGCGACGCTTGGGGTCCATTCCTGGCGAAAGATCGCCGGGCTTTTCGGCGCTTCGAACGACAGGTCACGCACGTAGATGCGCTGCAGCGAAAACTGTGGGCCTTGGTCTTGCGCTGCTTCGGGGTTCTGTTGGTCAGTCATCGCAGATCCTTCTTTATCTTGGGGTCTTTTAGGGGTTAGGCGGACAGCAGCGCGTCGAGTTTACCGGCGCGCTCCAGGGCGAACAGGTCGTCGCAACCACCGATATGCCGGCTGCCGATCCAGATCTGCGGGACCGACGTGCGGCCAGCCTTCTGGGCCATTTCAGCGCGCACTTGAGGTTTGCCGTCGACCTTGATTTCTTCGAAGGCCACCTTCTTGCTCTGGAGCAACTGCTTGGCTCGGATGCAAAAAGGGCAATAATCGCTGGAATACACGACAACCTGGCTCATATCACTTCACCAACGGCAGGTTATCGCCACGCCAGCTGCTGATACCACCGGACAGCTTGGCAGCGGTGAAGCCGGACTTGAGCATCTCGCGGGCGTGAGTGCCGGAGTGCTGGCCTTGGGCGTCGACCAGGATAATAGTCTTGGCCTTGTATTTCTCCAGTTCGGCCAAGCGCGCGATCAGCTTGTCCTGGGGAATGTTCAGGGCGCCGACGATATGGCCGGCGGCGAAATCCTTGGCCGAGCGAATATCCACGACAACGGCCTCATCCTTGTTGACCAGCGCGGTCAGCTCCGATGTACTCAGGCTGCGGCCACCACGGCTCAATTCGTGAGCGATCAGCAGCGCCAGCAGGATGACGAAGGCACCCACGAGCAGATAGTGGGCAGTGGCAAATGCAATCAGGTGATCAACCATCAAGGAGGTTCCAGGGCGTTAAAATGGCGGTAAGTATACACAGCCGTCGGGGGCGGCCAACCCCCGTAAAGCGGTGACGCGGTTGGAACTTCGCTTTAAACTGCCACTCACTTTTCCATTGCCTTCCTTTATTAACGCCGCGAGAGGATCTATGACTACCACGCCTAAACCTTTGGTCCTGATAATTCTCGATGGCTTCGGACACAGTGAAAGCCACCACGACAACGCGGTGTACGCCGCCCGCAAGCCTGTGCTGGACCGCCTCACCGCCACCGTGCCCAACGGCCTGATCTCAGGCTCCGGCATGGACGTGGGCCTGCCGGACGGCCAGATGGGCAACTCGGAAGTCGGCCACATGAATCTCGGCGCCGGACGAGTGGTCTATCAGGACTTCACCCGCGTGACCAAAGCGATCCGCGATGGCGAGTTCTTCGAGAACCCGACCATTTGCGCGGCGGTGGATAAAGCCGTCGCCGCCGGCAAGGCCGTGCACTTCATGGGCCTGCTCTCGGATGGCGGCGTACACAGCCATCAGGACCACCTGATCGCCATGGCCGAACTGGCCTTCAAGCGCGGTGCCGACAAGATCTACCTGCACGCCTTCCTTGATGGTCGCGACACCCCGCCCAAAAGCGCGCAGTCGTCCATCGAACTGCTGGACGCCACGTTCGCCGCCCTGGGCAAAGGCCGCATCGCCAGCCTGGTAGGCCGTTACTTTGCCATGGACCGCGACAACCGCTGGGACCGCGTGGCCCAAGCCTACAACCTGATCGTCGACGGTCAGGCCGAATTCAACGCCGCCACTGCCCAGCAAGGCCTGGAAGCCGCCTACGCGCGTGGCGAGAGCGATGAATTCGTCAAGGCCACCACCATCGGTGAGCCGGTGAAAGTCGAAGACGGCGACGCCGTGGTGTTCATGAACTTCCGCGCCGACCGTGCCCGTGAACTGAGCCATGTGTTTGTCGACGCCGGTTTCAAGGATTTCGACCGCGCACGCCAGCCGAAAGCCGAGTTCGTAATGCTTACCCAATACGCCGCCAACATCCCGGCCCCTTCGGCATTCGCGCCGGGCAGCCTGGAAAACGTGCTGGGCGATTACCTGGCGAAAAACGGCAAGACGCAACTGCGCATCGCCGAAACCGAAAAATATGCCCACGTGACCTTCTTCTTCTCCGGTGGCCGCGAAGAGCCGTTCCCGGGTGAAGAACGCATCCTGATCCCATCGCCAAAAGTCGCCACCTACGACCTGCAGCCAGAAATGAGCGCGCCGGAAGTCACCGACAAAATCGTCGATGCCATCGAGCATCAGCGTTATGACGTCATCGTGGTCAACTACGCCAACGGCGACATGGTCGGCCACAGCGGCAACCTGGAAGCGGCCACCCAGGCCGTGGAGTGCCTGGACCTGTGCGTGGGCCGCATCGTCGATGCCCTGGACAACGTCGGTGGCGAAGCGCTGATCACCGCCGACCACGGCAACTGCGAGCAAATGTCCGACGAGTCCACCGGCCAGGCCCACACAGCCCACACCACCGAGCCGGTGCCGTTCATCTACGTCGGCAAGCGCGATTTCAAAGTGCGTAACGGCGGCGTATTGGCGGATGTGGCGCCGACCATGCTGATGCTGATGGGGCTGGAAAAGCCGAAGGAAATGACTGGCACTTCAATCCTGGTCTGATTTAAACAACACGGTAGATCCAATGTGGGAGGGGGCTTGCCCCCGATGACGGAGTGTCAGTCAACACTTATGTGACTGGTCCACCGCTATCGGGGGCAAGCCCCCTCCCACATTGGCCCTTCGGTGTTTGGAAGATATCTTTTTGCCATACCACCACCACTCGGCACCTATCTTGCCCGCCCGCCCCAATTGGACGTTTTTTTTGCGGCGCTTGGCGGGCATACTAGAGCGTCCCTTTCCCCTGGTGTCGCCCGCCTCTATGCTTCGCGCCTTGATTACCCTCGCTCTTGTCTGCCTGCTCCAACCGGCATTTGCCGATGAGCGTGCACAAACCCAACAACAGTTGGACGCTACGCGTCAGGACATTACCGAGCTGAAAAAACTGCTCGGCAAGCTCCAGGAAGAAAAGTCCGGCGTGCAGAAAGACCTGCGCGGCACGGAAACCGAAATGGGCAAGCTGGAGAAGCAGGTCCAGGAGCTGCAAAAAGAACTAAAGAAGAGCGAGTCGGAACTGGAGCGACTCGACGCTGAGAAAAAAAAACTCCAGAGCGCACGCGTTGAACAGCAACGCCTGATCGCGATCCAGGCCCGCGCCGCCTACCAGAGCGGCCGCCAGGAATATCTCAAACTGCTGCTCAACCAGCAGAACCCGGAAAAATTTGCCCGCACCCTCACCTATTACGATTACCTGAGCCAGGCGCGCCTGGCGCAGTTGAAGGGCTTTAACGAAACGCTGCGCCAGTTGGCCAATGTCGAGCAGGAGATCAATGATCAGCAGGCCCAACTGCTCGACCAGAAGACCGCGCTCGACACCCAGCGCAACGAGTTGGACAAGGTCCGCAAGGAACGCCAGCAAGCCCTGGCCAAACTCAACGATGACGTAAAAGCCCGCGACGCCAAGCTCCAGGCCCGCGAGCAGGACCAGGCTGACCTGGCCAAAGTGCTCAAGACTATCGAAGAAACCCTGGCGCGCCAGGCACGCGAGGCCGAAGAAGCGCGGCAAAAAGCGCTGATCGCCCAGCAGGAAGCCGAAAAAAAGCGCCAGCGTGAGGCCGAACTGGCTGCCACCAGCGATGCGCCGGCCCCGCGCAAACCGGCGCATGCAGAGCCTGGCCCGCTGGTTTCCAGCAGCGGCGAGTCATTCGGCGGGCCTTTTGCTTCAGCCCGCGGCAAACTTCCATGGCCGGTTGATGGTCGACTGTTGGCACGCTTCGGTGAAACCCGCGGCGATGATACCCGTGCCAAGTGGGATGGTGTGATGATCAGCGCCTCTGCGGGCAGCCAGGTCCACGCCGTCCACGGCGGGCGCGTGGTGTTTGCCGATTGGCTGCGCGGGGCCGGTTTGCTGGTGATTCTTGACCACGGTAATGGCTATTTGAGCCTTTACGGCCACAATCAGACGTTACTCAAGTCGGCAGGTGATGTGGTAAAAGCCGGTGAATCCATCTCCACTGTCGGTAACAGTGGTGGCCAGGACACCCCGGCGCTGTACTTCGCTATTCGTCAGCAGGGCCGCCCGAGCGACCCTGCACAATGGTGCCGATCCCAAGGATAGGGTCGCATCTACATTAGGAGTTCGTTCGACATGCTGCATTTGTCCCGCCTCACATCGCTGGCCCTGACGATCGCCCTGGTGATCGGCGCGCCTCTGGCTTTTGCCGACCAGGCTGCACCCGCTGCAATGGCCGCGACCACCAAGGCGCCGTTGCCGCTGGACGAGCTGCGCACCTTTGCCGAGGTCATGGACCGGATCAAGGCTGCCTATGTCGAACCCGTAGACGACAAGACCCTGCTGGAAAATGCCATCAAGGGCATGCTCAGCAACCTCGACCCGCATTCGGCCTACCTGGGCCCCGAAGACTTCGCTGAACTGCAGGAAAGCACCAGCGGTGAATTCGGTGGACTGGGTATCGAAGTGGGCTCCGAAGACGGCCAGATCAAAGTGGTCTCGCCCATCGACGATACCCCGGCGTCCAAGGCCGGCATCCAGGCCGGTGACCTGATCGTCAAGATCAACGGCCAGCCGACCCGTGGCCAATCCATGACCGAAGCCGTCGACAAAATGCGCGGCAAGCTCGGCCAGAAAATCACCCTGACCCTGGTGCGCGACGGCGGCAACCCGTTTGACGTGACCCTGGCCCGCGCGACCATCACGGTCAAGAGCGTGAAGAGCCAGTTGCTGGAGTCGGGCTATGGTTACATCCGCATTACCCAGTTCCAGGTCAAGACCGGCGACGAAGTGGCCAAGGCCCTGGCCAAGCTGCGCAAGGACAATGGCAAGAAGCTCAACGGCATCGTGCTCGACCTGCGTAACAACCCGGGTGGCGTGTTGCAATCGGCGGTGGAAGTGGTCGACCACTTCATCACCAAGGGCCTGATCGTCTACACCAAGGGCCGCATCGCCAATTCCGAGCTGCGCTTCTCGGCCACCGGCAACGATCTGAGCGAGAACGTGCCGCTGGCCGTGCTGATCAACGGCGGCAGCGCCTCGGCCTCGGAGATCGTTGCCGGTGCCCTGCAGGACCAGAAGCGCGGCGTGCTGATGGGCACCACCAGCTTCGGTAAAGGCTCGGTGCAAACCGTGTTGCCGCTCAATAACGAGCGTGCGTTGAAGATCACCACGGCGCTGTACTACACGCCTAATGGTCGCTCGATCCAGGCGCAGGGCATCGTGCCGGACATCGAAGTGCGCAAGGCCAGGATCACCAACGAGATCGACAGCGAGTACTACAAAGAGGCGGACCTGCAAGGCCACCTGGGCAATGGCAACGGCGGCGCCGACCAGCCGACCGGCAGTGGCGCCAAAGCCAAACCGATGCCGCAGGACGACGATTACCAGTTGGCCCAGGCGCTGAGCCTGCTCAAGGGCCTGAGCATCACGCGCAGCCGTTGATATGCGCTTTGCCCTGACCATCGCCTTGCTGTGCAGCCTGGCCGGATTCGCGCAAGCGACGCCGGCCGGCGAGCCGCACAAGGCCTATCTCACCCTGATCATCGACGACCTCGGGCAAAACCTGCCCAGGGATCGTCGCGTGCTGGCCCTGCCTGGGCCGGTCACCACCGCGATCATGCCTGACACCCCTCATGCCGCCGAATTCGCCCGCGAGGCCCACAAGGCCGGCAAGATCGTCATCCTGCACATGCCCATGGATCCGGCCACCGGTCCGTTTGCCTGGCACCCCGAGCTGTCGATCGAAGAGCTGGGCAAGCGCCTGGACGCCGCATTCGCGGCCGTGCCCTACACCGCCGGCATCAATAACCATATGGGCAGCCGCATGACGGCGCAGCCACAGGCAATGGCGTGGTTAATGGGCGAGCTGCAGCGGCGCCACAAGTTCTTTGTGGACAGCCGTACCAGCGCACAGACCGTTGCCGCCGCCGAGGCGCAGAAGATCGGGCTGGCGCATGTTTCGCGGGATGTCTTCCTGGATGACGAGCGCACCGAGGCAGCAATTACCACGCAACTGCAGACCGCAATCAAGCTGGCGCATAAACAGGGCTCGGCGGTGATGATCGGACACCCTTACCCACAGACCCTGGCGGTGCTGGAGCGCGAATTGCCCAAGCTCAAGGCGCAGGGTGTGGAGTGGATCGATATCAAGTTGATGATCAGCGTGCGCAGTAACCGGGCGATGGCCGGGCACGGCAAAGACGGCATTTACCGCTAAATCAAGTGGCGAAAATCCAATGTGGGAGGGGGCTTGCCCCCGATAGCGGTGTGTCAGCTGAACATGTATTGGCTGATCTGCTGCCATCGGGGGCAAGCCACCTCCCACATTTTTGACCGCGTTTATTCTTCGGAACTGCCCACTTCAGAGGTAACGCGCCATGATTTCGTCTACACGACCACTCTTGCGTAATTCATCCAGCGCAGCCTGGAGCCTGGCAACCACTTCGTCCGGCACATCCTTGTTCAACGCCAGGTAAAGCTGCGCGCTGTTGAACCGCAACACCGTCCTGAGCCCGTTCACCCCCACCTGGCGCGCCAGGTAACGGCCAGCAGGATCGCCGGTGGCCCACAGGTCGATCTGGCCCTCCATGAGCTTTTGCGCATTATCCTGGTCACGTAAGGCGACAACCGGCTTGAGCCCCTGCTTGTCCAGGCTCTCGGCAATGGCATCGCCTTTGTAGGCGCCAATCCTGTAGCGGCGCGCCTGCTGCAGGCCTTCCAACTGGATCTTGCTGTCAGCCTTGGCCAGCAGCACCCAATCGTCCGGGCCGATGGGGCCGACCCATTTGAACAAGGCTTCACGGTCCGGCAAACGGGCCATGACGAACACACCATAGCCAGGCTTTTCCAGGGCGAGTTTGTAGATTCGCTCCCAAGGAAAACGCAGGGTGAGGTTGTAGGCAATGCCGGCGCGCTTGAAGGTTTCCCGCACGATATCCACGGCGATGCCTTCGATGTTCTCGTCCCTGGCGAAATTCTTGCCGTTTTTCGCCATGTTGTAAGGCGGGAAATTTTCCGTCAGCAGCACCAGGGAGGTGGCAGGCGATTCGTCGGCGTGCGCCGTAGCCGCCATGAGCATGGAGGAACTGACGAGGACGAGCAGCAGGTGTTTGAACATGAAGGCTACCGGAATCCATGGCAAGCGCAGAGAGTGCCGCGACCCCGCCATGCTGTCCAGCAGCGTTTACCGAACGACGAACCCGCGCGCTTGCAGTGCCTACATAACGACTACATCCCCGGCGCTCTGTGCTCAATAGTGGAGTCTTGAGGCTTGTCCGTTCGGAACGCGCTGACCGTCTGATACAGAGGGACCAGATCACGCCACGACGGCCGGCCCTCCCCAACTCTACTTCTGCGAAAAGGACATCCCCATGGAGTCAATAAAATATGGAAATCTGTTAATCAATTTCACCTCCCAATTCCAATGGCTTTGGGATAGCAATGGTTCAACGAATGCGAGCCCGGGTGCATTTTGGCGCCCGGTGCCAAACCCCGAGTTTCTCAAAGGCTATTTTCCGCTGGGCGATGTGGTGATCGGTCAGTATGGCAACCACCAAATCAGCGGAAAGAAAGTGGTCGCGGTAGTTGGCGAAGGTGATCCGAACAGCGAAGAAGCCCGGGTTAAAGGCAAAGCACTCAGCCCGCCTGATGAATACGAGCTGGTCTGGAACGATATAGATTCCAAAGCCTACGAGGACGGTGCAGTGTGGCGCCCGGTAGCGCCTGAAGGTTATTTGGCGCTCGGCTTTGTGACCACCCGGGGTTACCAGAAGCCCTCGCGCAACGCCATTCGCTGTGTCAGAGCTGACCTGGTCATAGCCTCCTACATCAGCGACCTTATCTGGAACGACAGAGGCAGCAACGCCGCGATGAGCTTCAGTGCCTGGAACATCACACCACCTGGCGCCGCACAGGGCGAAATTTACCTTTCGCCAGGTACCTTTGTCGGGGCCGACAGCTATGCAAGGCCGGACCAGCATATTGCGGCCTACTCGTTACGAATGCGTATCCCGCTTCAGGTCAACCCTTCCCCGCCAGCCCCACACTTGACTGACCACTCCATTCCCTCGCCCCATGAAAAGGCCGAGGTCACTCACATGTCCACGCTCCCGTGGTTCACAGTCAAAGATCCCCACCTGAGCCCCGTCGAACAACTGCGCTCATCGCCGACTTATCGTCTGGAAAGAACCGATAAGTATCTGCGCGTCGGATTTGGTCGGAACCAAAGCTCCGCAACGCAGACCCTGAAGTGGGTCGCGACCAACGGGCAAAACGGATCACAGCTTGAAACCTTTACTCGTACCACGGCCATAGAGATCGGGAGCGAATGGCAGTTCAGCATCACTCCACTGGCCTCCTCAATCAAATTTTCGGCAAAGTTCAACAAAAGTCTCACTCACACCGAAACCTCCACGCAGGGGTGGACAAGCTCGACGTCCATTGAGATCAGCGCGACGGTGCCAGCCCACAAAACCATTGCGGTGTACTTGATACAAAGTGAGTACCGATTGTTGCGTGAGAACAACACGCAAATCTCTTCCAGCATCAGCTACACCGATGGCAACAGCGTGTACTGGAGTGAATACCCGCCAGCACGAGAATGCCAAATCAATTGCAGGCCCCTGTCCGCGCTGGAGTCCAAAGCCCGCGAAGCGGTTATCACGTCGTCCGTTTAACGAACGACGATACCGCGCGCCGCCATGTAAGCCTTGGCCTCGGGGACGGTGTATTCGCCAAAATGGAAAATACTCGCCGCCAGCACCGCGCTGGCATGCCCTTCGATGACGCCATCGGCCAAGTGCTGCAGGTTGCCGACACCGCCGGAGGCGATCACCGGGATGCCCAGGGCATCGCTGATGGCGCGGGTTACGCCCAGGTCGAAGCCGTTTTTCATGCCGTCCTGGTCCATGCTGGTCAGCAGGATTTCACCGGCGCCGAGGGCTTCCATCTTCATCGCCCACTCCACCGCGTCCAGCCCGGTCGGTTTGCGCCCGCCGTGGGTGAAGATCTCCCAGCGCGGGGTTTCGCCGGGGCCGGACACTTTCTTGGCGTCGATGGCGACCACGATGCATTGCGAGCCGAAGTGCTGCGCGGCTTCGCCGACAAACTCAGGGTTGAACACCGCAGCGGTGTTGATCGAGACCTTGTCCGCGCCGGCATTGAGCAGGTTGCGGATGTCTTGCACGGTGCGCACGCCGCCGCCCACGGTCAGCGGGATAAACACCTGGCTGGCCATGCGCTCGACGGTGTGCAAAGTGGTATCGCGGCCGTCGACGCTGGCAGTGATGTCGAGAAAGGTAATTTCATCGGCACCCTGTTCATCGTAGCGACGGGCGATTTCCACCGGGTCGCCGGCATCACGGATGTTCTCGAACTTGACGCCCTTGACCACGCGACCGTTGTCGACGTCCAGGCAAGGGATGATGCGTCTGGCTAAAGCCATAGGCTTATCTCCGATAAGAGTTGCAAGCTTTGAGCTACAAGCTGCAAGTAGAAGCAGATCGGCTTTAACTTGCAGCTTGCAGCTTACGACTTGGAGCTGGCCGCGTAGCCATCACAGAAGGCTTGTGCTTCGGCTACATCCAGCGTGCCCTCATAAATCGCGCGGCCTGTAATGGCGCCAATGATGCCGGGCGCTTTGGCGTCCAGCAGCGACTTGATGTCACCCAGGTTGTGGATACCGCCAGAGGCGATCACCGGGATTTTCGTCGCAGCGGCCAGCGCGGCGGTGAACGGCACGTTGCAGCCCTGCATCATGCCGTCTTTGGCGATGTCGGTATAAACGATGGCGGACACACCATCAGCTTCGAACTGCTTGGCCAGGTCGATCACCTGCACCGTGCTGATTTCAGCCCAGCCGTCGGTGGCGACAAAACCGTCCTTGGCATCCAGGCCGACGATCACCTTGCCCGGGAACGCGCGGCAGGCTTCGGCGACGAAGGCTGGGTCTTTTACCGCCTTGGTGCCGATGATCACGTAGCTCACGCCGGCTTTGACGTAATGCTCGATGGTTTCCAGCGAGCGGATACCGCCGCCGATCTGGATCGGCAGGTTGGGGTAGCGTCTGGCGATCGCGGTGACCACCTCGCCATTGACTGGCTGGCCTTCGAAGGCGCCGTTCAAGTCCACCAGATGCAGACGACGGCAGCCCCCTTCCACCCATTTGGCGGCCATGCTCACCGGGTCATCGGAGAACACCGTGGAATCTTCCATACGGCCCTGGCGCAGACGGACGCAGGCGCCGTCCTTGAGATCGATAGCGGGGATAATCAGCATGCTTTTCCTTCGTCAAAGAGCTGCAAGCTGCAAGCTATTAGCTGCAAGCAAGCACGCGTATCAATTCTTGCAGCTTATGGCTTGAAGCTTTCAGCTGCTCTTTTCAAGCGACCACAAGTCGCTTTCGATGCTTTCGAACCTTTCTTTAAGGAGCGTCTGCGTGTCGAAAACCGCCCTGTTGTAATAATGCGGCGCCACTTCGGTGGTGAACAGCTCAAGAATCTCGGCGACTTCAAACGAGCCCAGCTTGAGCTCGAAGCGGTCCTCCATGAACCGCTTGATCTTGTCGATAGCCGCACGCTCCTGCTCGGGCGCGAGGTTCAAGATCGGCGGTTTCAGTTTCTTGGCCATTTACCAGTGACCGTCCCACGCGGCGAAGTTCTGCAGCAATTGCAGGCCATGGGTATGGCTCTTCTCCGGGTGGAACTGCACGGCAAAGCGCGAGCCGTCGGCCAGCGCTGCGGCGAAGTCGACGCCGTAGTGCCCGCCCCCCACCACCTGGCGCGGGTTACCGGCGGCGATGTAGTAGCTGTGCACAAAGTAGAAACGCGCCATGTCCGGAATTTCATGCCACAGCGGGTGATCCACCGCGCGACGCACTTCGTTCCACCCCATGTGCGGCACCTTGAGGTGTTCGCCGTCTTCATGCAGGTCTTTGCCGAAGAACTTCACCTGGCCGGGAAACAGACCAATGCAGTCGACACCGCCGTTCTCTTCACTGCTGTCGAGCAAGGCTTGCATGCCCACGCAGATGCCGAGGAACGGACGGTCCTGGCTGACTTCGCGCACCAGGCTGTCAAAGCCCAGGCGGCGGATCTCGGCCATGCAATCGCGAATCGCGCCAACGCCTGGAAACACCACGCGGTCGGCTTCGCGAATCACGTTGGCATCGCTGGTGATCAGCACCTTGCCGGCACCCACGTGCTCGAGCGCCTTGGCCACCGAGTGCAGGTTGCCCATGCCGTAATCGATAACCGCGACCGTCTGCATTACAGAACGCCCTTGGTCGAAGGCATTTGCCCGGCCATGCGCTCATCCAGCTCCACGGCCATGCGCAGCGCGCGGCCGAAAGCCTTGAACACGGTTTCGATCTGGTGGTGGGTGTTAGTGCCGCGCAGGTTGTCGATGTGCAGGCTGACCAGTGCGTGGTTGACGAAACCCTGGAAGAATTCCTGGAACAGGTCGACGTCAAAGCCACCCACTGTGGCGCGGGTGTAGGGCACGTGCATCTGCAGGCCCGGGCGGCCGGAGAAGTCGATGACTACGCGCGACAGCGCTTCGTCCAGCGGGACATAGGCGTGGCCGTAGCGACGGATGCCTTTTTTGTCGCCGATGGCCTTGGCAAAGGCCTGGCCGAGGGTGATGCCCACGTCTTCCACCGTGTGGTGGTCGTCGATGTGCAGGTCGCCCTTGCTGACGATATCCAGGTCGATCAGCCCGTGACGGGCGATCTGGTCCAGCATGTGCTCAAGAAAAGGCACACCGATATCAAATCGGGCCTTTCCGGTGCCATCCAGGTTGATCGAGGCTTTGATCTGGGTTTCCAGAGTGTCGCGCTCGACGGACGCCATACGTTCGACCATCACCAGCTCCGCAAATCATTGGGCGAAAAAGGCAGCCATTATAGGGGCGCGGGCGCTAAACAGAAACATCGAAGGGGATAAGACTGACGAGTTGGAGCGGGGAATGTCGGGGATAGACATGTGCATACATGTGGGAGCCAGCCCACCAGAACACTAACAATCAATGTGGGAGGGGGCTTGCCCCCGATAGCAGTGGGTCAGTCAACAATGCATTGACTGATGCGCCGCCATCGGGGGCAAGCCCCCTCCCACACGGGTTTTGCCGTGTTAGTGGAACAGTACTGCGGTCTTCTGCAGGGTCACCCACACACCCCATGCCAACGGAATGCCCACCACCAGCCAGGCGGCGACCGCCAATGGCTTGCTGCCAGGGGAGGCTTTCCACTCCAGCACGGTGCTGGCGTCAGCGCCTTTGTCATGGCCCAGCGCCTGCTCGGCGGCGAGTTCGGCATCGGTCATGAAGTACTTGTCGGCCACCGGACGCACCAGCAGGTTGCAGATGAAGCCCAGCACCAGCAGGCCAGCGAGAATGTACAAGGTGATGTCGTAGGCCGCAGCGCGTTCAACGCCGATGCTCAACTGATATTCACGCAGGTAGTTCACCAGCACCGGGCCCAATACGCCGGCAGCGGCCCAGGCGGTCAGCAGGCGACCATGAATGGCGCCGACCATTTGCGTACCGAACAGGTCGGCCAGGTAAGCCGGGACCGTGGCAAAACCACCGCCGTACATCGACAGGATGATGCAGAACGCCGCCACGAACAGTGCCACGTTGCCCAGGTGCCCCAGGTTCGGGATCAGCGCGTACAGGGCAAAGCCCAGGGCGAAGAACACGAAGTAGGTATTTTTGCGCCCCAGGTAGTCGGAGAACGACGCCCAGAAGAACCGGCCACCGATGTTGAACAGGCTCAACAGGCCGGTGAAACCGGCCGCGATCGCGGCAATCGATGCGAGTTGCCCGGCGTCCAACTGACCAAACGGTACGTCCAGCCCCAGCAATTTGCCGCCGAACACTTCCTGCAGCAGCGGCGAAGCCATGCCGAGGATGCCGATACCGGCTGACACGTTCAGGCACAGCACCAGCCATACCAGACGAAATTGCGGGGTTTTCCACGCCACGTTCACATGCACATGACGGTGCGTGATCATCGCGTTGCTGGCTTTTTTCGCCGGTGCGGTCCAGCCCTCAGGCTTCCAGCCGGTTGGCGGAACGCGATAGGACAAGGCGCCGCCGATCATGAACACGAAATAGATCGCAGCCATCACCAGGAAGCTCTGCCATACGCCCACGCTGGTCGGCGAGGCGAAGTGGCCCATCAGTGCTGCCGCCAGCGGTGCACCGACCATCGCGCCGCCGCCGAAGCCCATGATCGCCATGCCGGTCGCCATGCCGCGTTTGTCCGGGAACCACTTGATCAGGGTCGATACGGGCGAGATATAGCCCAGGCCCAGGCCGATACCGCCGATGACCCCGGAGCCGATCCACATCAGCCAGATCTGGTGGGTATAGATACCCAACGCCGAGATCAGCAGGCCGCCGCACCAGCACAACGCCGAGACGACACCGGCCTTGCGCGGCCCGGCATGTTCCAGCCAGCCGCCCCAGATCGCTGCCGAGCAGCCCAGGAAGATGAAGAACAGGGTGTAGATCCAGCCCAGCATGGAGATGGGCCAGTCGCATTGGGACGAGAAGACCTGGGCGATAAAGCTCATGTCCGGCGCACAAGCGACCGGCGCCGTGATGCCCAGCGCCTTGGACAGCGGCAGCCAGAACACCGAGAAACCGTAGGCCATGCCGATGCACAGGTGGATGGCCAGCGCGGCCGGTGGAACCAGCCAGCGGTTGAAGCCGGGCTTGGCGATAATGCGTTCCTTGGACAGGAACGCAGGCGGTGCGGCGTTGATACCCGCCGCAGTGCTAGTGCTCATTGGTGTTTCCCCCAGTTATTGGTATGCGTCCGTCAGGCGCTCTCCCCCTCGGCCTTGCACGCAACGCGTGGCCGTTTTTTGTGAGTGAAGCTCCATTTTGGCGCGACGATACGTCGCAGAAGGCGGACGAACGCGCAGAGATTAGCACCTGCAGATGCGAGAAAAACCAAATTGACATCACTTTTTTCAGCCCATCTGTTTTATTTGACGCCAAAATCCTGTTTCGCCGGTCGTAGATACAATGTAACGATCCACGAACTGATGCAGGCCTTCGGGCGTTATACTCTGCGGCTAAATTTTGAAATCGACATACAAGGACTCGCCCATGAAAGCGTTCGGCAAAATCCTGGGTCTGGTATTTCTCGGGCTGTTGCTGATCATTGTGGCTCTCGGCTTTGCCCTGACCCATCTCTTCGATCCCAACGACTACAAAGAAGAAATTCGCCAGATTGCCCGCGACAAGGCCCACATCGAGCTGACGCTCAATGGCGACATCGGCTGGAGCCTGTTCCCCTGGCTGGGCCTGGAGCTGCACGAAGCCGGTGTGGCAACCCTGACCAATCCGACCCAACCGTTCGCCGACCTGCAAATGCTCGGCCTGTCGGTACGCGTGCTGCCGCTGCTGCGCCGCGAAGTGCAGATGAGCGATGTGCGGGTCGAAGGCCTGAACCTGCGCCTGAACCGCGACAAGAACGGCCACGGCAACTGGGAAGACATCGGCAAGAACCTGCCTGACGAAACCCCGGATGCTGCCGCCCCCGCGCCGGCCGAACCGGTGGCTGAAGCCAAGCCGGAGAAACCGCCGCAGCCGATCCGCCTGGACATCGACAGCCTGACCATCAACAACGCCCGCGTTGAATACAACGATGAACAGACCGGCAAGCAACTGAGCGCCGAAAGCATCCAACTGAGTGCCGGCGCCATCCACGAAGGCGCCAACATTCCGCTGAAACTCACCGCTTTCCTGGGCAGCAACCAGCCGGTCATGCGCCTCAAGACCGAGCTGAACGGCAACTTGCGCATCCAGCGCGCCCTCAAGCGCTACCAGTTCGAAGACATGCGCCTGAGCGGCGAAGCCACTGGCGAACCCTTGCAGGGCAAGACGCTGACCTTCTCCACCCAGGGTCAATTGCTGGTCGATCTTGCCGCCAACATCGCCGAATGGACCAACCTGAAACTCTCGGCCAACCAATTGCGCGCACTGGGCGAACTGCGGGTTACTGACCTGAGCAATACCCCGCAGATCAGCGGCGCGCTGTCGGTCGCGCAGTTTGACCTGGCCAAGTTTCTCGAGAGCGTCGGCCACCCTCTGCCGGCGATGGCACCGGGCAGCCTGAGCAAAGTCGAACTGGTCAGCCGCCTCACAGGCACGCCGACCAATGTCGCGCTGGAGGACCTGAACCTGAAACTCGATGGCAGCACCTTCACCGGTCGTGTCGCCGTGGATGATTTCGCCAAGCAGTCACTGCGTGTGCAGCTCAAGGGCGACACCTTCAACGCCGACAATTACCTGCCGGCCAAATCCGAAGCCGCCAAAGGCACGGCGGCCGCACGCCAGGCCGAAGTGCAAAGCAGCGAGGCCGGTGCGATGGCCGCCGGCGGTAACAGCCCACTGCCGGAAGCGCCGACCAAAGCCGCCTGGAGCAGTGACAAACTGCTGCCGCTGACCCGCCTGCGCAGCCTGGATATCAACGCGGACCTTGCGTTCGGCCAACTCACCTTGAGCCAGCTGCCGATCCAGAACGCGGTACTGAAAGCCTCGGGCGTCGATGGCCAGCTCAGGCTCGACGCGCTGAGCGGTGGCCTCTACAACGGCACGTTCCAGGCCAACGGCACCCTCGATGTACGCCAGGACACCCCGCTCCTGGCGCTGCAAACCCATATCAAGCAGGTACCGGTAGAAAAAATCCTGCAGGCCCAGGGGAAAACCCCGCCAGTCAAAGGCCAGGTCACCCTGGACAGCAACCTGACCGGGCGTGGCAACAGCCAGAAGGCCTTGATCGACAGCCTCAACGGCACCGCCGGCATCGTCATCAACAACGGTGTGCTGCTCAACGCCAACATCGAGCAACAACTGTGCACCGGTATCGCCCTGCTCAACCGCAAAACCCTGAGCACCACGCCGCAAGGCAAGGACACGCCCTTCCAGGAACTGCGCGGCAACCTGACGTTGCGCAACGGCGTGGCCAGCAACCCTGACCTGAAAGTGCGCATTCCGGGACTGACCCTCAACGGCAATGGCGATGTCGACCTGCGCGTACTGGGCATGGACTACCGGGTGGGCATCATCGTCGAAGGCGACCAGCGCGACGTGCCGGACCCGGCCTGCCAGGTCGGCGCCAACTTCCAGGGTATCGAAGTGCCGCTGCGTTGCCGTGGCCCGCTGGAACTGGGCGCCAAGGCCTGCCGCCTGGACAAGGACGGCCTCGGCCAGGTCGCCATCAAAGCAGCGGGCAATCGTCTCAACGAGAAACTCGAAGAGAAGCTCGACAAGGTCAATCCCAAGCTCAAAGACGCATTGAAAGGCCTGTTCAACCGATGAGAAACGAGCAGTTTTCACAGGCGGTGCTGGACTGGTACGACCGCCACGGTCGCCACGACCTGCCCTGGCAACAGGGCATCACGCCGTATCGGGTGTGGGTGTCGGAGATCATGCTGCAACAGACCCAGGTCAGCACCGTGCTCAATTACTTCGACCGGTTCATGGCGTCCTTGCCGACGGTCCAGGCACTGGCCGCCGCGCCGGAAGACGAAGTGCTGCACCTGTGGACCGGCCTGGGTTACTACACCCGGGCGCGTAACCTGCAAAAGACTGCAAAGATCGTGGTCGCCGAATACGGCGGCGAGTTTCCCAGGGATGTCGAAAAGCTTACCGAACTGCCCGGCATCGGCCTGTCCACTGCCGGCGCAATCGCCAGCCTGAGCATGGGCCTGCGCGCGCCGATCCTCGACGGCAACGTCAAACGCGTGCTGGCACGCTTTACCGCGCAAGAGGGTTACCCGGGCGAACCCAAGGTCGCCAAGCAGCTGTGGGCGACCGCAGAGCGCTTTACGCCACACGACCGCGTCAACGCCTACACCCAGGCGATGATGGACATGGGCGCCACGCTATGCACCCGCAGCAAACCCAGCTGCCTGCTGTGCCCGCTGGAAAAAGGCTGCGAAGCCCACATGCTCGGCCTGGAGACGCGCTACCCGATCCCCAAGCCGCGCAAGACCATCCCCCAGAAGCGCACGCTGATGCCGATGCTGGCCAATGCCGAGGGTGCGATCCTGCTTTACCGTCGCCCCTCCACGGGCCTGTGGGGCGGTTTATGGAGCCTGCCGGAGCTGGACGACCTGCAAGACCTGGATCATCTGGCCAACCAGCACGCGCTGGCCTTGGGCAAACATCAGGCACTGCCGGGGCTGATCCACACCTTCAGCCACTTCCAACTGGCCATCGAACCCTGGCTGGTCCACGTCGAGGAAAGCGCCCATCACGTGGCCGAGGCCGACTGGCTCTGGTATAACCTCGCCACCCCACCGCGCCTGGGCCTTGCCGCCCCGGTGAAAAAACTGCTGAAGCGCGCGGCTGAAGTAATGAACGCAGGAGAGTCGTCATGACCCGCACCATCATGTGCCGCAAGTACCACGAAGAACTGCCCGCCCTCGAACGCGCCCCTTTTCCGGGCGCCAAAGGCCAGGACATCTACGATAACGTCTCCGCCCAGGCGTGGGCCGACTGGCAAAAACACCAGACCCTGCTCATCAACGAAAAACGCTTGAACATGATGAACGCCGAAGACCGCAAATACCTGCAGGGCGAAATGGACAAGTTCTTTTCCGGCGAGGATTACGCCAAGGCCGACGGCTACGTACCACCTGCTCAATAATTGATCAAAAACCGGGGTCTGCACGTAAGCGACGGTAATAATTAAATATTTTTTGAAAACTTGCTTGACGACCCCCTGAAAAACCCGTTTAATGCGCCCCGTTGCCCAGATAGCTCAGTCGGTAGAGCAGGGGATTGAAAATCCCCGTGTCGGCGGTTCGATTCCGTCTCTGGGCACCAAAATACCGAGAAACCCCAAGGAACAATGTGTTCCTTGGGGTTTTTTATTGCCTGCGATTTAATGGCGGCCGGCTGCGTGCGGTCACGATGTCGCAGCAGCACGATTGAGGGTTGTTTTTCGCTGGACTCAATCGTCCAGCCTTTACCCAATTCCCAGTTGTAAGGTTTTTTCCATGACACGCTTCTTGCTCTGCACGCTCTGGCTACTGACCGCAATGCTCAGTGGATGCGCCACGCAAATGGACGTAGCGCTCAACGCAACGCCTGACCCCGACTACCACTTCGACCGCCAGGCAACGGTACTGGTGACGTCCACCGGCGGCAGCGACGAGAACGCGCTCAACGCTCGCTACTACCTGCGCGACATGGTCAGCGCCATGAAGGACCAGGGCTTTCGCAATGTCTTCACCGACACCACCCTGCCCAAAGACCATGCACCGATCAAAATGACCGTCACCCTGGACGTCGACAGCAAGCAAGTCACCTACCGCTATACCGCCACCGAATACGGCCAGGTGGCAAACAGCACCACCACGCAGTGCAAGAAGAACAAAAAGAAAACCGACCAACTGACCTGCACCAGCACCCCAAACACCACCTACGGCCCCGTAGGCACCTCTGAGCGCACCGGTTACACCACCCTCACCACGTTCAGGGCCACCGCGCGGGATGAGGCGAGCAAGCGCGCGGTGTACGTGCTGCGGGCGTCGTCGTACAACGACGACTGCCAGGCCGCGAAGGTAGAAGCCTTTTTGGTGGAACAGGGGCTGCGCAATCTGAATTTCCAGGATCGGGTGCAGCGTAATTACACGGTTACGATGCCGGAGGGGTTTCGTTGTAAATAAGTGCTTTCCAAAGAGCCATCTCAGTTGAGCAAAAACACCATCAACGCATTGTCATTCAACCGTCCCTGAAAGCTCGGCGCCAACGGCTCGACCGGCGAGCCCTTCAACAGCGCCGTGTCCTTGCGCGGCACAATCACCCAGGATGGCCGGGGCAATGTGGCGAGCTTTTCCAGTTCGTCACGCCCGACGAAAAACGGCTGTTCATCGTGGTCCAGGTTCATCATGTAGCGCACCGCCCAGGTGTCCCGGCCCAGGTCGACAAATACCAGAGGGCCCGGCTGCGCGTCCCGCAACGCCTCCACCTGGCTGACAAACTGCCGGGTATCGAACTGAAGATCCTTGGCCGGCTCGATTACAGTGACCAGCAGCAACCACTGCGCCGCCAGGGCGAGCATGCTCAGCCACACCAACCGCCCGGCCCGACGCCACGCCACCAGCGCCGCCGCTTGCATCAGTACGAGCACGCCGATCAATAACGGCATCGAAACATCAGGCCAATAGCCGTGCTTGTGCCAGGCATACCGACACGCAAACACCACCACCACGCCCAGCGCCGGCAGCGCCACGACGAGCCCTTCGTAGCAGCGGCGCACGCCAACGAGCCAGCCTTGCGCCTGAAGCAGCCCATAGGCCGCCACAGCGGCAAACATCGGCACCATGGGCAGGATGTAATAGGCACGCTTGAAGTGCGGTACTGACAGGCCGAGCAAAATCATCAAGCCGCACGCGCCGAGGCGTATCAGCAACTGCACATCATCATTGATCCAGCGCTGCGTCCAGCGATGCCGTAGCGCGATCAACGTCGCCAGGGCCAACGGCACCACCGGGAAGTACCGGTACAAACTCAGCTGGAAGTAGAAATAAAACGGCTCGCCGGACTCATCCAGGCGCCCGCCGACCTGCATCTTGAACACCTCATCGGCAAAAGCATCACCCCCGCTGATTCGGGCGAGCTTCATCAGCATCCACCAGCACGCCGCCAGCAACACCAACCCGACCACGCCGTGAACCAACACCTGCCTGACCCGCTCCCCCGGCCGGCCCAACGCCCAGTACACACATGTGACGCCACACACCTCGATCAACCCCAGCGGCCCACGAATCGCGAAGGCCAGGACAAACAAGGGGAAAACCGCAAGTTGCCTGAACCGCGAGCCCAGCTGTTCACCACTGTGCAGCAGGTAGAAACTGCCGACGCACAGCAGCGCGACCATCTGGTCCAGGCACACCGAGCGCGACTTTTCGAGCAGTTGGGTGGTGAGGAGTGTCAGCAGCACCGTCAGTAATGCCCAAGGCCGGCTGGATGGTGCCAGCAGGCGATAGATCAGGGCGACTCCCCCCGCCGAAGCGAGCGCGGTGGGCAGCACATTCGCCAAGTGGTTCGGCGCGTCAAACAGCCGGGCGAAGACAAAACTGAAGAACGTCGCGGTGCCGGGATAATCCGCGTATGGCTGGCCGTAAGTGGTAGGGAAAAGACTCGCGCCGTGGCGAAACATTTCCTGCAGGAACAATGCCCAGCGCCCGTCGAAGCCCTGAGGCTGCTGATCCCAGATACCCAAAGTGAACAGCAACAAGGCGATCAGAAAGATGCCCAGCGACTCCAGGCGAAAGCGGTTGCGATGATCCATCGGGTGACCTGTCAGGTGGGAAGCGCGGGCTTATGGTGCCGACTGCCCCCCTGAACAGCGTCTGAACGAACCTGCACATTCATGCATTAACGACTGGCGGGCCATACCAGGGCCGGGATCAGGCGGATGTAGATCAACTGCGCCACCAGTTCGACCAATGTTTGCAGGATGACCGCCGTCGCGGCCAGCCCGCGCACGCCTTCAGGCAATGCCAGCGCCAGGGGCAACACCACCAGGGAATTGCGGGTGGATGCGCTGAACGTTACCGCACGCGCCGTTGCCGCCGGCAGCGCGAATACCCGCGCAGCCAACATCCCCATCAGCGGCGCCAGCAGCACGAAGCCTGCGTAGATGGGCAGCAACGGCAGAAGCAGGCGGATATCCCGAATCACCGATGTGATCTGCGATCCGATCACCACAAACAGCACGAGGGCCATCGCCGGCACCGGCAACCAGGCCCAGGCGCTGTTCCACCGGTTGATCAGCATTGATCGTCGCGCGTAAAAGGCCGTCAACGCGGCCAGCAACATTGGCAGCGCGATCAACAACAGGAACGCTTCGATAAACGGCGCGACCGCGATCACCACCTCCGAGTGCGCTCCCAGCATCGAACCCAGGTACACCGGCAGCAGGGCCAATTGCACCAGTAACAGTAACGGCGTGGCCGCCAGCATCAACCGCGAATCACCTTTGCCGATGTGGGTAAACACCACCACGTAATCGATACACGGCGTCAGCAATACCAGCAACGCGCCCACCAACAACGCGGGGTACTCCAGCAGGCCACGGGTCAGCGCCCATACCAGCAAGGGCACCAGGATGAAATTGGCCAGCAGCAACGCCAATATAAAGCGCGGGCTGCCCCAGCCACGGCGCAGGTCGAGAAAAGGGATTTGCAGGAACATCGCATACATCAATACCGCGATGGCGGGCGTGACCAGTACGCTGAGGCCCTGAGCAAAAGACGGCGCGAATGCACCACAGAGCGCGGCCAGCAGGGTGGCGACAAAGTAGAGGGGAATCTGGTTGTGCTCAAGGGTGTCGCGGGTCATGAAGACGCTCTGGCAGGTTGCGAAGGCCAAGCCTATTCATCTATTGCCTGGTGGTCGAGCTGGATGAGCGACCAAACCTGCTTGGGATTTCCCCCAACCTGCGCTTCAATACCTGCCCCAACCCCAAGGACGTTACGCCCATGGCCTCGCCAAACAAGCAGCAAAAACGTGCCCAGCGGGCAAAAACCAAGGCCAAGCAAAACCGTACCCAACGTGCCGTCGCCACCAAGCCGGATGCGTTCGCCGGCGACGACAGCCGTATCGACCTTGAGTCAGTGGACTTGACCGAGCTGTTCGTGGAGATGCGCACGGCGGGCGAAACCAGCCAGCAGGCGCTGTGTGCGGTATTCCTGGCGCACCCGCTGCTGGCGTTGGTGCTGGAACAGGAAGGCGAAGAGGAAGCGACCGACTTTATCCTGGCCGCGCTGATTGAATATCGGCAATGGGCCACTGACAGCGATGACGAAGCCGCCGCATTGGCGTGGATCGAATCGCCGCAGTTCCAGGCGGACTCCGTGGCTGCATCCCAAGCCCTGACGAACTCAACAGACTGACACATACACAATGTGGGAGGGGGCTTGCCCCCGATGGCAGTGCGTCAGTCACTTATTTGTTA
>NZ_KZ477993.1:0-164750 GCF_002837185.1 Pseudomonas fluorescens | reverse complement strand
CACACAATGTGGGAGGGGGCTTGCCCCCGATGGCAGTGCGTCAGTCACTTATTTGTTAACTGACCACCGCTATCGGGGGCAAGCCCCCTCCCACATTTTGATCTGCATTTCGTCAGTTCAGTACGGCAGCGCCAACTCTCTGGGCCTTGCGACGACTGGCAACAAACAGCCCCGCCAACACCACCAGCAAGCTCAGAATGCCGGTCGCGATGATTTCGACCCGATGGGCTTCCTGGAACAGCATGATGGTCAATGTACCGACGATAAACACCATCACCGCGTAGGTCAGGCCCGGAAACAGCCACATCTTGAAGACAATCTTCTCACCCGCCGCCGTACGCTTCTGACGCATGCGCAGTTGCGACACTGCGATCACCAGGTACACCAGCAAGGCAATCGCGCCGGAACTGGCCAGCAGGAATTCAAAGACCGCCGCCGGTGCCACATAGTTGGCAAATACCGCCAGGAACGCAGCGCCGGTGGACAGCAGCACCGCCCAGTAAGGCGTACCGCTTTTATTGGTGCGCTTGGCCACAGCCGGGGCATCGCCACGACGGCCCAGGGAGAACAGCATGCGCGAGGCGGTGTACAGCGCCGAGTTAAGGCAACTGGTCACGGCAACCAATACCACCAGGTCGACGATCAGCTTGGCATTCGGGATGCCCATGCGCTCGAGCACGGTCTGGTAGGAACCCACGGCAGCCAGTGTCGGATCATTCCACGGCACCAGGGACACGACGATGAAGATCGACAAGAGATAGAACAAACCAATCCGCCAGATCACCGAGTTGGTAGCCTTGGTGATTTGCTGGCCAGGATTCTTCGACTCCGCGGCGGCAATGGTGACGATCTCAGTGCCCATGAACGAGAACATGGTGGTCAGGATCGCTGCCAGCACCGCGCCCATGCCGTTCGGCATAAAGCCTTGGGTGTCGAACAGATGCGATACGCCGCTGACCTGGCTGGTAGGCAGAAAGCCGAAAATCGCCGCCAGGCCGAGAATGACAAAGCCTACGATTGCCACGACCTTGATCAGTGCAAACCAGAACTCGAACTCACCGTAGTTCTTCACACTGAACAGATTGGTCGCGGTCAGCAGCAAGGTAATGATCAAGGTAAAGGCCCAGATCGCCACGTCGGGGAACCAGGCATGCAGGATGGTCGCCGCCGCATTGGCTTCCAGCGGAATCACCAGCACCCAGAACCACCAGTACAACCAGCCGATGGTGAAACCGGCCCAGTGGCCGATTGCTCGGTCGGCGTAAGTCGAGAACGAACCCGTATCAGGCGACGCAACGGCCATCTCGGCCAGCATGCGCATCACCAGTACCACCAGCGTACCGGCAGCCGCATAGGCCAGCAGTACGGCCGGGCCGGCTGCGGCAATCGCGTGGCCGGAGCCGACAAACAAACCGGCACCGATCACGCCGGCAATCGACAGCATGGTGACATGCCGCGGTTTGAGCCCCTGTTCGAGGTCATTGGAGCTTTGCGTACTACTCATTGACACACCTTTGCGAGGAATTGCGAAAACGGTTCGCCGGGCCTGCGGTGTTTCTCGTGAAAAGAAACCAACAGGGCGTTCTTTATTTTTTACGCAAGATTTGCGCCAAAATGTAACAGAGGCACAGTTGACGCGGGCTGTAGGAAAGTTCAGCAGTGATCGCAAGTCTTTGAGAACAATGGCATTCCGCTATAGCGTTACCGAGCGACTCACCCTGCGGACGAACAGGTGCACCAAAAGCACACACAAAAAGTGCGTGACGCTCCATAAAAGCGCTGATACGCGCCGTTTGCCCGGTTAACCCTTCCAACACCTGCCCAAAGCTGGCACCATCGCGCCCTTTTTTACGCGAAGCCTGTAGATGCTCCGGGTTCAAACGTCTGTTCGGTTGTAGATGGCGCGACACGCCGCTGCGCCGATGCGACACCCTGCCGCAGACCACCCGTTAACCGTCCGCAGCGCTGTTGGCTGTCATCCAAACGCTATGCTAGCTTGGCGCCTCGCCAGGAAGGCGGCCCAACAGCGAAGATCGCAACGAACACAATGAGGACCGCACATGGCCGAGGCCACGCCCGCGCTTGAAATCCGCAACTTGCATAAACGCTATGGTGAGCTGGAGGTACTCAAAGGTATCTCGCTGACCGCTCGCGACGGCGATGTGATCTCGATCCTGGGTTCCTCCGGCTCCGGCAAGTCCACCTTCCTGCGCTGCATCAACCTGCTCGAAAACCCGCACCAGGGGCAGATCCTGGTGGCCGGTGAAGAACTCAAGCTCAAGGCCGCTAAAAACGGTGAATTGTTTGCCGCCGACGGCAAGCAGATCAACCGCCTGCGCAGCGAAATCGGTTTTGTGTTTCAAAACTTTAACCTGTGGCCGCACATGAGCATCCTCGACAACATCATCGAGGCGCCCCGCCGTGTACTCGGCCAGAGCAAGGCCGAAGCGATAGAAGTGGCCGAGGCCCTGCTGGCCAAGGTCGGCATCGCTGACAAGCGCCACGCCTACCCGGCGCAACTGTCCGGTGGTCAGCAACAACGCGCCGCCATTGCGCGTACGCTGGCAATGCAGCCTAAAGTCATTCTGTTCGATGAGCCGACGTCGGCGCTTGACCCGGAAATGGTCCAGGAAGTACTTAATGTGATCCGCGCGCTGGCCGAAGAAGGCCGCACCATGCTGCTGGTCACCCACGAAATGGGCTTCGCCCGCCAAGTGTCCAGCGAAGTGGTGTTCCTGCACCAGGGCCTGGTCGAAGAGCAAGGATCGCCACAGCAGGTATTCGACAACCCGCTTTCGGCGCGCTGCAAACAATTCATGTCCAGCAACCGCTAACGGAGCAACATGCATGCAGACCTATAAAAAATTCCTTCTGGCCGCGGCCGTCTCGATGGCGTTCAGCGCCACGGCCATGGCAGAAACCTTGAAGATGGGGATCGAAGCGGCCTATCCGCCCTTCAACAATAAAGACGCCAGCGGCAATGTCGTCGGTTTCGACAAGGACATCGGCGACGCCCTGTGCGCCAAGATGAAAGTCGAGAAGTGCGAAGTGTATGTGTCCGACTGGGACGGCATCATCCCGGCCCTGAACGCCAAGAAGTTCGACTTCCTGGTGTCCTCGCTGTCCATCACCGATGAACGCAAGCAGGCTGTCGACTTTACCGACCCGTACTACTCCAACAAGCTGCAGTTCATCGCGCCAAAAGCCACCGCCGACTTCAAGCCCGACGCCGCCTACCTCAAAGGCAAGGTGATCGGTGCACAACGTGCAACCCTGGCTGGCACCTACCTGGAAGACAAGCTGCCGGACACCGAGGCCAAGCTGTATGACACCCAGGAAAACGCCTACCTCGACCTGACGTCCGGCCGCCTCGACGGCATCCTGGCCGACAAGTACGTGCAGTACGAGTGGCTCAAGAGCAAAGACGGTTCGGCCTATGAGTTCAAGGGCGACCCGGTTGTAGAGAGCGACAAGATCGGCATCGCCGTCCGCAAGGGCGACCCGCTGCGCGAGCGCCTGAACAAAGCCCTGGCAGAGATCAAGGCAGACGGCACCTACAAGAAGATCAACGACAAGTACTTCCCGTTCAGCATCGAATGATCTGAACGGCCTGCCCGGCGCGCTCACCTGAGCGCGTCGGCTTTCAGCAATGCCTGCCGCGATATGAAAACACCATGAATTTCGATCTCTACGGATTCGGCCCGGCGCTTGCCGCCGGCGCGCTGATGACCGTCAAACTGGCGCTCACGGCCCTGTGCCTGGGGCTGGTGCTGGGTCTGGCCGGTGCCCTGGCCAAGACTTCACCGTACAAGCCGTTGCAGTGGCTGGGCGGTGCCTATTCGACCATCGTTCGCGGCATTCCCGAATTGCTGTGGGTGCTGCTGATTTATTTCGGCACCGTCAACCTGATGCGTGCCCTCGGGGAGTTCTTTGGTAACCCCGACCTTTCCCTGAGTGCCTTTGCCGCCGGGGTCATCGCCCTGGGCCTGTGCTTTGGCGCCTACGCCACGGAAGTGTTTCGCGGCGCGATCCTCGCCATTCCCAAGGGCCACCGCGAAGCCGGTGTGGCATTGGGGCTGTCGAGATTCCGGATTTTCACGCGACTGATCATGCCGCAGATGTGGCGCATCGCCCTGCCCGGCCTGGGCAACCTGTTCATGATCCTGATGAAGGACACGGCGCTGGTGTCAGTGATCGGCCTGGAAGAAATCATGCGCCACGCGCAGATCGGCGTAACCGTGACCAAGCAGCCGTTCACCTTCTTCATGGTCGCCGCATTCATGTACCTGGGTCTGACCGTACTGGCCATGACCAGCATGCACTTCCTGGAAAAACGCGCCGCCCGCGGCTTTGCAAGGAGCGCCCAATGAGCGGTGATTACAGCTGGCTGTCGCATTTCGACCTGGGCCTGAACTGGGCGGTGATCATCAAGTGGCTGCCCAAATTGGCCCAGGGCGCAACCCTGACCCTGGAGTTGGTGGCAATCGCCGTGATTGCCGGTCTGTTACTGGCGATCCCGCTCGGTATCGCTCGCTCGTCGCGCCGCTGGTACGTGAGCGCCCTGCCCTATGGCTACATTTTCTTCTTCCGTGGCACGCCATTGCTGGTGCAGTTGTTCCTGGTCTATTACGGCCTGGCGCAGTTCGACGCCGTGCGCAACAGCTTCATGTGGCCCTACCTGCGCGATCCGTTCTGGTGCGCCACGGCCACCATGACCCTGCACACCGCCGCCTATATCGCTGAAATCCTGCGCGGTGCGATCCAGGCCATTCCCCCGGGCGAGATCGAAGCCGCTCGCGCCCTGGGTATGTCCAGGCCCAAGACACTGTTCTACATCATCCTGCCCCGCGCCTCGCGTATCGGCCTGCCGGCCTATAGCAACGAAGTGATCCTGATGCTCAAGGCCAGCGCCCTGGCCAGTACCGTGACCTTGCTGGAACTGACCGGCATGGCGCGGACCATCATCGCCCGCACCTACCTGCCGGTGGAAATCTTCTTCGCGGCCGGGCTGTTCTACCTGTTGATGGCCTATGTGCTGGTGCGCGGTTTCAAACTGCTGGAGAAATGGCTGCGCGTCGATGCGTGCCAAGGACGTTGAGGCACGCTTCCAGGCACTGGATGCGTTTCTGATCGAGCACCAAGGGCTGTGGCGACCACGGCCCTTTACCCATCTGCAATTACCCTGGGAAACCGAGCATTGCGCGTTATCGCAGTGGCTACGCCAGCGCTCGCTGGACGACGCCGAAGCCTGTCACAATGCCCCCCACGACCTGCCGGCGCCCGCGCCTTTTCCACAACTGGCGGCACAGGCCCTGCGCCTGGGCACTGTGGGTAAGTTGCCGACACACGCGCTTGCATCCGCTCACCATCGCCTGAATGTCGACGTTCCGGGCCGTAAATGGCAACAGATCGAAGCCTTCGGCGCCGCCCTGAATTTTGCCGCAACGCCCCACCACTGGCTGGACTGGTGCGCCGGCAAAGGCCACCTCGGCCGCCGCCTGCTGCAACCCGGCCAACAGCTGACCTGCCTGGAATATGACCCGGCCCTGATTGCCTCAGGCAAAGCCTTGAGCGATCACCACGGCTTGCCCGTCACCCATCGCCTGCAGGACGTGATGGCAGACGTAGCAATCAGCTCCGAGCACACCCCAGTCGCCCTGCACGCTTGCGGCGACCTCCACGTGCGCATGCTGCAAGTGGCCAGCGCTGCCGGCTGCAAACAACTGGCGCTGGCGCCGTGCTGCTATAACCGTATCAACGCCGATCGCTATACAGCGCTGTCCGCGACCGGGCGCGGCTCCCCCCTGCACCTGTCAATCGATGACCTGGGCCTGCCGCTGAGCGCAACCGTCACCGCGGGCAAACGCGTACGCCAGCAACGCGATACGTCCATGGCTCGGCGCCTGGGCTTCGACCGCCTGCAACGGCAACTGCGCGGATGTGACGACTACCTGCCCACGCCCTCCCTGCCCGCCAAATGGCTGGATAAATCCTTCGCTGAATATTGCCGGGAGCTGGCAAGCCTCAAGGGCTTAGCCACAGGTGAACAGGATTGGCTCGCCCTGGAAGCCCATGGCTGGCGTCGACTGGCCGAAGTACGAAACCTGGAGTTGGTCAGAGGCCTGTTTCGTCGCCCGCTGGAATTGTGGCTGGTGTTGGATCGGGCACTGTTCCTGATGGAGCAGGGCTACAACATCGAGTTGGGCAGCTTCTGTGAACCGACCCTCACGCCACGCAACTTGATGGTGCTGGCCCAGCGCGATTAAGGGGCGAAAATTCCTACAGCGCCCTGTGGATAACTCTGTTGATGAATTCTTTACGGAGGCTGTAACCATCAGCGCTACAGACCAAAAGCAGCACTGGTCATTTTTTGTTCACACAATAAAACGCACACAAAACAGGCAGTTGCAGCGTGTTGAGAACGCCTCCACACAATGGCTGTTATGTGACGCCTGTTACTAACGGATTGTGCATAAGCATCTGAGCCAAACTATATAAACCGCGCTTTCACGCGGTTTTTTTCAGCCCCTTCAGCAGCAGGCACAGCGCATTGATATCGTCACTGGCGAGCCGCTTCGTCACGTTATCCAACGGGTCTGCCGCAAAGGCCAACGCCTCGTTGATCGCCATGTCGCGATGAACTTCAAGCGGCTCTTTGCCAAGCCGATGTTTGAACGCCTCGACCATATCCAGGCTGAACACATTGCTTTCATCCACCTGGTTAACCACCACGTGCACGGCAGGTGGGCACTGGCCTTCAAGATGCGGCGCGAACAGCGCGTCCAGATGATCCAGCGTGCCAAGGCACGCCGCGTCCGGATGCACGACGACCAACACCACATCGGCAACGTTCAGCGCCTGGTGGCAATACACGTTATTGCCGGCCGGCGTATCGATAATCACCGTCTGCCGCTCGCTCAAGCCCAATGACCCAAGACGTCGCGCCAGCCAATCGGGCTCCTGCTTGAGCCAACGCTCCAGATTCTCCTGCTGCTGGACATCGATATCACCGAAGGTAATCACCCGACACCCGGCAAAACCCGACTGCTGCAGCGGGCCCCATTGTCCATGGTCCAGGCTGGTGCGCCCGATACCCGGCAATGTACAACTGACGCCAAAGTGGTGATGCAAGGCATTCTGCGGGTCCAGATCCAGCGCCACCACCGACGCCCCATGGCGCTGCAAACCGCTGCTCAACGCCGTCACCAGCGTGCTGCGACCGACACCACCATTGATAGACACCAGCGCCACTATTTTTGGACGCAACACAGGGGTCTCCACAGGCTGGAGAGATTGATGAGATGATTCAGGAATACTGCCGAAAACGCGCATTCGTGCATTGATGCCATCGGCACCATGAGTGACGTCCTTGCCGAATAACGCCAGGATTTCCCTGCCAAGACCCATAGCTTGCTCCTCACGACGCAACTTAAGACGTGAAGCTCGGCAAGCGCGGGTACTTACCGCAGGTCTTATTATTAGGCGCCCTTGTATGGGGCATTCTGTAACAACAGGGTGGCAAGTGTCATTATTTTGGTGCTATTGGCGATCGAATTTTGGATGAACGGTAAGTAGTCAATTTTATGACCTTCTTTGATGCGTTATCTGTACGGGCTTTCGAGCGGTGAACATGTGGAAAAAACCCGGCGATCGCAAAAAACCACAGGGTTTGCAAAAATAGTCAGAATTCAGGGGTTTACAGAACCTTTTCAGTCGCTATAATCGTCGCCCTAACATGCCGGTATAGCTCAGTTGGTAGAGCAACTGACTTGTAATCAGTAGGTCCCGGGTTCGACTCCTGGTGCCGGCACCATACAAGGTTCCAGAGAAGGCTTTCAAAATCTCTGGAACCCCCGAAAACCCGCCTTCTGGCGGGTTTTTTCGTTTTGGCGTTCCATCGGTTTCCGTCAGAAACTGGTGGATTCCAACCGTTTTAGGGGTAGTGTTAGGGGTAAGGTAATTCGATAAAGGGGGAGTACCCTTATGTCGCGCACCACTGCTCCACTCTCCGATTCGGCTTGCCGCTCAGCCAAGCCCACCGACCGCGCTTACAAGCTTTTCGACGGCGACGGCCTCTACCTTCTAGTCCAACCCAATGGCCGTAAAGGCTGGCGTCTCAGGTATGTCAAACCTGATGGACGCGAAGGACTGACCTCGTTCGGCAGCTATCCCGTGGTCTGTCTCGCCGATGCACGTAACAAGCGCCTGGAGGTCAAGCGGATGCTGGCGAAAGGCATCGACCCCATAGAGACCAAACACCAAGCCAAGACGCAGGCCGCAATCAAAGGCCGAACCTTTGAAAGCGCTGCACTGGAATGGCACAAAGCGATGTCTGCCAAATGGGCTCCGGGCCATGCCAAGACGGTCCTGAGCCGCCTCAAAACCCATGTCTTCCCGCTGATCGGCGCTCGCTCCATTGTCGATCTGGACACCCACGACCTGATGCAACCTCTGGAAGCGATCCAGAAGCGCGGCACGATTGACGTCGCTTTAAGGGTACAAAACTACCTGCAAAGCATCATGCGCGAGGCGAAGCGTGCTCGACAGATCGCGGCAAACCCTGCCTCCGACCTTGAAGGTTTGATCAAAGCTCCGAGGGTGATTCACCGCCCTGCTTTACCCTTATCGCGTCTGCCTGAATTGCAGGAGCGTATCGACACCTACAGAGGTCGCGCACTTACCCGGCTGACGGTCATGCTCTCGCTGCACGTGTTCGTCCGCTCCAGCGAACTGCGCTTCGCCCGCTGGAGCGAGTTCGACCTCAAGCGCGGCACCTGGGAGATACCGGACACTCGACCCGCGCTGGACGGCGTTCCCTTTTCAACAAGGGGTACGAAGATGGCCGGGGACATCCACCTTGTACCCTTATCGCCGCAAGCCGTGGCCCTGCTTGAACAGATCCACGCCCTCACCGGCAAATTCGACCTGGTGTTTGCAGGCGATGCCAAGCCCTGGAAACCCATGTCTGAAAACACGGTGAATAGCGCACTCAGAAAGATGGGCTACGACACCAAAACGGAAATCTGCGGTCATGGCTTTCGCTCAATGGCCTGTAGCGCACTGATTGAATCAGGACTGTGGTCCGAGACCGCTATTGAAAGGCAGATGAGTCACAAGGAACGCAACAACGTCCGCGCCGCATACATCCACAAGGCCGAGTTCATTGAGGAGCGCAGGCTGATCATGAACTGGTGGAGCCGGTATCTGGAGGCCAACCGGCAGGAACATGTCACTCCACACGAATTCGCGAACCAGACGGGGGCGAACGTCACTCGCCTAAAAGCAAAACGTGGCGCAACCGAGTAAGCGCTCGGTCTTCATATCTCAGTGATCCGCTTGTCCACGCGGGTCCATCCAAACAGGGCTGCAAAGCCGCCCTGTTTGGATGGACCTCACTTAAAAATCTAAAGCCCACGCAACTGTCTGTGGAAAACCACTGATTTCCACCGGTGGATAATTTCATCCACAGCCGCAGCACTCCCGAAAATTCGAGCCTTGACCCGAATTATCCACAGGCGTAGAAAAGATCGGGCAAAGCGCTGTCGTTGACAGCAACCCAGGTAGCCAGAACCTTTGAGGCTACGCCACACCGTGGTGGTTCTCCCAAAGTGCGATTAGCGTCCGGCGGCTCGCACGGTCACAGCGATGTGATGGATGCCTACTTTTACCAGTGTGCCCACTGTGGCAACTCATCCCCTTTTCATAGCTGCCCTGCAGCAACCTATCCGCTTGGCCATTTCCTTGTGCCAACCTGCGCCCGTCTCTTTCTCCCGGAAAGAGACGGGCGCTCCTACCACTGCTGCAGCCCTACTCGTACAAGGCATTGCGGCATTTCCCCTCGTGACAATCGGCGTGACAAACACCGGAAAGTCACCAGCAACAGCGATGCAGATGATGGTGCCGCAGCCTACAGAATGGACTGCACCTGACTGACAGCCAGGCACGCCCCGGTCATCGCTTCACTGCCTTCACCTGACTCAGGATCTCGCGGCACCGGTCTCGTCAGCCAGTGCAGCCTCCACCCGCCCACTTCCTCGGAAGTGCTCAGGAGGCCAGATCATGAGATGCCCAAGCTCCCGGTCGTAAAGAGCCGCCAGTCCTGCGTTAGTGGACAACCCTCACAGGTCGCAGGGGCCTTGATCCCTGATAACACTCAACATCCGTGGCGGGATGACGTGGGGAAAGCTTCAAGGGTTTTGGCTTCGAGAGGAGTTGGATCATGGCATTGGTCGGTAGACGGGATGGGCGCAATTTTGGCTATGGGCGACAACTGAGTTATGCCGGGCCGCAGGCGCTGAAAGATCTATTTGGCGACGGGCATTACGGCACGATCAAAGCGCACAGTGATCGGTGGCGGGCGTTTGTGCGCTGGTGTCGGTCCGAAGGTGGGCCGGAATTCAACGATGCGAGGAAGATCAATCGGCAGACCTTGCTGGACTACGCCGGGTACCTACGCCAGCAAGTTGAAAATGGTGAGCTTGCCATCGCGACTGCGCAAAACCGATTGTCCAGCGTCAACAGAACCATGGCAGCGCTTCGTGGTGATCAGTATGTAAGGGTGGCAAGTCCGAGCAAGGTGCTTGGGATGCAGCGCACCGGCGTCCGCACCATGCCTCCGCAAGGCCAGGACCGCGATCACGTAAAACGTATCGTCGACGTCCTCTCTGAACATCTGCAACCGCGCGCCGCGGCCATCGCTCAGTTGGCGCGAGCAACCGGCATGCGCCTGCGAGAGGCCATTTTGGCTGATCTTCCTCGACTGCAAAGGGAGGCCGAACGATACGGCAAGATCAACATTCAAGATGGCACCAAAGGTGGCCGCTCGGGTGCGTCGGCGCCTCGTTGGATCTGGGTGGATAATCATATTCGTGAAGCGCTCACGTACGCCAAGCATGCCTCTCCCGTCGGAAGCGACAACTTGCTTGCACTGAACGAAAGCTACCTAGACTTTCAACAGCGAATCATCCGCCCTGCACGGGACATCCTTCACGCGCACAACCTCAAGGGATTCCACGAATTGCGTGCGGCCTACGCATGCGAACGGTATGAGCAGATTACAAACCAACTTGCGCCAATCAAAGGAGGTAGTTGCTACCAGCTCGACCAACACCTCGATCAGGAGGCACGCGCACAAATCAGCTATGAGCTGGGGCACGGTCGTATCGACGTAGTTTCGGCTTATATCGGTGGCCGAGCATGAGCAAGCCATTCGATATGGAGGTATTCCTCGCGGGAGTCATGAGCGGATCGCAAACGACACGTCAGCGCCACCTACACCAAGCAAAAGCCATCCAAGAAGCTATAGCTGTGCGCTGGCACCGAGACAATCCGTGGACTTGGCAGCGAAAACATCTCGTCTGGTTCTTAAATCAGCACGTGAACCAGCGAGCAGAATCAACGCGCTATTACTATATATTGACCGTAAACTTACTCACTCTTCGTCTAGGAAAGTCTTGGCAATTCCAAATCATCAGCAAAGCCAACCACCCACATTGAGCACCTCACCATCAATACATAATACAGAGACCATCCAAGATGGTCTCTTTAACAACAGAAGCAGGCACACATAAAAAATCAGAGCCCTTAATTAACCGCAAAGACTTGTTTAAAGTCTAAGCCCTCAGCATCCAAATTATACTTTTTGAATTTATATTGCATATAAGCCGACATTTCATCTTCGTGCGTGGAAAGAATTATTTGCCTATCGGAAAACTCCGCCCTTAACAAATCAACAAACCCAGCAACATTTATATCATCTAGTGTTTGGACAGGATCATCAATCAACAAAATAGCGTTCCTTGCGTACCTCTTATTTAAAGCCAGCGTAAATGAAAGCACCAAGGAAGAAAGCTGCCCTGAACTCATAGAGAATATTACATCATGCAATTTTTTAGGGTTTTCTCGAAATGATAGATTCTTACCATCGGTTTCAATAAAAATTCCAAGACCACTTTGAAAGTTCTGCAAAAGCCGCCCTGAATATATATGAAATAGCACTTCAATGCCTTTAGCAATTGACGCTACATAAGAGTTCAAATTTTCATTATAAATATCCCTGAGCTTACTTAGAGCCTTATCCAGATAAATGGCTTTCTTGTAAATATCTTCGGCCGCACTATAGGATTTTTCCTTATCCTTGATATCGCCATAGATACTTCTAGTATAGGCTGCCTTCACATAGGAAATTTTTCTATCAATCGAATCCAATTCAAGACTTAAAGCTGCATTATCATCTTCCAGAAAAACCTGCTCAAAAATCTCTTGAAAATCCTCATCAATAGAATCATGATCGACAACGCGATACAAAGCACTAACAGCCTCACCAAGCCTGTTAACGTCCAAAGATTCTTGCAAGTCAAAGCTTATACAGTAAAAAGGTCTTACATCAATATCATAAGATAGGTATGCACGCACAAGCTTACGCAAATACGAAACCTGCTCCTCTCGAAGCTCTGTGATTTTTTTCTTATAATCTATAGAGTCTTTCTGAACAGCAGCGTGTTCGCCTATAGCTTTGCGAATAGGACCTAAGACTTTCCTTTCAAACAGTTCTATATTTCGTTTCAGCGCTTCTCCATTAACATCAACAAGGGTCTCTAGAACTAATCTTTGGGATTCCATGTGACGCAGTAACTCGTCGTACGACTTCCAGTCATAGCCACATGCAGGACAATTGGGATCATCATGACTTATATGTTCAGAGGAGTACTTGGAAACAAATAGATCTCGAGCAGCCTTCAATTCATTGTAAGCAAGTTCGACGGCGCTTGAGTTCTCCACAATCAATTTTATTTCAGCAACAGCCTGTGAAAAATCATTGTAGTTCAACTCAAAACCAAAACTATCAAACACTTCAGAATCAAACTTCAAATCTTCTTTTAACGACGAGGGAATCCCGCTTTCAAATTTACTTAAAAAGTCCACACCAAAATCATAAAGAGCGACATCATTTTTATATACTGCGATCGAATCCAGACGACCACCAAACCTTAGTAGGCTCTCAAGCGCCTCCTGCTTTGGCTTCAGGACCTTATCAATCTTAGAGTTATATTTGGAGTTAATAAAATTATCTACTCCTTCTATAAATTTCCTAAGCCTATTCAATGCCCCTTCATCGCCTAACCAGGTAGCTATAATTGAAGACTTGACTACGATATCTTCATGATCCCATGGCTGATGAGTAGCAGAGATTAATCTTTGAAAAGGTTCGCTTACGTTTTCATTCCCGACATTAACAGATCGATGCAACTGCTCAATCTCTGTTTTTCGCGAACTCAAGTCTTCCCTTTTCGCAGTTGTCTTTAGGCTGGCGATCAACTCTTTCGCGCTGTCAATTTTTTTAATTTTTTCTCTGTAATCCCCCACATCAAACAAGTGGTCAATTTTCTGCTGCTTAGTCGATGCTTTGCTCTTTAAAATAGCTGTATTATCTTCTTGCTCGATGTAATGAAAAAGCTTGAAATCTCGTAGATAACCGACCCCAAGTATTGCTCCTAAGAAAGACTCTTCATCCTGAACTAACCGCCCCTCCCCATCTATACTAGTCAACTCATAGAGCTTAAACAGCTTTAATCCAAGCCCCTTCCCTTTATCCAGCTTATCCTTACTCGCGCTTCTTTTTAAATAAAATAGTCCATGACTGGTTTCAATCTCCGCCACAATTGAAATTTCAGCCCCTGGAACCGCTTGGTCATGGACTATTGGGCTTCCTAAGGCTATCGAGCGTTTATCAACTACGGAGTTTTCCAAGTTATTGTAGCGGCCAATATCGCCGGTCAGAAGAAACTCTACAGCATCAAAAAAAGAGGTTTTCCCAAACCCATTAGGCCCATCCAAGATTGCCAAGTTACAACTACCAATCTCAAATTGATGAGCCACAAATGCTTTGAAGTTTTTCAGAACAAGTTTCTTAATATTTAACTTCATGGCCGGCCTCAGCTATTTTATCAACCAAATTTTTCAATAGAGACTCGGCGCTATCAAATCCATCAACATTCAAATCAAGCACACTGGACTCAATAAACGATAAGAGTTCCGGTTGTTTTGTGCTGCTAATTTTTTCGCGATGTCGAATGTAAAGCCCTTCTATATCAGCCGCTTCACCTTCTCCGATATCTATAAATCCAAGTTTTATGACCACCCTATAAATTAATTCCTCCCAGCTTTCAGTGCCCAAAGAGTTTTTATAACTGGAAAAAACATCAGGGTTGTTCACCGAGTTTAAAATCAAATCTGCAACATTCCCCTCTCCGAGCCTTTCATTTAGGCTAACTATCTCGGCATCTGTATGGTAGAGCACATGTTTCTTGAAAAAAAATAAATCTTCTTCCGTAGCATGTACCTCAGAAATAATTTTATCGGTGATTTTTTCGACAGGCCAAATACAAACTAGGCTCGTATTTTTCTCGATCGCAGGGTTTCGGTATATCTCTCGGCATTTAGTCAGCCAGGAATGCTGGTTCTCAATTACAGTTCGCGGCGAGGACTCTACAACCAGCCAGTATGCCTCCTTACTAATCTCGTCAGGTGCGAACAGGCTAAACTCTTCAGTCAACGTCTCTGAATAATTATGTCTAGAGAATAATTCAGCTAAGAGTTGCTTCATTTCTTAATCCCGCTTGGCAAATTAGCAATAGACACCAACGCTACATCTTTAAACTTATTAAATTTAGTATGATCATGAAGTGCACCACCTCGCGGCCCAACATTCGCGACCGAAAATATAGAATCTGCATCTATATCAGTAGTTATCAATGTTCCACTTTCATAGAGAAATTCGACATCATGCTTTAGGGCATTATCGACAATTTTTTTACAAATAGCACCGGCACTCTTCTTTCCTTGGTGAATTGCCGTTGGGTAATAACTGCACCCAGAAAACTCCCAGAAAAAACCTGCGTTCCGCGTCCCATCATTGAAGTCAGGCTCAATTAGATCATCGAAAACTCTAAACAATCCATACTGGAGATCATCAGAGTTTACAGACTCATCCTTGTATTCCGCCAAGGAGTTAAACCGTCCTTTTTTACTAGGTAAAATTGAGCGCATAAACACTTTTAGCTTTTCAACATCAAATTTATTAATCCTAGCAACGCACCTTCCTAATTTATCTAAATCCTCACGCACCAAGTCGCTCTCATCGCAAAAATCGGAATAGTAACTACCAATGTCTTTAATTATTACCGAAAAGAAATAACTCTCACAAAGTATGGCAGAAGTTAACTCGACAGATAAAATATCGAAAAAATCCAAGAAACTAATTTTCTCTCTATTTGCAATCTGTCGCTGAACCGCCCCTTTGGTAAGCTGGATTTCAGCGTGCATCGAGATTATCTTACTTACTATAATATCCTCTAGAAGATTTCTCGACCACTGTAAATAATCCGATACAGTTTTATGCTTTGAGCCTGGCTCATACTTACTATAAAACTCGCATATAAGCTTTTCCAGTAGCGAGTCAACTTCTGATAGCGCACAGTAACTTTCCGCTTGTGCAATTTTCTTGTAACTATAAAAAACTGCAGGCGAGTAAACACTACTGAAATCAGCAGGGAGGATAATGTCCTTGGAAACATGAAATAAGACCTTGCACCCAGGATATGCCTTTGACTTTTCGACTTGTTCGGTTATCGCCTCAGAATAAGCGGAAAAGTCATCGCTTTTATACGCTTTAACTTGATGCATGGACTGACATACACCATCTAATAAGATGGCAAAATCATCGATACTATCAAGTTGCAATGCGAATTTTTTACTATCAACCGCATTTTCCAACATCAAACTAAGGCAGTGATACAGCGCAATTTTTCCTTGATATATATATCCACCCCAAGTCGCAACCGCTGTATGAGGCAAGCTTGCTTCAACACTATTTTTCACCATAGTTCTAAACCTTCAACTGCAGATTTAAATATCTGCGGCTTCAAATTGGCATGTAGTTACATTCCGGCCTGCGCAACTAGACCGAAACGACGTAGCAAGCATGTGATAATCCATAAATGCCTACTTGTATTTTTATCTTGGATAGTCTGAATCTGATTTGTACAGCGTGGCTTATATAAAGGATATGGCGACATGCCGGGTTGGCTAAGGGACGTCCAAGGCTGGCCCTCAAAAATTGGCCGTAGCATCATCTGGCAACCCAATTCCACTTATTGGATTGATCGAATATATCTTCGGGAAGGACGATTTTACGTTGGCTTTCCATGCCCAGACTCCCATATGAATCGTTGACGGCGCAATGCCACTACTGACACTACCGTTTAGCGCCTAAACCGTAAAGGACCGAAGAAGATAAGGGGTGCTGACGCGCTGAAAAAGGCTTATGAGGCGACTATAGCCCCATTTGAAGCGATGCAGAGGAGGCCCGGAATCCAACCCTTGAGGCGAAAGAGGCCTCAACGCGCAAATTCGCCATGAACGGACAGGGGCGAATTGATGTGTTGTCGCCGGCGACACCAGGAAATGTAGAACTGAGAACAAACTGAGGATAGTCAAAGAGGTAGAACTGACTTGATCGCATGATAACTGTATTGAAAACAATTACTTATTTTTCGATTCGACTCCTGGTGCCTCGCGACATCGAGAAAGGCTCACCGTAAGGTGGGCCTTTTTTTGTGCGCGTTTGGTTTTTGCAGGAGCTGTCGAAGGCTACGAAGGCGTCATCCAATACAGCGACGAGGCCTGCGATACCTCACTCTGTAAGAGCCGAGCTTGCTCGTGATCGCAATCTCAAGACTAATTGAGCAACAAGGGCATGAACGTCGTTGCAGCATTCAATCAGGCGCGTTCAATCTCGCTACCAGCGTCGCCCGGGAGCAACGGCGCCTCAGCCAAACAGCATTTGCTGCCAATGACGCTCACCAACAATGGCTATCGGCGCCCCCGCTTCGCGAAGCTCTACCGCCTTCATGATTTTGGTGCCATAACTGCTGTGACGCCATTGCTCGTTACCGATGCTGCCAACGACCAGATAATGCACTTTCTTACTCACCCCTCCAGCAATCAGCGCCCCACGCTCTTCTATCAACGCTTGGCAATCCTTGCGGGGCCCGTAAGCCATGATCCCGGTGAAAACGAACATCTTACCGTCCCAGATCAGATCAGGCGCGGGTGCATTGAAAGGCAAATCGTTAGGCGCGACAAAACCCGGTTCAACACCCTTAGGAGGTTGTAAAGGCAGGCCAGAGAAGCTTTGCAAAAGACTAAGCAGCTCTTGGGATTCGTCAGGGTCCAAGACGTTGTCTTGAAGCATGCTGGATAAGCGGGAGTACAGAAGATTTATCACTGGATCATCAAGATGAACCAAATTGGTGTCCAGCCACTGTTTTAAAAATAGAGCTTCGCCAGTGGTCACCACTCCATCAGCCGTCAAGCCAGCGGCCAAGCCAACTAATGCGTCTGCGGAGCGACGGTCGATCCGAGCGCTATGAAAAAATTTACTTTTTTCGAACTCGTTGTGTAGATCCATTACGACCTTCCTTGTCATACGGTTGCTGATCTTCTCGATACTAGCCTGGAGACATCATCCGATGAAAGGCGTTGGAGCGACGATGACTCGGGATGAGCGCCACCAACATTCGCAAACTTGATTTCATCCTGCCTGGTAGATCGGCTAGTCAGCCGTTGGGCAAGCTCAAAACACGTTCTGACGATATGGTGCGCAAGGTCAGAAAGGTTTAATCCAGAGGGGGGGTAGGCCTGGCCTACGTGGCCCTTTACGACTCAATCGACAACGCCCCACCCATCCGCGCCCTGCACACCTCCAAAATCTCATCCGCCAACGCCGAATCATCCGGACAGGCGCGCGACAACATGATCGCGCCAACCGCCCGCGCCAGCAGGTCGATCATTTTCGCCCTGGCCTCCTCAGGCGCTTCATCCGGGCCGGTCGGGCATTTTTCGCCGAGCGTCTGCAACATGTGCTCAATGCCCTGCGCAAAGGCCGACTTCAACTCCCCCGACTGACGCGCCGCGTCGCCGCATAGCGCCGCCATGGGGCAACCCGTGGCGCGGCCGTCGCGATGTTCCCTGGATACGTATAGATCGATGAAGTCCTTCACGCTGAGTTTTTCGGCGCTGGCCAAGGATTGCGCGAGGCTGTTGGCCGAGGCTTCGGCCATCAGGTCCGCCTTGGAACCGAAATGTTTGTAGAAGCCGCCATGGGTGAAGCCGGCGGCAGCCATCAGGTCGGCCACGCCGACGCCGTCAAAGCCGCGCTCGCGAAACACCACTGAAGCCGTTTCGACAATGTGCTCCCGGTTTGCCTGGGCCTGGGCCTTGGATACGCGCATGTTCGCTACCTCGCTACCGCTGAATTCATTGGCTAATGATACATAGATGTCGTTCATAATCAAAACCGTTGACAGTTTAGATTTCGATCATCATCCTAATCACAAGCGTCATGACTTTCACCCACGGGCACGGAACAAACACCCATGAGCGATCTGAATCTGTTTACTCCCTACACACTGGGCACCCTGACGCTGTCGAACCGTGTGGTTCTCGCGCCACTGACGCGTAACCGCGCCGGCGAGGGTCTCGTCCCGAGTGAGTTCGCAACTGCCTATTACAGCCAGCGGGCCAGCGCGGGCTTGCTGATTTCCGAAGCCTCGCAGATCTCGCAGCAGGGCCAGGGTTATCAAGACACGCCGGGCATTTACACGCAGGCGCAGATAGAAGGATGGCGCCAGGTGACCGATGCCGTGCATGCCAAGGGTGGGAAAATGTTCCTGCAGCTGTGGCATGTGGGCCGTGTTTCCCATGTGGATCTGCAACCCCAAGGCGCGGCGCCGGTCGCGCCTTCCGCGCTTCGGCCCGCGACCAAAGTGTTCGTCAATAATCGCTTCGAGGACGTTTCCGAGCCGCGAGCATTGGAGACTGACGAACTGCCGGGCATCGTCAATGATTTCCGCCAAGCAGCGGCAAACGCCATCGCCGCAGGTTTCGATGGCGTGGAGATCCACGGTGCGAACGGCTATTTGCTGGATCAGTTCATCAAGGACGGCGCCAACCAGCGTACGGATGCCTACGGCGGTTCGATCACAAACCGGGCGCGGCTGTTGCTTGAAGTGACGGCTGCGGTGGTTGCCGAGGTTGGTGCCGATCGCACGGGCATCCGCCTTTCGCCGGTGTCGCCGGCCAATAGTGTATCGAGCAGCGACCCACAAGCGCAGTTCGACTACATCGTCGACCAACTCAATGCGCTGGACATCGTTTATCTGCACGTCGTCGAAGGCGCGACCGGTGGGCCACGCGACGTGGCGCCCTTTGATTTCGACGCCTTGCGTCAGCGCTTCAGGAACACCTACATCGCCAACAACGGCTATGACCTGGACCTGGCCGAGGCGCGCCTTGCGCATGACAAGGCCGACCTGATCGCCTTTGGTCGCCCTTTTATCGCCAACCCCGATCTGGTGGAGCGGTTCAAGGCCGGTGCGTCACTGTCCGCCTTCGACCCCGCCACGCTCTACGGCGGCGGTGCGACGGGCTACATCGACTACCCGACGCTGGCCGAATCAAGCGCTGCCGAGAACCGATAGAGCCTGGTTTTATCCGCATCAATCCCACTCCCTGTTCCTGATAAAGAGCTGACATCATGACTACTCGCCCTACCGTTCTCATCACTGGCGCCTCCACTGGCATCGGCGCGGTTTATGCCGAGCGTTTCGCCCAACGCGGGCATGATCTGGTGTTGGTCGCCCGCGATCACTCACGTCTGGAAACGCTTGCCGCCACCTTGCGTGGCGAACACAACGTCGCCATCGAAGTGCTCCAGGCCGACCTGACGCAACTCGGCGACCTGCACACCGTCGAAGCGCGCCTGCGCGATGATGCGCGCATCGGCATCCTCGTCAACAATGCCGGCGCCGCACAATCGGGCACTTTTATCGAGCAAAGCACTGACAGCGTTGCGCAACTGGTGGCCCTCAACACCACCGCGCTGGTGCGGCTCGTAAGCGCCATTGCACCGCGCCTGGCCAAGGCAGGTGAAGGCGCAATCATCAACATCGGTTCGGTGGTGGGGCTGGCGCCTGAGTTCGGCATGTCGGTGTATGGCGCGACCAAGGCGTTTGTGCTGTTCCTGTCCCAAGGCCTGAGCCTGGAATTGTCGCCTCAGGGTGTTTACGTGCAAGCCGTGCTGCCCGCCGCGACCCGCACGGAGATCTGGGATCGCGCCGGTATCGATATCAACACCTTGAGCGAAATCATGGAAGTGGGTGAGCTGGTGGATGCCGCACTGCTTGGCTTCGACCGTCGCGAACCGGTGACCATTCCTGCGCTGCAGGAAGGCGAGCGTTGGGATGCGCTGCAAACCGCGCGCCAGGGACTGTTGGCGCAGATCAAGCAATCCACCGTGGCACAGCGCTATCTACCATGAAGGCATTTTTTATCGATCGCTACGGCAAGCAGAATGGAGTGATTGGCCAAGTGCCTGACCCTGTGGTCGGTGTGCATGACGTGCTGATCCAGGTACATGCAGCGAGCGTGAACCCGCTGGACGCGAAGATCAGCACGGGGGAGTTCAAACTGATCCTGCCCTATAGGTTTCCATTGATATTGGGCAATGATCTGGCCGGGGTGGTGGTTCGCACAGGTGCGGCGGTCACGCGATTCAAGCCGGGAGACGAGGTCTATGCACGTCCTCCCGAGTCACGGATCGGGACCTTTGCCGAGTTGATCGCCGTGCATGAAAACGCGCTGGCGTTCAAACCCGCGAACCTGAGCATGGCCGAAGCGGCGGCCATGCCCTTGGCCGCCTTGACGGCCTGGCAGGTGCTGGTTGAAACCGCCCAGGTGAAAAGAGGCCAGAAGGTGTTGATTCACGCCGGTTCCGGCGGCGTCGGCACGCTTGCCATCCAGCTCGCCAAACACCTCGGCGCCTTCGTTGCGACCACCACCAGTAGCGCGAATGTCGAATGGGTGAAAGCACTTGGGGCGGATGTGGTTATCGATTACAAACAGCAGGATTTTGCCAACGAGTTGCGCGATTTCGACGTGGTATTGAACAGTCTCGGCAGCGATGTACTGGAGAAATCACTCAAGGTGCTCAAGCCTGGCGGACAGCTTATTTCTCTGTCAGGACCGCCGACCGCGCAATTTGCCCAAGCGCAAGGCTTGCCCTGGGTGCTGGGGCAGGTCATGCGCCTGCTGAGCAGCGGCATTCGCAGGAAAGCCCGCAAGCGCGGGGTGAGCTATGCCTTTTTGTTCATGCAGGCCGATGGAATACAACTGCAGAAAATAACTGCGCTGATCGAGGCGGGCGTTATCAAACCGGTCATCGATCGCTCCTTCCCTTTCGAATCGACCGCAGAGGCGTTGCGGTACGTCGAGCAAGGCAGGGCAAAAGGCAAAGTCACCATCACCCTCCAATAAGCATGCTTTTCAAGCATAAAAAAACCCCGAGCCAGTCGGGGTTTTTTATTGCCTGGCATCAGGCACGACGTGCGATCAATCAGAAAACATTGATCGGGTAGTCGGCGAACAGGCGCAGCTCGTTACCGCCTACGTTGTAGTTGCTGGCGTTGTTGGAAACGCGCAACCACGAGGCACGCGCACGCAGGCTCAGGTCTTTGGCCGGGCCGCTCTGGACCACGTACTTGAACTGGTTCCAGATTTCACGCTCGGTGCCATCGCCACGGCCGGTGCCGTCGTCGATGTTGGTACCGCGCACGTAGGCAACGTTGTAGGTCAGGCCCGGTACGCCGAAGGTAGTGAAGTCGATGCCGTAGCCGGCCTGCCAGGAGCGCTCGTCCTTGCCGTTGAAGTCGGACCAGTAGGAGTTGGCCAGCAGGATGGTATTGCCGCCATCGCCGATGCCGCCGGCGTTGCGGTAGCCGCCGTACAGGTAGCCGGTGTCGCCGGTGCTGCGCTGGTGAGCGATGGTGAAGCTGTGCGGGCCAACAGCCCAGGTAGCGCCCAGGCTCCAGATTTTGTTGTCGCGGGCGTCCGCATCACCTTGGTTTTCCAGGGCGAAGCTGCGGTCCAGCTTGGTTTTGTAGCCGTTGAAGTCAAAGGTCAGCGACTGTTTCTCTGGCAGCGCCAGCACGTAGTTGACGTTGACGTATTGCTTCTTCAGCACGTCCTGCATATCGGAGGCGTACAAGGCAGCCGACAGGCTTTCGGTGAATTTGTAGCTGCCACCGATGTAGTTGATGCTCTTCAGGCGGCCGCTGTCGCTGCCTTCGGCGCTCTTGCGCGCTTCCTTGGTGAAGTGACCGGCGTCCAGTTGCAGGCCGGCGATTTCCTTGGAAACGATCGAGGTGCCCTCGTAGGTTTCCGACAACAGGCGCGAGTTGTCGTACTGCAGGACCGGCACGGCTGGCATCTGCTGACCGTATTTGATCACGGTGTTGGAAATACGCGCCTTGACGGCTGCGCCGCCCTTGGCCAGGTCGTTGGCCGCTTCGCCGCTGTCGCCTTGCTTGAAGAAGTCGATACCGCCGGCGCCGCTGCGACCTTTACCGCCGTCCAGACGGATGGCGTATTGGCCGATCACGTCCACACCCACCCCTACAGTGCCCTGGGTGAAGCCGGACTCGAACTTGCCGATGAAGCCCTGGCCCCACTCTGCTTTGTCCTGCTTGCCGTTTTTGTAATCACGGCTGATGTAGGCGTTGCGTGCTGCAATGTTCAGGTGGCTGTCTTCAACGAAACCCTTGGATTGCTCCTGGTCGTTCGCCATGGCTGTCGATGCGCTCAAAATCCCCAGAGCGATCAGACTCATCCGTTGCTTCAACATTTTCTTATATTCCTTATTACTGGTTGAGTACGCGCTATGACACCAGGCCCCTATCACTTTCCGGTGTCGACCTTCTCCAGAAAAAACAAGGCCCGCGGACGACTGAACTGCCGCGGGCCTTTTCTTATTGGATGAGTCATGGCTGTCAGCCACAGGCGTTGGACGCAATCCTATGCGCGGGTTGAACTATGTGTCAATTTCGTGAACCACCTGTATTTAGGCTAAATAATTCTAAGCACAGACCTATTGCACTTGGGTAAACGTCCAAAAATCCCATCGCCCCCCGCAAAAAAACACACTATGTAACAAATTAGTAGGCGATACGTTTGGGAATAGATCACGCGAGCGAATGCAAAGCATTACCATTCGCGTACTTTCTCTTCCCTGACAATTCGGACACATTTTCCCATGCCTGCCCCTCGCCTGATGCCGTTTTTCCTTGGGCTTTCTACTGTGCTGTCTGCCGGTTTTGCCTGTGCCACCACGGTGTTGCCCGCCACCTCGATCAGCGCAGAAATCGACGAAGACGACCCACGCACCCAGCAAAGCAACACCGCCACGCGCACTGCGACTGCCGTGCGTTACGTACCCCAGGCGATCGATTCGGTGAAAACCGACAGCCTGCGCGCCTATGGCACCAACGATCTGGGCCAGGCGTTGAGCGGTATTCCCAACGTCAGCAGCGGCGCCGACACGCGCTTCGACAGCCTGCGTATCCGCGGTTTCGATGCGAGCAATGACTTCTACCTGGACGGCATCCGCGACGACAGCCAATACGTACGCGACCTGCATAACATCGAGCGTATCGAGGTGCTAAAGGGCCCGGCAGCGGTGCTCTACGGGCGCGGCGGCCAGGGCGGGATCGTCAACCGTGTGAGCAAACTGCCAACCCCCGGCCGCGTATCCAGCCTCGAAGCCCAGGGTGGCAGCAACGATCTGCGCAGCGTGTACGCTGACCTGAGTACCGATCCCACCGACAACATCAGCCTGCGCCTGAACATGGGCAACCAGGACAACAACAGCTTTCGCGATGGCGTCAGTGGCAACCGCCAGTTGTTCGCGCCGTCGATGAGCTGGCAGCTCACGCCCGAGCTGAACTGGCTGGTGCAATACGAATACAGCCGCTACAACCGCACACCGGACCGCGGCATTCCGGGCGTCAATGGGCGCCCTGCGGATGTGAGTCGCAGCACCACCTATTTCTCCAGCGGCGATTACATCGATGACACCTCCCAGTCCCTGCGCTCAAAGCTTGCCTATGAGCTCAACGACAACTGGCAACTGCGCCACACCCTGGGCGTGTTCAAGCTCGACAGCGATTTCGACAACACCTACCAGACCGGATACGACGCAAGAACCAACACCGTCAGCCGCCAGCATTGGCAGCAGGACCTGACCACCCGCAACGTGTTCAACAATCTCGAACTGGAAGGGGGGTTCGATACCTTCGGGCTGGAGCACCGCCTGCTTACCGGGATTGAACTGGGCAGCCAGCGCCGCGACCCGAAACTCTACTCGGCCACCGCGCCCAATCGGGGCGGCCAGGCTGTACCGAGCCTGGACCTCACCCAGCCCAACCGTCACCTGCGCCACACCGGGCGCATGAGCGTTTCGAGCGACAACCACACTGAAGTCGAAAGCCGCGCCTTGTACGTGCAGGATCAATTGCGCCTGAACGATCAGTGGCAACTGTTGGGCGGGCTGCGTTATGACCGCTTCGAAGTGGACACCACCAACAAGCTGCTCAACACTCAGCAGGACGTCAAAAGCCACAGCACCAGCCCCCGCGTCGGCCTGGTGTGGACGCCGCTGGAGCATCACTCCTTCTATGCCTCGTGGAGCAAGACGTTCTCCCCGGCAGGCGGCGGTTTGATCGGCATCACACCGAACGCCGCCGGCAGCGTCAACGACCTGAGCCCCGAGTTGACCAAACAGAAGGAAATCGGGGTGAAAAGCGAATGGCTTGACGACCGTTTGAGCACCACCCTGGCCGTGTACGAACTTGAACTCTACAACCGTCGCACCAGCGACCCGCTGGACCGCACCATTACCCTGCTGACGGGCAAGCAACGTTCGCGCGGCATCGAGCTGACAGCCACCGGCAAGGTCGTCGGCAATTGGTACGTGCGCGGCGGCGTCGGCCTGCAGGATGCCAAGGTCGAGGAGGACAACAATGGTTTCGAAGGCAAGCGCATCAGCGACGTGGCCAAGCGCAATGCCAGCATGTTCATCACCTGGAAACCGCAGATGGGCTGGTATGCGGAAACCGGCCTGACCCTGGTCGGTGACCGCTATGCCGACAACCTCAACACCGTGGTGTTACCCGGTTATGGTCGCTGGGACGCGCTGGCCGGGTTCCGTCAGAAAGAATGGGACGTGAGGGCAGCGCTGAACAATATCGCCGACAAACACTATTACGCTTCAGCCACCAGCGCCGCGCAGATTCAGCCGGGTGAGCCGCGTAGCGTGGTGGTGACAGGCACCTACAGTTTCTAGTGTTTCTCCAGGGCAACGCAGTTGGCGTGGCAGCTCTTTAGTGACTCATCAGCTCGCACAACACCCGCACCTCATCCTCCGTGAACAAACCCGCCGGGTAGCGTTCACTCATCACGCTGCGCAAGTCTGGCTGTTGCCTGACTTGTCGCGAGCCGTTTTCCTTCAACCAGAGCCCCAGCGCGTGGATCGCATCGCCATCGACCCGCACCGGGTGGAACGTGCGCGTGAACATCGGGTTGATTTGTGCATTCATTTCAGCGCTCTCTCCTGCTGCGTGAGCGGCTAACTTACTCAAGGTATGTGACAGAACAATGCGGTCTTGGGCTGAGTCTCTGTCGTTTATCTGCGATACAAGAGCTATGCCAATATCCCGTATTTACGGGTATTGAGCCGCAAAAAAGCCCGCGACCTTGCCGGGCCGCGGGCTTGCTTGGAACGCTGCGATTGCGCAGTACTCACTCGCCATCAAGGCGCTGTTACAACTGCACTCAATTTCTCTGTGGGGCGGGTTGCTGCTGGGTCAGGCAGTGAATATTGCCGCCCCCCAGTAACAGTTCGCGGCCCGGCACCATCACCACTTCGTGTTGTGGGAACAGGTTCTGCAGGATCTGCTTGGCCTGGTGATCCAGCGGGTCATCGAAGCTCGGCGCGATGATGCCGCCGTTGACGATCAGGAAGTTGACGTAGGAACCGGCCAACCGCACGCTCGGATTACGTTCCTGGCTACCGTCCACCGGATCGACACCGGCACATTCTTCCTCGGTGGCATACAGCGGCCCTGGGATCGGCATCTTATGCACCGTGAACGAGCGGCCCTGGGCGTCAGTGCTGCTTTGCAGTACGTCCATGGCGGCATGGCAACGCGCGTAGTTCGGGTCTTGCGGGTCATCGGTCCAGGCCAGCAGCACTTCACCTGGGCGCACGTAGCAACAGAAGTTATCCACATGGCCGTCGGTTTCGTCGTTGAACAGTCCATCCGGCAACCAGATGATCTTGTCCACAGCCAGGTTGGCGCTGAGGACTGCTTCGATGGCCGCACGGTCCAGGTGCGGATTGCGGTTGCGATTCAACAGGCACTCTTCGGTGGTGATCAGGGTGCCTTCGCCGTCGACGTGAATCGAACCGCCCTCCAGCACGAAGCCTTCGGTGCGATAACGTGAGGCGCGCTCGATCTCGAGAATCTTGCCGCCCACTTGTGAGTCGCGGTTCCACGGCGCATACAAACCGCCGTCAAACCCGCCCCAGGCGTTGAAATCCCAATTCACACCGCGCACTTCGCCACTGTCGTTGATCACGAACGTCGGGCCGGTGTCCCGTACCCAGGCGTCGTCGCTGGACATCTCCACCACGCGGATATTCGGCACGTCCAGGCGGCTGCGGGCGTTTTCGTACTGGCCGGCGGAAACCGCAACGGTCACCGGTTCAAACCGTGCAATGGCCTTGGCCACGGCCACGTGGGCCGCCTGCGCCGGCTTGCCGCCCAGGCGCCAGTTGTCCGGGCGCTCGGGCCAGATCATCCAGGTCTGGGTCTGTGGCGCCCATTCGGCGGGCATATGAAAGCCATCGGCGCGAGGCGTGCTGTGCAAGGTGGTCATGACGATCAGGGCTCCGAATGGGGTAAAAGCCGACTTTATAACGGATAAATATCGGCTTTAGTAGTTAAAAAACAGGGCGCACAATAAATTCAATCGGTTAAAACCGATATCAATCGGCTTGTTACAACTGTTCGTCGAGCACTTTGGACAGCATGTCGACGAAAAAATCCACACTGCGCCGGGTAGTGACCATCGGCGGCTTGATCTTGAGGATGTTCAGATAGTCGCCGGTCGGCTGCATGAAAATGCCCAGCTCACGCAGACGGTCACATAACAGCGCCGTCTCCTGCGTCGCGGGCTCCAGGGTGTGTCGGTCACGTACCAGCTCCAGCCCCAGATAGAAGCCGGAACCGTGTACCGCGCCGACTAACGGATGACGCTCGATCAGCGCTTGCAGGCGTGTCTTGAAATATCCCCCCACTACCTGGGCGTTTTCCCACAGGTTTTCTTCCTCCATCACATCCAGTACCGCCATGCCGATACGGCAACTGACCGGGCTACCGCCCGATGAGGAGAAGAAGTAGCCCTCGGCTTCCAGGGCTTCGGCAATTTCGCGACGGGTGATCACCGCACCCAGCGGCTGCCCGTTGCCCATGCCCTTGGCCATGGTAATGATGTCCGGCACAACGCCCTGCTCTTCAAAGCCCCAGAAAAAATCCCCCATGCGGCCATAGCCCACCTGCACCTCATCGGCGATACACACGCCGCCCTGGGCGCGGACCAACCCATAGACCTGCTGCAAGTAGCCCGGCGGCAACGAAATACCACCGGCGTTGCCATACACCGGCTCGCAGATGAAACCCGCCAGCTGACGTTGGCTCGCGGCGATTTTCGCCAGGTTGTGTTCCACGCTTCGTACATAGTCAGGCGCACTGTCCGGCCCGCGGAACTCACCACGGTAGGTATTCGGCGCCGTCACCGGGTGCACCCAGTCCGGGCGGCTGCTCAGCGCCTGGGGATTATCGGCAATCGAGGTCGACACCGCGTCCGCCGCCACCGACCAGCCGTGATAAGCCTCCAGCACACTGAGCATGTCGCGCCCGCCGCTGTAGGCCCAGGCCAGGCGAATCGCCAGGTCATTGGCCTCGGTGCCGCTGTTGACCAGGAACACCCGGTCCATACCCTGCGGCGCCAGCGCCAGCAGGCGTTCGGAAAACTCGGCAATCGCCGCGTAGTGAAATCGCGAGTTGGTGTTGAGCAGTGACCATTGCCGCGCCGCCACCGCCGCCATCCGCGGGTGACCGTGGCCCAGCACGGCCACGTTGTTGAGCATGTCCAGGTAGGAGCGGCCCTGCATATCGATCAAGTGGTTGCGCCAGCCCCGCTCGATACGCGGCGGGTCGACGTAATAATGCTTCTGCGAGCGGGCAAAGCTGGCGTCGCGCCGGGCCAGCAGCGCCTCGGGGTCCAGCTCCGGCTCGGCGTCGCAGGCCAACCCGAGCAGCGCCGCCGGTGACGGGCACAACGCGCGCCACGCCGCCGCCCTGGAGGGGGCACAGAACAACGGCGGCTCAAGGTCGGCACGACACAGTTGCACGATCAACGGCCCGTGGACCTCACCGAGTACCTGCCCTTTCACGACCACTGCACCGGGATTGTGCGGCGTTTTCACGCCCCATACGCGCAGACTCAGGCGCTCGTCATGCACACACAGCACGCCGTCAGCGCCCTCGCGCAGGGTCCCGGCAAAAGGGGCTTCAACCACTGTGCCAGGGGGCAGATGCAATTCGACGTGCAGGGGAAAAGTGTCCGGCTCCACAGCGCTGTCCGGACGGGTACGCGACAATCGATATTGCCCATAACGGCTGGCCGCCTGCCCATGCACCGCTGCGGCGTCGTCCAGCAATCGCCGATCGATGCCAGGCGTCTCCCAGTTGCCCGCCTCGAAATGCGGGCTGAGCACGCCCAGGTCGATCAATGCGAATTCCCGCCCGACCAGCCCTGGCAGCAATGGGGCGAAATCCTGGCTGGCCAAGGCCGGCAAGGCCTCGCCGACTGCGTTGAGGATTGCCGCCTCCATCAATTCGAACGGCACCGATGTCGCAACGTGGAAAATTTCCCACTCGTGTTCGGCGTTCTTCAACAGGTAGGCGTTATCAGGGTCCAGGCGTCGCTGCTGCTCGCTGCTCAGCACCAACACCGCTGCGCGGGCGACGATCAACGGCCACAGCGCGCGCAACTCTTCACGCTGCAACGGCGTAACCGCGTGACACGCCCGGATCGCCGGCAGGATGGCAAACGGGTCGCCCTCGGCGTGGTGCAGCAGCGCGGCGCAGGTGACGGACAGGTCGGCAATGCGCCAGGTATGCACCAGGTCGCCGAAATCGATGACGCCCTGGACCTGCCAGTGCCGCCCCGCATCACGCAGCCAGACCACGTTGTCGTCGGTGATGTCCATGTGCACGGCCTGCCAGGGCAAGTGCGCAGCCAAAGGCCCGATATGCGCGTCGATCTGCCCGGCGACCTGTTCCAGCGCGGCGCGATGGGCAAGGTCGGGCAAGGCCGCCAGCAAATGCTTGATCAACGCCTGCGCGTGGCGCGGGTCCCATTGCAGGGTGCGGTCCAGGCCGGGATGGGTGAACGTGGCCAGCGCCAGGCTCATGCGCCCGCACAGGTCGCCAAAGCCTGCAATCACGTCGCGGCCCAGGTGAGGCAAACGAGTCAGCGGTTGGCCGTCGATGTAGTCCAATAGCCGCAGGTGCAGAGTCTGCCCATCGACGCTGATGGTCAGCAGTTCATCGCCATTGAGGGCCTTGATCACCTTGGGCACACGCACCTCTGCCTGCGCCTGCAGCGCATTGAGGGCGGCGTGCTGGGCCTGGAGCTCAATTGCAGCGTAGTCACCCCGGCAGATTTTCAGAACGAAGCGGCCCAGGGCGCTGTCAATCCTGAAGTTGAGGTCTTGTTGACTGCCCAATGACTGCAATGCGCCACTAAGGCCGTAATGTTGCTCAAGCAGATGGGCCGCCTGTTCCAGGCTCAACTGGGGGCACGGCAGGCTGGCACGATGGATCAATGTGGCGAGCAACATTGTGACGACCTCGGTTTTATCAGACGTCTATATCGCCATTGTTCGGGGGCGTTAATCAACCCCTCCTGCTCGCCGCGCTTGCGCCCGCTCGATTCACAACTCAAGCTATGCTTCTTTCGCTTAATGTCCGTCTAAGGAAAAGGCCCTCGACATGCGCATTCTCATCACCGGCGGTGCCGGATTTATTGGCTCGGCCCTGATCCGGCATCTGATCCAGCACACTGAGCACGACGTGCTCAACCTGGACAAGCTCACTTACGCCGGCAACCTTGAGTCGCTGGCCAGCATTGCGTCCAACAGCCGCTACGAGTTCGTCCAGGCCGACATCATCGACCAGGCCACCGTCAGCGCCGTACTGGCGCGCTTTGAGCCAGACGCGATCATGCACCTGGCGGCCGAGTCCCATGTGGACCGCTCCATCGACGGCCCGTCGGATTTTATCCAGACCAACATCGTCGGCACCTACAGCCTGCTCGAAGCCACCCGTGCCTATTGGCAGAAGCTGGCTGAACCGGCCAAAAGCGCGTTCCGTTTCCATCACATCTCCACCGACGAGGTGTACGGCGACCTGCACGGCGTGGACGATCTGTTCACCGAAACCACGCCCTACGCCCCCAGCTCGCCGTACTCGGCCAGCAAGGCAGCCTCCGACCATCTGGTCCGCGCCTGGCAGCGTACCTACGGCCTGCCGGTGCTGTTGACCAACTGCTCGAACAACTACGGGCCGTTCCACTTCCCTGAAAAGCTGATCCCACTGGTGATTCTCAACGCCCTCGCAGGCAAACCGCTGCCGGTGTATGGCGATGGCTTGCAAGTGCGCGACTGGCTGTTCGTCGAGGATCACGCCCGTGCGCTGCTCAAGGTGGTGACGACTGGGGTGGTGGGCGAGACCTACAACATCGGCGGCCACAACGAACAGAAGAATATCGACGTCGTACGCGGCATCTGCGCCCTGTTGGAAGAGCTGGCGCCGCAGCGTCCGGCCGGCGTGGAAAAATTCACCGACCTGATCACGTTCGTCAAGGATCGTCCGGGCCACGACCAACGCTACGCGATCGACGCCAGCAAAATCGAGCGCGAGCTGGGCTGGGTCCCGGAAGAAACCTTTGAGACCGGACTGCGCAAGACCGTGCAGTGGTACCTCGATAACCTGGAATGGTGCCGCAGGGTCCAGGATGGCAGCTATCAAGGTGAACGACTTGGCAACACTGACGTAAAGGATCTGATCGCATGATGAAGGGAATTGTATTGGCCGGCGGTTCCGGCACCCGTTTGCACCCCATTACCCTGGGCGTGTCCAAACAACTGTTGCCGGTGTATGACAAACCGATGATCTACTACCCGATCTCGGTGCTGATGCTGGCGGGGATCAAGGACATCCTGGTGATTTCCACGCCGGTGGACCTGCCGCAATACCGCAACCTCCTGGGTGACGGCAGCCAGTTCGGCGTGCGCTTCAGCTATGCGGAACAGCCTTCGCCGGATGGCCTGGCCCAGGCGTTCATCATTGGCGAGGAGTTCATCGGTGATGACCCGGTGTGCCTGATCCTGGGGGACAACATCTTCCACGGTCAGCACTTCGGTGATCAATTGCGCAACGCCGCGAAACGCCCATCCGGCGCCACGGTGTTCGGCTACTGGGTCAAAGACCCGGAGCGTTTCGGCGTGATCGATTTCGACAAAGAAGGCCGCGCCCTGTCGATTGAAGAGAAACCGGCCAAGCCTAAATCGAGCTATGCGGTGACCGGCCTGTATTTCTACGACAACGACGTGATCAAGATCGCCAAGGCCGTCCAGCCTTCGCCACGCGGCGAGCTGGAGATTACCGACGTCAACAACGCCTACCTCAAGCGCGGCGACCTGCACGTTGAACGTTTTGGGCGTGGCTTCGCCTGGCTCGACACCGGCACCCATGACAGCCTGCTGGAAGCGTCCACTTACGTGCAGACCATCGAGCACCGCCAGGGCCTGAAAGTCGCCTGCCTGGAAGAAATCGCCTACGACAACGGCTGGATTGATCGTGACTATTTGCTGGAACGCGCTAAATATTTCGGCAAAACCGGCTATGGTCAGTATTTGTACATGCTGGCCGGGACCCCTAAATGAATGTGAGCGCCACTGAGCTGCCTGGTGTATTGGTCATCGAACCGAAGGTATTTGGCGATGACCGCGGCTTTTTTTATGAGAGTTTCAACGCCCGCGAGTTTGAAAATGCCAGCGGGTTGAAACTTCAGTTTGTGCAGGACAACCACTCACGCTCGTTGAAAGGCGTGCTGCGTGGCCTGCACTACCAGGTCGAACACGCCCAGGGCAAACTGGTGCGTGTGACGGCTGGGGAAGTCTTGGATGTGGCGGTGGATATCCGCCGCAGCTCTCCTCATTTCGGTAAATGGGCCAGCGTGCGCCTGTCTGCCGAAAACAATCGGCAGCTGTGGATACCGCCGGGCTTCGCCCACGGTTTCCTTGTGCTGAGCGATTACGCCGAATTCCTCTACAAGACGACGGAGTACTACACGCCGTCGGCAGAGCGTTGTATTCGCTGGGACGACCCGGACCTCAATATCGATTGGCAGCTCGATGGCCCACCGACCCTGTCCGCCAAGGATCAGGTCGGTAAAAGCCTGAGGGATGCGGACCTGTTCCCGTGACAGCGCCCCTGAAGATATTGATCACCGGTCAGCACGGCCAGGTCTCCCAGGCGCTGCAGCAGCGCCTCCAGGGCCTGGGCGAGCTCATCGTACTGGGCCGCGACCAGCTTGATCTGGCTAACGCCGACCAGATTCGCCAACACGTGCGCGCTCACCGTCCCGACCTGATCATCAACGCCGCCGCCCACACTGCGGTCGATCAGGCCGAAAGCGAGCCGGACGCAGCCTTCGCCATCAACGCCACCGCCCCCGGCATTCTCGCCGAAGAAGCCAAGGCCCTTGGCGTCCCGCTGATTCATTACTCCACCGATTACGTGTTCGACGGCAGCAAACCTGCCGCCTATACCGAAAATGACCCGCCCAACCCACTGGGTGTCTACGGCCAGAGCAAACTGGCGGGTGAACAGGCGATTGCGGCCGTGGGCGGCAAGTACCTGATTCTGCGCACCAGCTGGGTGTATTCGAGCCACGGCAAGAACTTCCTGCTGACCATGCAGCGCCTGCTGCAGGAGAAACCGCAGATGCGTATCGTCGCCGACCAGATCGGCGCGCCGACGTGGGCCGGGACCATCGCCGACAGTACGCGTGCACTGATCGAGCGCTGGCAAGCCGGTGACGCCGGGGATTGGGGTGTTTATCACCTGACAGCCCAGGGTGAAACATCGTGGTTCGGCTTTGCCCAGGCCATTGGCGAAGCCCTGCGCGTGGCAGGCAAACCCTGCGCCGAACTGGAAGCGATCCCGTCGAGCGCCTATCCAACACCCGCCAGGCGCCCGCTGAACTCACGCCTCGATTGCAGCCACCTGCAGCAGCAATGGCACGTCAGCCAGCCGCAATGGCAAGACGCATTGCACGAGTGTCTTGCCAGGCAGCACTAGGCATAATGCGCCTGTACCCACAGGCGCACGATTCCCATGACCCCACCTCTTCCGCGAAGACCCCGCTGGCGTAGCCTGGCCCTGTTGGCGTTGTGCCTGGCGCCGCTGCTATGGCCGCTGGAACACTTGGCCGAGCGCTACTACCGCAGCGAGCTGGCCGGGCAGAACCGTCAGACCCTGGACCTGTACGTCGCCAACCTGTTGGGCACCCTGCATCGCTATGAAGTGCTACCGCAGATCCTCGGTGACCTGCCGGCCCTGCGCACCGCGCTGGATGCGCCGCAGATCAGCACCCACCTGGTCAACGCCAACCTGCTGCTCAAGGACGTCGCCGCCCAGGCCGGGGTGGAAGTAATGTACCTGATGGACACCACCGGCAAGACCCTCGCCGCGTCCAACTGGGATAAACAAGACAGCTTTGTCGGGCGCAATTTTTCCTTTCGCCCCTATTTCAGCGAAGCCATGGCCGGGCGCCTGGGGCGCTTTTTCGGGCTGGGCACCACCTCGGCCAAGCGCGGCTATTTCTTCGCCGCCGCCGTGCGCGATGGTGAGAACATCATCGGCGTACTGGTGGTCAAGGTCGACCTGGACCACACCGAGAGCCTGTGGGGCAACACCCCTGAACAACTGCTGGTGACCGACCACAATGGCGTGGTGATCCTCACCTCGCGCCCGCAATGGCGGTTCCGCGCCACACGCCCGCTGACCGCCGAAGAACGCCAGGCCATTATTGCCATCCAGCCCTACCCGACCCGTGATCCGCAGCCACTGAACCTCAGCAGCAGCGCCTGGCTGCGCCAATCCACCGCGATCGCCGAAACCGGCTGGAACGTGGAAATTCTCGCTCCCCAGTCCTTGATCAACCGCCCGGTGCGTACCGTGGTGGCCGTCGGCGGCGCGACATTGCTGGTGCTGATGCTGCTGCTTGGCTTGATGATGCAGCGCCGTCGCCATTACCTGGAGCGCATCGCCTTCGAAGCCAAGGCCCGCCGCGAACTGGAAATGCGCGTGGCCGAGCGGACCAGCGACCTGGAAGGCCTGAACCGGCGCCTCAAACAGGAAGTGCTGGAGCGCGAACACGCCCAGCAGGAATTGGTACGCGCCCAGGACGATCTGGTACAGGCCGGCAAACTCTCGGCGCTGGGCACCATGTCGGCCAGCATCAGCCATGAACTGAACCAACCCCTGGCGGCGATTCGCAGCTACGCGGAAAACGCTGAAGTGCTGCTCGACCATGAACGCACCGCCGATGCCCGCGGCAACCTCAAGTTGATCAGCGAACTGACCGGGCGCATGGCGTCGATCATCGCCCACTTGCGCGCGTTCGCCCGCCGCGACCGCCACGCGCCGGAAAGCGTGGCGTTGCAACCGGCGCTGGACGATGCGCTGGCGTTGTTGGGCAAGCGGCGGCGTTCGATGGAAGTGGAATTGATCCGCGACCTGCCCGAGGCGACCTTATGGGTACAGGCCGGTGAAACCCGTCTACGCCAGGTGCTGGGCAACCTGCTGGCCAATGCCCTCGACGCCCTCACCGAAAAAGGCCCGCCACGCAAACTGTGGCTGAGTGCCCAAACCACCGACCAGGGCGTCAACCTGTACATCCGCGACAACGGCCCGGGCTTTTGCATGGAAGCCCTGGGCCGCGCCAGCGAGCCGTTCTACACCACCAAGACACGCACCCAGGGCCTGGGCCTGGGCCTGGCCATCTGTGACACCCTGATGCGTGCGTTCGGCGGCGAACTGCTGTTCGCCAACCACAAGGAAGGCGGCGCGCTGTTAACCTTGAAATTGCGTGCCGGCTCGCCGGGCGTCAGTGTGCAACCGTCCGAGGACCGCAGTGTATGAGTATCGATAACCAGATTCAGGTGGTGCTGATCGACGATGATCCCCATTTGCGTCAGGCGCTATGCCAGACCCTGGACCTGGCCGGACTGAAAGTGCTGCCCCTGGGCGAAGCCAGCGGCCTCACCGCACGCCTGTCGCGGGACTGGCCGGGCGTAGTGGTCAGCGATATCCGCATGCCCGGCATGGACGGCCTGGAGCTGCTCGCCGAACTGCACGGCCAGGACCCCGACCTGCCGGTGCTGCTGATCACCGGCCACGGCGACGTGCCGCTGGCAGTGCAGGCGATGCGCGCCGGCGCCTACGACTTCCTCGAAAAGCCCTTCGCCAGCGACGCCTTGCTCGACAGCGTACGCCGCGCCCTGGCCCTGCGCCGCCTGGTGCTGGACAACCGCAGCCTGCGCCTGGCCCTCAGCGATCGGCAGCAACTGAGCACACGCCTGGTCGGGCATTCGCCGCAGATGCTGCGCCTGCGCGAGCAAATCGGTGCGCTGGCGGCGACCAGGGCCGATGTGCTGATCCTCGGCGAAACCGGCGCCGGCAAGGAAGTGGTCGCCCGCGCCCTGCATGATCTGTCGAACCGTCGCAGCGGCCCGTTCGTGGCGATCAATGCCGGGGCACTGGCCGAGTCTGTGGTGGAAAGCGAACTGTTCGGCCATGAACCCGGCGCGTTTACCGGCGCGCAGAAGCGCCGTATCGGCAAGTTCGAATTCGCCAACGGCGGCACGCTGTTTCTCGATGAAATCGAAAGCATGAGCCTGGACGTGCAGGTCAAGCTGCTACGGTTGTTGCAGGAACGCGTGGTCGAGCGCCTGGGCGGCAACCAGCTGATCCCGCTGGACATCCGCATCATCGCCGCCACCAAGGAAGACCTGCGCCAGGCCGCCGACCAGGGCCGCTTCCGCGCCGACTTGTATTACCGTCTCAACGTCGCGCCGCTGCGCATTCCACCGCTGCGCGAACGTGGCGAAGACGCGCTGATGCTGTTCCAGCACTTCGCCGACGAAGCCAGCAGCCGCCACGGCCTGCCGCTGCACGAGCTGCAACCGGGACAACGCGCCCTGCTGTTGCGCCACAGTTGGCCGGGCAATGTACGCGAGCTGCAAAACGCCGCCGAGCGCTTCGCCCTGGGCCTGGAACTGGCCCTGGACAGTACGCCGGACGATCCATCCGCCAGCACCCTGACCTCCACGCCTGGCGGTTTGAGCGAGCAAGTCGAACAATTCGAAAAAAGCCTGATCGCCGCCGAACTGACCCGCCCCCACAGCTCCCTGCGCAGCCTCGCCGAAGCCCTCGGCGTGCCACGCAAAACACTGCACGACAAACTGCGCAAGCACGGCCTGAACTTCGCCGACAGCGCCAGCCACAGCGCAGACGACGAATGATCCTGTCCACCCGCCAAGAGACCGCCATGAGCCGCGACAGCCGTTACCTGGAATCCATCCTCCATCACGACATCCCCCTCACTCGGGAAATGGGGCTCAAGGTGCTCGACTGGCAACACGACCAGCTGCAACTGCATCTGCCCTTGCAAGCCAATATCAACCACAAGAGCACCATGTTTGGCGGCAGCCTCTACTGCGGCGCCGTGCTGGCAGGCTGGGGTTGGTTGCACCTGAGACTGCGCGAAGACGGCATTGAAAACGGGCACATCGTGATTCAGGAAGGACAGATCAGTTATCCGTTGCCGGTGACGCAGGATGCGACGGTGATGTGCGCGGCGCCTGAAGAGAAGGTGTGGAAGCGCTTTGTGGCGACCTACAAACGCCATGGCCGGGCGCGGTTGGCGCTGCAGACGTGGGTGGTGAATGAGGGCAGCGAAGACCGCGCCGTAACCTTCACCGGCCAGTACGTCCTGCACCGCTAACCGCCATCACCGAAAACCAATGTGGGAGGGGGCTCGCCCTCGATAGCAGTGTGTCAGGCAACCAACTTCTGACTGTCACACCGCAATCGGGGGCAAGCCCCCTCGCACATTTTTAATTTGCGCAGGGCTTAAGATCTGGCCAGGCTCAACAAGCGTTCGCGCCATGCAGCCTTGGCCGGCAGCGCCAGAAAGAACGGGTTCAACAACGATTCCCGCGCCGGGTAGCTGAACGGCTTGCCGCTCAACTCCAGCACCTCGCCCCCCGCCCCTTCCAACACACCTTGCGCTGCCGCCGTGTCCCACTGCGACGTCGGCGCCAGGCGCGGGTAGCAGTCGGCACTGCCTTCGGCCAACAGGCAGAACTTCAAGGAGCTGCCGATATTCGCCAGTTTCAACTCCCCCAGGCCTTGGCTCAGCCCGTCCAGCAGACGCTCCTGCTCCGGGCTGGTATGGCGACGGCTGGCAACCACGGTAAAGGCTTCACCCGCAGCCGGAGTCTGGCGCACCTGGATCTGCCTGGGCGCGGCATTCACATCCGAGCGCCAAGCGCCCAGGCCTGCGCCGCCGAAGTAGCAACGACCGCTGGTGGGTATCGAGACCACGCCGAAGACCACACGGCCCTGCTCGATCAAGGCAATATTGACCGTGAACTCTTCACTGCCACTGATGAATTCCTTGGTGCCATCCAGTGGGTCCACCAGCCACCAACGCTGCCAGCCGGCGCGCACGCTCTGGTCGATGTCGGCGTCTTCTTCGGACAGCACCGGAATGCTCGGGTCCAGCGCCGTGAGACCCGCAAGAATCAGATGGTGCGCGGCCAGATCGGCGGCCGTCACCGGCGAATCATCCGCTTTGCAGGTCACTGCCACATCGGCACGCCAGTACGGCAGGATGGCTTCACCGGCCTGGCGAGCCAATTCAATGACAGGCGCGATAAACGGATGGCCGAGGAACAGTTCGCTCATAAGGTGAACACTCCACGCTGGGTCAGCAGGTCTCGTACCAGATACAGCGCGGCCAGCGCCCGGCCCTCGCTGAACTGCTCGTTCTGCGCCAGCGCCGACAGTTCACGCAGGTTGACCCGCTCCACGCGCATAGGCTCGGGTTCATCGCCTTCCAGGCGCTCTTCGTACAGATCAGTGGCCAGCACCACCTGGATTTTCTGGCTCATATAGCCGGGCGACAGCGACAGCTCGGTGATATGTTCCAACTGGCGTGCGCCATAGCCGGCCTCTTCCTTGAGCTCGCGGTCCGCCGCCGCCAGCACATCTTCGCCGGGCTCGATCAGGCCCTTGGGCAAGGACAACTCGTATTCATCGGTGCCACCGCAGTACTCTTCCACCAGCAATGCATGATCTTCGTCGATCATCGCCACGATCATCACTGCGCCGTAACCGGCACCACGGCCCACCAGACGTTCGTAGGTGCGCTCAACGCCATTGGAAAAGCGCAATTGCACTTCCTCCACGCGGAACAAACGGCTACTGGCGACTATTTCGCGGGCGAGGACGGTGGGTTTCTGGCGCATAAACGGCTCCTTGACGTGATCGGGTTACTATACCGTGGCTTTTCCGATTGTCTGTGTCGGATATCTTTACTTACATGAGAACGCCCCATGCCCTCTTTGCCCTGGCACGCCATCGACACCGTCCTGCTGGACATGGACGGCACCTTGCTCGACCTGCATTACGACAACCACTTCTGGATGGAGCACCTGCCGCAACGCTACGCCGAGCTGCACGGCGTGAGCCTGGCCATGGCGCAGATGGAATTGCAGCCGCTGTTCGAGCGTAACGCCGGACAGTTGCAATGGTACTGCCTGGATTTCTGGAGCGCCGAGCTTGCAATCCCGGTGCGCGAACTCAAGCTGGAAACCGCCCACCTGATTGCCCTGCGCCCGGACGCCGATACTTTTCTGGCAGCGATCAAACAGGCCGGCAAGCGCGTGATCATGATCACCAACGCTCATCGCGACTCATTGTCATTGAAGTTGGAGCGCATCGAGTTGGCACCGTACTTCGAACAACTGATCAGCTCCCACGATTACGGTTTTCCCAAGGAGAACCCGCAGTTCTGGGAAGCGCTGCAAGCAGACATCGACTTCGACCCGGCCCGTAGCCTGTTTATCGACGACACCTTGCCGATTCTGCGCAGTGCCAGGGATTTCGGGGTAGGCCATTTGCTGGCAGTCAAAGAGCCTGACAGCAAAAAGGGGCCAAAGGACACTGCAGAGTTCGCGGCTGTCGAGGATTACCGCGATCTCATTGTCGGTATCTAAATCTATGTGGGAGGGGGCTTGCCCTCGATAGCGGTACATCAGAAATACATCCAGTGACTGACACACTGCCATCGGGGGCAAGCCCCCTCCCACAGGGTTGTTGTGCGTATTACTCAGGGATACGCAGCGTCTGGCCTGGGTAGATCTTGTCCGGGTGCGACAACATCGGCTTGTTAGCCTCGAAAATCTTGTTGTACTGATTGGCGTTGCCGTACACCGTCAGGGAAATCGCGCTGAGGGTGTCGCCTTTCTTCACCACCACGAAACGCGCAGCGGCAACCGCCGGGCCGGAGACGGTGATCTTGTCTTCAACACTGCCGACACCTGCGATGTTCCCGGCCGCCAGGATGATTTTTTCTTTCTCTTCCTGAGTCGCGACTTCGCCCGTTACGGTGACTTTGTCACCCTCAACGGTGGCCTGCACATTCGGATTTCCAAGGCCGACCTTGGAGATGTGGTCCTTCAACTGCTCACTCGCGTTCGCATTACCCGGCGTCAGCAGATCAATCAATTTCTCGCCTGCTTCCTTAACAAAACTGAAAATACTCATGGTGCGCTCTCCTTGGGTTTAAGTGCCTGATGCCCAAGACTAGACCAGTCCCAGGGATTTGGGTTCCAGGCCATCCCTACCCGCAAACCGAGCCCTGATCGACGCCATCTATCAATACATCAATACTGGCAATTAGACGCGACGCTTTGTCGCGCCTAGTCTGAACACTGATCAATCCGCCGGTGGTAACTGCCTCATGAACGCCAAGCGCCCCACCTGCGCGGCGCCCGCCCTCGAAACGCCAGCGCCCGCCGCCAGCCAGAGCTATCAGTACAGCAATCTCGAACACACCGACGTCGGCCGTACTGCGCTGGCCGAAGAGGTGGCGTTGGCGATTGCCTATAACGACATCAGCCAGGCAGTCATGCTGGTAACGCCGACCGACCTGGAAGATTTCATTGTCGGTTTCAGCCTTGGCAGCGGCATCATCAGCGACGTTAGCGACATATACGACCTCAAGCTCAGTGGCGCGGGCTCCGCCCAGTATGCCCAGGTACAGATTTCCAGCCGTGCATTCTGGAACCTCAAGCAGCAGCGCCGCCAATTGGCTGGTACCAGCGGCTGCGGCCTGTGCGGTGTCGAAGCGGTGGAGCAGGCCTTGCCCGACCTTCAGGTGCTGCCCGGCGCGCCCTTGCCACCGGCCGAATGGCTTGATGGCCTGCGCCAGCGCATCAGTGCATTCCAGCCACTGGGCCAGCACAGCGGCGCGGTGCATGCGGCGGTGTTTATGAATGATCAGGGCGAATTGCTGATGGGCCGCGAAGACATCGGCCGGCATAACGCTCTGGATAAATTGATTGGTGCCTTGATCCGCCAAAAGATTCCGACCGACGGCGGCCTGGCGATCGTCACCAGCCGCTGCAGTCTCGAATTGATCCAGAAAGTCCTGCGCGTGGGCATCCAGACCCTGGTCAGCCTGTCGTCGCCCACCGGCCTGGCCCTGCAATGGGCGCGCCGGCATAACCTAAATCTCATCCACCTGCCGCAGAAAAGCGCGCCGCGGGTCTACAGCCCTGCGATGGAGTACCAGCCATGAGCCTTCACCACCAAGCCGACCAGACCCCAACCCCACGCTACAAGCCCTATAAGGGCCCGGCCGGCGGCTGGGGCGCGTTGATCAGCGTGGCGCAAGCCTGGCTGACCAGCGACAACGCGCTGAAAAACCTGCGCATGATGCTCAAGACCAACCAGAACGGCGGCTTCGACTGCCCGGGCTGTGCCTGGGGCGACTCGCCGGAAAGCGGCATGGTCAAGTTCTGCGAAAACGGCGCCAAGGCCGTCAACTGGGAAGCCACCAAGCGCCGCGTGGACGCGGCCTTCTTCGCCAAGCACAGCGTTACCGCGCTGCTGGAACAAAGCGATTACTGGCTCGAATACCAAGGCCGTCTCACCGAGCCCATGCGCTACGACGCCGAGACCGACCGCTACCAGCCCATCAGTTGGGAAGCCGCGTTCGACCTGGTCGGCAAGCACCTCAATGCCCTGCCCAGCCCGGACATGGCCGAGTTCTACACCTCGGGCCGCGCCAGCAACGAAGCCGCCTACCTGTATCAGCTGTTCGTGCGCGCCTACGGCACCAATAACTTCCCGGACTGCTCGAACATGTGCCACGAAGCCAGCGGCGTCGCCCTGGCACAGAGTGTGGGCGTGGGCAAAGGCACCGTGACCTTTGATGACTTCGAACACGCCGACGCGATTTTCGTCTGGGGCCAGAACCCCGGTACCAATCACCCGCGCATGCTTGAGCCGCTGCGCGAAGCAGTGAAACGCGGCGCCCAGGTGGTGTGTATCAACCCCCTGAAAGAACGTGGCCTGGAGCGCTTCCAGCACCCGCAACATCCGCTGGAAATGCTCACTAACGGCGACAAGCCGACCAATACTGCCTATTTTCGCCCGGCGCTGGGCGGCGATATGGCCATCCTGCGCGGCATGGCCAAGTTCCTGCTGCTGTGGGAGCGTCAAGCGCTGGCCGAAGGCAAGGAAGCCGTGTTCGACCATGGCTTCCTCAATGAGCACACCGTTAACGTACTGGACTATCTGGGCCAGATCGATGACACCTCCTGGGAGGAAATCGTCGAGCAGTCCGGCCTGACACTGGTGGAGATCGAGCAAGCCGCGCGCATGTATGCCAAAGGCAAGAACGTGATCATGTGCTGGGCGATGGGCATCACCCAGCACCGTCACTCGGTGCCGACCATCCAGGAAATTGCCAACCTGATGTTGCTGCGTGGCAACATTGGCCGCCCAGGTGCGGGCCTGTGCCCGGTACGCGGCCACAGCAACGTGCAGGGCGACCGCACCATGGGCATCAACGAGCGCCCACCGATGGCGTTCCTCGACTCACTGGAGCGCCGCTTCCAGTTCCAGGTGCCGCGTACCAATGGGCACAACGTGGTCGAAGCCATCCACGCGATGCTCGAAGGTCGCGCCAAGGTGTTTATCGGCCTGGGCGGCAACTTCGCCCAGGCCACGCCCGACAGTACCCGCACCTTCGAGGCGTTACGCAACTGCGACCTGACCGTGCAGATCAGCACCAAGCTCAACCGCAGCCATCTGATGCACGGTAAAGACGCCCTCATCCTGCCGTGCCTGGGCCGTACCGACATCGACATTCAGGCCGACGGCCCGCAAGCGGTGACGGTGGAAGACTCGTTCAGCATGGTCCACGGCTCCAATGGCCAGTTGCAGCCGCTGTCGAAACTGATGAAATCGGAGCCTGCGATCCTGGCCGGCATCGCGGCCGCGACCCTGGGCAGCAAACCGGTGGACTGGAACTGGCTGGTCGCCGACTACGGCCGCATCCGCGACCTGATCGCCGATACCATTCCAGGCTTCAAGGACTTCAACGAGAAGATCAAACATCCCGGCGGCTTCTATCTGGGTAATTCCGCTGGCGCACGCCGCTGGAACACCCCATCGGGCCGCGCCAACTTCCGGCCGAACGTCCTGCCCAAGGACCTGATTCACGAGCGCACCCATGCCACAGGGCGGGTGCCGGACCTGATCATGCAGTCGATGCGCTCCCACGATCAGTACAACACCACGATCTATGGCCTGGACGACCGTTATCGTGGGGTCAAGGGGCAACGGGATGTGCTGTTCGTCAACGAAGCCGACATCATCCGCCTGGGCTTCAAACCGGGGCAAAAGGCAGACATCATCTCGTTGTGGGAAGACGGCCGTGAACGCCGAGTGAAAGGCTTTACCCTGCTGGCGTTCGATATTCCGGCCGGGCAGGCGGCGGCTTACTATCCGGAAGTGAACCCTCTGGTGCCATTGGAAAGCACGGGCGACGGGAGCCATACGCCAACGTCGAAGTTCGTCGCGATTCGTTTGGAAGCAGCGAGTGACACTGGCTTGATCATGGCGCGCTCGGCCTGATTCGGTTCGGCAGACAAGCCACCGTCCGTACTTGAAATGCATTTCAAATGTGGGAGCGGCTTGCCCGCGAAGAGGCCAGCATCCTCAACACACATTTTACGGGCACAAAAAAAGGCCGCTTTTACATAAAAGCGGCCATTGCTAAGTAACTAAAGACTCGTAAAAACGACTTAAGTTCCCTATACAAAACAGCAACTTAGCAAATTGTATACAACTGCTGCCACCGGTCGGATTTCGATTGTCAGCGTCTCGATACAACCTCAGGATCGCGCCGTCATCCCCTTGAGGTTTCCCTGAATGAAGTTCTCCTCGATTCTCTTGTTGTCCCTTGGCCTGGTCAGTGGCGCAGCCATGGCCGGTGGCACCACCGAAGCCGGTGTGGGCGGCGCATTGGGCGGGGTGCTAGGCTCGGTCGTCGGCCAGCAGTTGGGCGGCAACACCGGTTCGGCCATTGGCGCCGCGCTGGGCGGCGCGGGCGGTAGTGCGGTCGGCGCCGACAAGCGCAGCCGTGGCGAAGCCGCCATTGGCGGCGCACTGGGCGCAGCCGGCGGCAACGTGGTAGGCCGCAGTGTCGGCGGCGGCACCGGTGCCCTGATCGGCTCGGCGGCCGGCGGTGGCGCAGGTGGCGCGCTGGGCAACTACATGGGCAACAAGAGCGATGACGATGACCGCCGTTACCGTGGCCGTGACGACCGTCGCTACTACCGCGATGATCACCCGGGCCGCGGTCATGCCTATGGTCATCGCAAGAACAAGCACAAGCGCCATCATCGCTATGATGACTAAGGCCTGACGAAAATCCCATGTGGGAGGGGGCTTGCCCCCTCCCACATTTGGTTCTGCAGCGTTTGCGGGACCGAGTCAGGCTACCAACCGCTGCAACGCCTCGCGCAACAGCCCCGGAATCGTCACCGGCTGGTTCGACGCTCTATCCACAAACACATGCACAAAGCGCCCCGCCGCGCAGGCCTCTTGCTCGCCAGCCTTGAACACCGCCAGCTCATACTGCACCGAACTGTTGCCCAGCTTGCCCACCCGCAAGCCGATTTCGATGCGCTCGGGAAAAGCGATCGACGCAAAATAATCACACGCCGAACTCACCACAAACCCAACCACTTCACCGTCATGGATATCCAACCCGCCTTGTTCGATCAGGTAGGTATTCACCGCCGTGTCGAAGAAGCTGTAGTAGGTCACATTGTTCACATGGCCATACACATCGTTATCGTGCCAGCGCGTGAGGATCGGCTGGAAGTGGGGGTAATCGGCACGTTGTGGCACTGAGTCAGGCATGGGCACCTCGGGTGAAAGTGGGTTTACAGCTCATTCAAATGGGCCTCGGCCCACTCGCGTACATCGGCGTAGGGGTAGTCCTCCAGTGCGGCGAAACCGGGAATGCCCCGCGCCTTCAACTTGGTGAACAACGGCACGCTGATCCCGCCCAGAAAGCGCGTCAGCCGTTCCGCACCCGGTAATTGGCCGGTGTGCTCATGATGCCTGTGGATAAAATCACCGCACAGGCCCATGAAGTTTTTATCCACAAGCGGCGGCAAGCTCGGCGGCGCCGGCAAGTGCGCGACATGCCCGTGGCACACCGAGCAGTGCCCACAACGCTGCGGCGCGTTTTCATCGCCAAAATACTGCGCCAGACGTTGCCCAAGGCAGCGCTCGGTGGCAAACAGATCGAGCATGGCGTGAATTCGCGCCACCTCCGTCACTTCGTGTTGCTTGAAGCCTGTGTATAACTCGGTGCTCAGCACCTGTGCGTCGAAATCGGTATTCAGCAAGCTGTAAACCTCGGTCATCTGCTTGCTTTCCAGCTCGATCAGGCCCTGCTCCTGGAAGTAATCCAGCGCCTTGACCACTCGGTTGCGCTCGGCATTGTGCTGCTGATACAGCGCGTCGAAATCCACCGTTGCCCAGGTTTTTGCACGCTTGCACACCTGGATGATCGCCGCGACAAATTGCTGCCGCTCGCCGGAGAAACGCGCGAGCAAGGCCTCGGGTTCGATCAGGTACTTGAAACGGTATTCGGCATAAAACGCGTAGCGCGGCGCGATCACGCCCTTGAGCTCCAGTTGTACCAGCAGCGTCTTCAACGGCAGCTCGCGAATATTGCTGTGGTCCGACAAAGACCTCAGCAAAAACTCCCACTGGCCCTCGCCCCGTGCGGCTTGCAACTCCTCCAGCACTCGACGGATACCCTCCTGCTCCGGCGTATCGCCGTACACGAAGTTCTCCAGCACATTGAGGCTGTCGCGGTTGGCCAGCACCAGGCAGTCGGAGGGCCGCCCATCACGACCGGCCCGGCCGATTTCCTGGCTGTAGTTCTCGATGGATTTGGGCAGGTCGAAGTGCACAACGTTGCGGATGTCACTTTTGTCGATGCCCATGCCAAACGCGATGGTGGCGACGATGCAATTGGAGCGCCCGCCCATGAAACGCTGCTGGATGCCCTCGCGTTTATCGTGGGGCAGACCGGCGTGATACGCCTCGGCCTGGATGCCATTGCGGTTCAGGTGCTCGGCAATCTGCTCGGCGGTTTTCTGCAGGGTGACGTACACGATGCTCGGCTGGTCGGCCCGCTCGCTCATCCATTGCACAAGGCGACGGCGCTTGTCCGCGCCGCTCACCGGCTCCACCAGCAAGTTGAGGTTGGGCCGGTAGAAGCCGGTGGTAATCACGTCCTGCGGCGCAATCGCAAACTTGCCCTGCATATCGGCAATCACGCTGGGAGTCGCGGTGGCCGTCAGCAGCAGCGCCTGCGGGATCTTGAACTGGCGCTGGTAGTCCGGCAGCTTCAGATAGTCCGGACGAAAGTTGTGGCCCCATTCGGAAATGCAGTGCGCCTCATCCACCACCAGCAAGGAGATCTGCACGCTTTGCAGGAAGTTTCGAAAGCGCTCGTTCTTCAAGCGCTCCACTGAAATCATCAGGATTTTCAGCTCGCCCGAACGCGCACGGGCCATCACATCGTTGGCATCATCACGGCTCTGGGCCGAATCGATACTGCCCGCTGAAATACCGTGGCGCTTCAGGAAACCCAACTGGTCCTGCATCAACGCCAACAGCGGCGACACCACCAGCGTCAGGTGCGGCAGCAGTACGGCCGAAAGTTGATAACACAGCGACTTGCCAGACCCGGTCGGGAAAATGGCCGCTGCCGAACGACCGGCCAATACGGCGCTGACCGTTTCTTCCTGGCCCGGACGAAACTGCGGATAACCGAAGACCTGCTGGAGGGTGTCGTGCATAGGCTGTCACTCCATTGACCGTTGAACATGGCTTAAAAACGTAGCCCGGAAAGCTCAGCGGATCGAGAAAGGTCGCATGGAAAAAAGAGACAGGATGATACACAGGCTGGGAGATGGCCCAGGGCCGAAGTAGGAATATTCCAAAGTAATAGCAGGAAAACACAGATCCAAATGTGGGAGCGGGCTTGCTCGCGAAGGCGGTGATCAGTCAGCATATTTGATACTGACGGACCGCGTTCGCGAGCAGGCCCGCTCCCACAGTTTAGAGCTTCACTCAGGCAGGATCAGCGATTCTGCACCCGCTCGATCGCCGTGTCGTACACCGGATTGGCTTTCTGTTCCTTGGCCAACTGGTAGTGACGCAACGCATCGGCAAACTGCCCTGCCGCTTCGTAGATCCGTGCAATGTTGTAGTAGGCACCCGCGCGTACGGTTGCCGCATTGGCACCCGTCGCCAGGGCAATGGCCTTGCGGTTGGCCCAGATCGACTCCGCGGTATTGCCTGCCTTCTGATATGCCAGGCCCAGATTGCCGTAGGCCTTGCCGAAGCCATTGTCCAACTCGATGGCCTGGCGGAACAGGTCGATGGCCTGGTCAAGGTTCCCGGCCTGATAGGCCGCTTCGCCTTGAACGTTCAGACGCTTGGCATCGGTTTGGGCCGAAGAGCTGACCGCGACAGCCGCCACCGCAACACTGTCATCCAGTAACGGTTTGACTTCATTGAGCACATTCGCAGCATCCACCATCACGCCGTTGAAGGTGTTGATGTCCTGGAAGTCGCCGCTGCCGGTCATGCGAAACACGGTCCACAGGTTACCGCTGCGGTTTTTCGGCACGTAGTAGGTGCGCACCAGGGATTGGCCCATGTACACAAACACCTTGGCTTCACTGTTGGACAACTGGCGCGAACCTGGATTGCCGCCGTTGCTGTAGTCATGCACGGCGTAAACGTAGCTTTCGCCGTAGTGCTTCTTCTGCAGGGTGATGGTTTCCGGGCCGTAGCTGTCGGTGTCGTCCACGTCCAGCTCGGCGTCGGTGCCAGTCTTGTTCTCGAAGTAGATATTGTTGCCGGGGAAGATCATATGGGAGTCGAGATCGTCCGGCGTCTGGCCCCAGGTCAGCACCACGCGCAGACCATCGAGGTTTTCCATGACCGGGCTGACGGCATAGGTCATGCCCTTGCACGGGCATTTCACCACCAGGTTGGAGTAGCCCGGTTTCTTGATGATCAATAGATTGCTGGCGTCGTCAGCCGCCTCGCTGGTCAGCGTCACCTGCCCCTGGGCGTTGGTGCGGCCTACAACGTTCTGCGCACCGTTGCGTTGCAACAGCACCTCGGCATCGGCGATCTTCTGGTCCTTGACCACCGCGCTGAGCACCTCGATCGGCAACTGCTCGGCCTGGATCGAAAAAGCCACCGCACACAATGACATCGCCGAAGCGACACGAAGCAAACCCATGCTTAACTCCCTTTAAGTAGAAGGCGGAATCGCCCTACAAGATTTTGCGGTGAAACATACGCTGAATTCAGCGCGCTGGCGGATTTTTTATAAGGAATGTGACGTGGTTTTTATCCTGCCTTTCCCTTGATGCATTGCGCTACAATCAAAGCCTTGCTAACCAGGAGTACGCTGCAATGAGCGAACTGACTTTTGAGCAAAAACAGGATCACTATCACAAGATCCGCCGTTCCAATTACCTGGCCAGCCTGCGCCTGGAAGGGTTCGACACCCAACCGGCCGACGTCGACAAACCCTTGCCGACCCGCGAAGCCGTGCTTGCCAAGTACCGCAATACCCCGCGCTGATGCTCGACAAATACGGGGTGGGCCAGGACCCATACTGCTACCCCGGTAGCAGCGTCCTGTGCAACCGCCTCGATTTGCTTGACGAAACCAGCCTGCACGAGGCGGAGCGGGAATTATCTGAAATCGCCGCAGGTAATCTCGCCCTCTTCCCGCCGCCTTATGACCTCAACCGCTTGCAACACATCCACCGCATCCTGTTCGGCGACATTTACGACTGGGCCGGCGAACTGCGCAGCGTCAACCTCCAGAAAGGTGACACCCTTTTCTGTACCCCAGAACGCATCCTGCCGGAAGCTGCGAAGATCATTCGGCGTATGGAGGAAGCAAACTGGTTTATCGCCATTAGCCAGGCCGAACTGGTAAAGCAGGTTGCCGAGGCTTACGGCGACCTCAACGTCATTCACCCCTTCCGCGAAGGCAACGGCAGAGCGCAACGGATTTTGTTTGAACAAATCATCGTAAATGCCGGATTTTCGGTGAACTGGTGGCTGGTGAAACACGCGTCGTGGGTACCCGCGAATATTGATGCGGTGGCGTGTGATTATCGGGGGTTGGAGGCGATTTTTGAGCGGTGTATCAGCAAGCCTGTCAGTGGGTGATTGCATCACGAACGATTAAACCATCTGTTTATTGCCCAATAACACACTCACTTCTAAGGTTCGTTCCGTCGCTGCCAAATCAGCGACCGGGTTTGGTCACCCAGAAAACAGCACACATAAGTGCCATTGTCTGCTCTGCGTACGTCTATCGTCTCGTATTGCAGTGCTATGGCGGCTGTGTGGGGGACGTCTTCGGACGTGCCGGTGCTGTTTCCGGTTGGCCAACCCGCGCACAGTCCGCCACCCACCGTTTGGCCACGGTGATGTCGGTTACCTAACAGCAAACCGAGTACCTCCAAATGCAAACACCTGAAACGATGGAGCGCTATCGTCAGCTACGCACCAACTTCACCGACACCCACCCACTTCTTATCGACACCGAAGCCAACGCCGAAGACATCCAGTCCGCCGCCCATCAACGCATCCGCGCAGCCACGGACTTGCTCGAAACTTTCTCCTGCCTGACCTTCGAACACGCCGACCTCAAAGACATTTCACACATTATCAATGCCCTGTACCTGCTCGTTCAGGACGGCTGTGATTTGCTGGAAGCCGCGCAACACGTACAACTGCAACCTGAACAAGCGCAAATCTAAGCAACGCCCTATGTAGGGGCGAGCTTGCTCGCGAAAATCGTCAACGATGACGCGGTAAATCAGAAAGAACGCGGCGTCCTTGAGTTTTTCGCGAGCAAGCTCGCTCATACAATTGAGCAGTTTCGCCTGTTAAATCACTGCCAAGCCATAAAGGCCGGAGTCCACTGTAGGAAACCACCAAACGTTGCGCCATCCCTTTCCCAAACTGCTTCAAATACCCGCCCAACCCTCTATAGAAGTTACGCGTAGCTGAATGAAAATAGCGCGGTCTCAACTGCTCGGCAGAACCCCGTGAACATCGAAAGGACTCAACACATTGGCCACTATGGCGTCATCTTCACAGTGATTCGCTTCACTGTTTTACCTGAAAATCGCCACGCCTTGGTCGACCTATGCCCGCTGGAAGCAGGAGACTCCGCAAACGAGGTACGCAATCACCTCAGGGATCTTTACGAAAAAATGCTTGCCCGTGACTTGCCCTGCAAAATAACAGTCGCGATTTCAAAGCCGCTGAGTCGACAGCAGGCAGACTTGCTTAACACACGAGGGGAAATCCTTGCAGGGTTGATAGGCAGCGCTTTGGCAGCGCCTGTCAGCTTGGTATCTCGACCCATCGGAGGCATCGTAGGGACGACCGCCAGCCTGATAGTCAAAGGGATCATTCGCAGCTATCACGCCGGCGATGTCATTATCGGTCTCGACGCGCAGGTCAACGGCGGTATCGGCCCTCAGCGATCACTGTCGGCCATGGTCCGACAGTTTCAGGGTGGCTAATACGATGACCGATTACACCCAGTGGATCAATCTGCTGTTCCTCCTTGTACTCGCTGCAATAATTGAGAGGACAATAAAGCTGTCAGTACTCAGAAAATGGCTTGGACTTTGCCTTCTTATAACGGGACCAGCGCTTCTGTTCCATGCCACCAATTGGATCAAAGAAACGCACCTGGAAAGCCTGCCGATAGTTGCCCTTGTGACAGGAATCGGGTTATTGAGCACCCAGAATCTTTATTGCAAAGCACAAAACACTCACCCTTTATTCATAGCCGCAACCATGAACCTCGCCCCCGACTTCCCCGAAGACCCCGTCATGCAGCAGCTCCTGCAATTGCTGCACGAAGAAATTGGCCTGCCGAAGCACAGGACCATCCGCCTGCAAACCTCACTCAACTTCGACCTGGGCTGTGATGGCAGTGAGGCCAAGCAGCTGATGGAAGCGCTGGAGCAGGAGTTTGCGCTCGACCTGGGCGACTTCGACACTTATCGCTACTTCAACCCGCCGGTGTTTGATGTGTTTCTCAAGCGTCGAGCCAAGGGGCGTGGCGAAAAAGTACCGCTGACCATCGGTATGCTTTATTTGGCGATCAAGACCCATAGCTGGGATACGCAAACACTGGAAAACCTGAGCTGACCTGAAGTACACCGAGAATCAAGTGTGGGAGGGGGCTTGCCCCCGATAGCGGTGTGTCAGGCGGCCCACCCTTGACTGGTACACCGCAATCGGGGGCAAGCCCCCTCCCACATTGGATCTGCGCAAATCCGGCGAGCGGGATACAACCTGTCGCGCACAAAAAAGCCGCCCACAAGGGGCGGCTTCTTCACAGCGTGCGGTTCTTACAACTTAGGACCCGCAGCCTTGATCGCATCACTCACTTCAAACTTCTTGAAGTTCTCGATGAACAAACCGGCCAGCGCCTTCGCTGCTTCATCGTAGGCCGACTTGTCGGACCAGGTGTTGCGCGGGTTCAACAGGCCGGTCTCAACGCCCGGTACGGCCAATGGCACGTCGAGGTTGATGGTGTCGAGGTGCTCAGTCTCGGCACCGATCAACGCGCCGCTCTGGATCGCTGCGATCACGCCGCGAGTGGTCGGGATGTTGAAGCGTTTGCCGACACCGTAGCCGCCGCCGGTCCAGCCGGTGTTGACCAGGTAGACCTTGGAGCCGAAGCCGCGGATGCGCTTGATCAACAGCTCAGCGTATTCACCGGCCGGGCGTGGGAAGAACGGTGCACCGAAGCAGGTGGAGAAGGTCGACTTGATGCCGCTGCCCGAACCCATTTCGGTCGAGCCCACCAGTGCGGTGTAGCCGGACAGGAAGTGGTAGGCCGCTTGTTCTTCGCTGAGGATCGACACGGGCGGCAGTACACCGGTCAGGTCGCAGGTCAGGAAGATCACCGCGTTGGGCTCGCCGCCCAGGTTCTTCTCGGAACGCTTGGCAACGTGCTCCAACGGGTAGGCGGCGCGGCTGTTCTGGGTCAGGCTGACATTGGTGTAGTCAGCATGCCCGGCTTCGTCGATAACGACGTTTTCCAGCACGGCGCCGTGCTTGATGGCCTTCCAGATAACCGGCTCGTTCTTCTCGGACAGGTCGATGCACTTGGCATAGCAACCGCCTTCGATGTTGAACACCACGCCTTCGCCCCAACCGTGTTCGTCGTCACCGATCAGGTAGCGGCTTTCGTCGGCGGACAGGGTGGTTTTACCGGTACCCGACAGGCCGAAGAACAGGGTCACGTCGCCTGCTTCGCCGATGTTGGCGGCGCAGTGCATCGGCAACACGTCGGAGGCCGGCAGCAGGAAGTTCTGCACCGAGAACATGGCTTTCTTCATTTCACCGGCGTAACGCATGCCGGCGATCAGCACTTTTTTCTGGGCGAAATTGAGGATCACGCAACCGTCGGAGTTGGTGCCGTCACGCTCTGGCACGCACTCGAAGTTGGCCACGTTGAGCACTTGCCACTCGTCACGACCGGCCGGGTTGTACTGGGCCGGGTTGATGAACAGGCAACGACCGAACAGGTTCTGCCAGGCAGTCTGGGTGGTCATTTTCACGGCCAGGTAGTGGTCTTCGGAAGCCCCTACGTGAACGTGGGAAACGAAGTGCTCTTGCGCGTTGTTGAACGCTTCGACGCGAGCCCACAGGGCATCGAACTTGTCGGCCGGGAACTTGCGGTTGATCGGGCCCCAGGCGATTGCGTCCTGGGTAGTAGGCTCTTCAACGATGAAGCGGTCGACCGGCGAACGGCCAGTGCGGTGACCCGTTTCTACGACCAGCGCGCCAGTATCGGCAAGCACGCCTTCACCGCGCTGCAGGGCTTCTTTGACCAGATCGTCAACACTCAGATCGGTGTATACGGCGTTATTGGCTTGCGTCATGAGGTTCCCCGTCGGCCTATGGCCGAGTGCTCCAAACGTTTTGTAGTAGAAAGTTGCGCACTACTACCGCGAAAAAAGTGGGCCGGATTATGCCAGAAAAGCCCAAAAAGAGTAGGGCCCTCCCGTCAGAACGCCTCTAATCCGGCATTTGGCAGGTGATTTACCTGTGCTTAAACGTTTTAGTTACGGGTGTCGGAAGGGGTGTCGCTGCCTGCACCGGCGAATAATTGAGCAACATCGGCGGCATCGAACAGATAACGCTCGTTGCAGAACTGGCAGTCGATCTCGATATGGCCACCGTGTTCCACCACCAGATTTTGCGCATCTTCCAGGCCAAGGCTGACCAGGGCGTTGGCGGAACGCTCGCGGGAGCAGCTGCAATTGAAGCGCAGGGACTGCTCGTCGAACAGGCGCACCGCTTCTTCGTGGTACAGGCGATGCAGGATGGTCTCGTTGTCCAGGCCCAGCAATTCTTCAGCAGTCAGGGTGCCAGCCAGGGCGGTCAGCTTGCGCCAGCTATCGGTGCGCTCATCCTCGTCCTTGATACGGTCAGCCGGCAACTGCTGCAACAACAGGCCGCGAGCGCGCTTGCCGTTGGCGTTGAGCCAGAACTTGGTGCCGACCTGCTGGGACATGACGAAATAGTTTGTAAAGCAGTCCGACAGGGTCTCGCCGTCCAGATCAACGATGCCCTGGTAGCGCTGGCCCTCGGTCGGGTCAACGGTGATCGCCAGCACACCATCGGCCATCAGCTCGGAAAATGTCGCGTTCGGGGTGATCCGGTCGACGTCATAGCGAGCCAGGCCACGGATTTCGCGCTCGCTGGAACACTCGATCATCAGCATCGGGATCGGACCTTCGGAACGCGCCTGCAGGATCAGCAAGCCGTCGAATTTCATCGTGCCCACCAGCAGCGCAGCCGCCGCCATCAACTCACCGAGCAATTGCGCGACCGGCTCCGGATACGCGTGTTTGGCAAGGACTTCGGCATAGCTGAGCTCCAACGAGACCAGCTCGCCGCGGGCGTCGTTCTCGTCAAAGATAAAGCGTTGGGTGAAGTCGGTGTCCGGTAGATCAGTCATAGGTCTGGGTATCTGAAGTGATGACAAAATGATTACAACGTTTATAAAATTAAACGCTTTAGCACCACATTGGTGCGGTTTCTCCTGAAACAAGGAGCCAACGAGCGATGAGGGACAGTTTATGAACAATCCGGGTTTGTTCCAAGCGAACTGGAACCTCCGGCGATGGGCTCTTTGCAATCTAGTCGCTATCGGGCTGCTGTGTTTCTGGCTGTGGCCCACGGGCCAGATGCTGTGTGTGATTTTCGACGAGTGGCTGTTTCACCTGCTCAATGGCCCGCTGGCCAGCAACTCCACCTGGCTGCACGTGTGGGCTGTGGCGAGCCTGCGGCCATTCGACGCGATCGTCGGGGTGATTCTGCTGGCCCTGCTGATTCGCGGCGACTGGGTATTCAAGGCCGTACAGGTGCGCCAGGCGTTCTTTGGTTTCCTCGGTATTCTGCTGCTGTTGCTGTTTATCCGGATGCTGTTTTCCAAGCTCGCGGCGCACATGGGTTGGCAGCACAGCAGCCCGTCGATGGTGATCGATGGCGCGATTCAGATGAGCGATTTTTTTCCCGGACTGGAGAAAACCTGGGAATTGAAAGACCGTTCGAGCCAGAGCTTCCCCGGCGATCATGCTTCGGTGTTGTTGATCTGGGCGATGTTCATGACGGTCTTCGCCAGACGCATCGGGCAAATCCTGGTGATCTGGGGCCTGGCGCTGTTGTTCATGATGCCGCGGCTGGTGGCGGGCGCGCATTGGGGGCAGGACGATTACATCGGCGGGGTATTGCTGGCGCTGTTGGCCCTGGGCTGGGGTTACTACACGCCGTTTGCGGCGAAGGTGTCGGGGTTTCTGTTGCGGGTAACAGCGCCGGTGTTCGGGTTGCTTGGCAAACTGCCGGTGATCGGGCGCTTGAGCGTCATGCGCACGAATCCTTAACGACGCAGACCAAATGTGGGAGGGGGCTTGCTCCCGATAGCAGTGGGTCAATCAGCTGATCTGTGGCTGACACTGCGCAATCGGGGGCAAGCCCCCTGCCACATTTTTGATCTTCCTTGTGGTGGAGATCGCGCTATCAATCATCATTGCCGCTGCCGCGGAATTTGAACAGATCGCGACGCTGCTTCTTGCTCGGCTTGCCGTCGGTGGTCAGGCCTGAAGCCCCCGCCTTGCGCATGGCTGCGGCATTTTCACGCTTGGCAATACTGGCTTCGGTTTCCGCGTACAACGTCTGCGCTTCAGGCGCGCCACGGCGCACGATGGAGAGCGCTTGCACCACGACAGTCTTTTCATCAAACCCTGTACGAATCTGAAACTCATCGCCGACGCGCGGTTCCTTCCCCGGCTTGCAGCGCTCGCCGCGATGGTGCACCTTGCCGCTCTCGATGGCGGCCTTGGCCAGAGCACGGGTCTTGTAGAAACGCGCGGCCCACAGCCACTTGTCCAAACGGACTTTTTCTTCCTCTTCCTGCTTTTGAGCCACTTGAATTCCTCGCTCTGAAAAATGTCGCAACCTTACCGTTGAAACCCTTCGACGCATTAACCCCAAGGCTCACCTAAGATACGCCAGGTAGCACCCTGTTTTCGCGAGGATACGCCGTGACCGACTTTCCCGTTTCACTCACCTCGCCCAACCAGCGGTGCGTGGGTTGCCAGCAAAGCGAGCCGCTGGGGTTCGATTTTGCTTTCGCCTACCAGCCTATCGTAGACCTGCGTGACCGTTCGATATTTGCCAATGAAGCCTTGGTGCGCGGCACACAGGGAGAAGGCGCGTTGTCGGTGCTGGCACATGTCAACGAAACCAATCGCTACCGCTTCGACCAGCGCTGCCGCACCCAGGCCATTGCCGGCGCCGCCGCCTTGGGCATGCAAACGTATCTTTCCATTAACTTCATGCCCAATGCCGTCTACCGTCCCGAATTGTGTATCCGCAGCACCCTCGAGGCCGCCCGCGCACACAATTTCCCGCTGGACCGCCTGATTTTCGAGACCCTGGAAAGCGAGCATGTAGATAACTATCGCCATTTGACGAATATTCTGCGTGAATACCGCGAATTCGGTTTCAAGACCGCCATCGACGATTTCGGCGCGGGCTATTCGGGGCTGAATCTGCTGGCCGATTTCCAACCTGATCTGATCAAGCTCGACATGGCGCTGATTCGCGATGTCGACCAAGACCGTGTCCGCCAGGTGATCGTCCGGGGGATTGTCACAATCTGTGAGCAGTTGGGGGTTACTGTCATCGCCGAAGGCATCGAAAGTGCCGGCGAGCGAGACTTCCTCTCCGACTGTGGAATATTTCTAATGCAAGGCTACTGGTTCGCCAAGCCCGCATTCAATGCCCTGGCCAAGGTTGCACCTCAAGCCTGGGCAAAATGACGGTAACCCTATTTGAAGACATTTGACCATTTGACCGTTGTGGGCCTGCGTGAGTGGGTGGCCCTTCCCGACCTGGGAGTGGCGGGCCTGCGCGCCAAGATCGACACCGGTGCCAGCACCTCGAGCCTGCACGCCACCGAGATCGAGCCGTTCGAGCGCGACGGCGAGAAGTGGGTGCGCTTTACCGCGCACCTGGGCAGCGTGGTGCAATTGCGCCACCGGCGTTGCGAAGCGCCCCTGGTGACGATGAAAACCATCAAGAGCTCCAACGGCCATGCGCAGGTGCGCTACGTGATCAGCACCACCCTGGCGTTGGGCGATCGGGTATGGCGAGTGGAATTCACCCTGGCCTGCCGCAAAGCCATGCGTTACCGCCTGTTGCTGGGCTCCAAGGCGCTGATTGACGGCCAGTTGGTCGTCAGCCCGGCCGTAAAATACGTACAAGACAAGCCGGTGTTCCCGGTCTCCACTATTTCTGCCCCAGGTGCTGCATGAAGATTGCTGTGCTGTCGCGAAACCCGCGTCTGTATTCCACCCGCCGCCTGGTCGAGGCCGGCACCGAACGTGGCCATGAAATGGTGGTGATCGACACGTTGCGGGCCTACATGAACATTGCCAGCCACAAGCCGCAGATCCACTACCGTGGCAAACCGCTGGAAGGCTTTGATGCGGTGATCCCACGCATCGGCGCCTCGGTGACCTTCTATGGCTGTGCGGTACTGCGCCAGTTTGAAATGATGGGCGTTTTCCCGCTGAACGAGTCCGTGGCCATCGCACGTTCGCGGGACAAGCTGCGCTCGCTGCAACTGCTGTCGCGCCGGGGTATTGGCCTGCCGGTGACCGGCTTCGCCCACTCCCCGGATGACATCCCCGACCTGATCGAAATGGTCAATGGCGCGCCGCTGGTGATCAAGGTGCTCGAAGGCACCCAGGGCATCGGCGTGGTGTTGTGCGAAACGGCAACGGCCGCGGAGTCGGTGATCGAGGCGTTCATGGGCCTCAAGCAGAACATCATGGTGCAGGAGTACATCAAGGAAGCGGGTGGTGCGGATATCCGCTGCTTCGTGGTGGGCGACAAGGTGATTGCCGCCATGAAACGCCAGGCCAAGCCGGGCGAGTTTCGCTCCAACCTGCACCGTGGCGGCAGCGCCAGCCTGATCAAGATTACCCCGGAGGAGCGCATGACCGCACTGCGTGCGGCCAAGGTCATGGGGTTGGCCGTGGCAGGTGTGGATATCCTGCGCTCCAATCATGGCCCCCTGGTCATGGAGGTCAACTCATCGCCGGGCCTGGAAGGGATCGAGACCACCACCGGCAAGGATGTGGCGGGAATTATCATTCAGCACCTGGAAAAAAATGGCGGGCCGAATATGACTCGGACCAAGGGCAAGGGCTAAAAAGCAGCTATGAGCTTCAAGCTATCAGCTGCAAGAAAGGGCAAACACAGCCTGCCTTACTCTTTTAGCTTGAAGCTTGAAGCTTGAAGCTTACGGCTGCTTCTATACCGCATCTCTAGGCAACATCAACCCAAGCGGCAAGCGCACCCGAGCTTCCAGCCCGCCCCCTTCACGGTTGCGCAACTCAACATTGCCGCCATGCATCGAAGCAATCCGCCGCACAATCGCCAACCCCAAACCGGTACCTTTACCGCCTCGGGCGCGGTCGCCACGGGTAAACGGGTTGAAGATGGCTTCCAGTTCAGCCGGGTCGATACCCGTGCCGCGATCCATCACGCTCAGCACGACATAGGGCGCTGCGCTGTCACCCGACACGTACGCCGCCACCTCCACATCCGAACCGGCATGATGCAAGGCGTTGCCGATCAGGTTGTTCAACAGGCGCTTCATCGACACCCTGCGCAAGGCAAACGGCTGAATCGGCTCCAGACGCATGCGCACCTGCTCACCGCTCTGGTTGTAGGGCGCGACCACTTCACGTACCAGATCGGTCAGGTCAACCTCCTCCACAACCTCATCACGCCCATCACGGATGAACGCCAGGAACTGGTCAAGAATCGCGTCCATATCCTCGATGTCACGCACCATGTCATCGGTGAGGTCGGTAGGGTTGCCCATCAACTCCAGGGACAAGCGTAATCGCGTCAACGGCGTGCGCAGGTCATGGGACACCCCCGCCAGCATAAGTTCGCGCTCGCGTCCGGCCTGCTCGACATCCTCCGCCATCTGGTTGAATGCGCCGTAAACCTCGGTCATCTCACTGGGTGTATCGCTGACCGGCAGGCGCACGCTGCGCCCCTGGCCCAGTTGGCGGGCGGCAAATACCAGGCGCTTGAGCGGTTGGTTGAGCTGGCGCACAAAAATCCATGCGGACGCGGTTGAAAGCAGGCCGATGGCGAGGAACCAGCCCAATACGTTCCAGATTTTTTGCCCGCGCAACGGATGCGGATACAGCGGGACCTTGATCCAGGCATCGCCCAGACTGGGCGCCCTCACCCACAGCGCAGGCGAAACGTGCATGCGCAGCCGCACCTCGGTGTCGTCACCCAGCTCCGCCTGCATCTGGCGCTGGTAGATCTCACTGTAGGGCCAATGCTGCTCGCCCTCAGGCACGCCGGCACCATCGACCCGGATCAGCGTTGAGGCCTTGGCTACCTTTTCACGGTTCTCGGGGTCGACGGCCCAGTAGGCACGCAACGTCAAGGCGACGCCGTGGCTGTACTGCCGATCCACCAGCACATCCTCGTTCATCAACAGATAAACCAGGGTGAGTGCCTTGGAAAACAGAACGACGATCAGCACCAGCCAGAGGGTGCGGGAAAAGAAACTTTGCGGGAACCACAGCGGGGTTTTCATAGGAGACAGCTAGACACCTTGCAGGAACGAGCGGCGCTCGCAGAATTGCAGACGCCGAGCACCCCGTCGACCCTCATGGAATCAAACGCCGGATGCCCGTCCCTGCAAATCATCGGTCACTTGGTTGCGGTGCCATCCGGCACAAACACATAACCCACACCCCACACCGTCTGGATATACCGCGGCTTGGAAGGGTCCGGCTCGATCATCCGGCGCAGTCGGGAGATCTGCACGTCAATGGAGCGCTCCAGGGCGTCCCATTCGCGGCCACGGGCCAGGTTCATCAGCTTGTCGCGGGTCAGCGGCTGGCGAGCGTTCATCACCAGGGCCTTGAGCACCGCGAATTCGCCGGTGGTGAGCATGTGCACTTCGTCGCCACGCTTGAGCTCGCGGGTCGCCAGGGACAACTCGTAGTCGCCGAAGGTCACGCTTTCGTCTTCGCTGCCTGGCGCACCCGGTACCGGCGGTGCCTGGCGACGCAATACGGCCTTGACCCGCGCCATCAACTCGTCTGGGTTGAACGGCTTGGCCAGGTAGTCATCGGCGCCCAGTTCGAGGCCCTTGATGCGACTCAGCTCATCGCCCTTGGCAGTGAGCATGATGATCGGGATCTGGTTGTTCGCGCCACGCAGACGCTTGCAGGCGGTCAGGCCGTCTTCGCCAGGCAACATCAGGTCGAGCACGACCAGATTGAACACTTCGCGCCCCAACAGGCGGTCCATCTGCTCGGTGTTCGGCACCGCGCGCGCCCGGTAGCCTTTGGAGTTGAAAAAACGCTCCAGCAGGCTGCTCAGCCCCGGATCGTCGTCAACGATGAGAATTTTTTCGCCTTCAGCAGTTTGTGCAGTGCTGCTCATTAGATGCTCCTCTTATCTCGGCGCGCATTATGGCCTAGCTGCCGTTATACGCACCGTGTGCATTGTTAGCAGATTTTTCCTCTACTACCAGCTAAGCCGTGTCCTACAACCAGCGGCGCAGTAGCCCCCAAGGGCAGAACGCTGGTTATAATGCGGCGCCTTCGTGCAGGGCAACGTCAGATCGTTACCGTTTACTGCCGGGCTTTTTTTTACCCGCTTGTCGTGTTTTTTCGATTTCGAGGGTCAATAGGCTGCCTCTTGACCCAGGCAGCGGTGCCGGTCGGGCCGCTCAACCAGCCTCGCAAGGCCTTGTTTTCCGGGCCTGCGAGCTGCTTTTCAGAATTTCAGGTGGTTTTATGGACAGCATCAACAGCCGCATCGCCGAGGAACTCGGTGTACGCCCACAGCAGGTCGAAGCGGCCGTCGCGCTACTGGATGAGGGCTCCACGGTGCCTTTCATCGCCCGTTACCGAAAAGAGGTCACCGGCAGCCTTGACGACACCCAACTGCGGCACCTGGAAGAGCGCCTGCGCTACCTGAGAGAACTCGACGAGCGGCGTATCAGCATCCTTGCCAGCATCGAGGAACAGGGCAAGTTGACCCCGCAACTGGAACGCGACATCAAGCTGGCCGACACCAAGACCCGCCTCGAAGACCTTTACCTGCCGTATAAACAGAAACGTCGTACAAAGGGCCAGATTGCCCTGGAAGCCGGCCTGGGCGACTTGGCCGACGGCCTGTTCAACGACCCGTCGCTGACGCCTGAAACCGAAGCTGCGCGCTTTATCGACGCGCAAAAAGGCGTCGCCGATGTCAAGGCCGCCCTCGACGGCGCCAAGTACATCCTGATGGAGCGCTTCGCGGAAAACGCCAGCCTGCTGGAAAAACTGCGCACCTACCTGAAACAGGAAGCCATTCTCAGCGCCCGCGTCATCGCCGGCAAAGAGGAAGAGGGCGCCAAGTTTCGCGATTACTTCGAACACGACGAACCGCTCAAAAGCATGCCGTCACACCGCGCACTGGCGATATTCCGTGGCCGCAACGAGGGCATTCTCAGCTCCGCGTTGAAAGTCGGTGACGAGCTGCCGGGCACCATGCATCCGTGCGAAGGCATGATCGGTCAACAATTCGGCATTCAGAATCAGAACCGTCCTGCGGACAAGTGGCTCGGTGAGGTCGTGCGCTGGACCTGGAAGGTCAAGCTCTACACCCACCTGGAAACCGACCTGCTCGGCGAGCTGCGTGAAGGCGCTGAAACCGAGGCGATCAACGTATTCGCCCACAACCTGCATGACCTGCTGCTGGCCGCACCGGCGGGCCCACGCGCGACCCTGGGCCTGGATCCGGGGCTGCGCACCGGGTGCAAGGTTGCGGTGGTCGACGCCACCGGCAAGCTGCTGGACCACGCCACCGTCTACCCGCACGTGCCGCATAACAAGTGGGACCAGACCCTGGCTGTCCTGGCCGCCCTCTGCGCCAAGCACGCCGTGGACCTGATCGCCATCGGCAACGGTACCGCCAGCCGCGAAACCGATAAGCTGGCCGCCGAGCTGATCAAAAAGTACCCGGCGATGAAGATGACCAAGGTCATGGTCTCCGAGGCGGGCGCTTCGGTGTACTCGGCTTCTGAGCTGGCGTCCAAGGAGTTCCCGGACCTCGACGTGTCCATCCGCGGCGCCGTGTCCATTGCCCGTCGCCTGCAGGACCCGCTGGCCGAGCTGGTGAAGATCGATCCCAAATCCATCGGCGTCGGCCAATACCAGCACGACGTGTCGCAGCTCAAGCTGGCGCGTGGACTGGATGCGGTGGTGGAAGACTGTGTGAACGCCGTGGGTGTGGACGTGAACACCGCGTCCGTGGCGCTGCTGGCACGTATCTCCGGGCTGAACGCTACCCTCGCGCAGAATATCGTCAACCACCGCGACGAGAACGGCGCCTTCAAAACCCGCGCCGCGCTGAAAAAAGTCGCGCGCCTGGGCGAAAAAACCTTCGAGCAAGCCGCAGGTTTCCTACGCGTAATGAACGGTGATAACCCGCTGGACGCCTCGGCGGTTCACCCGGAAGCGTATCCGCTGGTACAGCGGATTGCCGCCGAAACCGATCGCGACATCCGCTCGCTGATCGGCGATGCCGCGTTTCTCAAGCGCCTGGACCCGAAAAAGTACACCGACGAAACCTTCGGCGTGCCTACCATCACCGACATCCTGCAGGAGCTGGAAAAGCCCGGCCGCGACCCGCGCCCCGAGTTCAAGACCGCCGAGTTCCAGGACGGCGTCGAAGACCTCAAGGACCTGCAACCGGGCATGATCCTCGAAGGCGTGGTGACCAACGTGACCAACTTCGGCGCGTTCGTGGATATCGGCGTGCATCAGGACGGTTTGGTGCATATCTCCGCACTTTCGGAGAAGTTCATCAAGGACCCGCGCGAGGCGGTGAAGGCCGGTGACGTGGTCAAGGTCAAGGTGATGGAAGTCGACATCCCGCGCAAACGCGTTGGCCTGTCGATGCGCATGAGCGACACCCCCGGCGAGAAAATCGACGGTGCCCGCGGCGCTCGCCCTGGCTCGGCACCGCGTCCGTCGCAAACCACTGCGCCGCGCAAGGACACCGCGACAGCCGCACCGAGCAACAACGCGATGGCCTCGCTGTTCGCCAACGCCAAGCAGTTGAAGAAGCGTTGATGGATATTCCGGCCGGTTTGACCCAGAGCGCGTTCAGCGAACTGATCGGTTGCCGCCTGCAGCGCCTGGATGCAGGCGTTGCCGAGGTGGCCCTGAGCCTTGCGCCGCATTTACGCAATCGCGGGGGCAAGTTGCACGGCGGGGCGATTTTCAGCCTGGTGGACATCACCATGGGGTTGGCATGTTCCAGCGCCCACGGGTTCGACCAGCAGAGCGCGACCATCGAGTGCAAGATCAACTATATCCGCGCCGTTGAAGAGGGTGACGTGCTGTGCACCAGCCGGGTGATCCACGCCGGCAGGCGCACCCTGGTGGTCGAAGCCGACGTGTACCAGGACGAAAGACTTGTCGCAAAAGCACAGGGCACGTTCGCTGTCCTATAGCTCCCTGCCCCTGATTTGAGTTAATTTCGGCGCTGTGACAACAGCGTCGGAATTTTCTCGCTGCGCTGTAGCCCAATTCATGGAGTGAAGTAGGCATATTCAGAGCGGGTCAAATCGACTCAGAACCAGGCGATCACGCCAGTTTCAACTTCACCCTTGTAGACCGTCTTGCCCACCCCCATATTGGGGCGACTGACGCGTGAAGGAATCCAACTTGAGCGAACTTCTCAACCGCCGCCTGGCTCTGCTCGGCAAGCGCGAACACCTCTCCCTGCTAGAGCACTGCCTGCATGGCATCGAGCGTGAATGCCTGCGCGTCACCAGTGAGGGTCGCCTGGCCCAGACGCCGCATCCGGAAGCCCTGGGCGCCGCGTTGACGCACGAACAGATCACTACCGACTACTCGGAGTCGCTGCTGGAGTTCATTACTCCCGCGCTGCCCAACCCGGCCGATACTCTGAGCAGCCTGGACAAGATCCATCGCTTTGCCTACACCAAACTGGGCAGCGAATACCTGTGGAGCCCCTCGATGCCGTGCCCGTTGCCGGCCGAGGAAGATATTCCGATTGCCTACTATGGCACCTCCAATATCGGGCAGCTCAAGTACGTTTACCGCAAGGGGCTGGCCCTGCGTTATGGCAAGACCATGCAATGCATTGCCGGCATCCATTACAACTTCTCGCTGCCGGAACAGCTGTGGCCGTTGCTCAAGGAAGCCGAAGGCTTTGTCGGCACCGACCGCGACTATCAATCCACCGCGTATATCGCGCTGATTCGCAACTTCCGCCGCTACAGCTGGCTGTTGATGTACCTGTTTGGCGCCTCGCCGGCCCTGGACGCAGGCTTCCTGCGCGGCCGTTCGCACCAGCTTGAAGTGCTCGACGCCGATACCTTGTACCTGCCGTACGCCACGAGCCTGCGCATGAGCGACCTGGGTTACCAGAGCAACGCCCAGGCCGGCCTCACGCCGTGCTACAACGACCTGGCCAGCTACACCGACAGCCTGCGCGAAGCGGTGGCAACGCCCTACGCGCCCTATGTCGAAGTCGGCACGCACAAGGATGGTGAGTGGGTGCAGCTCAACACCAATATCCTGCAGATCGAAAACGAGTACTACTCCAACATCCGCCCCAAGCGTGTGACCTACACCGGCGAGCGGCCGATACAGGCGCTGATGGCGCGCGGCATCCAGTACATCGAAGTGCGCTGCCTGGACATCAACCCGTTCCTGCCGATGGGCATCGATCTTGCGGAGTCGCGTTTTCTCGACGCGTTCCTGCTGTATTGCGCGCTGAACGACAGCCCGCTGTTCGCCAATAACGAGTGCGGCAACGCCACGTCCAACTTCCTCAGCGTGGTCAAGGAAGGTCGCCGTCCGGGCCTGCAATTGCAGCGTCAAGGCCAGACGGTGGAGATGAAAGAGTGGGCCGCCGAGCTGCTGGAGCAGATTGCGCCTCTGGCCGCCCTGCTCGATGAGAGCCATGGCATCACTGAACACAGCCAGGCGCTGGACGCTCAATTGGCCAAGGTCAACGACCCGTCACTGACGCCCTCGGCCCAGGTGCTGGCCGCGATGGCCGAGCGTAAGGAAAGTTTCGCGCAGTTCTCGCTGCATCAGAGCGAGGTGCATGCCGAGTACTTCCGCAAGGAACCGCTGCCAGCCGAGGAACAAGCGCGCTTTGAAGAACTGGCGCGTACGTCGCTGGCTCAGCAGGCCGAGCTTGAGCAGAACGAAGTGGGCGATTTCGATGTGTTCGTCGGGTCGTACCAGGCGAGCATCCTGGCCATCAGCAACTAAACCTTATGTGGGAGGGGGCTTGCCCCCGATAGCAGTGTGTCTGCCACTCAGTCAGTGACTGAACCACCGCCATCGGGGGCAAGCCCCCTCCCACATTTGCCCTGCATCAGGCTCAGGAATCGCTGCAACCCTGCTCCTCATAAGCTAATTCGAAAATGTTATTTATTTTCGGATTCTTAGATCATTTAGTCTCCTCACACGCCGCCCCCCTGGCCGCTTGATTGAGGAGCTTCCCTTTGAAACTGCCTACCCCACTGCGCTTGCTGGCGGCGTTATCCCTGGCCGGTGCCAGCCTGTTTGCCCAGGCGGCAGATGTGACCGTCGCTTACCAGACCACCGTAGACCCGGCAAAAGTCGCCCAGGCCGACGGCGCCTATGAAAAAGCCACCCACGCCAGGATCGACTGGCGCAAATTCGACAATGGCGCCGATATCATCGCCGCCATCGCCTCGGGTGACGTGCAGATCGGTTACCTCGGTTCCAGCCCGTTGACCGCTGCGATCACGCGCAAGGTGCCGGTGCAAACCTTCCTTGTTGCCACCCAGATCGGCGGCGCCGAAGCCCTGGTGGCGCGCGATGGTTCGGGGATCAACAGCCCTCAGGACCTGGTCGGCAAGAAGATCGCCGTACCGTTCGTGTCCACGGGGCACTACAGCCTGCTGGCCGCGCTGAAGCACTGGAACATCGACCACTCGAAGGTGACCATCCTCAACCTCGCACCACCGGCCATCATCGCCGCCTGGAAACGCGGTGATATCGACGCCACCTATGTGTGGGACCCGGCCCTGGGCGTGGCCAAGGAAAACGGCAAGGTGTTGATCACGTCCGGCGAACTGGCCAAGTTCGGTGCGCCGACCTTCGATGCCTGGATTGTGCGTAAGGACTTCGCCGAGAAGCATCCGGAAATCGTCACGGCCTTCGCCAAAGTCACGCTGGATGCCTACGCCGCTTACCGTAAAGACCCACAAGCCTGGCTCGCCGACAACGCGAACGTCGACAAGCTGGTGAAGCTCTCCGGCGCCAAGGCCAGCGACATCCCGCTGCTGCTGCAAGGCAATGTCTACCCGCTGGCCGCTGACCAGGTCACCCTGCTGGGCGCACCGACCACCCAGGCTGTCACCGATACCGCAGCGTTCCTCAAGGAGCAAGGCAAGGTCGACGCGGTGCTGCCGGACTACGCCCCTTACGTCAGCGCCAAGTTCATCACCCACTGATTCAAGGAGTTCATCGCAATGGCCTTGCTACAGCTGGAGCGCATCAGCGCACAGTACCCAGGCGCCCCGGAACCGGTACTGGCGGATATTTCACTTGAGCTTGGTCCCCGGCAATTGCTGGTGGCCCTGGGCCCCTCCGGCAGTGGCAAGACTTCGCTGTTGAACCTGATTGCCGGCTTTGTCGAACCGTCGGCCGGGCGTATCACCCTCGATGGCGTGCCGGTCAAAGGTCCCGGCGCCGAACGTGGCGTGGTGTTCCAGGACGATGCCCTGCTGCCCTGGCAGGACGTACTGGCCAACGTCGCCTTCGGCCTGGAACTGGCCGGCGTGCCGAAGGCGCAACGTGAAGCGCGCGCCCGGGAAATGCTCGCGCTGGTGGACCTGAGCGGCTTCGACAGCCGGCGCATCTGGCAACTCTCCGGCGGCCAGAAGCAACGCGTCGGCCTCGCTCGCGCCCTGGCGGCCGACCCTCGCGTACTGCTGATGGACGAGCCGTTCGGCGCCCTCGATGCCTTCACCCGCGAACAGATGCAGGAACTGCTGCTGCAAGTCTGGCGGCGCACGGCCAAGCCGGTGTTTCTGATCACCCATGACATCGAAGAAGCGGTGTTCCTCGCCACGGACTTGATCCTGCTGGCGCCCAACCCCGGCCAGATCGTCGAGCGCCTGCAGCTGGATTTTGGCCAACGCTACGCGGCCGGCGAATCGGCACGGGCGATCAAGTCCGACCCGCGTTTTATCGAAACCCGCGAACACGTACTGGGCAAAGTGTTCTCGCAACGGCAGGTGTGCGCATGAGCAGCTATGAACTTCCCGCCACAGCGGCCAAGCCGCTGACGCGTGCGGTTATTCCGGCACGCCGCAGCCTCGGCACACGGTGGATCAGCGTACTGACACTGGTGGCCTTGCTCGCTATCTGGTGGGCGGTAACCGCCACCGGCTTGATCGAGCCCCTGTTCCTGCCGCCGCCCTCTGCCGTGCTGCAAAAAGGCTGGTTGCTGGCGACATCCGGCTACATGGATTCGACCCTTTGGCAGCATCTGGGCGCGAGCCTCAGCCGCATCGGCCTGGGCCTGGGTTTCGCGGTGCTGACGGCCGTACCGGTGGGGATTGCCATCGGCGCCAACCGTATCGCCCGCGGCATTCTCGACCCGCTGATCGAGTTTTACCGGCCAATCCCGCCGCTGGCCTATCTGCCGCTGATCGTGATCTGGTGCGGTATCGGCGAGTTGTCCAAAGTGCTGCTGATTTACCTGGCGATCTTTGCACCGATTGCCATCGCCACCGCGACCGGCGTACGCACTGTCGACCCGGCCAAGTTGCGCGCCGCGCAGTCGCTGGGCGCCACCCGCGCCCAACTGATTCGTCATGTGATCCTGCCAAGCGCCCTGCCCGACATCCTCACCGGGGTACGTATCGGCCTGGGCGTAGGCTGGTCGACCCTGGTCGCCGCCGAATTGATTGCCGCCACCAGCGGCCTGGGCTTCATGGTGCAGTCGGCGGCGCAGTTCCTGGTCACCGACGTCGTGGTCCTGGGCATCCTGGTGATCGCACTGATCGCTTTCGCCATGGAAATGGGCCTGCGCGCCCTGCAGCGTAAATTAGTGCCGTGGCATGGCCAGGCACACTGAGTGATGAACAAATGAGCAGCCTGACCATTACCCCTTTAAGCACTGCGCTTGGCGCCCAGATCAGTGGCGTCGATATCACCCGGGCGCTGAGCACCGAACAGCGCGACGCGATCGAACAAGCACTCCTCAAGCATTCGGTGCTGTTCCTGCGCGACCAGCCGCTCACCCCGCAACAGCAGGCACGGTTTGCGGCGAATTTCGGCGATCTGCACATCCACCCGATCTACCCCAACGTGCCGGAACAGCCCGAAGTGCTGATCCTCGACACCGCCGTGACCGATGTGCGTGACAACGCCGTGTGGCACACCGACGTGACCTTCCTGCCCACACCTGCCCTCGGCGCGGTGCTCAGTGCCAAGCTGTTGCCGGCGTTTGGTGGCGATACCTTGTGGGCCAGCGGGATTTCGGCCTATGACGCGCTGTCCGAGCCACTCAAGGCGTTGCTCAATGGGCTCACCGCCACCCACGATTTCACCAAGTCCTTCCCGCTGGAGCGTTTTGGCAACAGCGCCGACGATCTGGCGCGCTGGGAAGAAACCCGTCGGAAAAACCCGCCGCTGTCACACCCGGTGATCCGCACACACCCCGTCAGCGGCCGAAAATCGCTGTTCGTCAACGACGGCTTCACCACCCGCATCAATGAACTGGAACCGGCCGAAAGCGAGGCGATTCTCAAGCTGCTGTTTGCTCACGCCACCCGCCCAGAGTTCACCATTCGCTGGCGCTGGCAGGAAAATGACGTGGCGTTCTGGGACAATCGCGTGACCCAGCATTACGCGGTGGATGACTACCGTCCACAGCGCCGCGTCATGCATCGGGCAACCATCCTGGGCGATGCGCCGTTTTAATCCAACCGCCTCGGATGGCGATTCGCGTCGCCCCTGCACCGTTGCGTTCGAATGGCGAAAACCTCGTTAATTTCAAGATTTTTCCTATGGAAAAATGTGGCTCACGAAACGCTCTGTAACTCGTCAAGCGCTCACGTTCAGGAACGCACAAGGTAAGGCTCACCACTGACATCATGCGTCTAAAACGCCTGCGCAGTGACCCCTTAACGTGAATCCATTGAGTGCTTAAATGAATATCTCAACCCTATCGCCGTGGCTGACAGCTTTTGCGCCACAGCCTCATGAATCGACAAATAAACCACCTGCTGAACCCGCCCCTTCAGCCACAGGCACAACACTTGAAACACTGACACCGTCCACCGCCGCGCCCTACCGGCGTGAAGATTTGCTCGCCATGTTAAGCGAGCTGACAAAGTTGATGAATACGCTCCAGAAGGCCCAGGACGCCCAGGATGCCAAGCCCGTCAAGCCTGACAGGCCAGCAATCGTTGCAGCGACGACCCACTCGACGGTGCGCACTGACAGCACGGAGTACCTTTCAAATAAAAAGGACAAACAAAAACCCGACGACGTGTTAGGTGGCCTGTTTTTCTCCCCCCATGTTACTTACCGCTCACTGACCACACCACACAGTTCCCATGTCGCGGGGATCAAGTTGGCCATGCAGCACTTTGGTCAAAGTCCAACCGATATTTACGCTCAAGTCACCCCTCTGGACACCGGGTTCAATGTGACGATGAAAGATGGCTTCAAATTATTCATCACGCATAAAGAGCTGGACCTTGCGAAGGCAGGTTCACAACTGCTGGGCAACGAGGACATGTTGAAAGACGCCAACTTTCTGTACGCGACCCTGGTCAAGCGAAAACAGCTCGAAAGTAGTGACCCCGCAGAACAGGCGAGTTATCCCATGGCCATGCGCAATACAAACAAGGGCGAACATGCCAGCAGCGTATTGAAGCTCATGGGCCTGGAACACCATATGAAAGAGGTTAAGTCTGAGTCACTTGGCACGGGTCAGAAACTGGGTGTAACGGTTGTCTCGAATGGGGAATCCATGCTGGTTGTCGATGGTCACGAGGATTTCCACGGGACACCTTCCAGGTTAAGGCTGAAAAAGCAGGCCTACGTACTATCGGATTCACCCGTCACCAACAGACGGGATGACATGAAGGATCCATCCATTGACTCACGCCCTGCACAGGTTCCGCCTTCCCCCCCGCAAACCAACGTCAAACCCCTTGCGGCACCGCCCGGCCCTCCCTCGCCTGAGGCGATGCCGGATATCTCTTCGAAGAGAAACGGTGAACGTCCAGTCAATATATTGACTGGCTTCAGTGACACACCCCGGGACTTTGGCGAGTTTCGCGAAACGGCCGCCTATGTTGACGCAATAAAACTGATGATGATGAAGTTCGGACAAAGCCCCACCGATTGCTTTCAACGGGTTGCCGCTGCAGGTGACGGCTATGACGTGACCATGAAAGATGGTTATGAAGTGCATGTTTCTCGCCAGGAGATACAGCGGGCCGGGCAAGCCTTGAAACTGTCCGGTGACGACAGCGAGATGATAAAGGACGCCAACTTCATGTTTGCGGCTTTTACCAAACGTCACCAGTTGGAACATGAAGATCCGGAGGTAATGTCCGACTTCGAGACGGCCCTCAGTGATGCGGTCCAGAATGGCCGGCATATCAAACCTATCCTGGAAAATATCGGCATGATCGGCCATATGCGCCATGTCCATGTGAGCGAACTGGAAGACCAGGATAGCGTCGGGTTTCTGTACGGTTTTGGCTTGGTCCTGGGCAATGAAAAGGCGCATCAATACCTGCCTTATGACGGGCACGGCTACGTACTCGACCATCACTGAATCGCTCACTCACACTGACTGAATACGAGGCGGCCTATGTTACTCAACACTGCCAGCGGCACTGCAGCGCTTAATCCTTCAATACCTTCCAGTCTCTACGCGGGTGCAGGCGTGAAGCCGAACGTCAAGGCACCGATGGAAACACCCGTCGCGGCCGGCCCGGAAAACAACCGAGACCTATACACGTCTATCGTTCAACAACTGAACTCACTGACCACCCTTCTCAACACCCTCATACAGCGCGCCAGCCCTGTTGCGCCTGCGGTTGACGCAGTGCCTCATCAGGTTGATCGCGATTCGCCAGCCCCTTTTCCCAATATCAACCCTCTGAACAAGCCACACTCTGACGAGAGCCCATTTATATCTTCGGTGCCGATCGGCACCAAGCCCAACGATATCTGGCGAGGTTTCTGGCAGGGCGCCGAAGGCAATTGTGTCACGGTGTCGGCGATCAAGCTGGCGATGATGAAATACGGCCATAACCCGCAGGGCATTTTCAAACAGATAACGCCTACAAAAACGGGGTTCGACGTGACCATGCAGGACATGTTCAAACTGCACATATCGCACGAAGAGTTAAAGCTGGCGAGGAACGGCAGCAACTTTGAGGGCGCTGACCCGGACGTACTCAAGGACGCAGTTTTCCTGTATGCCGCCAGCGCCAAGCGAGCTCAGATGAAAAACCACGAAGGCACCGCCAGGCGCAGTTTCGAAGATGCAATGGCTTCATTGAATGACGGCGAGATACCGGGGGATGCCACTATGCGCCTGGGCTTAAATGCCAAACGGCGCTGGACCAACCCGGCTCAACTGGCAAAAGGGGGGCTGGGTACCGTAGCAGACGCGACACACTCAGTCGCCGTGATTGACGGTTATGCAGACCTTTACGGAAATAAGGTCAAGTTGTCTGAGTCGGGCTTCCAACATGCGCGGCGAGTGCTAACCCTACGATGAGCGAAAAGCTGCAGTGTGCCTGCCACGATAAAGGTCAGCACCCCTAGCGAGCAGGCACGCTGCCATTACTCAGCCATTGACGGTTTTTCCCACAGATTGATCCCGCCTTCCTGGGCGAACCGATCGATCTGCGCCAGCTCTTCAGCGCTGAAGCTCAGGTTCTTCAACGCCCCGACGTTCTCGATGATCTGCTCCGGCCGGCTGGCACCGATCAGCGCGCTGGTCACCCTTGGATCCCGCAGGGTCCAGGCCAACGCCAATTGCGCCAGGCTCTGGCCGCGACGCTGAGCGATCTCATTCAGGGCGCGAACGTGGGCAATGTTCTCCTCGGACAGGTGTTGGGCCTGCAGCGAGCCTCCCCCCGGCCGATTCACCCGGGCATCGGCCGGTATGCCGTTGAGGTATTTATCGGTGAGCAAGCCTTGCGCCAGGGGCGTGAAGGCAATCACGCCGGCGCCGAGCTCTTCGGTGGTGTCGAGCAGGTCTTTTTCCACCCAACGGTTGAGCAGGTTGTAGGCCGGCTGGTGAATCAACAGCGGCACTTTCCACTCTTTGAGCAGCGCTGCCATCTCACGGGTTTTTACGCCGGAGTATGACGAAATACCGATGTACAACGCCTTGCCCTGCTGAACAGCGGTAGCCAGCGCACTGGCGGTCTCTTCCAATGGGGTGTCGGCGTCGAAACGGTGTGAGTAGAAGATATCCACATAATCGACACCAAGGCGCTGCAGGCTCTGGTCCAGGCTGGCCAGCACGTATTTGCGCGAACCGCCACCCTGGCCATAAGGACCGGGCCACATGTCCCAGCCGGCCTTGCTGGAGATGATCAGCTCATCGCGGTAGTGCTTGAAATCTTCGCGCAGCAAACGGCCGAAGTTGATCTCGGCGCTGCCGTAGGGAGGGCCGTAGTTATTGGCCAGGTCGAAGTGATTGATGCCCAGGTCGAACGCGGTGCGCAGCAGAGCGCGCTGGGTGGCGATCGGGGTGCTGTCGCCAAAGTTGTGCCACAGCCCCAGGGACAGTGCCGGCAGCACCAGCCCACTGCGGCCTACGCGGCGATAAGGAATAGATTCATAACGGTTTTCGGCAGCAATGTACTTCATCGAGTCCTCTCTGGGCTTGGGGCAAATAAGGCCTGGGAATAAGGTTATTCCCAGGCCTTTCAACCCGCTTAATCGCTTAAGTCTGCCTTTCCCTTTTACAGCAAAGACCTGCTTGAGAGGAACGCTATTGCCTACATTTGCTCAGCCGAATCAGCGCACCAGATGCAGGAACTGCAGGTGCCGCTCGTACTGGTCGAGAATGTCGTTGATGATCTGCTCCTTGGTGTAGCCCACCAGGTCGTAATCCTGGCTGCCCTCACGCAGGTGCACTTCGGCGCGATAGTAACGGCGGTTGTTGATCTCTTTGGAACCCATGCCGCCACGGGCGAACGACGGCGTGAAATAGCCACGCATCTGCACCTGGTAGATGAACGGATGCTCCTCGCCATGGCCGATTTCCAGGCTGACGCTGTCGTTGGCCGGGTCCGGCTGGGTGACCACGTTCAGGCCCTTCTCGACAAACACAGCCGTCACTTCTTCGATCGCCGGGCGCACCGTCGACTCGAGGAAGCGGTACACCTCATCCCGCGAGGGGAAGTGCACGGCCTGGCTCAAACGCTGTCGCCAGCCGCCACGGCCTTTGCGCGACGCTGAAATCGGCGCCAGCGAATGCAACTGGGCGATCTGCTTTTGCGATTCCAGATAGAACGCCTTGTGCAGCCCCCACATCATCAGCAACAGGATCAGCGAGAACGGCAGCGAGGTCAGCACGACCGCTGATTTCAACGAATCGATACTGCCGGCAAACAGCAAGGCGCTGGTGACCAGGGCGGTCATCGCGCCCCAGAACACGCGCAGCCATTTCGGCCCGTCTTCATCGGCGTTGCCGCCTTTGGACGACAGGGTCGACAGCACCACCGTGCCTGAGTCCGCCGAGGTCACGAAGAACACAAAGCTGATAAATACCGTGACAGCAATCACGGTTTTACTCCACGGGTAGGTTTCCAGCAGCAGGTACAGGCTCATCGACGGTTCATCAATGGCCGACTGGCCCAAGGCGGTCATGCCATGGTTGAGCACCTGGTCGATGGCGCTGTTACCGAAGATCGACATCCACGCCAGGGTGAAACCCAGCGGGATCAGCAGCACGCCAAACACGAATTCGCGGATGGTGCGACCACGGGAAATCCGCGCGATGAACAGGCCCACGAACGGCGACCATGCAATCCACCAGGCCCAGTAGAACACCGTCCAACCGCCCAGCCAGTCACTGGGTTTGTCGTAGGCGTATACGTCGAAACTCTTGGTCGGCAGCGCACCGAGGTAGTCGCCGATGTTCTGGATCAAGGTATTGAGCAGGTGCTGAGTGGGCCCGGCAAACAACACGAACAGCAGCAGCGCGCAGGCCAGCAGCATGTTGATGTCGGACATCACCCGCACACCCTTGTCGACACCGGCCACCGCAACGATGATCGCTGCGCCCATCATCAAGGTGATCAAGCCCACCTGGATCCACTGCGTATGGGCGATGCCGAACAGGTAATCCAGGCCGGAGTTGAGGTGCAGCACGCCAAAGCCCATGTCGGCGCCCAGGCCGAACACCGTGGCAATGATGCCAAAGCCATCCACCGCGTAACCGATCGGGCCATTGATGCGCTTGCCGATCAACGGGTACAACGCCGAGCGCAATGCCAGCGGCAGGTTATGCCGGTAGGCGAAATATGCCAGGGCCATGCCGACAAACGCGAACACGCCCCAGCCGTGCAGGCCCCAGTGCAGGAACAGGATCTGCATGGCCTGGCGCGCCGCATCAGCGTTCATCGCCTCGCCCTGGGGCGGTTGCACCAGGTGAGTCAGCGGTTCGGACACACAAAAGAAAAACAGCGTGATGCTGATCCCGGCGGCAAACAGCATGCCGGCCCAGGACAGGTAACTGAATTCGGGCTCGTCGTGGTCGGCACCGAGTTTTATCTTGCCGTAGCCCGATAGCGCGGTGACCACCACGAAGACCAGATACAGGGTCATCGCCAGCATGTAGTACCAGCCGACCGTATTGGCCGCCCAGTTTTGCGCCGCCAGCAGCCAGGCACCGGCCTGTTGCGGGATAGCGATGACAGTGATGCCGAACAGCAGAATGGCCGTGGCGGCAAAGTAGAAAACGGGCGCATTCATGCGCACCAGACCGCTGGGTGGGGTGGACGATGCACTCATGAACGATGCACCCCCGAGGTGTGAAATGTGGCTGTCAATAACGGACTCAGCAAAGGTAAGCCTCCTGTTGTGAGCGGGCAGCGAACCACCGGTTTAACTTGAACGAACGTTCAAGTTAAACATGAATGGGCGGTCTGGGACTAATTTCGGGGCTGAGTGGTAGACAATTCTTACACTAGCTCAAGGACTGGTATGACGGGTGGAGATCGGAAATCGTTCAGCGCTAGCAGGGAGAAATCCGGTAGGAATCTGGAATGCAATCAAAATGTGGGAGGGGGCTTGCCCCCGATAGCGGTGGATCAGTCAACTTATCTGTAGCTGACACACCCTAATCGGGGGCAAGCCCCCTCCCACAGGGGATTTGTGCAGACGCTTTACTTCTGCGCCCCATCATCGTGCTGCAAATTCGCCTGGGTAATATTTGCCCCCGCCGGCACGTTGCGGGTCAGCCATACGTTGCCGCCGATGGTCGAACCCTTGCCGATGGTAATCCGCCCCAGGATCGTGGCGCCGGCGTAAATCACCACGTCATCCTCAACAATAGGATGACGCGGGTGTCCTTTTTGCAACTGCCCATCCTCATCCGCCGGGAAGCGCTTGGCACCCAGCGTCACGGCCTGGTAGATGCGCACCCGCTCACCAATGATCGCCGTCTCGCCAATCACCACACCGGTCCCGTGGTCGATAAAGAAACTCGGGCCGATCTGCGCGCCGGGGTGGATATCGATTCCGGTAGCCGAGTGGGCGATTTCCGCGCTGATCCGCGCCAACAACGGCAAACCGGCGCGGTACAGGTGGTGGGCCAGGCGGTGGTGAATCACCGCCAGGATGCCGGGGTAGCACAGCAGCACCTCATCCACGCTGCGCGCGGCCGGGTCACCGTGGTAGGCGGCCAGTACGTCGGTGTCCAGCAGGCTGCGCAAGGCAGGCAATGCCAGGGCGAAATCCTGGATCAGGCGAATGGCATGGGCGTCGACCTGGCTGTCATCCTGGCCGCCCTGACGCGCGGCGTAGCGCAGCTCCAGCCGGGCCTGGGCAAGCAGAGCGTTGAGGGCGACGTCAAGGGTATGCCCGACGTAAAAGTCTTCACTTTCTTCGCGCAGGTCCACCGGGCCCAGCCGCATCGGGAACAGTGCACCGCACAACGCTTCGAGAATCTGCGCCACGGCCTCGCGGGACGGTAATTCGCGACCACCATGCTCGCCGCTCAAGCGACCGTTGCGCGTTCGCCACTGGTCCCGGGCGCTGCGCAGTTGGCTGACGATGGTCTGCAATTGCCAATGGCTGGAACGCTCACTCACGGTATTCACTCCTGACGAAATGGCCATCACTTTACGGTATGCGCCCCGGCAACCCTTAAGAACCAATGGTATGAGGCTAAGAACCTTCCGACATAAGCGATTTGCCGTTGCCCGATGAAAAGTGCCTGCCTATAGTCGTCCGATTACTCAGCCACCGTGCGTAGCCATGATCAGACAACAACTTGACCGCTTTAACCGTCTGGACCTGTTGGGCGGCGTCACCGCCCTGGAAAAACTCGAGCGGCTGTCGGCCTGGTTGGGCAGGGACATCTACGTCAAGCGCGATGACACCACCCCGCTGGCCATGGGTGGCAACAAATTGCGCAAACTTGAATACCTGGCCGCCGACGCCATCGCCCAGGGCGCCGACACCCTGGTCACCGCCGGCGCTATCCAGTCCAACCATGTGCGCCAGACCGCCGCACTGGCCGCCAGGCTCGGCCTGGGCTGCGTCGCCCTGCTGGAAAACCCTACCGGCACTGACGACCCCAACTACCTGGGCAACGGCAACCGTCTGTTGCTCGAACTGTTCGACGCCAAGGTGGAGCGGGTCGAGAACCTCGATAATGCCGACGACCAGCTCAACGCCCTCGCCGACCGCCTGCGCAGCAACGGCAAGAAGCCCTATCTGGTGCCTATCGGCGGCTCGAATGCCCTCGGCGCGCTGGGTTATGTGCGTGCAGGCCTGGAGCTGGCAGCACAGATCAAAGACAGCGGCCTCGACTGTGCGGCGGTGGTACTGGCCTCCGGCAGCGCAGGCACTCACAGCGGCCTTGCGCTGGCGCTGAGCGAAGCGCTGCCGAACCTGCCAGTGATTGGCGTCACCGTGTCGCGCACCGACGAAGCCCAGCGCCCGAAAGTCCTGGGCCTGGCCGAGCGTACCGCCGAGCTGCTCGGCGTGGCGGTGCCCGAGGCATTCAAAGTGATCCTGTGGGACGAATACTTCGGCCCGCGTTATGGCGAACCGAACGCGGGCACGTTGTCGGCGATCAAACTTTTGGCCAGCCAGGAAGGTCTGTTGCTCGACCCGGTCTACACCGGCAAGGCCATGGCAGGCTTGCTGGACGGCATCGGGCGTCAGCGGTTCGGGGACGGTCCGATTATTTTCCTGCATACGGGCGGGGCACCGGCGCTGTTTGCCTATGACTCAGTATTCAGCTGATTGAATGCGGACTGACTGTGGGAGGGGGCTTGCCCCCGATAGCGGCGGGTCAGGCACAGATGAATTGACTGACACTGCGCCATCGGGGGCAAGCCCCCTCCCACATCGGACCTCTTGCATATTCAAAAATAGAATATGAAGTTGTATTTTTATTATTTTCAAGTCTTAAAAACCCGCCTTATCATCGCGCCGCAGGCGAAGACGCGGTTCTCGCTTTAAGGCAGGATACGGCTACTGCGTCACCGGCTTCGCTCACCATAAAAAACCATAGGGGCTCTTCATGACTATTTCTGTATTGCGTCGCACATTGCTGGTCGGCACATTGGGCCTGGCGCTCGGCGCAGGCATGCTCGGCCAGGCGGTTGCCGGCGAACAACTGGACGCCATCAAGAAAGCCGGCGAGATCAAGATCGGCCTGGAAGGCACCTATCCACCGTTCAGCTTTGTCGATGAAAGCGGCAAGCTCAGCGGCTTCGAGGTGGAGCTGTCCGAGGCGCTGGCCAAGGAGCTGGGCGTCAAGGTCAAGCTGCAGGCCACGCCATGGGACGGCATCCTCGCCGCCCTCGATTCCAAGCGCCTGGACGCCGTGGTCAACCAGGTGACGATCTCCGAAGAGCGCAAAAAGAAGTATGACTTCTCCAAGCCCTACACCATCTCCGGTATCCAGGCGCTGACCCTTGAGAAGAACGTCGACACCATCAAGACCGCCGGCGACCTGGCCGACAAGAAAGTCGGTGTGGGCCTGGGCACCAACTACGAACAATGGCTCAAGGACAACCAACCCAAAGCCATCATCAAGACCTACAACGACGACCCGACCAAATTCCAGGACCTGCGCATCGGCCGCATCGACGCGATCCTGATCGACCGCCTGGCCGCTCTGGAATACGCCAAAAAAGCCAAGGACACCGCCGCTGCGGGCGAGGCGTTCTCTCGCCAGGAATCGGGTATTGCCCTGCGCAAAGGCGAACCCGAGCTGCTCGACGCGGTGAACAAGGCCCTCGACAAGCTGCGCGCCGACGGCACCTTGAAGAAGCTGTCCGAGAAGTACTTCAACGCTGACGTCACTCAATAATGGAAGCAGGTTTGCAACTCGCACTGGACTCCGCGCCCTTTCTGCTCAAGGGCGCGTATTACACGGTGATCCTCAGCCTGGGCGGGATGTTCTTCGGCCTGCTGCTGGGTTTCGGCCTGGCATTGATGCGCCTGTCGCGCTTCAAGCTGCTGAGTTGGACGGCGCGGGTCTACGTGTCGTTCTTTCGCGGCACGCCCTTGCTGGTGCAGTTGTTCCTGATCTACTACGGCTTGCCGCAAGTGGGTATCGAGCTGGACCCGATTCCGGCCGCCATGATCGGCTTTTCGCTGAACATGGCCGCCTACGCCTGTGAAATCCTGCGGGCCGCCATCGCGTCCATCGAGCGGGGCCAGTGGGAAGCCGCCGCGAGCATCGGCATGACCCGCGCGCAGACATTGCGCCGCGCCATCCTGCCGCAGGCAATGCGCACCGCACTGCCGCCGCTGGGCAACAGTTTTATTTCGCTGGTCAAGGACACGGCGCTGGCCGCCACCATCCAGGTGCCAGAGCTGTTCCGGCAGGCCCAACTGGTCTCGGCGCGCACCTTCGAAATTTTCACCATGTATCTGTCCGCCGCCCTGATCTACTGGATCCTGGCGAGCATCCTGGCGCATCTGCAAAATCGTCTGGAAGACCGGGTCAACCGGCATGACCTGGAGTCTTGAAGCATGATCGTGGTTGAAAAACTGACCAAACAATTCAACGGTCAGGTGGTGCTCAACGGCATCGACCTTGAGGTCAAGGCCGGCGAAGTCGTGGCCATCATCGGCCCCAGCGGCTCCGGCAAGACCACCTTCCTGCGCTGCCTGAATTTTCTCGAAGAACCCACCAGCGGCCGTATCAAGGTGGGCGATATCGAAATCGACAGCAACAAGCCGCTCAACCAGCAACAAAGCCTGGTGCGACGTCTGCGCCAGCACGTGGGTTTTGTATTCCAGAACTTCAACCTGTTCCCCCACCGCACCGCACTCGAAAACGTCATCGAAGGCCCGATCGTGGTCAAGAAGATGCCACGCGACGCGGCGACCGATCTGGGTCGCAAGTTACTGGCCAAGGTCGGTCTGGCAGGCAAGGAGGCGGCTTATCCACGGCGCTTGTCCGGCGGCCAGCAACAGCGTGTGGCGATCGCTCGGGCCCTGGCCATGGAGCCTGAGGTGATTCTGTTCGACGAACCCACCTCGGCCCTCGACCCGGAACTGGTCGGTGAAGTGCTGGCGACCATCCGCAGCCTGGCCGAAGAAAACCGCACCATGGTGATCGTCACCCACGAGATGAGCTTTGCCCGGGATGTAGCCAACCGCGTGATCTTTTTCGACAAGGGCGTGATCGTTGAGCAGGGTGAAGCCAAGGCGCTGTTCGCCAACCCCAGGGAAGAGCGCACCCGGCAGTTCCTGAGCAAATTTCTCGCCCATTGAATCGGTCTTCTGTGGCCGGCGCACACGCTCGCTCGCCACAGAAGCGGTTCCTACAAAGAATCGCCGCTGCTGCTTGTAAAACACTCTGCCAGGCCCCTCCTGCAATACCCCTTCCAGTCAGACCCTTCTGAATCTACTCCAACCCGCCGTTTAGCCCTTTGCCGCCATTGACGCCCCCGGCGCAACCCTCTTATCTAGCGTCCAGAGGATTGGATCCTATCCCGGCTACTCACTGAATCGTTCTTTCGGCCCCTTTGCGCACCCGCGCCCAAGGCCCGGAACGATTGCTGCTGGCTGCATCAAGGAGATCACATATGACGCACACTACTATCCCAGCCATGCTGACCGCACCCACCCTGCCCCAGGCCGTTCGAAACGGCATCAGTGCCCACGCGGCCGCTCAACTGCAGGTCGACATCGCACCTTACCCCGGCATGGAGGAAGGCGACCTGATCGAGCTGTTCTGGAACAACTGCTTTGCCGCTTCACGCCGGGTGACGGCCGGCAAAATCGGTACCCCGACCCACCTGCGGGTGCCGGAAAGCTTTGTACAGGATGGCCCGGCCCGGGTTCACTACCAGATCATGCAGATCGGTCACGGCCCCGCGCGCTCTGCCACCACCCAGGTACGGGTCAAGACCAACTACCCTGGCGGGCAGCCGTCGAATCTGTACAGCGACGAAAACCAGAACCTGGCACCGGTCAGCCTGCCCGAGACCATCCGCCGCCACGGCGTCAACAGTCGCCAGGTGCAACGCGGTATTCCGCTGTCCATCGAGCCTTACGCGAACATGGCCAGCGGCGACGCCATCACGCTGCGCTGGGGTGACGTACGCATGGATCTGCCGAAAATCCAGGCCGGGAGCGTGGGCATGCCCGTTCAGGTCTGGGTGCCTTCGGCGGTCATTATCGAAGGCGGTGACGACTGCCGCCTGGAGGTGACGTACTGCATCCTGGATCGCGTCGGTAACAATTCGCGCTGGGCACCGGCCCGTACCTTGCGCATTGCCGCCTGGATTCCCATGGGCTCGGACGCGGCCAAGGCCACGTATCAACCTCGCCCGTTCGGCTCCCCCTGCGAACCGGGGTGACGACCCTTCTATGCATATTCCTAAAAGTTAGTTTATTTAAAAAATAAACACGCTTAGGGTATATGCACCGGACCACCGGACATTCCTGAATTTTCTGTTTTCATTTCATTGAATGCGAGGTCGGTATGGTCAGAATTACCCCGGTGCATAACGCCAGGGCATTACGTGCAGCCAAGGAGCGGCGCTGATGTCTAATTTGGCTCTAACACCCCCCCAGAGTGATCTGGACGTGGCACCACTGTTGTTGCCGGCCACCGTGCTGCGCAACGACGCCCAGGCGTTGAGCGCCGCCCATGAACTGGCTGACGCCGCGCGCCTGCAAGCCGCCAGGCGCGACCAGCAACGGCAATTGCCATGGGCGCAGATCGAACAGTTCACCCGCAGCGGGTTGGGCAGTATTTCCATTCCCCGAGAATACGGCGGTCCACAGGTTTCGTTCGTGACCCTGGCCGAGGTCTTCGCCATCATCAGCGCGGCCGACCCGGCTCTCGGGCAAATCCCGCAGAACCATTTCGGCATCCTGCACCTGCTGCAGAGCACCGCCAGCGAGCGCCAGAAAAAACACCTGTTCCAAAGCGTGCTCGAGGGTTGGCGCATCGGCAATGGCGGCCCGGAACGCGGCACGAAAAACACCCTGGAACTCAAGGCACGGATCACCGCCGAGGGCGACGGCTATGTGGTCAGCGGCCAGAAGTTCTACTCCACCGGCGCACTGTTCGCCCATTGGGTGGCCATCAAGGCCCTCAATGAGGACGGCAAGCAAGTCATGGCGTTTGTGCGCCGTGGCAGCGAGGGGCTGCGCATCGTGGATGACTGGTCGGGCTTTGGCCAACGCACCACCGCCAGCGGCACCGTACTGCTCGACCGGGTACCGGTGGACGCGCAGTGGGTGGTGGACAACTGGCGCCTGGGCGAAAGCCCGAATATCCAGGGTGCCGTATCGCAACTGATCCAGGCCGCCATCGACGCCGGCATCGCCCAGGGCGCCCTGGAAGACACCATCGCCTTTGTCCGTGAACGTTCACGCCCCTGGATCGATGCCAAGGTCGAACGGGCCAGCGACGACCTGTATGTCATCGCCGATATCGGCAAGTTGAAGATTGAGCTGCATGCCGCGCAGGCGCTGCTGCGCAAGGCCGGCCAGGTACTGGACCAGGTCAGCGCCGCACCGATCACCGCGCAGTCCGCCGCGCGCGCGTCGATCGCAGTCGCCGAGGCCAAGGTCCTCACCACCGAGGTGTCATTGCTGGTCAGCGAAAAGCTCTTCGAGTTGGCCGGCAGCCGCGCCACCCTCGCCGAATTCAACCTTGACCGGCACTGGCGCAATGCGCGGGTCCACACGCTGCATGACCCGGTGCGCTGGAAGTATCACGCCATCGGTGCGTACCGCTTGAACGGCACGTTGCCGGCTCGACATTCCTGGATCTGACCGCCCAGAACACTTTTTCCACGAGCTTCTGGAGAACACATGACGCTTTCCAATCACGTCGCGGTCATTACCAGCGATGAACAAGCCCTTATTGTCGCCAGCGACCTGGCCGAAGACCTGCGCCGCGACAGCGCCCAACGCGACCGCGAACGCCGCCTGCCGTTGCCCGAGCTGGATGTCTTTTCCCGCTCCGGCCTGTGGGGCATCAGCGTGCCCAAGGCCTACGGCGGTGCCGGCGTGTCCAACGTCACCCTGGCCAAGGTCATTGCGCTGATTGCCCAGGCCGACGCCTCCCTGGGCCAGATTCCGCAAAACCATTTCTATGCCCTTGAAGTGCTGCGCGTCAACGGCAACCCCGAACAACAGCAGCGCCTGTACGCAGAAGTGCTGGCCGGCCAGCGCTATGGCAACGCTTTGGCGGAACTGGGCACCAAGACCGCCCACGACCGCGTCACCCGCCTCAGCCGCGACGGCGAGGGTTTTCGCATCAGCGGGCGCAAGTTCTACGCCACCGGCGCGATCTATGCCCAGCGCATCCCCACGTCGGTGGTGGATGAACACGGTGTCCAGCAACTGGCCTTCGTGCCCCGCGACAGCGCCGGCCTGACGGTGATCGACGACTGGAGCGGCTTTGGCCAGCGCACCACGGGCAGCGGTTCTGTGGTGTTCGACAACGTCTGGGTGGACGCCCGGGACGTGATCCCGTTCCAGAGCGCCTTCGAACGCCCGACCACCGTCGGCCCCCTGGCGCAGATTCTTCACGCCGCCATCGACACCGGCATCGCCCGCGCCGCCTTCGAAGATGCGCTGCATTTTGTGCGCACCAAGACCCGCCCCTGGATCGACTCAGGCAGCGACAAGGCCACCGATGACCCGTTGACCTTGAAAAGCTTCGGCCACCTGAGTATCCGCCTGCACGCCGCCGAGGCGTTGCTGGAGCGCTCGGGCGAATTCCTCGATCGCGCCCAGGCCGACAGCACGGCCCAGACCGTCGCGGCCGCCTCCATCGCCGTCGCCGAAGTGCGCGCCCTGAGCACCGAAATCTCCCTCGCCGCCGGCAGCACGCTGTTCGAACTGGCCGGCAGCCAGGCGACCCTGGCCGAGCACGGGCTGGACCGCCACTGGCGCAACGCACGGGTTCACACCCTGCACGACCCGGTGCGCTGGAAATATCACGCCGTGGGCAATTACTACCTCAACGCCGAAAACCCGCCGCTGCGGGGGACGATCTGATGAGCAAGAAAAAGATCCTGCTCAATGCGTTCAACATGAACTGCATCGGGCACATCAACCACGGCTTATGGACCCACCCACGGGACACGTCCACCCAGTACAAGACCCTCGAGTATTGGACCGAATTGGCGCAAACCCTGGAGCGCGGGCTGTTCGACGGCTTGTTTATCGCCGATATCGTCGGCGTGTATGACGTGTACCAGAAGTCTGTCGACGTGCCGCTCAGGGAATCGATCCAGTTGCCGGTCAACGACCCGCTCCTGCTGGTCTCGGCCATGGCGGCCGTCACCCGCAACCTCGGCTTCGGCCTCACCGCCAACCTGACCTACGAGCCGCCCTATCTGTTCGCCCGGCGCATGTCCACCCTCGACCACCTGAGCCGCGGCCGAGTGGGTTGGAACATCGTCACCGGCTACCTCGACAGCGCCGCCAAGGCCATGGGCCTGAACGAACAAGTCGAGCATGATCGCCGCTACGACCAGGCCGATGAATACCTGCAGGTGCTGTACAAGCTCTGGGAAGGCAGCTGGGAAGATGACGCGGTCGTCAACGATCCCAAGGCGCGGGTGTATGCGCAGCCAGCCAAGGTGCACAAGGTCGAGCATCACGGCGAGTTCTACCAGGTCCAGGGTTATCACCTGTGCGAACCCTCGCCGCAGCGCACGCCGGTGCTGTTCCAGGCCGGCAGTTCGGACCGCGGCCTGCAGTTCGCCGGACGTCATGCCGAGTGCGTATTCATCAGCGGGCAGAACAAGGCCTCGACCAGGATCCAGGTGGACAAGGTGCGTGCCAGCGCAGTGGCGGCCGGGCGTAATCCGCATGACATCAAAGTGTTCATGGGCCTCAACGTCATCGTCGGCGCGACCGAAGAACTGGCCTGGGCCAAGCACGCCGAGTACCTCAGCTATGCCAGCGCCGAGGCCGGCGTGGCGCACTTTGCGGCGTCCACGGCAATCGATTTTTCCGAGTACGAACTGGACGAGCCGATCCAGTATGTGAAGAGCAATGCGATCCAGTCGGCCACCAAAAACCTGCAGAACAACGACTGGACCCGGCGCAAATTGCTGGAGCAGCACGCCCTCGGCGGGCGCTATATCACGCTGGTGGGCTCGCCTGAGCAGGTTGCGGATGAGCTGGAATCCTGGATCAGCGAAACCGGGCTTGATGGTTTCAACCTGACGCGCATCGTCACGCCGGAAAGCTACGTGGATTTCATCGACTGGGTGATACCGGAATTACAACGACGCGGCTCGTACAAGACTGAGTATGAGCAGGGCACGCTGCGCGAAAAAGTCTTCCACGGCTCCGCTCGCCTACCCGAACAACACACCGGCTCGACCTACCGACACTGAACCAAAAAGTGTGGGAGGGGGCGTGCCCCCGATGGCGGTGAATCAGTCACCGGATTGGTTCGCTGACACACTGCTATCGGGGGCAAGGCCCCTCCCACATGGATCTGCATTGTTTGTCCTAATACCTTATGACTGGAAATTGATGATGAAAAAAATACTGCTCACCCACCCAGTCAAAGCACTGGCCCTGGCCTTCGGATTATTCAGCACAGCCGTATTCGCCGCCGATGCGCCGTTGAAAGTCGGCACCACCGCCGCCTTCGCCATCCCGCTGGAAGCGGCAGTTGAAGAGGCCGGCAAACAAGGCCTGAACGTCGAGCTGGTGGAATTCACCGACTGGATCGCCCCCAACGTCAGCCTCGCCGCCGGCGATATCGACGTGAACTACTTCCAGCACATTCCGTTCCTGGAAAACGCCAAGGCCGCTGCCGGGTTTGACCTGGTGCCTTACGCGCCGGGCATCATCAACAACGTCGGGCTGTATTCGAAAAAGTACAAAAGCTTCAACGACCTGCCCGAAGGCGCCAGCGTGGCCATCGCCAACGACCCGATCAACAGCGGTCGCGGCCTGCAGCTGCTGGCCAAGGCCGGGCTGATCAGCCTCAAGCCGGGCGTGGGCTACAAGGCCACCGAAGAAGACATCGTCAGCAATCCGAAAAAAATCAAAATTCTGCAAGTGGAAGCCGTGCAACTGGTGCGCGCCTATGACGACGCCGACCTGGTGCAGGGCTACCCCGCGTATATCCGCCTGTCCAAGACCTTCGATGCGCAATCGGCGCTGCTGTTCGACGGCCTGGACCACCCGGAATACGTGATCCAGTTCGTGATTCAGCCCAAGAGCAAAACCGACCCACGGCTGATCAAGTTCGTCGACATCTACCAGCACTCGCCAGTGGTACGCGCCGCCCTGGATAAATCCCTCGGTACGCTTTACCAAGTCGGCTGGGAAGCTAAAAAATGACCGCGATCAATGCCCGACTACGCGACCTGGACACACCGCCCAGGGACGCCTGGCAGACCGAACTGCATGCGGATTTGCACCGAGCCCACGTGCGGTTCATCAACCTGGGTAAAACCTATGACGGCACGGTGCATGCCTTGCACGGCATCGACCTGGCGATCCAGCGTGGCGAAGTGTTCGGCATCATTGGCCGCAGCGGCGCCGGCAAGTCGTCGCTGATTCGCACCATCAATCGCCTGGAACAACCCAGCAGCGGGCGGGTGCTGATCGATCAGGTGGATATCGGCGGCTTCGACGAGGACCACCTGGTCGCACTGCGCCGACGCATCGGCATGATCTTCCAGCACTTCAACCTGATGTCGGCCAAGACCGTGTGGCAGAACGTCGAGCTGCCCCTCAGGGTCGCCGGCGTGCCCAAGCCGCAGCGTGAACAAAAGGTGCGCGAGCTGCTGGAACTGGTGGGTTTGCAGGACAAGCACACAGCGTATCCGGCGCAGCTTTCCGGGGGGCAGAAACAGCGCGTGGGCATCGCCCGTTCGCTGGTGCACGACCCCGAGATTCTGCTGTGCGACGAGGCCACATCGGCCCTGGACCCGGAGACCACCCAATCGATCCTCGGCCTGCTGCGCGAGATCAACCAGCGCCTGGGCCTGACCATCGTGTTGATCACCCATGAGATGGCGGTGATCCGCGACATCTGCGACCGCGTGGTGGTGCTGGAACACGGGCGTATCGTCGAGCAAGGCCCGGTGTGGCACGTGTTCGGCAATCCGCAGCATGACGTCAGCAAAACCCTGCTCGCCCCCTTGCAACACGGGCTACCGCCTGAATTGCAAAGCCGCCTGCAACCCACTCCCCCATCGGCCGACGCCGCGCTGGTGCTGCGCTTGCAGTTCACCGGCAGCGACGCCGATGAGCCCGACCTGGCCGCCCTGTTCAAGGCCCTCGGCGGCCGCGTGCGCTTGCTCCAAGGCGGGGTGGAACGCATCCAGGGCCATGCCCTGGGGCAATTACTGCTGGCGGTGAATGGATCGTCGCACAGCGCCGAAGAACTGCGCAACCGCGCCGCGAACTGGGCGCAACAGGTGGAGGTGCTGGGCCATGTGGTTTGATCGTTTAGTACAGGGCGCCATCGACACGTTATTGATGGTGGGCGTGTCGTCGTTGATCGCCCTGCTGGTGGGGATTCCGCTGGCCGTGTTTCTGGTCACCAGCGACAAAGGCGGCATCTACCAGGCGCCGACGCTGAATCGGGTGCTGGGCGCCTTCGTCAATCTGTTCCGCTCCATTCCCTTTCTGATCCTGATGGTGGCGCTGATCCCGTTCACCCGCCTGATCGTGGGCACCACCTATGGCGTGTGGGCGGCAGTCGTCCCGCTGACCATTGCAGCCACGCCATTCTTTGCGCGTATCGCCGAAGTCAGCCTGCGCGAGGTCGACCATGGACTGATCGAAGCGGCGCAGGCCATGGGTTGCCGCCGCTGGCACATCATCTGGCACGTGCTGTTGCCGGAAGCGCTGCCGGGGATCGTCGGCGGGTTCACCATCACCCTGGTGACCATGATCAACTCATCGGCCATGGCCGGTGCGATTGGCGCCGGTGGCTTGGGCGACATTGCGTACCGCTATGGCTACCAGCGTTTCGATACGCAGATCATGCTGACGGTGATTGTGCTGTTGGTGGTGCTGGTGGCGGTGATTCAACTGGGCGGGGATCGGTTGGCGCGGGTACTGAACAAGCGGTGAGGTATAGTCGGGCATTTCAGCGCCCGGTATTGCCTGTCATGACCCTCAAGCCCGACGACCTCAACCAGATCACCGCCACCACCCTCGGCCATTACAACAACGTGGCCGAAGACTTCCGTGAAGGCACCCGCGATCACGATGTAAGCCAGAACATCGACGCGCTGCTGCGGCATATCCAGGGCGCGGCGCCGTTTACCGTGCTGGATTTCGGCTGCGGGCCGGGGCGCGATTTGCAGACGTTTACACGTATGGGGCATATCGCCGTGGGGCTCGACGGTTCCGAGCGGTTTGCGCAGATGGCGCGCGAAGACAGCGGTTGCGAGGTGTTGCAGCAAGACTTCCTGAAACTGGACCTGCCTGCCGAGCGCTTTGACGGGATCTTCGCCAATGCGGTGCTGTTTCACATACCCAGGCAGGAATTGCCACGGGTGCTCAAAGAGCTGCATGGAACGTTGAAACCTGGCGGCGTGCTGTTCAGCTCCAATCCTCGGGGTGACAACCGGGAAGGTTGGAGCGGGCCGCGGTATGGGTCTTATCACGATCTGGAGGCATGGCGGGGGTTGCTGGTTGAGGCCGGGTTTGAAGAGCTGGAGCATTACTATCGACCGGCGGGTTTGCCAAGGGAGCAGCAGCCTTGGTTGGCCAGTGTGTGGCGCAAGGTTTGAGTGATTTATCGCCTGGGCTGAAGCTATCGGGGGCAAGCCCCCTCCCACAGGAGAACGCATTCCAAATGTGGGAGGGGCGGTGCGACGATTCGACTTGCCCCCCGATGATCTCAAGGGCGACGTCGATCCACCTGATACACCACCGGTTTCTCACCCTCCACCAGCGCCGTCACACTGCGCCCGGCATACCCTTCTTTTTGCGCGCGCGAAAAATTCGCCACCAACCGCGTCCCATCGGCGAACGTCGTTTGCTGCAACAGTTTGTCCACCGTCAGCCAGCGAAAACCCGTCATCGCCTGAGTCGCCAAGCGCTCATGCAGCGGGCGGAAAAACCGCTCCTGGCGCTGAATCACCGGCAGCCGTTCCTTGAGCGTTGCTGCACTCACGTGATACAGCGGCGGCACGTTGTAGAGCAGTTGGGCCAGCTCATTCTCCGCCTGCACATTGCTTAACTTCAGGCTGTCGAACAACCAGTGATGGGTGGTAATCACCGAGCCATGGAACACCGTCTGATACAGCGGCAGGCGCATTGTCGGATCGAGATACACCGTGCGCAGCGACGCTTTCAAGGGCACCGGTTTGAAGAACACGGCCGGTTGCTCCGGCGGGTACCAGTTGCCGACGTAGTAGGCTGACTGTGGGTCCTGGGTCATCTCGCGGTCCCCCCAGCCGATCACCGGTGTTTGCATGCCATGGGCGAACAGGATGCCCTGGGCGGTGATGGCGTTGCCGTCCTCGGAGCCTGCGGGCAGTTTGAGCGAGGTGTTGATCCAGCGCGACGCGTCGATACTGCCTTGGGCGTTTTGCGCCTGGGTCATTGGCGCACTGTCGCGGTAACTGTCAAAAACCATTCCGGCGGCATAGGCATCGAGAAACCAGGCGTTGAAACCGGCTGCGGCCTGTACCGCTTTCACCCGTGCCTGCAACAAAGGTCGCACACAGCGTGGATCGGTGTAGTGGCCGGATTGCTGGAAGCCGACCTTGAGCGCGCCGCCTTTCAACATGATTGCGCAGTCGCGATAGGCCTTGCCGCCCAGATGAGCAGTGGTCCAATCGGCGTTTTCAGCTGCGGACAAAGCCGTTTCATACGAATCATAAGGCGCCACCAGATAACCGGCATCCACCCCCGCACGAATCGCCTCGGGATGCCACAGGCCGCCTTCCCAACCTTCGCCCAGTGTCAGCAGCAGACGCTTGAGCCCAGCGTCGCGCAAGGCCTGGATGCTCGAATGACCCCAGGTTTCGGGGCGATCCCCCAAGGCCCCGGCGAAATCCAGGGCCAGCTCGCGACGCAACTCGCCGTAGCGAGCGGCAAGGCGATTCATGTCGGGCTCTTCTACCTGCCAAGCCTGCCGAACCTTCGTGTTGATGGCCGCATTGAAGCCACGCAACAGCAGGGTTTGCTCATAGCGATTCAATGCACGTGTCTGCGCGAGCACCTGCGCAGGCTCCTTGTCCATCAGCCCACTGAGCTCATGCGTGCGCAACCGTTTGATCAGCGCGGGCCAATCAACCACATCATCGAGCTTCAGCAAGCCGTTGCCCCAGAGGTAAACGTGACTGGCACCGAGCAATTTTACCGCCTCCGGCGTTTGCCGCAGCTTGTCCGCCAGCGACTCGTAACGGCCCTGCTCGACCAGCCACTGACGATAGTGTTTGGCGCCGGCCAACGGGTCGGCATCGCCCAGGTGCAACAGCAGCGTCATCGGCGCCTGCGGCTCGAGCGAGGTGAATTCATGGGACACGGACAGCGCCACGCCCTGGCCGTCCGCTTGCCATTGGAGGCGATTGTGATAGGGGTTGGTCAGCAGCCAGTTGAGCGTGAAGCGCCCGTGATCCAGCCCCCATAGCGGCAAGCTGAGGTCCTGGGTCGTATTGAGCTCGCCCCGCCCGATCAGAAAATCTTTCCACACGGCATTATCGGCCGGCACGTAATGCCCCTCGGCCAACGGCCAGATCAGCCCTTGACCCATGGCCCTGGCCGGCTGGCGCAGCAGGGCCAGCTCACCCGCTTCACGGGCATTGATTGTCAGGGTCAATTCGCGCTGTTCAAGCCGGGCCGTCAGGCGATAGGCGCCGCTGTCCCACTGCCAGGAAACCTGTTCGGCGTCGGCCTGCAGCGCGTTGACCGCATGCGCGGTGACACCGCTGGAAGCTTGTACCGAGGCCTCGCCCGCGGGGGTGACGCGCAGCGCCAGGGTGGCGGGGTCGAGGTCAACCCGCCACAGGGCGTTTTCCAGCACGGTGGAGGCCAAGACTGAGGGCGCGAGGAGAAGCGCGCCGAGTAAAAAGAGCGGACGCAGGCACTGCATGGGAATCGACCTGAATGAGAAGAAGGCCGAAAGAGTAAAACATGCGCAGTCTCGCCGGGACGGCAAGCGGCGGTTTAGGAAGCTTCCCACAGCCTCAATCGAGATGAAGATCCAAATGTGGGAGGGGGCTTGCTCCCGATGGCGGTGGTTCAGTCACCTGATGCTTGGCTGACATACCGCTATCGGGGGCAAGCCCCCTCCCACAGTTTTCAACTGCGTTGTTCCTGTTGATCCTGCTTGGGCTCGCGGATTTTGTACCAGGCCACGTACAGCGCCGGCAGGAACAACAGCGTCAGCAACGTGGCGATAATGATCCCGCCAATCATTGCGTAGGCCATCGGCCCCCAGAACACTTCCCGGGCAATCGGGATCATGCCCAGGCTGGCTGCCGCAGCCGTGAGCAGGATCGGCCGGCGCCGATGCTCGGTGGCTTCCACCACCGCATCCCACGGCGTATAACCGGCCACTTCGTACTCATGGATCTGCGTCACCAGAATCACCGAGTTGCGGATGATGATGCCGATCAGCGCGAGGATACCCAGGATCGCCACGAAGCCCATGGGCGTGCCCGTGGGAATCAGCGCCAGCACCACGCCGATCAGCCCCAGCGGCGCAACGCTGGCCACCAGGAACATCTTCTGCACGCTGTGCAACTGGATCATCAGGAAGGTCGCCATCAGGAACAGCATCAACGGCACCACGCTGGCAATCGGGCCCTGGGCCTTGCCGCTTTCTTCCACGGTACCGCCGGTGGCGACTTTGTAGCCCACCGGCAGGCCGTCGTTGAACTTCTGGATAGTCGGCGCCAGCTGCTTGACCAAGTCGGTCGGCTGCATCTCGTCACGCACTGCTGCCTTGATGGTAATCGTCGGCTTGCGATCACGACGCCACACCAGCGGTTGCTCCAGTTCGTAACGCACCGTGGCGAAGGCCAGCAACGGAATCGAGGTGCCGTTGGGTGTGACGATCTGCAGGTTCTGCAGGGTTTCCGGCGTACCGCGCTCGGCGTCTTCGGCGCGGCCGACCACGTTGATCAGGTAAATATCGTCATGCACCTGAGTGACCGACGCGCCGCTGACCACGCTGTTCATCAACTGCGCCACGTCTTCGGACGACAGCCCCAGTTGCCGCGCCTTGTCCTGGGCGATGTCGATGCGCAAGACTTTGCCCGGCTCGTTCCAGTCGTAGATGATTTCGCCCAAGTGGGTGTTCTGATCGAGCAAGGTCGCCAGTTCGATGGCGTGCTTGCGCACCTGGTCGGTGTCTTTGCCGGACACGCGGTACTGGATCGGCCGGCCCACCGGCGGGCCCATTTCCAGCGGCTGTACAAAGCTGCCGATGCCGACGAAGTCATCGCGCAGACGCTTCTGCAGACGCGTAATCAACTCGCCGCGCTCTTCCAGGCCTTTACTCACAATCACAAGCTGCGCGTAGTAGGGATTCTCCAGCTGCTGGTCCAGCGGCAGGTAGAAACGGATCGCGCCCTGGCCGATATAGGTACTCCAGCGAGCGATGTCCGGGTCGTCCTTGATGATGGCTTCGAGGCGGTCGACCGCCTTGCGCGTCTCGTTGATCGAGGCGTTCTGCGGCAGGTTCAGGTCAACCAGGATTTCCGGGCGATCCGACGACGGGAAGAACTGGTTCTGCACGAACTGCATGGAAAACACCGAGGCCACGAACAGCGCCACGGTGATGCCGATGGCCCACCAGCGGTTGCGCATGGACCAGAGCATGCCACCGTTGAAGGCGCGACCAATGCGCCCCGGTTCGGCGTCGTGCGGCTTCACCTTGGCACTGAGGATATGCACGCCGATCACCGGCGCAAACAGCACCGCCACGACCCACGACACCAGCATCGCCACGGCGATCACCGCGAACAGCGTAAAGGTGTACTCGCCCGCCGAACTGGCGTTAAGACCAATCGGCACAAAACCGGCCACGGTCACCAGCGTGCCGGTGAGCATCGGAAACGCCGTAGAGGTATAGGCGTAGGTCGCGGCCTGCTCCTTGGTTTCGCCTTTTTCCAGGCGTGTGATCATCATCTCCACGGTAATCATCGCATCGTCCACCAGCAGGCCGAGGGCGATGATCAAGGCGCCCAATGACACCCGCTGCATGGTGATGCCGCTGTATTCCATAAACACGAACACCAACGCCAGCACCAGTGGAATCGAGCACGCCACCACCAGCCCGGCGCGCATGCCCAGGCTGATAAAGCTCACCACCAGCACGATGATCACCGCTTCGAACAGCGCACTGGTAAAGCCGCCGACGGCCTCTTCCACCACTTCGGCCTGGTCCGAGACTTTGTGCACACCAACGCCCACCGGCAGGTCGGCGGTCAGCTCATCCATGCGCCCGTGCAGCGCCTTGCCGAACGACTGGATATTGCCGCCCTTCTGCATCGCAATCGCCAGGCCGATCGCCGGCTTGCCGTTGAAACGGAACATCGGCCGCGCCGGGTCGACGTAGCCACGGCTGATGTCGGCAATGTCAGCCAGGCGATAGAAGCGGTCATTGAGACGCAGGTTGACGTTGGCCAGGTCCTTCTCCGAGGCGAACTGCCCGGAGGTGCGCACCGAAATCCGCTCCGGCCCGGCCTCGATCACCCCGGCGGGCGTGACTGCGTTCTGCGACTGCAGGCTTTGCACGACCTGGCGCTGATCGATGCCCAGCGCGGCCAGTTTGCGCGTGGAAAAATTCAGGTAAATCACTTCGTCCTGCTGGCCGATCATCTCGACCTTGCCCAGCCCCGGCACCGAGCGGATCTCGGCGCGAACCTGCTCCACGTAGTCGCGCAGCTGGCGCATCGACAGGCCGTCGCCGGTAAAGGCGTATACCGAGCCGAACACGTCACCGAACTCGTCGTTGAAGGACGGCCCCTGCAAGCCCTGGGGGAAGGTGCCGCGAATATCGTCGATCTTCTTGCGAACCTGGTACCAGATCTCCGGAATAGCCTTGGCGCTGGTGGTGTCCTTGAGGAACACGAACACCGTGGACTCGCCCGGCCGGGTGTAGCTTTTCACATAGTCGAGGGAGTCGAGTTCCTCGAGTTTTTTCTCGATGCGGTCAGTGACCTGCTTGAGGGTTTCTTCCTGGGTCGCGCCCGGCCAGCGGGTCTGGATCACCATGGTCTTGATGGTGAACGAGGGGTCTTCCTCGCGCCCCAGGTTCATGTACGAAAACACGCCCATCAAAAGCGCGACGAACATCAGGTACCACACGAAGGACTGATGCTTGAGGGCCCAGTCGGATAAGTTGAAGCTCCCTTTCATCGCGGGCTGTCCTCGTCGATTTTGACTTTTTGCCCGGGTTTCAGGCTGTTCACACCGGCGGTGACAATGCGTTCGCCAGGTTTGACGCTGCCGTTGAGCACGGCGCTGTCGGCATCCCGGCTGACGACCGTGACGTCACGCGGCTGCACCGTCTGGCTCTGGGTGTCGAGCAGCCAGATGCGGGTCTTGCCGTCGACGTCCTGCAACGCGCTCAGGGGCAGTTCGATGCGCGGCGCGATGGCGCTGCTCAGGGTGACGCTGATGGCGGTGCCCAGGCGGAACGCGGCGGGGGTTTCGGTCAGGCTCAGGCGTGCGCGACGGGTGCGCGTGGCGCTTTGGGCCTGGGGCTCGATCTCGCGCACGATGGCGGTGGTCTGCACGCTGGGGTCCAGTTGCCCGGCGACAAGGAACACCACATCTGCGGGCAAGCGCTCGGCTAGCCCGGCGGGCAGGTCGATCACCGCTTCCTTGATATCCGGGCGAGCCAGGGTCACCACTTGCTGGCCGGCGCTGACCACTTGACCGGCCTCGGCATTCCAGGCGGTGACGATGCCGGCGTGGTCGGTGCGCAGTTCGGCGTAGTTGAGCTGGTCCTTGGCCTGGTTGACCGAGGCGCGCGCCTGATCGAGGGTGGCCTGGGTGGTTTTCAGGTCAGTCTGGGCCACGTCGAGCTGAGCCAGGGCACCGACGCCACGGTTGAACAGTTCCTGCTGGCGGCGGGCATTGGCCTGGGCATTGATGAACTGCGCCTGCACGCGTGCCAGGTCGCCCTGGGCGGCGCGCAATTGGTTCTGCTGGTCGGTGGGGTCGAGCACGGCAAGCAAGGCGCCCTTCTGCACCTCAGCGCCCACGTCCACGGCGCGACGCGCAATACGGCCAGGTACACGGAAACCCAGGTTACTTTCGTAGCGCGCCTGAATGGTGCCGGCAAAGCGACCGAGGTTTTCCTGGTCTTCGGCCTTAACCTCCATGGACAGTACCGGGCGCACCGGTTCGGGCGGTGCTTCTTCTTTGGAGCAGGCCATCAGCAACAGGCTGGCGGCGACGATGACCGTCAGTTGCTTCATGGTTGGGCTCCTTGCTCGGCGATTTCAACAGGCATGCCGGGGTGCAGCAGTTGCCCACCGGCCACCACGACTTTTTCGCCGCCTTTGAGGCCATCGCCGATGATCACTTTGCCGGTGAGGTAACGCGCCACCGTGACCTTATGCAAGTGCGCCTTGCCGTCACCGTCCACCAGCCACACGGCGGGTTCACTGAGGTCTTTGGTCAAGGCCGACCACGGCAACTCGATGCTGGCCCTGGCCGGGCCATTGGCGGTGGCGCTGACCACCGAGCCCAACTCCATGCCATTGGGCAGGCTTTGCAGGGCGATCTTCACCTGCACGGTGCCGGTATTGGCGGCCACGGCCGGGGTGACTTCACGGACCTTGCCCACGGCCTTGATGCTCGGGTTGTCCAGCAGGCTGACGGTAATCGGCGCATCCGACGGCGGTTCTACCAGCAGGGATTCATAGACGTTGAACACCGCATCGCGTTCGCCGTCACGGGCCAGGCTGAAGATCGGCATGGTGGCTTGTACCACCTGGCCGACTTCGGCCTGGCGCGCCGTGATGATGCCCGGCGCGTCGGCGATCAGCGCGGTGTAGCCCAGTTGTTCACGGGCGTTGGCCAACTGGGCCTGGGCGGCGGCGAGGGCGCTCTGGCTGCCGCGCAGCGCGGCCTGGGCGGAATCGTATTCGCTGCGGCTGGTGTAGCCCTTGGGCAAGAGTTTTTCCTGGCGCACGAACGCAGCGGCGGTCTGCTTGACCCGTGCCTGCTCGGCCACGACCTGGGCCTGGGCGGAGTCGACGTTGGTCTGCAGGTCCTTGGGGTCGAGCCTGGCCAGCACTTGCCTGGCCGTGACCCGGTCGCCCACATCGACCATGCGCTGGATGATCTTGCCACCCACGCGAAAGGACAAATCGGTTTGCACCCGCGCCTGGATATCCCCCGTCAGCGTGACCGCCGCGGCGAAATCCGCTGGCTGCACGGTTTGCACAAACACCCGGGAATGGGCTTTGGGTTCGGTCTTTTCCTGACCACAGCCGCCAAGCAGCGTCAGTAAGCCAAATCCGAGTAAAAATGTCGAAATGCGACCGCCCATGCAGGCTCCTTTTGCGTGATGCCGACTTGCCAGTGTGTATGCGACTGTGAGCGTAGTTCAGGGTTCCTTATCTGCATGGAGGATCCCATACTCCAATGGTTCCCATGCCGACTAAATGCATATGCTCAAAACCCTCGCGGTGGCCAATTACCGCTCGATCAATAAATTGGTGGTGCCCCTGGACCGGCTGAATCTGATCACCGGTCCCAATGGCAGCGGCAAGTCCAACCTGTACCGCGCCCTGCGCCTGCTCGCCGAAACCGCCCAGGGCGGGGTGATCAACGCCCTGGCCCGCGAAGGCGGGCTGGACTCGACCTTCTGGGCCGGGCCGGAAACCATCAGTCGGCGTATGCGCAGCGGCGAAGTGCCGATCGAGTCCACCGTGCGCCAGGGCGTCAAGCGCCTGCGCCTGGGGTTTGCCGCCGAAGATTTCAGCTACGCCATTTCCCTGGGATTGCCGGAACCCTCCAAGTCGTTTTTCAGCCTTGATCCGCAAGTGAAGAAGGAGTGCATATGGGCCGGGCACCTCTACCGCCCGGCCAGCCTGCTGGTGCAACGTTGCGGGCCGATGGTGCGCGCTCGCGAAGGCCGCGCCTGGGATGTGCTGGCCCAGCACACGCCCAATTACCACAGCCTGTTCGACCAGGTCGGCAGCCTGCGTGGCTCGCCGGAAGTGCTGCTGCTGCGCGAGAGCATTCGTGGCTGGCGCTTTTACGATCACTTTCGCAGCGACGTCGACGCGCCCGTGCGCCAGCCACAGTTGGGCACCCGCACACCCGTGCTGCACCACGACGGGCGTGATTTGGCGGCGGCCTTGCAGACCATTCGCGAGATTGGCGACCCCGAGGCGTTACAGCGCGCGGTCAGCGATGCGTTCCCCGGCGCGCGCCTGAATATCCAGCCGCTGCAGGGCGGGCGCTTTGCGATTGAGTTCTATCAGGAAGGCTTGCTGCGGCCGTTGTCGGCGGCCGAATTGTCGGACGGCACCTTGCGCTACCTGCTGCTGATTGCCGCGCTGCTGACACCACGGCCGCCCACCATGATGGTGCTGAACGAACCGGAAACCAGCCTGCATCCGGACCTGTTGCCCGCGTTGGCGCGCTTGATCATCGAAGCGTCGAAGCAGTGCCAGGTGTGGGTGGTGTCCCATGCCAGCCGCTTGATTGCGGCGTTGCAGCAGGATGAAGGGTGCAATTCGATCGTGCTGGAGAAGGTGCTGGGGGAGACGCGGATTGTCGGGCAAGGGATGCTGGATGCGCCGGCGTGGCATTGGCCGGAATAGGTGGTAGCTGTACCGGCCCTATCGGGGGCAAGCCCCCTCCCACATTGGACTGTATTCACACGTCAGATTTTGTAAATCCGGTCCAGTGTGGGAGGGGCTTGCCCCCGATGAGGCCAGTACAGTCAGCACAAAAATCAGGTTTCAGCCCTGCCACTTCCCGCCTTCAACAATCACACTCTCAGGCTTGGTGTCATCGCTCAGCTCTTTACGCACATAGTGGTCATACAGCTTGAGCAAAAATTTCTCCTCACCCAACTTCGCCAACTCCGCATTCACCCAGTCGCGCAGTTCGATATTGCCCTTCTTCACCGCCGGGGCAATCGGTGCTTCATCACCGAGTTTCTGCTCCAGCACACGGTAGCCGGGGTTCTGCTTGGCCCAGCTGAACAGCACCAGGTTGTCCTGCGCGTAAGCATCGCCACGGCCGGCCGACAGCGCCTGCAGCGACTCGGAGTTTTTCTCGAACTTGAGCAGTTTCCAGTCCGGGTGGTTCTTGGTCAGCCAGATATCGGCGGTAGTGCCAGTGGTGACGATGGTGGTGCGGGTCGCCAAATCATCCAGGCTCTTTACCGCGCTGTCGTTCGGCACCAGGGCCTGTACCGCGACTTTCAGGTTGGGATTGGTGAAGTCCACCGCTTCCTTGCGCTCCGGCGTGACCGTCATGTTGGCGAGGATCAGGTCGACCTTGTCGCTCTGCAGGAACGGGATGCGGCTGGCGGGCTCCACGGCGACGAATTCGACTTTGTTTTCATCGCCCAACAGGTCCTTGGCAAATTGGCGGCCGAGGTCGGTATCGAAGCCGACGTAACGCCCGGCCTCATCCACAAAACCGAACGGCGGCTTGTCGGTGAAGACGCCGACGATCAGCTTGTCCCGCGCCTTGATTTTGTCGATGTAGCTGACAGCCGCAGGTTTGGTGGGCTCTTCGGCCTTTTTATCGCAGCCGGCCAGTAACGCGACGGCCAACAGTGGCAGCAGTAACTTTTTCATATCAGCTCCGGTTCCTTGCGCTTTTTGGGCAGTGTTGAAACAAAGGAGAACTTCTCCAGGAACTGCTGCGCGCGTGCGGTTTGCGGGTTCGTAAAGAATGCCTCGGGGGTGTTGTGTTCGAGGATGCGACCGGCCTCCATGAACACCACGCGGTCGGCGACGGCGCGGGCGAAGGCCATTTCGTGGGTGACAATCAGCAGGGTCATGCCATCGCGGGCCAGGCCCTGGATGACTTCCAGCACTTCCTTGACCATCTCCGGGTCGAGGGCGGCAGTGACTTCATCAAACAGCATGACCTGCGGGTTCATGCACAACGAACGGACGATGGCGATGCGTTGCTGCTGACCGCCGGAAAGCTGGCGTGGGAAGGCATCGCGCTTGTCGGCCAGGCCCACGCGTTCGAGCAATTTTTCAGCTTGCGCGCGGGCTTCACGCGGGTCGCGTTTTTGCACCTTGAGCGGGCCGAGCAGAATATTGTCGAGCACGCTCATGTGCGGGAACAGGTGGTAGCTCTGGAACACCATGCCAATGTCCTGGCGCACCTGGCGCCAGTCGGTGTGCTTGCCCAGAAGCTCAAGGCCGGCAAACCGCAAGCTGCCGCTGTGGGCGACTTCCAGCCCATTAAGGCAGCGCAGCAAGGTACTTTTGCCGCAACCGCTGGGGCCGAGGATCACCACCACTTCGCCGCTTTGCACACTCAGGTCGATACCCTTGAGCACCTGCGCCTGGCCGAAGAATTTGTTGAAACCCTGAAACTCGATCAATGCGCTCATGCTTGGGCCCAGCGCCGTTCCAGCACCTTGGAGGCGGCCGACAACGGGTAGCAGATAAAGAAGAAAAACAGGAACAGCGCGCCGTAGATCAATACCGACTCGTAGGTGCGCTCGATGATTTGCTGGCCGACCTTGATCACATCCACCACACCGATCAGCACCGCCAGCGAACTGGTCTTGATGATGCGCGTGTAGACGTTGATGGTCGGCGGCGTCATGCGTTTAAGGGCTTGGGGCAGCAGTACATAGCCGTACAACTGCGGGGCGGACAGCCCGATCGACAAGCCCGCTTCACGCTGGCCACGCGGCAGTGAATGCAATGCGCCACGCACCACTTCACCGACCTCACTGGCACCCCACAGCGACAACACCCATACCGCGCACCAGAAACTCGGCAGGCTCAAACCAAAGAAGATCGGCAGGCCGAAGAACAGCAGGTACAACCACACCAGCACCGGTATCGCCCGGAACAGCTCCAGGTACACCCGCAGCACAGCGTTGATCACCGTGTTGTTCAGAGTCCGCAGCACGCCATACAGCACGCCGCCGACCGTACTGAAGGCGATGCTCAAAAATGAAATCGACAGGGTTTGCGCAGCGCCCTTGCCCAGTTGCGGCAACGACACCCACAACAACTCAAGACCCGAACTGGCCATGCTGGAGCCTCCGTTCCAGGCGGCTGAGCAGCAGCGACAACGGCAGGAACAGCAGCACGCAAATCAGTGTCAGCACGGCGAGCATTTCGTAGGTCTTGTAGTAGAGCGCGATGTAGCTCTTGGTGGTGTAGAGAATCTCCGGCACCGCCACGGCGGAAACCACCGTGGTCTCCTTGAGCAGAAAGATGAAATTGGCGAACAACGCCGGCAGGCTGAGAATGCCGGCCTGGGGCAAAATCACATGGCGCAGCAGTTGCCAGTCGGACAGGCCGATGGACTTGCCCGACTCGATCTGCGCCTGCGGTACCGCCTCCACGCCGGCGCGCAGCACCTCGGTGAGATACGCGCCGCCGAGAAAGGTCATGGTGATGATCGCCGCCCAGAACCCGGAGATATTCACGCCCAGGGCCGGCAGCGCGAAGTACACGAAGAACAGTTGGATCAGCAGCGGCGTGTTACGCGCCAGCTCCACGTACAGAGCGACCAGCCGCGACAGAAAGGGTGTGCGAAACACCAGCAGCGCCGCATTGATCAGCGCCACCAGCATGGAGCTGGCAATCGCGATCAAGCCGACTTGCAGCGTCACCCCGACTGCCTTCAGAAACGCGGGCAAGGTGCTGAGGATAAAAGCCAAATCGAAGGTCATGTGAAGTCCATATCGCCGCATGGGTAATGCCGCGAGCGCAGTCCGTTCCGGCGTGGATAACGTCGGGTAGCGCGAACTTTAAAGGTATAAAAAGTAAACTTTAAATACCGAAATTACATATAGATATCACTCAAAAAGCTAACCTGTGGATTTCTGGTTCGCAGAGCACCCAATGTGGGAGGGGGCTTGCCCCCGATGGCGGAGTGTCAGTGACAGATATGCCGGCTGACACACCGCTATCGGGGGCAAGCCCCCTCCCACATTTCTGGTTGTGTTACAAATCTCCGGCACAAAAAAACGCCGACGCTGTAGTAGCCGTCGGCGTTGAAACCTTGAAGGGGGTGTTGGCTTACATCAGAACGCCGGCACCACCGCGCCGTTGTATTTCTTCTCGATGAAAGCTTTGACTTCCGGGCTGGTCAACGCCTTGGACAGCTTCTGGATAGCGTCGCTGTCCTTGTTGTCCGGGCGAGCAACCAGGAAGTTCACGTAGGGGGATTTGGCGTCTTCGATGATCAGCGCATCCTTGGCCGGGTTCAGGCCGGCTTCCAGTGCGTAGTTGGTATTGATCACGTCCAGGTCAACCTGGTCGAGTACGCGCGGCAGCAGAGCCGATTCCAGCTCTTTGAATTTGAGGTTTTTCGGGTTGTCCTTGATGTCCTTCGGCGTGGACAGCGCGTTGGTCGGATCTTTCAGGGTGATCAAACCGCTCTTCTGCAGCAGCAACAGGGCGCGGCCACTGTTGGAGCCTTCGTTCGGAATGGCCACGGTGGCGCCATCTTTGAGCTCGGAAATATTTTTGATTTTTTTCGAGTAACCACCGATAGGCTCGACGTGCACGCCGACCACCGTCACCAGGTTGGTGCCTTTACCTTTGTTGAAGTTTTCCAGGTACGGCAGGGTCTGGAAGTAGTTGGCGTCCAGGCGCTTCTCGGCCACTTGCACGTTCGGTTGTACGTAGTCGGTGAAGACTTTGATCTGCAGGTCCACGCCTTCCTTGGCCAGGGTTGGCTTGATCAGCTCGAGGATTTCGGCGTGGGGGATCGGGGTGGCGGCCACCACCAGTTTCTCGTTGGCCTGGGCGAAGCTGGCCGTCAGGGCAGCCGCCAGTGCGGTAAACAACAGAACCTTTTTCATGCAATGTCCTTCTAACGACCGTTTTTATGTGAGGTGCCAGCGAAGTGCTATCGCGGCGTGGGGTGGACAATACCTAGATTTTTTATTCCCGAACAATATCTTTTATTCACGTTGATATTCCATTTTGCTCATACAGGAATTTTCGCAGGGCCTCCTGTTCCGCGGGACTGGCGCTCGCGAAAATCCGCCGCACCTGCTCCAGCGGCGAACCGGCGCTGGGCAGGTTCAGATGCTCCGGCAGAATTTCATCGCCGCTGCTCACCAACAGCGCAAAGTGAATGACGTTTTCCAGCTCGCGGGTATTGCCCGGCCAGCTGTGGTGCTCCAGCACGCGCTGGGCGGCGTCGCTGATCAGCGGCACCGGCAGGTCCAGGCGCTGGCTGTAGATACCCAGGAAGTATTCGGCCAGGGACAGGATGTCGCCGACCCGCTCGCGCAGCGCCGGCAGGTCCAATTGACCTTCGCTCAAGTAATGGAACAGGCGCTCATGAAACTTGCCCGCCGCCACTGCCTGGGCCAGGTCGATACTGGTAGCTGCCACCAGGCGCACGTCCACCGGGCTTGGCTGCTGGGCACCGACACGGGTGACTTCGTGGTTTTCCAGGGCGGCGAGTAACTTGACCTGGATCGGCAACGGCAAATCGCCGATTTCATCCAGGTACAAGGTGCCGCCATTGGCCGAACCGAACCACCCGGCCCGGCTGCTCGCCGCGCCGCTGTGGCTGCCGGCGGCATAGCCGAACAATTCCGCATCGGCGTACGTCGGGCTGATCGCACCGCAGTTGACCGACACAAACAGGCCCGTGCGGTCACTGCCCCGGTGGATATGCCGCGCCAGCAGCTCCTTGCCGCTCCCCGTCTCGCCACGAATCAACACGGGCAACGCACGCGGTGCCAGGTTTTCCAGGTCCTCGCGCAGCTGCCGCGAACGTGGGTCGACGAACACCAACGCTTTGGCGCGGATGCTCAGCGGGCTCTTTTCGGCGTCGGGGAAGGTCAGCAACGGCTGGCCGTAGGTTTCATGCAGACTCATGGCAGGCTCCCGCCCCATCCACTCAAGGGACGGGGCGTTGAAATATTTTATGCGCGGCGTCGCGCGTGATGCTCAAGGCGGCTTTGCAGGCGATAGAGGTAGGCGAAGCCTTGCTCCCAGCGCTGGTGGCCGGACTTCACATTGATGTGCCCGGCGCCCGACAATATTCCGGCTTCGGCGCCCCAATGACGCGCCAGCTCCAATGCCCGTGGCGCACTGACGGCACTGTCGTTGTCGGAACTGACCACCTGGCTGGGAAACGGCAGCAGGTCGGTAGGAATCGGCGCAAAGTTGCGCAGGGCGGGGGCACAGGCCGGACGTTCGACATCCGCCGGCGCCACCAGCAACGCACCGCGTACCTGGCGCAGGAAATGCACAGGCGCAGTGGCCGCCCAGTGCGCCACGGTGATGCAACCCAGGCTGTGGGCGATCAGGATCACCGGCGTGCTGTCGGCGGCGATGGCCTCAGCCAACGCGGCCACCCAGTCTTCGCGGCGCGGGGTCAGCCAATCGTCCTGCTCCACGCGCGCACTGTTGGGCAGGCTGTTCTGCCAGTGACTTTGCCAATGTTCTTCTGGCGATCCTTGCCAGCCCGGCACGATCAGGTAACGAATCGACTCGCTGTGCATGGGTGTGCCCTCCTGCAGCGTTTAACGTTGCTGATCAGTATAGGGATGCGGTTTATATTCGTTAAGGAATAAGAAGCTATTTATTAATAACCAAAAAAAGATTCACGTGGTTAGCTGCTAGCTGCAAGTTAGAGGCAAAAAAAAGGCCGCACCCTGCCAAGGAGACGGCCTGAAAAACGGCATCGCGTTATGCGTTGCAAACAAACCTGCTTTTACTTGCAGCTTGAAACCTGCCGCTGCGCCCTACCGCGCCGTTATCACCGACAGCCTGGTAATCCCCGCGCGCTCGATAGACGCCATGGCGCGTGCCACTTCGCCGTAGTTCACGCCATCGTCAGCCTGCAGTTGCACCCGCACATCGGGGTCCTTGGCCTTGGCCGCCTGCAGGTTGAATTCCAGCAGGTCCGGCTGGATTTCGTCCTTGTTGATAAACAGCTTGCCGGCACCGTCGATGCTCACCACCAGCGGGTCTTTCTGCTCGACCGGCGCCACGGCCTCGGTCTTGGGCAGGTTGATCGGGATCGAGTTGGTCAGCAGCGGCGCGGTGACGATAAACACCACCAGCAACACCAGCATCACGTCCACCAGCGGCGTGACGTTGATCTCGCTCAGCACCTCATCACTGTCTTGCGTGGAAAAGGCCATCTCAGGACGCCTCCTTCACTTTCTGCGGGTTGCCGACGCTGGCTTTGTTCAGCGCCGGATGCAGCAGCACGCGGAAGGCGTTCTTTTGCGCCAGGCTGTAGAAGTCGTGGGCAAAGTCGTCAAGGTCGGCAGCCGTCAGCTTCAGGCGGCGCAGGAAATAGTTGTAGACCAGCACCGCCGGCACCGCGACGGCAATCCCCACCCCCGTCGCGACCAGTGCTGCACCGATGGGCCCCGCCACGGTTTCCAGGCTGGCTGAACCGGCGGCGCTGATGCCCTTGAGCGCCTCCATGATGCCCCACACGGTGCCGAACAGGCCGATAAACGGCGAGGTACTGCCGATACTGGCGACCACCGCCAAGCCGGTTTCCAGGGAGCGGCGCTCACGCACGATCTGCTGGCGCAAGGCGCGCTCGAGGCGGTCCTGATGATTGATCGCCTGGCTCAGGTCAGCCGCGTGCGGGGTATCGCCCACCTGGATCGCGGCATACCCGGCCTGGGCCACCCGTGCCGCCGCACCCGGCTGGGTGTCGGCCAACTCGGCGGCGGCGTCGAGGCTCGATGCGGCCCAGAACTGTTTGTGAAACTTGCGATCCTGGGCCTTGAGACGCCCGAACTGCACGCCCTTCAACAATGCCAAGCCCCAGGTGGCGACTGAAAAGACCACCAGCAACCAGATCACCGCGCTTTCGATGGATTCAAGTGGAGATGCCAAAGCCATGATGTTTTCCCTCTGTGCCGCTGAATAATTAATGAATCTTGAAATCGATCGGTACGCTGACCCAACCGTCCTGGGCCACCTCACCCTGCTTGGCCGGCACGAAGCTCCAACGCTTCACGGCGGCCAATGCGGCGTCATCGAGTTGCTGGCGACCGCTGCTTTTCTGGAGCTGGATCTCACCGGGTTTGCCGCTGGCCAATACGTGTACCCGCAGCAACACGGTGCCCTCCCAACCACGCCGCTGAGCCAGTGACGGGTATTGCGGCGCCGGATTCTTCAGGTACGCGGCGTTGGCCGAAGCAGGCGTCACCGGCGCCGGCGCGGGTGCAGCAACCGGTGCCGGGGGCGCCGGTACAGGCGGCGCGGGCGGCTGTTCGATGGCCTTGGGTGCTGGCTTGGGCTCAGGTTTTGGCAGCGGCTTGGGTTTGGGCTTGACCACCGGTTTGGGCGGCGCCGGCTTGGCGGCCAACTCATCCACCACCGGCGGCGGTGGCTCGAGCACCGGAGGTGGCGGCGGCACCGGCGGCGGTGGTTCAACCACCGGCGGCGCCGGCCGGGAAAACTCGATGGTCATCGGCGGAATTTCCGGCGGCACCACCGGCAGCACCGGGGTGGGCTTCTGGCTCACCCAGTAGATCACCGCGCCGTGCAAGGCCAGCACCAACAATCCCAACAGCACGCCTTCGCGCCGGCTGGAAAACCGCTTGGGGGTCTGCTGCAGGCGCAACTGCCCCAACGGCGCGCGGTGCGGCCGGCCAAGGTCGACCAACTCACCGCTCGGTGCCAGGCGCCCTTGCGCCTCGGAGGCACGGGCGGCGGTCTGGACATTGCCCATTGATTCACTCCCTACGGTCTTCAACCAAAAAACCGGCGGACCTGCGTGGCAGGCCGTCCAGGGTTGAATCATCGGGCTAGGCGCTTATCTCTTAAAGTATTCTTTAAAGTTATGCTTATGCTTAATTTGAATATACAAAACTGACTCATACGCCAAAGCCACAGTTTGCGCGGCCTGGCGCCGAGGTCGAATTTTCCAATGCTTTTCAGGCATGCAAAATATTCAGTAGAGGCATGGCCCAACGGGGCTGTTTGCGCACAAATCGAACAGTTCAGCCTGCAAACACTGCCCCGCCGCACTCAGGCCGGCGCGGGCATACAATGCCAGGCGCACGCCTTGCACCACGGGCAAACCGCTTTCTGCGCCCAACACCACATGCCCGGCCTGCACCACCCTCAGCGGCAACAGACTCACGCCCAACCCCGCCGCCACGGCCGAACACACGCTGGCCAGGCTTGCGCTGGAATAGCCGATACGCCAGCGCCAGCCGCCCACTTCAAGGTGGTGCAGCATTTCATTGCGGTACAGGCCGCCCACGGGAAACGCCACCAATGGCAACGGGTCGCGCCCCAGGCACGGCGTGCTGCGGCTGTCCACCCAGCACAGCGGCTCGGGCCACGAGGCCAGGCAGTCATCGCTGCTGCCCATCTGCTTGACCAGCAACACGTCGAACTCACCGCTGCGGTATTGGTGCTGCAACTCGGGGCCCAGGCCGCTGGTGACCTCCAGGCGCACCCGTGGATAGGCCAGCACAAACGCCGACAGCAGCGGCATCAACCGCTGCGCCGCAAAATCTTCCGGCACACCCAGGCGCAGCACCCCGTCACTTTGCTGGCTGATCATCACATCGGCGGCCTCTTCATGCAGCGCCAGGATGCGTCGCGCATAGGCCAGCAAGCGCTCGCCTTCGGCAGTGGCGACGACACGCCGTTGATCGCGGTCCAGCAATTGGCACGCCACGGCATCTTCCAGGCGGCGGATCTGCTGGCTGACGGTGGACTGGGTCAAATGCAGGCGCTCGGCGGCGCGGGTGAAGTTGCCGCAGTCCACCACGGCAACAAAGCTGCGCAGCAATACCGGATCGAACATGATCATTCTCTTTGCCACTGATAGGCATGGTTATATTTAATTTCAGAATACTCGGGACGCTGGCCATACTCACGCCTCTTTTACCGAGTGCACAGGCGCTGCATGACCCTCAATAAATCCTTTGCCGGCTGGGGCCTGCTCGTAGTGCTCGGCCTCAACCTGCGGCCGATCCTCAGTTCCATCAGCCCATTGCTCGGTGAAATCCGCCAGGCCACCGGCCTGAGCTTCCAGAGCAGCGCCCTGCTGACCAGCCTGCCGGTGATCTGCATGGGGTTGGTGGCGCTGGTGGGCGTGCGCGTGGAAGCGCGGCTCGGTGAACGACGCGGCATCGCCCTGGGCCTGGTGATGATTCTGCTGGCGTGCCTGGCGCGCTGGCTGATGGGCCAGGCGTCGGCGCTGCTGGTCACCGCGTTGCTCGGCGGCGCGGGCGTGGCGCTGATCCAGGCGCTGGTGCCGGCGATGATCAAGCGTGAGTTTCATCACCGCGTACCGGTGGCGATGGGCGTGTATTCGGCCTCACTGATGGCCGGCGGCGGGCTGGCCGCGCTGCTCAGCCCGGTGGTGGCGACGCACTTCCAGCAGTGGCAGGCCGGGTTGGGTGTGTGGCTGTTGCCGGCCCTTGGCGCCTTGTTGCTCTGGGCGTGGTTGCCGCTGGGCGCCGCGAGGAACCCACACGTCGCCCCCGCCTTCAAGGGTTTGCGCAACCGCCGCGCGTGGTTGCTTGCGCTGTATTTCGGCCTGGTCAACTGCGGCTATATGAGCATGGTCGCCTGGCTGCCCGCCTACTATCAGCAGCTCGGGTGGGGCGTGCTGCCCAGCGGCTCGCTGTTGGCGTTCATGACCATTTTCCAGGTGATCGCTGCGCTGCTGATGCCGGTGCTGGCGCAACGCGGCATCGACCGTCGCCCGCTGCTCGGCATCAGCCTGGTGGCGCAAACCCTCGGCTACCTCGGCCTGATCATCGCGCCGCAGGCCTTTCCCCACGTGTGGGTGGCCCTGTGCGGCTTCGGCCTGGGCGCGTGCTTCGCCCTGAGCCTGCTGCTGACCCTCGACCATCACCGCGACCCGCGCCAGGCCGGGCAACTTGCCGCCTTTGTCCAGGGCGTGGGCTTTTTGATCAACGCCGTTTCGCCCTGGCTGACCGGTTGGCTGCGCGAACTGACCGGCAACTTTGTCAGCGCCTGGATCGTGCTGACACTGACCGTGCTGGCCATGCTGCTGGTGACGCGGGTGTTCAGCCCGGCCACCTACCGCAGCGGGCTAGAAGTCGTAGCGCCCGGTCACGCCTAGGGTACGCGGGGCGCCCAGCAGGCCTTCGTATCCGCCGTTGCCGCCGGTCCACAGGGTGGTGTAGTAGGTTTTGTCGAAGGCGTTTTTCAGCCACAGCGACACGTCCCACTGGCCCTGTTGGTAATTGCCGCGCAGGCCGGTGGAGAGGTTGACCAGCGCATAGGCCGGGATCTGCCCGTAGTCGGAGTCCTCCACGGTGCCCACTGCCTTGGAGCGGAAGGCATAACTGGCGGTGACGTAGGGTTCAAAGCCATTATCCAGGTTCCACTTGTACTCGCCGTTGGCGTTGGCGATCCATTTCGACGCGCCCACCACCTGGTGGCCGGTGAGGTCGCAGGACGTCGGTGCGCCGGGGCGCAGGCTGACTTCCGGCGGGCATGGCGCGTCCTTGTAAGACAGGTAACTCACATCGTTGAAGGAGCCGTTGAGGTTCAGCGTCAGGCCCTTGATCGGCACCAGCGTACTTTCCACTTCCACCCCCCGCGAGCGCACGGAGCCGGCGTTGGTGAGGTACTGCACACGGTTGTCCTGGTCGTAGGCGTTGGTCTGGTAGCCATTGACCTGGGTCCAGAACAGGTTGGCATTGAGCTGCAGGCGGCGATCCCACAACGTGCTCTTGAAACCCAACTCGGCGTTGTTGGCGCGCTCGGTGCCGATCAACAGCGAGTCGGCCCCCGCCGTCGGCGCCGAGCCCACCGCCAGGTTGACGCCGCCGGACTTCTCGCCGTGGGACAGCGTGGCGTAGCCCAGCAGGTTGTCATTGAAGTGATAACTGAGGTTGAGCAGCCCCGACGGGGTGGCGCTGTACTGCGTCAGGTCACCCGAGTCATACGCCCCGGTACGCCCGCGTCGCGCCGTGGCTGCGGCGCCGCTGACCGCAGCGCCGCCAAGCGGCGCATTGCGTGTTACCCAGGCACTTTTTTCTTCATAGGTGCCGCGCAGGCCGGCGGTGAAATCCAGGCGTTCGGTCAGGTGCCAGGTGCCTTGGGCGAACAGCGCAAAACTGTCGGTGCGGATATGCCCGTTGCCGATGCTGCTCACGTTGCTCAACGCGCCGCTCGGCGTGCCGTTCCAGATGTCGGCCTGGGGGCCGTAATAGGCGAAGGACTTGTTATCCAGGTCAGAGCCGAAGTAGTAGGCGCCGAGCACGTAATCGAAAAACCCGCCCTGGGGTGAAGCCAGGCGAAATTCCTGGGACCACTGCTTGTCCTCCACCGATACGCCGGCGTTATACGAGGCCGGCACGTTAAGACCGTCATCGTTGCGCGGGGTGAAATTCCACCAGCGATAGGCACTGACCGACGTCAGGGTGAAATCGCTCGGCAAGGTCCAGTTGGCCTCCAGCGAGGTGCCGCCCTGAAACACGGTGACGTGCTGGTCGTTGTCCAGGTTGACCTTGCGGTGGGTGCCATCGACCAGGGTCGCACCCGCGGCGTTGGCCCGGGACTGATAGAGGTTGGTGCCGTTGATGGTCGGCCCGGTGCTGTAGAGCACGCGCGTACCGGCGCTGGAGTCCTCCTCGTTGTAGTCGCCGATCCAGCGCAGGTTGAAGGCCTCATTGGGCTTGTACAGCAGTTGCCCGCGAAAGCCCTGGCGCGAACCGCCATTGAGGTCGTGGCCGTCATGTTCATTCTTGATGTCGCCGTCGCTGCGCGTGCGATAGGCGGAAAAACGCCCGGCCAATTCATCGGTAAGCGGCCCGGAAATCGTGCCCTTGGTCTGGAAATAACCGTCCTCGCCCAACGAGGTTTCGATGCTGCGCTCCGGGGTGAAACTCGGCGCGCGGGTGCTGATATTGATCACCCCCGCCGTGGTGTTCTTGCCGAACAGGGTGCCCTGCGGGCCGCGCAATACCTCAAGCTGCTCGATGTCCATCAGGTCGAACACCGCCATGCCGGGGCGCCCGAGGTAGACGTTGTCGATATACAACCCCACGCTGCCCTCCAGGCCGTCGCTGGCCGGGTTGTTGCCCAGGCCGCGAATCGACACGCTGGACTGGCGCGCATGCATATAGGCGACGTTGACGCTGGGCACCAGCTGCTGCAGGTCCTGAATGCGATACACCCGCTGGCTCTCCAGCGCCTGGCCGCCGACCACGCTCATGGGCGTCGGTACCGCCTGGGCGCTCTCGGTGCGCCGCCGCGCGGTGACCGTGACGGTTTCCAACTGGCCACTGGCGCTCTCGCCTGCCGGAGCCGGCTCGGCAGCATGACTGGGGGTCCAACTGGCACTGCCCGCCAGCAGCATCGCCAGGGGCAGGCGCTTGAAGGGTACAACGGGCTTGAACAGACTCATGGGCGGCTCCGGAACCCAGGAATATCCAGCAAGGCATATTCCTTAAGGTTATTTATTTATGGTTTTAAGAACATTTACTGCATAAGAGATAGCCTTTATAAGGAGTCGACCTAATGCATAGCCAATGCATTTCCCGGATATTTTTGATGTGAAAAATGCATATCGACCTGCGCCAACTTCGCCACTTCATCGCCCTCGCCGAACAGCGCAGTTTCGTCGCGGCGGCGTTGACGGTGAACCTGTCGCAATCGGCCTTCAGCCGCAGCATCCAGGCGCTGGAACACAGCACCGGCTGCCAGTTGGTCGACCGTGGGCGCAAGGACCTGGCGCCGACCAAACAAGGCCAGGTGCTGCTCGAACATGCCCGGCGCCTGGTCAGCGGCGCGCAGCAACTGGCCAATGAGATCAGCCAGTTCAACGGCCTGGAGGCCGGCGAGTTGCGCTTCGGTTGCGGCCCGGCGCCGGCCGGTGGCTTGATCCCCCGCGCCATCGGCAGTTTTATCGGGCGCTACCCCAAGGCACGCGTACAGTTCCAGGTGGACGACTGGGAAAGCCTGAGCAAACGCCTGCTCAGTGAAGAGTTCGAGTTTTTCGTCGCCGACACCCGCCACTTCGAAGCCAACCCCGACTACCACACCCACCGCCTGCGCCCGCGCCGCTGGTATTTCTGCTGCCGCATCGGGCACCCCCTCGCCACCCACGACAGCGTCAGCCCCGCCGAACTGATGAGCTACCCCCTGGCCGTGACCATTCGCCCGCCGAACCTGCGCAAAGTCATCGTCGACCTCAGCGGCCGACCGGATTACCAGCCCAACGTCGAATGCGAAAACGGCTACAGCCTGCTGGGCGTGGTACTGCGTTCGGACGCCATCGGCATCGTCAGCGCCAACAGCGACGTGCTGCACATGGCCCGGGGCGAGTTGGTGTGTTTGAAGATCGAAGGACTGGATGAAAATCTGGAGGAGCGCTACACCCGCTACGGGATTGTCAGCCGTGCGGGGTATCGGCTGTCGCCGTTGGCGGAGGCGATGATTGAGCAGATCAAGGAAGTAGATGAGTTGGATGAAGATATTTGTACGCTTGAGAATATCGCGGTCTGAACCGGCGCCATCGGGGGCAAGCCCCCTCCCACATTTGGAAGGCATTTGAAGTGTGGGAGGGGGCTTGCCCCCGATGGCAACACCCATGCATTCACTGCATGAAACCCAGTCCCCAAATGCACTTGCCAGCGCCCCACCCAAACAGCGAAAAAACCTCACCTATCTTCCATCCGGTGAGCCTCCATGTCCCAACCCCAACCCGTACGCAACGTGCTCTACATCATGTGCGACCAACTGCGCCGCGATTACCTGTCGTGCTACGGCCACGCCCACTTGCACACCCCGAATATCGACCGCCTCGCCGCAGCCGGCGTGCGTTTCAGCCGCGCCTACACCCAGGGCACCATCTGCGGCCCGTCGCGGATGTCGGCCTACACCGGGCGCTATGTCAGCAGCCATCAGGTGGCGTGGAACGCCGTACCGCTGCCCCTGGAAGAGCTGACCATCGGCGACTACCTGCGTCCCCACGGCATCCGCACCGCGCTGGTGGGCAAGACCCACGCCACGCCAAACCTGGACGCCCTGCAGCGCTTGAATATCGACCCTGAAAGCGCCCAGGCCGAGGCGCTGAACGAAGTGGGCTTCGACACCTATTTCCGTCACGACGGCATCTACCCCGACAGCCCGCTGTTCGAGGACAAACGCGAGTCCGCGCCCTACACCCATTACCTGCGCGAGCAGGGCTACAGCGGCAGCAACCCGTGGCATGAATGGGCCAATGCCGCGCAAGGTGAAAACGGCGAAGTGCTCAGCGGCTGGCACATGCGCAACGCCGGGTTGCCGGCGCGGGTTGCCGAGCAGCACTCGGAAACCGTCTACACCACCGACCGCGCCATCGACTTTATCCAGGAGCAGGCCGAACAACCCTGGTGCCTGCACCTGTCCTACATCAAGCCGCACTGGCCCTATATCGCCCCGGCGCCGTACCACGCGCTGTATGGCGCCGAGCATATCCAGGCGCCGATTCAACCGGCGCACACCAGCGATCACCCGGTGTACCAGGCGTTTCGTCAACACCAGGAGAGCCTGAACTTCTCCCGCGACGAGGTGCGGCTCACGGTGATTCCAACCTACATGGGGCTGATCAAACAGATCGACGACCAGCTCGGGCGGCTGTTCGATTTCCTGCAAAGCAACGGGCGCTGGAATGACACGCTGATTGTGTTCACCAGCGACCACGGCGACTTCCTCGGCGACCACTTCCTCGGTGAAAAGGAATTCCTGCTCGAACCTGCCGTGGGCATTCCCCTGATCGTGCGCGACCCGCGTGCCAGTGCCGATATCAGCCGTGGCTCGGTGGATGCGCGCCTGGTAGAGACCATCGACGCACTGCCGACCTTCCTCGACGCCCTGGGCCTGCCCGCCGCCGAGCACCGCCTGGAAGGCCGCTCGCTGATCCCGCTGCTGCACGGTGAACCGACGCCTTGGCGTGACTATGCGATTGCCGAGTACGACTACGCCTTCCAGGCCCCCGCCCGCGAGCGCCTGGGCCAGCCGATCGACCGTTGCCGCATGACCATGGTGCGCAGCGAGCGCTGGAAATACCTGGCGTATGATGGCTTCCGCCCGCAGCTGTTCGACCTGCACAACGACCCGCAGGAAGTACACGACCTGGGCGCCGACCCGGCCTATGCCGACGTGCGCGAGGTGCACCTGGGTTATCTGTTCGACTGGCTGCGCGGGTTGAAGCGGCGAACCACCATCAGCCACACCGAGATCGAAGTGCGTGGCCAGTGGTTTCGCTACGGTGAGCCGGAGGCGGAGAAGGTGGTGCAGATCGGCGTCTGGTAGACGATGCAAATCACTGTGGGAGGGGCTTGCCCCCGATGGCGGTGTGTCAGCCACCGAAAGGTTGACTGACACTCAGCTATCGGGGGCAAGCCCCCTCCCACATTTGGATTTGTGTTTGCTTAGCGGCCTTTGGTGGTTTTGCTGGATTGTCCGTGCACACCCACCGGCACATCGCCCTTGAGCGTCACCCGGCGCACGATACGCTCCTGGGTGCCGTAGTCGTCCACCGCGTAATGCTGGGTGGCGCGGTTGTCCCAGATCGCTACGTCGCCGCTGTTCCAGCGCCAGCGCACGGTGTTTTCCAGGCGGGTGACGTGGCTTTGCAACAGGTTGAACAGTTGCGTCGAGTCGGCCTGGGAATAGCCTTTGAGGCGCTTGACGAAGTGCCCCAGCAGCAGGGTTTTCTCACCGCTGACCGGGTGCACGCGCACCACCGGATGCTCGGTTTCATACACCGTCGAGGTGAACACCTTGCGGTACTCCTCGAGCCGTTCCACCGCCACATCCGGCTTGAGCGCGGCGTAGTCGTATTCGTTGCTGTGGATGGCCCAGAGGTTATCCGCCAGGGCGCGCAGCTCGACGCTGAGGTCGTTGTAGGCCGCCGAGGTGTTGGCCCACACGGTGTCGCCACCGGATGCGGGCGCCAGCACCGAACGCAGGATCGAAGCTTTGGGGTAGGCATCGACGAAGGTCACGTCGGTGTGCCAGGAGTTGGCGCGCTGGCCGCGCGTGCCGTCCAGCTCCATCAGGAAACGCGTGCCGTCACGCACCGGCACGGTCGGGTGGGCAATCGGTTCGCCGAGCAGGTGGGCAAAGGCTTCCTGGCTCTGGTCGTCGAGGTGGGACTGTTCGCGAAAGAAGATCACCTTGTACTGCACCAGCGCTTGCTGGATGGCGTCGACAGTGGCGGCATCGAGATGACCCGACAGCTTGATGCCACGGATCTCGGCGCCGATGCGGCCGGCAACCGGATGAATGTCCAGTGCCTGGGCGATGGGTTGAACAGCTAATGCGGCGTTGCTCATTGTGGTGACCCTCATGTGCCTGCGGATGGTGGAACGCTCGCCGGCAACGCTCTATTCATATGCATTTTAGATCTAGCAAATGAACTAATGCTTCGTTGACGGAATAAGAGCTTGCATTTAAAACCTCAGCTCCGTCGCTCGCAAATGCCTTCGACCTATTTTTCAAATGCCGGGAATGCATATGGATCTGCGTCAACTGCGCTACCTCATTGCCCTCAACGAACACCGCAGTTTCGTACGCGCGGCGGACGCCATGGGCATCACTCAACCGGCGTTCAGCCGCAGTATCCAGGGGCTGGAACAGGAGTTCGGCTGCGTGCTGGTCGACCGTGGCCACAAGGACCTGCGCCCCACACCCGAAGGCCAGGTGGTGTTGCAACACGCCCTGAGCCTGGTGCACGGCGCCGCCTTGCTGAGCAGTGAAGTCACGCGCATGACCAAACTCGATGCCGGCGACCTGCGCTTCGGCTGCGGCCCGGCGCCGGCGGTGAAACTGGTGCCGGATGCGGTGGCGCGGTTTATCGGCGCGCACCCGAAAATCCGCACCGGTTTCCAGGTGGATAACTGGGAAAAACTCAGCCGCGCCCTGAGCCGCGAGGAGATCGAATTCTTCATTGCCGACATCCGCCAGTTCGAAGCCGACCCGAACTTCCAGACCCGTGCGCTGACCGCCAAACGCGGCGTGTTTTTCTGCCGCCCGGGGCACCCGCTGCTGGCCAAGGACAGCCTGTCGACCAATGACATGTTCGACTACCCGCTGGCGGCGCCGCTGATCTCCCAGGGCATTCGCAAACTGCTGGCAAACCTGAGCGGGCGCATGGATTTTTCGCCGAGCATCCAGACCGAACACTTCCCGGCGCTGGTGAAAATCGTGCTGCAGTCCAACGCCATCGGCGTGGGCACCGAGGAAGCGTTCGCCGAGGACATCGCCAGCGGCGCGCTGGTGCTGCTGCACTGGCGCAATCTGCCGCAGAACATGGAGACCCTGAGTGCGCGGTGCGGAATCGTCAGCCGCACGGGGGCGCGGTTGTCGCCGGCGGCTAAAGCGATGATTGAGGTGTTGGTGGAGGTCGACAGGCAGGAGGTGAGTGTGGCGGTCTGAACGGCCTCATCGGGGGCAAGCCCCCTCCCACATTTGAACTGTGAATACCTTCAAAGTGTGGGAGGGGGCTTGCCCCCGATAGCTATAGCCCAGGCACCACCAGACTCAAAGCCCCGCCGCCGCCAACCCAGGCGCCACCCAATCACTCACCTGAAACGAGCGGCGAATCAACTTCTCCCTGGAAGCCAGATCCACCGCATCCTGCAATTTGCCCAGGAACACCGGGTCCAGCGTCGCCGGGAAAATCTGGCTGAGCTGCTGGTCCTTCAAATCATTGCTCAGGATCACTGGCGGATAACTGGCCAGCCCCGACACCAGCTCGATGTAGGCCTGTTTGTTGTTGTCATCGGTCAACCATTGCACCGCCTGCTGCTGGGCCTTGAGCAACTTGGCCACCGCGTCGGGATGCCCGTCGACAAACTGTTTGCTACCCACCAATACCGCCTGGATGCTGCCGGCGCCGTTCAGGTCCTTGGTGGTCAGGGCGATCTCGGCCAGCCCCTTGGCTTGCAGCGCCGTGAGGTTGGAGCCGCCCCAGGTCGCGTCGATCTGCTTGGCGGCCAACGCCGCACCGGCAGCGTTGTAATCCAGGTTGATGACTTTCAGGTCCTTTTCACTCAGGCCCTGGCTGGCCAATGCGCTGTCGAATGACAATTGGCTGGCCGTGCCGCGAAACACCGCGACGCGCTTGCCCTTGAGGTCGTGCAGGGTCTTGATGCCCGAGCCCGGCACCACGCCCAGGTACTGCTTGATGTCACGCGCGGTAGCGCTGAGCAGGCGGGTATCCAGCCCATTGGAACGGCCGATGATGGCCGCCAGGTCGCCGAGATAAGCGAGGTCCACCTGGCCATTGGCGAAGGCTTCATTGATCACCGGGCCCGCGCCCTTGAAGTAATTCCATTGAATCGTGATGCCCTGGTCGGCAAAGGCCTTTTCGAAGATCTGCTGTTGGCGCAATACATCGGTGATGCCGCCGCCGCTGTGTTGGCTCCCGGCGCTGAGGTCTGGCACGGCAATGCGGATTTCCTTGAGCTCGGCGGCCTGCACCAGACCCGCCAGCGCGGTAGCGGCGAACAGCGTGATCAGACGTTTGAAGGGCAGTTTCATAAGGGCAGCTCCTGGTGGGCGACGGTCGCCTGGGGAGCTGAAAGTAGACATAGGCAGATAGAAACTTTAAATACTATAAATTCACAATTTAATAACCTTTTGAACTATGCGAGACAAACCGCAGGCTGCAGCGGGCTATGCATAAACAGCATCGAAAATATTCTCCGAATGCATTGGATGCGTGCCGGGCACGGGCTTTAAATGGACTCTCTTATCGCACAATCATCTTGATTACGTTTTTATAAGATCGGAATCACATAACGAAAGGAAGGTCCCCGATGGCCCGGACCGCACGGTTAAGCCCGCCTCTGACCACCCCCACACTGCGCTGGCCGGCGCTCAGCCCCTGGCTGTTACCGCTGACGCTATTAGCCTTGTGGTGGCTGGCCAGCCGTCATCAGTGGATGAGCGAACAAATCCTGCCGCCGCCTGCACTGGTGTGGAGCAGCGCCGTGGAACTGGCGGGCGGCGAGCTATGGAGCCATCTGGCGATCAGTGTGCAGCGCTTGTTCTGGGGCTTGCTGGCGGGCATCGGCGCCGGTGCGTTGCTCGGCGCCTGGCTGGGCTTCAATGCGCGCGCCGAGCGCCTGGTGTTTCCCACGTTCAGCGCGCTGGCGCAAGTGCCGACCCTGGCGTGGATCCCGTTGTTCATGGTGTTTTTCGGCATCGGCGAAACCCTGAAACTGGTGGTGCTGGTCAAGGCCATCGTGGTACCCGTGACCTTGCATACGCTGGTCGGCGTGCGCGATGCCCAGCCGCAGTTGCGCGAAGCTGCCCGCGTGCTGCGCCTGCCCACCCACCTGCTGATCCGCCGACTGATCCTGCCCGCCGCACTGCCGGCGTTCATGGCCGGTGTGCGCCTGGCCCTGGCGGCCGGTTGGACGTCGCTGCTGGCGGTGGAGTTGCTGGCCTCCAGTGAAGGCATCGGCTACCTGATGGTGTGGGCACGCCAGTTGTTCATGCTCGATATTGTCTTTGTGTGCATCGTGGTCATCGGCGTGCTGGGCGTGGTGATGGACCGTGGCGTCGGCTGGCTGGACCGCAAATGGGTGCACTGGCCGCATCCGGCCACCGCGCACATCCGGCGCGGCCCGCGTTACCAGGGTTGGCAGCGCCTGCAGCCGTGGCTGCTGCCGCTGGGGTTGCTGGCGCTGTGGCAAGTGGCGACGCAGCAGGGCTGGGTCGACGCGAATATCCTGGTGAGCCCATGGACTGTGCTGCAGACCACCGCCACGGGCGTCGTGGATGGCACGCTGTCGGGCGCGCTGGGCAAAAGCCTGGGGCGCACCCTGGGTGGCCTGGCATTGGGCGCCAGCCTGGGGTTTGCCATCGGCTTATGGCTGGGCTTGTCACCGCGCAGCGAGCGGGTGCTCGGCCCTACCCTGGCGGCTTTGCGCCAGATCGCAATCTTTGCCTGGGTGCCGTTGCTCACGGCCTGGTTTGGCCTGGGGGAATTGGCCAAGTGGGTGTTCATTGGCCTGGCGGCGTTTTTCCCGCTGTTTATCGCCACCCAGCGCAGCGTGTTGAACCTGTCACCGCAACTGAACGAAGCCGCGCAGGTGCTGCGCCTGAACCTGTTCCAGCGGCTGCGCCGCCTGATACTGCCCGGTGCCGCGCCGGGCATTTTCGCCGGGCTGCGCCTGAGCCTGATCTACGCCTGGCTGGGCACCATCGGCGCGGAATACTTCATGCCGTCCAATGGCGGCATCGGCAGCCTCATGATCGGCGCCCAGCAGTTGCTGCGCATGGATTTGATCATGAGCGGCATGCTGCTGGTCGGCCTCACCGGCGCCACCCTCAACCTTATCGGCCAACGCCTTGAAAGCCGCGTCACCGGCTGGAGACACGCATGAACGCACCGATTGTCAGCTTCAACCATGTGGGCAAGTCCTTCGATGTGGATGGCGTCGAGCTGGAAGCCATCCGCGAATTCAACCTGGAGATTGCCGAGGGCGAATTTGTGGCAATTGTCGGTTCGAGCGGCTGCGGCAAGTCCACGCTTTTACGCTTGCTGGTGGGGCTGGATACGCAGTTTCGCGGGCAGATTCAGGTCGATGGCAAAGCCGTGAGCGGCATCGGCAGCGAACGCGGCATCGTGTTCCAGGAACACCGCTTGTTCCCCTGGCTGACGGTGGCGCAGAACATCGGCCTGGGCCTGGTCAATGAGCCCTTGAGCGAGGCCGAGCGCAGCCGACGCATTGGCGACTTTATCGAACTGGTGGGCCTCACCGACTTCACCCGCGCCTATCCCCACCAACTGTCCGGCGGTATGGCGCAACGGGTAGCGATCGCCCGTGGCCTGGTGGCCAGCCCACGGATTCTGCTGCTGGACGAGCCGTTCGGCGCACTGGATGCGCTGACCCGCCAGCAGATGCAGGACGAACTGCTGGCGATTCGCGCCCGCGCCAAAATCACCACGGTGCTGGTGACCCACGATGTGGAAGAGGCGATCTTCCTCGCCGACCGCGTGGTGGTGATGGAGCCCCGGCCCGGGCGGATCAAGCAGGTGGTCGAGATCGCCCTGCCCCACCCGCGCCAGCGCAGCAGCTTTGAATTCCACCAATTGCGCGAAGAACTGCTGCATGAACTGATCAGCAACGATCACTACCAGCCGCCGGTGCGCGAACAGATTCGCGACCTGCCGCTGGCGTTCATTGCTTGCTGAACGCGAGTTCGCTGTCCGGTTGCTCCTCGCGTTCAAACCGATTGGCCCGCGCAAAGGTGCCGAAATCATTGAAGCGCACGCCCATCTCGGCCATGACCTTATGCGCCACCCTGACCGTCATCTGGCGGATATAGAACGGCTCCTTCACCACAAAATGGTGGATGCCGTGGGTGCTGCCGAAATTGAAACAGAACGCCTGCAACGGCCACATCCACCAGGGGTTGAGCACCTGGGTCTGCTGGATCACATTGCCCGGCTCCACATCGCCGTAGTAATGCATGTTGGAACTGACGAAGTGCAGGCAAAAGGTGCGCAGCACGTTGGGGCCGATGATCACCACCGCCGCGATATCGATCACCTGCATCATCTGCAGCGTCCCGGCTGACCAGTCGATAGGCGCGCCTATCAGGCCGGCGATGCCGTTGGCGGCATGAAAGCCGAGGAATATGTACCACGCGCCCCAATGCAGCAGCGCCAGCGGTGCGTACACCAGCAGCACCCGCTTGAGGATGCTGAACCGGTGCGGCCAGGTCCTGGCGCGCAGCAGGCGGATCATGGCCGACATCATGTTGTCCCCCACCATCAGCAACCGCGCGATGCCCCAGGGCTCGCCGTTGGTGATCGCACGCTCTTCCATGTCGGCCTCGGTGCCGGAGACCTTGTGATGATTGAGGTGCAGGTGCCGGCGAATCCACGGGTTGATCGTGCTCGGCCGCGCTAGCCACACCAGGCCCATCATCAGGTTGTGGGGCACGCGCTGCTTGCGAAAGTACATGCTGTGGATCAGGTCGTGCTCCAGCTCATGGGTGAGTGAGGCGAAGAAGGCATTGAGCAGCAGGCACACCCACCAGGCCATGTGACCGCTGATATACAGCGCCGCCGAACCGATCATGCCGACCAACGCGAGCGCCAGGATGCCCGCGCCCAGCGCATCCTGATGCAGCAGCCAGGGGTGCCGTCGGCGCAGGCGCGCGCCCTCGGCCAGCACCACCTCGCGGATATGCGCCGAACGCTGTTGCGCGTTCATCTGCTGGGGACTTGCACAAGTACCGTCCATGCTTCCATTCTCTTGTGGAGTGATGCCTGCATCCTGCACCCAACCCTGGCGCAGGCCGCTAGCTCCGCACGCCAACCTGTTGACCGCAAGCGCCAATCGCCATGACTGAACCCACCTCCCTCGCCAGCTGGACCCGCGCCCTGCGCAAACAACTCGATGCCCTGGGCCTGGACAGCGCCGCGCTGTGCCTTGAGGCCGGGCTCGACCCGCTGCTGATGGACGACCCGAACGCACGCTACCCGTTGTCGGCCACCACACGCCTGTGGGCACTGGCGGTGCGAGCCAGTGGCGATCCGGCGATTGGTTTGCGGGTGTCGCGGTTTGTCAGCCCCACCACCTTTCATGCGTTGGGTTATGCGCTGGTGGCCAGCGGCAGTTTGCGCGAAGTGTTCGAACGAATCGTGCGCTATCACCAGGTGGTCAGTGATGCGCTGAGCCTGGAGTTGAGCCGACACGGCGACTGCTACCGTTTTCGCCTGCTGCAACCCGAAGGCAGCCCGGCACCGGCGCTGGAAGCCATCGATGCATTTGCGGCGATCTATGTGCGGACCTGCCGCAACCGCCTGGGGCGCGACTACGCACCGCTGGCGGTTTACCTGCGGCGCCCGGCGCCGGCCGACCCCGCGCCCTGGCACACGGTGTTTCGTGCGCCAGTGTTCTTTGGCGCCGAGGAAGACCGCCTGGAGTTCGCCGCCCGCGACTTCGACAGCCACCTGGACGATGCCAACCCGGAGTTGGCCGAACACAATGAAACCGTGCTCAAGCGCACCCTGGCGCAACTGCAACCGCTGACCTGGGAGCGCAAGGTGCGCGCCGCCATCGAGGCGCAACTGCCCGACGGCGAACCCGGCGCGGAGCGGATCGCCCAGGCGTTGCATTTGAGTCTGCGCAGCCTGCAGCGGCACCTGGCGGATGAAGGGTGTCGGTTTGATGCGTTGCTCAATGAATGCCGGCAGAACCTGGCGCTGTTGCACCTGCGCGACCCGCAGTGTTCATTGGCCGAGATCAGTCATTTGCTGGGGTTTGCCGATACCAGCAGTTTCAACCGGGCGTTCAAGCGCTGGACGGGGATGACGCCGGGGCAGTTCAGGGAGGGGTTGCGCTAGGTGAATGGGGGTGTTTTTGAGGGCCTCATCGGGGGCAAGCCCCCTCCCACACTTGAAGGTATTCACAGTTCAAATGTGGGAGGGGGCTTGCCCCCGATAGCGGTGTCACTGGCAATCACCGCCCCCGATCACGCCGCAACAATTTCCTCACCCGCGCCACCAACGCCTTGGCGTCAAACGGCTTGAGCAAGTAATCATCCTCATGCAATTCCAACCCTCGCAGCCGATCTTCAATGCCATCCGGCGTGGTCAGGAACAGCACGGGCGTTTCTCCTCGCTGGCGAATCGCCTGCTGCAACTTCCACGCATTCAGGCCCGGCAGCATCACGTCCAGGATCACCAGGTCGTACTCGGTGCTTTCCACAAAGCGCTGCGCCGCCATGCCGTTGGCCGCGACTTCCACGCCGAAACCCGCTTCGCTCAGGCCCTGGGCCATGCGTTGCGCCAGTTGCGGCTGGTCTTCCACTAACAACACCTGCATGCCTTACCTCTGGGTTTGATTACAAACCTGTCATCAAATTGTGCGGCTTTTGACCACGTCCACTGGCTACCGTGACGGCCTGCCATCTGGAGCCCTCACCATGTTTCGCACTGCCTTGTTCCTGAGCCTCGCCGTGGCGACTGCCGCCCAGGCCACGCCGCAACTGCCACGCCACGCCGAGCTGGATCTGCGTACCGCGCGCCAATTGGCCGATGCCGGCCTGGCGCACTGCACCGCCGCGCTGACCGTACTCGACCGTGGCGGCAACCTGTTGCTGAGCCTGCGCGCCGACGGCGTCGGCCCACACAACAGCCTCGCCAGCCAGCGCAAGGCCTACACGGCGTTGTCGAGCAAAACCCCGACCCGACTGTTCGCCGAACGCGCACGCAACAACCCCGAGGCCGCCAACCTTAACAGCTTGCCCGAGTTGCTGTTGCTCGGCGGTGGCGTGCCGCTGTTTGCCGATGCCGAGCTGGTCGGCGCGCTGGGTATTGCCGGTGCCGGCGGCGCCGCGCAGGACGAAGCCTGCGCGGTACAGGCGGCCGAGCAACTGGGCCTGAAAATCACCCCTTGATACCACCTCTGTCAAAAAAGGACTTCACGATGAAAACCCTCAGCATGACCCTCGCAGCCCTCAGCCTGAGCGGCCTGTGCACCCTGGCCATGGCCGCCGGCAACCCGCTGAGCGTGCATGTGCTCAACCTGGAAAACGGCCTGCCCAGCGCCGGCGTCAACGTCACCCTGGAAGAACACGTGGGCGACCAATGGCAATCGCTGTCCCGGGGCGTGACCAATGAACAGGGGCGCATCGCCGAACTGTTTCCCGCTGATCGCAGCATGAAACCGGGCGAGTACCGCGTGGTGTTCAAGACTGGCGACTATTACAAGAAAGCCAACCGCGAAACCTTCTTCCCCGAAGTGCCGGTGATTTTCCAGGTCAAGCAGGCCGACCAGCACTACCACATCCCGCTGCTGCTCAGCCCTTACGGCTTCTCCACCTATCGCGGTTCATAGGCCGGCAGCCAGCCGCAGGCCATTGAGGTCGAGAATCTCGATGGCCCCGTAGCTCAGGCCGAGGACGCCCTGTTGCTCCAGCGCCCTGAGCAGGCTGTTGGTGGTCTGACGCGACAGGCCGAGCATCGCCGCCAGGTCCTCCTGCGGCAGTTGCAACACCCGGCGTGCTTGCGTTCGCTCACCGTAGCCTTGCGCAATCATCAGCAGCCGATGGGCCAGCCGCGCCGACGCGGGCATCAGGCTCATCTGTTCGATATTGATCAACGACAGGCGCAGCTTGTGGCTCATCAACAGGGCCACATCGCGCCAATACGCCGGATGCCGCTCGAGCATGCCGAGCATCGCCGCCTGCGGCACCTGCGCCAGCGTGCAAGGGCCCGTGGCGAGCGCATCGTGGGTGCGCGGCAGGTTGTCGAACAGGCAGATCTCGCCGAACCAGTAAGGCGTCTCCACCAGGCTCAGCACCGCTTCCTTGCCCTGGGCATTCACCGCGCTGATGCGCACCGCCCCTTCCAGCACCGCATACAGGCCACATGGCGGATCGCCGCGCTTGAACAGAAACTGCCCCGCCGTCAGCGTGCGCACCCGCGCCGCCGCCAGCAGGCTATGCTGCAGGTCTGCTGGCAGATGGCCAAACCAGTGGCCGCTGAGCAGATGCGCGTGCCATTTGCCTGTGTCCATGGGAACTCCGAAGATTGTCGCCCAGTTGACAGTTAGGCGCCTACTGACAGGGCATGATCAAACATCCTACAGGAGGAACAACAATGAAAAGCCTCGTCGACCACCTCAGTCAATACGCCGCCTACCACCGCGACCCACGCAATATCGCCAGCCACTTCATCGGCATTCCCTTGATCGTGGTGGCGGTCGCCGTGCTGCTGTCACGTCCCGAATGGGCGGTGGGCGCGCTGTGGGTTTCTCCGGCGGTAGTGCTGGCGCTGTTTTCGGCGTGGTTTTACCTGCGCCTGGAACTGGCCCTGGGATTGTTGATGACGCTGTTGATGGGCTTGTCGGTATGGGCCGGGCACGTGCTGGCGGCGCAGAGCACGATGGTGTGGTTGAGCAGCGGTATCGGGATGTTTGTGGTGGGCTGGGTGATTCAGTTTGTCGGGCATTACTACGAAGGCCGAAAGCCGGCGTTTGTGGATGATGTGTCGGGGCTGATTGTGGGGCCGTTGTTTGTGGTGGCGGAGTTGGCGTTTCTGCTGGGGTTGCGGCAGGCGCTGAAGCAGCAGATTGAGCACCGCTCAGGCCCGGTGGCGCGCCGCGATCTCAAGCCCAGTGGAATCTGAATGTGGGAGGGGGCTTGCTCCCGATGGCGGTGGATCAGTCAGAATATGTGTGACTGACACACCGCTATCGGGGGCAAGCCCCCTCCCACATTGGTCCCGTTTTCACATGGGGTTCTGGGGCGTGCTCAGGCTTTTTGCCAGACCTTGGGTTTGAAGAACAGGGTCTCGCCACGGGCCAGGCCGGTCAGGCTGTCGTGGTCCTTCACCACTTCGGCTTCGATCAGCTCGGGCTGGCCTTCGACCTTCAGGGTCACGCGAGTAGTCGCACCCAGCGGCCGGATGTCCCGCACCTCAGCCGCGTGGTGATCCTCCAGCTCATGCCGCGACAGCGACACCTCGTGCGGGCGGAACAGCAGGTGTTTGTCCTCGCCCAGGTGCAAGCGGTTGGAGTCACCCAGAAAGTGGTACACAAAATCGCTGGCCGGGTTTTCGTAGACGTCGCCCGGTGAACCGATCTGCTCGATCACGCCCTTGTTCATCACCACGATACGGTCGGCGACTTCCATGGCCTCCTCCTGGTCATGGGTCACGAACACCGAGGTCAGGTTGATATCCTCGTGCAAGCGCGCCAGCCAGCGCCGCAGTTCTTTGCGCACCTTGGCATCGAGGGCGCCGAAGGGTTCGTCCAGCAGCAGCACCTTAGGCTCCACCGCCAGGGCCCGTGCCAGGGCGATACGCTGGCGCTGGCCGCCGGAGAGTTGTTCCGGGTAGCGATCGGAGAGCCAGTCGAGCTGCACCATGTTCAGCAGTTCGTGAACCTTGCTCGCGATCTGGCTTTCAGTCGGGCGCTGGTTTTTCGGCTTCATGCGCAGGCCGAAAGCAACGTTGTCGAACACGGTCATATGGCGGAACAGCGCGTAGTGCTGGAACACAAAGCCCACATTGCGATCACGCACATCGTGACCGGAGACGTCCTCGCCGTGGAACACGATGCTGCCGGCGTCCGGGGTTTCCAGGCCTGCAATGATGCGCAGCAAGGTGGTCTTGCCGCAGCCGGAGGGACCCAGCAACGCCACCAGCTCGCCACTCTGGATATCCAGGTTGATGCTGTCCAGGGCCTTGAAGGCGTTGAAGTTCTTGCTGACATTACGGACTTCGATCGACATGACTTATTCCTCACCGGCGCTGTTGCGCAGGCGGTTGATTCGGTTCTCGCTCCACTGCTTGAGCAGCAGGATGAAGAGCGCCAGGATCAGCAACAGGCTGGCCACCGCAAAGGCGGCGACGTGGTTGTATTCGTTGTAGAGAATCTCGACGTGCAGCGGCAGCGTGTTGGTCACGCCGCGAATATGGCCGGACACCACCGACACTGCGCCGAACTCCCCCATGGCCCGCGCCGTACAGAGCACCACGCCGTAGATCAGGCCCCACTTGATGTTCGGTACGGTGACATGCCAGAACATCTGCCAGCCGTTGGCCCCGAGCAGGCGCGCGGCTTCTTCTTCCTGGGTGCCCTGCTCCTGCATCAGCGGGATCAGCTCACGGGCCACGAACGGCACGGTGACGAAGATGGTCGCCAGCACGATACCGGGCAAGGCGAACACGATCTGGATGTCATGTTCCTGCAGCCAGGGGCCGAAAAAGCCCTGGGCGCCGAACATCAGCACGTAGACCAGGCCTGCGATCACCGGGGACACCGAGAACGGCAGGTCGATCAGCGTTACCAGGATGCTTTTGCCACGGAATGAATATTTGCTCACGCACCACGCGGCGCTGACGCCAAACACCAGGTTGAGCGGCACCGAGATCACCACGGCGATTACCGTGAGTTTCAGCGCCGACAGCGCGTCCGGTTCAAGGATCGCGGTGAAGAACGCGCCGAGGCCATTCTTCAGGCCCTGGGACACCACGATCAACAACGGCAGCAGCAGGAACAGGGCGAACACCAGCCAGCCGAGGCCGATCAGGATACGTCGCGAGGTGGCGCTGCCACGCCGGGCGGCGTTGGCCGAGGACGCGGCGGAGATAGACGATTGGGACATGTTCCGCGCCTCCTTATGGACGTTCGATGCGCCGCTGTAACAAGTTGATCAGCAGCAGCAGGACAAAGGAAACCACCAGCATCAGCACACCGATAGAGGTGGCGCCGCGGTAGTCGTACTGGTCGAGCTTGACCATGATCAGCAACGGCAGGATTTCGGTTTTCATCGGCATGTTGCCGGCGATGAAAATCACCGAGCCGTACTCACCGACGCCACGGGCGAAGGCCAGCGCGAAACCGGTCAGCCAGGCCGGCAACAGGGCCGGCACGAGGATGTGGCGGAACACTTGCAAAGGCTTGGCGCCCAGGCAGGCGGCGGCTTCTTCGACTTCCCGGGGGATATCGGCCAGTACCGGCTGCACCGTGCGCACCACGAAGGGCAAGGTCACGAAGGTCAGCGCCAGGGTAATGCCCAGCGGGGTGTAGGCGATCTTGAAGCCCAGGTCGGCGGCGAACTGGCCCACCAGACCGTTGGGCGCATACAGCGCGGTCAGCGCGATACCGGCCACAGCGGTGGGCAAGGCGAACGGCAAGTCGATCATCGCATCGATGATCTTGCGTCCGGGGAAGGTGTAGCGCACCAACACCCAGGCCAGCAGCGTGCCGATCACGCCGTTGATCAGCGCGGCGTACAACGCGGTGCTGAAGCTCAGTTTCAACGCCGCCAGCACGCGCGGTGCGGAGATGATGTTCCAGAACTGATCCCAGGTGAGTTGAGCGGCGTGTACAAACATCGCCGCCAGGGGGATGAGTACGATCAGGCTGAGGTACACCACGGTGTAGCCCAGCGTCAGCCCGAAGCCGGGTATGACGGGGGAAATACGACGCGACATAAGAGTCCTTGGTTAAAGGGTAGAAACCACTGTAGGAGCGAGCTTGCTCGCGAAAGAATCAAGGGCACCGCGCTCATTCAGAATGTACGCGTTATCGTTGACGACCTTCGCGAGCAAGCTCGCTCCTACAGGTACTTTGGCTTACTGCGCCGTGTAGATCTGGTCGAACACGCCACCGTCGTTAAAGAATTTCGGTTGGGCAGTTTTCCAGCCGCCGAAGTCTTTGTCGATGGTGACCAAGTCCAGTTCAGGGAACTGTTGGGCGTATTTGGCGGCGACTTTCTCATCGCGTGGGCGGTAGAAGTTTTTCGCCGCAATCTCCTGGCCAGCCGGGCTGTACAGGTGCTTGAGGTATTCGGTAGCGATCTCGGTATTGCCCTTTTTCTCGGCGTTCTTGTCGACCACGGCCACCGGCGGCTCCGCGAGGATCGACAGGGACGGCACGACGATGTCGAACTTGTCGGCGCCACCGTCTTCCTTGAGCGCCAGGAACGCTTCGTTTTCCCAGGCCAGCAGCACGTCGCCCTGACCGTTGTTGACGAAGGTGATGGTGGAACCGCGTGCGCCGGTGTCGAGGATCGGCACGTGCTTGAACAACGCTTGAACGTATTCCTGAGCCTTGGCTTCGCTGCCGCCAGCCTTGAGGCCGTAGGCCCAGGCGGCGAGGAAGTTCCAGCGCGCACCGCCGGAGGTTTTCGGGTTAGGCGTGATCACCGACACGTCTTTCTTGATCAGGTCGCCCCAGTCCTTGATGCCTTTGGGGTTGCCCTTGCGCACCAGGAACACGATGGTCGAGGTGTACGGGGTGCTGGCGTCCGGCAGGCGGGTTTGCCAGTTTTCCGGCAGGGTCTTGCCCAGCTTGGCGATTTCGTCGATGTCACCGGCCAGGGCCAGGGTCACTACGTCGGCGCGCAGGCCGTCGATCACCGCACGGCCTTGCTTGCCCGAACCACCGTGGGATTGCTGGATCTTGACGTTGTCGCCCGGGTGGGACTGCTTCCAGAAGGTGGTGAACTCAGCGTTGTAGTCCTGGTACAGCTCACGGGTCGGGTCGTAGGAGACGTTGAGCAACTCGTAGTCCTTGGCAACGGCGGAACCGGCAAACACGGCACTGGCCAGCGCGGCCAGGGCATAACGGCGAATCGACGACATAGAAGCTCCTGAAATTCTTATGTTGGCGCAACCCTGCAGGAGCGAGCTTGCTCGCGAAAAAACCAGGAGCACCGCGTTAAACCTGATGCGCTGCGTTATCGTTGGCGTTTTTCGCGAGCAAGCTCGCTCCTACTCGTGGCTTATTCTTAGGCGGGTTTGTTACCCGGGTTCTGCAGGCGGAATTTTTCCTTGCGTTCGATCTGCACCACTTGAGCGTTGTGTACGGTGATTTCCACCGCGCCAAACCGCAGATCGCGCAGGGCGCTCTGGATCTCACGCAAAATGGCTGCTTCGTCCTGGCCGTCGACGCTACGTAGAGATGCGCTCATGGTCTCGCTCCTGAAATGAATAGTGCCTGGCAGTGGCGGCACTGCTTGCGGCGTGAGAGCGATAGTAGATAAGCGGGGATATTCTTAAAAATACTATTTAAGAATGTTTATATAACCAGAAAGAATTTTCTGGCGGGGCGTGGGGTTGCACGTGGATTTTGAACCACAGCACTGAAATAAAGCCTTGTGCAGTTCCAATGTGGGAGGGGGCTTGCCCCCGATAGCGGTGTGTCAGGTTAGTGACTCTTGGCTGACCCACTGCCATCGGGGACAAGCCCCCTCCCACCCCTGGACCGCATTTCAAGCTCGGATGGCGGGTGCTTGTGCCCAATTGATCTCGTCAGCCGGCACCGGCTTTCCAAACCAGTACCCCTGCCCCATGTCGCATTCCTGGTCCAGCAAGAAGCGGGCCTGCTCCACCTGCTCGATCCCTTCGGCATGCACCTGCATGCCCATGCTTTTGGCCAGGGCGATGACCACGCGCACGATGGCGGCGTCGTCTTCATCCCACGGCAAGCCGGCGACAAAGCCCTGGTCGATCTTGAGTTTCTGCACCGGCAGGCGCTTGAGGCGCAACAGCGAGGAATAGCCAGTGCCGAAGTCGTCGATGGCCAGGCGCAAACCCAGCTCGCGCAGGCGGTGCAGTTGTTCAAGGGCGACTTCCGGGTCGTCCATCACCGCGCTTTCGGTGACTTCCAGCTCAAGGAAGGCTGGATCCAGCCCTGTATCGTGAAGCACCTGGCCCACGTGGTCGTAGAGTTCGCGCCGGGCAAACAGCCGGCTGGACACGTTGACCGCGATAAACCCCAACGGCGCGCCGTCCGCCAGCCATTGGCACATCTGGCGGCAGGCCTGGTTCATCACCCAGGCGTCGATGTCGGCGATCAACCCGGTGCGCTCGGCGATGGGGATAAATTCGCCCGGCGGCACCAGGCCGCGTTCCGGGTGCTGCCAGCGCACCAGCGCTTCGACGCCAATCAGGCGGCTGTCCTGCAGGCCGTGCACCGGCTGGTAGTAGACGCGCAGCTCCTGCTGGTCGAGGGCGCGACGCAGTTCGCTGGCGATTTCCACACGGTTCTGCGCGTGAGCCGTCAGTTCCTCGGTGTACAAGGCGTAGCCCTCACGGCCCGCGTGCTTGGCCTTGAACAGGGCCGAGTCGGCGTTGCGCAACAACTGCTCGGCGCTCAGCGCATCGCTGGGGAACAGGCTGATGCCGATGCTGGCGCTGATAAACAGCTGGTTGCCGTCAAACACAAACGGCTCCTTCATGGCATCGAGCATGCGCTGCGCCAGGGCCGCAGCCTGCATCACCTGGGGGCAACTCTCCGCCAGCACGGCGAATTCGTCGCCGCCCAGGCGCGCCAGGGTCACCCCAGGCCCGAACAGCCCCGTCAGACGCACGGCCACCAGCTTGAGCAGTTGATCGCCCACATTGTGGCCCAGGCTGTCATTGATGATCTTGAAGTGATCCAGGTCCAGCAGCAGCAATGCACAGCCACGTTTGTGCACTTGTGCCGAGGCCAGCGCCTGCTCGGCGCGGTCGGTGAACAGCAGGCGGTTGGGCAGGTCGGTCAGCGGGTCGTGATGAGCCAGGTGCGCCAGTTCGTGTTCGGAGTCCTTGATGGCGCTGATGTCCGAAAACACCGCAACATAGTGGCTGATGTGGCCTTGCTCATCGCGGATGACGCGGATGGTCTGCCACTGTGGGTAAACTTCTCCGCTCTGGCGTCGGTTCCAGATTTCGCCGCTCCACTCACCGCTGCGTTCGAGGGTCTGGAACATCTGCTGATAAAAACGCGACGAATGGCGCCCGGACTTGAACAGGCTGGGTGGCTTGCCCATGACGTCTTCGCGCCGATAGCCGGTGATCTCCATGAATGCCCGATTGACGTGCACGATCAGGCCCCGGGCATCGGTGACCAGCACCCCTTCGCGGGTGCAATCAAAGACCGCAGCGGCTTGTTGCAGGCGCTCACGGTTTTCTTTCATGGGCTGTTGCAGCTGGTGGGCCCGGGCGAAACGCACGCCCATCACGTAGATAGCCAGCGCGCTCAGGCCCACCCAGACATAGCCGCGCAGTTGCAGCCAATGCGCCAACGCCTGGGGTTCATCGATAAAGTTGATCAATAAGTGGTGGCTGAGCCTGAGCCATACAATGGAAATCAGCAGGTATACCAGCCCCGTACGTAGGGCTCCTCGGTATGAAAACAGCATATGGTCAGTAATCCTTACCAAAAAAACAGAATCGCCCTACGAAGGCTGAGGATTATAGAATAAGAAACATCCAGTCACTCCTATCTGAAAGGGTGGCTGGTTTTCTCTGTAGGCTTAGTGATAATGCATGAGCTGTTCTTTACTTTATCTGAGGGCCATACAGCCTATGTGGTACAACGGTTTTCTTGACCTGTCAGCCTGGCAACTGGTGGCAGTCACGCTGTTGATGACCCACGTGACCATTATTGGGGTCACGGTCTATCTGCACCGTTATTCAGCCCATCGCTCGCTCGAGCTCAATGCCGGCCTGAAACACTTCTTCCGCTTCTGGCTGTGGCTGACCACGGCGCAGAACACCCGCGAGTGGACCGCTATCCACCGCAAGCACCACGCCAAATGCGAAACCGTCGATGACCCGCACAGCCCGGTGATCAAGGGCCTGTCCACCGTGCTGCGCAAAGGCGCCGAGCTGTACCGCGCCGAGGCGGAAAACCCCGAGACCCTGCGCATCTACGGCAAGAACTGCCCGGACGACTGGATCGAACGCAACCTCTACACGCGCTTCCCGCTGCTGGGCGTGGCGCTCATGGGCGTGATCGACCTGCTGCTGTTCGGCACCATCGGCATCACCATCTGGGCGATCCAGATGATGTGGATTCCATTCTGGGCCGCCGGTGTGATCAACGGCCTGGGCCATGCCGTGGGCTATCGCAACTTCGAATGCCGCGATGCGGCGACCAACCTGGTGCCGTGGGGCATCATCGTGGGGGGCGAAGAGCTGCACAACAACCACCACACCTACCCCAACTCGGCCAAGTTGTCGGTCAAGAAATGGGAGTTCGACCTGGGCTGGGCCTGGATCAAGGTGTTCAGCTTCCTGCGCCTGGCCAAGGTGCAGCGCGTCGCGCCGATCGCCCACCGCGTCGAAGGCAAGGGTCACCTGGACATGGACACCGCCATGGCGATCCTCAACAACCGCTTCCAGATCATGGCCCAATACCGCAAATTGGTGATCGGCCCGCTGGTCAAGCAGGAGCTGGAGAAAGTCGATCACTCGGTCCGCCACCAGTTCCACCGCGCCAAGCGTCTGCTGTCGCGGGAAACCAGCCTGCTGAGCGATCGCCACCACGTGCGCATTCAAAGCATGCTGGAGCACAGCCAAGCGCTGAGCGTGATTTACGAGAAGCGTCTGGCGCTGCAGCAGATCTGGCTCAAGACCAGCACCAATGGCCACGACATGCTGGCGGCGATCAAGGAATGGGTACACGAAGCCGAAGCCAGCGGTATCCAATCCCTGCGCGATTTTGCCCATCAATTGAAGACCTATTCACTGCGCCCCGCAGGGGTCTGACATGACTGCGGGAGGGCTCGCCCTCCCGCACACTGGCTTTCTGACGCCATTTTACGGGCACCGCCAATCCAGCCCGATCACGGAACTTCACTGCAATTCCCCTCTCTCAAAGAACACTTCGCCATCATGGTGACCCCTTGTAGTGACCGCTGTTCCATCCTGCGGCGCGCCCAGAGAGAGTTGTTCCGATGGTTCACGAAAAGCCCTGCACGCCTGATGTGTCCTCTGCCCAGCCACCGCGCCCGGCGGCGGCGTCGACGCTGTTGGCGCTGATGCATGCCCAGGGTGAGGTCGAGCGCCTGAGTGAGCGTGAGCAGCTGCTCAGCTCGCTGCTGGTGAGCGTGAATGCCGTGCTGTGGGCCATTGATTGGGAAACCCGTCGCGTGCTGTACGTCAGCCCCGCCTACGAACGCATATTCGGCCGCAGCGCCGGTTTGCTGCTGGCCGACCATCGGGAGTGGCGCAACAGCATCCACCCCGAAGACCTCGACTATGCCGAACACAGCCTGGCCCGTGTATTGGACCAGGGCGCCGTGGAAGACCGCGAATACCGCATCGTCACCCTCGACGGGCAGATTCGCTGGCTCAGCGACAAATGCTATATCAACCAGCAGGCCGAGCCGGGCAAGCCGATGATCGTCGTGGGCATGGCCGAGGACATTACCGAAAAAAAGCACCTGGAGCTGGAACTGCATCGCCTGGCCACCACCGATGTGCTGACCCAGAGCAGCAACCGCCGGCACTTCTTCGAGCTCGCCAATCAGGCCTTTGAGAGCGCCTGTGCGCAGGGCACGCCGCTGGCGTTCCTGTTGCTGGACATCGATGACTTCAAAGACATCAACGACACCTACGGCCATCTGGAAGGCGACCAGGTACTGCGACGTATCGCCGAAAGCGGGCGTGGGGTGTTGCGCCGTGGCGACCTGTTCGGGCGTATCGGTGGAGAAGAGTTTGCCGCCGTACTGCCCGGCTGCGCCCCGGAGATGGCCCTGCAGGTGGCCGAGCGGCTGGGCAGGGAAATCCAGGCGCTGAGTTTCAGCGTCGAAGGCCACGGGTTTACCGTGACGGTCAGCCAGGGTTTGACCAGCCTGCGCGAAGATGACTCAACGCTCGACAGACTGTTCGGTCGCGCCGATGCGGCGATGTATGAGGCCAAGCGCCAGGGCAAGAACCGCGTGATTGCGGGTTAGGTCGGGGGCAATACGGGGCTTGCCCGCAGCTTTTTTCAAGGTCTCTATTCCACGCTGCGCAGCTTGCGCCAAAACGCATTTTGCGCTTGGGCTACAACAATCACTCATAGCATTTTCTCTGTAGGACGACCGTCGAAAGATGGCAGCCCCGCGCTCCAGCGGACGCCCAACCCTCACCACAAAGATCTACCCCCCCGCCACCTCCTCGCGGTACTAAATTCATTCGCCATTGCCGCCGGTCATTCCTCCCGACCGGGCAGACTCTGGAGCATGAACCATGACCATCGGATCCACCTACGACTACCCCGCCCTGGTCGCCAAGCACTTAACAGCCCACGCCCCATCGTCATGGCGAGGCCGGTTCCCAAGTCCTCCGGACTTGTGCTTCAACTATCGCAAATTGGTCGAACAAGATTTTGGCATCGCCCAGGCAACCCAACCCGATTACAAAATCTGCATCGTTGGCGCTGGCATCACCGGATTGACCGCTGCGCGCGAATTACTCCGGTGCGGATTCAACAACGTCACATTGTTGGAACAGTCTCACCGGGTTGGCGGGCGTCACCTATCGATGCTCAATCGCGGCCAATCTCCAATGCTGGGCCAGACCCCCTTCGAAATGGGCGCCATGCGCATGCCCATGTTCAATCAGGCAGGTGAATCGCCTTTAGATGGGCAATCGCTGCTGGCCTACTATTGCAAACTCTTTGAACTGCAGCTGTCCGACTTTCCCAACCCAGGCACATCGCATGTACGCGACACAGGCATTTACCTGCGCGAAGGGTTACTTGAGGGAACGCCACAGCCACAGATGCTTATCTGGAAAAACCCGCAAGGCCACACGCCACCTCCGACAGAAAAATTGCAGGAGGTGTATGCCAAGTGGCGCAGTTTTGCCGATCAGATGACGCACGAAGTCGCCCAGATGTATGGCACGCCACTATGGGAATCCTTATGGGCCGCTATCGTCGCGCGTTACCAAAGCCTGTCCTTTCGTGACTTGGTGGCGTTGGCGAGCGTTACGTGGAGCACCCGTACTCCTGAGGACTTTGGCGGTCTCGGCATGACCCAGGAAGAGTCCACACTTTTCTATTCCATCGGTATCGGCGATGGCAGTTGGGGGGCATTTTATGACGTGTGCTGCCTCTATCCTTTACGTACTGCGATCTTCGGTTTCAGCAGTCAACTCCAACTGGTGCATGGGCGCGTCGGCATTAACGGCAATCCCGCTCCGTCACCGTATCTAGGGGAAACCACCCTCAAAGACTGCAATGACTTGCCGTTCGATGCGCCGCGTTACCTGGGGCTAACGGCACTGGACGAGTGCCTGCTTTTTATGGACCAAGTTAAACGGCAAGTCCTTCTATGATCACAGTCGGCAACGCGGGAAGGGCTTTCTTACCGACACCTCAGTGACTCGCTTGACCAAGCTTGAAAACGGCCAAATCCGCTTGACCTATGACTGGCAGGTCAGTAGTCCCAGAGCCACATCAGAACGCCATGAAGATTTCGATGCAGTGATCATGACACTGCCATCCTGGATTATCGAAACACACATTCAGCTGGAAAACTTCAGCCAGGCGATGCTGCCGTATTCCGTCACCAATGCTTACAAAACCGCCCACTGGGAAACCAGTTGCAAGGTCTATGCGCCGCTCAAGAAAAGCTTTCTGTCGAAAAACAAAAAAATCCCCCAGATCATGGTCACCGACAGCTTTATCCACGATGTGTACACCTACCGCTACCACAACGCCTATCCCTATGACTGCATCTTGCTCAGTTACACCTGGGAGGATGACGCGACCAAACTGGCTTCTTTCGACGACCAAACCTTGGTCGATAAGTGCGTCACGGAACTGGACCGCATCCTGTTACGCAGCGCCAATATCAAAACGGCGATATCGCCCTACATCGACAAACAAAACGCCATCGTCCAACGCTGGGTGACCGACAAGAACGCACTAGGTTGCGCCAAGCTCTATCGCGCGGGGACCTACTACGACGCAGTCAGCTTGATGCAGTACAACCGGGACTATGCCCATGTCAGCGGCCTGTATCTGGCCGGGGAATCGTTTTCCGTGGATGCGGGCTGGACCGAGCCGTGCCTACGTGGCGCCGTCGACGCAGTGATCAACCTCTGCAGTACCACCCTCGCCAAGTTCAACGGGGGCTTTACCCTGGATGACTATCCCCGGTATCAAGGGCCGCTAAATCGATAGAGCAGCTGCCTACGACCCTAACGGAAACAGCCTACTGACGCACAAGCAAAAAAGACTTTCTATTAAACGCCCACCTGCTCCGGTGGGCTCATAACAATAAAAAGAGGTCTACACGATGAACGATTCCACGAGCCCAGTACGCGTCGCCGTTGTGCAATTTGATCCGCAAGTCGGTACCCACAATCGCGCCTCCAACCTGGAAACCAGCCTCAGTCTTGCCCTGCAAGCGGTGAATAATGGCGCCAATCTGATTGTGCTTCCGGAGTTGGCCAATACCGGTTATCTATTCAACAATCGCCATGATGCCTATCTACATGCCGAACCCGTTCCAGGCGGTCCCAGCCTGCGGGCGTGGATGGATTTCGCCCAGGCTCACCAAGTACATCTTGTGGCGGGCCTGGCCGAGCGCGAAGGCATGCAGCTGTTCGACACGGCAGTGCTGCTGGGCCCCGATGGCCTGATTGGCAAATACCGCAAGGCCCACCTCTGGAACAAGGAAAAACTCTGGTTCACCCCTGGCAACCTTGGATTCCCCGTATTTGAAACATCCATAGGCCGCATAGGCTTACTGATCTGCTGGGACATCTGGTTCCCCGAAGTCCCACGCATACTGACTCAGCAAGGCGCCGACATCATTTGCAGCCTGAACAACTGGGTGTGGACCCCGCCGCCCCTGTTCGACGAAGCTGGCAAATGCATGGCCTCTTACCTGACCATGACCGCCGCCCACGCCAACAACGTGTTCATTGCTGCCGCAAACCGCATCGGGGAAGAACAGGATGCGCGTTACCTGGGGTGCTCGCTGATTGCCGGCACCAACGGTTGGCCCATCGGCAAAATCGCCTCATCCGACGAGCAAGCGATCATTTACGCCGACATCGACTTGTCCAGCGCCCGCAGCGCGCCGATCTGGAACAGCCTTAACGACCTGCAACGGGATCGCCGGAGCGACCTGTATGACACGATGCTCGGCTACCACCTTCACCCGTGCCTGCCACGCTGACGGAGGGTCGATCATGGATTACATACCCACAAAAGTGTCATCGGACTCATCTGTTCGCCACCTTGTCATGCTGATCTCGGCCACGCTCATCCTGGTCGCGTCACTCACTGCGTTGTCGGTGTCTTACTCCACCTCGGCACCGGTACTCTGGCCAGGTTACAACGACATGATGGACAGCCTGCCCTCGCCAACAGCGTGGTTACGTTGGGTGGTCGGCGATATCAGCGAAGTGGCCTTCTACAAACACGAGTTCGCATCACTCGGTCTGCTGCTCGGTGGTGCTTTCGGTTACTGGGCCAGTCGGTACGCGCAAGCCTGGCAAGGCTTCAGCATCGCCTACGGCACGGGGCTCTGGCCTTGGTTGGTGACCAGTTCATTGCTGGGACTGCTGCTGAGCAACGCGATCTGGGGCTGGACCCTGACAGCGGATTCCTGGCAACCAACGTTCGCTGCATTTGTGTCACTTCCGGCGGCCATGGTGTTGCTGTTTGGCGGGGGATGGAAGGTCACGCTCAACGGCGCCTTGCTCGGTGCGCTTCTGGTGACGCCGAGCTGTCTGCTGATGGTCAACTACCTCTGTATTCCCCTGGGTTTGCCAGTGGTGATTGGAAATGTCCTGGGCATGGCGTTAGGTAGCGTGGTCGCATTTTTACTCTGCCGCGCACTCCCGGCGCTGGTGAGCCGTGCAACTGAAACCAAGGCCGGCATCCCTCCCCCCGCCCCCCCGCTGAAAACACCCGACTACGGCATACGCTGGACGTTACGTCGCGTGCTGGCGGACTTCTCCGAAGCCCCATTCTTTGGCAATGAGTGGGCCAGCCTGGGTTTGCTCGCCGGGGTATTGCTGGCCTATGCATTAAATCCCATGAGCCCCGCTTATGGATCTGGATGGTTGCCACACCTGATTGCAGGTCAAGCGCTGACTTCTCTGATCGGCATCATCCTGTGGCGCCGGCAATGGCGCGAGCGTGGTTGGTACCCAACCTATGTGCCTCTCGTGTCTGTGGTGCCCGCTGCCGTCTTGACCTATGGCGGAAACGCGACAGTGATTGTAACCAGCGCATTGTTGGGAGCCCTGATCGCCCCGCCGCTGGCCTCCGCAATTGCCGGGCGCCTGCCTGACTACATGCATCCGTATATCGGCAACGTATTGTCCATGGCGATCAGTACGGTGTTGATCGTACCTTTGATCGGTATGGTGATTGCGGATTAACGCATCAGAATGGGCTGGTTTCCTGTTGCGGCACCTGCATCAGCGCCAAGGCAATGGCGTGGATCTGGCCCCGCATCCACAGTGCGTTTAACCAGACCTGCAGAATGCCCTGCGCACCGTAATACACACCTGCAACCTGGCCTACGATGGCGGCAGTGATGCCTGCATCGTCGCCCAGGTTCGCAGCCGCCAACCCCGGAGCGCGCAGACTAAACCTGCAGCGCCGCCAGCCACGCCAACAACTTTTCATCCTGGTTCGGGCCAGCAATGATTTGCAACCCGCAGGGCAGACCATCCACGGTTCCGGCGGGGACGTTGATGGCGGGTAAACCAAGCAGGTTCCAGACGCTCGTCAAGCCATTGATGGCCTCTCGAATGGGATGTTCAACGCCGTTGACAGTGACCCTCTTGAGACCAAACCGTGGTGGCGTAATCGCGGTGGATGGCATTACCAGCAAATCGGTTGCTTTGAATAGTTCAGCCACTTGGCTCTGCAGCAACTTACGGCTTCCCAGCGCATTCAGATACTGCCAGGCGCTAATCGCTTTGCCCGATGCGAGGCGAGTTCTCAGCTCACTGCTGAAATGGCTGCCCTCATCCTCCAGGTAAGCACTGTGCACGGCGTAAGCCTCTGCGAGCAGAATGGTTTTAAAAGCACTTTGAACCGCTGGAATCAACGCTTCGAAATCGACGGCCCGTTGTTCGGTACCAAATATCGCGTGGAATCGTGCACGGCAGCATGCAAGCACGCGCTCGTCCACATCGTGGATCGCCTTGGGGTCCACCCATACCGCCCGAGGTTTGTCGGCAGGTTTCACGCAGCTTATTGGCGAGACGCTAAGTACCTCCAGCAGTATGGCAATGTCTTCTACACATTGAGCCAGTGGACCGACATGGTCCAGGGTGGCGCTGACAGGGTAAACCCCCTCAAGAGAAATGCGCCCGTAACTAGGCTTGAACCCAACCACGCCACAAAAAGACGCTGGAATACGAATGGACCCTGCGGTATCAGTGCCGATCGCGATGGGGACCATGCCCCCGGCAACCGCTGCGGCACTCCCTGCGCTGGACCCACCCGTGACCCTGTTCAGGTCGTGAGGATTGTGAGACGGCCCCTGAAATGAAAATTCGCCCGTAGGGCCGAGCGCAAACTCACTGGTCAGCGTTTTACCAACCACCACCGCCCCGGCTGTCCTGAGCTGGGCGACACAACGCGCATCAGCCGTAGGCCAGTGGTTTTGAAACAGGTGAGAACCATACGTCGTAGGCATACCCCGAGTATCGATGTTGTCCTTGATTGCGATGGGGATACCGTGCAGCGGCCCGCGATACTGACCCTCGTCGATCTCCCTATCGAGCAATTGTGCGGTGTGAAGTGCCTCAGCCACGTTAAGCGAGACGAAGGCATTGATAGCAGGGTTCAGTTGATGGATAGCGTCCAACGCCGCCTGAGTGAGTTGAACGCAACGTACCTCTTGGTTGCGCACCTGTCGGGAAAGCTCTGCGACGGTTTTGCCCTGGAAGAAGCCATGAGGTTGAGCCATGAGTGAAAAACCTCCTGCATATACGGGTGGATAGCAGGAACTCTGCCTGATCTCCAGGCACATGTATGTCATCCGCTTCGCATAGTGAGTTGGGATGAGCCCGTCAGATAAAGACACCGGCAGGAAAGCCTCGTGCGAGGTCCCATCGTCTTGCCGGCGCCAGATCGGCCCTGCCCCGTCCTGGATGTGGTAAGAGGTGCAGCAGGCCAGCGGTAATGCCTGCACATCACGCAAGAAGCCGCCCCGTGAGCAAAAAACCGCATATGCGTTTTTTGCTCAGGGGGCGGCTTCTTTGCGCAGCGAGGTGGGAGCGAGTAGCTGCAAGCGTTTATTACTTGAAGCTTGTGGCTTGCCGCTTACAGCTCGGCAAAGCACTCTTCAATGATTGCCAGGCCCTTGTCCAACTGCTCGTCCGGCGAGGTCAACGGCACCAGTACGCGCAACACATTGCCGTAGGTGCCACAGGACAGCAGGATCAGGCCCTTGTCACGCGCCTTGGCCACTACCGCGGCAACGGCAGCGGCGTTCGGCTTATGGCTGTCGCCATCTTCAAACAACTCCACCGCGATCATCGCGCCCAGGGCACGCACTTCGCCGATCACCGGGTATTTGGCCTGGATGGCCTTGAGGCCGGTCACCAGGCGCTCGCCGACGGCCTTGCAGCGGTCCAACAGGTGTTCTTCTTCGAACACTTCCATCACCGCCAACGCGGCGGCGCAAGCAATCGGGCTGCCGGCATAGGTGCCGCCCAGGCCGCCCGGGGCGATGGCGTCCATGTACTCGGCCTTGCCGCACACACCGGCCAGCGGGAAGCCGCCGGCGATGGATTTGGCAAAGGTGGTCAGGTCGGCGGCAACGCCCATCTGTTCCATGGCGAAGAACGTGCCGGTACGGCCGGCACCGGTTTGCACTTCGTCGGCGATCAGCAGGATGCCGTGCTTGTCGCACAGTTCGCGCAGGCGCTTCATGAACGATTTAGGCGCGACGTAGAAACCGCCCTCGCCCTGCACCGGCTCGATGATGATCGCAGCGATATCACGCGGCTCGGCATCGTTCTTGAAGATGCGCTCGATGCTGGCGATGGCGTCGTCGTCGCTCACACCGTGCAGTTCGTTCGGATACAGCGCACGGAACACGCCGCCCGGCATCAGGCCCATGCCGGCCGAGTACGGCACGACTTTGCCGGTGAGGCCCAGGGTCATCATGGTGCGGCCGTGGTAAGCGCCGGTGAAGGCGATCACGCCAGCACGGCCAGTGGCGGCGCGGGCGATTTTCACGGCGTTTTCCACCGCTTCGGAACCGGTGGTGACCAGCAGGGTTTTCTTGGCGAAATCACCTGGCACCTTGGCCGCGACTTTCTCGCACACTTCCACATAGGGCTCGTAAGCCAGTACCTGGAAGCAGGTGTGGGTCAGTTTGTTCAGTTGCTCGGTCACCGCCGCGATGATTTTCGGGTGCACGTGGCCGGTGTTGAGCACGGCGATACCGCCGGCGAAGTCGATGAACTCGCGACCTTCAACGTCGGTCACGGTGGCGTTCTTCGCCGATTCGGCGAAGATCGGGTGAATCTGGCCGACACCGCGCGGTACAGCGGCTTCGCGGCGTTTCATCAGGGATGCGTTGGTCTTGCTCATAAAGTCCTCATTCGCCGCTCATCGGGCGGCGTGGTTCAAGGATAGGTGGCGGAGAGGCAACTACGGCAGCATGCGATGATCGACTGCCACAGCTTTCCCGGCCACTGCGAATAACGGTGTGAAACACGCAAAGGGACAGCGCTCTCGTGCCCTCTGCGTTTGCTGCAATCGCGTGCCGGTCAGATGCCCAGGCAGAGGTATTTGATTTCCAGGTAGTCCTCGATCCCGTACTTGGACCCTTCACGGCCCAGGCCCGAGGCCTTGATGCCGCCGAACGGCGCCACTTCGTTGGAGATCAACCCGGTATTGACGCCGACCATGCCGTATTCCAGCGCTTCAGCCACGCGGAACACACGGCCCAGGTCACGCGCATAGAAGTACGAGGCCAGGCCGAACTCGGTGTCGTTGGCCATCGCGATCACGTCGGCTTCGTCTTTGAAACGGAACAACGGCGCCAGTGGGCCGAAGGTTTCTTCCTTGGCCACGGCGGCGTTTTTCGGCACGTCGGTGAGGATGGTCGGCTCGAAGAAATTGCCTTCCATCGCTTTGCCGCCGGCCAGCAGCTTGGCGCCTTTGCTCAAGGCGTCGGCAATGTGTTCCTGGACCTTGGCCACGGCTTTTTCGTCGATCAGCGGGCCAGTGGTGGTGCCTTCTTCCAGACCGTTGCCGATCTTGAGCTTGGCCACGGCCACCTTGAGTTTTTCGGCAAACGCGTCGTACACCGAATCCTGGATATACAGGCGGTTGGCGCACACGCAGGTTTGGCCGTTGTTGCGGTACTTGGAAATGATCGCGCCTTCGACGGCCTTATCCAGGTCAGCGTCGTCGAACACGATGAACGGCGCGTTGCCGCCCAGTTCCAGGGAGACCTTCTTGATGTCCTTGGCGCATTCGGCCATCAGCTGGCGACCGATCTCGGTGGAGCCGGTGAAGGACAATTTACGCACGATCGGATTGCTGGTCAGCTCGCCGCCGATATCGCCGGCGCTGCCGGTGACCACGCTCAGCACGCCTTTGGGGATACCGGCGCGGTGCGCCAGCTCGACCAGGGCCAGGGCCGAAAACGGGGTCTGCGACGCGGGCTTGATCACCATGGTGCAGCCGGCAGCCAGGGCCGGCCCGGCTTTACGGGTAATCATCGCCGCAGGGAAGTTCCACGGGGTAATGGCAGCAGTCACGCCGATCGGCTGCTTGATCACGATCAGGCGCTTGTCGGGCTGGTGGCCGGGAATCACGTCACCGTAGATGCGCTTGGCTTCTTCGGCAAACCACTCGATAAAGGACGCGGCGTAGACGATTTCGCCCTTGGCTTCGGCCAGCGGCTTGCCTTGTTCGAGAGTCATCAGGCGGCCGAGATCGTCCTGGTTTTCGATCAGCAGTTCGAACCAACGACGCAGCTTGTTGGCGCGGTCCTTGGCGGTGAGTGCACGCCAGGCCGGCAGAGCCTTGTCGGCCGCTTCGATGGCGCGGCGGGTTTCCGCAGCGCCCATCTTTGGCACGGTACCGAGAATCTCGCCCGTGGCCGGGTTGTTGACCTTGATGGTCTGACCATTGTCCGCATCGACCCAAGCGCCATCGATAAAGGCTTGCTGGCGGAACAACTGGGTATCTTTGAGCTGCATGTCGGCTTTCCTTAACAGCACCGCGCGCACGCGGAGCAAATTAGAGTTGTTGAAAGGCGCCTGGTGGGCTGCCGTCAGGGAAATCAGCCCCAGCGCGCGGGAGAAATGAAAGAGCACGCGGGAGACAGAGCGTTTGAAATCTCAAACGAATCCTAGGATCAATGGGGGTACAGGGCAATAGGATGTTCGAAAAAAAGAACAAAATCGACGCATCTGTCAGAGTTTTCTGATCAGGGTAGTTGCGCTGGGTTTCACCGCACTGATCGGTGGCACCCGGCCCAGAGCTTGCGCACGGCAGACTCCTACACTTAAAGGCCCAAAGACCGGCATGGACGCCCAAGGTCGACATGGGTATGATGTCGCCCGCACAAGCATCCGTAGCTCAGCTGGATAGAGTACTGCCCTCCGAAGGCAGGGGTCGTGGGTTCGAATCCCGCCGGGTGCACCATATAGCAGTCTCGGGCTGTCTCAGACAGTCTACGAAACACCCCTAGAAGCCCGCCCTGTGCGGGCTTTCTTGTTTCTGGCTATCCGTCCCTGTCTACCCCTATAACTTCCCGCCGTGTATGCCCACGTGTATGCTTTGAGATTCCTATAACTGGAGGCATACAGGAAGTGAAGCGCTCTGAAATCAAACGCCGCCCCTTAGCAGACACCACGCTTGCGGGCCTGGAGCCTGAGCACGCTACGTATAGGGAGCAGGACGGGAATGGTCTGTACTTCCGAGTAAAACCTAACGGGCAAAAATCGTGGGAGCTGCGCTATAAAAAGCCAGACGGCAAATGGTCTTGGTTAGGCCTCGGCGGATATCCGGAAATCAGTGGTTCTTTGGCCAGACAGAAAGCAGCCCAACTGCGGGAAGACGCATCGACCGGCAAAAATCCGTTGGTGAGCAAGCAAGCTCGGAAGGTTGCAGACCAGGTCGCTGCTAACAACACTTTTGAAGCGTTAGGCCGTGAGTGGTTTGAGGCCAGACGCACAAGCTGGGAGTCAGGTACGTCTCGACGAGTGCTTGGCGCACTGGAGCTTCACGTGTTCCCCGTGTTCGGCAAACGCGTATACACAGAAATACTGCCCCTGGAATGGATGGAGTTTCTACGCGGCATGGAGCAGAAGGGGATCATTGAACAAATGGGCCGAGTTCGTGCCTTTTGCAAAGAGATCTATGACCTGGCCCGCGTAACAGGACGAGCCGTCCACAACCCTCTTGAAGGTCTCAGCAAATTTCTGCAATCACGCAGCGCTGAAAACTATGCACACGTTTCGATTGAAGAACTGCCTGCGCTACTTCGAGCGATCAACTCCTACCCTCACGCAAAAGACGTTCGTATTGGGCTTCGCTTGCTTTCCTTATTAGCATCGCGCCCGAGCGAGATCCGCGAAGCACGCTGGTCAGAAATCGACCTCTCCAAAAAGCTATGGACGATCCCAGCCGAGCGAATGAAACGTCGTCGCGAACATGTGGTGCCTCTCTCTCGACAGGCAATTGAAGCGCTCACTGAGTTACGAACACTGACAGGTGCGTACCCTCTCCTATTTCCAGGCAGGAAAGACAGGACAATCCCCCGTAGCAATACCGTATTTCTAATGGCGCTACGCAGACTGGGATATGCCGGCCGGCAAACAGGTCACGGCTTTCGTCACATTGCCAGCACCATACTCAATGAGCAGGGTTTCGATGAGAATCATATTGAGGCCCAGCTCTCCCATGCAAAAGAAGGGATTGCCGGGGTCTATAACAAAGCTGTGTACCTACCTCAGCGCAGAGTGATGATGCAGTGGTACGCCGATCATCTTGATGCCCTAGTGAGTGGAAATGTCGTTCAGGGGCAATGTGGAAAGGCAGTATGAGAGCACTAACCCTGCCCCCTTCTGAATCCGGTGTAACGCGTGTTACTCGTGTAACGCCACTCGCCAAGTGCCCGGATTTATTGGCTTTCACGCCCGTTACACAGTTCAACAGCTTAACGTACATGCGATGTAACGCTGCCCTTGCGTGTAACGCCAAAGTCATTACACGCCTGGGGGCAAACGGTCTAAACATGCGCCTACAAAATGGCTTTCGCTGGGTATTCGCTTCGAATGCAGGGCGCGGGAATCACCGTTACAGGGTGCCTGAGACAGTTGGCAATGAATGATCACCAATCCATTTTGCGTTTGGCGTTAAGCCGAGGCTTGTTCAGTTATCTCTCTGCGCAACCGCTCTATGACCTCTGCCATGAGCAGGTCGCTGACGCCTGCCGTTTGATCGACCAATGCTTTCTGCGCATTCATGGTGACGATATCAACAAAGATTTAGCCAGCATGTGCATTCAGACGACGATCCATGAGGAGACGATTTTTCAATATGCCTCCACCGATACCAAGGCACGACTCGCGCATTGGGTCCGCATGTACAGCAATTGCTACTCAGCGTCAGAGCGCGATGCTCATTCTGCATACATCATGGCTTGTGCCGTAAAAGCGCTGGAGACGTTAGCCAACTGGATGCAGACAGTCGATCAAGAGGCTTGGTCTCACGTCTCCGAACGTCCCACCGACTGGCCCAGGGATCTCTACTGTCAGTTCGTCGAGATGCAGGTCGATCCGGATGAACGCATTCAGACACTTGATGATTACGCCCTCTATCTGAAACCAATCATATCCCTACCCTGCCTGACCGACGATGAACTAAGACACATCGCGGACCGTGCGATCAAAAATGCCATCCGCAAAAAAGGCGGCCTCGTCAGCGGTATGGAGCGTAACGAGGAAATTAGCGTTCGAGACGCCGCGATAGTTAAACAGGGGCTTCACTACCGCGCAGCGGGGATGCCCAAACGCAACGTTGCAACGAAGGTGCATGCCTGGCTACAAGGTGAGGTGGCAAAACCTCCAAAACAGCGGCCTGAGTGGATTACGCTTGAGACCGAAAAAGCCCTAACACGCAAAAGAGTTGAGGCAGTTCTCAAACGCAATTTCGTGCTGTAAGCCAGAAATTTCAATCGGATTTCAATTGGAAGTGAACTGCTCACCACAGACCTGCACCTAGATCATTGCTCTCAGTCCTAACCAGTCGAGAGCAAGACCTATGAAAGCCTCTATCACCAAACTTCCCCGCGTTAACCCAACCATTCCAAACTCCATCTTTGACGCATCGTCGACATTGATCCGTATGCCCGAGGTCGAGCGGATCGTGGGCATGAAGCGTTCCACCATCTACAAACTCATGCAGCGCACAGATAGCGGCTTTCCCCTGCCCGTCAAGCTGAGCAACAGCAACGCTCGCGGTGCACCCGTAGCTTGGGTTTTATCTGAAATCCAAACATGGGCACGAAGTCGCATAGAGGCTCGCGACCAGGTGGCAGCATGAAAAACCGAGTCGCCAACAAGGCCATTTTGCAGCCCTTTTCTGTACTCAGAACAGTCGGATTCACGCCGCGGTGGATGCAACGCTTCGAACGCTACCGCACTGAGCAAAAACGCCTGAATCGGGACGTGATGGTGATGCGATGGGCAGACGGCATCTGGTGCGCATTGTCAGTTCCCTGCCAAGCCCCCCGAGCAATCATCGTAGACGAAGGCCAACAACTAGACGCCTACGAAGATGCACGCGCTTGCCTCGATAGCGACTTCTTGCCCTTTGTTTCCCTGAGCTGGGAAATCCATGCCTGAAATGAAAACGCCCCCGGCGGCAACCGGAGGCGTTGAGGTAAATCTACATGCCTAATCAATTTATGCCGCATCAAAAAATTCCGCAAGCTATCTGCACAGTTGCACTTTCAAAAATCGGACGTTACTCTCTGCTCGTCGCTGCAAAATCAGCGACCGGGTTTGACGGCCCGTTCAGACATTGGCGCACAGGCGCCCCCATCACGATTGCAGGCGCTTTTTTTGTGCATGCACATCCTGTTTATGGCGGCTGTGCGCGGGATACCTTCGGGTATGCCGGGTTCCTTTGTCCCCGGTCCGTCAACCTGCGTACAGCTGCCACCCTAATTCGTTTGACGGCGAACCGTGGCAGCTCCCCAGACAAAGGAGTTTCGCCCAATGCACGCCACCAATCCGTCCAAAATTCGCGCCGCCGCTCATCGAGCAATGGCTCTCGCCGCTTTACACGCCAATTCCAGCCTCGCTACACGCCTTTCCCGTTACAACGCCCATATGTCCAAGGCTCGCGCCCTGGAAGCCGCAGGAGGTGCACAATGAGCATCCTCCCAGGCTTTGCACTGCCCGAAGATCTCCTCTGCGTCAGCCAAAATGCCGAAGCCGGTCTGCCTATCGACGCCATCACCTGTGCGCTCGACCGTGCCGACTCCGTTCTCATGCTGCTGGAAGACCACTTAGACGGGGATAAACCCCTGCTTTCCAACCGCGTGCTGTCGTCTGTTATTTGGGACGTGCGCGGCACCTTAGGCTTGATAAAAACACTCACCATGTACGGTGATGCCTCCTCTGTGCCGATGGGCCAGAAAGGCGGTGCGCTGTGACCCACTCCAGCACGCGTGGACGCTCCGAGTTCTCCCCTGCCAACGGTAACGGCCAAAACCTGTTTCGGGTGAATGCCGGTATCCCGCTGGAAGACGCACTTGAAGCCGTCTCCCAAATTCTGCACCACGCCAATCAACTGATCCTCGACGCCGCCATCAGCGATGCGGGCGAGCGCTTTAGTTGGCCTGCGTTCTACCTCGGCGAGATGGCCAAGGCACTGATCGACGACGTGAACGAGGCCTTGCTTGAGTCGAGGATCGCCCCATGACTCAACGCACCGGCAACACCTCAAAACGCCCCAGCTTTGCCGACGTAAAAAGCGCTGCGCTGAAGAACATCGACCGTGTGCTTGCTCACTGGCTGCCAAACGGCAAACGTGTCGACGGTGGCAAGGAATACACCGCACCGAATCCCACACGCACGGACAAACACGCTGGCTCACTCAAGGTAAATTTGAGCAAAGGCACATGGGCGGATTTCGCCACCGGCGATAAGGGCGGCGACCTGATCGATCTGGTGCGCTACATCGACGGCGGTACGGACGTTGAGGCCTGCAAAAAGCTGGCGGATCTGCTCAGTGTTTCCGCTGGCTCTGCGACCGCCAAAACCGCACCGGCCAAGAGCGCAACACCAGAGTGGATCGCGATTCAACCGATCCCGGCCGAGGCCATGAACAAGTGCCCTGCCAAGCACCGACAACACGGCACCCCGTCCAAGGTGTGGATCTATCGCGATGCTCAGGGCCAGCCGGTCATGGCGTTGTATCGCTTCGACCTGGGCCCAGATGAAGACGGCAAACCGCGAAAGGTCTTTGCGCCGTTGACCTGGTGCAAGCGCTCCGATGGACAAACCACACAATGGCGTTGGCAAGGCTTGCCTGAGCCTCGGCCATTGCTACGCCTGGATGACCTGGCACAGCGCGCCGATGCGCCGGTGGTGCTGTGTGAAGGCGAAAAGGCTGCTGACGCCGCCGCCGAACTGTTGCCCGAGCACGTAGCCACCTGCTGGCCGAACGGTTCGAACTCCTGGCACAAGGCCGATCTGACGCCGCTCAAAGGGCGCGCTGTGGTGCTGTGGCCGGATAACGACGCCAGCGGCAAGACCTGCATGGAAGCCATCGAGCTCAAGCTGATTGAGCTGGGCGCCGCTTCAGTGCAACGAATCTCGCTCGACGTGTTCAAGCTCAAACCCAGCAGCAAAGGCGGAAAACCGACATTCGTCAAAGGTGGAAAATGGGCAGACGGCGACGATGCAGCGGATGCATTAGCCAAAGGCTGGACCGCAGGCCACGTCGCCGAGCTGGTGCGCAACGGCGAGTTTTTCGGCAGTGTTGCTGAGCCCACTGAGCCACAACAACCGAAGGGCAAGGTGCCTGCCAAACGTCCTGCGAAATCAAAAAATGACCTGTTGCCGGGCGGCTTTCGCCTGACGCCTGAAGGGGTGTTTTATTCCGGCGACGATGGCGAGGCGCGTCCCGTGTGTTCGCCTCTCGAAATTATCGCTCGCACTCGCGACGACAAGGGCCACAACTGGGGTTTGTTGGTCGAGTTCGACGACCCGGATGGCGCCAAAAAGCGCTGGAATATTCCGGCCCGAACCATGACAGGCGACTTCGGCAAGGATGTACTCGGTCCACTGGTAGACATGGGCCTGCGCCTTGCCGGAAGCCGATCGGGGCGCAACGCACGCAATGACCTGCAGAGTTACCTCGGCGGCTTCGATAGCGCCCAGCGCGCACGCTTGGTAACGCGCTTGGGCTGGCACGACAATGCGTTCCTATTGCCCGAACAACAGATCGGCTCGCACGCCGAGCACCTGCATTTTTATGAGGCCGGTGCGCAGTTGCCACCCATCAGCGAGGCGGGCTCTCTGGAGCAGTGGCAGCAGCAAATCGGCGCGCTGTGCGTTGGTAACCATCGCTTGGCGTTTGTCGTCTCTGTGGCCTTTGCAGGGCCTCTGCTAAACCTGCTGGGGCATGAGTCAGGCGGCTTCCACCTGTACGGCGACAGCTCCGGTGGCAAGACCACTCACCTACAAGTCGCCGCCTCGGTTTATGGCGGGCCGCGCCTGGTGCGTTCGTGGCGCTCGACAGATAACGCCCTGGAGTCCATCGCTGCAGCGCACTCAGACGGCCTCCTGGTGCTGGACGAAATTGGCATGTGTGACCCACGCATTATTGGCGAGACGGTTTACATGCTCGGTAACGGCACCGGTAAGGCCCGGGCGAATGATCGAGGACAAGCGGGCCGACAGGTGCAAGAGTGGCGCTTGCTGTTTCTCTCGACCGGTGAGAAGACGTTGGCGCAGCACATGGCGGATGCCAACAAGGAGCTGAAAGCCGGTATGGAGGTGCGCATGCTCGCCGTGCCAGCAGATGCCAGCAAAGGCCTCGGCATGTTCGATGTGCTGAACGGTTTTGAGGACGCTGCCACCCTCTCTGATGCACTCAAAGCCCGTGTCGCCAAATACTATGGCACACCTCTTACCGCCTTCCTGAACGCACTGTGCGCGCCTGGGGAAATGCTCAGGTGGACGGTGATCATTCGCCGCACGGTGGAGCAGTTCATCACCCAAAACCTACCCGCCTCAGCCAGTGGGCAAGCCCAACGTGCCGCCCTTCGCTTTGGCCTCGCAGCAGCGGCCGGAGAGTTGGCCACCGCCTTCGGCGTCACCGGTTGGCCTGATGGTACGGCCACGACGGCTGCACGGGTTTGCCTGCATGCATGGCTGGCAGAGCGTGGCGGTGCCGGTAACTTCGAGGGGGATGCGATTTTGGCGCGACTGAGACAGGTCATCGAGCGCTTTGGAGAAAGCCGCTTCACCCGATGGGAGTCTGCCGCCGCCAAGATCGATGAACACGGCCCACGCACGATTGATCGGTTGGGCTTTCGCAAGACGATGGAACACGGCATGGGCGATGCCTTACATACCACCAATACCTATTACGTGCTGCCGGAAGCCTGGAGGGCCGAAATCTTCCGAGGCATGAACCTGAGTGCGGTTAACAAAGAGCTCCTGCGACGAGGTGTTTTAGAGCCTGGAAAGGATGGCAAAGCTTCGACCGCAGTGCGACTACCGGGGCTGGGCTTGCAGCGTTGCTATGTGGTTGTCGCAGTGCCCGAACAAGGTGATCACGGCGCCCAGGCCGCCTAATAACGGCTGCTCCATGAGGAATGCAGGCTCACCTTGGCCTGGCCCGCCAACGAAAAAAACCAATCAACCTTTCGCCTTTAGGAACGCAACATGAACCAGCTAAAACAGCAACAAGCCACCTTGAATCAAGAACTGGAAATATTGGAACAAAGCCTTCCGCAACTGGAAGCCGAATGGCGTAACGCGCCGCGCGGTTTCAGTGCTATTGGCAACCCAATTGGAAGTCCGGAAGCAAGCGAAGCTGCCGATAAAATATCCAGCGTCGAAGCTCGTATACGTGCAATACCACACGAGTTGGCTGCAATTGATCGGAAGATTCAACACCTAGAACGTCTGGAAAAAAATGATCAAATCAAAGTCGACTCCATCCGTGCAATGTCCGATGCGACTGCTGAAATCGAAGCGCTGCAACGGAAAAAATCCCACCTGAACGAGCGATTTCAGGCAATTCAATCAGAAGCCGATCAAGCCCTGGAAAAGGCGCAACAAGCCGAGCGCGATGCTGCAACGTCCTACGCCAAATGCCTCGCAAGCGGTGATGCAGAAGGCGAAAAATCAGCAAGCGGCGAAATGCAAAAGGCGGCTAAGCAACTGACAACAACGGACGAGCAGGTAAGGAGGCAAGACTTGATCATCGCTGCTCTGCAAGTCGAGCTTGATGCTCTTGAGGCTCAAATCACGAATGCTCGCCAACGTGGAGAAGAGTCCAAGACAGCCGCATTGAGCGCAGTTGGATTTGCGCTGGACGAGGAGTGGAACGCTATGACCGAGCAACTGCTCGCTGTAGGCGCACGGATACTTGCCGTCAGCTACCAAAAAGGCGGAATAGGAGATGGGTTGTCTGGGCTTGAGGTCCCTCGCTTCGGCCCCTCCCATTCGAGGCTTGAGCACTCCGATTTAGCAGCCGTCGCCCGTAACATCTCTCTAGAAGACTTACTCACCGCGTAATCCCGAACCAGCCCGCCCTCGCGGGCTGTTTACTCTTCCCTATACCGCGCATCACCTGATGCGGATGCAGAACAACAATCTACGTGCAAATCAGCAATTACACAGAGTCCAGCCTGATCGAACGTCCCTGCAAATACCAAGCGCGACTCAATATCCCGAAAAGTGCAAAACTGGTCGCTAGCCGTCACTCATAATTGGCGAATAATAGCCGTCCGCACATCGAGGTCACACCATCGCAGTTGCAATCGTTCTGGAACGCCAAGCGAAAGCTAAGACCATCAGCAGCTTCCCGCTCACTAACCATAATGGTTGAGAAATGATCCATATGTGATGATCGCGTTGCCGAAAAACTGTTGAACATTCTTCCGACCTACTGCGGAAAAAGGAAACAGCCAACGGTTGACAACGATGAGCTTGTGATGGCTATGCGACACCTTCAGGAATATGATGTCATTCTTTGAATGGCTTCAAGGTGCCGTAGTGATAGGGAATATCTTCAACGTTTTTTCACGACGTAATGAAAACCAGACTAAGCCGAAAAAGGAGCTCACTCAGCAGTTTCGGCAAAGGACGTTCATGCTTATTCGGGACGTTGGCCCAGGCTTGGTCGAAACCCTAGAGTTTCTTCACGACCGGCTCTCCTACCTTCTTGGGCACCAAAACCTTTCTGAAAAGAACAATCTGTCCTACGCTGATGATGCTTTCGAGTTTCTGCATACCTGCAGCGACCCCCACTTCCTTGATGCGATTGAATATCTTGTCCACTGGGATGGCTGGCGTTACTTGGGCGGTAAGCATGAACTCGTAATTGATCGCTTAAATGAATTTTTAAACGTTGATGACCTTCCTTACTTCGTCACCAAACCGGTATGGGAAACACGGGAAGAAATTTATCGAGGCGCCCCTACTCAGTTCACTGGAATACGTGTGCAGGCGAAGGTCATTCCAAAGGAAAGCCAAGCTATCCACGAGACGGCTATCGAGCCCGCTCTGAAACTATTGCGCCAGCCTGCATTTCTCAATGCGAACTCCGAATTTATGGCAGCTCTGGAAGACTTTCGGCACGGAAAATTTGGCGACTGCGTCACCAAGTGCAACAGCAGCTACGAAAGCGTCATGAAAGTAATCTGTGGCCAGAAGGGCTTCGGGTATGCGCAAGGAGACACAACCTCCAAGCTCATTCGGACCATTATGCAGAAAACTGAGATGGATACCTTCTGGGAGCAGCCACTGATGACCGTTGGCACGCTTCGCAACAAACTTAGCACCTCACATGGTGCCGGCGAGGTGCAGAAGCTAGTGCCAGAGCATGTGGCAAAATACACGATAAATATGACGGCCTCTGCGATCATCTTTTTACACGATCAGGCTTACCGGGCCATCCTCTGAAGGATTCGTTTAGGCTTACAGGAGTGGAAATGCGTCGTTTCGATACCAAACCTCTGATTGCGTTGGCGACAGCCCCAGAAGACCAGGATGATCCTTGGTACAAAGATGCCCAGCAAGCCGTGCAGTACATGACAGCAAACTCGAAATCAGACGAGATTGTGATTTACGTTAGCGCACCTTTCCTTCTCATCGTCGGGGCACTCGCTCCAACTGATAATGTCACTCCCCCCGATGGAAAAATGCTTCAAAATCTCTCACTTTTTACCGATGCTACCTGGCGCATACAGAAATCCTGGTGTTCCGATGAAGGACATCGTGTCTACATTGAGGCACCCTTCCCAGAGGACAGCGGGTCTGCTTTATCAGGGGGGGAACCGTTGGTCATTCGGCGACGCCTTGAGGGGGTTCATACTGGGCCAACGCCGATCGAAATTAGCCAGAAGCTCATACACTGTCTCGACATTCACTATGTGGATGAGCGAAAGGCGTATTGCCGCTTAAATGACAATGGTGATATCGAAGATGTCATCAGAATCCTGAAGCTCCAAATTCCCGACCAGATGGAGGGTCGGGAAGTGGTCACGATCCTTCGTAAGGACCTGGACAATTACATGGCCCTAGCGGACATGGCGCTGGTCATGAAATTTGATTTTACCCGTTACGTGGCGGGTAGCTTCACCGGCTGGCAGGGCGCCAATCGATACAACCGAGACGAGCCAGATCTGTTCTACCATGGTGGATCGACTAGTAAGGCGAGCTTCGCGAATGGAGCCATAGTGGTTAGGCCTAAGACTACCGTTGAAGACCAAGAAGAGGCTTGGAGCAAAGATTTCGATGGTGATCCAGATCGGGAGTATGCGGTCTTCAAAATCTATGACCGCAAGAATGATCTTCAGGTTGAAACCTCTTGCAGCCCCGAGCACATCGTCAGCTATTTTGAAGATAGCGATCTTCCCTGGCAGATATCTCCTGCTTTTTTCAGGGCAGAGGTTCTAAATCGCTTCAAGGGCGATCCCGAGAAATACACGCTGGGGGACCGGAGCATTTCCTGCAGAGGAGCTTGGTATCTTAAGTCTTACGATATCAATGAGGCCGGCCAGGTTCATGCATACATTTTGGACCTATCGAAGCTCCCTTACGACGAACAATTGTACTGGAAGGCCTTCAACGAGTGGCCTAAGGCTCCCATCTCCGAACGCGCGCACCGAACGGACATCGAGGGCAACTGGTACACCGAATATCATCCTTTAGATTCGCTCAAGCGCAAGGTCCGAACACTCGACAAGGAAAAGCCTGCTTGGTGGAAACCTCGCGGTGAGGATCTGATCGACAGCGTGCTTGCTCCAGCCACCGACTCGCCCAAGGAATGGGGTGATGAAGTTATGGCTCTTGATCAATGCCTGGTAGAAGGCTTTCTCGACAAGCCACTGCGCAAGATGGCTGAAGCAAAAGGCCGCGCCCTGGAGCCAACCTGGCGCTCGCTCAAATTGTTGTACGAAATTCTGGTGGGAAGCTCAATCAGCGTAGAGGACGCTAAGCAGATCTTAGCGCCGATGAGAAAGCTCCATGAGCTTCGTAATGAGATCCGGGGACATGCGACCAACGAAAAGAAAGCTGTCGCTATTCGGGAAGCCCGTAACACCCATGGAAATTTCCGTGCGCACTTCTTCCACTTGGCCGAAGGTTGTGATCATGCCCTTGTCGCGGTGTTGAGAGCTCTCGAGATTGATATCGACAAATGAGCAACAGGATAGCCTCAATAGCGCACGACAGCGAACTGTTGAGGGAGGTCATAGCATTCTGCTACGTTATCCCGTTAGCTGTTGTGAGCATTTATTGCGAAATTGCGTGGACCTGACCATTCAGTTGCCCTGCCACTGACAAGTCAATTGCATCCGTGCTGAACAAGCGTTTTCATTCGACTTGACCAGCGCACTCACGCCGTAGTGACGATCGGCAAAGAACGGCTACCAGCAGACCTTCCTCAGGCATCCCCAGTGGGTACAAAAAAAATGGATTGAGGCCAAGGCTTCGGTCGTAAAAGCTTCTCGCTCAGTTAAGCAATGTGTAAATTTACCGCCTTCGGATTTTTTCGGTGCGCTACTCATTTTGAACATCTATTGGTCTCGAATCAGCCTAGAGTCATACTCAGAAGACTCCAGGGCTCGCCGAGCGTCCCACAGGAAGATACCTAGGTCCAAATGGCTGGCGCGTAAATAGAAAAATGAGTGACCTGGAAAATACCGCTATGTGAGGAAATATTTAATGACCGTTAATATTCAAGAAGATCTAGCGGACGAAGGCGTCGGCTCCGGCGTGGAGAGAGAACAAGAGGGAAACCAATTTAAAACCGGAGAACCCTTTGATCCTGCGTCTATTTCTTTGTCTTCAAAAATTGTAGCGCTAGATACTGTGCTCAGAAGGATACGCAACCATACCATAACCCTGGCTCCAAACTTTCAGCGAAACTTTGTCTGGGATACTAAGCGTAAGAGCTTGCTCATAGAATCTATGATGCTTAGAATTCCATTGCCCATGTTTTATGTATCTGAGGATAAGGATGGGGTATGGGAAGTAGTAGATGGGCTTCAACGGCTAACGACGATAAAAGATTTTATTCTAGGTGAAGACGGCGACGGCAAAGGTTTTAAACTTAAAGGGTTAGAATTCTGGGGCGAATCTTTCGACGGGAAGGATTTTTACACGATAAATCGAAAGCTCGACGCGGCGCGCATTATCAACAATGTCATGGAAGCTGAGCTTTCCTTTACAATAATCAATCCTGACACCCCGGAAAAAGTCAAAAGAAACATATTTAAAAGAATTAATACTGGAGGCATGAGACTTTCAACCCAAGAAATAAGACACGCTCTCTATCAAGGTGAAGCATCAGATTTACTGAGGGAGCTAGTTGACAATTCAGTCTACCAAAGGGTTGTGGGTAAAACCGTAAAAGATGACCGCATGGCCGGACGAGAATTGGTGCTGCGCTTTATATCTTTTTACTTGAGGAAAAGAGAAGATTTCAAAGGAGATATGGATGAGTTTCTGGCAGATACCATGCGCCATGTAAACAATGAGCACACCATCCCCCTTCGAATAAGATATGATAAAATCCAACTAACTGAAGCATTTAAGAGAGCGCTTAACAGAAGCGATTCACTATTTGGAGAACATGCGTTTAGAAGATCGCATGAAAATAGAAGAAAGACACCTGTCAATAAATCGCTTTTTGAAATGTGGACTGTATTGCTCGCACGAATTAACCAACCAACCTTTGAATCGATCATCGCCGATAAACAGCATTTCCTGCTGAAATACCACAAGATGTTAGATGATGATGCGTTTGCTGATGCAATTGGAAAGTACGGTAGTGACCCTGCCGGCGTGAGAGATAGATACTCAAGAGCAATAACACTGCTAAAGGAATATCAGCGTGCTTAATAGTATATCCATAAAAAAATTCAAATCTTTTGAAAGCCAAACACTCGAATTAAGCAACCTAACTGTATTTACTGGTTTGAATAACACTGGGAAAAGCACTGCCATCCAAGCACTCCGAATGTGTCTGTCGGAGTTCGCTGGTGGTGGTCCATATATCAGTGGGCTTGGAGGTTATGCCGAGTTACGCTCACGTCACGCTGGCGCAAATGACCCGATAGAAATCGAGGTAACGAAGCAGGACGGCACAGATATATCTTTATCCATATCCAAGAACTCTTTCTTGCATGAGCGAAGAAACCTTGCACCTGTCACGCAATTCATATCTGCCGATCGATTTGGTCCTCGTGTCGGCCTTCCAACATTAGGTGACGACATATCCTCGTTGTCCATAGGTCAAAATGGCGAATATGCCGCCCACTATACCGCACTCTTGGAGGGATGCATCATCGCTGAATGCCTGAGACATCCCAGTGCACTTGGGAACACGCTGAAAACCCAATTAAATTGGTGGATGAGCGACATTGCTCCCGGCGTCAGATTGGATTTCGGCGTACAAGAAAAATTTGATATGTCACATATGTCGATTGATGGATATAGACCGACCAACTCAGGGTACGGGATAAGCTATGGACTACCAATTGTTCTCTCACTTCTTACTATGCCTGCCCACGTGGTTGATGATTCAGATCCCCGAGTGGCACACTGGTTCGAGCGAATCAAACACTCTGGCGCTTTCCTTATCCTAGAAAACCCTGAAGCTCATCTACATCCTCGCGGACAAACTAGTCTCGGCATCTTAGCGGCAATGGCTTCATTTGCTGGAGTACAAGTTCTAATTGAAACCCATAGCGATCACGTATTAGATGGAATTAGACTCGCGGTCAAACTCAAAGACAATATAGTCGCTGAAAATATTCGACTCTACTACTTCACTAAAAAATCGGACGATTCAACGCACGCCGAGCAAGTAGTACTACGACCAGATGGCAAACTCGACAAATGGCCTGAAGGTTTCTTTGACCAACATTCAAAAAATCTTCGAGCTTTGGCAACAGGAAAACTATGATGAACTTTTTCATGGATGAAAACTTTGTTGCCCACTGCCTCAACAGTTTAGCCGAGCGGCTACCTGGACTTGAAAATATTGTAGAGATCATGGACAAAGTCTCTTCATCACCACTTACAAATTTATACTACACCCATAATTTGCACTCCCTGACCTTTCAGGAAATAAGTTTCGCAGAACTCCTTTATGCGCATTCTTCAGACGGTGATTATCGAGATCTTATCCTTCGATTTGATATGGCCATCGAGAGAGGGGAGTGCGTGTTAACCCAGGAAAACCGTGTGCTTGAAGCGAGTGCGGTTGAGCTAGCCAGACTAGGAGCAGGAGGATATATTACAGGATTTAATTATAGTGCCAACAACTGGTGGCGCAGCAGTAAAATGTATATTGTTTCTGACCAAACCTGCTATCTAAATGCATTGCGATTTTTGTTTAGCGCATTAGACATGCCGGCGGAACAGCTGGAAGCTTTTGGCGATCTATTGTTTCCAAATATTTATTTTCACGCAAACCCTAGTAACCTAAAGCGAATGGGGATTAGCTACCGAGATCACTCACAATCTATCATAGCTCACTTATCTTATTTAAATGATTTTGCGATTTTGCATTTTGAAAACGATCTTCCTGCGACAATAATACAACTAGCAGCCAGCAAGGGAGTTGAAATTTCTCCTGAGAGCGTAAAAACTCATGGTAATAGAGGCGCTATGGCGAGAAGACGCGTTGAAATCAACGATAGTCATATCACATGTGAATGGCATACAAAATTCACTTACGACAAGGGTAGAATCCACTTCCATGCCAGACCTAATACCTATCAAGAAAAAATTCGAAAGCTAGCCGGATCAAAAGTAATTGTTGGTTTAATAGTAGAACATCTACCAACCTAACCAAAGTCACTTGAATTAGCTTTTGCTAGTCACCTACATTCGGCATAAGATTTATCTTGCGGGGACTACGTTTTCAACTTTGTTAAATTAACAGCTAGCTCCTAGCTGATAACGGAAGGGTCGATCCAATGACTCATGCACAAACAGTTATGCTCTAGCGACGATGCTTGTCGTATCCGCGACAGACCCTTACCGGCCATTGGGATGTGATTTGACGCGTGGGGAGTGAGAGCAACCTCTTGGCAGATAGCTGCTCGTTGCGAATGGCAGCGAATGGTCGAAAAGCTCCTCAAATTATAAGCCAACACTGGGAGCCCAGAGCTCAAGAACCGCTGTCAGACGTAACACCCGTGCAGCCTGTAACACCAATTTTAGCTCCCCAGGCCCCGAAAGCAGATAAACCATCAGCGATAAGGGTCATGAGCATAGCGCTCACACTTGAAAATCGCAGTATCCCCTTGAATAAAGGATAGGAAACTCTCCTGTTCATGTCAGCGGAAAGGTGCCCGGCTTAGCGAGTTGCTATTCACAGTGCATCTGCTCTATGAATCGGAACCTCACCGGGGACCCTGGGTATTTTGGGAAGACACGGGGCATAGAACCCGCGGGATCGTGTTAGCGAAAGTGCGCCCAGCTTAGTGAACAGGTGAACCAGGTGAACTACAGTTCACCTGTGCATATGCCCTACCTTTTCAGCCGTCTGCGAGTACCGTTACCAATACGGTAACGATGCCCTTCTTTCTTCAAGAACCTTTCAATTTCAACGTTGAAATTTCAGTAAGCTGGTGTGGTTGTCGCTACCACGATCCCGCGGGTTTCATGCCCCGTGTGATGCTAAAGCTTTCAGGGTCCCCAGCGTGATTTCCTCTCATCGAAAGGCGGAGCCAGCGAAATTCGCTTGGTAGGCTCGAGCGCAATGCGCCTGCCCACAACATCCGGATGCTGACTTTAGCGTTACACGCAGGGGCAGCGTTACATCGGGGGTACGCTATGTCGCCCAACTGTGTAACAGGCATGAAAGCCAATGAAACCGGGCGTTTGGTGAAGGGCGTTACACTCGTAACACCGGTTACACCAGTTTTGGAGGGGGCTGGATATGTGCTCTGATGCTGCCTTTCCAAATTGGCCCTACACCACATTGTTGGCCTCTAGGGTGGGTAATTGCACTCCATCTGACCGCCCATTTGCATTGCACCTGCCCACTCATTTGCATTCGACTTGGCCAATCGTTCGCATCGGATTGGGGCAAAGAACGCATGGCGGTGGCCTTTTCTCTCTCCCGATGTGTCGCGCGTACAGTCTGCCCTGTTATGCTGATTCAGCAATCCGGCGTGTAGATAAGATGCTATACGGCATTAAGTGACAGGAATGTCGGCTAATTGATAGTTAGGGAAAATTGAGTATGCGTCGCTTAATAGCCAACGGATTTGTGTTTGTCAGCATTGCGATACTCTGTTCCGGCTGCACATCTTATTCGTCCCAGCCGACAATCAACGAACCCGCTGAACCCGAAACACAAGAAATCATCTCCAGCTTCAGTTACGCAATAAACTCCCCATGGAAAGACAGTCGCTTCGGCAAGGACGCATACGCAGCGACACTCAAAGTCATTTCCGATGCACAGGATACGGGCTCCAGCCTCGCCGCTCCGACCCTGCCGGCATTAGAAATAAAGATCTCGGAGTTCTCATCTGGCGGCGCTTGCGGACAAGATTACTTGACGGGCCTGAGTCTGGGTTTGATCCCCAGTTGGTGTACGCGGACAAACCTTTTCAAGTTCGATTTTATATTGAATAAGGATCAGCGCTTTTGCAGGCAGAAAACCTACTCGATAAACTCCACGTCGTTTTCACATCTCACGATGATTCCGTTTGCACTATTCAATACGGACAATCAGCCATTGACGCTTTATCAGGCGGCGCTTAAAGATTTTGTTCGGATAGGTCAATGTGCGACGCGTTGAGAGGCATGTTGACAGGCTTTGTTTTGCGGTTACGGGGGGCTCTTTTCGGGCGTTGGAACGCTTGAGGTTTATCTCAAGTAGCGGCAGCTTTTGGCCGTTTTTTGCCGATCAAAGCCACCCAGCATGCTGGTCAAATCCGATGCAAACGACTGGTCAAGTCGAATGCAAATGGGTGGTCAAGTCCATGCAACTTCGCATCTAGGGAATCAAGATGACCAGCGTGATTTCCGATCACCAGGTGGTGAGGACAGCTGATATGCAATGCGACTGGCTCGAGGTAGATTGACGACCTGACAACATGGCGGGAGAACATCATGGAAGACACACCTTTGCTTGCGTCATTACTCAAGCGCATGAATGAAAACCAACTGGCCCTGGGGGCAGCTATCGAGGAGCTGTCAAACTGGGTTGAGCAAAGAGGATCTACAGAAGTGGCACAGAACATTCGAGGGGCACTGGATACCCTGGATGGAAATGCAGGATTTATCACCCTTGCGCTTGCCTCACTTGCTGCAGAAGGTCGAACGAAGAAGTAACTACTCAGCTGGATGGCAACACATCACCAACCATCTGGTGTTGCTTTACCTACCTCGAAAAAGTGGCCAGAAGGAAGCGCCGTGTATGCCCACGTGTATGCCTAACCGAATAACCACCAAATATACCCAATAAATACGCGGCTTTTACTGTCCAGTTCAAACGACGCCGGGGGCACCATATACGAACGAAAAAGCCCCAGGTCGAAAGACCTGGGGCTTTTTTGTTCTCTAGTTTTGCCAGATGAAGCCCCTCCAGAAATATGCACAAATGCATATTTTTATTGGCCTTAATGCTGTATTTATGTACAGTGTGGGTGTGATGGCTTCTGCCTCACACCGTTTGCCCTCCCCTGCAATCGTCAGGAAGGTGGGCATTCTCAAGGAAGCTAAATATCAAGGAGATATTTCATGACAGACATTACTCTACCCCCAATTATCGTAACGCCAGAGCCGCCACTGCCCCTTCCTCCTGGGCCGCTGCCAGGGGGAGGTTTTATTGCCAAGCCTTTGCCGTGGGATGGGAAAATCGTTGATTTTTCAGACATCGATGCGCTCATGCGAAAGATGAACTTCAGCCATCCTGACAGTACGATGACGAAGGTGGCGCTGGCGGTCAGGGCGCAAAAGCAGATTGCAGATTCGTACGCTGCCAACCTGCCAAACCTGCTGGCCGAGATCGACTCGGAGGTTGCCGCAGCCGTTGGGGCGGATGCTCTTTCGGCACTGGAAAAATCCAGGAAAGAAAAAACCGTCGTTGATGCTCTAATCAACACCTCACAGGCTGACCTTACTGCCAGTCTTGCGGCGGCCAACGCTTACTTCGGCAGAGATCCTCTACTAAAAGATATACCGCACAATGCGGTGGATTTCGTCAATCTTGAATATAAAGATCGGTTGGGCTTCAAACACGCGTATCAGGCACTTGCCGACTCCTATAGCGCGGCCTATAAAAGCAGATACCTGTCTGAAAAGATTCGATTGTTGACTGAAAAATCTAACGCCTTGACGGGTTTGATCGCTACCGCTCAAGCGGAGGAAGATGCACGTCTTGCGGCGCAGGCAGAGGCTGAACGCCTGGCTGCCGAAGCCGCAGCAAAAGCTGAAGCGGAGCGTCTTGCCGAAGAGCAGGCAAAGGCCGATGCGCAAATCAAAGATGCCATTAAATTCACTGCTGATTTTTACAAGGAGATCGGAGGAAAATTTGGGCAGCAAATGTCTACGCTCTCAGCAGAATTGGCCGAAAGTGCGAAGGGCAAAAAGCTTCGCAGCGCACAAGAGGCCCTGAATGCCTTTGAGCAATACAAGGGTGCTCTGGATAAGAAATTCAGTGCGGCTGACCGCGCGGCCATCGTCAATGCCCTGGATTCGCTTGATAGCGCTGAACTGGGAAAAAACCTGAACAGGTTTGCCAAAGGCTTTGGCTATGTGGGCAAAGCCGTTGATGCCTATGACTTGCATAATGAAGTGAGTAAAAGCTACGCGACAGGCGATTGGAATAACACTGCACTGAAAGTGGAAACACTGTTTGCAGGTGCTGCAGCAACAGGCCTGATTGCTTTCGCGTTCGGCGTGACTGTTTCGTCACCCGTCGGGATTGTAGCGTTTGCGCTGATCATGGCATTTGTCAGTGCATTTATTGACGATAAACGTGTTAAGCAATTTAACGATGCACTCGACGCGGTGCTTCCTTTCTAAAAACACGAAGTGGCCTTTTCAGGCCACTTTTTTTAGTGCTGAATAGAATAGATACCCAAGCACGGCCGGAATGGCAAAAGCGATGCAAACCATATAAAAAATCACATACAGCCCGTTTTTCCCAGACGACTCCGTCAATAAGCCGGTCGTCCAGAATTCACGACGTGTGAATCGAAGCGCTGTCTGCTCGATTATAAATCGAGAGAACGGAAACAGGAAAATACTGCCTGCTCCTAACATCAGAGCAGTGAAGCTAATATCCTTCAGAAAAGTGCTCTCTCCAAAAATGTCGGTAAAGAAGAGAACAAATATGAAAATGGAGATCATAAAATTCTCAATAAGATATTTTTTACTCATATCAACTCGTACTTTAAATTCACTTTAAACTTCTGGGCTACCATGCTCGACGAATGATAGCAAATAGCATCCATGGCATTGGGCTATTGCGTAATAGGTTCAGTGCAAGATGAGTGAACAGGGGCGATGGTATCGCGCGATACCATCGCCACGGGGTCAGTGAGGCTGCAATGCCTTGAGCCGCTCCTCAAGATTTTGCGCAGGAAAGCGTTTTTGCAACTCGGCCAGTTTCACCGTCGCGGCACCCTCATCGCCTGCCGCGCGCAGGCGCAACACTTCCTGCAAGCCCTGCTCCAGCGGGTCAGGCACTGCGCGCTTGGCCAGCTTGCCTTGGGGCAAGGCATCACTGTTCATTTCGGCGCTGAACGACTCGACCCGCGGCGGCGCGCTCATGGGCGCAGGCGCGGATAAAGTTGCCGGGGCGGCGAGGCGCGTGTTTTGTACCGGGGCAAGCTCGGGGCTGCGCGTGATCACGCCCGCCAGCAGCGCCACACCGGCCACGCTGGCAAACGCCATCTGCCAACGCGGTTGCTGGCACAGCCGCAGCCAGCGTTGCCACAGGCTGAGCTTGGGGGCAGGCGCTTCGCGGCGGGCGGCGTTCAGAATGAATGCGTCCAGGAATGCGGGCGGTTCGCCGGCGCTGTTCTGGCGATAGTGTTGGATCAGCGCTTCGTCGCGCGGATCGTTCGGGTCTCGGGCGTCGGTCATACAGTTACCTCGTCAGCCAGCAAGCGCCGCAATTTCTGCAGGGCATAGCGCAAGCGGCTTTTAACGGTTTCCAGCGGGGCACCGGTGAGGGTGGCGATTTGCGGGACTTCGAGGTCGCCGTGCAGGCGCAGCAGGAAGACTTCGCGCTGGTCTTCGGGCAAGGCTTGCACGGCGGCGTCGAGGCGCGCCTGGTCGCGGTTCAGGCTCAGTTGCTGTTCGGGGCCAGCGCTGTCGTCGGGCTGGGCGTGCAGCAACTCGTCGTAGCTGTCATGCAGCGGGTTGTGCAGGCCGTGCTTGCGCCAGTGGTCGATCAGGCGGTTGCGCGCAATCTGGAACAGCCAGGTGCGAAAACTCGCCCGGCCTTGTGGCTGGGTGGTGCTGCGGATCAGGCTGAGCCAGGTGTCCTGGTAGATTTCTTCGGCCAGTTCGGGTTTGTTGCACAGGGATACGAGGAAGCGATACAGGCCCTGGCGGTGCCGGGCGTACAAGGCTTCGAACGCAGCAGCGTCGCCGGTGCGGTAGCGGGCCAGCAGCGATTCGTCGCTGGGTGGATCGTCTGGAACGGCCATGTAGTGGGCGAACTCCTTCTGTCAGATCGAAGCAGATCTAAGTGTGGGAGGGGGCAAGCCCCCTCCCACATTTGATCCTCATTGTGCTCGGGATCAGGGTTTTAGGCTTTGGGCCAGTTCGACCAGTTGCACGAATTCATTGCGCAGGCCGAACGGGTCGTCGCCTCGGGCCGAGCGGGCCAGGGCGGCGGTGTCCTGCAAGCTCATGTTGCCAGTGTAGCGGCCTTCGCCCTTGAGCTGTTGGGCGAAGGCGGCTACGGCGGCACTGAAGCGCAGGTCGTCGCTGGGCTCGGTGGACGTTTTACCGACGGCCCGTTCGATCAACTGGCTGTCACCGCCCGCAGCCGGTTTATAGCGTACGCGCACCGTCGCCAGTTCGGCCGAGGTGGATTCAGCCGCAGGCGCTCTGGCATAGCGCAACGGCTCCAGCCAGCCCTTCTCGCCCTTCGGCACGATTTCATACAACGCAGTCACCGTGTGCCCTGCGCCGATTTCGCCGGCATCGACTTTATCGTTGTTGAAGTCCTCACGTTTCAAGGCGCGGTTTTCATAGCCGAGCAGGCGGTATTCGCTGACCTGGGCCGGGTTGAATTCCACCTGCAATTTCACATCCCGCGCCACCACCGCCAGGGTCGAACTGAGTTGCTCCACCAGCACCTTGCGTGCCTCACGCAAGTTGTCGATGTAGGCGTAGTTGCCGTCACCGGCGTCAGCCAGTTGTTCCATCAGGTGTTCGTTGTAGTTGTCCACACCGAACCCCAAGGTGGTCAGCGATATGCGGCTTTTACGCTGGTCGACCGCCATTTGCTTGAGGCTGTCGAAGTCGCTGATGCCCACGTTGAAGTCGCCGTCGGTGGCCAGCAGGATGCGGTTGATGCCCTGGTCGATGAAGCCTTCGCGGGCCATCTGGTAGGCCAGTTCGATACCGGACGCGCCAGCGGTGGCGCCACCGGCGGTGAGTTGGTCGATGGCGTTGCGGATTGTGGTTTTGTCACGGCCGGAGGTGGGCTTGAGCACCACGCGGGACTCACCGGCGTAGACCACCAATGACACCCGGTCCTGATCACGCAGTTGATCCACCAGTAATTTCAGGGTGCTTTTGACCAGCGGCAAGCCTTCGCGACGGTCCATGGAGCCGGACACATCCACCAGGAACACCAGATTGGCCGGGGCCAGTTCTGCCACGGTTTTGTCGCAGGCCTTGATGCCGATGCGCAAGAGTTTCGTGCGCGGGTTCCACGGCGTGGCGGCGACTTCAGTGGTGACGCCAAAGGGTGAGCCATCGGTAGCCAGCGCGTAGTCGTAAGGGAAATAGTTGACCATTTCCTCCAGCCTTACAGCGCCTTCGGGCGGCAGGCGGCCCTGGTTGAGGAAGCGTCGTACGTTGGCGTAGCTGCCGGTGTCGACATCCACGCTGAAGGTGGAGACCGGGGTTTCGGCGACGCGATGCACGGGGTTGTCGGGCAGGTTGGCGTATTGCTCGCGGGGTTCGCTGCGCTCAGCCAGGGTCGCCGTCTCCCGCATCATCATTGGGGCAGGCATGACCATGCGTTTGACCACTGCGCCCTGGGCCGGCGCGCGTTGAAGCGTTGCGATGGGCTCCGCTGGTTTCGCCAGGTCGGGGGACGACGACAGCCCGCATCCGGCCAGCGCTACCAGCAGGGTAACGGTGAAGCCTTGGGCAGCAGGACGCAGGGAGAGCAGAGGGCGGGACATGGGCTGGGCCTCGTGAATGAATGAGCCGTTCACAAGGTCAGACGCGAGGTGGGCGAGGTTCGGGTTAAACCCAATTTATCTGACAGCAGAAAACAATGTGGGAGGGGGCTTGAACTGGCCTAATGATTTTGGACACTTCAATCGGGCGCTATGATAGCGCCCAAA